>NZ_BMRJ01000011.1 GCF_014648575.1 Agromyces mediolanus | reverse complement strand
GTACTAGGTCTGAACCATTCAGACGAGCACCTATGTCAATGTTCCACCCATGAGCAACCAGTGAGAACGTTCGCCTCAATCTGGCTGACCTGGAACCAGCAAGCTGATCCAGTGCTCCTTAGAAAGGAGGTGATCCAGCCGCACCTTCCGGTACGGCTACCTTGTTACGACTTAGTCCTAATCACCGATCCCACCTTCGACGGCTCCCTCCACAAGGGTTAGGCCACCGGCTTCGGGTGTTACCGACTTTCATGACTTGACGGGCGGTGTGTACAAGGCCCGGGAACGTATTCACCGCAGCGTTGCTGATCTGCGATTACTAGCGACTCCGACTTCATGAGGTCGAGTTGCAGACCTCAATCCGAACTGAGACCGGCTTTTTGGGATTCGCTCCGCCTTACGACATCGCAGCCCTTTGTACCGGCCATTGTAGCATGCGTGAAGCCCAAGACATAAGGGGCATGATGATTTGACGTCATCCCCACCTTCCTCCGAGTTGACCCCGGCAGTCTCACATGAGTCCCCACCATAACGTGCTGGCAACATGCGACGAGGGTTGCGCTCGTTGCGGGACTTAACCCAACATCTCACGACACGAGCTGACGACAACCATGCACCACCTGTTCACGAGTGTCCAAAGAGTTGACCATTTCTGGCCCGTTCTCGTGTATGTCAAGCCTTGGTAAGGTTCTTCGCGTTGCATCGAATTAATCCGCATGCTCCGCCGCTTGTGCGGGCCCCCGTCAATTCCTTTGAGTTTTAGCCTTGCGGCCGTACTCCCCAGGCGGGGCGCTTAATGCGTTAGCTACGACACGGAAACCGTGGAAAGGTCCCCACATCTAGCGCCCAACGTTTACGGCGTGGACTACCAGGGTATCTAATCCTGTTCGCTCCCCACGCTTTCGCTCCTCAGCGTCAGTAAGTGCCCAGAGACCTGCCTTCGCCATCGGTGTTCCTCCTGATATCTGCGCATTCCACCGCTACACCAGGAATTCCAGTCTCCCCTACACCACTCAAGTCTGCCCGTACCCACTGCAGGCTAGAGGTTGAGCCTCTAGTTTTCACAGCAGACGCGACAAACCGCCTACGAGCTCTTTACGCCCAATAATTCCGGACAACGCTCGGACCCTACGTATTACCGCGGCTGCTGGCACGTAGTTAGCCGGTCCTTTTTCTGCAGGTACCGTCACCCGAAGGCTTCTTCCCTACTAAAAGCGGTTTACAACCCGAAGGCCGTCATCCCGCACGCGGCGTTGCTGCATCAGGCTTGCGCCCATTGTGCAATATTCCCCACTGCTGCCTCCCGTAGGAGTCTGGGCCGTGTCTCAGTCCCAGTGTGGCCGGTCACCCTCTCAGGCCGGCTACCCGTCGACGCCTTGGTGAGCCATTACCTCACCAACAAGCTGATAGGCCGCGAGTCCATCCCAAACCGAAAAACTTTCCACCCCACACCATGCGGTGCAAGGTCCTATCCGGTATTAGCTCCGATTTCTCGAAGTTATCCCAGAGTCCAGGGCAGGTTACTCACGTGTTACTCACCCGTTCGCCACTAATCCCCCAGAGCAAGCTCCAAGTTCATCGTTCGACTTGCATGTGTTAAGCACGCCGCCAGCGTTCGTCCTGAGCCAGGATCAAACTCTCCAAAAAAAATGATTCAGACCAGACCCGAAAGCCCGACCCAGAGTTTGTTCACTGACAGAGAAACAACTGACTCGAAAATCAAATTGTCCATCAATCAAAGGAATCCATACCCACTCCAAAAAGCAGGCTGGGGTTCAATAAATTGGCATTGAACATAGTGCACGCTGTTGA
>NZ_BMRJ01000010.1 GCF_014648575.1 Agromyces mediolanus | reverse complement strand
CCTAGTACGCCTCAGCGTTGTTTCGGCAGCGTGGGGGTTGGAACGGTTGGGGCTGGCCGGGCGGGTACGTGCACGCTGTTGGGTCCTGAGGGACCGGGCGCAACCCCTTTTTGGCTTTGCCTTGGGGGTGGCTGGTTTCTTGCAGGCCTCTGCCGATGCTCACTGTGGTGGGCGGGTGTGGGGGTGCTGTTCGTCTGTTGAGAACTACATAGTGGACGCGAGCATCTTAGATTGACGCTCTTTCGGGAGTGTCGATCACAAAGATTCGTAGGACGTGCCCTTTTGGGGGTGCGTTCGACTAATCATTGGTCACCGCCGGCCCTTCGGGGTTGGTGGTTTCTGAACTCATGTGATTTCAAGTTTCTAAGAGCAAACGGTGGATGCCTTGGCATCTGGAGCCGAAGAAGGACGTCGTAATCTGCGATAAGCCTCGGGGAGCTGATAAACGAGCTGTGATCCGAGGATTTCCGAATGGGGAAACCCCGCCAGGCCCTTTGGGTGACCTGGTGACTCCCGCCTGAATATATAGGGCGGGTAGAGGGAACGTGGGGAAGTGAAACATCTCAGTACCCACAGGAAGAGAAAACAACAGTGATTCCGTAAGTAGTGGCGAGCGAACGCGGATGAGGCTAAACCGGTCATGTGTGATACCCGGCAGGGGTTGCATGGTCGGGGTTGTGGGACCTTTCGGGCTGTTCTGCCGGACAGCCACGGTGACGCGTCAGGTATAGACGAACCGCATTGAAAGGCGGACCGGAGTGGGTGTGAGTCCCGTAGTCGAAATGCCTGGCCGGCCGGAGAGGGATCCCAAGTAGCACGGGGCCCGAGAAATCCCGTGTGAATCTGTCAGGACCACCTGATAAGCCTAAATACTCCCAGATGACCGATAGCGGACAAGTACCGTGAGGGAAAGGTGAAAAGTACCCCGGGAGGGGAGTGAAATAGTACCTGAAACCGTTTGCTTACAAACCGTCGGAGCTCCCGTGTTGGGGTGACGGCGTGCCTTTTGAAGAATGAGCCTGCGAGTTAGTGATCTGTGGCGAGGTTAACCCGTGTGGGGTAGCCGGAGCGAAAGCGAGTCTGAATAGGGCGATTCAGTCGCAGGTCCTAGACCCGAAGCGAAGTGATCTATCCATGGCCAGGTTGAAGCGACGGTAAGACGTCGTGGAGGACCGAACCCACTTAGGTTGAAAACTGAGGGGATGAGCTGTGGATAGGGGTGAAAGGCCAATCAAACTTCGTGATAGCTGGTTCTCTCCGAAATGCATTTAGGTGCAGCGTTGCGTGTTTCTTGCCGGAGGTAGAGCTACTGGATGGCCGATGGGCCTCAACAGGTTACTGACGTCAGCCAAACTCCGAATGCCGGTAAGTGAGAGCGCAGCAGTGAGACGGTGGGGGATAAGCTTCATCGTCGAGAGGGAAACAACCCAGACCACCGACTAAGGTCCCTAAGCGCGTGCTAAGTGGGAAAGGATGTGGAGTTGCACAGACAACCAGGAGGTTGGCTTAGAAGCAGCCACCCTTGAAAGAGTGCGTAATAGCTCACTGGTCAAGTGATTCCGCGCCGACAATGTAACGGGGCTCAAGCACGCCACCGAAGTCGTGGCATTCATACAATCGATAGGCCTTCGTGGTCCAGTCGTGTGGATGGGTAGGAGAGCGTCGTGTGCCGGGTGAAGCGGCGGTGGAAACCAGCCGTGGACGGTACACGAGTGAGAATGCAGGCATGAGTAGCGAAAGACGGGTGAGAAACCCGTCCTCCGGAAGACCAAGGGTTCCAGGGTCAAGCTAATCTGCCCTGGGTAAGTCGGGACCTAAGGCGAGGCCGACAGGCGTAGTCGATGGACAACGGGTTGATATTCCCGTACCGGCGAAGAACCGCCCACACCAATCCAGTAATGCTAACCATCCGAACTGTCACATCGTTCCCTTCGGGGGACACCGTGGCGGGGAGCATGGGACCCGGTCTGGTGCGGTGAGCGTATTAACAGGTGTGACGCAGGAAGGTAGCCCAACCCGGGCGATGGTTGTCCCGGGGCAAGCGTGTAGGCCGAGTCGTAGGCAAATCCGCGACTCATTACGGCTGAGACGTGATGCGGATAAAAAGTGGGTGATCCTATGCTGCCGAGAAAAGCATCGACGCGAGGTTCTAGCCGCCCGTACCCCAAACCGACTCAGGTGGTCAGGTAGAGAATACCGAGGAGATCGAGAGAATCGTGGTTAAGGAACTCGGCAAAATGCCCCCGTAACTTCGGGAGAAGGGGGGCCGGATCGTTGTAGGCACTTGCTGCCGAAGGCGTGAAGGCCGCAGAGACCAGTGGGAAGCGACTGTTTACTAAAAACACAGGTCCGTGCGAAGACGCAAGTCGATGTATACGGACTGACGCCTGCCCGGTGCTGGAAGGTTAAGCGGAACGGTTAGCTCTTCGGAGCGAAGCTGAGAAGTTAAGCCCCAGTAAACGGCGGTGGTAACTATAACCATCCTAAGGTAGCGAAATTCCTTGTCGGGTAAGTTCCGACCTGCACGAATGGCGTAACGACTTCCCAGCTGTCTCAACCGCGAACTCGGCGAAATTGCAGTACGAGTAAAGATGCTCGTTACGCGCAGAAGGACGGAAAGACCCCGTGACCTTTACTACAGCTTGGTATTGGTGTTCGGTGTGGCTTGTGTAGGATAGGTGGGAGACTTTGAAGCGGGCACGCCAGTGTTCGTGGAGTCATTGTTGAAATACCACTCTGGTCACTCTGGATATCTAACTTCGAACCGTGATCCGGTTCAGGGACAGTGCCTGGTGGGTAGTTTAACTGGGGCGGTTGCCTCCCAAAGAGTAACGGAGGCGCCCAAAGGTTCCCTCAACCTGGTTGGCAATCAGGTGGCGAGTGTAAGTGCACAAGGGAGCTTGACTGCGAGACTGACAGGTCGAGCAGGGACGAAAGTCGGGACTAGTGATCCGGCAGTGGCTTGTGGAAGCGCTGTCGCTCAACGGATAAAAGGTACCTCGGGGATAACAGGCTGATCTTGCCCAAGAGTCCATATCGACGGCATGGTTTGGCACCTCGATGTCGGCTCGTCGCATCCTGGGGCTGGAGTAGGTCCCAAGGGTTGGGCTGTTCGCCCATTAAAGCGGTACGCGAGCTGGGTTTAGAACGTCGTGAGACAGTTCGGTCCCTATCCTCTGCGCGCGCAGGAAATTTGAGAGGATCTGACCCTAGTACGAGAGGACCGGGTTGGACGAACCTCTGGTGTGCCAGTTGTTCCGCCAGGAGCACCGCTGGTTAGCTACGTTCGGGATGGATAACCGCTGAAAGCATCTAAGCGGGAAGCCGGCCTCAAGATGAGATTTCCATCCCCTTCGGGGGGAGAGGCGCCCAGCCAGACGACTGGGTTGATAGGCCAGATGTGGAAGCACCGCAAGGTGTGCAGCTGACTGGTACTAATACGCCGATAACTTGATAATCACTATCTACATCAACGTTTGCAAAAGGCACGATGTAGAGCCCGATGACTCGCGTCCACTGTGTGGTTCCCGACAGACGAACCAAACACCAAATTGAACAGAGCAACGCTCGAACGATTTCCCCACCA
>NZ_BMRJ01000009.1:12868-55497 GCF_014648575.1 Agromyces mediolanus | reverse complement strand
CGGAACCCCCACCGCCGTACGCACCGAGATCCTCATCACCATCCCCGCCCTCACCCTCACCCGCACCACCACCAGCGGCACCGGCACCACGGGTACCGACGCTGCGGGTGGGGTGGCGGTCGGGTACACCCCGGCCGAACTCGACGGCCACGGCCCCATCGACGACGACACCGCCCGCCACCTCTTCGCCCACGCCCCCACCTTCCTCCGCCTGATCACCGACCCCATCACCGCCGCCCCACTCACCCTGGACCGCACCCGATACCGCACCACCACCGCCCAACGCCGCTGGCTCACCCACCACTACGGCACCTGCACCAGACCCGGCTGCACCCGCCCCGCCCACCAAAGCGACCTCGACCACCTCACCCCCTGGACCGCAGGCGGCCCAACCAACACCACCAACCTCGCCCCCACCTGCCGCACCGACCACACCCTCAAACACCACACCCGCTTCCAGGTCACCAAAGCACCCAACGGCACCATCACCTGGCACACCCCCACCGGCCACACCGCCACCACCACACCCCAACACCTGCACCCACCCCAGCGCCCACCAAGCACGCCCGAAGCCCCGCCCCACCGCGAGTCAGCGCACTACCCAGAACCCGCACCATTCTGAGCACGGGCCACGCAGCGCTGCCGCTGCGAGCTGCATCACCGCGCGCACTGGACCGCCGTGAGCACTGCACCGCCGTGCGCGCGCTGCGGTACGGCAAGGTCAGACACAGCCACGCCCGGTCCTCGACCACCGCCTCGCGGCCACGCCAAAGTGTGGCGTCAGGCAGGCCTACCGGAGCACAGCGCCGCATCGGGGGAGCGCAGCGACGATCGGTCGGGAATCCGCGCCGCGAAGCTAGGCAGGAACTCGCTGCGAGCACGCAGTACCGGTCGGAGCAGCCCGCACCCGAGAACTGAGCCTCCCGGTCGCCGAGCCAGCTCGGCGCCCCTGCTCTGCCTGCCGGCGGAACCGCCGCAGAGGGCGTCCGTCCGAGCTCCGCGGCGCGGCGACGTCCGACCGCTACCCGGCGTCGGCGAGCCCGGCGAGGGGGAGGAGCTGCGAGAGGTCCGGGCGATCGATGACGACATCGGCGCGACTGCGCACGACCGGCTTCGCGCAGAACGCGACGCCGAGCGCTGCGGTCTCGAGCATGCGCAGGTCGTTCGCGCCATCGCCGGCCGCGATCGTCCGGGCGATCGGGATGCCGCCGGCCGCCGCCCATTCGGCGAGCGCGACCGCCTTCGCCTCCGCATCGATGATCGGACCGAGCACGCGCCCGGTGAACCGCCCGCCGTCGATCTCCAGCCGATTCGCCCGGCAGTGGTCGAGGCCGAGCTGTTCGGCGAGCGGATCGAGGAGCTCATGGAAGCCCCCGGAGACGACGCCGATTCGCCCGCCCGCCGCATGCACGCCCGCGATGAGGCGGTCGAGACCCGGCGTCGGGGTCATCCGCTCCCGCACGCGGGGGAGGATCGAGGCATCCAGTCCGGCGAGCGTCGCCACCCGCTCGCGCAGGCTCTCCGCGAAGTCGAGCTCGCCGCGCATCGCGCGCTCGGTGACGGCCGCGACGTGCGCGAGTGTTCCGGCCTCCTCGGCGAGCAGCTCGATCGCCTCCTCACGGATGAGGGTCGAGTCCGCGTCGAGCACGACGAGCGGGCCGCGCGAGGCGGCCGGGGCTGCGGCGCTCACGCGCGAGCCCGGATGCGCGAGCCCTTGCCCACGACGGTGATGCCGCTCTCGGTCACGATGAAGCCGCGCGCGAGATCCTGCTGCCGGTCGATGCCCACCTGGGCGCCCTCCTCGACGACGACCTCCTTGTCGAGGATGGCCCGGCGCACCGTGGCACCGCCCTCGATGCGGGCGCGGTCGAAGAGGATCGAGTCGGCCACGTGGGCGCCGGAGCCCACCATCGCCCACGGCCCGATGACACTGCGTTCGAGGTGCGCGCCGGAGATGACCGAACCGAGCGAGACGATCGAGTCGATGACGGTGCCGAGGGCGCCGCGGGCGTCCCTCGTGAACTTCGCCGGAGGCGAGTTGAGCTGCTGGCTGAAGATCGGCCACTCCCGGTTGTAGAGGTTGAACACGGGCAGCACCGAGATGAGGTCCTGGTGCGCCTCGAAGTACGAGTCGATGGTTCCGACGTCGCGCCAGTAGTAGCGGTCGCGGTCGGTGGCGCCGGGCACGTCGTTGCGCTGCAGGTCGTAGACGCCGGCGCGCCCTTCCTCGACGAACGCCGGGATGATGTCGCCGCCCATGTCGTGCCCGGAGTCGGCGCGGTCCCCGTCCCGCTTCACCGCGTCGATGAGCGCGTCGGCGTCGAACACGTAGTTGCCCATCGAGGCGAGCACCGATCCGGGCGCGTCGGGGAGGCCGACCGGGTGGGTCGGCTTCTCGAGGAAGCGCGAGATGCGGTCGGGCTGATCGGCGTCGACCTCGATGACGCCGAACTGGTCGGCGAGCGAGATCGGCTGGCGGATGGCGGCGACCGTGGCGGCGGCGCCGGACTCGACGTGGGCGTCGACCATCTGCGCGAAGTCCATGCGGTACACGTGATCGGCACCCACCACGACGATGAGATCGGGCCGCTCGTCGTGGATCAAGTTCAGGCTCTGCAGGATGGCGTCCGCGGATCCGGAGAACCAGCGCTTGCCGAGCCGCTGCTGCGCGGGCACCGAGGCGACGTACGAGTTCAGCAGCCCGCTCAGACGCCAGGTCTGCGAGACGTGGCGGTCGAGGCTGTGCGACTTGTACTGCGTGAGCACGACGATCTGGCGCAGCCCAGAGTTCAGCAGGTTGGAGAGCGCGAAGTCGATGAGCCGGTACTGCCCGCCGAAGGGCACGGCCGGCTTCGCACGGTCCTCGGTCAGGGGCATCAATCGCTTGCCCTCGCCGCCGGCGAGGACGATCGCGAAGACCTTGCGCGCAACCATGGTCCCCAGCGTAACGAGCGGCGGCCGGATTCGTCCCCTCCGAGTCGATCCGAGTCCAGCGAGGCCGCACCGCGCTGCGCTAGCGTGGCGGCATGCTGGTCGATCTGCTCACCAGGGAGTACCCGCCGGAGGTCTACGGAGGCGCCGGCGTGCACGTCGCCGAACTCGTCCGGGCGCTCCGTCGCGACCTCGAGGTCCGCGTCCGCTGCTTCGGCGCTCCGAGAGCGGAACCCGGCACCTTCGCGTACGCGCCGCCGGCCGAGTTCGACGGCCGCAACGCCGCGCTCGGCACGATGGGCGTCGACCTGCTCATGGCCGGCGACGTCTCCGGCGCCGAGCTCGTGCACTCGCACACCTGGTACGCGAACTTCGCCGGCTTCACCGCGAAGCGGCTGCACGGCATCCCGCACGTCGTCACCGCGCACAGCCTCGAGCCGCTGCGGCCGTGGAAGGCCGAGCAGCTCGGCGGGGGATACGCCCTGTCGTCGTGGGCGGAGCGCACCGCCTTCGAGGACGCCGACGCCGTGATCGCGGTGAGCGAGGGGATGCGTCGAGACATCCTCCGCGCGTACCCGGCGATCGACCCGGCCCGCGTCGAGGTCGTCTACAACGGCATCGACCTCGTGGACTGGGCGCCGAACGACGACGACGCGCTCGTGCGTGCGCTGGGCGTCGATCCCGACCGCCCCTCGGTCGTGTTCGTCGGGCGGATCACCAGGCAGAAGGGGCTGCCGTACCTGCTCCGCGCCGCGCGCCGGCTGCCCGCCGACGCCCAGCTCGTGCTCTGCGCGGGCGCGCCGGACACCCCGGAGATCATGGCCGAGGTCACGGCGCTCGTCGAGGAGCTCCGTCGCGAGCGCGACGGCGTGGTCTGGATCGACCGGCACCTGCCGCGGAGCGAACTGACGGCGCTGCTCACCGCGGCCACCGCGTTCGTCTGCCCCTCGATCTACGAGCCGCTCGGCATCGTCAACCTCGAGGCCATGGCGTGCGGGGCGGCTGTCGTCGGCACGGCCACCGGCGGCATCCCGGAGGTCGTCGAGGACGGGGTCACCGGTGTGCTCGTGCCGATCGAACAGGCCGATGACGGCACTGGCACGCCCCTCGATCCCGAGCGCTACGTCGCCGATCTCGCCGCCGCGCTGGAGCGGGTGCTCGCCGATCCTGACGGCGCCCGTCGGTTCGGCGCGGCCGGCCGTGTGCGGGCCGAGGCGCACTTCGGCTGGGCCGCCATCGCCGAGCGCACCCGCGAGGTGTACCGTGCGGCGCTCGCGCGCTGACGGGCCCGGCTCACGGGTTCGGGCGTGGGCCATCGAGGCCCCCGGCTGCCGATAGCATGGATCGCATGGCGAGCACGGTTCTGAAGTTCAGCGATGTGTCGGTGGTCCGCGATGGGAACACCATCCTCGACGGGATCGACTGGACGGTCAGGGCCGACGAGCGCTGGGTGGTGCTCGGCCCGAACGGCGCCGGCAAGACCACGCTGCTGCAGATCGCCGCGGCCGCGATGCACCCGACTTCGGGCGAAGCCGAGGTGCTGCTGGAGTCGCTCGGCAAGGTCGACGTCTTCGAGCTCCGCCCGATGATCGGCTTCGCCTCGTCCGCGATGGCCCGCAAGCTGCCGAAGTCCGAGACCGTGCTCGACGTCGTCCTCACCGCCGCCTATTCGGTCGCGGGCCGCTGGAACGAGGAGTACGAGGAGATCGACCTCCGTCGCGCGCAGCGCGTGCTCTCCGAGTGGGGCCTCGAGCGCTTCGCCGATCGCCGCTTCGGCAGCCTCTCCGACGGCGAGCAGAAGCGCGTGCAGATCGCCCGCGCCGTGATGACCGACCCCGAGCTGCTGCTGCTCGACGAGCCGGCCGCGAGCCTCGACCTCGGCGCCCGCGAGGAGCTCGTCGGACTCCTCGGCGGCTACGCGTCGTCGACGGCCTCGCCCGCCATCGTCATGGTCACCCACCACGTCGAGGAGATCCCGCAGGGCTTCACGCACGCCCTCCTGCTCAAGCAGGGCGAGGTCGTCGCGTCGGGCCCGTTCGCCGAGGCGCTCACCGCCGACACGCTGAGCGAGACCTTCGGCCTGCCGATCGAGCTGAGCGAGAACGACGGCCGCTTCGCCGCGCGGGCGACCGCCTGAGGGCGGCATCGCGCTGCGTCTGCTAAACTCGTGAGCTGGCCCGAGGGCCACCGAGCTTCCCTGCCGCCGTACTGCGCCAACCGAGCAGTCGGCCACGGCGGCGGAATCCCCATCCATCTCGATTACTGATCAAGGAAGTCTTCATGAAGACCGACATCCACCCCGAGTACAACGCCATCGTCTTCCGCGACCTGGCGTCGGGCGCCACGTTCCTCACGCGTTCGACCGCGACGAGCGACAAGACGATCGAGCTCGACGGTGCCACCTACCCGGTCATCGACGTCGAGATCTCGAGCGAGTCGCACCCGTTCTACACGGGCAAGCAGCGCATCATGGACTCGGCCGGCCGCGTCGAGAAGTTCAACCAGCGCTTCAAGGGCTTCGGCGGCTCCAACTAAGACCACCGCGACACGGGCGGGCGACCTTCGGGTCGCCCGCCCGTTCGTCGTTCTCGGACGGATGGCCGGGCGCGACGCCGCGCAGCGGCCGGGTTCCCGCGGCGGCCGGGCTACCGCAGCGGACGGGCTACCGCAGCGGCCAGGCGCCCACGGCGACGAACTCGGGCTCGCCGTTGCGCCGCCGCCAGTCCTGATAGCTCTCGGCCTGCAGGCGCGCCCAGTCGACCTGCCGTTCGTGCAGCTCGGCCGCGGCCAGCACCGCCACCTCGGGGTACCTGCGGGCGATCGCCTGCGCCACCCGGCCCGCCGCCGCGGCGTCGGCACCGGCGTCATGGGCATCGACGAGTTCGACCCCGTAGTGCGCCGCCGCAGCCGTCAGCGTGCGCTTGCCGCGCCGGTAGCGGTCGACCGCCTTGTCGATGACGAGCGGATCGACGACGGGCCCGGGGCCCGGCAGGGGAGCGACCCCGTAGCGCTCGGCCTCGCGCGACAGCACGGAGAGGTCGTACGCGGCGTTGTACGCGACGATCGGCAGCCCGCGCGCCGCGGCGTCGGCGAGGGCCGCGACGATCTCGGCGACGACGCGCGCCGCCGGCAGCCCCTCGGCCCGGGCGCGCTCCGTCGAGACACCGTGGATGAGGCTCGCGGCGGTGGGGATCTCCACCCCGGGGTCGGCCAGCCAGCTGCGCTGCTCGACGACCCGCCCGTCGCGGTCGAGCACGCCGACGTAGGCGGTGACGATACGACAGGTGTCGATGTCGATGCCCGTGGTCTCGAGGTCGAAGACGGCGAGGGTGTCGGCCCAGTCGGCGGTGGCATCGATCATGCCGTCACCCTACGTGCGGCCTCCGACAGCTCCGGGCTGCCGCGCCGTAGACTGGAATGGATGACCGCCTCGCCCTACGCCGCCCAGCTCGAGCGCATCCCCGTGCGCGAACACCGCACCACCGTGCTCGGCTCGACGACCGCCTGGTGGGAGTACGGCGAGCCGGGCGCGCCCGTGATCGTGCTCGTGCACGGCTTCCGCGGCGACCACCACGGGCTCGAGCCGATCGTGGCGAACCTCCCGGGCTTCCGCATCGTCTCGCCCGACCTTCCGGGCTTCGGCGAGTCCGCCCCGCTCGACGGCCCCCACGACATCGCCGGCTACGCCGCGTGGCTCGACGCCTTCGTCGCCTCGCTGGAGCTCGGCGGCGCCTACACACTGCTCGGGCATTCGTTCGGCTCGATCGTGGCGTCGGCAGCGGTCGCCGGCGGGCTCCGTCCCGAGCGCCTCGTGCTGGTGAACCCGATCGGGGCGCCCGCGCTCGAGGGCCCCCGGGGCATCATGACGCGGCTCGCCGTCGCCTACTACCGCGCCGCCGCGGCACTCCCGGAGCGGGCGGGCTTCGCGGTGCTGAAGAGCCGGGCGATCGTGCGCGTGATGAGCGTGACGATGGCGAAGACCCGGTCGCGGGAGCTGCGCCGCTTCATCCACGACCAGCACGACCGCTACTTCTCGGCGTTCAGCGATCGTGACAGCCTGCTCGAGGCGTTCCGGGCCTCGGTGAGCCACGACGTGCGCGAGTTCGCCCCGCGGATCGACGTGCCCGTGCTGCTCGTCGCCGCCGAGCGCGACGACATCACGCCGCTCTCGGCGCAGCACGTGCTCGTCGGACGCTTCCCGGACGCGCGCCTCGAGGTCATCCCCGAGGTCGGACACCTCATCCACTACGAGGCGCCGGGCGACGCCGCGCGCCGCATCCTCGGGTTCGTGCCGCACGGAGCGGCCGCGTGAGGATCGTCTTCGACTGCAGGTACACCCGCATCGGGCAGCACGACGGCATCAGCCGGTTCACCGCCGGCCTCGTCGGCGAGCTCGGCAAGCGCCATCCCGTCACGATGCTGATCAACGACCACCGCCAGCTCGAGCTGCTGCCCGAGCTGCCCTGGCAGCTCGTGAGCGGGCCCACGAGCCCGCTCGAGCCGTTCGTCGCCCTGCAGGTGAAGCGGCTGAAGCCCGATATCGTCTTCTCGCCGATGCAGACGATGGGCTCGCTCGGCCGCGACTACCGGCTGCTGCTCACCCTGCACGACCTGATCTACTACGAGAACCGGACCCCGCCGCGCAACCTGCCGTGGCCGGTGCGGCTGCTCTGGCGGCTCTACCACCTGGCGTGGTGGCCGCAGCGGGTGCTCCTGAACCGCGCCGACCGCGTCGTCACGGTCTCCGAGACCACGGCGGGGCTCATCGCCGAGCACCGGCTCACGAAGCGCGAGGTCACCGTCGTGCCGAACGCCTCGGACGAGCTCGGCCGGCCCGAGCTGCCGCGGCAGCGCCCGACTCGCGGCCGGCTCGTCTACATGGGCTCGTTCATGCCGTACAAGGGCGTCGACACGCTCGTGCGGGCGGCGGCGAAGCTGCCGGACCACGAGCTGCACCTGATGAGTCGGATCGGCGACGAGGAGCGCCGCCGGCTCACCCGGCTCGCCCCGGACGCGCGGATCGTGTTCCACGACGGCGCGAGCGACGAGGAGTACGCCGAGCTGCTCTCGAACGCGACCGCGCTCGTGCACGCCTCGCGCGCGGAGGGCTTCGGCATCCCGCTCGTCGAGGCGATGCGCCTCGGCACGCCGATCGTCGTCAGCGACATCCCGATCTTCCGGGAGATCGGCGGCGACGCCGCCCTCTACTTCGACCCGAACGATCCCGACGACCTCGTCCGCGCGGTGCGCGACCTCGAAGCCGGGGACCAGTGGACGCGGCGATCCGAGCTGGCCGTGGAGCGCGCGGCGGGCTACACCTGGGCGGCGTCCGCGGAACGGCTGCTCAAGCTCATGCAGCGCACGGTCGCCGAACAGGGCGGCCGGCGCACGCGACGACGACGCGCCTGAGCGCGCGTCAGTCGCCGGTGCCGGTCAGCCGCTCCGGTTCGACGAGCTCGAGCGTCCCGTCGACGACGCGCACGAGATGCACTGAACCGTTGTCGATGCGGTAGCCGGGGGCGGGCAGCGTCCAATCGCTGAGGTGCAGGATCAGCGAGTGGATGACCCCGCCGTGCGCGACTGCGAGCACGCGTCCGCCCGGGTGCCGCTCGGCGAGCGCGAGGAGCGCCGCCGAGCTGCGTTCGATGACGGCGGATCGGGGCTCCAGCCCCTCGATCGTCGCTGCGGATGCCTCGAGCGCGGCCCGGCCCTCTGGGTCGAGGCCCTCGAGCGCGCCGTGCCGCCGTTCGACGAGCTCGGGAACGTGCACGGGCTCCGCGAGGCCGAGCCCGGCCGCCATGATCGACGCCGTCTCGGCCGCACGCGAGAGCGGGCTCGCGTAGATCGCGTCCCACGACTCGTCGCGGAGCGCCTCGGCCGTCGCGGCCGCCTGCTGCCGGCCGGTGTCGTTCAGCGGGATGTCGGTGAGCCCCTGGATGCGCCGCTCACGGTTCCAGTCGGTCTCGCCGTGCCGGACGAGCGCGATCGTGACGGGCTGGAGCGGCATCCTGCTGAGCCCGGTCATCCGACCATGCTCGCAGACGCACCTGCGTGTTCACGACGCGAGGGCATCGGCGATCGCGGTCAGGGTCTCGGTGGTGCCGGCGTCGATCTTCACCGCGGCCCGGCCGTCGCCCTTCGTCTCGCCGCGGTTCACGACGACGATCGGCAGGCGCCGCCGCCGGGCGAGCTCGATGAGGCGGATGCCGGAGTTCACGACGAGCGAGCTGCCGGCGACGAGGAGCGAGTCGGCCGCCTCGACCACGCCGGCCGCGGATCGGAAGGTCTCGACCGGCACGAACTCGCCGAAGAAGACCACGTCGGGCTTCAGCATGCCCCCGCAGACGGAGCACTCGGGGATGCGCATGCCCGCGACGTCGTCGACCTCGACGTCGCCGTCCGGGTTCGTGCGCATGGCCCGTTCGAGCTCGGGCTCGAGCCCCGGGTTCAGCGCGGTGAGCCGCTCGGCGATCGCCTCGCGCGCGAAGAGCTGACCGCAGGCGAGGCAGATGACGCGGTCCATGCCGCCGTGCAGCTCCACGACGCGGCGGCTGCCCGCGCGGCGGTGCAGCCCGTCGACGTTCTGCGTGACGACGCCGCTCGCCACCCCGGACGCCTCGAGCCGCGCGAGCGCGCGGTGGCCGTCGTTCGGCTGCGCGGAGCCGAAGGAGCGCCAGCCGAGGTGGCTGCCCGCCCAGTAGCGCTTGCGCGCCGGCTCGGAGCCGACGAAGGTCTGGAACGTCATCGGGGAGCGCCGCGGGGCCCCCTCGCCGCGGTAGTCGGGGATGCCCGAGTCCGTGCTCACGCCGGCCCCGGTGAGGACGGCGACGGTGCCGGCGCCGAGCACGTCGATCGCGCGGTCCAGGCCCGCCACGGCGGGCTCTGCAGTGCTGGTGCTCACACGGCTCCAATCGACGGCGTTCACGGGACGAGTACCACGATGGTAAACACCGCGCTTTTCGAGTTTGTTTCCTGGGATGGCAGGCTTGGGGCCGGGAGGACCATTGCACGTCGAACGAGTGCGCGACGCGGCATCCGACGCCGTCGCCGATTATGCCGATCTCACGGACGTCGCGCTGCGCAGCGCGACCGAGCCGGAGCGCGGCATCTACCTGGCCGAGTCCGCCAAGGTCATCGCCCGCGCGCTCGCGGCCGGGCACCGGCCGCGCTCCGTGCTGATGGAGGAGAAGTGGCTCGCGGGGCTCGAGCCGCTGCTCGCCGCCTACGACGTGCCGGTGCACCTCGCCGACGCGGCCCAGCTCGAGCAGATCACGGGCTACCGCGTGCACCGCGGCGCCCTCGCCGCGTTCGAGCGGCCCGAGCTCCCCGCCCCGGCCGAACTGCTCCGCGACGCCCGGCGCGTCGTGGTGCTCGAGGACATCGTCGATCACACCAACGTCGGGGCGATCTTCCGCTCCGTCGCCGGCCTCGGTGCGGACGCGGTGCTCGTGAGCCCCCGCTGCGCCGACCCGCTCTACCGCCGGAGCGTCCGGGTCAGCATGGGCACCGTGTTCCAGGTGCCGTGGACGCGGCTGCCGGACTGGGACGAGGCCGCCCCGCTCCTCCACGAGCACGGCTTCGAGGTCGCCGCGCTCGCCCTCGCCGACGACGCCGTCTCGCTGCGCACGCTCGCGAAGGACCCGCCGGAACGGCTCGCGCTCGTCTTCGGGGCGGAGGGCGACGGCCTCAGCCGACGGGCGCTGTCCGCCGCCGACCGCATCGTGACGATCCCGATGCTGCACGAGGTCGACTCGCTGAACGTCGCCGCGGCCGCCGCGGTGGTCCTGTACGCGCTGACCGACCTCCAGCCCGAGCACGGGTCAGGCGGCTAGGCTCGCAGTCGATGACGACCGAAGCCCCCGGCCGCGAGGCCGAGCACGACGCCGCGCGCCCGCGCCGCGCCGGCACCGAGCCAGCCGAGTCCGCCAGCGATCCCGCCGCGGCCGCGCGGCAGGCCAGGGCGCAGGTGTACCGTCGCCGCCGGATCGTCGTGTTCGGCGCGCTCGCGATCGTCCTCGCCCTGCTCGTCTCGGGCGGCGTCTACGTCGGGCGGGCGCTCGGCGCGCCGATCCCCGCGGCCGCGGCGGTCGTCACCGCGCCGCAACCGGTCGCCCAGGCGGCGCAGCCGCTCGCATTGCCCGGCTTCGGCGGGTACGCGGTCGGCGCGGTCGGCTTCGACGGGCTCCTCGTCGGCGGCTCGGCGGATGCGCCGCTGCCGACGGCGAGCATCACCAAGATCATCACCGCGCTCGTCGTGCTCGACGCCAACCCCGTCGCCGCGGGGGAGAGTGGACCGGAGCTCGCCTACACGGAGGCCGACGTCGAGCTGTACTGGGACATGATCGCCCAGAACGGCTCCGTCGCCCCCGTGGAGCCCGGCATCTCGCTGAGCCTCGTGCAGAGCCTCGAGGCGATGCTGCTGCCGTCCGGCAACAACTACGCCATCTCCATCTCGAACTGGGCGTTCGGCTCGCAGGAGGCCTTCCTCGAGCGCGCCAGGACCTGGCTCGCCGACCACGGCTTCCAGCACACCGTGATCGCCGACTCCAGCGGCCTCTCCCTCGACAACACGAGCACGCCGGCCGAGCTCGTCCGGCTCGGCGAGCTCGCGCTCGAGAACCCCGTCGTCGCCTCGATCGTCGCGACCCAGCAGGTGGAGCTGCCGGAGCTCGGCGCGATCGAGAACTCGAACAAGCTGCTGGGCACGCACGGCGTCGACGGCATCAAGACCGGCACCACCGACGACGCGGCGAACCTGCTGTTCTCCGCCGACGTCCCGGTCGGCGACGAGTCGGTCACGATCGTCGGCGTCCTGCTCGACGCCCCCGACCACGCGAGCCTGCGCGAGGCGGTCGCGGCGCTCCTGGACAGCGTCGCGCCCGGCTTCCGCGAGGTCACCGTCTTCGACGAGGGCGCGGACCTCGCGAGCTACGCCACCCCGTGGGGCCAGACCGCGCACGCCGAGGCGAGCGAAGCCGCCCGGCTCGTCGTCTGGAGCGACACCCCGGTCGAGGTCGCCGTCGACGCGGCCTCGGTCACGACCGCCGCCGACGGCAGCGACGTCGGCACCGCGACCGTGACCGCCGGATCCCGCTCGATCGTGGTGCCGCTGCGGCTGGACGCCCCGCTCGAGGACCCGGGCGCCTGGTGGCGGCTCGGCAACCCCGGCGCCCTCGACGCCCCGGCGAGCGCCGGGCGCGGCTGAGCGCCCGCGCGGTCGTCCGCCCGGTCAGCCGCGCTCGGTTCCGCCCGGCACGGCGTACGGACCGGCATCCGGCCGCTTGGCGGTGACGAAGTCGCCCGAGGACTGGTGGCGGATGCGCCGTACCACCCAGGGCACGAGGTACTCCCGTGCCCAGGCGAGGTCGCCCACCCGCGCCTCGCGCCAGCTGCGGGCCGGGAGCGGCTCGGGCGTCGAGGGCTCGAGGTCGTTGTCGACGTTGAGCGTCGCGAGCACCATGCGGGCGACCGTGTGGTGTCCGAGCGGGTTCAGGTGCAGCCGGTCGGGCGCCCACATGCGCTGGTCCTGGATCTCGGTGAGCGCCCACTGATCGGCGACGAGCAGGTCGTGCTTCGCCGCGATCGCGCGGAGGTTCTCGTTGTAGATCGCGACCTTGCCGCGGATGCCGCGGAACACGGGGGAGAAGCCGACGTCGACGCCGGTGAACAGCACGATCGTGGCCCGGTCGCGGGAGAGCCGCTCGACGGCGTACTCGAAGCGGGCGGAGATCTCGTCCGGATCGGTGCCCGGACGGATGACGTCGTTGCCGCCGGCCGAGATCGTGATCAGGTCGGGGCGGAGCGCGAGCGCGGGCTCGATCTGCTCGTCGATGATCTGCTGGATGAGCCGGCCGCGGATGGCGAGGTTCGCGTAGGCGAAGTCGTCGTCGCCCTGCGCGAGCACTTCCGCGACACGGTCCGCCCAGCCGCGGTGCCCGCCCGGCACGGTCGGCTCCGGGTCGCCGATGCCCTCGGTGAAGGAGTCGCCCAGGGCGACGTAGCGCGACCACGGGTGGCGCGGCTCGAGGGGCGCCGCCTCGGCGGATTCATTGGACGTTGCTCCGACTGGCATTCCTCCATTCTGCACACGTCGCCGGAGCGCGCGGCTCGCTTCGACGGCGCGCCACGCCCGGTCGGCGATCCGGCTTCGCCAGGGTCGGATGGCTCGGGTAACCTCGTATCCTCATGAGCTCAGTGATTCCGAACGGCGCCCACCCGGGCACCTCGGCCGCCGAGCACCTCTCGCCGTCCTATCCCGAGCGCGCCGCCTGGGGCACCGCGTCCAAGCTCCGCGCCTGGCAGGCCGAAGCCCTCGAGCACTACCTCGGGGAGCTGCCCCGCGACTTCCTCGCGGCGGCCACGCCCGGCGCCGGCAAGACGACCTTCGCGCTCCGGCTCGCGGCCGAGCTGCGCGCGCGGCGCATCATCGATCGCATCACCGTCGTGGCGCCCACCGACCACCTGAAGCGGCAGTGGGCCGACGCCGCCGACCGCGTCGGCATCCGCCTCGACCCCGGCTTCCGCAACGCCCACGGCCGCTCCGCGCGGCACTTCCACGGCGTCGCCGTGACGTACGCGCAGGTCGCGATGCGGCCCGCCCTGCACCGCGAGCTCACGCTCTCGGGTCGCAGTCTCATCATCCTCGACGAGGTGCACCACGGCGGCGACACCCTGTCCTGGGGCGACGCCATCCGCGAGGCCTTCGAGCCCGCCACGAAGCGGCTCTCGCTCACCGGCACGCCCTTCCGCAGCGACACCGCGCCCATCCCGTTCGTCGAGTACGCCCCGGACGCGAAGGGCGTGCGCGTCTCCCGCACCGACTACGCCTACGGCTACGACCGGGCCCTCGCCGACGGCGTCGTCCGCCCCGTCATCTTCATGGTCTACGCCGGCCACATGCGCTGGCGCACGAAGGCCGGCGACGAGATGGAGGCCCGGCTCGGCGAGGACAACACGAAGGACATCACCTCCGCCGCCTGGCGCACCGCCCTCGAGCCGAGCGGGGAGTGGATCCCCGCCGTGCTGAACGCCGCCGACCGGCGCTTGAGCGAGGTGCGCCAATCGATCCCCGACGCCGGCGGACTCGTGCTCGCGACCGATCAGACCGTCGCCCGCGCGTACGCGCAGCAGCTCGAGCAGATCTGCGGCGAACGGGTCACCGTCGTGCTCTCCGACGACAAAGAGGCCTCGGCCAACATCGAGGCGTTCTCGGCGTCGACGAGCCGATGGATGGTCGCGGTGCGCATGGTGTCGGAGGGGGTCGACGTGCCGCGGCTCGCCGTCGGCGTGTACGCGACGAGCTCCTCGACGCCGCTGTTCTTCGCGCAGGCCATCGGCCGCTTCGTGCGCGCCCGGCGCCGCGGCGAGACGGCGTCCGTCTTCCTGCCGAATGTGCCGGTGCTGATGGCGCTCGCGAGCGAGCTGGAGCGGCAGCGCGACCATGCGCTCGACCGGCGCGACGGCGACGGGGGAGACGACCCCGGCCTGGAGGACGGCCTGCTCGAGGCGGCGAACCGCGAGGAGAAGGCGTCCGACGAGCTCTCCGCCGAGTTCACCTGGCAGGCGATCGCGTCCGACGCCACCTTCGACCGCGTCGTGTACGACGGCACCGAGTTCGGCACGCTCGCCGAGCCCGGCAGCGACGAGGAGTTCGACTTCATCGGCATCCCGGGCCTCCTCGAGCCCGAGCAGGTGTCCGAGCTGCTCCGCCATCGCCAGGCCCGGCAGGCGCGCCGCGCCGGCGAGCGCCGCAAGCACACCGTCGCCGACGCGGAACATGCCGAGCCCGTCGCCCTCTACCGCACCCTCAAGGAGCAGCGTGCGCTGCTGAACAGCCTCGTCGGACTCTGGGCACGGCAGACCGGCGAGCCGCACTCGCAGGTGCACTCCGAACTGCGGCGCATCTGCGGCGGCCCCGCGGTCGCGCAGGCGACGGTGACCCAGCTCCAGGCGCGCATCGAGTTCGTGCGCAAGCGGCTCGGCGCCCGCTGACGCAGCCGGCGCTCAGTCCGCGGCGGCCGCCGCGAACGTGCGCCGGTCCGAGGCCATCGGGGCCGCCGTGAGCGCGGCGACGTCGAGCGCCCGCAGCAGATCGTCGGCGAGGTCGTCGACGTGCTCGAGCCCGATCGAGAGCCGGACGACGCCCGCCGCGGGCTTCGCCTCGCCCGCGACCGGCCGATGGGTGAGCGACGCCGGATGCTGCACGAGCGAGTCCACCCCGCCGAGCGAGACGGCGTGCGTGACGAGCTCGCACGCCTCCACGAAGCGCTGCGCCGCCTCGAAGCCGCCGTCGAGATCGAGCGCGATGATCGAACCGGGTCCCGCCTGCTGGCGGCCGACGAGCCCCAGCGGGTCCTGGCCGGGCAGACCCGCATAGTGCACGCTCGAGACGGCGGGGTGCGCGGCGAGGCGCTGCGCGAGCTCGCCCGCGGTCGCCTGCTGCGCGCGCACCCGCACCGGCAGGGTGCGGAGTCCGCGGTGCAGGAGGTACGCCGCGAACGGATGCAGCAGACCGCCGGTGAGCGCGCGAACCTGCCGCAGACGTTCGACCCACTCGCGATCGCCCGCGACGACGCCGCCCATGACGTCGCCGTGCCCGCCCAGGTACTTCGTGGCGCTGTGCAGCACGAGCGCGGCGCCGTGCTCGATGGGGCGCTGCAGCACGGGCGTCGCGAAGGTGTTGTCGACGAGGAGCGGGACGGTGCCCGCCGCGCGCGCGAGCGCGGCGAGGTCGACGAGCTCGAGCGTCGGATTGGCCGGCGACTCGACGACGACGAGCCCGGTGTCGGCTCGGACCGCGTCGGCCACTTCATCGACGGTCGCCCAACTCACCTCGGTGCCGAGCAGCCCGGTGTCGAGCACGTGGTCGGTGCCGCCGTAGAGGGGGCGCACCGCCACGATGTGCGGACGCCCGGCGCTCGCCGTCGCGATGAGCAGGGCCGAGAGCGCCGCCATCCCGCTCGCGAAGGCGACCGCGCCGTCGGCCCCCTCGAGCTCCGCGAGGGCCGACTCGAAGCGGGCGACGCCCGGTTGCCAGAGCCGCTGATAGACCGCCGAGCGGTCGTCGCCGAGATCCTGGCCTCCGGCGAGCTCCTCGTAGGAGCGCCCGCCGAGCTCGACCGAGGGCAGCGGATTCGTCGTGGAGAGGTCGATGGGAGGAACATGGGAACCGAGTTCGCGAACGCCGTCCATCCCGGCGTGCACGGCGCGCGTCTCGAAGCGCGAGGTCGAAGTCTGCATTCCGCCAATGAAGCAGGATCTGCAGAGATCATCAAGATCTGTCGCAGCTTCCCGCGTACTGGTAGCATTTGTCGCAGATTCATCGAGGTACTTCCTGAAGGAGCGTGCGATGGCGCAGAAAGCCGAACTCGATCGCGTCGACCGGGCGTTGATCGCCGCCCTCTCGTCGAACGCCCGCGCCTCCGGCGCAGCCCTGGCCGCCGAGGTCGGGGTCGCGGAGTCCACGGTCTCGCTCCGCCTCCGCCGCCTGCAGAGCCTCGGCATCATCCGCAGCTTCCGCGTCGACGTCGACCTCGCCGCCCTCGGGGTCTCCCTGCAGGCGCTCATCGCCGTGCGCCTCGTGAAGCACGACCGCAGCGAGATCGATGCCTTCCGGCAGGCCGTGCCGCACCTGCCCGGCGTGCTCGCCGTCTTCCACATGGCGGGTGCCGAGGACTACCTGCTGCACGTCGCCGCGCGCGACGCCGAGGAGCTGCGGGAGTTCGTGCTCGCCCACCTCACCGGGCACCCCGCCGTCGCCCACACCGAGACGAACCTCATCTTCGAGTACGCCGCCGGCGACGGCTGGCAGCACCTCGTCGGCTGAGTCGCGCCGGTGGCGGCCGCCCGCCGCCACCGCCGCCCCAGGATGCTTCGGCGGACCGAAGGACGTTCGGGAATCCGAAATGCTGCGAATCCCGCCGTTTCAGGCCGTTTCGACCGGCCGCGCCGGTAGCTTGGCTGAGGCCGCGAGCGCGGCCCACGCGATGGCGCGGGCCGACGTCGTCGACGCGCGCCCGTGAGAAGGAGCAGCATGAGCACGCCGCAGGGCACCGCCGCAGATCGAGCCAGGTGGCGCCGCTACCTCGCCGACGAGCGCGCCGAAGCCGCCGTCTATCGCGAGCTGGCCGCCCGTCGTGAGGGGGAGGAGCGCGAGATCCTGCTCGCCCTCGCCGCGGCCGAGGGCCGTCACGAGGCGCACTGGCTGGGGCTGCTCGGCGGAGACGAGCGCGGTGTCCCGCGTGCGGACATCCGCACTCGCCTGCTCGGCGGGCTCGCCCGCCGCTTCGGCTCGATCTTCGTCCTCGCGCTCGCCCAGCGGGCGGAGGCCCGCTCGCCCTATGCGAGCGATCCCGACGCGACCGCGGCGATGGCCGCCGACGAGCGGATCCACGGGGAAGTCGTCCGAGGTCTGGCCGCGCGCGGTCGGCGGCGTCTCGCCGGGACCTTCCGCGCCGCCGTGTTCGGTGCCAACGACGGACTGGTCTCCAACCTCGCCCTCGTGCTCGGCATCGGCGCGACGGGCGTCCCGGCCCCCGTCGTGCTGTTCACCGGCATCGCCGGGCTCCTCGCCGGCGCGCTCTCGATGGGCGCGGGCGAGTACGTGTCCGTGCGATCGCAGCGCGAGCTGCTCGAGGCGTCCGCGCCCGACCCGACCGCCCGCGAGGCGCTGCCCGACCTCGACATCGACGCCAACGAGCTGGCGCTCGTCTACCGCGCCCGCGGGATGGATCCGGCGGAGGCCGCCGAGCACGCCGCCCTCGTCGTCGCGAGAGTGCACGCCGTCGAGCAGCAGCCGACCCCGACCGATGCCCTGGGCGTCGCCGAGCACGACGACGAGGCGGTGGGCACCGGGCTCGCCGCGGCGCTCTCGAGCTTCTGCTTCTTCGCCTCCGGCGCGCTCATCCCGGTGCTGCCGTACCTCTTCGGCATGACCGGGCTGCCCGCGGTGCTCCTCGCGACCGTGCTCGTCGGCATCGCGCTGCTCGCGACGGGCGCGACCGTCGGCCTGCTGTCCGGGGCCTCGCCGCTGAAGCGGGCACTGCGTCAGCTCGCGATCGGCCTCGGCGCCGCCGCCGTGACCTACGTGCTCGGCCTCGCCTTCGGCACCACGATCGGCTAGCGTGGCGACTCGTGCCGCCGGACGGGCGGCATGAGTCAGTCGAGCCGTGCGCCGCAGGCGCCGGGGAGGAGCCGCATGCCCGTCGCACTCGTCACCGGAGCCGGCCGCCGAAACGGGATCGCGCACGCGATCGCCGTCGCCCTCGCCGCCGACGGCTGGGACGTGGCCGTCACGAGCTCGGCCGAACGCGACCGGGAGCTGCCCTACGGCGGCGACCCCGATCGCGACCCGGCGTTGCTCGAGGCCGAGCTCGCCGCGCACGGTGTCCGCAGCCTGCGGCTCGACGCCGATCTCGCCGACCCCGCCGCGCCGGCACGGCTCCTCGCCGAGGTGGGCGCGGAGCTCGGCCCCGTCTCCGCGCTCGTGCTGTCGCACGCGTACAGCGTCGACTCCGGCCTGCTCGACACCACCCCCGAGAGCTTCGATCGGCACTTCGCGGTGAACACCCGGGCCGCCTGGCTGCTGATCCGCGCCTTCGCGGAGCAGGTCCCGGCCGGCGGCGGCAGCGTCGTCGCGCTCACGAGCGACCACACCGTCGGCAACCTGCCCTACGGGGCGAGCAAGGGCGCGCTCGACCGCATCGTCGTCGCCGCGGCCCGCGAGCTCGGCGGCCTCGGCATCCGATCGAACCTCGTGAACCCGGGCCCGGTCGACACCGGCTGGATGGACGAGGCGACCCGCACCGCCCTCGTCGCGGAGCAGCCGAGCGGGCGGCTCGGCACCCCGGAGGACGCCGCGCGCCTCGTCCGCTTCCTCGTCGCCGAGGAGGGGCGCTGGGTGACCGGTCAGCTGATCCACAGCGACGGCGGCTTCTCGGTCTGAGCCGGTACCGGGCGCCCGGGCGGGGACCGACTACGGCGCGGTCACGAAGTCGATCAGCTCCTCGACGCGCCCGAGCAGAGCGGGCTCGAGATCGCCGTAACCGCGCACCCGGCCGAGGATGTGCTGCCAGGCCCGGGCGATGTCGGCCTGCTCGGCGTGCGGCCAGCCGAAGGCCGCGCAGATGCCGTGCTTCCACTCGGTGCCGCGGGGGATGACCGGCCACGCCTCGACCCCGAGCCGCTGCGGCTTCACCGCCTGCCAGATGTCGATGTACGGGTGCCCGACGACGAGCACGTGCGCGCCGTGCGGCCCGCGGGCCACGGAATCCGCGATGCGCTGCTCCTTGGACCCCGGCACGAGGTGATCGACGAGCACGCCGACCTTGCGCTTCGGGCCGGGCCGGAAGTCGGCGAGCGTGTCGGCGAGCACGTCGACGCCCTCGAGATACTCCACGACGACGCCCTCGACGCGGAGGTCCGCGCCCCAGATCTTCTCCACGAGCTCGGCGTCGTGCCGTCCCTCGACGAAGATGCGGCTCGGCAGCGCCACCTTCGCGGGCGCCGCCTCGGCGACGAAGGAGCCCGAAGCGGTGCGCAGCCGACCGGCCGGCGCCTTCGGCTTGGGTGCGACGAGCCGCACGGCGCGCCCGTCGAGGAGGAAGCCGTGGCCGAGCGGGAACAGCCGGCGCCCGCCGAAGCGGTCCTCGAGCACGACATTGCCTTGCTCGATGCCGAGGATCGCACCGCAGAAGCCCGAGTCCGCGAGCTCCACGACGAGGTCCCGCTCGGCCGCGACCTCGGGGATCGTCGGGCGCCCCCTGGCCTTCCAGTCTCCGGCGAGCACATCGCTGCCGTAGCGGTCGTGGGGGTCGTGATCGAAGGGCGGGGTGGCGGGCACCGGTCGAGGCTAACCGACCCGCTCGGCCCTCGGGCGGAGACACGGCGATCGCGCGGGGAGTGGAGGGCCGGCCGGGCTCAGCGGAAGTCCCGCGAGCGATGCGGCGCCTGCACGGTGAGCCGCTCGAAGCGGTCGACCACGAGGTTCGTCACGCCCTCCGGCGAGCGCTCCAGGATGCCTCGGACGACCATCGCCGGCGCCTCCCGCGCGATCCGCCGGTACCGGTTCCAGACGCCGACCCCGGCGATCACGTTGAGGGTGCCCGACTCGTCCTCCAGGTTCAGGAAGGTGATGCCCGAAGCGGTCGCCGGGCGCTGCCGATGAGTGACGACCCCGCCGACCTCGACGCGCCGCCCCGATTCCACCGCCTGCAGGCGGTCGATCCGCACCGCGCCGCGCGCGTCGAGCTCCTCCCGCGCGTGCCGGATCGGATGGTCGTCGGGGGAGATGCCCGTCGCCCAGAGGTCGTACACCACCTGCTCGGCCTCGCTGAGGATGGGCAGCAGCGGCGGCTGCACCACCACGACCGAGCCCGGCAGGAACTCCGCCCGGTCCTGCGCGGCCTCGCCCGCGAGCCACAGCGCCTCGCGCGGGGCCAGCCCGAACGTCTCGAAGGCGCCGGCGGCGGCGAGCGCCTCGAGCTGCTCGGTGTCGAGTCCGGCCCGGCGCGCCGTGTCGGCCATGTCGCGGTAGGGGCCGCCCGACTCGCGCTCGGCCACGATGCGCTCGGCCACCGCCGTGCCGATCGAGGCGACGTCGGCGAGCCCGAGGCGCACGGCGAAGGCGCCGTCGCGGCGGTGCTCGGCCGAACGGTCGGGCGCCGTCCGGTCGAAGGCGCCGACCTCTGGCTGCTCCGCGTCGAGGCATCCGTCCGAGCCGCTCGGCGGCCGCCCGGGATCGCCGAGCGGACCGCGGACGTCGACCCGGTCGAGCGGCTCGAGCCCCGCGTGCACCGCGGAGCGGAGGATGTCGGGCCGGAGCATGCGCACCCCGTGCCGCCGGGCGTCGGCGGTCAGGGTGTGCGGCGAGTAGAAGCCCATCGGCTGCGCCCGCAGCAGCGCGGCGAGGAACGCCGCCGGATAGTGCAGCTTCAGCCACGAGCTCACGTAGACGAGCAGCGCGAACGCCAGGGCGTGGCTCTCGGCGAAGCCGAAGTTCGCGAAGGCCTCGATCTTGCCGTAGATCGCGTCGGCGTCCGCCTGGGAGAGCCCGTTGCGGGCCATCCCCGCGTAGAGCTTCTCCTGCAGCTCCGAGATCTTCTGCACCCCCCGCTTCGAGCCCATCGCCCGGCGCAGGAGGTCGGCGTCGGCCGCGGTGCAGTCGCCCACGGCGACGGCCATCTGCATGAGCTGCTCCTGGAACAGCGGCACCCCGAGGGTGCGCTTCAGCACCGGCTCGAGCTTCGGGTGCAGGTAGCTGACCGGTTCCTCGCCCGTGCGCCGTCGGATGTACGGGTGCACCGCGCCGCCCTGCACGGGGCCCGGCCGGATCAGCGCGATCTCGACCACGAGGTCGTAGAAGCAGCGCGGCTTCAGCCGGGGGAGCGTGCCCATCTGCGCCCGGCTCTCGACCTGGAACACGCCGATGGAGTCCGCGCGGCAGAGCATGTCGTACACGGCCGGCTCCTCCTTCGGGATGGAGTGCAGCTCCCAGTGCTCGCCGGTGCGGGCCTCGATCAGGTCGAAGGCGTACTGCAGCGCGGCGAGCATGCCGAGGCCGAGCAGGTCGAACTTCACGAGACCCATCCAGGCGCAGTCGTCCTTGTCCCATTGCAGCACCGTGCGCCCCGGCATGCGGGCGTGCTCGATCGGGCAAACCTCGCCGACCGGGCGGTCGGTGAGCACCATGCCGCCGGAGTGGATGCCGAGATGCCTCGGGAAGGTGAGCAGCTGCTCGGCGAGCTCGACCACGGGACCCGGGATGTCGTGGTCGTCGGTCTCGACGACGGCGCCCCAGCGCTCCACCTGCCGCGACCAGGCGTCCTGCTGACCGGTGCCGTAACCGAGCGCCTTCGCCATGTCGCGCACGGCCGCCTTCGGCCGGTAGCTGATCACGTTCGCGACCTGGGCCGCGTTCTGCCGGCCGTACTTCGCGTACACGTACTGGATGATCTCCTCGCGCCGGTCGGAGTCGAAGTCGACGTCGATGTCGGGCTCCTCGTCGCGCAGGGCGGAGAGGAAGCGCTCGAAGGGCAGGTCGAACTTGATCGAGTCCACCGCGGTGATCCGCAGCGCGTAGCAGACGGCCGAGTTCGCGGCGGAGCCGCGACCCTGGCAGAGGATGCCTCGCCGGCGCGCCTCGGCGACGAGATCGTGCACGATCAGGAAGTAGCCGGGGAAGTCCTTCTGCTCGATGACCGCGAGCTCGTGGTCGAGACGCCGCTGCACATGCTCGGGCACGCCGGGGTAGAGCTCCTCGGCGCCCTGCCGGACGAGCTCGCGCAGCCAGCTCATCGGGGTGTGCCCCGCCGGCACCTCCTGCCTCGGCAGCCGGGGCCGGGCGCTGCGGAGCGTGAAGCCGAGCTCCTCGGCGAGCACGACGGAGCGCTCGACCGCCCCCGGATACCGGGCGAAGCGCGCGAGCATCTCGGCGCCGCTGCGCAGGTGCTGCTCGTTCGAGGCCGGCAGCCAGCCGTCGAGCTCGTCGAGGCTGCGCCTGGCCCGCACCGCCGACAGGGCGTTCGCGAGGCGGTGCTCGCCCGGCGTCGCGTAGTGCACGGCGTTCGTGGCGAGCAGCGGCACCCCGGCACTCGCCGCGATCGTCGCGAGCCGGTCGTTCGCGCGCTGGTCGCCGGGATGTCCGTGGTCGAAGAGCTCCACCACCACCTGCTCCCGGCCGAACAGGCCGATCAGCCGGTCGAGCTCGCGCCGGGCCCCCTCGTCGCCCTCGGCCGCGAGGGCTCGGCGCACCGCGCTCTTGCGGCATCCCGTGGGTACGACCCACTCGCCCCCGGCCTGCTCGGCGAGCCGCTCGAGCTCGTAGACGGGGCGTCCCTTCTCGCCCCCGGCGAGCTGCGCCGCCGTGATCGCCGCCGCGAGCCGGTGGTAGCCGGCCTCGCCCCGGGCGAGGACGAGCAGATGCTCGCCCTCGGGGTCGGCGGCGCCCAGCTGCGGGGCGGAGAGACCGAGGGAGAGCTCGGCGCCGTAGACCGTGCGCAGCTCGGGGAAGCTCTCGGCCGCCTCGGCGAAGCGGACGATGCCGTAGAAGCCGTCGTGGTCGGTGATCGCGAGGCCGGAGAGCCCGAGCCGCCTGGCCTCCTCCACGAGCTGCTCGGGCTGGGAGGCGCCGTCGAGGAAGCTGTAGTTGGAATGCACGTGCAGCTCCGCGTAGGGCACGAGCGGCCCGCTCGGGGCGACGAGCCCCTCGCTCGGCCGGTACGGGGCGCGCTTGCGGCTGAAGGCCGGGCCGTCGCCACCGTCGGCGATGAGCTTCGACGGCGTCGGCCGGCGGCGGTCGGACAGCTTGCGCTCGAGCTCGGACCACGGGATCTCCGGATTGTTCCAGCCCATCAGCCGCGCCCCATCAGTCGTACCTCGCCTCGGCCCACCAGCCCTCGGCGTCGCGGAGCAGCAGCCAGGCGCAGCCGTCGTGGTCGACCAGCTGGAAGCGGTGCACCCGTCGTGCGCGCTCCGGATCCCACCAGCGTTCCACGACGGGCCACGGGCCGGCCCAGGCGCGCACCTCGGCGAGCTGCCGCCCGGCGAGGGCGAAGCCCACCGGCGGCGAGCCGATGGCCCCGCGCTCGTCGATCGTGACGGAGTCGCCGGCCGCATCGCGGACGAGCACCGGCACCGCTTCGTCGAAGACGCTCGCCGGCGCCCGCGCGGGCAGGGTGCCCGGCCACGGCCCGGGTCGGACCGCCGGGGCGCGGTCGCCCCAGGGCACGAGCACCTGCCGGTCGACGAGGAGCCGCCCGCCGCCGACGGCCGGAGTGGCGACGCCCTCGTGCCCGAGGAGCCCCTGCACGCGGGTCAGGGCGTGGTGTACCCGTTCGTCGGGCCCGCCGCCCCAGAGCCCGGGCTCGTGGTCTCCGGTCGAGTCGAGCCGTTCGGGGACGATGCGCACCCGGGTCACCGCCGCGGCGAGCCCGGCCTCGGCGCTGCCCGCGCCCTGCAGCTGCCAGCGCACCCGGTCGAGCACCTCCGAGGCGGTGAACCAGCGCGGGTGCAACCAGCTGCGCCCGGAGTGACCGCCGCGGTCGTCCTCCAGCTCGACCCGGAGCGCGGTGCAGACGAGCCGCGACTCGCGGATGCGGTCGATGAACCGTTCGGCCGAGACCCGGAACGCGAAGGCGAGCTGATCGATCCGGTCGATCGGCGGCTCGAAACGCTGCTCCACCTCGAACTCCGGCGGGGGCGTGCGGGCCGCCACCTCGGACTGCTCGCGTCCGGCGGCCCGTTCGTGCGCGAACGCCCCGGCCGGACCGAAACGACGACGCACGTCGGCGGCCGGCAGTGCCGCGAGCTCCCCGAGCGTGCGCACCCCGAGCCGCAGGAGCAGCGTGCGGGTGCGCTGATCGACGACGAGCGAGACGGGCAGCGGTGCCAGGAACTCGGCTGAGCCGCCCTCGGGGACGACGCCGACGGGGGAGCGCAGCGCGGTGCGGGCCGCCTGCTCGGCGGCGAATGGGCCGTCGGCGATGCCGATCTTCGCCCCGGGCACCCCGAGGGCGTCGACGGTGTCGAGCAGGGCGCTCGCCGCCTGCGCCTCGCCCCCGTAGTAGCGGACCGGGCCGCGGGCCCGCATCGCGAGCGTGCCGGGGCGCACCAGCTGCACGGCGGGCACCGCCTGCTCCACCCCGCGCACCACGGGCTCGAAGGCGCGATGGTCGAGCACGGGGTCGTAGGGGAGCACGAGGAGGTCGGGGGAGCGGTACTGCGCCTCCCGCAGGCGGAGGCCCCTGGCGACCCCGTCGCGGCGGGCCGCGGCCGAGCAGGAGTGCACGGCGCCGCCCTCGATGAGCGCGATCGGCCGTGCCGGGTCGATCCCGGCCTCGCGCGCCGCGGCGAGGACCGGCCAATCGGGGCACCAGAGCACGATGGTGCGGGTGTGCCGGATCATCCCGCCCGCCGTTCTGCGCCGAGCCGGCGGACCTCGGCCAGCGGCTGCACCGCAGCGAAGCCCCTCGCCTCCGCTGCGAGCCGCAGCCGCGCCCGTCGCCCGCTCGCGAAGCCGCCGCGACCGGAGGCGCGCACGAGCAGCTCGTGGTCGGCGAGCAGGCCGTGCCCGCGCTCGAGCCCGCTCCAGCCGCTCGACTCGACGCCGAGGCTCGCGTCGCTGCCGGGCCAGCCGCCGGCCACGAGGAGGGCGGCGCCGCGTTCGCGGAGCCTGGCCGCGAGCCTGGACGCCTCGGCCGGCTGCACCCGCCCGCCGGGGCGGACGGCGACGAGCGGGATGGCCTCGGCGAGCGTCGCGACGACGGTGAACCAGTGCCGGCCCGGCCGGGGCACGAGCGCGAGCCGATCGAGGTCGAGCCCGAAGCGCTCGGCCGCCTCGATCCCGAACTCGGGGATGCCGACGACCGCGCACCAGCGCCCGGCGGCGCTCGCCTCGGCGAGCAGGGCCATCAGCAGCGAGCCGGAACCGTGGACCTCGGTGACCGTTCCTTCGCGCAGCGCCCCGCCGGGGAGGAGTTCCGAGAACGCCGGATGCGTGGGCAGCGAGCGCCCCTCGAGCTTCGTCGCCTGCATGCCGTGGATGCGGCTCTGCAGCTCGGCGACCCGCTCGAGGCGGGTGCGCTGGGGAAGGGTCGAGGTCACCCATCAAGTTTCGAACAGAGATTCGAAAACGGCAAGTCCGTGATCGAACAGGTATTCGACTCTCCGCATGGGGATCGAACCCGGAAAACGCGAAAGGGCCGGATCTTTCGATCCGGCCCTTTCGACCACGTGCGCGAGGGGGGACTTGAACCCCCACGCCCTATACGGGCACTAGCACCTCAAGCTAGCGCGTCTGCCAATTCCGCCACCCGCGCGTGGTTTCCCGCTGATCACTCAGCGGGCCGTAGAAGACATTAGCACGGTTTCGGAGGGCCGTTTGACCACCACGGGCAGCCGCGGCATCCGCCCCTCCGAAAGCGCAGATCACACTGCTGAAACTCGTTCTCCGACCGCGCAGCGCCGGGGCGATCGGGGGAGTGGGGGAGAACGAGGCGGGCACGGTAGCGTGGAGCGCATGGCCGAGGCAGCGACGACCCCCGCGATCACCGACGAGCTCGACGAGACGGCGAGCATCGCGCAGGAGCTGATCCGCTTCGACACCACGAACTACGGCGAAGGCCGGGCGAACGGCGAACGCGAGGCCGCCGAGTACGTCGAGGCCAAGCTCTCCGCCCTCGGCCTCGCGCCGCAGCTGTTCGAGTCGGCCCCGCGCCGGGCGAGCGTCGTCGCGCGCGTGCCGGGCCGCGATCCCGAGAAGCCGGCGCTCGTGCTGCACGGCCACCTCGACGTGGTCCCCGCCGACCCTCGCAACTGGAGCGTCGACCCCTTCGCGGGCGAGGTGCGCGACGGCATGCTCTGGGGCCGCGGCGCGGTGGACATGAAGGACATGGACGCCATGATGCTCACCGCGCTCGGCGACATCCTGCGCAGCGGCCGCCAGCCGGAGCGCGAGCTCGTCGTCGCGTTCTTCGCCGACGAGGAGGCCGGCGGCGACTACGGCGCGCACTGGCTCGTCGAGCACCACCCCGAGCTCTTCGCCGGCGCCACCGAGGCCATCAGCGAGGTCGGCGGCTACTCCATCACCGTCGGCGGCACCCGGGCCTACCTCCTGCAGACGGGGGAGAAGTCCCTGCTCTGGGTGCGGCTCGTCGCCACCGGCACCGCCGCGCACGGCTCCCGCCTCATCCATGACAACGCCGTCACGAAGCTCGCCGAGGCGGTCGCACGGATCGGTCGCGCCGAGTGGCCGCTGCGCCTCACCGGCACCACCACGGAGCTCCTCGCCGCCGTCGCCGGCGTGCTCGGCGTCGACCCCCAGCAGGTCTCGCCCGACGAGCTCGCCCTCGCCACCGGCTCCGCCTCGGGCTTCATCACCGCGACGCTCCGCACGACGAGCAACCCGACCCTGCTCGAGGCCGGCTACAAGCACAACGTCATCCCCGACCGGGCCGAGGCGCTCGTCGACATCCGCACCCTCCCGGGCGAGGAGGATGAGGTGCTCGCCGCGATCCGCGAGCTCGCCGGCGAGGGCGTCGAGGTCGAGATCGTGCACCGCGACGTCGGCCTCGAGGCCTCCACGACCGGCCCGCTCGTCGACGCGGTCGCCGGGGCGATCGGCCGGCACGACCCGGGCGCCCCCGTGTTCCCGTACCTGCTCTCGGGCGGCACCGACAACAAGGCGCTCTCCAGGCTCGGCATCGCCGGCTACGGCTTCGCCCCGCTCCGCCTCCCGGAGGGCATCGACTTCCCGGCGATGTTCCACGGCGTCGACGAGCGCGTGCCGCTCGACGCGCTCTCCTTCGGGCACCGCGTGCTCCGCGACCTGCTGCTCGAATACTGAGCCCGCCCACGGAGGGGGCTTACGATCGTCTCCGTCGCCGCACGCCATCGACCGAACGGACACACGACACGTGATCGAAGCCCTCATCCTCGGGTTCGTCCAGGGACTGACCGAGTTCCTCCCCATCTCCTCGAGCGCGCACCTGCGCATCCTCGGGGAGCTCCTGCCGGGCGCGCAGGACCCGGGCGCGGCGTTCACCGCCATCACTCAGATCGGCACCGAGGCGGCGGTCGTCGTGTTCTTCTGGCGCGACATCGTGCGGATCATCTCGCACTGGTTCGGCTCGTTCACCGGCCGGGTGCCGCGGAACGATCCCGATGCCCGGATGGGCTGGCTCATCATCGTCGGCTCGATCCCGATCGTGGCGCTCGGCGTCCTCTTCCAGGACGAGATCGAGACGACCTTCCGCTCGCTCTGGATCGTCGCGACGATGCTCATCGTCTTCGGCATCATCCTCGGGCTCGCCGACTGGGCGGGACGCAAGACCCGCACGCTCCGGGAGCTGAACGTGCCGCACGGCATCCTGTTCGGCTTCGCGCAGGCGCTCGCGCTCATCCCCGGCGTCTCGCGCTCGGGCGGCACGATCTCGATGGGGCTCTTCCTCGGCTACGAGCGCGCCGCCGCCGCGCGCTACGCGTTCCTCCTGGCGATCCCCGCCGTCTTCGGCTCGGGCTTCTACCAGCTCTTCAAGAGCATCGGCGAACCGAGCGTCTACGGGCTCGTCGAGACGGGCGCGGCGACGCTCGTCGCCTTCGTCGTGGGGCTGCTCGTCATCGCGTTCTTCATGAACTACATCTCGAAGCGCAGCTTCCTGCCCTTCGTGATCTACCGGATCCTGCTCGGCGGACTGCTCCTCGTGCTGCTCGGCACGGGCGTGCTGAGCGCCTGAGCCGCCCGGGCTCAGCTCTCCCGGGGCCGCCAGGGCTCGTCGCCGGCCGGGCCGTCGCCGCGGCGGCGCAGGTACCGCTCGAACTCCTTGGCGATCGCCTCGCCGCTCGCCTCGGGGGCGTCGACCGCGTCGCGGGCCTCCTCGAGCTGGGCGATGTACGCGGCCATCTCGTCGTCCTCCGCGGCGAGGGCGTCGACGCCGGCCTCCCAGGCCTTCGACTCGATCTCGAGCGAGCCGCGGGGGATCGAGAGCCCCGTCAGCTCCTCGAGCTTGCCGAGCAGGGCCAGGACCGCCTTCGGCGAGGGCGCGTTGTGCACGTAGTGCGGCACCGAGGCCCACAGCGAGACGGTCGGGATGCCGGCACGCTCGGCCTGGTCGGCGATGACGCTGAGGATGCCCACGGGCCCCTCGTAGCTCGAACGCTCGACGCCGAGCGCGGTGCGCACCTCGGGGTTCTCGCTCGAGGCGAAGACCGCGAGCGGCCGGGTGTGCGGGGCGTCGGCGAGCATGGCGCCGAGCAGCACGATGCCGTCGATGTCCGCTGCGAGAGCGGCGTCGACGAGCTCGGCGGTGAACGCCTTCCAGCTGCGTGCCGGCTCGGCGCCGAGCAGCACGTGCAGCCCCTCCGCGCCGGGTCCGGTCAGCTGCTCGTCCGCCTCGTCGAGCTCCGGCTCGCCGCCGGGGCCGAGGATGGCCGCGCCCGGCCACTCGATCCGCCGCACGCCGTCGTCGCCGGAGACGATCGACGGGCGGGAGAACTGGAAGTCGAAGTACAGCTCGGGGTCGACCGCGGCGATCTCGACGAGCCCGAGCCGACGGACGAGCAGCTTCGCCGCGCCGGTCGCCGCCTCGCCCGCGTCGTTCCACCCCTCGAAGGCCACGACGAGGAGTCGTCCGCCGTCGAATCCGACCGGATGGTCCACTGGCGTCGCCCCGCTTCCTGCGCCCGGACGATCCGGGTTCGGTTCCACAATAGGCGGTGCCCGTAGACTTGCCCGTTGTGACCACTCGCCTTCCCGCCGCCGTCCTCTGGGACATGGACGGCACGCTCGTCGACACCGAACCGTACTGGATCCGCGCCGAGGCCGAGCTCGTCCGCTCGTACGGCGGCGTCTGGACCGAGGAGGACGGGCTGCAGCTCGTCGGATCCGGCCTCTGGGACTCCGCCGCCGTCTTCCAGCGGGCGGGCGTCGAGCTCTCCGCCGACGAGATCGTGCACCACCTCACCGGCCGCGTGCGCGAGCAGATCGTCGCCGAGGGCGCGCCCTGGCGGCCCGGCGCGCGCGAGCTCCTGCGGGACATCCGCGAGGCGGGCGTGCCGACCGGCCTCGTCACGATGTCGCTGCGCGCGATGGCGGAGGACATCGTCGCCGCCACCGGCTTCGAGGCGTTCGACGTGCTCGTCGCCGGCGACATGGTCGACCACCCGAAGCCGCACCCGGAGCCCTACCTGCGCGCCGCCGAGCGGCTCGGCGTCGACATCACCGCCTGCATCGCGCTCGAGGACTCGCCGCCCGGGGTCGCCTCCGCGGCCGCCTCCGGAGCGTTCGCCCTCGGCATCCCGCACATCGCCTCGCTGGACGGCAGCGACGCGCACCTGCTGTGGCCGACGCTCGAGGGCCGCACGAGCGCCCAGCTGTTCGCGGCCGCCGGCGCCCACCTCGCCGCGCGGCCCTTCGCCGACGAGCCCGAGGAGGCCAGCGCGTGAACGAGAGCCGCGGCGAGCGGAGCGGGCCTTTCCGGGTCGGCGACCGCGTCCAGCTCACCGGCCCGAAGGGCCGCATGCACACCATCACCCTGGAGCCCGGCAAGGTCTTCCACTCGCACAAGGGCGGCATCGCCCACGACGCCGTGATCGGGCTGCCCGACGGCTCGGTCGTCGCGAACGAGGTCGGCGTCGAGTACCTGGCGCTCCGGCCGCTGCTCAGCGACTTCGTGATGTCGATGCCGCGCGGCGCGGCGATCGTCTACCCGAAGGACGCGGCCCAGATCCTCGCCCAGGCCGATGTGTTCCCCGGCGCCACCGTCGTCGAGGCCGGCGTCGGCTCCGGCGCGCTCTCGCTGTGGCTGCTGCGGGCGATCGGCCCGGAGGGCCGCCTGCACTCCTTCGAACGGCGCGAGGAGTTCGCCGAGGTCGCCCGCGGCAACGTCGCGACCTTCCACGGCCGCGACCCGGAGAACTGGTCGATCACCCTCGGCGACCTCGCCGTCGCGCTGCCGGAGACCGTCGCCGACGGCTCGGTCGACCGCGTCGTGCTCGACATGCTCGCGCCCTGGGAGTGCATCGGCGCCGTATCCCGCGCCCTGAAGCCCGGCGGGGTCGTGCTCTGCTACGTCGCGACGGTCACCCAGCTCTCCCGGGTCGCCGAGGCCATCCGCGCGACGGGGGAGTACACCGACCCCGACGCGAACGAGACCATGGTGCGCGGCTGGCACGTGCAGGGCCTCGCGGTCCGCCCGGACCACCGCATGATCGCGCACACCGGCTTCCTCATCACCGCCCGCCGGCTCGCGCCGGACACCGTGCTGCCCGAGCTCAAGCGCCGCCCCTCGAAGACGGAGTTCAGCGACGAGGACGTCGAGGCGTGGACGCCCGGCGCCCTCGGCGAGCGCACGGTCAGCGACAAGGCGCTGCGCAAGCGCGTCCGCGCCGCCGACACCGCGGCCGGGCACGCCCGCGCCCCCATCGACGAGGCCCCCGGCGATGCCGGGTAGGCTTTCAACGCTCACCGCCGCCCAGGCGGCTTCCGTGACCGCATCCCAGAATCGAGGATCCGTGCGCTCGTCTCTCGCGCTCATCGCCGCCCTCGGCGTCGCCGTCGCCCTCTCCGCCTGCTCGACCGGCCCTGCGCCGGAGGCCGCCCCCGGCGCCTCCAGCGAGGCGGTCACCGTGACGGGCGACTTCGGCTCGGAGCCCAAGGTGGAGTTCCCCACGCCGCTCACCCCGGGCGAGACCCAGTGCGAGGTGCTGCAGGAGGGCGAAGGCGAGCCCATCGCCGAGGGCCAGCTCGTCGAGGTGGCGTACGTCGCGTACGACGGCGGCACCGGCGAGAAGCTCGGCGGCGGCGGTTTCGGCGACTCGGGGGGCCAGCTCCTCGTCCGCGGCGGCTCGGACTCGATCCCCGCCATGGACAAGGGACTGAGCTGCGCCAGCGAGGGGTCGCGGGTCGTGTTCGTCGCGGCCGACTACGACGCGAGCGGTGCCGGCGAGCCGACGCCGGGAGCCGATCCGAAGAACGGAGTGGTGTTCGTCCTCGACGTGCTCCGCGCCTTCCCGACGAAGGCCGAGGGCGCGCCGCAGCTCACCCGCGACGGCTTCCCCGCGGTCGTGCTTGCACCCGACGGCCGCCCCGGCATCACCGTGCCGAAGGCCGACCCGCCCGCCGACGCCACGGACACCACCGCGGTCGAGACGCTGAAGGGCGGCAACGGCCCGGTCGTGAAGGACGGCGACACCGTCGTCGTGCAGTTCACCGCGGTGAACTGGGACGACAACCAGGTCATCTCCCAGCTCTCCACCTGGGAGCAGGGCGCCCCCGCCCGCGTCGGCGCGACGAGCGACGCGAAGACCGCGATGCAGATGGGGCTGCCGGTCGGCCTGACCACGGCGCTCATCGGCCAGCAGGTGGGCTCGCAGCTCGGCCTCATCATCCCGGCCGGAGAGGCCTACGGCGAGCAGGGCGCCGGCAACGGGGTCATCGCCCCGAACGCCACCCTGTTCTTCGTCGTCGACATCCTGGGCGTCCTCTGATTCCCGCACGGCGGCGACCGGCCTCGGCCGGTTCAGTATGATCGCTGCTGTGGCGGAGAAGTCTCGGGGAACGCCCCGCATCCAGGTCGAGGACCGCCTCTTCAGCCTCGTGCTCGCGCTGCTCGCGACCGAGACCGGGCTGCTGAAGTCGGAGATCCTCTCGACCGTGCGCGGCTACGCCGAGCGCTACGACCCCTCGGGCGCGAACGCGAGCCTCGAGCGCCAGTTCGAGCGCGACAAGGACGAGGTGCGCGAGCTCGGCATCCCGCTCGAGACGATCGAGTCGCCCGACCGCCCCGGCGACAACCAGTCCCTTCGCTACCGCATCCCCAAGGGACGCTACGACCTGCCCGACGAGGTCACGTTCACCCCCGACGAGCTCGCCCTGCTCGGCCTCGCGGCCGAGGTGTGGCGCGAGGCATCCCTGTCCTCCGACTCGCAGCGCGCGCTCACGAAGCTCCGCGCCCTCGGCATCGAGCCCCGCGAGCCGGTCATCGGCTACGCGCCGCGCCTGCGCGTGCGCGACGCCGCCTTCGAGCCGCTGCGCCAGGCCCTCGACCGCCGGCAAGCGGTGTCCTTCCGCTACTTCAAGCCCGGCGAACCCGCTCCGCGCCTCCGCCGCGTCGAGCCGTACGCCGTCGTGCTGCACGAGGGCCGCTGGCATCTGCACGGCCGCGACCACGACGCCGACGGCCTGCGCACCTACCTGCTCTCCCGCATCGTCGGGCCGGTGGAGGTGCTGCCCGGGGTCTCCTTCGAGGCGCCGCCCGCCGATGTGCAGGACCGCATCCTCGGCGAGCTCGAGGCGCTCCGCCTGCAGAACACGGCCGATCTGGCCGTCACCGCGGGCAGCGACGCCGAGGTCCGCCTCGGCAAGCGGGCCGTACTCCGCGACGACGACCGCGGCGTGATCAGCCTGCACTACACCGACGCGGCCGTCTTCGCCGACGAGCTCGCCGCCTACGGCCCGGAGGTGCGCGTGATCTCGCCGGCCGAGCTCCGCGACGCGGTGCGGGCGCGCCTCGCGATCGTCGTGGCGGCGCACGACGAGGGAGGGCTCGACTGATGGCCGCACGCAAGCCGTTGCGCGCCTCCGACAAGCTCGTCTTCCTGCTCGCCTTCGTGCCGTACCTGCTCGAACGGCGGGTGGTCGACGTCTCCGAGGCGGCGGAGTACTTCGGGCTGGGCGAGGGCGAGATCCGGGACGCGGTCCGGCTGATCGCGACCTCGGGCCTGCCCGGCGAGACGGGCACCTACCAGCCGAACGACCTCTTCGACATCGACTGGGACTCCTTCGAGGACGACGACGTCATCGTCATCGTGCACCACGTGGCGATCGACGACGCCCCGCGACTGTCGGCGCGCGAGGCGAGCGCCCTCATCGCGGGCCTCCAGTACCTCTCCGCATCGCCGGAGAACGCCGGCAGCGCGAGGCTCGCCGCCCTGCTCGAGAAGCTCCGGCTCGGCACCACCGGCGCCCCCACCCAGCTCGCGGTGGCCGAGCTGGAGGCGGACGCCTCGCTCGCGCGCATCCGGGAGGCGGTCGCCGCGGGACGCCAGCTCGAGTTCGACTACCGCAACGCGCTGGGGGAGCAGGCCCGGCGTCGCGTCGACCCGCTGCGCATCGCCTCCCTCGGTGCGGACTGGTACCTCCAGGCCTACGACCACGGCCGGGAGGACATGCGCAACTTCCGCGTCGACCGGATGACCGGACTGCTCGTGAGCGAGCTGCCGATCGCCGACCACAGCGGACGCGAAGTGCCCGACACGCTCTTCCACGGCTCCGACACCGACCTCGACGTCGTGGTCGACGTGGCCGAGGAGACCCTGCCCCTCCTCGCCGACTACCTGGCCGACTCCAGCAGCGAGCCGGCGGGCGACCGGCTGCGGGTGACGCTGCGCGTCGCGCACTACCACGGCCTCAAGCGGCTCATCGCCGGGCTGCCGGGGCTCGTCACGGTCGTCGCCCCCGCCGAGGCCAGGGCGGCGGTCGCGGAGTGGGCGCGCGCGGGCCTCGCCGGCTACGAGACGCCGGACGTCCCGACCGGCGGCTCGGGCATTGGTCCGACCGGCTAGACTGTTCACCACGAGTTTCCGAACATTGGACGAGCCCCCATGTTTCAAGGTTTCACCGGTTGGCACGCGCTGATCATCCTTGTGGTCATCCTGCTGCTGTTCGGCGCGCCCAAGCTGCCGGCCCTCGCACGCAGCCTCGGCCAGTCGATGAAGATCCTGAAGAGCGAAGTCCGTTCCGACCAGTCCGGCGACGACGCCGCCGACGGCACGGCCAAGTCGAGCGAGGAGCAGCCCAAGGCCGGCAGCACGGACCCCGGCAAGAACGCCTGACCTCCCGTGACCGCGGTGAGAGAGCGCGGTGAGAAGAACCGCGAGAAGCGGATGTCGCTCGGAGCGCATCTGATCGAGCTGCGCAAGCGGCTCTTCATCTCCGCCATCGCGATCGTCGTCGGCGCCGTCGGCGGCTGGGTCCTCACCGACCTGTTCGTGTGGGACGCGATCCAGGAGCCGGTGCACCGGGTCGCCGAGGCGACCGGCAAGCAGGCCGAGATCGTCTTCCCGACGATCGGCAGCGCCTTCGACCTGCGCCTGCAGATCGCCTTCACGATCGGCATCGTGATCTCGAGCCCGGTGTGGCTGTACCAGATCTTCGCGTTCCTCGTCCCCGGGCTGAACACCCGGGAGCGCAAGTTCACGCTCGCGTTCTTCGCCTCCGCGATCCCGCTCTTCCTGCTCGGCTGCGCGGCCGGATGGTTCGTGCTGCCGAACATCGTCAAGGTGATGACGAGCTTCGTCCCCGACACCTCGCCGGCCTGGCTGACCGCGAAGGAGTACGTCGACTTCGTGCTGAAGCTCGTGCTCGCCATCGGCGTCGCCTTCGTCGTGCCCGTCTTCATCGTGCTGCTGAACTACGCGGGCGTCTTCAGCGCTGCGGCCATCCTCAAGGCCTGGCGCGTCGCCATCCTCGTCATCATCCTGTTCACGGCGATCGCGACCCCCTCGGCCGACGTCGTCTCGATGTTCCTGCTCGCGATCCCGATGATCCTGCTGTACTTCGTCGCCTGGTTCCTCTCGTTCCTGCACGATCGCCGTGTCGCGAAGCGGAATGCCGCCGAGTTCGGAGCGGCTGTCTAGGCTGGACGGGTGACGACCTCCTCTCCGTCGGAGCGGTACGCCCTCTCGCGGCAGCAACGCAGGCAGCCGCGGGTCGCGGAGTTCCAGGCGACCATCCGATTCGACCTCGACCCCTTCCAGCGGGCCGCGTGCAGCGCCCTCGACGAGGGGCGGAGCGTGCTCGTCGCCGCCCCGACGGGCGCCGGCAAGACGATCGTCGCGGAGTTCGCGGTGTTCCTCGCCATGCAGGAGCCCGGGACCAAGGTCTTCTACACGACCCCGATCAAGGCGCTGTCGAATCAGAAGTACCAGGAGCTCGTCGACGCCTGGGGCGCCGAGCAGGTGGGGCTGCTCACGGGCGACACGAACGTCAACTCGAGCGCGCGCATCGTCGTCATGACGACCGAGGTGCTGCGCAACATGCTCTACGCCGACTCGCCGCTCCTCGACCGCCTCGCGTACGTCGTCATGGACGAGGTGCACTACCTCGCCGACCGCTTCCGCGGCGCGGTCTGGGAGGAGGTCATCATCCATCTGCCCGAGGCCGTCCGCCTCGTCTCCCTGAGCGCGACCGTGTCGAACGCGGAGGAGTTCGGCGACTGGCTCCAGGCCGTGCGCGGCGACACCGACGTCATCGTCTCCGAGGAGCGGCCGGTGCCGCTCGAGCAGCACGTGCTCGTGCGCCAGAAGCTGCTCGACCTGTTCGACTCGTCCGGCCAAGCGGCGACGCACCGGGTGAACCCCGAGCTCAAGCAGCTCGCGCGCGCGAGCAGCCGCTCCCTCGGCGGTCGTTCGCAGCGCGGGCGGCGGGGGAGCGACCGGGGCGGCTACCATCGCGGGCAGCAGGGGAGCGGGCGGATGGACCGCCCGGAGCTCGTCGCCATGCTGCAGCAGAAGCACCTGCTGCCGGCGATCGTCTTCATCTTCTCGCGCGCCGGTTGCGACCAGGCCGTCCGGCAGCTGCTGCGCAGCGGCCTGCGGCTCACCGAGGCGCACGAACGCGATGAGATCCGCAAAATCGTCGAGGCGCGCGTGCGCACCTTCCGCGACGAGGACCTCGCGGTGCTCGGCTATTGGGAGTGGCTCGAAGGGCTGCAGCGCGGCGTCGCGGCGCACCACGCGGGCATGCTCCCGGCGTTCAAGGAGATCGTCGAGGAGCTCTTCCAGCAGAAGCTGCTCAAGGTCGTGTTCGCCACCGAGACGCTCGCGCTGGGCGTGAACATGCCGGCGCGCTCGGTCGTGCTCGAGAAGCTCGAGAAGTTCAACGGCGAGGCGCGGGTGCCGATCACGCCGGGGGAGTACACGCAGCTCACCGGGCGCGCGGGCCGCCGCGGCATCGACGTCGAGGGGCACTCGGTCATCCAGTGGGTGGAGGGGCTCGACCCCGAGGCGGTCGCCGCGCTCGCTTCGCGCCGCAGCTACCCGATGAACTCGAGCTTCAAGCCGACGTACAACATGGCCGTGAACCTGATCGACCAGTTCGGGCGGGAGCGCACCCGGCAAATCCTCGAGCTCTCCTTCGCCCAGTTCCAGGCCGACCGCGCGGTCGTCGACCTCGCTCGGACGCTCCGCAAGCAGGAGGAGTCGCTCTCCGGCTTCGAACAGGCCATGCGCTGCCACCTCGGCGACTTCGGCGAGTACGCGGGCATCCGGCGGAACATCGCCGAACTCGAACGCAAGCAGGCCAAGGGCAATCCCACGAACGCCCAGCGCGAGCGGATGCAGCGGGAGATCGCCGGCCTGCGCAAGGCGCTCCGCGCCCACCCCTGCCACGGCTGCGCCGAACGGGAGGCGCACGCGCGCTGGGCCGAGCGCTGGTGGCGGCTCCGCAAGGAGCACGACCAGCTGCAGTCCCAGATCCGCACCCGCACCGGCCAGGTCGCGAAACGCTTCGACCGGGTGACCGAGGTGCTCGAACGGCTCGGCTACCTCGAACGGGACCGCCACGGCGCCCTCGTCTCCACGCCGGACGGACGCATCCTCAAGCGCATCTACGGCGAACGCGACCTGCTGGTCGCCGAGTCGCTGCGCCGGGGGCTCTGGACCGAGCTCGACGCGCCCGGGCTCGCCGCCATGGCCGCGGCGCTCGTCTACGAGCCGCGCCGCGACGATCGCGGGGTCGAGTACCGGCTTCCGCGCGGCGGATTCCGGGAGGCCTTCGACCGCACGACCGACGTCTGGTCGGAACTCGACGACCTCGAGCGCGACCACCGCCTCAGCGGCCCCGAGCAGCCGTCTCCCGCGCTCGCGCAGGCGATGCACGCGTGGGCGCGCGGCGTGCCGCTGGGCGTCGTCCTGGAGGACATCGAACTCGCCGCCGGCGACTTCGTGCGCCTGACGAAGCAGGTCATCGACCTCCTCGACCAGATCTCGATCGTCGCAGACTCCGAGCTCGCCATCCGTGCTCGGGACGCGATCGACGGAGTGCGTCGCGGCGTCGTGATCGACACGGTCGTCGCGTGAGCGACGCGACGATCGCGAGCGCGGCCGACCCACAGCTTCCAGCGCCTAGGATTTCCCCCGTGCCAGAACGCCCTCGCCCGCTGCTGCCCTGGTGGGCGGCGCTCCCCGTCGCCGTCGGTGCCGCCTTCGTCTACGACCTGGGCTTCCCCGGCGCGAGCATCTGGCCGCTCGCCTTCGTCGGCATCGCGCTCGCGCTCCTGACGCTGATCGGGCGCAGCATCGGCGGAGCCCTGCTCATGGGCTACGTCTTCGGCGCCATCTTCTACCTCGTCGACGTCTCCTGGACGGGACGCTACCTCGGTCCGATCCCGTGGCTCGCGCTCTCGCTCTTCGAGGCGGTCTTCGTCGCGGTCGGCGCGCTCGCGATCGCGCTGGCGTACCGGTGGATGCCACGTGCCGCCCCGGGACGCTTCGGTCGGCTCGTCGCCCTGCCCGCGCTCGTCGCCGGCCTCTGGGTGCTCCGCGAGAACGTGGTGGGCTCGGTGCCGTACGGGGGATTCCCGTGGGCGAGGGCGGCGCTCAGCCAGTCCGAGAGCCCCTTCGCCCAGCTCGTCTCCTGGGTCGGCTCCTCGGGCCTCGGCTTCGTGATGGTCTTCCTCGTGGCGGCCATCATCGAATGGCTCCGCGCCCGCTCCTGGAACGACTGGCGCGGTGCGCTGCCCGTCGCCGCCACGCTCGTCGTCGCGCTCCTCCTGCCGGCCTGGCCCACTGCACCGAACGGCGAGCTCCGCGTCGCGAGTGCACAGGGAAACGGCCCGGCCGGGTACTTCGACGAGCGCGAGCCCGGTGAGGTCTTCCGCAGCCAGCTCGACGCGAGCGAACCGCTGTTCGACGCCGAAGACGTCGACGTGCTGCTCTGGCCCGAGGGCTCGGTCGACCTCGATCCGCTGGGGGATCCGAGCGCCGCGGCCGCGCTCGACCGGATCGCGGAGCGGGTCGACGCCCCGTTCATCATGAACGCCGTCAGCTACCGCGACGAGAAGTTCTACAACACCTCGATGCTCTGGCGCGCCGGCGAGGGAGCGACCGCCCTCTACGACAAGCGGAACCCCGTGCCGTTCGGCGAGTACATCCCCGATCGCGACTTCTACATGCTCTTCGCGCCGGACCTCATCTCCCTGGTGCAGCGCGGCTACTCGGCGGGCACGAATCCGCCGGTGTTCGACCTCGACGGCACCCTGGCCGGCCTCGCCATCTGCTTCGACGTCATCTACGACAACCTCATCTGGGAGGGCGCCCGCGACGGCGCCGAGGTCTACCTGCTGCAGACGAACAACGCCGACTTCCGCGGCACCGACGAGAACCTGCAGCAGCTCGCGATCGCGCGGCTCCGGGCGATCGAGACCGGGCGCTCCGTCGTGAACCTCTCGACCGTGGGCACGAGCCAGGTGATGGATCCCGCGGGTCGCACGATCGACGGCCTGAAGGCCGATGTGCCCGGCGCGATGCTGACCGACGTGGAGCTCCGCACCGGCCTCACTCCGGCGGTCTTCCTCGGGCCGTGGGTGCCCGGCGCGATCGGCGTGCTCTCGTTCGCGGGGCTCATCGCCGCGGGCATCGCGGCCCGTCGTCGACGGAGTTGAGCGGCCAGTCCGTCCGAGAAACGACGAACGCCCCGCTGTTGCGGGGCGTTTCGTCGTGTCGGAAGGTGCTCAGGCGCCGATCTTCTGCTGGCCGCGACGGGCGCGCAGGTAGTTGAGGCGCTCGGCGAGCAGCTCTTCGAGCTCGGGGATCGTGCGGCGCTCGAGCAGCATGTCCCAGTGGGTGCGCGCGGCCTTCTCGCCGGAGCGGTCGACCTCGACGGGCTTGGAGTCGACGAGCAGCGTCGCCTCCGCACCGCAGAAGCGGCACTCCCACACTTCGGGGAGCTCGGCCTCGGTGGAGAAGACCATGACGGTCTCGCGCTCGCACGTCGCGCAGCGGTAGGTGTACTCGGCGCGGTCGGCGAACACCACGCCGTCTTCACTCTGCAGGCTCTGCGAACCGATTCGCATGCCTCGAAGGCTCCGGTCGGCCATGGTGGGCTCCTCTCGATCGCTTACAGTTCTAAACGATCAAGCTGGGCGTTCCCTTGCCAGCGGCCGTGGAATTGTCGGGGAATTCTCAGTGTTGCGCGATCAGCTCGAGCGCGATGTCCGCCCGATCGGTCACGAGACCGTCGACGCCGAGGGCGAGCAGCCGGCGCATGTCGATCGGATCGTTCACCGTCCACACGTGGGTCTCCACGCCGAGCTCGTGCAGCGCCCGGAGGAAGCGCGGCGTGACCAGCCGGATGCCGTTCGCCCGCTCGGGGATCTGCAGCGCCCGCGCGCCCCGCAGTGCGCGGCGGAGGAGCGCCCGGTTGCCGCTCAGCGCCGCGGAGCGGGCCGCCAGGACGCCGCTGCCGCCCGCGGACGTCGCGACCCCGGGGATCGCCGTGGCGAGGCGCAGCCGGCGGCGCTCGGAGAAGCTCGTGAGCAGCACGCGGTCAGCGGAGCGAGTGCGCAGCACCGCCTCGATCGTGGGCGCCACCGCCCCCTCGGTCTTCACGTCGATGTTGAACCGGGTCTCGCCGAAGCCGTCGAGCGCCTCGGCCAGGCTCGCGAATCCCTGTCCCTCGCCGAGCTCGACGCGCCGGAGCTCGGGCATCGTGAGCTGGTCGACGCGGACCGGACGGTCGGCGACCCGCTCGAGGCTCGGGTCGTGCGCGATGACCGCGACGCCGTCGTGCGAGACGTGCACATCGGTCTCGACGTGGGTGACGCCGATCGCGACGGCCTTCGCGAAGGCGAGCAGGGTGTTCTCGGGAGCCTCGAGGGCGAGCCCCCGGTGCGCCAGTACGCGCGGGGGCTCGCCCTCGAAGTACGCCGTCGTGACGTCGTCGCTCACTGCGGAGGCTGGCCCTCCGTACGGGCGCCGGGCGCGCCGCCGGGGGTGAACGCCTTGCCGATGCCCTTCAGGGCCTCGGTGAGCTCGCTCGGCACGATCCAGAGCTTGTTGGCCTGGCCCTGCGCGAGCTGGGGGAGCGTCTGCAGGTACTGGTAGGCGAGCAGCTTCGGATCGGCGTCGCCCTCGTGGATGGCGCGGAAGACCGTCTGGATGGCTTCGGCCTCGCCCTGCGCGCGCAGCACGGCGGCCTTGGCGTCGCCCTCCGCGCGGAGGATCTCGGCCTGGCGGAGGCCCTCCGCCTCGAGGATGGCGGACTGCTTGGTGCCCTCGGCGGTGAGGATCGCGGCACGGCGGTCGCGCTCGGCGCGCATCTGCTTCTCCATCGAGTCCTGGATGGACACGGGCGGGTCGATCGCCTTCAGCTCGACGCGCGAGACGCGGATGCCCCACTTGCCGGTGGCCTCGTCGAGGACGATGCGGAGCTGCCCGTTGATGTTGTCGCGGCTGGTGAGCGCCTCCTCGAGGTTCAGCCCGCCGACCACGTTGCGGAGCGTGGTGGTCGTCAGCTGCTCGACGGCGCCGAGGTAGTTCGCGATCTCGTAGGTGGCCGCGCGCGCGTCGGTCACCTGGAAGTAGACGACCGTGTCGATCGAGACGACGAGGTTGTCCTCGGTGATCACGGGCTGCGGCGGGAACGAGACCACCTGCTCGCGCATGTCGACGAGCGGCCGCAGCCGATCGATGAACGGCACGAGCACGTTCAGCCCGGGCGTGAGCGTCTTGTGGTAGCGGCCGAGGCGCTCGACGACGCCGGAGTAGGCCTGGGGGATGATCCGGATCGAGCGGGCGAGGATCACGATCACGAAGATCGCGATCGCCACCACGACGACCGTCAGGATGATGGTGGGGACGTCGATCACGACGCGGCGCTCCTCTCTACCGGCACGACGACGGCCGTCGCACCGTCGATGCCGGTGACGAGGACCTTCTCGCCGACCGCGACATCGCGCTGTTCGGTGATGGGGGAGAGCCTGGCGGTCCAGGTCTCCCCGTTCTGCAGGCGGACCTGGCCGCCGGCCTGGGTGAGCGTGCTGACGACGGCGCCGTCTGCGCCGATCAGGGCGTCGATGTTGCTCCTGGCCGGATCGCCGCCGCGTCGCAGCCTCCGCAGGAGCGGCGGGCGGAGGGTGAAGATGAGCACGACGGCGACGATGGCGGCGACGAGGAACTGCGCCCACCAGGGGATGCCGAAGGCGCCCGAGACGAGTCCGGCGACGCTGCCGAGCGCGAGCATCAGGAAGGTCATCTCGAGCGTGAAGACCTCGATCGTCGCGAACGCGAGGATCAGCACGATCCACGCGATCCAGGCGTACTCGGTCAGTACATCCACTTTCCTTCTCCTTCGAACGCCCCACTCGAAACTAGCAGCCCGACCTCGGCATACGGGGATTGATATCCTCGGGTTCGGCGTCCGTTCGGGCGCCCGAACCGACCCCCGAGGAGTCCGCCAGTGACCAGCCCGCTCGCCCCCGCAACGCTCGACGGCAAGGTCGCGCTCGTGACCGGTTCGTCCCGGGGCATCGGCGCCGACACGGTGCGGTATCTCGCCGCCGCCGGCGCCTCGGTCGTCGTGAACTACCGCAGCAAGGCCCCGCGCGCCGAGAAGGTCGTCGCCGAGATCACCGAGGCCGGCGGCCGCGCCATCGCGGTCGGCGCCGACCTCACCGACGCGGCCTCCGTCACCGCGATGTTCGAGCGCACCGTCGCCGAGCTCGGCCGCGTCGACCTGCTCGTGCTGAACGCCTCCGGCGGCATGGAGTCCGGCATGGGCGAGGACTACGCCATGCGGCTGAACCGCGACGCGCAGCTCAACGTCGTCGAGCAGGCCATGCCGTTCCTCGCCGAGGGCGCGCGGATCGTCTTCGTGACGAGCCACCAGGCCCACTTCATCCGCACCACGCCGACGATGCCCGAGTACGAGCCGGTGGCGCTGTCGAAGCGCGCCGGAGAGGACGCGCTCCGCGCGAAGCTCCCCGAGTTCGACGCGGCGGGCATCGAGTTCGTGGTCGTCTCGGGCGACATGATCGAGGGCACCATCACCGCCACCCTGCTCGAGCGTGCGAACCCCGGCGCCATCGCCGCCCGCCGCGAGGACGCCGGCCGCCTCTACAACGTGTCCGAGTTCGCAGCCGAGGTCGCGCAGGCCGCCGTGGACCCCATCCCGGCCGAGCACACGCGCCTCGTCGGCGACGTCTCGG
>NZ_BMRJ01000009.1:0-12759 GCF_014648575.1 Agromyces mediolanus | reverse complement strand
CCGTCGTCGTTGCGCGTCCGGGTCAGGCGGCGACGCCCTTGCCGAAGGTGAACGCGCGCACGATCTGCACGATGCCGAGCACGATGAGCGCGATTCCCGCGAAGATGAACAGCACCACGGCGCCCCAGAGCGGCGAGAAGAGCAGCACGATACCGGCCACGACGCTCAGGATGCCGAAGAAGATCGCCCACCCCTTCGACGCGGCGTCGCCCGACTGGACGAGTGCCACGATGCCCTCGACGATCCACAGGATGCCGACGAAGAGGCCGAGGAACAGGCCGAGGATGACGGCCGACTCGCTGGGGTTCGCGAGCACGATCACACCGCCGATGACGAACAGGACGCCGAGGATGATGTCGAGCGCCCTCGCCCCGCCCGAGATCCCCTTGGAGAAGATGCCGAGGCCGAGGTACGCGAGGCCCGCGATGATGAAGTAGATCCCGAAGAGGATCGTGATGACCACGGCGGAGTTCTTCGGCCAGAAGGTGATCAGCAGACCGAAGATGAGCGCGACGGCACCGGAGATGCCCAGGGTGGCGCGCACCGTGTTGATGGCGGACTTCGTCAGGTCCTTCGCATCGAGCGAGAACGCAGCGAAGACGCCGTCCGACTGGGGCGTTGACATGAGCGGTTCCTTTCTCACGACTGGGAGATACGGGGCCAGGCTAGGCCGCCGCGCAAGCTGAGTGTCGGATGTGAACCCGCGCGTCGCGATGCGACCTTTCGCGACGGGAGCTAGCCGGTCGCGCCATGGAACGGATGTCGCTCGGGTGCGCTAGCGTCGCTTCAGGCTCCGAGCGGGCGGTGCACGCCGCCCTCGCCGAACGATGCACCGGGGGAGAGATGGCCGAGCACGCCGACGCCGACCGCGAGCGACAGCGGCTCGCAGACCTGGCGCGTCTGCGCCGCGTCCGCGATCGCATCGACCGCGAGTACGCCCGGCCGTTGAACGTCGACGAACTCGCCCGCGGAGCGAACCTGTCCGCCGGCCATCTCAGCCGCGCGTTCAAGGCGGCCTACGGCGAGTCGGTCTACAGCTACCTCATGACCCGCCGCATCGAGCGCGCGATGGCGCTGCTCCGGCGCGGCGACCTCAGCGTGACCGAGGTCTGCTTCGAGGTGGGCTGCTCCTCGCTGGGCACGTTCAGCACCCGCTTCACGGAGCTCGTCGGCGTGCCGCCGAGCGAGTTCCGCGCGCAAGCGGCGGGGCCGCTCGAGGGCGTACCGTCGGTCCTCGCCAAACGCGCGACGAGACCGATCAGGAATCGAGAAGCGCGCCCGAAACCCCAGCGACTAGCGTGACGCGCATGGACATCTCGATTCAGTACACCTTCCTTCCGCACACGGATGCCGAGGCATCCCTCGCCTTCTACCGCGACGTGCTGGGATTCGAGCTGCGCAACGACGTCGGCTACGACGGCATGCGCTGGCTGACGCTCGGCGCGCCGCAGCAGACGAACTCCGTCGTGCTCTACCCGCCGAACGCCGACCCGGGCATCACCGAGGACGAGCAGCGCACCATCGCCGAGATGATGGCGAAGGGCACCTTCGCGAGCATCGTCCTCGCAGCAGGCGACGTCGACGCCGCCTTCGACCGGGTGCAGGCGAGCGGGGCCGAGGTGGCGCAGGAGCCCATCGACCAGCCGTACGGCGTCCGCGACTGCGCGTTCCGCGACCCCGCCGGCAACATGGTGCGCATCCAGCAGCCGAGCTGAGCGACATCCGCCCACCCACCAGCCGCACCGACCACCGCCGAAGCCGAACGCCGAATGATGGAGCAGCCATGACCGATGCCCCGACGCCCGCCGCCGCCGAGCACCCCGCCGACCAGCACGAGCGCATCCTCGTGCGGGGCGCCCGCGAGAACAACCTGAAGGACGTGGATGTCGAGCTCCCGAAGCGCCGACTCACGGTGTTCACGGGCGTCTCCGGCTCCGGCAAGAGCTCGCTCGTGTTCGACACGATCGCCGCGGAGTCCCGGCGCATGATCGACGAGACCTACAGCGCCTTCGTGCAGGGCTTCATGCCCTCGGTGCCGCGCCCCGACGTGGACGTGCTCGAGGGGCTCACGACGGCGATCATCGTCGACCAGGAGCGGCTCGGGGCGAACCCGCGATCGACCGTCGGCACGGTCACCGACGCCAACGCGATGCTGCGCATCCTGTTCAGCAAGCTGGGGCGACCGTACGTCGGCGGCCCGACCGCGTTCTCGTTCAACATCCCGACGCAGAAGGCGAGCGGGGTGATGACCGGACCCGGCGGCGAGAAGAAGATCGTCAAGGACGCGATCTATCTCGGCGGCATGTGCCCGCGCTGCGAGGGCCGCGGGCAGGTGTCGGACCTCGATCTCTCGCAGATCGTCGACGAGTCGAAGTCGCTGAACGAGGGCGCGATCATGGTGCCCGGATACACGGCCGACGGTTGGATGGTGAAGGGCTTCTCCGAGTCGGGCTTCTATCCCGCCGACAAGCCGATCGCGCAGTTCACCGAGAAGCAGCGGCACCTCTTCCTCTACGGCGAGGTGACGAAGGTCAAGATCAGCGGCATCAACATGACCTACGAGGGGCTCATCCCGAAGCTCACGAAGTCGATGCTCTCGAAGGACCTCGACGCGCTGCAGCCGCACATCCGCGCGTTCGTCGAGCGGGTCGCCTCCTTCGCGACCTGCCCGGAGTGCGACGGAACCCGCCTCACCGAGGGCGCCAGATCGTCGAAGATCGACGGCATCAGCATCGCCGACGCGTGCCGCATGCAGGTGACCGACCTCGCCGACTGGGTGCGCGGCCTGCATCTGCCCGAGGCGGGACCGCTGCTCGGCGCGCTCAGCGCCAACCTCGACGCCTTCGTCACGCTGGGCCTCGGCTACCTGAGTCTCGAGCGGCCGTCCGGCACGCTGTCCGGCGGCGAGGCGCAGCGCATCAAGATGCTCCGTCATCTCGGGTCCTCGCTCACCGACATCACGTACGTGTTCGACGAGCCGACGATCGGGCTGCACCCGCACGACATCCAACGCATGAACAGCCTGCTCCTGCGGTTGCGCGACAAGGGCAACACCGTGCTCGTCGTCGAGCACAAGCCCGAGACGATCGCGATCGCCGACCACGTCGTCGACCTCGGTCCGGGGGCCGGCAGCAACGGCGGCGAGATCTGCTTCGAGGGCGACGTGGAGGGGCTCAAGCGGAGCGGCACGCTCACGGGCCGGCATCTCGACGACCGGGCGTCGCTCAAACCGAAGGTGCGCAGCGCCTCCGGGGCCATCGAGGTGCGCGGCGCCAACGAGCACAACCTGCGCGACGTCGACGTCGACCTGCCGCTCGGCGTGCTCACGGTGGTGACGGGCGTGGCCGGGTCGGGCAAGAGCTCGCTCATCCACAACTCCGTGGTGAAGCGGCCGGGCGTCGTCTCCATCGACCAGGGCGCGATCAAGGGCTCCCGGCGGAGCAACCCGGCCACGTACACCGGGCTGCTCGAGCCGATCCGCAAGGCGTTCGCGAAGGCGAACGGCGTGAAGCCGGCGCTGTTCAGCGCGAACTCCGAGGGCGCCTGCCCGACGTGCAAGGGCTCGGGCGTCATCGTCACCGAGCTCGGGTTCATGGACACGATCGAGACCCCGTGCGAGGACTGCGGCGGCAAGCGCTTCCAGGCGGCCGTGCTCGACTACAAGCTCGGCGGGCTCGACATCACCGAGGTCCTCGACCTGCCCGTCGCGCGGGCGCGCGAGTTCTTCGCCGAGGGCGAGGCGAAGATCCCGGCCGCGGTCGCCATCCTCGGCCGGCTCGCCGACGTCGGGCTCGGCTATCTCACGCTCGGGCAGCCGCTCTCGACGCTCTCCGGAGGTGAACGTCAGCGCGTGAAGCTCGCGATCGCGATGGGGGAGACGGGCGAGGTCTACGTGCTCGACGAGCCCACGACCGGCCTGCATCTCGCCGACGTCGAGAACCTGCTCGGCCTGCTCGACCGGCTGGTCGACTCCGGCAAGTCGGTCATCGTGATCGAGCACCATCAGGCGGTGATGGCGCACGCGGACTGGATCATCGACCTCGGCCCCGGCGCGGGGCACGACGGCGGACTCGTCGTCTTCGAGGGCACGCCGGCCGAGTTGGTCGCGGCGAAGTCGACGCTGACCGGGCAGCACCTGGCCGAGTACGTCGGGGCGTGACCGCACGCCTCGATAGGCTCGCGGGATGAGCGACGCCGCGAACACCTCCCGATCCGCCACGAGTGAGACCGGCGAGGTGCTCGCCGGCGGCAACATGGGCGAGGTCGTCCGCATCGGCGACACCGTCCGGCGACCCGCGGGGGCGTGGACGCCGGCCGTGCAGCGGCTGCTGGCCGCGCTCGGCGAATCCGGCGTCTCCGGCATCCCCGTGCCGCTCGGGCTGGATGAGCGCGGCCGCGAGATACTCTCGTTCGTCGAGGGCGACAACCTCGCGTCGGCCGATCCCGCGGTGCTCTGGTCGGAGCGGGTGCTGAGCGACGCGGGCGCGCTGCTCCGGCGGCTCCACGACGCGAGCGTGCCGCTGATTGGGGCTGATCTCGTCTGGCGCACCGCCGCGCGGGAGCCCGTCGAGGTCATCTGCCACAACGACTTCGCCACGTACAACCTCATCGTGCGCGACGGCGAGCTCGTCGGAGCGATCGACTTCGATCTCGCCTCGCCCGGGCCCAGGCTCTGGGATCTCGCGTACCTCGCTTACCGCATCGTCCCGTACGCGGCGGACGCGCCGGACGCCGACGGGCTCGACCGCGACGCGCGCCTCCTGGCGCTGCTCGACGCGTACGGAACGGATGCCTCGCCGCGGCAGGTGCTCGCGGCCGCCGCCGAGCGACTCGACGAGCTCGAGGCCTTCACGCGTGAGCGCGCGGAGGAGACTGGGCGCGCAGATCTGCTCGAGCACGCGGCGATGTATCGAGCGGATGCCGCGGCCCTCCGCGCCGAGCTGGGGGAGCAGGACTGAGCCGGGCCCGCGGGCGTCAGAGCGCCCGGGTCATCTGGATGCGGCGCCCATAGGCGTCGAGCCCGAGCGCCGCCTCGATCGGCGGAAGGCTCAGCTCGAAGTCCGTGGTCGGTTCCGTCTCGAGGAAACCGTGCCGGAGATAGAACGGGCCGTTCCACGGCACGTCCGCGTAGGTACGCAGCGTCAGCACCGTGTACCCGCGCGCCTGCGCCTCGGCCGCGGCCGCTTCGACGAGCTGACCGCCGATCCCGCGGCGCCCCTTGTCCGGGCGAACGGACAGCTGTTCGAGGTGAGCCTGCCCCGCGATCTCGAGTACCTGGACGAAGCCCAGAATGGGAGCCGATGGCTCTGCGCTCGAAGCGGCGACAAGGGTGAACCCGGGCGCCGCGGCACGTTCGTCCGCAGTGCCCGGCGGCGGCCAGTCGCGCGTCTCGAAGCGATCCACGAACACCTGATCGGCGTCGCGCTCGATCTCCTCGGTCGCAGCGAAGTCAGGGCCGCTCGCTGCGCGAATGATGATGGCCATGCTCCGACGCTACCGCGGTCAGCAAGTAAATCGGAGAATATGCTTCCATTTCTCGCCGGCATGGCGTATGCTCCTGCCCACGGGAACGGGGGAGCGGCATGGAACTCATCTTCTGGCTCGGGGGATTCCTAGCCCTGCTCGCCGGCGGCACCGCCTGGGTCACGATCAGGTCACGTCGAAGCCGGTCCCGCGCCGGTGACACCGACGCGACCATCACGGGGGAGCGCTCGCACAGCGATGCGCTCGCGGCCGCGCACACGGCCGGTCAGGCACTCGGCCCGCAGTGAGCGAGCCCGGCTATCTGCTCGTCTCGGCGAGCTACGTCTTCGCGAGCGTCGAACGCGCGCGCGAACTGGGTTTCGATACCCGGGCGCACCATCTCGTGGAAATGGCCCGAATCCCGGGCAAGGATTGGCGCGATCGGCAGCGCCGACTGGACCAGGTGCTGGGCGATGCCATCCGAGCGTCGGTCGCCCTTCAGCTCCCAGCAGCTGGCGGGATCGAGCTCGTGCTGCGAATCAGCTTCATCTCCGACAGTGGCGAGCAGCTCGGGTATGCACTCACGAGCGAGTTCATACACGAATGGGCCGCACTCGGCGGAGCCATCCATATCGACAGCTGAGTGCACACACGCAGCACCAGTCGTCGCCAGCGACGACGAGATGCAGCGTTCCCGAGCGTCGACCGATCGTGCGCTACCCACTCTCGTACCGCGTTCTCATGCGCCGATAATGCACATTATGTCCGATAGCTGATCCGCGACTGCCCTTCCCGGGCGTCGACGGCTGGGCGACCCGTCACTCCGTCGCGGACGTCGTTCCGGCCTGCTCCGCAACCGCGGGAGCACGCGGCGTTTCAGGCGCGTCAGGCCAGGCCCTGGCTCGCTTGCGGAGCGAGAGGTACGCGATGCCGGTGGCGAGCACGATGGTGACGGCCGCTGCGAGACCACCCTCGGTGCCAAATGCGCCGCCGGTGAGCCAGTCGGGAGCATCGTCCGCGGGCGCGAGGTTGACGATCGTCTCGGTCTTGTTCGGCAGGCCGCTGACCTGGATGCCGTAGAGGTACCCCATGGCCCAGTTCCACCCGGCGTGGAGACCCATGATGCCCCACAGCGAGTTGTTGCGCAGCACGATGAGCGACGCGAACACCGCGTAGGCGAAGATCGTGATGAACGGCAGCGGCTTCGAGAGCACCTGGTGCACCACCGTGAACACGAACGCCGGCAACAGCACTGCCAGCCAGGCCGGTACCTTGTGGACCTGGTTCTGCAACAGGAAGCCGCGGAAGAGCACCTCTTCGCCGCCGCCTTGCACGACCACCAGCGCCAGCATGGCCATCACCATCGGCAACGCGGAGAAGCCGCTCGTCGTCCCGGCGGGCGTGTCGACCACGACGTAGGCGCCCGTGAAGAGCAGGAACAGCACCGGGATGGAGACCAGCGCCAGCCCGGCCACGATGCCCACCAGCAGGTTCCCGATACCGCGCGCGGGCTTATGAAGTCCCAATCTGGCGATAGCCCGCCGTTCGAACAGAACGACCCACAACACGATCACCAGGATGCCGGCGGCGTCACCGATCGCCTCCTGAACCTGCGACATCGGTGACCCGTCCGGGACAGGGAACGCGATGGCCAGCGCGGAGATGGTCCCGATCTGAACGACCAGCAGAGTGCCGATGACGATCAAGTACGCAGCCCATCCTCGGGTCACCCGCCTCCCAGTCAGACCTTCCTGCGCGAACGGCGACTGGCGGAGCGACATTTCGACCTCACGAGGCTCGGATGACGGAGTTCCTGACGATGTCAACACTAGATCCGCGCGGGCCCTCGTCTCAGCAACCAAGCCGATGCACGTTCGATCGGTCAGCGCGACCACTCCCCTGCGAGCGGAGCGAGACGACCACGGAACACTGGACGGCATTGACGCTCAGTGGAAGCGCTCGTCCCATCGTCACACGGCGGGCCCGCGGAACACCCACACTCCCGAGTCTTCGACGTGACCGCGGGGGTACTCGAAGGCTTCGACTCCGATGAGCTCGAAGCCCACCTTGCGGCAGATGGCGCCCGAGGCCTCGTTCGTCATGCGCGGGTACGCGTAGATCGCGACCGCAGGGTCGTGACGGCGCACCTCCGCGATGAGGGCGCGAAGCGCACCGGTCGCGATGCCCCGCCCCTGATAGCCCGATTCCACGGCCCACCCCGCCTCGACCGCCGCTTCGCCATGGTGATCATGCGGCCAGTAGCCGATGGAACCGACGCCCTCCGGGTGCCCGTCGATCACGATGCGGAACATGCGGGCGGTGCCGTCACGCCACTCCCCCAGATACCGCTCGTGGCGGCGTTCGACGGCCTCCGGCGTCTCCGGGCCGCCGAGATGAGCCGTCATCTCTGCCGTGTTGCTGCGCTGCAGCGTGGCGAGATCGTCGTCGGACCATCGTTGCAGTCGCACCTCAGTCATGGCGCCACTCAATCACTGACCACCGACATCCCCAGGAGCGAAACGGAGACCCAGTAGCCTGTCCGAACGTACGCAGAAGGGCGGATGGAATGCGGTCGGAGGATGACACTCCCCCGTCGTTGCTCGACGGTGTCCGGCCGACTGCCGGGTTCGACACGAGCGAGGTCGTCCGGGTGATCGGCGAGGGAGACGAGCTGTGGCACCGCGCCGCAGTGGATCTGCTCCGCTGGCGCGTGAAGACGCGCAGCGGCTTCCGCGTTCCGGGCGGCGCCGTCGCGACGCCTGGGGCCCGGCTCATCGTCCGCGCCGGCATCCTCGCTTGGAGCGTGCCGGAGCCGGTGGAAGTGGTCGCCGTCGTCGATGAGCCGTCGCGCGTCGGATTCGCCTACGCCACGAGAGCGGGCCACCCGCTCGACGGCGAGGAGGCGTTCGTGCTCGATCGCACCGCCGACGGCGTGATCGCCCTCACCATCAGGTCCCGCTCACGCGCGGCGGCGTACGGTCCGTGGCGCCGCGCCTACCCGCTGCTTCGGATCGCTCAGCGCGTCACGAGGTGGCGTTACCTCCACGCCCTCCGCTGAGCGCAGCCGTTCAGCCCGCGGAGGCGCGCTGCTCGTACCGTACCAAGCGACGCCCGTGCGCCGGCATGCCCAGCTCGTTCAGCGGCCCCGTCGTCGCGCGCTCCGGCAGCCGTTCGGTCGTGGGACACGTCATGACGATGTTGCCGGACAGATCGTCGAAAGCGTGCTCGAAGATCGCGTGACCGCAGACGGGACACGGCCGAGTCCGGAGCTCGGCGGCATCCGTCTGGTCCACGTCACTGACCGAGGGCGGGGCGCCGAAGATCGGCTCGAGCGCGGAGTCCACTCGATCGAAGAACCTGGTGAAAGCGTTGCCGTCTCCTGGGCGGCTCGCTGCGTCGCGTGCCATGGCCGGATGCTACGCCTCGACGCCGGGCGCCGCCACCCCGCCGCGCTGCCTAGGCTGGACCCATGAGCTCTGCCCCGACGACACCCGCGACCATCATCACCGGCGGCACCCGCGGGATCGGCCGGGCCATCGCCGAGCGCCTCGCGGGCAAGGGGCACGCGCTCCTGCTCAGCTACCGCAGCCGGGAGGACGAAGCGCAGGAACTCACCGCGCGGCTCCGCGCGAGCGGCGCCCGGGTCGAGCTGATCCGGGTCGATCTGGCCGACCTCGACGCGGCCGCGAGCATCGTGCCGGCCGCCATCGAGCAGTTCGGCACCGTCACCGGACTCGTGAACAACGCCGGCATCACCGGCAAGATCGGCGGCTTCCTCGAAGTCCCGCTCGAAGAGAGCGAGCTCGTCTTCCGGGTGAACGTCCTCGCACCGCTCCTCATCACCCAGCAGGCGATCCGGCACATGTCCACTGAGCTGGGCGGACGAGGCGGCTCGATCGTGAACATCTCCTCCGGCGCCGCGACGAGCGGCTCGCCGAACCGCTACGTGCCGTACTCGATGAGCAAGGCCGCCCTGAACGTGCTCACGCTCGGCACCGCGAAGGAGTTCGCGCGCGCGGGGGTCCGGGTGAACACGGTCTCCCCCGGCACGACGCGCACCGAGATCCACGCGGATGCCGGCCGGCCGAACGCTCCGGACGAGCGCGCTGCATCGATCCCGATGGGTCGCGCCGGCGAGCCGCACGAGATCGCGGGCGCCGTCGACTACCTCCTGTCGGACGACGCGAGCTACACGACGGGCACGGACATCCGCATCAGCGGCGGCAACTGACGCCGGCGGCACGCTCGGCCCCGTCAGACCTCCCCGAACCCGGACTCCACGAGCTCCGCGAGCGCGTCGACCGCCGCCCCGCCCGCGGGATCCGCGCTCGCGATGACGACCTCCGCGCCCTTCGTCAGGCCCATCGCCATGATCGCGAGCAGACTCTTCGCGTCGGTGCCGTTCACCGTCACCGGCTCGGCGAAGGTGCTCGCGAGCTTCACCAGCTCGGCCGCGGGGCGCGCGTGCAGCCCCGACGGGTTGACGAGTCGCACGGTGCGCTGCGGTCCGTTCGCTCCGTCAGCGGACGTCGAGCCGGGGCCCGCGGCGGATGCCTCGCCGGCATCGACATCGCCTCCGGCGGCGCTGCGAGCCGCTGCGACCACGGCCTCGAGCCCGTCGCCGGCCTGCGCCGCGACCGCAGCGGCCACCCCGCCCTCGACGATCGGGGCGTCCACGATGCGCACGCGCTCGCGCACCTCGTCGTCGAGGAAATCGAGCGCGGTCTCCGCGGTCAGGATCGCCGAGCCGAGATCGCAGAGCACGACCACGCCGTGCCCGGCGTCCGCCTCCGCGATCGCCGCGCTCACGCGGTCGAAGCTCGTTCCGATCCGCCCGTCGTCCGTGCCGCCCGCCGCGATGAGCGCCGTCTCGGGAGCCATCTGAGCGGCCAGCTCGACGAGCCCCTCGGCGATCTTTGCGGAGTGCGAGACGAAGACGAGGCCCACACGGCCTTCCGAGCCCACTCCTCAGTCCCCCGCCGCCGCGACGGCCGCGTCCGCTGCGGCGCGCAGCAGGAGCGCCGACGACTCGGCCCCCGGGTCGCGATGGCCGGCCGACCGTTCGCCGAGGTAGCTCGCGCGGCCCTTCCTGGCGACGAGCGGCTCGGTCGCCTCCGCCCCGGCCTCCGCCGCGCTCGCCGCAGCCTCCAGGACCGTGCGGGCGTCCGCACCGGACGCCGCCTCGGCATCCGCGGCCTCGACCGCCGGAGTCCAGGCATCCACCATCGTCTTGTCGCCCGACTCGGCCTTGCCGCGCGCGACGATGCCGTCACGAGCGGCGGTCAGCACCGCGGCGATCGCCGGCCCGTCGAGGGAGGTCGCGGACCCGGCCGCCATCGCCCCCTTCAGGTACGCGGTGCCGTAGAGCGGGCCGGCGGCACCGCCGACCGTCGAGATCAAGGTGGTCGCCACCAGCTTCAGCACGTCGCCGGGGGTCGATCCCGCGGCGAGGTCGTCGAGCTTCGGCAGCACGGCCTGGAAGCCGCGGTCGAGGTTCTCGCCGTGATCGCCGTCGCCGATCTCGCGATCGAGTGCGATGAGCCTCGTGCGATGCTCGGCGACGGTCTCCGCGCTGCGGCGCACCCAATCGACCGCCCAGGTGATGTCCAAGCCCACGCTCAGCCCCTCTCTACCGGCCCCAGCGGAGCGCGGCCGTCTGCACCGGCGCGTCCCACAGCTGGATCATCTCGTCGTCGAGCTTCAGCAGGGTGATCGACATGCCCTGCATCTCGAGGGCGGTGATGTAGTTGCCGACGAGCGAACGGGCGATCTCGATCCCCCGTTCGCCGAGCGCCTCCGCGGCCCGACGGTACGCGAGGTAGAGCTCGAGCTGCGGCGTCCCGCCCATGCCGTTCACGAAGAGCAGCACGCGGTCGCCCGAGCCGAACGGCAGGTCGTCGAGGATCGGGTCGAGCAGCCGGTCGACCAAGCGATCGGCGGGCTCGAGCTTGATGCGCTCGCGGCCCGGCTCCCCGTGGATGCCGATGCCGATCTCGATCTCGTCCTCGGCGAGGGTGAAGCTCGGCTCGCCGGCGTGCGGCACGATGCACGGCGTGAGCGCGAGGCCCATCGAACGTGCATTGGCGTTCACCCGTTCGGCGACGGCGGCCACCTCGTCCAAGGAATCGCCGCGCTGCGCGGCGGCGCCGGCGATCTTCTCGACGAGCACGGTTCCCGCGACGCCTCGGCGGCCGGCCGTGTAGAGGGAGTCCTTCACGGCGACATCGTCGTTCGTGACGACCGCACGCACCTCGATGCCCTCCGCCGCGGCGAGATCGGCCGCGGTCTCGAAGTTCAGCACGTCGCCCGTGTAGTTCTTCACGATGTGGAGCACGCCCGCTCCCCCGTCGACCGCCTTCGTCGCGGCGAGGATCGGGTCCGGCGTCGGCGAGGTGAAGACGGCGCCGGGCACCGCCGCATCGAGCATGCCGTAGCCGACATATCCCGCGTGGAGCGGCTCGTGTCCGCTGCCTCCGCCGCTGACGAGCCCGACCTTGCCGGCGACCGGCGCATCGGCTCGCACGACGAAGATCGGGTCGTACTCGACACGCACCAGATCGGCGTGGGCGGCCGCGAAGCCCGCCACGGACTCGTCGACCACGCGCTTCGGGTCGTTGATGATCTTCTTCACCGCAAATCCCTTCCCCGCAGGGCCGCGCGGCGTCGCGCAGAGGGCACCGACGCCGCAACGGCAGTACCGCAAACCTACGCCCCGCCGAGCGGTTCAGGTAAGGGGGCTCGGATGAATAGCCCGGAACACGCGGCGAGGGAGCGCTCTTCCCCCGCGCCCGAGTCTGTGACTAGGGTGAGCACTATCACCGCCCTTGGGCGCGGCCCGCGGGCTCAGCGAAAGGATGGGTAGTCAACGTGGACAATCTCGGGGTCTTGTTCCTCGCGGAGCTCGTCGGCACGGCGATGCTCGTGCTGCTCGGCTGCGGCGTGGTCGCCAACGTCGCACTCGTGCGCACCAAGGGCTTCAACGGCGGCTTCCTCATGGTCAACATCGGCTGGGGCCTCGCGGTCTTCGCGGGTGTGGTCGTCTCGTACGCCTCCGGCGCGCACATCAACCCGGCGGTCACGCTCGGCCTCGTCGCGAACGGCGCGACCGAGTTCGGCAACGCCGCGATGGGCACGACGGTGGCCGTGTCGTTCCTCAGCGTCATCACCTACATCGGCGCGCAGCTGATCGGTGCCATCATCGGCGCCGTGCTGTGCTGGCTCGCGTACAAGCAGCACTTCGACGAGGAGCCCGAGCCGGCGAACAAGCTCGGCGTCTTCTCGACCGGCCCGGCCATC
>NZ_BMRJ01000008.1 GCF_014648575.1 Agromyces mediolanus | reverse complement strand
CGTGAACAACCGGATGAACAACGGGGTCAGAAAGAGCGTGAAGGCGAGCGACAAGGCTCCAGCGGTCAGCAGTGCTCTCACGGGGTCATTCTCCCAGTCGGTCGGCGAAGCGCGTCAATCCGGCCGCTGAGGCCCCCTCAGCTCCAGCGACCGAGCAGCGCCGAGGCATCCCGCGCGAACTCGTCGAGGATCTCGGCGACCGGACGCACCGAGCGCAGCAGACCGACGCCCTCACCGGCGTCGACCGGCACCAGCCGGTGGTCGCCCGCCGAGTTCGCCGCCGTGAACGCGGCGCGGAAGCCGTCGAGTTCGTCGCCAGTGCCGCGGAGCTCGTCGACCCGCGCCGCCCACTCCTCGACGAAGGCGTTGCGCACGACCCGCTCGGGGAAGCGCTCCGGCCAGGGCAGTCCGAGTGCCGCATCCGCCGCGCTCGTGTTCACGGTGTCGTCGCCGCTCGCGGCGAGCAGCACCGGCCGTGCGGACTCGGGCGTCAGCGCCTCGGGGCTCGCCATCAGCGCGGTGCCCACCCAGGCGCCGTCGGCACCGGCCGCGAGCACGGCGGCGAGGCTGCGGCCCGAGGAGACGCCGCCCGCGGCGAGCACCGTCGCCCGGCCGCCGATCCCGTCGAGCACGGCGTCGAGCAGGCTGAGCGTGCCCATGCGCGGGTCGCCGTGGCCGCCGCCCTCGCTGCCGCGTGCGACGACCACGTCGATGCCCGCGTCGGCCGCGAGCACGGCCTCCGCCGGGGTGTACACCTGGGTCGCCGCGAGCGCGCCGATCGCGTGCACCCGCGCCACCCAGTCGAAGCGCTCGGAGAAGCCGATCGAGACGAGGTGGGGGCGGGCTGCGAGCGCCGTGTCGAGCAGTTCGGGGTCGCGCCGGAGCCCCCAGTCGACGAGGCCGATGCCGAAGGGGAGCGCGGATGCCTCGGCATCCTCACCGCGCGCCGCCTCGAACTCGGCGAGCTGCGCCGAGAGCTTCGTCGCGGACCCCGCGCTGCCCATGCCGATGAGGCCGAGCGCGCCGGCCCGCGAGACGGCGTGCGCGAAGCGGCCGCCGGCGACCCCGCCCATCGGGGCCGCGACGATCGGAACGCCCAGCCCGAGCGAGGCGGACCACGGCGTGGCGAGACCGGTCACGGCTGCACCTCCTGTTCGGCCGCCCAGCGCAGGAACGCGGGGTCGGCGGAGACGATCCTGGACACCTCTTCGCCGCCGTCGCAGCGGCACAGACTGACGACGGCACCCTCGGCGTCGAGTTCGCGCAGCGCCCAGGTGCCGCCGAAGCCCTCCCAGCGGGCGAGCTCGTCGAGCGGGCCGCTCGCGGACTCCGGCTCGAGGGGCGGCGGCCCGAGCTCCGGCGGTCCGGACGCGGTGGGGGAGCTGCGGGTCCAGCCGAGCTCCTCGCCGCGGTCGTAGAAGTGCCGGAAGGCGTAGATGAGCGGGTGCCAGGCGCCGGGATCGATGTGCTGGGTGCCGGGCACGTGCAGCTCGGGCAGCGCGTGCACGCGGACGACCTCGACCTCGACCATCGCGTAGCCCGGGTCGACGCCCGGCGTGATCCGGCGCACCTCGCCCTCGAACTGCAGCGGCGCCTCGCGCACCCGCGGCGGGGCGACGAGCTCCGAGGGCTGCTCCGTGAGACCGGCGAGCTCGAACTTGCGGCGCTCGGTGCGGTAGCGGTGCGCTTTCGCCGCGGGCACCGGGTCCCGGCCGGTGACGGCGGCGAGGCGCTCGACGTTGCGCCACTGGCCCGACGACGGGAAGTTGACGGTGAGCTGCGGGCGCTCGACGAGATTCGCGTACGACTGCCCGTCGGTCTCGAGGCCGAGCACGAGCATGCGCCCGAGCGCCCAGTGGCTGGACGCCGGGGCGAGGTTGGCGGTGCCGTCGGCGTTCCGCGTGACGACCAGGTAGACCGGGGTGCCGACGTACAGCACGCTCGGCTCGATCACGAGGTGCTCGTCCTGTCGCATGGCTGCCTCCCGTCCCGCCGATGCCCCCACGCTACGCCTGCCGCGCGGCGTATGACGCGGCCGGCGGCGCACCGTGAGGCGCGCGCGTCACACGTCACGGGGCTCCGGTAGCGTCATCGGATGCTGAGCATCCGATGGGCGACGGTCGAGGATGCGGCCGGGGTCGCCGCAGTGCATGTGAACGCGTGGCGGGTGGCCTACGCGGGGCTGATCGACCAGGCCGTGCTGGACCGGCAGAGCGTCGAAGCGCGCACGCAGATGTGGCGGAACTCGATCACTCGTTCGCAGCTCGGGGAGGCGCCGGACGGCTACGGGGATGTCGCGCACCGCCTCCTCGTCGCCGAGCTCGACGGCGAGATCCTCGGCTGGGCGAGCTTCGGCGGCGGACGCGACGACGACCGCCGCGAGCTCGGCGAGCTCGCCGGGCTCTACGTCGATCCCACGAGCTGGACGCACGGGGTCGGCCACGCGCTGATCGAGCGGGCGCAGCAGGAGCTCGCCGCGGCCGGCTGGACCGAGGCGTACCTCTGGGTGCTCGACGGCAACGCCCGCGCCATCCGCTTCTACGAGCGGCACGGCTGGCGCGCCGACGGCGGAGAGAAGTTCGGCGAGGGCGGCAGCGTCGACGGCCTGCACGAGCTGCGCTACGTGCGCCCGCTCTGAGCGGGATGCCTCGGCGCGGATGGCTCGGCGCGGATACCTCGGCGCCGCCGGTTCACAGCGGATCCGAGCCCCCGACATAGCCCGGTCATAGGGTCGGCGCGCAGCCTTGGATCGTGTCGACGAGCACGATCGCATCGGTTCGGATGCGGTGGCGGCGCGACGCGGGTCCGCGACGACTCCCTCCTGTCGCGGCCCGCGCGCGCCGCGTCTCGCGGCACGACGGTGCCGGCCGGGCTGGCCCCGCCACCGCCGGGTGATCGGGTCCCGGCGATGCGGCGGGCGGCCCCCGGCGCACCGCCTTCGTGGCCCGCCTCACTCCATGGAGTCGAGGATCCCCACGAGCTGCTCGAACGTCGTCATCGGGTTCACGATCGCGAAGCGGGTGTTCGGCCGGCCGTCGTGCGAGCTCGGCGTGACGAAGGCGCGCTGCTCCTCGAGCAGGCGGGTCGACCAGCGCTCGTAGTCGTCCATCGTCCAGCCCTCGCGCTCGAAGACGACGATCGACAGCTCGGGGTCGCGCACGAGCCGCAGCTCCGGCCGCGAGCGGATCTCCTCGGCGATGCGCTGGGCGAGCTCGAGCGAGTGGGTGATGGCGGCCCGGTACGCGGCGGCGCCGTAGCTCGCGAGCGAGAACCAGAACGGCAGCCCGCGGGGACGTCGGGTGAGCTGGACCGCGTAGTCGGACGGGCTCCACTCGGGCTTGCCGGTCAGCGTGTCGAGGTACTCGGCGTGCTGGGTGTGCGCGCGGCGGCCGATCTCGGGGTCGCGGTAGATGAGGGCGCAGGCGTCGAAGGGCGCGAAGAGCCACTTGTGCGGGTCGACGATGACCGAGTCCGCGCGCTCGACTCCGCGGTACCGCGGGCGGGCGAGGGGCGAGAGCATGCCGGTCAGGCCGTAGGCGCCGTCGATGTGCAGCCAGAACTCGAACTCGTCCTTGAGGGCGGCGATCGAGGCGACGTCGTCGACGATGCCGAAGTTCGTCGAGCCCGTCGTGGCGATGACCGCGAAGACGTCGTCGCCGTGCTCCTCGAGCGCGGCGCGCACCGCGTCGCCGCGCAGCCGGCCGTCGGGGCCCGCCGGCACGAGCACGAGCTCGACGTCCATGACCTTCGCGGCGGACTTGTTCGAGGAGTGCGCCTCGGTGCTGCAGACGAGCTTCCACCTGGCGGGCGCGGGGAGCCCGGCCGCGGTGCGGCGATCGCGGGCCGCTTCGCGGGCGGCGACGAGCGCGGAGAGGTTGCCGATGGTGCCGCCCTGCACGAAGACGCCGCCGGCGCCGGCGGGCAGGCCGAACTCCGCGGCGAGCCAGGTGAGCACCTCGTTCTCGGCGTGCACCGCCCCGGAGCCCTCCATCCAGCTGCCGCCGTACAGGCTCGACGCCGAGACGACGAGGTCGAAGGCCATCGCGGCCTTCGTGGGCGCGGCGGGGATGAAGGACAGGTACTGGGGGTGGTCGATCGTGATGCAGGCCGGGGCGAGCACGTGCTCGAACACCGAGAGGGCGCGCGTCGCGCCCATGCCGTGCTCGTCGATCGTGCGGCCGGCGAGTCGGCTGAGCTCGGCCTCCGTCTCGGGCTTGTCGAGCGGGGTGTCGGTCGAGAGCAGCCGGCGGCGCGAGTAGTCGAGCACGAGGTCGACGATGGCCTGGGTCTCGGCGGTGACGGCGTGCATCCGCGTGGGGTCGACGGCCTCCGTCGGGGGCGTGGGCCCGGCGTCGGTGGTGGTGCTGCTGGGGGAGTCGGCTGCGGTGCCCATGTGTGTCCTCTCGATGGCATCGGCAAGTCTGAACCGTCGCCCGACCGCGCGCAACTTCTACGCATGAATCCCGCCGCGCACGCAATCAACGCTCGCTTGGACGGCACAAACGGGCACTCCGTTGCGTGCGGGCGGCGAAGCCCGGAGGATGCCGGATGGCTCGACGGGTCAGGCCGTCCGGGTGCGCCGTCGGCGGGATGGCGCACACTGGACTGGTGACCCCGGACGCGCGACTCGACTGGCGGGCGCCCCATCCGAGCGAGCTGCATCAGACGGTGGGCTCGCTCCGCCGGGGGCCCGGCGACCCGGCGTACCTGACCGCGCCCGATCGTTCGGTCTGGCGCGCGACCCGCATGGCCGAGGGGCCGGCGACCATGCGGCTCTCGCAGCGCGGCGCCGACGAGTTCCGCTGCGAGGCGTGGGGGCCGGGAGCGGCCGCCGCGGTGGCCTCGGCACCCGAGCTGCTGGGTGCGCGCGACGACACCGCCCGCTTCGAGCCGAGGCTCCCCGAGCTCGTCGAAGCGCACCGGCGCAACCCGGGGTTCCGGGTGCCGCGCAGCGGCCGGGTGCTCGAGGCGCTCGTGCCCGCCATCCTCGAGCAGAAGGTGATCACGCTGCAGGCGCACGACTCGTGGCGGGTGCTGCTGCGTCGCTTCGGCGAGCCGGCGCCCGGTCCGACGCCGCGGCCGATGCTGGTGCCGCCGAGCGCCGAGGGGTGGCGCATGATCCCGAGCTGGGAGTGGCACCGGGCCGGGGTCGACCCGCAGCGTTCCCGGGCGATCGTGCGGGTCGCGGCGCTCGCCGAGCGCGTCGAGGAGGCGGCGGGGATGACTTCGGCCGACGCCCTCGCCCGGCTCACCGCGCTGCCGGGCGTCGGCCCGTGGACGGCGGCCGAGGTCGCCCAGCGCGCCCTCGGCGACGCCGATGCGGTCTCGGTCGGCGACTACCACCTCGCGAACTTCGTCGGCCACGCGCTCGAGGGGCGCGACATGAGCGACGAGGAGATGCTCGCCGCCCTCGCGCCGTGGGCCGGACAGCGCTACCGGGTCATCCGCCTGCTCGGCCTCGCCGGGCACCGCGGGCGGCCGCGGCGCGGACCGCGGATGCCCTTCGTCGACCACCGCGCCCGCTGAGCGCGGAACCCAGCCCGGTCAGCCCGCCTGTCCGGCGCTGCGCTCCTCGTCGGCCTGCCACTCGACGAGCGGCTGCAGCAGCTCCATGAGCTGCAGCGCGCGCGAGCTCGGCGTGTACCGGATCGTCACGGGCGTCGTGGCGCGGACGTGCCGTTCGAGCAGTCCGTCGGCCTCGAGCTCGCGCAGGCGGGCGGCGAGCACCCGGTCGGAGATGCCGGCGACGGTGTCGCGGTACTCCGAGAAGCGGCGGGCACCGCGCACCCCGGCGAGCAGGATGGCCGCGTTCCACTTGCGCCCGGCGAACTCGATCGCGCTCGTGAAGCGGCGGCAGGCCTCGTCGTCGATGTGGCCGAGTTCGTGCAGCCGGGCCGAGCGACGGGCGTCGAGCTCGTCGGCCTGCGCCTCGGGGTTCGGGGAATACGCCATGGGCCGCGCTCCGTTCCACTCGGTGAAGGCACTTCCTTCGAGTAAGTAGCTTACCCGCCGCATGCGCGGCCCGCGGCATCCCGAGCATGATGGACGCGACCGCCCCGGAACGGAGCATGGAATGCACTACGGACGCCCACTGCAGTTCGGCACCTTCGTCACGCCCGTGAACGACCCGCCCCAGCGCGCGGTGCAGCTCGCGGAGCTCAGCGAGCAGCTCGGTTACGACCTGGTGACCTTCCAGGACCACCCGTACCAGCCCGCGTTCCACGACACGTGGACGCTGCTGAGCTGGGCGGCCGCACGCACGAGCCGCATCCACCTCGCCGGCAACGTGCTGAACCTGCCGCTGCAGCGCGAGCCCGCCGTGCTCGCCCGCGCCGCCGCGAGCCTCGACCTGCTGAGCGACGGGCGCTTCGAGCTCGGCCTGGGCGCCGGCGGCTTCTGGGACGCGATCGAGGCCATCGGCGGGCGCCGGCTCACGCCGGGCCAGGCGGTCGACGCGCTCGACGAGGCGATCCGCATCATCCGCGGCACCTGGGACGTCTCCGATCGCGGACGCTTCGCCGTCGAGGGCGACTACTACCGGGTCGACGGCGCGAAGCGCGGACCCGCCCCGGCGCACGACATCCCGATCTGGATCGGTGCGCTGAAGCCCCGCATGCTCCGCCTCATCGGCCGCGCCGGCGACGGCTGGCTGCCCTCGCTCGCCTACCTGCAACCGGGCGACTACGCCGACTCCGCCGCGCGCATCGACGAGGCGGCGACGAAGGCGGGCCGCAACCCCGCCGAGATCCGCCGCCTGCTCAACGTCGCCGGTCGCTTCACCGCCGGCCGCGGCGGCGACGTCCGCAGCCGCGGCGGCATGGTCGAGGGCGCGCCGGCCGACTGGGTCGAGCAGCTGCTGCCCTACGTCGTCGAAGACGGCGCCGACACCTTCATCCTCGCCGGCGACGACCCGGCGAGCATGCAGCGCTTCATCGAGGAGGTCGCGCCCGCGCTGCGGGAGGCGGTCGAGCAGGAGCTCGGCGCGGATGCCTCGGCCGGCGCCGTCCGCAGCACCGCCGCGCTCGCGAAGCGACGCCCCGGCATCGACTACGACGGGCTGCCCGCCTCGCTCGCCGCCACCGCCATCGAGCCCGGCGACGCGAAATTCTCCCGGGTGCGTTCGACGTACCTCCGTGGCGGCGACCCGGGCCTCGTGCTCCAGCCCGCGACGCGCGAGGAGGTCGTCGAGGCGGTCGCCGTCGCTCGTGCCCATCGCGACGTGCCGCTTAGCGTCCGCAGCGCCGGGCACGGCATCAGCGGGCGCTCGACGAACGACGGCGGCCTCGTCATCGACCTCTCCCGGATGCGTCGCATCGAGGTGCTGGACGAGGCATCCCGGCTCGTCCGCATCGAACCGGGGGCGCGCTGGGTCGACGTCGCGGCCGCCCTCGAGCCGCACGGCTGGGCGCTCAGCTCCGGCGACTCCGGCGGCGTCGGCGTCGGCGGGCTCGCGACGGCCGGCGGCATCGGCTGGCTGGTGCGCGAGCACGGCCTGACGATCGACCACCTCCGCGCGGCGGAGCTCGTGCTCCCCGACGGGCGCACCGTGCGCGTGAGCGCCGAGGAGCACCCCGAGCTGTTCTGGGCGGTCCGCGGCGCCGGCGCGAACGTCGGCATCGTGACCGCCTTCGAGTTCGAGGCCGACGAGGTCGGCGTGCTCGCGTTCGGCCAGCTCACCTTCGACGCGAGCGACACCGCCGCGTTCCTGCTCGCCTGGAGCGACTGGGTGGTCGACGCCCCGCGCGACCTCACGAGCTTCCTCATCGTGCAGCCCGGCAGCGCCAGCCGGCCACCGCTCGCGCACGTGCTCGTGGTGGTCGACTCCGACGACGCCGACACCGTGCTCGAGCGGCTGAACCCGCTCGCCGACGCGGCGCAGCTCGTCGCACAGGACGTGCGCTTCACGACGTACCGCGGCATCGTGTCGAACGCGAGCGACGCGAGCCACAGCGCCGAGGGGGAGCCGCTGTCGCGCACCGGGCTGATCGGCCGGTTCACGCCGGAGTTCGCCCGGGATGCGACGCGCTTCCTCGAGAGCGGCGCGAGCTACTTCTTCCAGGTGCGCGCGGCCGGCGGCGCCGTGCACGACGTGCCCGCCGACGCCACCGCGTACGCGCACCGCGACGCGGAGTTCTCGGTCGTCGCCTTCGGCACGCCGAACCGTCGTACGAGCGAGCGCTGGGACGAGCTGCTCGAGCCGCACATGAGCGGCGCGTACCTGAGCTTCGAGTCCGAGCTCGGGCCGGAGCGCCTGGCCGCCGCCTTCCCGCCCGCGACCCTCGAGCGGCTGCGCCGCATCAAGGCGGAGGTCGACCCGGACAACCTCTTCCGCGACAATGCGAATGTGACCCCGGCGGGCTGAGCCCGGCGCACCCTGCGCACGGGGCGGAACGGACCGCCATGGCTTGGCTCTTCCTCTCGCTCGCGATCGCCTTCGAGGTCGCCGCGACGAGCTTCATCGGCAAGACCGAGGGCTTCACGAAGCTGTGGTGGACGGTCGGCGTGCTCGCCGGCTACGGGGTGTCGTTCCTGATGCTCGCGCAGGCCGTGCGGGAGCTCGAGATCGGCATCGTCTACGCGATCTGGTCGGGCGTCGGCACGGCGGCGATCGTCGCGATCGGGGTGCTGTTCCTCGGCGAGAGCCTGACGGTGCCGAAGCTCATCGGCATCGCGCTCATCATCGCCGGGGTGATCGTGCTGAACGTCTTCGCCGGGCAGTCCGCCGCGCACGCCTGAGTGCGCCAGGGGAAGAGGGCGCTTGCGGCATCCGCTTCTCGTGATTAAACTGACTGGTCAGTACAAAGACGTGCGAACCATCCCACCGCACGAATCGAAGGAACGCACGTGCCGACCATCGCCAGGGCGAACGACCTCGCCCTCGAATCGAAGCGCGGACCCGTCTACGGCCCGCTCGACCTCCGCATCCAGGACGGCCTCACCGTGCTGCACGCGCCCTCGGGCAGCGGCCGCACCAGCCTCCTGCTCACCCTCGCCGGGCGCATGAAGCCCTCGGCCGGCACGCTCGAGACCCTCGGCCGCGAACTGCCGCGCGGCGCACGCCGCGTGCAGCGCGAGTCCGGCATCGCGGGCTTCGCGGGCATCGACGAGCTCGAGGAATCCGTCACCGTCGGCGCCGCCGTCCGCGAACGCGCCGCCTGGATCTCGCCGTGGTGGGCGTTCGTGCGCCGCCCCGACGAGGCGGCCCTGCGCGCCGTCCTCGGCCCCGTCTTCGGCGAGACGCCGCTGCCCGCCCCCGACACCGTCATTTGGGAACTCGACGAGGCGCAGACCGCACTGCTGCGCATCGCGCTCGCCATGATGAGCGAGCCGCGCCTGCTCTGCTTCGACGGTCTCGATGAGCTCGCCTCGCCGGCCGCCCGAGCGGCCGTCTGGCGCAGCCTCGACGCGATCGCCCGCACCGGCACCGCGGTCGTCGTCTCGGCCGCCGCACCCGACCCCCGCCTCTGGGCCGAGCTCGGCATCGAGCCCGCCGCCCAGTCCATCCTCCCGACGGCCGAACGGGCCGACTCGACGCCGACCGGCGCCGACGACGCCGACGACCTCGACCTCCTCCTGGAGCACGCCTGATGTTCGCCTTCCTCTCACCCGGCACCGAGCTGCGCCGCTTCCGAGCGGGCACGCTGCCGAAGATCGCCATCGCGGTCCTGCTGTTCATCCCGCTCATCTACGGGGCCCTCTACCTCTGGGCGTTCTGGGCGCCCACCGACGAGCTGAAGAACCTGCCCGTCGCCCTCGTGAACGAGGACGCCGGCGCCCGCCTCGACGGCGACCGCGTCACCGCGGGCGACGACCTCGTCGAGGAGCTCACCGACGGCGGACAGCTCGACTGGCAGGTCACGGACGCGGCGGATGCCTCGAGCGGCGTCGCCGCCGGCGACTACTACTTCGCCGTCACCATCCCGCGCGACTTCTCGGAGCGGGCCGTCTCCGTCGGCACCGACGAGCCCCGCCCCGCGAGCGTCGAGGTCGACTACAACGACGCGAACAACTTCCTCGCCTCCACCCTCGGCAAGCAGGCCATGGTGCAGCTGAAGGACGCCGTCGCCGAGCAGGTCTCCAAGCGCACCGCCGACACCCTGCTCGTCGGCATCACCGACGCGGGCGACGGCATCCGCCGGGCCGCAGACGGGGCCGATCAGCTCGCCGACGGGGTCGCCACCGCGAAGACCGGAGCCGGCGCGCTCGTCGTCGGCATCGGGGAGCTCGCCGACGGCGCCGGTCAGCTCGACGCGGGCGCCATCCGGCTCGCCGACGGCTCCGGCACGCTCGCCGACGGGCTCGCGCAGCTGCGCGACGGGGCGGGCGAACTCGCCGGCGGCGCCGCCCGGCTCGCCGACGGTTCGGCGGTGCTCGCGGGCAAGGTCGGTGACGCGGCATCCGGCTCCCAGGACCTCGCGGCGGGCGCGCACGCGCTCGCCGACGGCGCCGGGGCGCTCAGCGACGGCACCGCCGCGCTCGCCGGCGGCACCGGCACGCTCTCCGGCGGGATCGACGAGCTGCTCGCCGCGATGCAGGCGCACCCGGAGGTGCCGGCGGCCGCCTACCTCGACAGCGTGCAGCAGCTCGCCGACGGCGCGAACGAGCTGAACGGGCGGGCGCAGGCCGCGCTCCCCGGGGCGCAGGAGTACGCGGCGAAGAGCGCCGGCTTCGCCGGGAAGACCGACGAGCTGGCCGCCGCGCTCGCCGCCGGGCAGCCCGGGGCGCAGCAGCTCGCCGCGGGCGCCGCCCAGCTCCGCGACGGCACCGCCGAGCTCGCGGCGAAGTCGGGCGACGCGGCATCCGGAGCCCGAACCGTCGCCGACGGCGCCGCGACCCTCGCGGGCGGAACCGACTCGCTCGTGAACGGCACGGGCGAGCTCGCCGCCGGCGGCACGAAGCTCGCCGACGGCGCCGGAACGCTCGCCGACGGCAGCCGCACCCTCGCCGACGAGCTCGGCTCCGGGGCGGAGGCGGCGCCGCAGCTCAGCCGCGCCGGCCTCGAGGCGAAGTCCGAGGTGATGTCCGCCCCGGTCGCGCTCGACGAGCGCTGGCAGCACGAGTCCAAGAGCTTCGGCGAGGGCTTCGCGCCGTTCTTCATCGCCCTCGCCACCTTCGTCGGCGGGCTCATCACCTGGCTCATCCTGCGGGCGCTGCCGAGTCGCGCGCTCGCGGCCGGCGCCACCGGCCTCCGCGCCGTGATGACCGGGTTCCTGCCGGCCATGGCGATCGGGCTCGGCCAGGTCGTCATCATGGTGCTCGTGCTCGTCTACGGCATCGGGCTGCAGCCGCAGTACTGGCTCGGCACGGCGGCGTTCATCTACCTCGTGACGCTCGCGTTCCTCGCCCTGCAGCAGATGTTCATCGTCGTGCTCGGCAGCGCCGCGGGGCGCGTGGTGAGCCTCGTGCTGCTCATGCTGCAGCTCAGCAGCTCGGGCGGCACGTACCCGGTGGAGACGACGCCCGCGTTCTTCCAGGCGCTGCACCCGTTCATGCCCGCCACCTACGTGGTGAACGGCCTGCGCGAGCTCATCACGGGCGGGGTCGACTCTAGACTGTGGCTCGCGGTGCTCGTCATGGCCGGCATCCTCGTCGGATCGCTCGCGATCAGCGCCTGGAGCGCCGGCAAGCAGCGGGTGTGGAGCATCGGCCGGCTGCACCCCGAGCTCGTGATCTGAGCCACCGCCCGCCGCCGACCGCCCGCCGCCGACCGCCCGCCGCCGACCAGGAGATGCCCGTGGCCCGCACCACTACGACGAAGCGCCAGATCCTCGACGCCGCGCTCGAGCTGGCGGCCACGAAGGGCATCACCGGCACGACGATGGACGAGGTCGCCGAGCGCGCCGGCGTCGCCAAGGGCAGCCTCTACTACAACTTCAGCTCCAAGGACCTGCTCTTCGAGGCCCTGCTCAAGGAGCGGGTCGGCGCGCTCGCCGAGTCGCTGCGCCGGGCGAAGGGCGAGCGCCGCGGACAGGAGGCCATCGAGGCCCTGGTCGCGGAGCTGCTCGACGTGATCGCGGCGAACTCTGCGCTCGCGAAGCTGATGGCGGCGGAGATCTTCCGCACCGATCGGGCCTGGCAGGAGACGCTGTTCGCGCTGCGGCACGAGGCGCTCGCGGTGTTCGCCGAGGCGATCGCCGAGGCATCCGGACCCGCTGATGCGGGGGACGCGGATGCCTCGACGGCCGCGGCGGGCCTGCGCGCCTCGGCCGTGTTCGGCGCGGTGCTGCTGGCGGGACTCGAATGGCTCGTGTTCGAGCCCGAGCGCGACCGGGCCGAGGTCGCCGCCGCCATCCTCGCCACCCTCCGCCCCGCCTGACGGGCCCCTACCTGCCCCACGCCCCCACCTGACCCGCCCCCCGGGGGCCCCGGCCCACATCCGCGCCACCTACCCGAGCGCACCCTTGCCATGCGGTCACGATTTGCGGGTTGCGAGCCGGCGCCACCCGCAAATAGTGACGACACGGCGGTGCGGAGGCAGGCGGGGCGCCGCGCCCGCGCTACGCCGGACGCGAGGAGCGGCGGGCGATCGCGACGAGCTCGGCGGCGGCCTCGCTCGGCCGGGCGGTCGCGCGGCGCACCGCGCGCAGGCGTCGACGGAGCTCGAGCCCGTCGACGGGCACCTCGACGAGGTCGCCGCGGGCGATCCAGCCGGCGACCGCGAGCTCGCTCAGCACGGCGGGCCCCGCCCCTGCCGCGGCGCTCACCCGGACGGCGGCGTTGCTGCCGAGTTCGAGGCTGGGCGCGGCGAGCTCATGCTCGGGGATGCCGAGCCGCTCCAGCGCCGCCGCGAGCGTGGCGCGGGTGCCGGAGCCGCCCTCGCGCACGACGAGCGGGGTCGCGGCCAGCTCGGCGGGGGTGAGCAGCCGGCGGCGGGCCCACGGATGGTCGGGGGCGACGACGACCGCGAGGCGATCGTCGGCGACGGTCACGCTGCGCAGTCCGGCGGGCACGCGCGGCGTCTCGACGAAGCCGAGCTCGCACGCCCCCGAGGCGACGAGGGCGAACACCTCGGCCGAGTTCGCGACGCGCAGCTGCACCTCGAGCTCGGGCCGCGCCCGTCGCAGCCGGGCGAGCCAGGCGGGCGCGAGGTACTCGGCGACCGTAAGGCTCGCGGCCACGTCGAGGTGGGCGTCGCGGTCGGCGCGGAGGGCGGCGCTCGCCGTCATCAGCTCGCGGGCGTCGTCGAGCACGCGGCGCGCCCAGTCGGCGACGGCGGCGCCGGCCGGGGTGAGGCGCGAGCCGCGCGGATGCCTCGCCACGAGGTCGAGTCCGAGCTCGCCTTCGAGGCGGGCGATGGCGCGGCTCGCGTTCGGCTGGGCCATCCCGACCGCGCGCGCCGCGGCGCCCAGGCCGCCGTGCTCGGCCACGGCGACGAGGAGTTCGAGCACGGCCAGGTCGGGCCAGCGCTGCTGCGGCGTCGAGGGCATATCACGATGATATGACTCGATGCCGGATCGGCGGCTACTGCGAACCGTCCGCGGCGCCCAGAGTGAACTGGTGAGCAGTCCCGCACGTCCGAGCCCCGCCCCGAACCCCGTCCCGAGCACCGCCTCCCGATCCGCGCGGCCGCGCGCCCTCGCCCCCGGACTCGCCCTCGCCCTCGCGGCGGCCGGCGTCTCGCTCGCGCTCACGCTCGTGCTGCCGACCGTGAGCGCGCTCCTCGTCGCGATCGTGCTCGGCGTCGCCTGCCGCAACCTGCTGCCCCTGCCCGCCTCGCTCGACCCCGGCCTCGCGCTCGCGGCGAAGCGGCTGCTCCGGATCGGCATCGTGCTGCTCGGCCTGCAGCTCGTGCTCGGCGACATCCTCGCGCTCGGGCCGGGCATGATCGCGGTCGTCGTCGCGATCGTCGCCGTCGGCATCCTCGCGACCCTCGGGATCGGCCGGGCGTTGGGCGTCTCGCCGACGCAGCGTCTGCTCATCGCCTGCGGCTTCTCCATCTGCGGGGCGGCCGCCGTCGCCGCCGTGGACGGCGTCATCGAGACCGAGGACGAGGAGGAGGTCGTCACGGCCCTCGCCCTCGTCGTGCTGTTCGGCACACTGATGATCCCGCTGATCCCGCTGCTCGGCGCCGCGCTCGGGCTCGGCGAGTTGCGCACCGGGCTGTGGGCCGGCGGCTCGATCCACGAGGTCGCGCAGGTCGTCGCCGCCGGTTCCGCGATCGGCGGGGCGGGGCTCGCCGCGGCCGTCGTCGTGAAGCTCGCGCGGGTGCTGCTGCTCGCTCCGGTGCTCGCGGTCGTCTCCGTGCAGCGGCGCCGCGCGATGCGTCGCGAGCAGGCCGACGGCGCGGTGCCCACCGGCAGGCGCCCGCCGATCGTGCCGCTCTTCGTCGTGGGCTTCCTCGCCATGGTGCTCGTGCGCTGGACGGGCGTGCTGCCCCCGGGCGTGCTCGCCGGTGCGGGCGTCGTGCAGACGGTCCTGCTCGCCATGGCGATGTTCGCGCTCGGCACGGGCGTGCGGTTCTCGATGTTCCGCCGGGTCGGGTTCCGCCCCGTCGCGCTCGCGGGCGCCTCGACGCTCGTCGTCGCGGGCGTCGCGCTCGGCGGCGTGCTCGTCGCCGGCTGACGCTGCGAGACGGGAGGTCGGTCGAGCGCGTCCAACGAACCTGAGCGCGTCCGACGAACCTGAGCGCGTCCGACGAACCTGCGCGCGTCCGACGAAGCCTGCGCGCGGGCCGGGCCGCGCCCGGACGCACGCACGCACCGGATGGCGTGCAGCCGCATCCGGTGCGTGCGCGGGGCGCCGTGCCGGGCAGCCCCCAATGCTGCCCGGCACGCGCCCTCAGCCGGCCGTCGGCGACGGCAGGCCCGGTCCGGGAACCCCCGTGCCCGGTCCGGAACCCGGTCCGTCGTCCGTCAGGCCGCCGTCCTTCGACCCGCCGTCGGCGGAGCCGGTGCCCGAGCCGCCGTCGCGGCGCGCGGCACGGCGCTCGCGGCGCTGGGCGCGCCGGGCCATCCGCCGATCGCGTCCCCGCTCGAACAGCAGGTACAGGATCGGCACCAGCACGAGCGTCAGCAGCGTCGAGGAGATGAGCCCGCCGATGACGACGATCGCGAGCGGGCGCGAGATGAACACGCCGCCGCCGGTCAGCCCGAAGGCCATCGGCAGGAGGGCGAAGATCGTCGCGGCCGCGGTCATGAGGATCGGGCGGAGCCGCAGCCGGGTGCCGTGGCGCACCGCGTCCTCGAGCGTCGCACCGCCCTCGCGCAGCTTGTTGACCAGGTCGATCAGCACGATCGCGTTCGTCACGACGATGCCGATGAGCATCAGCAGGCCGATGAGGGCGGGCAGGCCGAGCGGCGTCCCGGTGAGGAACAGGCCGAGCAGCGCGCCGGTCGCCGCGAACGGCACCGAGACGAGCAGGATCATCGGCTGCCGCAGGTTGCGGAACGTGCCGATCATGACGAACAGCACGAGCACGATCGCGGCGAGCATCGCGAGCCCGAGCTGGCCGAACGCCTCGTCCTGCTCAGCCGCGACGCCGTGGACCTCGTAGTGCACGCCGCTCGGCAGGGTCACCTCGGCCATCGCCGCGGTGACGGCCGCGTTCGCCGCGTCGAGCGCCCCGCTCTTCGGGGTGACCGTGATGGCGACCTCGCGCTCGCCGCCGATGCGGGTCACCGACGGGGCGGTGCGCTCCTCGGTGACGCTGGCGACGTCCGCGACGCGCACGGCGGTGCCGCGGAGCTCGCCGGCGGCGGTCTGCTCCTGCTCCATGCGCTCGGCCTCGGCGCGCTGCTCGTCGGCCTCGCGCTGCGCCTTGCGGAGCTGGTCCACCTGCTCGTCGCTCGCGGTGATGCCCTGCTCGGTCTGCGCGATCGCGGACTCGAGGCCGGCGAGCTGCTCCTGGCGCTCCCGGATGGCGGCGGCGACGGCCTCCTCCTCGGGCGAGCCCGGCACCGCGGGCACGATGGGCGCGGCCTGGAGCGCGGCGAGCTGCTCGCGCAGGGTGCCGAGCTGACCGCGCAGCTCGCTCCGGGCCGACTGCGCCTCGGAGATCTGCCGATCGAGCGCGTTCGCGGCATCCGCCTGCGCGCTCTCCGCCTGCTGCTCCTGCTCGGCCTTCAGCTTGTCGAACGCGGCCTTCTGGGCGGCGGCGGTCTGCTTCGGGGTCACGGGCAGCAGCAGCTCGGCGACGCCCGCGGCGCCACCGGTGACCGTGCTCGTGCGGATCACGATGTTGCGTTCGCGGCCCTCGAGCATGAGGGTGCCGGCGGGCGTGCCGCTCAGCGCCGCGTCGATCGCCTGCGCGATCTGCTGCTGGTCGAAGCCGAGGGCCGCGGCCTTCGCCGGGTCGACGACGACGCGCACGACGGGCTGATCGCCGGACAGGCTGCTCGTGGCCTTCTCCACGCCCGGCTCGCCCTCGAGGGCCTTCACGAGCGAGTCGCTCGCCTCGCGCAGGGCGACGGGGTCGTTGCCGAGCACGCGCAGCTCGATGCCGCCGCCGCCGAACCCGCTGGTGTCGACCGCGGTGAGCTCGAACTGCTCCGGGTCGCCGAGCGGTTCGAGCGCGCGCTCGACCGCGCCGCGGACGGTGTCGGCCTTCGCGCCGTCGGCGAGCAGGATGTCGTAGCTGATCTTGGCGGGCTCGCCGGCCGTGCTCGACTGGGCCGGGATGGCGGCGACGACGTCGCGCACGCCCTCGACCTTGCTGAGCGCGCGCTCCACGGGCTCGGCCGCCTTCGCCCGCGACTCGAGGTCGACGGCATCCTTCGGGGTCTGCTGCAGCGAGAGGCTCTGCTGCCCGGACTCGCCGAGGAAGTCGGTGGGGATGACGACGCTCAGGGCGAGCGTAGCGACGAGGATGACGATCGAGGCGCCGAGGGTGATGAAGGGATGCCGGCGGGTCGCGCCGAGCGCGGGCATGATGCTGCGCTGCAGCCGGTCCTCGGGGCTCTGCATCTCCGCCCGGGCGACCGCGGCGGCGTCGAGCGGGGCGTCGTGCTCGGCGTCGTGCGCGGCCGCGCCGGCCGCGCCGGCCGCGCCGGCCGCGCCGGCCGCCACGGACTCCGCCGAGGCATCCGCCGCCGTGAGCTGCTTCGCCGCGCGGTTCTTCAGGAACCAGTAGGCGAGCACGGGCACGATCGTGAGCGCCACGACGAGCGAGGCGAGCAGGGCGATCGTCACGGTGATCGCGAAGGGCCGGAACAGCTGGCCCGTCAGACCCGAGACGAAGGCGATCGGCAGGAACACCGCGACCGTCGTCAGCGTCGACGCCGTGATCGCGCCGGCGACCTGCTTCACCGAGGTGACGATGTCGGCGGGGGTCGGCGCGCGTCGTTCCGCGTGTCTCGTGATGTTCTCGATGACCACGATCGAGTCGTCCACCACGCGGCCGATCGCGATCGTGAGGGCGCCGAGCGTGAGGATGTTCAGCGTGTTGTCGCTCCACCAGAGCCCGATCATCGTGATCAGCAGCGACAGCGGGATCGACACCGCGGCGATCACGGTCGAGCGCCACGAGCGCAGGAACGCGAAGATCACGATGACGGCGAAGAGCAGGCCGAGCGCGCCCTCGACGGAGAGGTCGTGGATGGACTGCTCGATGTACGGCGCCTGGTCGAAGAGGGTGACGAACTCGGCGTCGAGCGACTCGGTGAAGCCGTCGAGCTGCGCCTGGACGCCGTGCGAGATGTCGACGACGTTCGCACCCGAGCCGGGGATGATCTGGATGGTGAGCGCGGGCTTGCCGTTCACGCGGGAGATGCTCGTCGCGGCCACGGACTGCAGCGAGACGTCGGCGACGTCGCCGACGCGCACCGAGCCCTCCTGCACCTGCACGGGCAGCGCCTGGATCGCCTCGATGCTCTCGAGGCCGGGGCCCACCGTCACCGAGACGGCGCCCTCGGCGCCCTCGACCTGGCCGGCGGGCTGCACGGCGGCGTTCGCCTGGAGCGCCTGCAGCACCGAGGCGGCCTCGACCTTCAGCCGATCGAGGTCGGCCGGCCGGATCGCGACCTCGACGCGCTGCTCCTCGCGCCCCGACAGCGTCGCCTCGCGCACCCCGTCGACCGAGCGCAGCGCCGGCAGCACGGTCTGCTCGAGCGAGTCGGCGAAGGCGACCGGGTCGCCGGAGGAGCCGGCGGTGAACATCATCGCGGGCATGTCGCTGCTGGAGCCCGACATGACGTCGACGCGCGCACCCTGCGGCAGTGCGGCCTTCGCACCGTCGACGGCGGAGCGGATGGCCCGCTCGGTCTCCTCGGCGTCGAGCTCGAAGGGCCACGTCACGGAGATCTGCGACGAGCCGGTGCTGGACACCGAGCTCACCTCGGTGATGCCGGCGACCGAGCGCAGCGACTGCTCGACCGGCTCGGTCGCGACCTCCGCCATCTGCTCGGGCGCGAGGCCCGCGGCCTGGACGGAGATGAACGCGCCCGGGTACTTCACCGGTGGCATCAGCTCCTGGCGGAGCGAGCCCATCGCCACGAGCCCGAGCAGGGCGATGGCGATGGTGATGAGGCCGACGATGGCGCGATTGGCGAGACTGGCTCGGGTGAGGAAGGTCATGGCGATCTCCGGTCGGGGGCACGGCCGGATGGAGCGGGCATCGGTGCACGAGCGCGCCGGGCAGGGGCCGCGCCGGGCGATGGTTCCAGTTCACCCGTCGGGGCGGGGGTGGGGCATCAGCCGGGCGAGGGAGATGCGTGGTACCTCGGGACGACTCCCGCGGGATGACGGGCGCTGGGCGGGCTCAGGCGGCGTGCCTGGGCTGCTCGGAGAGCTCGAAGCTGAAGCGGCGGCGGTGGCCACGACGGCGGGCGCGCAGCCGCTCCGCGCGGGCGAGCGACTCGGGGTCGAGCGCGCCGACGCGGTCGACGGAGGTGGGGCGCAGATGGTTGCCGTCCCTGGCGCACGCGCAGGGCAGACGGGTCTCCTCGCCGAGCGGGCCGAAGACGAACTCGAGGTGGCGGGCCATCCGGTCTCCCTCCGTTCGCGATGCGCCTACTGGAGGGATGCGGATGCGGCGCGATCATGACGCGGATCGCGCCACGGATTATTCGATCGCCTTCAACTCGATGCTGATCTGCTCGGCGTCGAGATCCTCGAGGGCCGCGCTCAGGGAGGCCGCGCTGAACCGGCCCTCGTCGCGCGCGTCGAGCAGGGCGTCGCGCTGGGCGCGGATCATCCGCAGCCGCAGCTGGCGCACCCGCTCGGGATCGACGAGGCGGCGCTGGCCGGGCTCGGGCCCGGGCTGGCTCTCGGGCTCGGGCTGGCTCTCGGCCGGCGGGGCGGCCCCCGCCGAGGCATCCGCCCCCTCGACCTCGGCGAGCTCCTCGTCGGAGTCCTCGCCGACGCCCTCCTGGTTCGAGAGCTGCCAGGCGGCGCGCATGCGCTCGGCCATGGCGCGGATGGCGGGATCCTCCGAGCCGGAGAGCTCGGTCATCGCGGCCGACTGCAGCACGTGCCGGAGTTCGCGGCGCTCGGCGGCGCCGTCCTCGGGGTCGCGGGCGGGCATCACCCAGCGCACCAGCCACGGCAGGGTGCCGCCCTGGATCAGCAGCGAGCCGATCGCGACGAGGAAGGCGATGAAGACGAGCAGCGAGCGGTTGGGCGTGTCCGAGGGGAGGGTCTGCGCCGCCGCGAGCGTCACGACGCCGCGCATGCCCGCCCAGACGACCACGGTGCCCTCGCGCCAGCCGAGCCGCTCGTCGAGGTAGTAGTCGATGTCGGCGACGCGGCGGCGGAACATGGAGCGCATCCGGTCGGCCTGCGCGGGGGAGGCCTTCGGGTGCACCGGGATCGCGGCGCCCGGGTTCGTCTGTTGCTTCGTGCGGATGAACTCGCGGATGCCCTCGGCGCGCTTCGCCCGGCGGGCGAGCCCGGCGAACAGCGGGGCGACGTACGCGGCGCGGATCAGGATCGTGGCCGCGAGGGCGATCGCGGCGAGCCCTGCCGCGTGCCAGGCGCCCGAGTGCGCGGTCTCGACATCGTCGACGATCGCGGTGAGCTCGAGCCCCATGATGAGGAACACGGCGCCCTCGAGCACGAGCTCCACCGTGCGCCAGTTCTGCGCATCGGACAGGCGATGCTGCGGACTCAGGAACTTCGCCGCGCCGCGCCCCGTGACGAGCCCCGCGACGACGGCCGCGACGAGCCCGGAGGCGCCGAAGTGCTCGGCGGGGATCGAGGCGAGGAACGGCATCGTGAAGGAGATGACGGTGTTCACGGTCGGGTTCATCACGCGCGCCCGAACCCGCAGGTTGACCCAGCCGATGACGACGCCGATCACGGCTGCGAGCACGACGGAGTAGACGAAGGAGCCCGCGACGCTCCAGAGCGAGACCGTCGCCGCCATGCCCGCGATCGCCGAGCGCAGCAGCACGAGCGCGCTCGCGTCGTTGAGCAGGCTCTCGCCGTCGAGCATCGCCACGACGCGCGGCGAGACGCCGAGCCGCTTCACGATCGAGGTCGCCACCGCGTCGGTCGGGCTCACGATCGCGCCGAGCGCGATGCCGGCGGCGATGCCGAGGTCGGGGATGAGCCACGCGAAGAGCAGCCCGAGCAGCACCGAGGTGACCACGACCAGCACCACCGAGAGACCGCTGATCGCGCCGAAGTCGCGGCGGAACTCCATCGCCGGCATCGAGACGGCGGCCGAGTAGAGCAGCGGCGGCAGCACGCCCGCGATGATCCACTCCGGGTCGACCTCGAAGGCCGGCACGATCGGCAGGAGGCCGACGCCGAGCCCGACCAGCACGAGCAGGAGCGGCGCGGCGACGCCGAGCTTCGGCGCGAACGCCGTCGCCGCGGCGATGGCGAGGAGCGCGAGCACGGCGGCCAGCAGCAGATCCATGGGGACATTCTGCCGTGCCCCGCCCGGCCGGCGCACGGGCGTCGGCGGGGTGTGCTGGGCTGGGGGCATGGGGTACGAGACGGACTTCCTCGGGGGCGAGCTGCCCATGCCGGTGCCGCTGCCCATGCCGCTCGACGCGGCCGAGCCCGACACGGTGCTGCTGGACTACGTGCACTTCTCGGTGCGGCTCGACCAGTTGCGGCGGCTGGCCCGGGTGACGGGCGTCAACCTCGACGGGGCGCAGCTCGTCGAGCGCGAACGCTCGGGCGACCGCTGGCGGCTCGACCCGCGCATCCCCGCCGACTGGCAGGCCGGCCCCGGCGTCTACGCCGACAACCCGCTCGACCGCGGCCACCTCGTGCGCCGCCGCGATCCGGTCTGGGGCGATCCGGCCGTCGCCGCCCGGGCGGAGTCCGACACCTTCCACTACCCGAACGCCGCGCCGCAGGCCGCGGGCTTCAACCAGTCCAAGCAGCTGTGGCTCGGCCTCGAGGATCACGTGCTCGCCTTCGGCGAGACCGAGGGGCTGCGGCTCAGCGTCTTCACCGCGCCCGTGCTCGCCGCGGACGACCCGCCGTATCGGGGCATCCGGCTGCCGCGCCGCTTCTTCAAGGTCGTCGCCTGGCTGCGCGGCGAGCGGCTCGCCGCGGCGGGCTTCGTGCTCGACCAGTCCGCGCTCATCGCCTCGATCGTCGAGCGCGAGGCGACGCCGGGCCGCTCGGCATCCGGCGCACTGCCCGAGCTCGGCGGCTTCCGCACCTTCCAGGCGCCGATCGCTGAGATCGCCGAACTCGCCCGGCTCGCGATGCCGCAGCTCGTCGCCGCCGACCGGATGCCCCGGGCCGTCGCCGCGAGCGGCTGGCGCGAGCTCTCCGGGCCCGAGGAGCTGATGCTGTAGCGCCGCGGCGGGGCAGGCGTACCGTGGGGAGTGAGCACATCGACACCGGGGTCGAGGAGGTCGTCATGTCGGTCATCGCCTGGATCGGGCTGGGGCACATGGGTGCGCCGATGGCGGGGAACCTCGTCGCGGCGGGTCACGAGGTGCGCGGCTTCGACGTCGCCGCCGAGGCCGCGGCGGATGCCTCGGCCAGGGGCGTGCGCGTCACGGCCTCCATCGCCGAGGCCGTCGCCGGAGCCGAGGCGGTCTTCACCTCGCTGCCGCGCAGCGAGCACGTGCGCGCCGTCTACGAGGGCCCGGGCGGCGTGTGGGAGACCGCGCCCGCCTCGGCGCTGCTGCTCGACACCTCCACCGTCGACGTCGAGACCTCGCGCTGGTGCCACGAGCAGTCGGGGGCCCGAGGCATCCGCTTCGTCGACGCGCCCGTCTCGGGCGGCATCGCCGGCGCCGCCGCCGGCACGCTCACCGTCATGCTCGGCGGCGAGGCCGAGGCGACGGCGCTCGCCCGCGGCTTCGTCGAACCCTTCGCCGGGCACGTCTTCGAGCTCGGCGGGGCGACGAGCGGCATCGCCGCCAAGCTCGCGAACAACCTCATGCTCTTCGTCTCACTGCTGGGCGTCGCCGAGGGGGCGGCGCTCGCCGCGTCGCTGGGCCTCGATCCCGAGCGCTTCTTCGAGGTGGCGGCCGTCTCGTCGGGGGAGTCCTGGCCGCTGCGCACCTGGTACCCCGCGCCGGGCGTCGTGCCGACGAGTCCGGCGAACCGCAACTTCGACGCGACGTTCACGGCCGCGCTCGCCGAGAAGGATCTGTCCTTCGCGGTCGAGGCCGCCGGGGCGGCCGGGGTGCGCACGCCGGCGGCCCGGATCGCGCTCGATCAGTTCGAGCGGCTGATCGGCGAGGGCTACGGCGCGAAGGACTGCAGCCTCATCGCGAAGTTCGCCTCGCCCGACGGGCGCATCGCGGGGTTCGATCCGCAGGCCTGAGGAGGCGCGCCGCCCGGTGCTCGCGGTGCCGAGCCTCTGGCCGGCTCAGCGCTCGCCGCGCTGCACCGCGTCGATGACCTCGCCGAGCCGGTCGCGCAGCGAGCCGAGCTCCTCCAGGGTCATGCCGAGCCGGTCGACGACCTGCGGCGGGATGCCGAGCGCCTGCTCGCGCAGCGCCCGGCCCGAGGGGGTGAGCTCGACGTCGAGGGCGCGCTCGTCCTTCGTGCTGCGCTGCCGGGTCAGATAGCCCTGCGCCTCGAGGCGCTTCAGGAGCGGCGAGAGGGTGGCGGGCTCGAGCTGGAGGGCGGCGCCGAGGTCGCGGACCGTGCGGGGGCTGCGCTGCCACAGCGCGAGCATGACGAGGTACTGCGGGTGGGTGAGGCCGAGCGGCTCGAGGATGGGACGGTAGACCCCGATCACGCCGCGGGCGGCGACGGCGAGGGCGAAGCACACCTGATTCTCGAGGGCCAGAAGGTCGATGGGCTCGCCGTCGATCTCGACGATCGAGGCATCCGTGCGGTCGTCGCTCGCGCGCTGCTCCTGCATGGTCACTCCTCCAGTATTGCGCATGAGCTAATAATTAGTACACTAATGATTGTGACACGAAGAGAACACCCCGCAGGCGACTCGCCCCGACGGGGGTACGCGGGCCTCATCGACAAGCTCAACGCGAAGCTCCTGCCGTACATCGGGCCCCCGCCCCTCGGCCCCTACGACGAGGAGCCCGTCGCCGAGCGCCCGCCGGCCTGCCCGCTCTGCGGCAAACCGATGTCGGAGCACGACATCGACCGCTCGGGCGAGCGCACGCAGCTGCACTGCCCGAGCTGATCGCCGCGGCCGCCGCCCCCTCCCATCGTCCGGGCTCCCGCCGCTAGGCTCGAAGGCGGGCATCGGAGTCGGAAGGGAGCCCGCATGCGCTGGTTCCGTCGGAGGCGTCCGAAGTTCAAGCCGTTCGACCGCGCCGCCCTGCCGGAGGTCCAGCCGCCCAGCGTCGAGGAGATGATCGACGAGGGCGTGATGCTCGCCGAATCGGCGGGCCGGATGACGCTCCGCAACCGCTTCGTGGTCGAGGCGCTGCGCGGAGAGGAGCGCTACGACGACGACCGTGCCGCCGCGGCCGCGCGCGAGGTGCTGTACGAACTCGTGCAGCAGGCCGACGCGACCGCCGAGCTCTCCGCCGAGGATCGCGAGACCGCCGCGAAGCGCGAGGGCAAGGCGAAGCACCAGCACGACTACCGCCGCGCCGACACCGGCAACCTGCGCCGCCGCGAGAAGGTCTACACCTCGGTCGCGAAGCGGCTCTGGGAGCTGCGCGAAGACCCCGAGTACCTGCGCGAGTTCGCCACCCGCGCGCGCGACGAGGCGTGGAACGACGTCGCCGGTGCGATCGAGGCCAGGCTCGACCGTGAGTGGCCGCAGATCGAGGTGGATGCCGAGTACGAGCTCGCCCGCCCACAGCGCATGCGCGAGCTCTTCGAGGACCTCGAGCGCGCCGTCGAGACGGCCGAGCTGAAGCGCGCCGAGCGCGAAGATCCCTTCCACGGGTACGTGGGCTGACGATGCGCGTCCCCTGGAGCGACGGCCGCTGGACCCGCGAGCCCGCCTCGACCGAGCAGCGCGGCGACGCGCTCGTCGTGCGGGCGCTGGAGGGCAGCGACTACTGGCGCGAGACGCTGTACGGCTTCGTGCACGACGACGGGCACGCCCTGCTCGGTGCGTGGCCGGCGGATGCCGCGATCGAGGTCTCCTTCGACAGCGCCTCGCTCAGCGAGCTCTACGACCAGGCGGGGCTCATGCTCGTCGCCGGCCCGGAGCGCTGGGTCAAAGCGGGCATCGAGCTGAGCGACGGCGTGCCCCAGCTCGGGGCGGTCGTGACCGACGGCCGCTCGGACTGGTCGATGGCGCCCGTGCCCGAGTGGGCGGGGTGCATCGTGACCATCCGCGCGAGCCGGATCGCCGATGCCGTCGTGCTGCGCGCTCGGGCCGACGACGGGCCGTGGCGTACGTTCCGGGTGACGCCGTTCCCGTCGGACGCGTCGGCCGGGCCGATGGTCTGCGCGCCCTCGCGCGACGGCCTCGAGGTGACCTTCACCGCCTGGCGGCACGTGGCGGCCGACACCGAGCTGCACGCCGACCCGCCGGTCATGGTTCGCTGAGCTCGTCGAAGCGGCTGGTTCGCTGAGCTTGTCGAAGCGGCTGGTTCGCTGAGCCCGTCGAAGCGTCGGTTGGTTCGCTGAGCCCGTCGAAGCGGCTGGTTCGCTGAGCTTGTCGAAGCGCTCGGACGGGCTCGCTTCGACAAGCTCAGCGAACCAAGCTCAGCGAACCAAGCTCGGCGAACCAAGCTCGGCGAACGGCTACGCCGGCGCGATCGCGTGCCCGTGCCGGAACAGCTGCTGCGGGTCGACTTCGGCCTTGATCCGGCGCAGCCGGGCGAGCGTCTCGGGCGGGTACATGGCGCGGATGACGTGCTCACCGCGCTCCTCGGAGAAGTTGCCGTAGACGCCGCTGAGTCGGCCGAGCACGCCCTCGTGCAGCGCACGGAGCTCGGCGACCTGCTGCTCGGGGGCGTCCTGCGGCAGCACCGCGTTGACCACGACGAAGGTCTCGGCGTCGCGGAAGGCGATCGGCGTCGCCTCGGCGGGCACCCGTCCGAAGGCGCCGCCCAGGGTGCGGAGCAGCAGCATCGTGGGCGCCGGACCGGCCAGTGCCGCGAGGCAGGCCTCGAGCAGCGCGTCGTCGAGCTCGGGCGCGAAGCCGTTGCCGCCGACGAAACGGAACGGCGGCTTGCCCGGCGGGGCGTCCTCGAGCAGCTCGGAGTAGGCGACCGGCCCGAGCACCGTCTCCTCGAGCGAGTCGAGCGCGAGCAGCGGCGCGAGCGTCTCGCGCAGCTCGGCCTCGCTGCCGCGCCGGGCGACGGCGACCATGGGGCCCGCCGGCACCTCGGGGGCGAACGGCGGGAAGACCAGCAGCGTCGAGTTCAGCGCCTCGTCGGCGCGCACGACCTCGCGCCAGGCTCGGAGCACCGCCGGGGCATCCGCCTGTGCGAAGCGCAGATGACCGCCCGCGAGCCCGTCGGCGGGCACGGCCTCGAAGGTGAAGGAGGTGACGACGCCGAAGTTGCCGCCGCCGCCGCGGATCGCCCAGAACAGCTCGGGGTGCTGCTCGGCGTCGACCCGCAGCACCTCGCCCGCCGCCGTCACGAGCTCCGCGGAGCGCAGCGCGTCGACCGTGAGCCCCTGTTGGCGGACGAGCCAGCCGATGCCGCCGCCGAGCGTGAGGCCGCCGACGCCGACGTCGCGGGTGTCGCCCGAGCTCACGCCGAGGCCCGCGGGCTCGAGTGCGGCGGCCACATCGCCCCAGCGCGCACCGCCGCCCACCGTGACGAGTCGCCCCTCGCCGAGGGAGACGCCGTCGAGCTCGGCGAGGTCGATGACCAGGCCGCCGTCGACGGGCTCGCTGCCGTGCCCGCCGGAGCGCACCGCGATCGGCGCGCCATGCTCGGCGGCGACGCGCACGGCGGCCGCGACGTGCTCCGCGCTCGCCGGGCGGACCACCGCCTCGGGGGAGCCGACGCCGGCGAAGACCGCGCGCCCGGCGTCGTACTCGGAGTCGCTGGGCCCGAAGGCGCGGCCGGGAAGGACCTGCTGCAACGCTGCGAGGATCGGCATGCGCGCCAGTGTGCCACCCGCCGCCGACGTCCGCACGTTCGCTGAGCCGGAGTGGTTCGCTGAGCCGGTCGAAGCGCGCTGTGGTTCGCTGAGCCTGTCGAAGCGCTGCGGTGGGCTCGCTTCGACGAGCTCAGCGAACCAGGCGCTGCGGCGGGCTCAGCGAACCAGGCGCTGCGGCGGGCTCAGCGAACCAGGCGCTTCGACGAGCTCAGCGAGCCAAGCTCAGCGAACCAGTCACTCTCCGCTCGGGTGCGCCTTCGCCCGGTCGATCACCCAGGCGTAGGCGAACGCCCGCTCCCGCCAGGAGGCGTAGCGCCCGGAGACGCCGCCGTGCCCGGCCGCCATCTCGATCCGCAGCAGCGGCTCGGCGCCGGCGTCGCGCAGCCGGGCCACCCACTTCGCGGGTTCGACGTAGAGCACTCGGGTGTCGTTCAGCGAGGTGACCGCGAGGATCGGCGGGTAGTGCCGCCCGCCGTGCTCGCCGTCGCGCACGTTCTCGTAGGGCGAGTACGACTTCATGTACGCGTACACCTCGGGGTCGTGCAGCGGGTCGCCCCACTCGTCCCACTCGATGACGGTGAGCGGCAGCGAGGGGTCGAGGATCGAGGTCAGCGGGTCGACGAAGGGCACCTCGGCGAGGATGCCGCTGAACGCCCCGGGGGCGAGGTTCGCGACGGCGCCCATCAGCAGGCCGCCGGCGGAGCCGCCCTGGGCGACAAGCCGGTCGGGTGCGGTCCAGCCCTCGTCGCTCAGGTGCCGGGCGACGGCGACGAAGTCGCTGAAGGTGTGCTTCTTGCGGAGCTTCTTGCCGTCCTCGTACCAGTGCCGGCCGAGCTCGCCGCCGCCGCGCACGTGGGCGACGGCGAAGATCATGCCGCGGTCGAGCAGCGAGAGCCGGGCGACGCCGAAGCCGGGGTCGATCGAGTGCTCGTAGGAGCCGTAGCCGTAGAGCAGGGTCGGCGCGGGGGTGCCGGGCGTCACGAGGTCGTGCCGGTAGACGAGCGAGATCGGCACGCGGGTGCCGTCCTCGGCCGTCGCCCATTCGCGGCGCTGCACGTAGCGGGCGGGGTCGTAGTCGCCGAGCACGGGCTGGCGCTTGCGCAGCCGGCGCTCGCCGGTGGCGACGACGACGTCGAACACGGTCGAGGGCGTGACGAAGCTCGTGTAGCCGATGCGCAGCTGCGGCTGCACCCAGTCCGGGTTGCCGCGCACGCCCACGGCGAAGAGCTCCTCGTCGAAGGCGAGCTCGTGCAGCGTGTCGTCGGCGGTGGCCCCCTCGGGGATGCCGGCGGCGGGAACCTTCGCGATCGCGACCCTGGGCAGCCCGCCGCGGCGGTACTCGACGGCGACGAAGTCGCGGAAGGCATCCACGCCCTCCAGCCGCACCGCCGGGTCGTGCGGCAGCAGCATGCGCCGCGGGCCCTCGGGGTCGTCGGCGGCCACCGAGACGAGCTCGAAGTTCGGGGCGCCGTCGTTGTGCGTGATGAGCAGCCGGTCGCGCCCGCCCGCGACGAGGTGCTCCACGTCGTACTCGACGCCCTCGCGGCGCGGCCACACGACGCGGAACTCGCCGGTCGGGTCGTCGGCGTCGAGCAGGCGGGTCTCGCTCGTGATGTTCGAGCCCGCCTCGATGACGAGGAAGCGGCGGCTCCGGGTCATCCCGACGCCGAGCCAGTAGCGCTCGTCCGGCTCGGAGAAGACGCGGACGTCGGCGGATGCCTCGGTGCCGACCTCGTGCCGCCAGATCGTGTCGGGCCGCCAGGACTCGTCGACCGTCGCGTAGAAGACGAAGCGTCCGCTGGGGTCGAACAGGGCGCCGCCGGAGGTGCCGGGGATGACGTCGTCGAAGGTGCGGCCGGAGCCGTCGATCGCCCGGATGCGCAGCTCGTATCGCTCGTCGCCCTCGACGTCGACGCCGGTGAGCAGCAGCGTTCCGTCGGCGGAGACGTCGAAGCTGCCGAGCGCGAAGAACTCGTGCCCCTCGGCCTCGGCGTTCTCGTCGAACAGCAGCTGTTCGCCCGGCAGCGCCTCGCCGCCGGACTCGGGCAGCACGGGCGGCTCCCAGTCGTCGGGGCCGGCCGCGGGCACGCGGCAGTGGATGCCGTACTCGGCGCCCTCGCGGGTGCGGGTGAAGTACCACCACTCGCCCTCGCGCGTCGGCACGGAGAGGTCGGTCTCCTTCGTGCGCGCCCGGATCTCCTCGAACACCTGCTCGGTGAGGAGGGAGAGGTGCTCGGTCTTCGCCTTGGTGTACGCGTTCTCGGCGTGGAGGTGCGCGAGCACCTCGGGGTCGTCCTTCTCGCGCAGCCACTCGTAGTCGTCGGTCACCACGTCGCCGTGGTGCTCTCGCTGGATCGGTCGCTTGGGGGTCACGGGCGGAGTGAGCACGTCCCCACGCTACCCCCGGCCGGCCTCCGGGGACCGGGCGCATCCGAAGCTGAGAATCCGTTTCGCCGCGGGAGCGCGCTTAGGTTAGCCTTAGCTGCTCTCATCAGAGCCATCCTCCGTCCACACCCAGGAGACGCCCGTGCTCGCCAACTATCTGATCGGCCTCCGCGAAGGCCTCGAGGCCGGCCTCATCGTCGGCATCCTGGTGGCGTACCTCGGCAAGACCGGCCGCCGCGACCTGCTCGGGCGGCTCTGGATCGGCATCGGCATCGCCGTCGCGATCTCCCTCGGCGTCGGCGCGCTGCTCACCTGGGGCCCGTACGCGATGACGTTCCAGGCGCAGGAGATCCTCGGCGGCGTGCTCTCGCTCCTCGCCGTCGCGATGGTCACCTGGATGATCTTCTGGATGGGCACCCACGGCCGCACGCTCTCGAGCGAGCTGCGGGGGCAGGTGGATGCCGCGATCGAGCGCTCCGCCTGGGCGATCGTGCTGCTGGGCGCCCTCTCGGTCGGCCGCGAGGGCGTCGAGACCGCGCTCTTCGTGTGGGCGAACGTCGCCGGCGGCAGCGACCCCGTGCTCGGCACCGTCGGCGCGCTCGCCGGCATCGCCACCGCGATCGTGATCGCCTGGGGCATCTCGAAGGGCCTCGTGCGCTTCAACCTCGGCGCGTTCTTCACCTGGACCGGCCTCTTCCTGATCCTCGTCGCTGCCGGGGTGCTCGCCTACGGCATCGGCGACCTCCAGGAGGCCTCGGTGATCCCGGGCTGGGGCACGCCGGCCTACAGCCTCACCCAGCTCATCCCCGCCGGCGGCTGGCTCGACACCCTCCTCGGCGGCATCTTCAACTTCACCCCAGAGCCCACCTGGGCGCAGGTCATCGGCTGGACCGCGTACGTCGCCGTCACGATGGCGCTCTACCTCGTGATGCTGCGTCGCCGGCACACCGCCGCCGCGGCACCCCCTGCCCCGGCCGCCGCTGCCGCGGCCGGCTGAACCGCGACCCCGTCGGCCAGCCGACCCCCGCCGCCAGCAGTGCCCAGATCCGTCCACCGACCCTTGGAGCATCCATGACCCGCCGTGCCCTGCCCGTCGCCGTCGCCGCGACCGCGCTCACCGCGCTCGCCCTGAGCGGTTGCGTCGCGAAGTCCGAGCTCGCTCAGGCGATCGCCGTCGAGATCAGCGACGACGCCTGCGCCGTGGCCACCGGCACCGCCCCGGCGGGAGCCGTCACGTTCTCGCTCACGAACTCCGGCAGCGACGTGAACGAGTTCGAGATCCTCGCCGAGGACCAGCTCCGCATCGTCGGCGAGAAGGAGAACGTGACCCCGGGCCAGACGGTTGACTTCACCGCGCAGCTCGAGCCCGGCACGTACTACACCGCGTGCAAGTTCCAGCAGGTCGGAGCCCCCGTCGGTCTCGCCGAGTTCACCGTGACCGGCGAGGCATCCGCCGTCTCGGCCGACGAGCAGGCGCTCAGCGACCAGGCCGTCACCGAGTACCTCGCCTACGTGCGCTCGCAGACCTCCGAGCTGCTGCCGCTCGTGCAGCAGCTCGCCGACGCCTACGCAGCGGGCGACGACGAGGCGGCGCGCGCCCTGTTCGCGACGGCGCGCGTGCCCTACGAGCGCATCGAGCCCACCGCCGAGGCGTTCGGCGACCTCGACCCGAAGATCGACTTCCGCGAGGTCGACGCCGTCGCCGACGGCCTCGACTGGACCGGCTTCCACCGCATCGAGAAGGACCTGTGGGCGCCGAAGCCCGGCGAGCTCAACTCCGACGGGCAGGACGCGCTGAAGGACTGGGCGCCCTCGACCCCCGAGGAGCGGAAGGCCTACGCCGACGGCCTCGTCGCCGACGTCACCCAGCTGCACGAGCTCGTCACGGACTCCGCGTTCGCGGTGTCGCTCGCCGACATCTCGAACGGCGCCATCGCTCTCCTCGACGAGGTCGCCGCCGGCAAGATCACCGGCGAGGAGGACTGGTGGAGCGGCACCGACCTCTCCGACGTCGCCGCCAACGTGCAGGGCGCCGGCGTGGCGTTCGGCGCGGTGCGCGCGCTCGCCGAGTCGAAGGGCGACGAGGGCACGGCGCTCGCGGACGAGATCGACGGGCGCTTCACCGCGCTCGAGGACGAGCTCGCGAAGTACGGCTCGCTCGACGCGGGCTTCGTCGACTACGCGACGCTGACGGATGCCGACCGGAAGGCGCTGAGCGACCGCGTGAACGCGCTCGCCGAGCCGCTGTCGCAGCTCACCGCCACGGTGCTCGGAGTCTGACCACGATGACCGAGCCGGGCGTCCCCGCCGAAGCCGAACGGGTCGAGCCCGGACGGGCCGAGCCCGAGTCCCGCGGCGTCTCCCGCCGCGGGCTGCTCGGCCTGCTCGGCGCGGGGGCGGCCGGTGCCGCGGCGGGCTTCGCGGGCGGCGCGGCGACCGCGGGCGTCGCCCTCACGGCGGGCGCCCACGGCGGCGGCGCGGCCGGGGCATCCGTGTTCCCCTTCTACGGGGCGCACCAGGCCGGCATCACCACGCCGGCGCAGGACCGGCTGCACTTCGCCGTCTTCGACCCCGACCCCGGCCTCGACCGCGAGGGCCTCATCGGGCTGCTCAGCGACTGGACGGCCGCGGCGGCCCGGCTCAGCCAGGGCCTCGAGGTCGCCGAGGGCGGCGCGGTCGGCGGCTCCGACTACGCGCCGCCGGCCGACACCGGGGAGGCGCTCGGCCTGCCCGCGTCCGGCCTCACGATCACCTTCGGCTTCGGCCCGGAGGTCTTCGAGACCGCCGATGGCGGGGACCCGTTCGGGCTCGCGGCCCGTCGCCCGCCCGAGCTCGTGGCGCTGCCGAGGTTCCAGGGCGACGCCCTCGAGCCGGCGCGCACGGGCGGCGCGCTCTGCATCCAGGCCTGCGCCGACGACCCGCAGGTGGCCGTGCACGCCATCCGCAACCTCAGCAGGATCGCCTTCGGGCGCGCGACGCTGCGCTGGTCGCAGCTCGGCTTCGGCCGCACCTCCTCGACGTCGACGGCGCAGGCGACGCCGCGCAACCTCTTCGGCTTCAAGGACGGCACCGCGAACATCAAGGCCGAGGAGCCCGGCGTCGCCGACGAGCACGTCTGGGTGCAGCCCGGCGACGAGCCGGCCTGGCTCGCCGGCGGCTCGTACCTCGTGGCGCGGCGCATCCGCATGGTCATCGAGAACTGGGACCGGGTGCAGCTCGGCGAGCAGGAGCAGCTCGTCGGCCGCTCGAAGGGCGAGGGAGCGCCGCTCTCCGGCGGCACCGAGTTCACCGAGCCGGACTTCGAGGCCGCCGGGCCGACGGGCGCGCCGCTCATCGATCCGGCCTCGCACGTGCGGCTCGCGCATCCGAGCGTGAACGGCGGAGCGCGGCTGCTGCGGCGCGGCTACAACTTCGTCGACGGCAACGACGCGCTCGGGCGGCTGGACGCCGGGCTGTTCTTCCTGTCGTTCCAGCGCTCGCCGGAGCAGTTCGTGCGGGTGCAGACTTCGCTCGCGGCCGACGGGCTGAACGAGTATCTGAAGCACGTCGGCTCGGCGATCTTCGCCGTGCCCGGCGGGGTCGCCGTGGGAGAGTTCGTGGGGCAGCGGCTGTTCGACTGAGCCGCCCGCGCGCCTACTCCTGCGTGGAGCGCGCGCCCTCGACGACGGCCCAGCGGTCGCCGCCGAGCGGCTGCAGCTGGCCGGAGACGTCCTCGCCGTCGCGGACGGCCGTGAAGTCGATCGCGCCGGGCGTGCCGCCGACGATGCCTTCGCCGCCCGAGAAGAGCGGCTGTTCGTAGCCGATCGCGATCATCGCGTCGCGGCGCTGGCCCTGGTCCCAGTTGCCCGAGAGGAAGCCGAGCAGCGCGACGCCGGAGAGCGGCCCCGCGACGACGAGCACGTAGCCGAGGTCGCGCATCCAGCGGTGCTCGCGGCCCGCGATCGCGAAGACTGCGCCGGTGAGCAGGACGAGCCCGGAGAAGACGAGCGGCCACGGGCTCCACGGCTCGAGGACGACGACGGGGGAGTCGAGGGCGAGGGCGGGCGGCACCCGGTCAGGCTACCGGAGGGCGCTGCGCGCGGCCTGCGTCGCGCTCGCGGGAGCCGTGCGCTCAGCCGAGGCCGGTCTTCGTCCAGTCGAGGTTGAGCTCGTCGCCGATGTAGACCGCCTCGCCGAAGTCGTGGATCTGCGGGTTCATGCGCAGCAGCTGCTGCTGGGGCAGGTCGAAGCGTTGCGCGATGTCGAAGAAGCTGTCGCCCGAGACGACGGTGTAGCGGACGGGCATGCCGTCGCCGTCGAGGACCGGGGTGCCGGTGGCGCCCGGAATCGAGCCGAGGTCGACGGCGGGCCCCGGCTCGACGACGGGCGCGGGGTCGTTCGGCACGGGCTCGGGCGCGGGCGGCGGCTCGGGCGCCGCCACCGGGGCGGTGGGCGTCGGGGTGGGCGTGGGCGTCGGCGTGGCCGTGACGGTGACGAGGACAGTCTCGGCCGGCGGCGGCGAGGTCGGGGTGCACGCGGCGAATCCGACGATCGCGAGCGGGACGAGCGCGGCGGCGCCGAGCGCGCGGCGGTGCCGCGCGATGCTGGGGACTGGCCTCACGAGGGCTCCTCATCGATCCGGTGGGCTCGGCCAGCCTAGTCGCGGATGCCGCCGCCGGACCGGTTTTCGGCGGGGATGTGGAACACACCCTCCGGCCGGGTTCAGGGCCCGACCGCCGTGCGGATCCGCTCGAGGGCCGCCGCCAGCGCGAGATCCCCGACGCCGGCGTAGCCGAGCACGATGCCGGCCGGGCCGGCCGGTCGGCCGGCGGCATCCGGCCCGGCCCCGTCCTCGTGCACGGCGTACTGCGCGAGCGGGGCGACGATCACGCCCTGCTCGCCCAGGCGTGCGACGAGCTCGCGTTCCGCCGCGCGGTCCGGGAGCTCGAGCACCGCGTGCAGTCCGCCGTCGATCGCGGTGAGCCGGGCCCGCTCGGGGTCGAGGTCGCCGAGCGCGTCCTGCACGAGCCGACGCCGGTGCGCGTACTCGCGGCGGGTCGCCGCGATGTGCCGCCGCAGCGCGCCGCGCCCGAGATAGTCGGCGACGGCGAGCTGCACCGGCCCGGCCACGGGGGTATCGAGCTCGGCGCGGGCGGTCGCGACGGCCGCGCGCAGGCCGGCGTGCGCGGGCAGCACGAGGTAGCCGAGCCGCAGCCAGGGGGTCAGCACCTTCGAGAAGCTGCCGACGAGCACGACCCGTTCGCCGCCGTCGAGCGAGGCGAGGGCGGGCAGCGGTGCGCCGGTGTGCCGGAACTCGCTGTCGTAGTCGTCCTCGACGACGAAGGCGTCGGCTCGGGCCGCGAGCTCGAGGAGCGCGAGTCGATCGGCGACCGGCAGTCGCCCGCCGAGCGGGTACTGGTGGCTGGGGGTGACCATCACCGCGTCGAGCCGAGCGCGGCCGCGCCGCTGCAGGGCGCGTTCGAGCGCGCCGAGCTCGAGGCCGCCGTCGGCGAGGGGCAGCGGCACTGGTGCGGCCCCGTGCCGCTCGAGCGCCCGGCGTCCGGCGGGGTATCCGGGGTCCTCGACGCCGACGCGCACCCCCGCGCCGCGGAGGGCGACGAGCGCCCGCGCGACGAGGGCCAGAGCCTCGCTCGTGCCGGCGGCCACGACGACGTCCTCGGGTGCGCAGTGCACCCCGCGGGCGCTCCGCAGGTGCTCGGCGATCGCGGTGCGCAGGGCGGGCACGCCGAGCGGCGGCGGCGACCATGAGGGCGGATGGGCGGCGGCGGCCCGCCAGGCGGCGCGCCACGCCCGCTCGTCGAGGCGCACCGTGGAGGGGACGCCGGGCGAGAGGTCGGCGACGAGCCCCCTGGCGGGGGAGTCGCCGGCCGGGGAGGCCGGGGCATCCGGGGCATCCGACCGGCCGCCGTCGGCGGGTCCCTGCGCCTGACGCGGCCCGAGCTCGGCGACCCGCGTCGCCGCGCCCTGCCGGAGCTCGAGGTAGCCCTCGCCCGCGAGCTGCTCGTAGGCGGCCACGACGGTGCTGCGGGCGACCGCGAGCTCGCGCGCGAGGCCGCGCGTGGATGGCATCGCGTCGCCGGCGCGCAGACGGCCGTCGAGGATGTCGCGCCGGAGCGCCGCGACGAGCTGGGCGACGAGGCCGGCGCCCGGACGGCGGTCGAGGAGGATGAGCGGCTCGGCCATGGCTCCCAACTGGTCTGTATGAACGTCTCTGAACTGGACTGCACACAGTACCAGTGCGCGAGCGAGACTGCGTGCATGACTTCCTCCCCCCGCCGTGTCCGCCGTATGCCCGAGCGTGAGCGCCACGAGCGCGCCGAGCTCGACGCCCTGCTCGACCAGGAGCTCGTCGGCCACCTCGCGGTCGTCGCCGACGGCCAGCCCCTCGTGATCCCGATGGCCTATGCCCGGGTCGGGGACGAGCTGCTGCTGCACGGCTCCACCGGAGGCGGCTTCGCACTGCGCGCGGCGGCCGAGCGCGCGACCGTCGCCTTCGCGGTCACCTCGCTCGACGGGCTCGTCTACGCCCGCTCGCTCTTCGACAGCTCCATGAACTACCGCAGCGCCGTCGTCTACGGCGTGCTCGAGGAGGTGCCCGCGGCCGAGGAGCACGACGCGCTCGTGGCGCTCTCGGCCCACCTCATGCCCGGCCGCCCGGCCGAGGTGCGCGACACCACCAAGAAGGAGTACGCGGCGACGCGGGCGCTGCGGCTGCCCATCGCGGAGTTCGTGATGAAGGCCCGCGCCGCCGGCGTCGGCGAGGCCCCCGACGACGGCGAGGACCACGCCGCCTGGGCGGGCGTGGTGCCGCTCGGCCGCGCCTGGGGCGAGCCCGAGCCCTCGCCGCTCACCCCGGCGGGCACTCCGCTCCCCGAGTCGGTGCGCCGCCTCACGGGCGTCTGAGGTGCCCCGGCCGCAGGAATAGGGCGATCGCCGGATGCCCCGTCGGTACCTCAGTCGCGAGGCTCGGAGTACCGAACAGGGGAGAAGACCATGGAATTCGCAGACGCCGTGCTCGCCACGAGCACCTACGCCGCCGATCTGCGACGCGCCGAGCTGGTGCTCGAACTGCGCCGCGCCGCCGAGGAGCGCGCCGCCGGTCGCACTGCGTGACGATCGCCGATCCGCTGACGGCGGAGCCGGGACGCGCCGTCGGTGGTGCGTGGCAGCATAAAGAGGTGACCACCTCCGCCAGCGCCATGATCGGCCGCGACGCCGAGCTCGCCTGGCTCGACGGGCTGCTCGGCGAGGCCGAGGCCGGCATGCCCCGCACGGTCGTGGTCGGGGGCGAGGCGGGCATCGGCAAGAGCCGGCTCATCCGCGAGTTCGCGGCCCGCGTGGGCGCGAACGGCGCGGCGCCCGGCCCGAGCGGCATCGCCCGGGTCGTCGTCGGCCAGTGCGTCGACCTCGGCACCGTGGCCGCGCCCTACGCGCCCATCAAGGCGGCGCTGCGCAGCCTCGTCTCCGAGATCGGCGCCGAGCGCGCCCTCGACACCGTCGGCCCGGGGCGCGCGGCGTTCGTCGCGCTTCTGCCCGAGCTGGCCGAGTCCGGCGCGGCGGGCGAGCCGGTGCCGGCCGTGGCCGGCGGCCCCGGGGCGAGCGGGCAGCTGCACGAGGCCGTCGCGGTGCTCCTCGAGACGGTGTCCCGCGAGCGGCCGCTCGTGCTCGTGGTCGAAGACCTGCACTGGATCGACCCGGCGAGCCTCGGCCTGCTGCGTTTCCTGGTGCGCGCGCTCACCGCCAGCCGGGTGATGCTGCTGCTCAGCTACCGCAGCGAGGACGTCACGCGCGGGCATCCGCTGCGGCCCTTCCTCGCCGAACTCGAGCGCGACCGCTGGGTCGACCGTCGCGAGCTGTCCCGACTGTCGCGCGACGAGGTGCGCGAGCTCGCCGCCTCCCTGGCCGGCAGCTCGCCCGACGAGGCGCTGCTCGACACCCTCTTCCGCCGCAGCGACGGCGTGCCGTTCTTCGTCGAAGAGGTCGTCGGGCTCGACGGCTGCAGCGACGAGGGGCAGCTGCCCGACACGCTGCGCGACCTGCTGCTCGCCCGCTACGAACGGCTGAGCGACGAGGCGCAGCAGCTGCTCCGGCTCATCGCGACCGGCGGGGTGCGGGTCGCGCACCCCCTGCTCACCCGCGTCTTCCGCGGCGGCGACGACGAGCTCGACGAGGCCGCGCGAGAGGCGGTGCTCGGCGGCGTGCTCGTCGTCGACGGCGAGGAGTACGGCTTCCGGCACGCCCTCGTGCGCGAGGCGATCCTCGCCGACATCCTGCCGGGCGAGCGGGCCAGGTTCCACGCCCGCTACGCGGAGGCCTACGAGGCGCTCGCGGCGGCGGGCAGCCGTCGGCTCGCGGCCGAGATCTCCTACCACTGGCTCGGCGCGAACGACGCGATGCGGGCGTTCCCCGCCACGGTGCAGGCCATGCGCGAGGCCAGGGCGGCCTCCGCCTTCGCCTCTGCGGCGCAGCTCGGCGAGCGGGCGCTCGCCCTGTGGGACGTGGTAGACGGCGCCACGGCCGGTGGGTCGGCCGGCGGCACCGGCGGCACAGACGACGCGGATGGCGCGGACGGCGGGTCCGCCGGCGGCGGCGCGGCGAAGATCGCGGGCATGAGCCGCACCGAGCTGATGGGGCGCACCGCATCCCACCTCCGCAATGCGGGCGAGAACGACCGCAGCCTCGCCGTGCTCAAGGCGGCGCTCGCCGAGTGCCCGCGCGACGACCCGAACTATCCGAGGCTGCTGCGCGACCGGGCGCTCACGCTCGGCAGCGACGGCCGACCGGGCTCCATCCCGCTGCTGCTCGAGGCGCTCGACGTGCTCGGGCCCGACGGCCCGGCCGAGCTGCGCGCCTCCGTGCGCACCTCGCTCGCCGGACGCTACATGATCGACGGGCGGCTGCCCGAGGCGGCCGAGATGGCGCAGAGCGCGCTCGAGCTCGCCGAGACGATCCACGCCCCGCGGCTCGCATCCGTCGCGTTGAACATCGCCGCGGTCAGCCGCGCCCACCTCGAAGACCCGCTCGGCGCGGCCGAGCAGCTCGAGCGGGCGAAGCAGCTCGCCGAGGGCGACGGTTCCGCGCTCCTCCGCTACTGGGTCAACGCCTCCGACCTCTACAACCTGCTCGGCGACTACGAGCTCGCGATCGAGCTGGCCGAAGAGGGGCTCGGCCGGGCCCGGGCGACCGGGCTCGAACGCAGCAGCGGGGTCATCCTCGCCTCGAACGCCGTCGATCCGCTGTTCGCCCTCGGTCGCTGGCAGCGCGGGCTCGAGCTCATCGAACGGGCGCTGGCGCTCGATCCGCCCGAGCCGTTCAAGATCTACCTGTGGCGCGCCGAGGCCTGGGCCGAGCTCTGGCGCGGCGACCTCGCGAGCGCCGACCACGTGCTGCGCACGAACCGCGCCGCGATGAACGCCGTCGGCGAGGTCGAGCTGCAGACCCGGCAGAGCGTGGGTCGTGTCGCGACCGAGATCGCACTGGCCCACGGCGACGTCGTGACCGCGTGGCGCGAGGCCGCGCCGTTGCTCGACGAGCACGAGGGGGCCATCGCCGGCTACGGACTGCCCTACGCCTGGGCGCTCGCGCGCACGATCGCCGCCGCACGTTCCGGGCACGCCGCCGCGAACGCCGAGCAGGCCGAGCTGCTCGCCACCGCCGATGCGGCCGAGCCCCGCTTGCGGGCGCTGCTCGATCGCTTCGCGCACTGGCCGATGCACTCGCTCTGGCTCGCCCTGATCGATGCGGAGCTCGAGGCCGACCACGAGCGCGCCGTCGAGGCGTGGCGCCGGGCCGTCGACGCGGTCGACGACCCGCGGGCGCTGCGGCTGCTCCGGCCCTACGCCCGGCTCCGGCTCGGCGAGGCCGAGCTCGAGGCGGGAGCGCGGCAGGCGGCGAAGGCGACGCTGCAGCTCGCGCACGACGAGGCGGAGCGGTACGGCATCGGCGCGGTGCTCGCCTCGGTGGTGCGCGTCGCGAGCGCCGCGGGGCTCGCGCTCGAGGGGGCCGGGGCGGGTCGTGCGGTCGGCGTCACCGACGCGGTCGACGCCGTCGCGGATGCCACGGCCGAGCTGACCGCCCGCGAGCGCCAGGTGCTCGCGCTCATCGCCGAGGGGCTCAGCAACCGGCAGATCGGTGAACGGCTGTTCATCAGCGGCAAGACGGCGAGCGTGCACGTCTCCGCCATCCTGCGCAAGCTCGGTGCGGCCACCCGCACCGAGGCGGTCTACCGGGCCGGGCTGGCGACGACGCCGCCGGCGTAGCGCCGGCGGCACTCCGGCACGGCTGGGAGTCTGCCGACCCCCGGCGGTTCGCCGTTCGAGCGGGCGTAGGCTGAGCGAGGAGGTACGACGTGACCGCTCTGGACGACATCCCCTTCTCCACTATGGACGGCGAGCAGCGCTCGCTCGCGGACTACGCGGGCCAGACGGTGCTCGTGGTGAACGTGGCCTCGCGCTGCGGCCTCACCCCGCAGTACGCGAAGCTCGAGGAGCTGCAGCGGCGCTACGCCGACCGCGGCTTCACGGTGCTCGGCTTCCCGAGCAACCAGTTCCTGCAGGAGCTGGGCAGCAACGAGGCGATCAGCGAGTTCTGCTCGACGACGTACGGCATCTCCTTCCCGGTGCTCGACCGGGTGCGGGTCAACGGCCGCAACGCCCACCCGCTCTACCAGGAGCTGAAGCAGACGCCGGATGCCTCGGGCAAGGCCGGCCGCGTCACCTGGAACTTCGAGAAGTTCCTCGTCTCGCCCGCTCGCGAGGTCACGCGCTTCCGGCCGACGACGGAGCCCGACGCCCCCGAGGTGGTCGAGGCGATCGAAGCGTCGCTCGCCGCCTCCTGAGCCGGGAGCGTGGCCTCCTGAACCGGTAGCGTGGTGGGTCGAGCACCAAGGAGCCCCACCCGCATGAAACCCGGACCCCGGCGCAGCATCAGCCAGGCCGACATCGTCGACGCCGCGTTCGAGATCCTCGAGGAGAAGGGCTTCGCCGCCGTCTCCGTGCGCGCGGTGGCGGCCGCGCTCGGGCTCACCCCGACGGCGCTCTACACGTACTTCCCCTCCAAGGGCGCGCTGCAGGCCGCGATGATCGAGCAGCTGCTCGCCGGCGTCGCCGAGGCTGACGCCGGGTCCGAGCCCGCCGAGCCGGCCTGGCGCGAGCGCATCCACGCGGTCGCCGCCGCGCTGCGCGCCCGCATCGCGGGCCACGCCGGCTCGATCGCCCTGCTCACGAGCGGCCCGCTCGACGGCGAGCGGTCGCGGGACGTCGCCGAGGCGCTCATCGCCGCATTCGCCGAGGCGGGCCTGGGCGCCGACGAGGCGGCGCGCGCCGGGCACGCGGTGCGGGCGCAGGTCATCGGTGCGGCGGCGCTGGATGCCGCGGCCGCGGCCACCCCGGAGCAGACCCCGGCCCCGCAGACCCTCTGGAAGGAGCCGAGCCGGCATCCCCGGCTCGAGGCATCCGCCCATCTCGGGCTCGACACGGGCGAGGCCGACGAGGCATCCCGGCGCTGGGCCCTCGACCGCCTCATCGACGGCCTGCTCGCCTCGGCGTAACCAGTCGATCCGGTCGCGCGGGGCCGGACGGCGGGAACGCCGCGCGCGCCTCGCCCGCCGCTCGGCGCTCCGGCGCGACACTGAGCGCATGCTGCACTTCCGGATGATCGTGCCGAGCGGGCTCGCGACCGCCGTCGACCGGGTGCTCGACGCGCACCGCGAACACGTCTCCAACGTCATCCGGCTGCCCGGTGCCGGAGCCGAGCCGGCCGGCGACGTCGTGCTCTGCGACGTCGACCGGGTCGCCGCGAGCGAGCTCCTCGGCGAGCTGCACGCCGCCGGCCTCGACCGCTCGGGCTCGATCGCGATCGAGACCGTCGAGCTCACGCTCTCGCCGAGCGCCAAGCGCAGCGCGGCGAGCGTGTTCGGCGGCGAGGACGACGCCGTCGTCTGGCAGGAGGTCGAGGCGCGCGCGGGCGACGAGGTGCGGCTCACGGCGACCTTCCTCGTCTTCATGGCCGTCGCGACGATGATCGCGGCGGTCGGGGTCGTCAGCGACCAGCCGATCCTCATCGTCGGGGCGATGGTGGTGGGGCCGGACTTCGGCCCCCTCGCCGCGATGGCCGTGGGGATCGTCCGGCGCAGGTGGCGCGTCGTCGGGCGCTCGGCGGTGGCCATCCTCGTCGGCTACGCCTCGGCCATCGTCGTCGCGATGCTGTTCAGCCTCGTGATGGTGAGCTGGGGCGTGTTCCCGGCGGACCCGTTCGCGTTCTCGCATCCGGCCACCGAGTTCATCTGGACGCCGAACGTGCTGAGCTACATCGTCGGCTTCCTCGCGGGCATCGCCGGGGTGCTCTCGCTCACCTCGGCGAAGTCGGGGGCGCTCATCGGCGTGCTCATCTCGGTGACGACGGTGCCGGCGGCCGGGGCTGCGGCGCTCGCGCTCGCGGCGGGCGAGTGGCACACGCTCGGCACCTCGCTGCTGCAGCTCGTCGTGAACCTCGCCGCGATCGTCACCGGCGGCGTCGTGACCCTGTTCGTGCAGATCCGGGTGGTCCGCAGCGGGGTGCGCCGCGGCGAGCGGATCGGCAGCCGGGGCTGACACGGCCGAGCGCCGGCCCTCACGAGGAGAGCCGGCGCCCGGGTGTGCGGCGGTGCCGCGCGGTGCAGCGGGTCAGTCCGCCTTCGGCGGCGTGATCTGGATCAGCGCCGTCGTGTTGTCCTTCATCGGCTTCTTCAGCTTGATGACGGTGCCGTAGCCCACGCCGTCGTCGGCCGGGTTGCCCGAGCCGAACGGCCCGACCCCGGCGTCGACGCCGTCGTAGCCCGGCAGGCGGTTGCCCTCGAGGTCGTACAGCGGGGTGCTGTACTGCGCGTTGCCCACCGAGGGCACCACGGTCGAGGCGTCCCGGTCGCGGTAGAACAGCGCGCCGTCCGACTCGCGCAGCGCGAAGCCCGGCACCCAGCCCTGGTCGTCGGTGAAGGTGCTCACCGGGTCGAGGGCGGGGATGTCCGTGCAGTACTCGGCGAACGCGTCATCGACGATGCACTCCGTGAAGGGGTAGGTCTTCTGCACGCCGAAGGCGGCGTTCGAGGACTGCGCCCGCGAGGGCATCACGTTCAGCGTCGACGGGTCGAGGTCGGCGGCCGCTCCGGTCCGCTGCAGCGGATTGAAGTGGCTGTCGACGATGAGCAGGCCGCCCTTGGCGCCGTAGCTGGGCAGCGCCGCCTCGTTGGCCGTGATCATGTTCGAGTCGCCGTACGTCGTGTCCCGGTACCAGACGAGCATGCCGGGCGCGTTGTAGGCGAGCTTCTCGACCTTCCAGGCGCCCTCCTGGTACACGCTGTTGTACGCGTACTTCAGGCCCTGGTCGAAGCCGTCCATGTTCCGCCACTCGACGAGGTAGTACTGCGCCTTGACCGAGGTGCCGGTGTCCTGCCGCCAGCCGGGGCCGGTCGTCGTGGTGAACGAGGCCACCTCGGCGGTCCAGCCGTTGTCGCCCTGCTCGACGTCGTCGCTCCAGACGGTGTCGGCGCCGCTCGTGACCGAGAAGTCGTCGGCGAACCATCCGCGCTCCTGGAAGGCGGCGTCCGTCGCGAGCCGGAGGCGCAGCTGCACCGTCTGCCCGGCGTACGAGCTCAGGTCGACGTAGTCGTGGCGCCAGCCGCCGGTCGAACCGGTCAGGCCGTACTTCTTCGGCGTGCCCGCCCCGAAGTCGCTCAGCCGGCCGTTCGGGTCGGCGTAGCCGTCGGGCGTGGTGACCTCGGCGCCGGCCTCGTCGAAGACCTTCTGCTCGGTCCACGTCGCGCCGCCGTCGGTCGAGACCTCGACGAAGCCGAAGTCCCAGTCCTCCTCGATCACGAAGTCGTTCCACATCCAGAACTTCGGGTCGGTCGCGGGGACGTCGATCGTGCGGCCGAGGCGGAGGTCCGCCCAGTCCTGATCGGAGCCGGTGTACCACATGTTCTCGCCGCTGTGCGGGGTCGCGAGGGTCACCACCTTGTCGGGCAGGTTGACCTTCACGCCATCCTCGGAGCCCTTCAGCGGACGCGAGTTCTGGCCCACCTTGAACGTGTCGGGGTCGTCACCGGGGTTCATCTCGGCCGGGTCGACCCAGCCGAGCACGTACTTGTCCCAGAGGCCCATGTGCGTCGGCATCGACTGGAAGATGGGGCCCGCGTGCGAGCCGGAGCTCATCAGGTCCCAGAAGTCGACGTCGGAGTCGCCGGCGTTCGAGGTGTCGTACAGGTCGGGCAGGCCGAGGTCGTGGCCGTACTCGTGCGCGAACACGCCGACGCCCGAGTCCTCGGGCTGCACGATGTAGTTCGACAGCTTGAGGTCGGTGCCGGGGATCGGAGCGCCGCCCGCGACGGCGGAGGAGTGCGCCCAGATCGCGTACGTGCCCTCGGCACCGCCGCCGCCCGACTTGTCCTCACCCGCGTGCACGAGCACGACGTGGTCGATGACGCCGTCCGGCTCGAAGAGGTCGCCGTCGCCGTCGCGGTCGCCCTGGTCCTCGATGTCGTAGTCGGCCCAGGGGAAGTCGGGCTGCGCCGCGGACAGGGCCGCGACCGCGTCGATGGGCAGCTGGCCGGGGCCGAGCGGGTTGTCCGGGTGGCCCTGCATGTCCTGCATGGGGCCGGCCTCGTACACGCCCTCGTCGTTCTGGTGGCAGACCGTCGCGCCGTAGTAGGCCTCGGAGTGCGGCACCGTCACCCAGGCAGTCGCCTCACCCGTCACGGTGTAGGCGCCCTGCGACATCTCCTCGTACATGTTCTTCATCGTGTAGCCGGAGATGTCGATGCCCTTGCGACCGTCGGGCCCGCGGAGGTCCTTGCGGACGCGCTCCGTGATGCCCTTGTCGCTGAACAGCATCTTGTTGTAGTGCTCGCTCGAGAAGTCGGGCACCCACATCGAGTTGTTGTCCTCGAGCTCGTAATCGGCGGGGTTCGGGATGTTGTTGTGCAGCGGGCCGCTCTGCGGGGCGCCCGGCTTGCACTCGGTCGCGCCGAACTCGGTCGGCACGTACACGTCGCTGAAGTCGTCGACCACCGTGTCGTCGAACTCCACGAGGATCGTGAGGAGCTTCGCCTCCTGCGTCTCGTCGGCCTGCTTGTAGTTGGGCTTCTTGTGCTTGTTGCCCTTCCAGCCGTGGCCGTGTCCCTGTCCGCCGCGGTCCCACTTCAGTTCCTTCGGGCTCTTGCCGGTCTTGTTGGACTGGTCTTCGAGCTTGGCGAGGCCCTGCGCCGCGACCGGGTTGCCGGCCGCGTACTTCTCGTCGACGACCTTGGCCTGTTCGAGCGCGGACATGCCGCGGGCCGTGTCGTTCTTCGCCCCGTTCACGTCGACGACCACTTCGTCGTCGCCGAAGGCGACTTCCGCTCGCGGTGCGACGTAGTTCATGTAGTACTCGTCGTCACCGATCACCGGCGCGGACACGGGCGATGGCGACGCATTCGCTGGCGCGATGCTCAGGGTCGCCAACCCGGCGGCCGTGAGCGCGAGCACAGAGGTCGTCGCCACCACGCGCCGCGCGCGAGTGGAGTTTCCAGACATGCTTCTCCCTCCGAGCACCGACGCGTGGGTTCGTCGCGCCGGTGCGACTGGCACGCGTCGATCAGACGCGCGTACTCGGCATCATGCACCGTGTACCCCGTTTGGGGGAAGAGGGGAATTCCGATCCGGTGGCGGATCGCCGCCGTCGGGCCCGTGGCGAGGGGGCGATCGCGAGGATCTGCGATCTCGAGCGCCGCCGTTGCGGGATCTGCGTCGCGCGCTACGCTGACCGTGGCGCGGAGCCGCGCCGGATCGGGGGGATCAGGATGACTCGACCGCGAACGATGCGTTTCGACGTCCTCGCTTCGACGGGCTCAGCGAACCATTCGACGGGCTCAGCGAACCAGGGGCTTCGACGGGCTCAGCCGACCAGGCGGTTCGGGGCGCTGCTCGCCGCCGCCGCGCTCGCCGCGACGCTCGCCGGCTGCGCCGCGGGCGGCGGCACGGCGACGCCGAGCGCGAGCCCGCCCGCGAGCAGCGGCGCCTCGGTGCTGCCGCCCGTGATCGTCGACCTCGGCGCCGTCGACGGCACCGAGGTGGAGGTGCCCGTCGGCGGCACCGTCGACCTGGTCGGCGACGACGAGCACTTCCTCGCCTGGACGGCGGAGCTCTCCGACCCGGAGGTCGCCGAGTTCGTGCCGGGCAAAGACGACGGCTCGGCGCAGTTCAACCCGGGGCTCACCGCGCTCGCCGAGGGCGACACCGAGGTGACGCTGACGAACGACGAGTCGGGCGAGAAGCTCGAGTTCACGCTCGTGGTGGTGCCGGCGTCGTAGTCGCGCGGGTGCCTGCGCCAGCGCCCGTGCCCGTGCAAGCTCAGCCCAGCAGCAGCTTGCCGAGCTGGTCGCTCGAGTGCACGATCGCGAGGGCGTCGGCGGCCTCGGCGGGCGAGCCGTAGCCCCACTCGACGACGATCGTGGGCACGTCGTGCGCGGCGGCGCCGAGGATGTCGTAGCCGCGGTCGCCGACCATGACCGCGTGCGAGGCATCCACTCCGGCGTCGCCGAGCCGGCGCAGCGCCTCGGCGACGACGTCGGCCTTCGTGGTGCGCGACTCGTCCTCGCTCGCGCCGGTGATCGTCGTGAAGTAGTCGCTGAGCCCCGCGTGCTCGAGCACGGCGCGGGCGACCGCCTCGGGCTTCGAGGTGGCGAGGGCGACGGGGATGCCGGCGGCGTGCAGCCGCTCGAGCAGGCCGGCGATGCCGGGGAAGACGGGGGAGCGGATGGCCCGCTGGTTGTAGTGCGCGCGGTAGATGCCGAGCGCGTGCCTGGCCTGCTCGTCGTCGAGCCCCGCCGAGAGGCGGAGACTGTCGAGCAGCGGCGGGCCGACGTAGTCGCGCAGGGTCGCCTCGTCGGGCACGGGCAGTCCGACCGTGTCGAAGGCGTGGGCGAGGGAGCGGGTGATGTCTCCGGCGGAGTCGATGATCGTGCCGTCGAGGTCGAACAGCACGGCCGACCAGGTTCGGGTGGCGACGACGGGTGCCGGGGGGAGCAGCGTGTCAGAGGTCACCGTGACATCCTATGGGCGCGCACCTCGGCGAAAGCCGAGTGTCGCTCGGGTCCGGGCGGCGCCGCTCAGAACAGCCGCGCGTGCCCGCTGTCGACGCCGCGCATCTCGTCGTAGTCGAGCACGACGCAGCGGATGCCGCGGTCCTCGGCGAGGGTGCGCGCCTGCGGCTTGATCTCCTGGGCGGCGAAGACGCCGCGCACGGGGGCGAGCCGGGGATCGCGGTTCATCAGCTCGAGGTAGCGGGTGAGCTGCTCGACGCCGTCGATGTCGCCGCGGCGCTTGAGTTCGACGGCGACGCTCGCGCCCGCCTCGTCGGTGGCGAGGATGTCGACCGGGCCGATCGCGGTCATGTACTCGCGGCGGATCAGCGTGTAGCCGTCGCCGAGCCGTTCGATCTGCTCGGCGAGCAGCTGCTGCAGGTGGGCCTCGACGCCGTCCTTCTGCAGCCCGGGGTCGATGCCGAGCTCGTGCGCCGAGTCGTGCAGCACCTCGTGGATCTTCACGATGAGCCGGTCGGCGGTCTTCTTGTGCGTCACCGTCCAGACCTGGGTGATGCCGCCGGCGGCCTGCTCCTCGTCGGGCTCCGACTCGGCGAGCGTGCAGGGCGGGCTCATCCAGTTCAGCGGCTTGTAGCTGCCGCCGTCGGAGTGCACGAGCAGGCTGCCGTCGCCCTTGACCATGAGCAGGCGGGTCGCGAGCGGCAGATGGGCGGAGAGCCGGCCGGCGTAGTCGACGGAGCAGCGGGCGATGACGAGACGCACCGTTCGAGTGTACGCGGCCGTCGCGGCGGGCTCGCCGCTCGGCGCCGGGTCACGCGCGCAGGTACGTCACCACCACGACCCCGTTGTCGAAGCGCCGGGTGTCGACGAGCCGGAGCTGCTGGCGCACGCCGTCGGGCAGCGCCTTCGCGCCGCCGCCGAGCAGGCACGGCGCGACGTAGAGCGAGAGCTCGTCGACGATCCCCGCGCGCAGCGCCTCGGCCGCGAGCATCGCGCCGCCGACGAGCACGTCGGCCTCCGCGGTGCGGGCGAACTCCCGCACCGTCTGGGGGTCGAAGCTGCGCTCGAGCGTCGTGCGCGGGGTCGGCACCTCGTCGAGCGTCGCCGAGTAGACGACCTTGTCGGTCGCCCGCCAGATCTCCTGGAAGTCGGCTTCGACGGGGGAGAGCTCGGCGGGGTCGAAGTCCTCCCACACGCGCATGACCTCGTAGAGCCTGCGGCCGTAGAGGTGCGTGCCGACCGTGCGCATCCGGTCGTTGATGAACTGGTGCTGATCGGGACTCGGATCGCTGAAGTCGAAGCTGCCCTGCTCGTCGGTGATGTAGCCGTCGAGCGAGCAGTTCGTGGAGTAGAGCAGTGCGGCCATGGCGGTACCTCCTGCCGCACATGGTGCACCCCTCGGGCGGATGCCGCCAGAGCATACAGAGCCGATGCACCCGGAGCCGCGGTCGCCCGCTCATGGAATCCTGGAGCGATGCGCATCCTCGTCACCGGCTTCGAACCGTTCGGCTCGGATTCCGAGAACGCGAGCGGCGAGACCGTCGCACGGCTGCGCGAGCGCTGGAGCGACCCGGCGATCGAGCTCGTCACCGCGATCCTGCCGGTCTCGTTCGCGGGCGCGCCCGCGCGCCTCGTCGAGCTCCTGGCCGAGCACCGCCCCGATGCCGTGCTCGCGCTCGGCGAGGCCGGGCGGCGCGCAGCGGTCACCCCTGAGCGGGGCGCGCGGAACCTGATCGACGCGCGCATCCCCGACAACGACGGCGCGCAGCCGCGCGGGGTCCCGATCGACGACGGCCCCGAGCGCCGGGCGGCGCGCTTCGACGTCGACGCGATGGTCGACGCGATCCGTGCGGTCGGCGTCCGCGCCGAGGCATCCGACGACGCCGGCGGCTTCGTCTGCAACCGGATCGCCTACGAGCTCGCGCGCTCGGAGCTGCCGGGCGGGTTCCTGCACGTGCCGGCTGCGCGGAGCCGCGGCGTCGCCACGGTCGGCGCGGAGACCGGCGGTGCGGCCGGCGCTGCCGGCGCGACCGGCGCGAGGGCCCGTGCTGCCGCCGCCGCGCTCGGCTTCGACGAGCTCGCGCGCGCCGCGGAGGCGGCCGTGCGCTCGCTCGCCGAGGGCGTCGCGGCCCGCTAGCTGCGCGAGCGCTCGCGCGCCGCGGGAGCGAGGATGCCGGCGACGGCGGTGAGCGCCAGGATGACGAGCAGCGCGTTCAGCAGCCCGAAGTGCTCGCCGAGGAAGCCGATGAGCGGCGGCCCCGCGAGGAACGCGAAGTAGCCGATGATCGCGACCGCGCTCACCCGGGCGGCGGAGTTCACCGGGTCGTCGGCCGCGGCGGACATGCCGACCGGGAAGCCGAGCGAGCAGCCGACCGCCCAGAGCGCGGTGCCGACGACGATGACCCACGGCTCGGTGCCGAAGATGAACATCGAGATGCCGACGACCGCGGTCACCGAGAGCACGCGCAGCACGGGCACCCGTCCGAAGCGGTCGAGCAGCGGGCCGCCGAGCACGCGGGAGACCGTCATCGACACGGTGAAGACGCTGAACACGAGGGCGCCGGTCGTCGCGTCGAAGCCGTGGCCGTCGACGGCGGCGAGGGTGATCCAGTCGTTCGCGGAGCCCTCGGCGAAGGACATGCTGAGCATGATCGCGCCGATGAGGAGCAGGCGGGCGTCGGCCCAGACGGAGAGGCTCGCGCGCAGGCGCTCCCGCCACGGCGGCTTGGGGGCGCCGTGCTCCTTGGGGTCGCCGAGCTCGGCGCGGCGCGGCACGAAGCGCACGGCGATGACGACGGCGATCGCGATGAGCCCCGCGATGATGCCGAGGTGCGCGAGCACGGGCAGGCCGAGCCCGGCGGCCCCGGCGGCGAGCACGGCGCCGGCGACCGTGCCGAAGCTGAAGAAGGCGTGCATGAGCGGCATCAGCGTCTTGCCGATCTCGCGCTCGGCCTCGGCGCCCTCGACGTTCATCATGACGTCGACCGCGCCGTTGCCGAAGCCGAAGAAGGCGAGACCGACGACGATCGTGGCGACGGAGGGCACGAGCGAGCCGCCGATGCCGATGAGCACGAGGCCGACGGAGACGAGCAGCAGCATCGCGATCATGCCGGCGCGCGCGCCGAGGCGGGCGAGGAAGATCGGCGCGACGACGAGGCCGATGATCGAGCCGACCGACATGCCGAGGATGACGAGGCCGACGCCCTGCGTCGACAGCTCGGTGAAGTCGCGCACCGCGGGCAGCCGGGCGACCCAGCTCGCCATGCTGAGGCCGGACAGGAAGAAGATGGCGAAGACCGCGTTGCGCCAGGCCGCGAGGCCGCGGGGCGTGCGCCCGCGCTTGGGGGTGCGGGCGGAGGTTCCGCTCTCGTCTGGGGTGTCGGTCATCTCAAGCGCTTCGTCGTGGGTCGGCTGGGTCATCCGGTCGTCCTCGCGGTCGTCGTCGGCCCGAACGGCCGGGATGCCGCTCCCAGTCTGGCCGATGCGGGATGGTGGTGCGGAGGGGCGGGAGCACGGCGGGTCGGGGTCCAGTCCGACCCGCCGCGTCCCTCGAATCGATTCGACTCGAATCGATTCGACCACGATAGCGAGCGCGTCGTCCTCGTGCAAGGGCTCTGCCGCGCCCCGAGGCATCCGCGCTGCCGGCGCAGCGGACCGCGTCTCCTGAAACATCCGGCGCCACGTCGATACGATGGCTGAGGCATCCGGCGCACCCACCGGACCGACTCGCACGGACCGCCGCACCCAGCGGTTCCGTGCCCTGAACCACGATGGAGTTCCACATGAAGGCCCTGTTCAAAGCCGCGCCCGGTGCCGGATTCGAGTTCGTGGATCGGCCGGAGCCCGAGGTGGGACCGGCCGACGTGAAGATCCGGGTGCTGCGCACGGGCATCTGCGGCACGGACCTGCACATCGAGAAGTGGGACGACTGGGCCGCGTCGACCATCGCGACGCCGCTGATCCCCGGGCACGAGTTCTCGGGCGAGGTCGTCGAGGTCGGGCCGCTGGTGCACGACGTCGCCGTCGGCGATCTGGTCTCGGGCGAGGGGCACGTGGTGTGCGGCATGTGCCGCAACTGCCGTGCCGGCCGCCGGCAGATGTGCATCCGCACGCAGGGCGTGGGCCTGCACCGCGACGGCGCGTTCGCGGAGTACATCGTGATCCCCGGGCAGAACGTGTGGGTGCACCATTCCCCGGTCGACCCCGAGCTGGGCGCGATCTTCGACCCCTTCGGCAATGCGGTGCACACGGCGCTCGCCTTCGGCGTGGTCGGCGAGGACGTGCTCGTGACGGGCTGCGGGCCGATCGGGCTGATGTCGATCGCGGTCGCCCGGCACGTGGGCGCGCGCTTCGTGGTCGCGACGGATGTCTCGCCGGCGCGCCTCGAGCTCGCGCGCCGCATGGGCGCGGACGACGTGGTGGATGTGTCGAGGGAGCGGGTGCGCGAGGCGCAGGAGCGGCTCGGCATGCGCGAGGGCTTCGACGTCGGCTTCGAGATGAGCGGCTCGCCGAAGGCGCTGCCGGAGCTGCTCGAGAACATGAACCACGGCGGCCGGATCGCGATGCTGGGCCTGCCCGCCGAGCCGTACGCGATCGACTGGGGCAAGGTCGTGACGCACATGCTCACGCTGAAGGGCATCTACGGGCGCGAGATGTTCGAGACCTGGAACTCGATGTCCGCGATGCTGCAGACGAGCGAGCCGCTGCGCGAGGCCGTCGCGAGCGTGATCTCCGACCGCTTCCCCGCGCGCGAGTGGCGGGCGGCGTTCGACGTCGCCGCGTCCGCGGGCGCGGGCAAGGTCATCCTCGACTGGACCGAAGTATAGGAACGGGTGGAACGCACATGTACGGAGACGTGAAGGCGCAGCTGCGCGCCGAGCTCGACGAGATCGACGCCGCGGGGCTCACGAAGCGCGAGCGCGGCATCGTCGGACCCCAGTCGTCCGAGGTGGACATCGCCTCCGGCGGTGCCGACGGCATCGGGCTGCAGCGGGTGCTGAATTTCTGCGCGAACAACTACCTCGGCCTCGCCGACGACCCGCGCATCGTGGCGGCCGCGCACCGCGGCCTCGACGAGTGGGGCTACGGGATGGCGAGCGTGCGCTTCATCTGCGGCACGCAGACGCAGCACCTCGAGCTCGAGGCCCGGGTGAGCGAGTTCCTCGGCTACGACGACACCATCCTCTTCTCCTCCTGCTTCGACGCGAACGGCGGCGTCTTCGAGACGCTGTTCGGCCCGGACGACGCGATCATCTCCGACGCGCTGAACCACGCGTCGATCATCGACGGCATCCGCCTGTCCAAGGCCCGGCGCTACCGCTACGCGAACCGCGACCTCGCCGAGCTCGAACAGCGCCTCGTCGAGGCATCCGACGCGCGGCGCAAGGTGATCGTCACCGACGGCGTCTTCTCGATGGACGGCTTCATCGCGCCGCTCCGGGAGATCTGCGACCTCGCCGACCGCTACGGCGCGCTCGTCTTCGTCGACGACTCGCACGCCGTCGGCTTCGTCGGCGCGAACGGCCGCGGCACCCCCGAGCTGTGCGGCGTCGAGGGGCGGGTCGACATCACGACCGGCACCTTCGGCAAGGCGCTCGGCGGCGCCTCCGGCGGCTACGTCGCGGCCCGGCAGGAGATCGTCGATCTCCTGCGCCAGCGCGCCCGTCCGTACCTCTTCTCGAACACGCTCGCCCCGGCGATCGTCGCGGGCACGCTCGAGGCGCTCGCGCTGCTGTCGTCGTCGGGCGAGCTGCGCGAGCAGCTGCAGGCGAACGCGGCCCTGTTCCGTTCGCTGATGACCGAGGCGGGCTTCGAACTGCTGCCCGGCGAGCACCCGATCGTGCCGGTGATGTTCGGCGACGCGGCCCTCACCGCCCGCATCGCCGACGCGCTGCAGGCCCGGGGCGTGTACGTCACCGCGTTCTCCTACCCCGTGGTGCCGAAGGGCGAGGCGCGCATCCGCGTGCAGCTCTCGGCCGCGCACTCCGAGGACGAGATCCGCGCCTGCGTCGAGGCCTTCACCGCCGCGCGCGACGAGGTCGCCGCCGCCTGAGCCCGGGCACCCGCACTGACCGCGCCCGTCGCGAGTTGCACGACGAAACCGCCGCAGTGCCACCTCGGCTGGCGCCCCCGCGTTCTTGTCGTGCAACTCGCGGGGGTCGGGCGCAGGCGGGGTGGTGAGTGCACCGGGCGCGGCCGCTCGAATCGATTCGGGCGGCTCGCAGCCCCGGCCCCTAGACTCGGGGCATGACCGCCCGACCGACCCTCGCCGACGTGGCCGCCCGCGCCGGCGTCTCGGCGTCGACCGCGTCGCTCGCCTTCTCCGGTTCGGGCCCCGTGTCGGATGCCACGAAGGAGCGGGTGCTCGCCGCGGCCGCCGAGCTCGGCTACGCCGGACCCGACCCGAGGGCGCGCTCGCTGCGCCGCGGCCGCTCCGGCATCGTGGGGGTCGTGCTCGAGGAGCGGGTGCGCAGCGCCTTCCTCGACCCGGTGAAGATCCGCACCCTCGACGGCATCGCCGACGGCATCGCCCCGCTCGGCGCGGCGCTCCTGCTGCTGCCGTTCATCGGCGGCGAGTCTGAGGGCGCCACCATCGAGGACGCCCCGGTCGACGCCGTCGTGCTCATCGGCTGCAGCCCCCGGGTCGGGCACTCGCTCGAGATCCTGCGCCGCCGCGGCATCCCCACCGTGGCGATCGAGGGCGGTCCCACCGGCGACGATGTGCCCGACATCTCCATCGACAACCGCGACGCGACCCGGCGCGGGGCGGAGCACCTCGCGGAGCTCGGCCACCGCGACGTGGGCGTCGTGACGCTGGCCTTCGACGCGGAGCGCACGAGCGGTCCCGTCGACGCGGCCCTCGAGGCGCGGGCGACGACGCAGGTCACGATCGAACGTCTGCAGGGCGCGCGCGACGTGTTCCCCGAGGCGCCCGCGGTCGCCGCGGCGACGAGCTCGGTCGAGGATGGCCGCCTCGCCGCGCGCCTGCTGCTGGCGGATGCCTCGGGTCGGGTGCTCCCCGCCGAGCGCCGTCCGACGGCGATCATCGCGCAGAGCGACCTGCTCGCCGCCGGGGTGATCCTCGCTGCCGAGGAGCTCGGCCTCACGGTGCCGGGCGAGCTCAGCGTCGTCGGCTTCGACGGCATCCGCGTCGACGGCCTGCGGCACGACCTGACGACGCTCGACCAGCCCTCGACCGACAAGGGGCGCGCGGCCGGCGAGGCGGTGGTGCGGCTGCTCGCGGGCGAGCCCGCGGCCTCGCTCGCGTTCACGAGCACGCTGCACATCGGCGACACGACGGCGCCGCCGGCGCGCTGATCGCGCCGGTCCGCCCGGGCGCTACGCCACCCCGGTGACCATCCAGCGGCTGCCCCGCGCGCGCAGCGAGAGCGTGATCGCGCGCGCGGCGAGGTAGCCGAGGGCGAACGCCGCCATGAGCCACGCGAGCGCGGCGGCGCCGGGGGTGCCCGAGGCATCCGCCCACCAGACGGCGCCGAGCGCGAGCGGCGCGTAGGCCGCGAGGTTCACGAGGCCGGTCCAGGCGAGGTAGCGGGCGTCGCCCGCGCCGATGAGCACGCCGTCGAGCACGAAGACCAGTCCGCCGAGCGGCGCCGAGATGCCGAGTACGACGAGTGCGGGCGGCAGCAGCGCGGCGACCTCGGCCGAGGAGGTGAACAGCTGCGGCAGCACCCAGGCGGTCGAGACGACGAGCGCGCCGATGGCGACGCCCGAGCCGATGCCCCACTGCAGGCAGCGGCGCAGCACGAGCCGCACCTCGGCGACGTCGCCCGCGCCGAGCCCGCGGCCGACGAGCGCCTGCGCGGCGATCGCCAGGGCGTCGAGCGCGAAGCCGAGGGTGAAGTAGATCGAGATCGCCACCTGGTAGGCCGCGAGCTCGTCGGGCCCCAGGGCCGTCGCCGACCAGGTCGAGAGCAGCAGCGCCGCCCGCAGGCTCAGCGTGCGCAGGAACAGCCAACCGCTCGACGAGGCGCCGCCGAGGAGGCCGGCCCGGTGCGGACGCCAGCCCGCGCCCGCGCGCCGCGCGTGGCGGGAGACGACGATCAGGTAGACGGCGACCATGCCCCACTGCGCGACGACGGTGCCGACGGCCGAACCGGCGATGCCCCAGCCGGCCAGGTAGATGAAGACGAAGTTCAGCGCGATGTTCGCGGCGAAGCCGATGCCGGCGACCCAGAGCGGGGTGCGGGTGTCCTGCAGGCCACGGAGGAGGCCCGTCGCGGCGAACACGAGCAGCATCGCGGGCAGGCCCGCCATCGAGATGCCGAGGTAGCTGCGGGCGGCCTCGGCGACGGCCGCGTCGGCCCCGAACGCGCCGACGAGAGCGGGTGTCGCGGCCCAACCGGCGAGCCCGAGCAGGGCGCCGAGCCCGAGTGCGAGCCAGAGCCCGTCGATGCCCGCCTGCACCGCGCCGCGCTCGTCGCCCGCGCCGAGCCGTCGGGCGACGGCGGGGGTCGTCGCGTAGGCGAGGAAGATCATCAGCCCGATGATCGTCTGCAGCACCGCGCTGGCCAGGCCGAGGCCGGCGAGCGGGGTGGCGCCGAGGTGGCCGACCATGGCGGTGTCGGCGAGCAGGAACGCGGGCTCGGCGATGAGCGCGCCGAGCGCGGGCAGCGCGAGGCGCAGGATGTCGCGGTCGACGGAACGGCGTTGGGGCGTGGTGCTCATGTGCCCGTCGAGCCTACGGCCTGCCGCCGACGGGCCCGCCCCGGCTCGGCTCGGCTCGGCTCAGCCGCGCGACCTCACGCCTTGTCGACGATCTCCTTGCCGAGCGGGGCGAGCGAGATCGGGATCATCTTGAAGTCGGCGAGCCCGAGCGGGATGCCGATGATCGTGATGCAGAGCGCCACCCCGGACAGCACGTGCCCGATCGCGAGCCAGAGCCCGGCGAGCAGGAACCAGATCACGTTGCCGATGAACGCCCACGCGCCCGAGGTCGGCTTCGGCACGACCTCGCGGCCGAACGGCCAGAGCGCGTACCGCGCGATGCGGAACGAGGCGATGCCCCACGGGATCGTCACGATGAGCACGCACATGATCACCCCGGCCACGAGGTAGCCGAGGAACAGCCAGAACCCGGAGAGCACGAGCCAGATGACGTTGAGCACGGTGTTCATAGGGCCTCCATCTTCGCACCGGATCCGGCGACGAGTCTGGCGGGTGGCCGTCCCCGGCGACATGGATCCACGTCGCATCTTTCACGCGAATCGCGGGCCACCGTTCAGGCTTCGCCGCCTAGGCTGGAGCGCATGACCGACGACGGCACCCTCAGCTCCGGCATCGCGCTCGACGAACTCGACCCGGGCGTGCGCCCGCAGGACGATCTGTTCCGCCACGTCAACGGCAAGTGGATCGATCGCACCGAGATCCCGGCCGACAAGGCCCGCTTCGGCTCGTTCATCGAGTTGCACGAGGAGGCCGAGCGGGCGGTCCGCGAGATCATCGTCGAGGCGCAGGGGGCCGATCCCGGCACCGAGGAGCGCAAGGTCGGCGACCTCTTCGCGAGCTTCATGGACGAGCAGCACGCCGAGCTCCTCGGCGCCACGCCGATCGCCGGCCAGCTCGTCGAGGTGTCGCTCATCGGCGACGTGCCGAGCTTCCTCGAGACCCTCGGCCGCCTCGAGCGCCAGGGCGTCGCGGGCTTCGCGCAGCTCTTCGTCGACAACGACCCGGGCGACCCCGAGCGCTACCTCGTCTTCGTCGAGCAGGGCGGCATCGGCCTGCCCGACGAGAGCTACTTCCGCGAGGAGCGCTTCGCCGAGGTGCGCGAGGCGTACCGCTCGCACCTCGAGCGGATGTTCCGGCTCGCGAAGCTCGACGACGCGGCGGAGCGCGCGGCGCGGGTGTTCGAGCTCGAGACCGCGATCGCCGCGGTGCACTGGAGCAACGTCGACTCCCGCGACAGCGAGAAGACCTACAACCTGAAGAGCTGGGCGGATGCCGCGGCGCTCGCCTTCCCCGGCGCCGACCCGGCCTCGGCCGGGCTCGCCGTCTGGCGCGACGCGATGGGCGCCCCGGAGGCGGCCTTCGCCGAGCTCGTCGTCCGCCAGCCGAGCTTCGTCGAGGGGCTGGGCGCGCTGCTCACCGAGGAGCGCGTGCCGGCGTGGCGCGACTGGCTCGCGTGGCAGGTCGTGCGCGGGGCATCCCCCTACCTGTCGAAGGACTTCGTCGAGGCGAACTTCGACTTCTACGGCCGCACCCTCACCGGTACGCCGCAGCTCCGCGAGCGCTGGAAGCGCGGCGTCTCCCTCGTCGAGGGCGCGATGGGCGAGGCCGTCGGCCGCATCTACGTGGAGCGGCACTTCCCGCCTGCCGCGAAGGAGCAGATGGACGAGCTCGTCGGCTACCTCGTCGAGGCCTACCGCGAGTCCATCGTCGGCCTCGACTGGATGGGCGAGGAGACGAAGCGCAAGGCGCTCGACAAGCTCGCGAAGTTCACGCCGAAGATCGGCTTCCCCGTGAAGTGGCGCGACTACTCGAGCCTCGGCATCGAGCCCGGCGACCTCGTCGCGAACGTGCGGGCGACGGCGGAGTTCGAGTTCCGCCGCGAGCTCGGCAAGATCGGCAAGCCCATCGATCGCGACGAGTGGTTCATGACCCCGCAGACGATCAATGCGTACTACAACCCGGGCTTCAACGAGATCGTGTTCCCCGCGGCCATCCTGCAGTACCCCTTCTTCACGCCGGAGCGCGACGCGGCCGCCAACTACGGTGCGATCGGCGCGGTGATCGGGCACGAGATCGGCCACGGCTTCGACGACCAGGGCTCGAAGTACGACGGCGACGGGCGGCTCACCGACTGGTGGACGGCCGACGACCGCGCCGCCTTCGAGGAGCGCACCAGAGCGCTCATCGCCCAGTACGACGCGCTGGTCCCGGCGCAGCTCGCCGACGGCGGCGACGGCGGGGCGGATGCCTCGGGCGGGGCGGAGGCCGCCGAGGCGTCCGAGCTCCCGCACGTCAACGGCGCGCTCACCATCGGTGAGAACATCGGCGACCTCGGCGGCCTCGCGATCGCCTGGAAGGCGTACCTGCTCTCCCTCGGCGGCGCGGAGCCGCTGGTGATCGACGGGCTGAGCGGCGCCGAGCGCTTCTTCCTCTCCTGGGCGCAGGCCTGGCAGATGAAGGCGCGCGACGCGGAGGTGGTGCGGCTGCTCGCGATCGACCCGCACTCGCCGAACGAGTTCCGCTGCAACCAGATCGTCAGGAACATCGATGAGTTCTACACTGGCTTCGGAGTGACCCCCGACGACGCCCTCTGGCTCGACCCGGCCGAGCGGGTGACGATCTGGTAGTCCGCTCCACGGTCCCGGAAACCCGTGACCGGAACCCGCCCCACCAGATACCGTTGACCTCGAGCGTGCCGCGCCCCGCGGCGGGGGAGCGCCGAGCTCGTGAGCAGGAGTGTGCAAGCACCGTGGTGACCCCCTCGCAAGGCTCAGAGCGCAGAGCGCGCCATGCCGATGTCCGGCGAGGGAAGCACCGTACCGACGAGGCGAGCGAGGACTTCAGCCGGGGCTTCGACGCGCTCGGGGAGCTCGCGCTCGCCGGGGTGCAGGTGTCGGCGCGGGCGACCGACCTCGCCACCGGCCGGGTGCTCTTCTCGGTCGACGACCACGTCGTGATGCCGACCGCCTCGATCGGCAAGGTGCTGCTGCTCGTCGAGGTCGCCGCCCGGCTCGCCGAGAGCGAGACCGAGGCGCTCACCGTGCTCGACCGCGACGCGCGCGACGCCGTCGGCGATGCGGGCATCTGGCAGCACCTGCAGTCGCCCTCGCTGCCGATCGCCGATCTCGCCGCACTCATCGGCGCGACGAGCGACAACCTCGCCACGAACGTGCTGCTGCGCTACGTCGGGCTCGAGGCCGTGCGCGCCCGCACCGAGGCGCTCGGCCTCACGCGCACCGCGCTGCTCGATCTCGTGCGCGACCACCGCGGCCCCGACGACGCCCCGCAGCTCTCGATCGGCTCCGCGAAGGAGCTCACCTGGCTGTTCGCCTCGCTCGCGCGGGGCGAGATCGTCTCGCCCGAGGTGTCGCAGCGCGTCGTGGGCTGGCTGACGCTGAACACCGATCTGTCGATGGTGTCCGCGGCGTTCGGGCTCGATCCGCTCGCGCACCGGCGCCCCGATCACAGTGTGCTCCTGATGAACAAGACCGGCACCGACGGCGGCGTGCGCAGCGAGGTCGGCGTGCTGCGCGGCCCGCGTGCGAGCGTCGCGTTCGCCGTGTCGATGTACTACGCCGACACGCAGCTCTCGAGCCGCCTCGCGGTGCTCGACGGCATGCGGCAGGTCGGGCTCGACCTGCTGGAGTTCGTGCACTAAGGCGCCGCCGCCGCGGCATCCTCGCTTGCGTCGCCTGCTTCGGGGGTGTCCGCGACGCGCGCCCCTTCCCGCGCTGCCAGCCCAGTGATCCCGTGGAGCACGGCGCGCGCCGTCTCCGGGGCGCCGAGCACGCGGAAGTGGCCGGCGACCGGCACCTCGATGTTGCGCGCGCCGGGCAGCTCGCTGCCGTCGGGGATGTGCGGATCCCAGCGGCCGAAGACCGAGACGATGCGGGCGTCGACCTCGCGCGCCTCGCCGAGCGCGTGGATCGTGGCGTCGCCGGGGAGCAGTGCGAGGAGGCTGCGGTCGGCGAAGAAGAAGCGGGCGCGGCTGGAACCGCCGAACGGCGTGCTGATCGCGACGACGCCGAGCAGGCCGAGCTCGGCACCCGGGGTCGAACCGGTGGCGTCCGCTCGCTGCAGCTCGTCGACGAGGAGCTGCTTGCCGACGAGGCCGCCCTTGGAGTGCCCCACGATCACCCGGCCCGCCGGCGGCGCCGGCCGTCGGGCGAGCGCGCGGCCGAGGAGCTCGGCGGTCTCGGCGATGGCACGGCGGTTCGCCCCGAGGCCGTGCACGACGCGGACGCGGTGGCCCGCCCGGTGCAGGCGTTCGGCGAGCGGGCGCAGGAAGGTCCAGTGCTCGTAGATGCCCGGCAGCAGCACGACCTCGGGCAGGGCGGCATCCCCGCGCTGCCAGTGCCGCGCGTCCCGGCGATCGAACGGCGCCGCGAGGTGGCGCCACCCGGCGTAGAGGTAGTCGGCGGCCCACCAGCCCGCGGTGCGCCACCAGGGGACGTCCGCGTTCGTGTTCGTGTTCGCGTTCGCCTTCGCCCTCGGGCGAGTGTCGGGGCGCTGCCGGCGCCCGGTCGGCACGGGCTGGGCGACCGGATGCCCGACCGGTTCGCCGGCGGCGTGCGCCGCGACGAGCCGGGCGACCTCGGCGCCCGCGGTGATCATGGTCTCGTGGCCGCGTCCCGCGACCTCGACGAGGCGACCGTCGGGCAGGAGGGTGGTGACCAGCTCGGCCCAATCTCGCGGGGCGACCTGGTCGTGCTCGCCGCGGATGACGAGGGTGCGCGCCCGGATGCGTGGCAGCACGAGTTCGATGCGGTGGGCGAGCATGTCGGCGAGCTTCGCGAAGTACCAGCGGGGCCCGGCCTGGAAGTAGTAGCGGATGCCGAGCGCGAGCACCTTGAGGTGGCTGAAGGCGAGATCCTGGACGAGGCGGAGCGCCTGCATCGCGGCGGTGCGCTCCCGGCGATTGATCGTCGGCGCGATGAGCACGACGGCGGCGACGAGCTCGGGGCGCTGCGCCGCGGTCTCGGCGACGATCTGCGTGCCCATCGAGTGCCCGACGAGCACGACCGGCTCGCCCGGTGACTCGGCCGCGACCAGCTCCCCGAGGTAGGCGCCCGACGACGCCATGTCGAGCGACTCCTCGGGCTCCGGGGCGTCGCCGAAGCCGGGGAGGTCGAGCGCGAGCACCCGGCCGGAGCGCGCGAGCGTCTCGGCGAGGTCCGACCAGGTGCGGTGGCCCATGCCGACGCCGTGCACGAGCACGTACGTCGGGCCGCCGTCGATGCCGGTCTCGGTGATGACGGTTTCGTGGTCGCCCCGCCGGAAGCGTCGAATCGTCATGGTCGAAGTCTAGGCAGGCGAGTGCGGCGGGGAGGGGAGGGTGACGAGCGACGGGTGGATGGGGTAAGCGGGGTCGACAGCGCCGAGCTGGGCGTGGTTGGGCCGGCGCGGCTGGGCGGGCGTGGCCGGGCTGGGCGACGGGTGGGCTGGGCGTGGCGAAGCGGGGCGCGGCTGGGCTGGGCGTGGCGAAGCGGGGCGCGGCTGGGCTGGGCGTGGCGTGGCTCAGCGGGGCGGGTGCTCAGAAAGGTGCGGGCTCGGGGTAGCGCTCGGGCTCGGGTGAGCGCCGGCGCTCGGTGAAGTGTTGTGGCGGGGATTCGTGGGTGCTGCTCGGGTGCGAGGGCGACGCCTGGTGTGGAGATCGTGGAGGCGCCGGGTGTTGGGGTGGGTGCAGGTGTTGGGGTGTGGTGGTGGCGGTGTGGCCGGTGGGGGTGTGCCAGGTGATGGTGCCGTCGGGGGCGCGGGTGACCTGGAAGCGGGTGTGGTGTTTGAGGGTGTGGTCGGTGCGGCAGGTGGGGGCGAGGTTGGTGGTGTTGGTGGGGCCGCCTGCGGTCCAGGGGGTGAGGTGGTCGAGGTCGGTGTGGTGGGCGGGGCGGGTGCAGCCGGGTCTGGTGCAGGTGCCGTAGTGGTGGGTGAGCCAGCGGCGTTGTGCGGTGGTGGTGCGGTAGCGGGTGCGGTCCAGGGCGAGTGGGGCGGCGGTGATGGGGTCGGTGATCATGCGGAGGAAGGTGGGGGCGTGGGCGAAGAGGTGGCGGGCGGTGTCGTCGTCGATGGGGCCGACACCGTCGAGTTCGGCCGGCACGTACCCGGTGCCCGGGGTGCCGCTGGTGGTGTTGCGGGTGAGGGTGAGGGCGGGGATGGTGATGAGGATCTCGGTGCGTACGGCGGTGGGGGTTCCG
>NZ_BMRJ01000007.1 GCF_014648575.1 Agromyces mediolanus | reverse complement strand
CGTGAACAACCGGATGAACAACGGGGTCAGAAAGAGCGTGAAGGCGAGCGACAAGGCTCCAGCGGTCAGCAGTGCTCTCACGAGAACCATTCTCCCAGTCGGTCGCCGAGGTGACGAAGCCCCGCCGAGTTCGAAGACTTGACGAGGATCGTGTCCCCGGGGCGCGCCTGCGCCGTGACGAGCTCGAAGGCCTCGTCCTGCGTCTCGACGAAGGCGGACTCGCCGTCCCACGAACCCTCGTTGATCGCGGAGATGTGCAGGCGCCTGGCGCCCGATCCGACGACGACGAGCTGCGAGATGCCGAGCCGCACGGCGAGCAGACCGATCCGGTCGTGCTCGTCGCCCGAGAACTCGCCGAGCTCGCTCATCTCGCCGAGCACGGCGAAGGTCCGAGCGCCGTCGCGCTTCACCTGGGCGAGCGTCTTCAGCGCGGCGGACATCGAGTCCGGGCTGGCGTTGTACGCGTCGTTGATCACCGTGATGTCGTCGCGCCCGCCGAGCACCTCCATGCGGCCGTGCTCGGCGAGGGTGACGGATTCCAGCGCGGAGACGATGTCGGCGAGGGGCACCCCGAGCTCCCGGGCGGCGGCGATCGCGGCGAGGGCGTTCATGATGTGGTGCTCGCCGAGGACGCCGAAGGCGACCGTCGCGGACTCGCCGCCGGGCACGGTGACCGTGAACTCGGTCCCCCGGGCGTGCACACGGATGCCGCTCGCACGGACGTCCGCCGCGTCGCCGAGCCCGAAGCGCACCACACGGGCGCGCGTGAGCTCCGCCATCGGCGCGACGCGCGGGTCGTCGGCGTTCAGCACGGCGACGTCGGTGTCGAGCAGCTCGGTCACCATCTCGCTCTTCGCGCGGACGGTCTGCTCGATGCCGCCGAACTCGCCGGCGTGCGCGAGGCCGACCTTCAGCACGATGCCGACGTCCGGGCGGGCCATCCGGATCAGCCGCGCGATCTCGCCGACGCCGGAGGCGCCCATCTCGGCGACCAGGAACTCGGTCGATTCGGTGAGCTCGAGCATCGTGATCGGCGCGCCGACCTCGTTGTTGAACGACTTCCTGGCCGCGACGGTCTCCCCCACGCGCTCCAGCACCGTGCGCAGCAGGTTCTTCGTCGTCGTCTTGCCGTTCGATCCCGTCACGCCGACGATGCGCAGCCGCCCCAGCGCGCGCACGCGGGCGACGACCTCGGTCGCCAGGCGACCGAGCGCGTCGACCGAGTCGTCGACGACGATCTGCGGCACGTCGACCGGCTGCCCCTCCTCGACGATGAGCAGCGCGGCGCCGGCGTCGACCGCCGCGGGGACGAAGCGGTGCCCGTCGTCGAACTCGCCGCGCTTGGCGACGAAGACGCCGCCCGCGACGAGCTCGCGGGAGTCGGTGGTGACCGGCCCGTCGACGCGGTCCTGCGCGGTGGCGCCGGTGTCGGGCAGGCGGAGTTCGCCGCCGACCGCCGCGGCGATCTCGGCGAGGCGCAACGCGATCATGCCGGCCACCCCGCGTCGCGGAGGGCCGCTCGGGCATCGTCTCTGGCGGAGTACGGGATCTTCTCGCCCTTCACTTCGTGGTAGTCCTCGTGCCCGGGTCCGGCGTAGAGGATGGCGTCGCCCTCGCCCACGAGCGCGAGCGCCGTGCGGAACGCGGCTCGTGGGTCGGCGACCTCGTGGATCTCACGGTCGGGGACGGCCTCGCGGGCGCCGGCGATGAGCGCGGCGCGGATGGCCGCCGGATCCTCCCAGCGGGGGTGGAAGTCGGTGATCACGAGCGCGTCGGCGCCGCGGGCGGCGATCGCGCCCATCTCGGCGCGCTTCGTCGTGTCGCGGTCGCCGTCGGCGCCGAACACCATCACCAGGCGGCCGGGTGTGAACCGGCGGATGGCGCCGAGGGTCTGCAGGAAGGCGTCCGGGCTGTGGCCGTAGTCGACGTAGACGAGCGGACCCTGCTCGCCCGAGATGCGCTCGGCGCGACCGGGGATGTACGCGCGGATGCCGCCGTCGCGGTCGAGCGCCGCGGCGATCTCGTCGAAGGCGTAGCCGGCCTCGACGAGCATCACGATCGCGAGCGCCGCATTGGCCGCCATGTACCAGCCGACGATGGGCACGGAGGTCTCGAGGCGTCCTGCGGGCCCCTCGAGCACGAAGGAGGTGCTCGCGGCGAGCTCCTCGCCGACGGTCATGCGCCACTCGGCGTCGACGTCGGGGCGCGTGGTCAGCGTCGTGACGGGGATGCCGGACTCCGCGGCCAGGCGTCGGCCCCACTCGGAGTCGACGGTGACGACGCCGCGCCGGGCGCGGTCGGGCTGGAAGAGCGCGAGCTTCGCCGCGAAGTACTCGTCCATCGAGGCGTAGTCGTCGAGGTGGTCGTGGCTCAGGTTCGTGAAGCCGACGACGTCGAAGACGAGGCCGTCGACGCGATGACGGCTGAGGGCCTGCGCGGAGACCTCGATGCCGAAGGCGCTGGCGCCGAGCTCCGCGGCGCGCGCGAGGAGCGCGTGCAGCTCGCTCGCCTCGGGGGTGGTGAGTGAGCTGACGACCGCCTCGTCGCCGATGCGGCGCTCGGCGGTGGAGGTGAGGCCCGAGACCACGCCGAGCTGGCGGAGGATGCCGTCGAGCAGATAGACGACGCTCGTCTTGCCGTTGGTGCCCGTCACGCCGAACAGGGTCGCGGGGTTCTCGGCGGTGCCGTGGATCCAGGCCGCGACCGCGCCCAGCGCCGCCCGTGCGTCGTCGACGACGAGGACGGGAAGGCCGGCCGTCGCCGCGCGCTCGGCGCCGTCGGCGTCCGTGAGCACCGCGACCGCGCCGCGCGCCGCCGCGTCCGCGGCGTAGTCCGCGCCGTGCGCGTTCCGACCCGGGACGCCGACGTAGAGGTCTCCCGGCTGCACCGCGCGGCTGGAGAGGGCGACGCCGGTCACCTCGAGGCCGTCGAGATCGCCGCGCACGACCAGATCGAACTCCCCCGCGAGCTCGCGGAGCGATCTGGGATTCGGGTGCTGCGGCCGGAGTGCCGTGGGAGGCGTGCCGGTCACGAATCCAACTTTCTCACCAGCTTGCTGGCAGTTCGGGCGCCGGGGCGCCGGATGGAACCGTCCGATACTTCTTCAGCACCTGGCTCATCACGTCTCGGAAGACGGGAGCGGATGCGGCGGACGAATTCATCGTAACGGCATCGAAGATGCTGACCGAAACGACGTACTGCGGATCGTCCGCCGGCGCGTAGCCGGACACCGACACGAGGTACTCGCTCCGGTACCCGCCCTCACCGTCCGCGACCTGCGCGGTTCCGGTCTTCGCCGCGACCCGGTAGCCCGGGATGTTCCACTGATCGGCGAGCCAGCCCTCGAGGTACACGCGCTCGAGCATCGCGGTCGTCTGGTCGGCGGCCTGCGCGGAGACCACCTCTCGCGGGGTCTGGTCGGGCTTGCCGGTCACACTGCCGTCGGCGTGCTCGCAGCCCCGGACGAGCTGCACCGGCATCCGCACGCCGTGGTTCGCGAGCGTCTGGTAGGCGCTCGCGATCTGGACCGCGGTCGTCGTGAGGCCCTGACCGAACATCGTGGCGTACTTCGTCTGGTCGTCCGTGGCCCAGTAGTCCGGGCCGCCGTTCAGGTCGCCCGAGGCCTCGGCGGGGAAGCCGACCTCGCTCTCGGTGCCGAGGCCGAAGTCGAGCATGTCCTGGTAGCGCTGCTGGTCGCTCACCCGCTCGCCGAACTGCGACATGCCGGTGTTCGAGGAGTCGATGAGCACCCCGGTCAGGGTGAGCCGCTCGTCGTCGTGGTAGTCGGAGTCGTTGATGTCCGCGTTGCCCGGCGTGATCCGGTACGGCGCGACGACGCCGCTCGTCGGGTCGGCCTGCCCCGCGTCGAGCACCGAGGCCGCCGTGAGCGCCTTGAACGTCGAACCGGGCTCGAACGGTGCCGAGAACGAGCGCGAGCCCCGGTCCTCCGCATCCGTCGAGGACGGGTCGTTGGGGTCCACGGTCGGCACGTCGGCGACGGCGATCAGTTCCCCGGTCTTCGCGTTCATGACGGTGACCATGCCCCACTCGGCCCCCACCTCCGCGACCCGCGCGGCCAGGATGCGCTGCACCTCCCACTGCAGGTCCGCGTCGATCGTGAGCTGCAGCGTGCCGCCCGGCTGCGCCTCCTTCACCGTGCGCTCGGTCCCCGGGATGTCGACCCAGTCCTTCAGGGAGTGCAGCGAGCTCACCTCACCGTCGACACCCGCCAGGCACTGGTCCTGCGCCGCCTCGAGCCCGCCGGCCGGCTCCCCGTCCGCGGTGATCCAGCCGAGGAGGTTGCCCGCGACCGCGCCGTTCGGATAGATCCGTCCCGGGTGCTCCTGCGAGTACACCCACGGCACTTTCAGCGCGGCGACGCGATCGTAGGCGGCCACGTCGACCTGCTTCGCGAGGTACGCGAAGTCGGAGTCGGCATCGGCGGCGAGGCTCTGCTCGATCACGGTCAGCACGTGCTCGGCCGGGATGCCGAGGGCGGCGCCGAGCTCGGTCGCGTTCCGTTGCAGCTGACCCGGGTCCTCGGCCTCCCGAGCCTTCGCCTGCTTCGGCGACAGCGTGATGTCGTAGCGCATCACCGAATCGGCGAGCACGGTGCCGTTGGCATCGACGATGTCGCCGCGCGCGCCGTAGACGGTGCGCGAGTCGCTGCGCACCTGCTCGGCCTCGGCGTTGTACTCGTCGGCCCGCACCACCTGGATCTCCACGAGCTTCACGACGAAGACCGCGACGAAGGCGATCAGCAGCGCCCCGGCCACGACCACGCGACGCATCGGGTACCGGCTCGTCTGCTTCATGCGTCGAATGCCCCCAGTCGGATCAGTGCGTGTCGGGAGTGGGCAGCGCCCCCGGCGGCACGATCGGCTGATCCGCGTCGCTCGGCGGCTCGGTCACCGCTCCCCCGCTGGCATTGTCGCCCGCGAGCGGCTGGTTCACGAGCGGCACGTCGGCGATCAGCGAATTCGGGACGAGCGGCCCCGACGCCGCAGCACCGCCCCCGGCGGCCTGCGGCTGTCCCAGCACGGCTCCGTCCGACAGTCGGAGGTACACCGGCGTGGTGTTGGGGACCATGCCGAGTTCCTCGGCGTTCCGCGCGAGGTTCTGCGGGGACTGGAGCGCATCGAGCTCCTCGCCGACGATCTGCCGGTCCCGCTCGAGCTTCGTCTGCTGCACCCGGAGCGAGTCGAGTTCGTACGCCCCCTGCGTCATCGCGACCGAGAGCACGAGCTGCGCGGCCGCCACGAGGATGATCGCGCCGAGCGCGATGATCGCGTAGGCGATGCGCGGCTTGCGCCCGCGGACGGCGTCGGGGACGAGCCGGAGCCGACGGGCCGGAGCCGCCGCCGGCTCGCCGCGACGGGGGGCGGGCAGCGTCTGGACGGGCACAGCGCTCATGACGCCCTCCTCACTCGTTCGGCGGCGCGCAGCCGAACCGGCTTGGCGCGCGGGTTCTCCGCCTGCTCGGCCTCGCTCGCGAGCTCGGCACCTCGGACCAGCAGGCGGAACAGCGGCTTGTGCTCTGGCAGCTCCATCGGGAGCCCCGCGGGAGCGGTCGAGCTCGAGGCCGCCTGCAGCTCCCGCTTCACGAGGCGGTCTTCGAGCGACTGGTAGGAGAGCACGACGATGCGCCCGCCGACCGCGACCGCGTCGAGCGCGGCCGGGATGGCGGCGGCGAGCACCGAGAGCTCCTCGTTCACCTCGATCCGCAGCGCCTGGAAGACGCGCTTCGCGGGGTGCCCCTGACGCTGGATCGCCACCGGGGTCGCGTCGTGCAGGATCTGCACGAGCTCGCCCGATCGGGCGATGGGGTGATCGGCCCGGGCCCGCACGATCGCGCGTGCGTAGCGGGCGGCGAGCTTCTCTTCCCCGTAGTCGAGGAAGATGCGGCGCAGCTCGTCTTCGTCCGCCTCGGCGAGCACGTCGGCCGCCGTGCGCCCGCGCGACGGGTCCATCCGCATGTCGAGCGGTGCGTCCTTCGCGTAGGCGAAGCCGCGCTCGGCCCGGTCGAGCTGCAGCGAGGAGACGCCGAGGTCGAACAGGATGCCCTGCACCTCGTCGAAGCCCTCGCCGCGGATCGCTTCGGCGATGCCGTCGTAGACGGTGTGCACGAACCGGGCGCGATCGCCGAATGCGGCGAGCCGCTCGCGGGCGATCGCGAGCGCCTCCAGGTCTCGGTCGAGTCCGATGACGGTGAGCTCGGGGAAGCGCTCGAGGAACGCACGGCTGTGCCCGCCCATGCCGAGCGTGGCATCGACGAGCACGGCGCCCGGCGCCTCGAGGGCGGGGGCGAGCAGCTCGACGGTGCGGTCGAGCATGACTGGGGTGTGGATGCGATCGAGGTCCATGTTCCTTCTCCGGTCCCGAGTGCCTCGGGTCCTGATCCCCATCCGTGACCCTGATGCGGGGAAGTGCACCAGGTGCAACGGCTGGGAGTCAGCGCCCGAGGAGCTCAGAAGAGCCCCGGGATCACCTCCTCCGCGGTCTCGGCGAACGCCGCTTCCTGCTCGGCGAGGTACTGCTGCCACGCTTCGGCGTCCCAGATCTCGACCCGGCTGCCCGCGCCGATCACGGCGAGGTCGCGGTCGAGCCCCGCGTAGCCGCGGAGCGTGGCGGGGATGGTCACGCGGTGCTGCTTGTCGGGGGTCTCGGCCGAGGCGCCCGACAGGAAGACGCGCATGTAGTCCCGGGCCTGCTTGCTCGTGACCGGGGCCTGGCGGATCTTGTCGCTCATCTGCTCGAACTCACGAGCGCTGAAGACGTAGATGCACCGTTCCTGCCCTCGGGTGAGGACGAGGCCGTTGGAAAGCTCCTCGCGGAACTTCGCCGGCAGGATGATGCGCCCCTTCTCGTCGAGCTTCGGCTCGTACGTACCGAGAAACATCCCCCACCCCCTTTCCTCCGGCCAGGATCCAGGTGGCCCCACTTTACTCCACTCTCATCCCCGATTCAACGAAAACGCGCCTGTTTCAGGCAGATCGGTCGACGGAAAGCCCGAAAATTCAAGGGATTCAGGCGTGGTGGGAAGTGGAGGAGAAATCGCTCGAATTGGAGTTTCCGGGCGCGGCGAAGCGGCTGGCGACGCGTGACCCCGTCTCGACCCGCAGGATTCAGCGCGTCAGCGCACGCTCGGGGCGCCGTCCGGGCACGAAAAAGCGGGCCGATCGATTCGATCGGCCCGCGAGTGGTGCGAAGTGGAGGAGTCGGTGGAGCCCGCTTCTGAGCGGCTCAGCCCTGCCCGTCCTGGCGCCGGTCCCAACGATCGTTGAGCCGGTCCATGAAGCCCGCCTTCGGGCGGCTCTGACGCGAGCCGCGCGCGGCGTCGACCGGGTCGACCGGCGAGGGCTGTCCCGCCCCTCGGCGGGAGCGGGTCATGGAGAACAGCACGCCGGCGAACATCGCGGCGAAGCCGAGGATGCCGACGACGGGGATCTGGAGCGCGACGCCCGCGACGAGCGCGCCGATGCCGAGGAGGGCGATCAGCACGCCGATCGTCAACCGTCGGTAGTCCACCCCACCTCGTCGACCGCCGACCGCCTGCACGAAATCGGCGTCGTTGCGGTAGAGATTGCGCTCCATCTCTTCGAGAAGGCGCTGCTCCTGCTCTGAAAGCGGCATCTCATTCCCCTCTTTCGGGATCAACGCATCCTACGTCGATTCTAACGCCGCTGCGCCTCGCTAGGCTAGGCGGGTGGCACACGGTTCCCGACTGGTCGACCTGGTTCACGATCGGATCGAGGATTTCCTCGCCGACCGTACCTCCATTCTCGATGCCGTCTCGGGCGACCTCGCCCCACTCGGCGCATTCTCGAAGCGCTTTCTCAGCGGGGGGAAGCGCTTCCGAGCGCTGTTCTGCTACTGGGGCTGGGAGGCCGCCACGGGCGGCGCCTTCGACCCCTTCGACGGCCCCGACTCGCGCGACCGCTCCCCCGTCATCGCCGCGGCCGCGTCGCTCGAGCTCTTCCACGCCGCGGCGCTCGTGCACGACGACCTCATCGACAACTCGGACACCAGGCGCTCGGCGCCGAGCGCGCACCGGCTCTTCGAGCGGCTGCACGGCGAGTCCGGCTGGGTCGGCGACGGCGAGCAGTTCGGCCGCTCCGCGGCGATCCTGCTCGGCGACCTCCTCCTCGGCTGGAGCGACGAGCTGCTCGACGAGGGTCTCGAGCTCCTCGAACGGCGTGCGGACGCCCGCGCGGCCAGGGTCGAGTTCATGCGCATGCGCACCGAGGTGACGGCCGGTCAGTACCTCGACGTGCTCGAGGAGCACGCCTGGATCGCGCAGCCCGACGAGGAGCAGCAGCTCCGCGCCGAGCGGGTCATCGTCTACAAGGCCGCGAAGTACAGCGTCGAGGCGCCCCTCGCGATCGGCGCCGCGATCGGCGGCGCGACGCCCGAGCAGGCGGCCGCGCTCCGCGCCTACGGGCTGCCGCTCGGCATCGCCTATCAGCTGCGCGACGACCTGCTCGGCGTGTACGGCGACCCCGAGCTCACTGGCAAGCCCGCCGGCGACGACCTGCGCGAGGGTAAGCGCACGATGCTCATCGCGATCGCCCGCGAGCGGCTCGCGCCGAGCACGCGCCGGCTGCTCGACGAACTGCTCGGCGACCCAGAGCTCGACGACGCCCAGGTGCGGATGCTGCAGCAGACCCTCAGCGACTGCGGGGCCGTCGACGAGATCGAGGCGCTCATCACCCGTCAGCTGCAGGCCGCGACCGCGGCGCTCGCGGAGGCCCCCATCAGCGAGCACGCCCGGGCCGAGCTCGGCGCGCTCGCCCGCTCCGTCGCGAAGCGGGTCAGCTGAGCGCTCGCCCGGTGCTCGGTGCCCGGAGCCCGCTCACGACGTCGAGCGGTTCGGATGCCTCCTCAGGCGAGCGCCTGCGCGACGCGCCGCACCTCCGCCTTGCGCCCGGCGCGCAGCGCGGCGATCGGCGTCGTGCCGAGGCTGTCCTCCTCGCCGATCAGCCAGTCGAGGGCCTCTTCATCGCTGAAGCCGACGTCGTGCAGCACCATGGCCGTGCCGTGCAGCTCCGGCATCGGCGCACCGTCGCGGAGGAAGTCCGCCGGCACCTTGAGCACCCCGTCGATGCGCCGACCGAGGAGGTGACGGTCGTCGATCAGCCGACGCACCCGTCCGGGCGAGACGTCGAGCAGTTCGACGAGTTCGGGGACGGTCAGCCACTCGGTCGCAGTTGATTCGCTCACGCAGAACAGCCTGCCACGTCGCGGACGGCTCGTGGCCGAGCCGGTCCCGCGCCACGCGGGCGAGGGGTTTGACTCGCCCCTTCCCCTGTGCGAGCGTGACGAACAGCCGGTGATCCATGCCGACGAGGGGAATCAGATGACGACACGGCCCGAACCGGAATTCGAGCGGGGGCCTGATCAGGGAGCCTCGGCGGCTCGACCGAGTCTCCGCTCCCGCGCGATCGCCCTGCCGATCGCGGTCATGAGCTCCATCGCGGTCGCGCTCGGCTTCGCCCAGCCGGCGGATGCCGCCCCGCAACCCCCGAAGCGGCAGGCGAAGGGCAAGCCCGCGGCCAGCGGAGCGGCCGCCGTCCGGGCGGTCGCCGGCGCGGTGCCCGTCGAGGTCACCGTCGCTGAGGGCGACACGGTGACCGGCATCGCCGAGCGCTACGGACTCTCGACCGCGGAACTGCTCGCCGCGAACGGGCTCGGCTGGTCGAGCCTGATCTTCCCCGGCCAGCGCCTCGTGCTCCCCGGCGGCGCCCCGCGCGCGAGCGAAGCCGCACCGGAGATCGCCCGTCACACCGTCGCCGCCGGCGACACGATGGGCGGGATCGCCGACCGCTACGGCATCGACCTCGACCAGCTGCTGAGCGCGAACGGACTCGGGCGCGAGAGCCTGATCTTCCCCGGCCAGCAGGTGGTGCTCCCCATCGCCGGCGCCGTCCCCGCCGCGGCGCCGGCGGCGTCGCCGGCCGCCCCGGCCGAGGGCGCCGCGCCGGAGCAGGTCACCGTCGCCGAGGGCGACACCGCCTGGGACCTGGCCGAACGACTCGATGTCGACCTCGAGCAGCTCCTCGCCGCGAACCAGCTCGGCCCGGATGCCGTCCTCCAGCCGGGACAGGTCCTCACCGTGCCGCGTGCGGCGACCGCGGTCGCCCTCGTGGCCTCGGTGAGCACGGTGCTCACGGAGGAGATGCGGCAGAACGCGAAGCTCGTCATCGACATCGGCCGGGCCCTCGGCGTGCCCGACCGCGGGATCGTGGTCGCCCTGGCCGCCGCCGCCCAGGAGTCGGGGCTCCGCAACGTCCAGTTCGGCGACCGCGACTCCCTCGGCCTCTTCCAGCAGCGCCCCAGCCAGGGCTGGGGCACCCCGGAGCAGGTGCTCGACCCGGTGCGCGCGACCACCGCCTTCTACGGCGGGGCGGCGAACCCGAACCCCGGCGTCACACGAGGCCTCCTGGACATCCCCGGCTGGGAGTCCATGAGCGTGACCGATGCGGCGCAGGCGGTGCAGCTGAGCGCCTACCCGACGTACTACGCGAAGTGGGAGGCACAGGCCGCGGCCTGGCTCTCCGAGCTCGGCTGACCCCGCGTTCGGGTCACGAAGGGATTTCGATCCCATCGCCCGCGGCGGTTCGAACCCGGAAGGGCATACGCCCTTTCGTAGACTTCTACGGTGACCACAGCGCCCGTCGACCCGATGCTCGGCCGTCTCATCGACGGCCGGTACCAGGTGCGCTCGCGGATCGCCCGCGGCGGCATGGCCACCGTCTACCTCGCGACCGACCTTCGCCTCGAGCGCCGGGTCGCAATCAAGATCATGCACGGCCATCTCGCCGACGACAACACGTTCAAGACGCGGTTCGTGCAGGAGGCGCGCTCGGCCGCGCGCCTCGCCCACCCGAACGTGGTCAACGTCTTCGACCAGGGCCAGGACGCCGACATGGCGTACCTCGTCATGGAGTACCTTCCCGGCATCACGCTGCGCGACCTCCTGAAGGACTATCAGCGCCTCACGCCCGAGCAGACCGTCGACATCATGGACGCCGTGCTCGCCGGGCTGGCCGCCGCGCACAAGGCCGGCATCGTGCACCGCGATCTCAAGCCCGAGAACGTGCTGCTGGCCGACGACGGACGCATCAAGCTCGGCGACTTCGGCCTCGCCCGGGCGGCGAGCGCCAACACCGCCACCGGGCAGGCCCTGCTCGGCACCATCGCCTACCTCTCCCCCGAGCTGGTGACGAGGGGCGTCGCCGATGCCCGCAGCGACATCTACGCGGTCGGCATCATGATGTACGAGATGCTCACCGGCGAGCAGCCCTACGTGGGCGAGGCGCCGATGCAGATCGCCTACCAGCACGCGAACGACCAGGTCCCGACCCCGAGCTCGAAGTTCTCGGGCGTCCCGCCGGAGCTCGACGAGCTCGTGCTGTGGGCCACCTCGCGCGACCCCGAGCAGCGTCCCGCCGACGCGCGGGCGATGCTCGATCGCCTGCGCGAGGTGGAAGGGGCCGTCCGCGGCGTCGCCGGCCCGGTCCCCGCGCTCTACCAGCCGACCATGGTGCTCGCCGACACCACGGCCACCGCGGAGACCCGGGTGCTGAACCCGGCATCCGCCCCCGTTCCGACCGCCCTCGCCGCTCCGGAGGAGCAGGGCGAGGAGTCCGCCGCGCTCTCGGCTCGCGCCTCCGCCCGCAAGCGCAAGGGCTACTGGCTGTTCGCGCTCGTGCTGCTGCTCGCCGGACTCGCCGGCGGCACCGGCTGGTACTTCGGCGCAGGTCCCGGGGCCTCCGTCACCGTCCCGGTGACCGCCGGCCTCGAGCCCGCGGCGGCGGAGCAGGTGCTCACCGACGCGGGCTTCCAAGTCGCGCAGGGCGAACGCTACGACCCCGAGATCGCCGCGGGTCTCGTCTCGGGCACCGATCCCGCCGAGGGAGCCCAGGCGCGGCGCGGGGCGACCGTCACCGTGCTCGTCTCCCTCGGCCCGCGCATCCTCCAGGTGCCGGACGTCGTCGGCGACCCCGAAGCGGCGGCGCGGGAAGCGCTCGGCGACTTCACGGTGGGCGACGAGGTCGTGAAGCAGTTCAGCGACGAGATCGACGCCGGCGCCGTCGTCGGCCTGCTCGACGCGAGCGGTGCGCCGCTCCCCGCCGAGTACGCCGAGCGCGGCGCGATCACCCTGATCGTGTCCGTCGGCGCCGTGCCCCAGGTCGCCGGGATGACGCTCGCCGACGCCGAGGCGGCGCTCGACGCCGTCGGGCTGGAGGCGTCGCAGGGCGAACCGCAGTTCAGCGACGAGGTCCCGATCGACGTCGTCATCAGCGCCGAAGCGCAGAACGATCCGATGCGCCCGGGCGACAGCGTGCTGCTCGTCGTCTCGAAGGGGCCGGATCTCGTCGAGGTGCCGAACGTCGTCACCGGCCAGACGATCGCCGCGGCCCGCGAGCAGCTCGAAGCGCTCGACTTCGCGGTGACCTCGAACGTGCCCGGATTCCTCGAGGGAGCCGTCGTCGCGGCGAAGCAGAGCGTGGCCCCCGGTGAGCGCGTGAAGCGCGGCACCGAGATCTCCGTCAACTTCTGAGCCGCGCTCCGACGCGCCTCGGGCGCTCGGGCGGGGGCGATCCCGGCCCCCGCACGGCGAACGGCGGCGCCCCGCCGAAGCGGGACGCCGCCGTTCCGTCGCCCGTGCTCAGCGGGCGGCGAGCTCCTCGGCCACCAGGAAGGCGAGCTCGAGGGACTGCATGTGGTTCAGCCGCGGGTCGCAGAGCGACTCGTAGCGCGTCGCCAGCGTCGCCTCGTCGATGTGCTCGGAGCCGCCGAGGCACTCGGTGACGTCGTCGCCGGTGAGCTCCACGTGGATGCCGCCCGGGTGCGTGCCGGCTGCGCGGTGCGCCTCGAAGAAGCCCTTGACCTCGTCGACCACGTCGTCGAAGCGACGGGTCTTGTAGCCGGTGGGCGTCGTGATGCCGTTACCGTGCATGGGGTCGGTCACCCACAGCGGCTGCGCGTCGGACCGCTTGATCGCCTCGAGCAGGGGCGGCAGCGCCTCCCGGATGCGGCCGGCGCCCATGCGCGTGATGAACGTCAGGCGGCCCGGCTCGCGATTCGGGTCGAGCTTCTCGACGAGCTCGAGCATCGTCTCGGGCGTCGTCGTCGGCCCGAGCTTCACCCCGATCGGGTTGCGGACGCGCGAGAGGAAGTCGACGTGCGCGCCGTCGAGCTCGCGGGTGCGCTCACCGATCCAGATGAAGTGCGCCGAGGTGTTGTACGGCGTCCCGGTGCGCGAGTCGATGCGCGTCATCGGGCGCTCGTAGTCCATCAGCAGGCCCTCGTGACCCGTGTAGAACTCCGTGCGCTTCAGCTCCTCGAAGTCGGCGCCGCAGGCGTCCATGAACTTCACCGCGCGGTCGATCTCGCGCGCGAGCTTCTCGTACCTGGCGTTCGCCGGGTTCGCCGCGAAGCCCTGGTTCCACTGGTGCACCTGCCGGAGGTCGGCGAAGCCGCCCTGCGTGAAGGCCCGAATGAGGTTCAGCGTCGAGGCGGCCATGTGGTAGCCCTGCAGCAGCCGACGCGGGTCGGCGGCGCGCGACTCCGGGGTGAAGTCGTAGCCGTTCACGATGTCGCCGCGGTACGCGGGCAGCGTCACGTCGCCGCGCGTCTCGGTGTCGCTCGAGCGCGGCTTCGCGAACTGCCCCGCCATGCGGCCCATCTTCACGACCGGCATCGAGGCGCCGTAGGTCAGCACCACGGCCATCTGCAGCAGGGTCTTGACCCGGTTGCGGATCTGGTCGGCCGTGGCGCCGGCGAAGGTCTCGGCGCAGTCGCCGCCCTGCAGGAGGAACGCCTCGCCGCGGGAGGCGCTGGCCAGCCGCTCGCGGAGCATGTCGACCTCGCCGGCGAAGACCAGCGGCGGCAGCGTGGCGAGTTCGGCCGAGGCGGCGGCGGCCGCGGCCGCATCGGGCCACTGCGGCTGCTGCTTGATCGGCAGCGTGCGCCAATAGTCGAGGCCCGCGATCACATCGGGATCTGCGTTCACGAAGGGCTCGACGAGCTGTTGCACTGGATGTCCTGGAGGGTCGGGCGCGCGATCGCGCGCGGGTACGAAACGACGCCGCGCAGCGCGGCGTCGTAGGACGAGCCTACCGCGCCTCGGAGGCCCGTCGTTCCTTGACCGAACTCGCGTAGACGTCCACGTATTCCTGGCCGCTGAGCTCGCGCAGTTCGTAGACGAGCTCGTCGGTCACGCTGCGCAGCACGAAGCGGTCGCTCTCGAGGCCGTGGAAGCGCGAGAAGTCGAGCGGATCGCCGATCACGATGCCGATGCGCCGCACCTTCGGGAGCCGGGTGCCGATCGGCATGACCTCGGCGGTGCCGATCATGGCGACGGGCACGACCGGCGCGCCGGACTCCAGCACCATGCGGGCGACCCCGGTGCGTCCGCGGTACAGCTTCGCGTCGGGGCTGCGGGTGCCCTCGGGGTAGATGCCGAGGATGCGGCCCTCGCTGAGCACCCGGAGGCCGGTGTTGAGGGATGCCTCGGACGCCTTGCCGCCGCTGCGGTCGATCGGCAGCTGCCCGGTGGCCTGGAAGAAGAGCTTGGTGGCCCAGCCCTTGAGCCCCCGGCCGGTGAAGTACTCGCTCTTGGCGAGGAAGACGACCGGCCGGTCCACGACGAGCGGCAGGAAGATCGAGTCGATGAAGGAGAGATGGTTCGAGGCGAGGATGACCGGCCCGTTCGCGGGGATCTTCTCGAGGCCGACGATCCAGGGGCGGAAGATCGCGAGGAGCACCGGCCCCACGACGATGTGCTTCATGATCCAGTAGAACACCCGAGCTCCCCGTCTCGTCCTTCGCGCCCGCCCCGGGCGGAGTCCAGCCTAGCGATCAGGCGTGCTGCTCGACCCACACGCGCGCGAGGTCGGCGGCTCCGACGACGCCGGCGTCGTTCACGAGCTCGGCGATCACGAAGTCCGGCTCCGGGTGGTAGCCCCTCGCGGGCAGGTGCTCGAGGTACGCCTCGCGGATCGGCTGCAGCAGCAGCTCGCCGGCCACCGCCACGCCGCCGCCGAAGACGAAGCGCTGCGGGTCGAGCACCGCCGAGAGGCTCGCCGCGGCCTGTCCGAGCCACTGCCCGAGCTGGCGCAGCGCCGTGAGCGCGCCGGGGTCGCCGGCCTCGATGAGCGCGCCGACGAGCGCGCCGTCGAGCTTGCCGTGCTCGGCCCGAGTGCGGGCGAGCGCCTGGCCGATGCCGCCGGCGTCGGCGATCTCGCCGGCCATCCGCAGCAGCGCCCGGCCGGAGCCGTACTGCTCGAGGCATCCGTGCTGACCGCAGCCGCAGGCGATGCCGCCGGGGACGAGCCGGAGGTGGCCGAGCTCGGCCCCGGCGCCGAAGCCGCCGCGGAAGAGGCGGTCGCTCGCGACGATCGCGCCGCCGACGCCGGTGCCGATCGTGAGCATCACCATGTCGCTCACGAGCCGGCCGGCGCCGAAGCGGAACTCGGCCCAGCCAGCGGCGTTCGCGTCGTTGTCGACGACCACGGTGCCGCCGACGCGGGCCTCGAGCTTCTCGCGGAAGGGCTCGTTGCGCCAGTCAATGTTGGGCGCGTAGTAGACGGTGGACTGCGCCGCGTCGATGAATCCGGCCGCCGCGACCCCGACGGCGTCGATGCCGCCCGTCGCGTGCTCGTCGGCGCGGAGCCGCCCGATCATCGCGACGACCTCGTCCTCGACGGCTCGGGCGTCGCCGGCCGGGGTCGGCACACGGTCTTGCGCGACGATGGTGCCGAGCTCGTCGACGATCGCTCCCGCGATCTTCGTACCGCCGATGTCGATGCCGATCGCGTGCGCCACGAGGCCGCCTTTCAGGGGGAACGGGAAGGTTCGCGCCGCCGCCGAACGCCTGGGCGCGCGCGGGCAACGACTAGAGTGTAGTCAACCCAACGCCGAGGCCCGAGACGTGCGTCGACGCGCGAAGGCCTCCCCGGTGCCGAAGGAGCTGCCGTGACCGAATTCGCAACGCCCGCCGTTGTCGCCGCCGACCCGCATGCGAACACCACCGACCTGCTGGTGGAACGCGTGCGCGCCACCCCCGACGCCGCGTTGTTCTCGCTGCCGACCGCCGACGGCGGTTGGTCGCCGGTGACGGCGAAGGAGTTCCACGCGCAGGTGATCGCCCTCGCCAAGGGGCTGGCCGCGGCCGGCATCCAGCCTGGCGACAAGATCGGCCTGATGTGCAAGACCCGCTACGAGTGGACGCTCATCGACTTCGCCGTGTGGTTCGCCGGCGCGGTGCTCGTGCCCGTCTACGAGACGAGCTCCCCCGCGCAGGTGCGGTGGAACCTCAGCGACTCGGGGGCGATCGCCATCATCGTCGAGACCCCCGACCACTTCAGCCGCTTCGACGAGGTGCACCCGGATCTGCCCGCCGTGCAGCACGTCTGGCAGATCGACCTGGGCGACCTCGACAAGCTCGCCGCCTCCGGCGCCTCCGTCTCCGACGAGGAGATCGAGCGCCGCCGCACGATCGCCAACGCGGACGACATCGCGACCCTCATCTACACCTCGGGCTCGACCGGCAAGCCGAAGGGCTGCGTGCTGACCCACGCGAACTTCGTCGAGCTGTCGCGCAACTCCGCGGTCGCGCTCGACGAGGTCGTGCTCGACCCGAACGGCGCGTCGACCGTGCTGTTCATCACCCTCGCCCACGTGTTCGCGCGCTTCATCGCGGTGCTCTGCGTGCACGCCGGCGTGCGCGTCGGCCACCAGCCGGACACGAAGCAGCTGCTGCCCGCGCTCTCGAGCTTCAAGCCGACCTTCCTCCTCGCGGTCCCCCGCGTCTTCGAGAAGGTCTACAACGTCTCCGAGCAGAAGGCCGAGACCGGCGGCAAGGGCAAGATCTTCCGCGCCGCCGCCGAGACCGCCGTCGCGTACTCGACCGCGCTCGAGCAGGGCTCGGTGCCGTTCGGCCTGAAGCTCCGCTTCCGGCTCTTCGATGCGCTCGTCTTCAAGAAGCTGCGGGCGGCGCTCGGCGGCAACGTGAAGTACGCGGTGTCCGGCTCCGCGCCGCTCGGCGCCCGCCTCGGGCACTTCTACCACGCGCTCGGCATCGCGATCCTCGAGGGCTACGGCCTCACCGAGACAACCGCGCCCGCCACGGTGAACCTGCCGACGCGTTCGAAGATCGGCACGGTCGGTCCGGCGCTGCCGGGCGTCGCGCTCCGACTCGCGGACGACGGCGAGATCCAGGTGAAGGGCGTCAACGTCTTCAAGGAGTACTGGAAGAACCCCGAGGCGACCGCCGAGGCCTTCGACGGCGAGTGGTTCAAGACGGGCGACATCGGCTCCTTCGACGACGAGGGCTTCCTCACGATCACCGGGCGCAAGAAGGAGATCATCGTCACGGCCGGGGGCAAGAACGTCGCCCCCGCCGCGCTCGAAGACCCGATCCGGGCGAACCCGCTCGTCGGCCAGGTCGTCGTCGTCGGCGACAAGAAGCCGTTCATCTCGGCGCTCGTGACCCTCGACCCCGAGATGCTGCCGGTGTGGCTGAACAACAACGGCGAGGACGCCGGCATGAGCCTCGACGAGGCGGCGGCGAACGAGGCCGTCCGCGCCGAGGTGCAGCGGGCGATCGACGCCGCGAACGAGCTCGTCTCCCGTGCCGAGTCGATCCGCAAGTTCACGGTGCTGCCGCTCGAGCTCACCGAGGCGAGCGGTCACCTGACGCCGAAGCTCAGCATCAAGCGCAACGTCATCCTCGAGGACTTCGCCGGCGAGATCGAGGCGATGTACTCGGGCGCCCCGGCGACCGAGGGCATGTCCGCGATCAGCTGATCACCACGAACGCGATGTACTCGGGCGCCCCGGCGACCGAGGGCATGTCCGCGATCAGCTGATCACCACGAACGACGAAGGGGCGCCGCATCCGCGGCGCCCCTTCGTCGTTCGTCCTGCGACTCAGAACCAGTCGGACTCGCGCACCTCGCGCATCGCGACCCGACGCTCGGCCGGCTCGAGACGATCGAGGTAGAGGATGCCGTCGAGGTGGTCGGTCTCGTGCTGCAGCGCCTGCGCGAGCACCCCGGTGCCCTCGACGACGATCTCCTGGCCGTCGAGGTCGATGCCGCGCACCCGCGCGTAGGGGTGGCGCGGGGTGTCGTGCCAGAGCCCGGGCACCGAGAGGCAGCCCTCGCCGGTCGGCTCCTTCTCGCCGCGCACCTCGACGAGCTCGGGGTTCAGCACGTAGCCGATCCGCCCGTCGACGTTGTAGCTGAACGCCCGGAGGTTGACGCCGATCTGCGGGGCCGCGACCCCGGCGCGCCCGGGCAGCTTGACCGAGTCGAGGAGATCCGCGACGAGCCCCCTGACGCCGTCGTCGATGGTCTCGATCGGCGCGGACCGGGCCTTCAGCACGGGATCGCCGAAGACGCGGATGGGACGTTCAGGCACGGGGGCTCCATTTCCGGGCCCGCGACAGGCGGGCGTTGCGAGCGGTTCAGGTGGGCGGCGACAGCGTATCGCGACTCAGGCGGGGCGGACGACGACGAGCAGGTCGCCCGCCTCGACCTGCTGGGTCTTCGGGATCGCGACCCGCTCGACCACACCCGCCACCGGCGAGGTGATCGCCGCCTCCATCTTCATCGCCTCGATCGAGGCCACGGCCTGGCCGACCTGGATCTCGGCGCCCGGCTCGACCTGGAGGGTGACCACGCCGGAGAACGGCGCGGCGACGTGCCCCGGCTGCGAGGCGTCCGCCTTCTCCGCGGCGCGGGTGTCCACCGTGATGGAGCGGTCGCGCACGAAGACGGGACGGAGCTGGCCGTTCAGGATGGTCATCACGGTGCGCATGCCCTTGTCGTCGGCCTCGCCGATCGCTTCGAGCCCCGCGTACAGCCGCACGCCCTTGTCGATCTCGATGACGTGCTCGGCGCCCGAGCGCAGCCCGTAGAGGTAGTCGGCGGTGTCCACGACGGAGAGGTCGCCGAAGAGCTCGCGGATCTGCTCGAACTGCCGGGTCGGCGCCGGGAACAGCAGCGTGTTCAGCATCGCGCGACGGCCGGCGGAGTCGCCCTCGAGCGCGGCGCGCTGCGCCTCGTCGAGCTCGGCCACGCCGATGCGCACGTCGCGACCGGCGAGCACCTTCGAGCGGAAGGGCTCGGGCCAGCCGCCCGGGAGGTCGCCGAGCTCGCCCGCCATGAAGCCGACGACCGAGTCGGGGATGTCGTACTTCTCGGGGTTCGCGGCGAAGTCGGCCGGGTCGGCCTTGACCGCGGCGAGGTGCAGGGCGAGGTCGCCGACCACCTTCGACGAGGGGGTCACCTTCGGCACGCGGCCGAGGATGTCGTTCGCCGCCGCGTACATGTCCTCGATGAGCTCGAAGTCGTCGGCGAGGCCGAGCGCGATCGCCTGCTGACGCAGGTTCGAGAGCTGGCCGCCGGGGATCTCGTGGTGGTACACGCGGCCGGTGGGACCGGGCAGGCCCGACTCGAACGGGCGGTACAGGCGGCGCACGGCCTCCCAGTAGGGCTCGAGGTCGGAGACCGCGTCGAGCGAGATCCCCGTGTCGCGTTCGGTGTGCGCGAGCGCGGCCACGAGCGAGGAGGCGGACGGCTGGCTCGTGGTGCCCGCCATCGGCGCGCTGGCGACGTCGACCGCGTCGACGCCCGCCTCGGACGCGGCGAGGAGCGTCGCCAGCTGGCCGCCGGCGGTGTCGTGCGTGTGCAGGTGCACCGGCACGTCGAAGCGCTCGCGGAGCGCTCGGACGAGCTTCGCCGCCGCGGCCGGGCGGAGCAGGCCCGCCATGTCCTTGATCGCGAGCACGTGCGCGCCGGCGCCGACGATCTCGTCGGCGAGGCCCAGGTAGTAGTCGAGCGTGTAGAGGTCCTCGGCGGGGTCGAGCAGGTCGCCCGTGTAGCAGAGCGCCACCTCGGCGAGCGAGTGCCCCGTCTCGAGCACGGCGTCGATCGCGGGACGCATCTGGGCGACGTCGTTCAGCGCGTCGAAGATGCGGAAGACGTCGACGCCCGTCGACGCGGCCTCGCGCACGAAGGCGTCGGTGACCTCGGTGGGGTACGGCGTGTAGCCGACCGTGTTGCGGCCGCGCAGCAGCATCTGGATCGCGACGTTCGGCAGCGACTCCCGGAGTGCGGCGAGCCGCTCCCAGGGGTCCTCGCCGAGGAAGCGGAGGGCGACGTCGTAGGTCGCGCCGCCCCAGGCCTCCACCGAGAGCAGCTGCGGGGTGAGCCGGGCCACGTACGGCGCGACGGCGATCAGGTCCTTCGTGCGCACGCGGGTCGCGAGCAGCGACTGGTGGGCGTCGCGGAACGTCGTCTCGGTGACCGCGAGCGGAGTCTGCGCGCGGAGCGCGGCAGCGAAGCCGGCGGGCCCGAGCTCGAGCAGCCGCTGGCGCGAGCCGTCGGGAGCGGGCTGGGAGAGGTCGAGCTTCGGCAGCTTGTCGACCGGGCGGACCGAGATCGGCGCGGCCCCGTTCGGCTGGTTGACGGTGACGTCGGCGAGCCAGTTCAGGATCTTGGTGCCGCGGTCCTTCGAGACGCGGCCGCGCAGCAGCTGCGGGCGCTCGTCGATGAAGGAGGTGCTGAGGTCGCCGGCGACGAACGCCGGGTCGTCGAGCACGGCCTGCAGGAAGGGGATGTTCGTGGAGACGCCGCGGATGCGGAATTCGGCGAGGGCGCGCTTCGCCCGGGCGACGGCGGCCGTGTAGTCGCGACCGCGGCAGGTGAGCTTCGCGAGCATCGAGTCGAAGTGCGGGCTGATCTGCGCGCCGGGGTTCACGGTGCCGCCGTCGAGGCGGATGCCGGCGCCGCCGGGCGAGCGGTAGGTCGTGATCTTGCCCGTGTCGGGACGGAAGCCCGAGGTGGGGTCCTCCGTCGTGATGCGGCACTGCAGGGCCGCCCCGCGGAGGCGGATCTCGTCCTGGTGCAGGCCGAGCTCGCCGAGGGTCTCCCCCGCGGCGATGCGCATCTGCGCCACGACGAGGTCGACGTCGGTGACCTCCTCGGTCACCGTGTGCTCGACCTGGATGCGGGGGTTCATCTCGATGAAGACGTGCTCCCCGGCCCGCTCTCCCGCGGTGTCGAGCAGGAACTCGACCGTTCCTGCGTTCACGTAGCCGATGGAGCGAGCGAAGGCGATCGCGTCGCGGTAGAGCGACTGCCGCACCTCGTCCGGCAGGTTCGGCGCGGGAGCGATCTCGATGACCTTCTGGTGGCGCCGCTGCACGGAGCAGTCGCGCTCGAAGAGGTGCACGGTCTCACCACTCGCGTCGGCGAGCACCTGGACCTCGATGTGACGGGGCCGGAGCACGGCCTGCTCGAGGAACATCGTCGGGTCGCCGAAGGCGCTGTCGGCCTCGCGCATCGCCTCCTCGAGCGCCGGACGGAGCTCCTCGGGCGAGTTCACCCGACGCATCCCGCGGCCGCCGCCGCCGGCGACGGCCTTCGCGAAGATCGGGAAGCCGATGCTCTCGGCCTGGCCGACCAGCCAGTCGAGGTCGCGCGAGGGCGGGGTCGACTTCAGCACGGGGACGCCGGCGGCGATCGCGTGCTCCTTCGCCGTGACCTTGTTGCCGGCCATCTCGAGCACCTGCTTCGGCGGCCCGATGAAGGCGATGCCGGCCTCGGCCGCGGCCTGGGCGAGCTCGGGGTTCTCGGAGAGGAAGCCGTAGCCCGGGTAGATCGCGTCGGCGCCCGACTCCTTCGCCACCCGGATGATCTCCGAGATGTCGAGGTAGGCGCGGACCGGATGGCCCGGCTCACCGATCTGGTACGCCTCGTCGGCCTTCAGACGATGCAGCGAATTGCGGTCCTCGTAGGGGTAGACCGCGACGGTCTTCGCACCCACTTCGTTCGCCGCGCGGAACGCGCGGATGGCGATCTCGCCACGATTCGCAACCAGGATCTTCGTGAACATGCAGGCCTCTCGGTCAGCGGGCTGCGGACGCGCACAGCGAACGCTGAGCAATCCATCGAGTCATAACGGTAACGTATCTGTTCGTGCACGTTCTTTCGGTCAGCTCCCTCAAGGGCGGCGTCGGCAAGACGACGGTCACGCTCGGTCTCGCCTCTGCGGCGTTCGCCCGAGGCATCCGGACCCTCGTCGTCGACCTCGACCCGCAGTCAGACGTGTCCACAGGCATGGACATCCAGGTCGCCGGCCACCTGAACGTCGCCGACGTCCTCGCCTCCCCCAAGGAGAAGATCGTCCGCTCGGCGATCGCGCCGAGCGGGTGGGCCAGGCAGAACCCGCAGTCCACGATCGACGTCATGATCGGCAGCCCGTCCGCCATCAACTTCGACGGCCCGCACCCGTCGATCCGCGACATCTGGAAGCTCGAGGAGGCGCTCGCGAACGTCGAGGCCGACTACGAGCTCGTCCTCATCGACTGCGCGCCCTCGCTAAACGCGCTCACCCGCACCGCGTGGGCCGCGAGCGACCGCGTCGCCGTCGTCACCGAGCCCGGGCTGTTCTCCGTGGCTGCTGCCGACCGCGCCCTGCGGGCGATCGAGGAGATCCGCCGCGGCCTCTCCCCCCGGCTGCAGCCCCTCGGCATCATCGTGAACCGGGCGCGCGTGCAGTCGCTCGAGCACCAGTTCCGCATCAAGGAGCTGCGCGACATGTTCGGCCCCCTCGTGCTGAGCCCGCAGCTGCCCGAGCGCACCTCGCTGCAGCAGGCGCAGGGCGCGGCGAAGCCGCTGCACATGTGGCCCGGTGAGAGCGCCGAGGAGATGTCGGCGAACTTCGATCAGCTGCTCGACCGCGTGCTTCGGGCCGCCCGTATCGGCGACCCCGGTGCCCCCGAGTCCGCGGCGACGCCGATCGCGACCGGTGCGGTGCCGCGACCCGAGCTCGAGGCGCCGTCCGCCTGATCCGGCGGGTGACCCTGCCGGTGCGCACCTGATCGGCGCGCGGCGGGATCAGGAGATCTTGCGCGTCTTCGCCCCGCGGCGGGCGGCGAGCTCGTCCATCGGGTCGGACGGCTGGGTGTCCAGCTCGACGAGGGTCGACTCCACCTCGCGGAGCACCTTGCCGACGGCGATGCCGAACACGCCCTGCCCGCGGTTCACGAGGTCGATGACCTCGTCGTCAGAGGTGCAGAGGTAGACGCTCGCGCCGTCGCTCATGAGGGTCGTCTGGGCCAGGTCGTGCACGCCCGACTCGCGCAGCTGGGTGACCGCGGTGCGGATCTGCTGCAGGGAGATGCCGGTGTCGAGCAGGCGCTTGACGAGCTTCAGCACCAGGATGTCGCGGAAGCCGTAGAGCCGCTGCGAGCCGGACCCGGCCGCCCCGCGGACGGTCGGCTCGACGAGCTGCGTGCGGGCCCAGTAGTCGAGCTGCCGATAGCTGATGCCGGCGGCGCGGGCGGCGATGGCCCCGCGGTAGCCGGTGCCCTCGTCGTGCTCGGGGAGTCCGTCGGTGAACAGCAGGCCGAGGTCGTACCGTGCGCGTTCGCTCCGATCGAGCTCGCTCATCCGTCACCCCTCACTCTGGCCGTTCCACGGCCGGACGACTCCCACGCTACCGACCCCGGGGGTCGGCGCCAAACACATCGGGCCGAACGTCACGGCGTGTCGCGTCGGCTCAGTGCGAGAGCCGCGCGACGGCCGCTCGCAGGGCCAGCTCGTGCACCGTCTCGAGCTCGGCGGCTAGCTCGCGCGCCCGTTCTCCGGAGCGCGCCTTGCCGGCCGGATCCGTGCGGCGCTCCGGCGTGATCGCGCGTTCGATGAGCGCTGCTTCGCGCTCGGCCGCCACGCGGACGCCGCGGAGGTGCCGAGGTTCGATGCCGACGGCCCGCAGGGCCACGAGCGAGCGCAGCAGCGTGAGGGCGTCGTCGCCGTAGACCTCCGCCGGCACGAGGAGCGAGACCGCGATCGCCTCGTCGAGCAGTTGGCGCGTCGCACCGGCCGCCTCGACGAGTTCGCGCCGGCTCAGGCGTCGGGCGCCGCCGAGGTGCACCGCGGCGCTCGTCGCACCGGGGAGCGCGGGCGTCTCACCGCGGTCGATCGCGTCGAGGTGCTCGCGGATGACCTTGAGCGGGAGGTACTGGTCGCGCTGCAGCGAGAGCACGACCGTGATCCGCTCGATGTCGGCCTCGGCGAACTTGCGATACCCGGCCGCGGTCCGCGCGGGCGTGACGAGGCCGCGCTCTTCGAGGAATCGGAGCTTCGACGGCGTCAGTTCCGGGAACTCCGGCTGGAGGCGGGCGAGAACCTGCCCGATGCCCAGGAGCGGCGCACGGCCGCTCGCACCCGCGGATGCCGCGGTGGGGGTCACTCGCCGCTCGCCGGCACCAGGTCGCGGCGCGAAGCGTAGAAGGTGAGGCGGAACTTGCCGATCTGCACCTCGGCCCCGTCGGCGAGCAGCGCCGTCTCGATGCGCACGCCGTCGTAGTAGGTGCCGTTCAGCGAGCTGAGGTCTTTCACCTCGAACGCCGTGCGGTGCCGCACGAACTCCGCGTGCTTGCGCGAGACGGTCACATCGTCGAGGAAGATGTCGGCGTCGGGGTGGCGGCCGACCGTCGTCACCTCGGTGTCGAGGAGGAACCGGGCGCCGCTGTTCGGGCCACGGCGGACGATCAGCAGAGCCGACCCGGAGGGAAGCGCGTTGATCGCCTCCTGCTCCTCGGGCGTCACGTCGGTATCGAGCGCGGCGAGCTGCGCCGCCGCCTCCCGGCTGAACCCGATGGTGGTGTCGTTCGCGTTGCCGCCGAGCTCGTTCGACGAGGTGTTGGTCGTCGGCTGCGAGCCCTGCGAGTTGTCGTTGTCCGCCACGGCGTACCTCCCGCATCCAGCGTATCGGATCAGGGCCGCGGCGCCACCCGCGCGGCACGCACTGCGCGCGCGGTCTCGATCGCGTAGATGATCCCGGCCCACCAGTAGAGGAACGCGCCCCACAGCGTGATCGCCCAGCCGACGGGCTCGCTGACCGGCTGGACGGAGGGGAACGCCAGCCCGAGCATGATCACCGGCAGGCCGAAGAAGAGCGCGAAGGTCGCGACCTTGCCGAGCTGGTGCACCGGCAGCGGACCGTAGCCGTGGCTCGCGAGCACGACGCCGAGGATCAGCAGGAAGACGTCGCGCGCGACGATGACCACGACGATCCACCAGGGAACGAGGCCGCCCGCGGCGAGCCCGAGCAGCGCCGCGAAGATGTAGAGCCGGTCGGCGGCGGGATCGAGCAGCTGGCCGAGCCGGGTGACCTGGTTCAGCCGACGCGCGAGATAGCCGTCGGCGAGATCGCTGAGGCTCGCCACCACGAGCACGACGAGCGCGCCGACGTACTCGCCCAGCACGAGCAGCACGAGGAAGACCGGGACGAGCGCGAGGCGCAGCATGCTGAGCACGTTCGGGATCGTCCAGACCCGCCTGCTCACCTGCCCGTCGCGCTCCCCCGTCACGCGTCCGATCCTAGCGACGGCCGCCGACCGCGTCGGCCGAACGCCCAGCGCGGCGCGAAGCCCGCGACTCAGAGTTGGGACGAGAGCCCCGGCCAGGCCTCGGCGAACCTCGGGTGCAGCGGGAGCTCGGCGACCGCCGGGATCGGCGTCCACCGCAGCTCCAGGCTCTCCGGGTCGGCGATGACCGGGTCGAAGCGGCGGCTGGCCGCCGCCACGACCGTCGTGTACGACCAGTAGCCGAGATCGAGCACGGAGGTGAAGCGCACCTCCACCAGCCCGGCGGGCACGCCCGCTTCCTCGCCAGCCTCCCGGACGGCGGCGTCGACGGCCGATTCGTGCTCGTGCCGGGCGCCGCCCGGGATGCCCCAGGTGCCGCCGAAGTGGCTCCACTCGACGCGGTGCTGCAGCAGCACTTCGCGCTCGGGGCTCATGATGAGCAGTCCGGCCGCGCCGAACCTGCCCCAGTACCTCGCCCCGTCGGGACCCTCGACCCACGCGTCGCCGCTCGTTCCGCTCACCCGTCCAGCATCTCGCACTCCGCGCCGGAGGGCGACGTAGGCTGGGCGGGTGCCCGCTCCCGACACCGCCCGCATCGACGCCTGGCTCTGGGCCGTGCGGCAGTTCAAGACCCGCTCCGCTGCGACGGCGGCCTGCCGGGCCGGGCACGTGCGCCTGAACGGCGAGCGCGCGAAGGCGGCGCAATCAGTTCGAGCAGGCGACGAGATCCGGGTCCGCATCGAGGGCTTCGACCGCATCCTCGTCGTCCGGGGCATCCTCGTGAAGCGGGTGAGCGCACCGCTCGCGGCGGCCGCGCTCGAAGACCGGACGCCGCCGCGGCCGCCGCGCGAACTGACCGCGCAGCTCCCGGTGCGGGACCGCGGAGCCGGCCGCCCCACGAAGCGCGACCGGCGCGAGCTCGAGCGCCTGCGCGGCGAGCGGCCGCTCTGAGCGGCGTAGCCTGAAGGCATGGCAACCGAGATCCGTCACGAACCCGAGCAGGACCGCTACGCGCTCCGCGTCGACGGCCAACTGGCGAGCGTCCTCGACTACCGGCGGCTCGGCGATTCGATCGCCTTCGTCCGGACCTTCACGAATCCGCCCTACCGGGGCTCGGGCCTCGCGGCCGAGCTCGTGGAGTTCGCGGCCGACGACGTGGAGGCGACGAGCGGCGCCCGGATCGTGCCGAGCTGCTGGTACGTGGAGGAGTGGTTCGATCGGCATCCCGATCGACGCCACCTCCTCGAGTCGCGCTCGAGCTGAGCGGGACCCGACTCAGTACCAGTTCACGGACTGGGAGTGCCCCCAGGCGGAGCACGGCGAGCCGTAGCCGCGCTTGATGTAGTCGAGGCCCCAGGCGATCTGGGTGGCCGCGTTCGTCTCCCAGTCGCTTCCGGCGCTCGCCATCTTGCTGCCCGGCAGGGCCTGCGGGATGCCGGTCGCCCCGCTCGAGGCGTTGTAGGCCGTGTACGACCAGCCGGACTCCTTCTGCCACAGGTTCGACAGGCACTGGAACTCGCCCTCGCCCCAGCCGTACTGCGACGCGGCGAGCTCGCGCGCGGTGGCGCGGGCGCCGTCCGGGGTGTTCGCCCGCGCGAGCGCGGCGGCCTGCTCCGCGAGGACGCGGTCGTGCTCGTCCGCGAGGGCGCGGGTCTTCTCGGCCTCGGCGCGCGTTTGCGCGGTCAGTCCGACGATCTCGTCGATCGGCAGGTCCTCGTAGTCGCCGAGCGAGGCGACGGCGGCGGCCAGGCCGCTCGTGTCGACCTTGCCGTCGGCCGCCGTGAGCGTCGCGTTCGCGACGGCGAGGGTGTCCTTGGCGCTGCCCTGGGCGCGCGCCTTGGCCACGCCGGCGTACGCGCCGAGCTGGCTGGAATCGAGCGAGTTCTGGGCGCCGAGCGCGTCGGTCGCGGCGATCCGCTGCGCACTGTCGGCCGCGCCCTGCACGGCGAGGCCGGTGCCGGCGACGAGGCCGACGGCGACGATCGCGCCGGCGACGACGATCAGGCGGCGCCGGCCGGTCCGACGGGCGCGCAGCGAGCGACGCGTCGGGCGGGCGTCGGGGGTTCGGGGGCTGGTCTGGGCGTGGGGGTTCTGAGTACTGGTTCGCATAGAGGTGCTGCGCCGGCGGGTCGGTGTTCGGGGGATCCCGAGGGCCGGCACAAGTCAGCCACTCTGCACGGCGTTTCTGAACAGTTCCTCAGCTCTCCCTGAGCAGACGGTGTGCACGACGCCCGGCCGCGATACTGGAGGGATGCCGAACCGGGCCACCCTCCAGCTGCCAGCCGACGCCCCGTGCCCCTGCCGGAACGGGGCGTACGGGACCTGCTGCGGTCCCGCACTCGACGGCGGCTCGGCGCCCTCGACCGCCGTCGCCCTCATGCGCTCCCGCTACACGGCGTTCGCTCTCAGCGATATCGGCTATCTGCTGTGCAGCTGGGACCCCTCGACGCGACCTCGCGAGCTGGTCCTCGACGACGCCACCGAGTGGCGCCGGCTCGTCGTCATCGACGTCGTCGACGGCGGGCCGGACGACGACACCGGCATCGTGGAGTTCCGCGCCGTCTTCCGCGACGCCGACGGCCGCGGGGAGCTGCACGAGCGCAGCCGTTTCGTGCGTCGCCCCGACGGATGGCGCTATCTCGACGCGGTCAAAGCAGATCCCGAGGTTCGCTCCGTATGGTGAGGCCGTGACCTCAACCGAGAGCAGCCCGTTCGACTCCGCCCCGGTGCCGTTGCCGGTTCCGATCACGGCGCCCTCGGCATCCGGAGCGCCCGAGTCGCCGATGCTGACCGACCGCGCGCAGCGCGCACTCGACACGATCGACGGACAGACGCTCGAGGAGATGCGCGCGCTCCGCGACGAGACCGAGCGGTTCATGCAGCGCTACAAGTTCGGCATGGACGAGGTCATCACCAAGCTCTCCATCCTGCGCGAGGAGTTCAACCAGGCCCACGACTACAACCCCATCGAGCACATCTCGAGCCGGCTGAAGTCGCTCGACAGCGTGATCGAGAAAATGGCGCGCAAGGGCGTCGAACCGAGCTTCGACGCCATCAGCCAGACGATCACGGACATCGCCGGGGTCCGCGTCACCTGCAGCTTCGTCTCCGACGCTTACCGCATCTACGAGCTGCTCGTCGCGCAGCGTGACATCCGCGTGCTGCAGGTCAAGGACTACATCGCCGAGCCGAAGCCGAACGGCTACCAGAGCCTGCACGTCATCGTGGAGGTGCCCGTCTTCCTCTCCACCGGGGCCCACCCGGTGGTCGTCGAGGTGCAGATCCGCACGATCGCGATGGACTTCTGGGCCAGCCTCGAGCACAAGATCTACTACAAGTACGACCGGCAGGTGCCGCAGGAGCTCCTCGACGGCCTCACCGACGCCGCGCGGACCGCCTCCGAGCTCGACGCCCGCATGGAGCGGCTGCACCGCGAGGTGCACGGCGACCCGCGGGCGAACGCGAGGCTGCGCCGCACCTCGATCGCCTGAGCGGCCGCTACTCCCCCGGCTCGGGCTTCCTGGCCCGGCTCGGCTGGACGCGCGGCGGCTCTCCCGGCATCTTCGGGAAGTCCGGCGGGAACGGGAGCTCGCCGAGCCCGTGGTCGAGATCGCGCTGCCACCATTCGAGGAGCGGCGCGAGATCGCCCGGCGCCTCGTGCATCCGCGCCCAGGGGTCGCCGACCGCGCGGAGGCGCTCGGGCACCGTGCGCACGGTGAGCGACGCGGGATCGACGTGCTCGAGTTCGTCCCACTCGAGCGGGCACGAGACGGCCGCGTGCGGAAGCGCTCGCGGGCTGTAGGCGCCGGCCATGGTGCGGTCGCGGTTGGCCTGGTTGAAGTCGATGAACACCCGCTCCCCGCGCTCCTCCTTCCACCACGCGGTGGTGAGCCGGTCCGGCATCCGTCGTTCCAGCTCGCGTGCGAGCGCGATGACCGCGTGCCGAACCTCGAGGAACTCGTGCTCCGGCCGGATCGGCGCGAAGACGTGGATGCCCCGGTTGCCGCTCGTCTTGACGAAGCCGGTGAGGCCGAGCTCGGCGAGCAGCTCCCGGAGCGCGAGCGCCGCGGGCACCGCCTCCGCGAAGCCGGTGCCCGGCTGCGGGTCGAGGTCGATGCGCAGCTGATCGGGGTGGTCGCTGTCCTCCGCGCGCGACGCCCAGGGGTGGAACACGATCGTGTTCATCTGCGCCGCCCACACGGCGGCCGCCGGCTCGTCGATCACGAGCTGGGGATGGCTGCGGCCGCTCGGGTACGTGACCGGCACGGCGCGCACCCACTCCGGCGCCCCCTTCGGCGGGTTCTTGGAGTAGAACTGCTCGCCCTCGATGCCCTCGGGGAAGCGCTGCAGCGACACCGGCCGGTCGCCGTTCGCGGCGACGAACGCCTCGCCGACCGCGACGAGGTACTCGGCGAGCTCGCGTTTCGTGATGCCCGGTTCGGGCCAGAGCACGCGGCCGGGACTGGAGATCCGCACGTCGCGATCGCCGTGCGGGCCGGGGACGGTGAGGACGACCGCGTCGGAGGCCATGCCTGCGACGCTACCGCACCGGCTGCAGACGGAACAGTCGCACGACCCGCCCCGACTCGCGCTCGTAGCCGCGATACCCCGGCCACTGGCGCTCGATGAGGGCCCAGGCCTCGTCCCGGTCGACGTCGGCGACCGGGAGCGCCCGCACCCGCATCGCCCGGCCGCGGACGAGGATCTCGGCCTCCGGGTGGGCCAGCAGGTTGTAGGTCCAGGCCGGATGCCGCTGCCTCGCGAAGCTCGTGCCCGCGACGATCGCCCGACCGTGGCCGTCGGGCGTGTACATCAGCTCCGTCTCCCGGATCGCCCCACTGCGCGCGCCCGTCGTCCGCAGGACGAGCGAGGGCACCAGAAGCGCGCTCACTTGCACGCGACGCCCGGTCAGACGGGCGAGCAGCCGTTCGAGGCGGGGCAGGACCGCGGGCGCGGCGGCACGGAACACGGAGGTGCGGGTCAGCGGGGCGACGACGGCCCGGACGAGATCGACGGTGCGCGGCACGAGCCCATTCTGCCCGGGGACGCGAACGGGCCGGGGCGATTCGCCCCGGCCCGCGTGTCGCTCAGCGGGTGGTCAGTACCAGCCCTTGGCGTTGAACGAGTCCCATGCGCCGCACGGCGTGCCGTAGCGGCCGGAGATGTAGGACAGGCCCCAGCGGATCTGCGTCGCGGGGTTCGTCTCCCAGTCGGCGCCGAACGCGGCCATCTTGCTGCCGGGCAGTGCCTGCGGGATGCCGTAGGCGCCGCTCGGGTTCGCGGCGTTCGTGCGCCACCCGGACTCGTGGTTCCAGAGCTCGACGAGGCAGCCGAACTGGTCGTCGCCCCAGCCGTGCTCGGACGCCATGATGTCGCGGGCGATCGCCTGGGCCTCGCTCGGGTTCGCCGGCGCCGAGGGGCGGGAGGACGACTCGCTGGAGCTCGATCCCGAGCTCGAGGCGGCCTCAGCGGCTGCGGCCTCTGCGGCCGCCTTCGCCGCTGCCTCGGCCGCGGCCTGCTCGGCCGCGACGCGATCGAACTCGGCGACCTGACCCGCCACGGCGGTGCTCGCGGCGTTCGTCTCGGCGGCGAGCTCGAACACCCGCTCGGGAGCGAGGAGCTCGTACTGGCCGAGGGTCGCGACGGACGTGCTGAGTGCCGCGGCGTCGACCTTGCCCTGGGCGGACGCGATCGTGTCGTGCGCCACCGAGAGGGTGTCCTGCGCGGTCTTGACGGCGCGCGCGGAAAGGATCCCGCCGTGCGCGCTGAGCTGCTCGACGTCGAGGTTCGCCGCTTCGGCGAGGGCCGAGGTCTCGGCGACGCGATCGCTCTGCGCGGCGAAGGCCGACTGGACGGCGAAGCCGGTTCCGACCATCGCGCCGACGGCGACGACCGCGCCGGCGGCGAGGAAGTAGCGGGTGCGGTGCCCGCGGGCCCGACGGCGCTCGGCCCGGCTCGGCAGCTGCTCTGAAGTTGTGGTGGGGGTGTTCTCGCGGTTCTGGTTCTGCATGTCTCTCACGTGCGTCCTCGGTGTGCTGGGCACCGCGGCGCGATTCATCGTCTCGGGTACAGGGGGTCGCCGGAGCGAAGTGGGTAGTTTTGCGAGCTTTACTCCACGACCCCTCCGGGTTTCCTGGGAAACCCATGTGAAATACCCCCGTTCGGGGGTCGGATCGCGGGGTCAGTCGCCCGCCCGGGCGCCGATCTCGTCGGAGTCGCGATCGGCATCCGCGTCGTCGCGCTCGAGCTCGGGATCGAGGCGGCGCGGGCCGGCGCCGTCCTCACCGAGCGCGTCGTCGGGGTTCAGGAGGGCGCACGCCTTCATCGAGAGGCAGCCGCAGCCGATGCATCCCGTGAGCTCGCGCTCGAGTCGCTCGAGCCCGCGACGGCGCTCGACGAGCCGCCGCTTCCACTGCCGCGACGCGCGTTGCCACTCCTCGTGACTGGGGGTGCGATCGAGCGGCACGTCGCCGAAGCCCTCCTGCACATCGGAGAGCGGGAGCCCGAGCCGCTTCGCGACCGCGATGAGCGAGACCCGGCGCAGCATGTGGCGCGGATAGCGGCGCTGGTTGCCGGCGGTGCGCACCGAGGCGATGAGCCCGAGGTCCTCGTAGAAGCGCAGCGCGGAGGCGGCGACGCCGGTGCGCCGGCTCATCTCACCGATCGTGAGGAGCTCGTCGGGCTCGTGGTGCGCCGGGGCCGCCGAGCCCGGCTCCGCCTGCTGCGTCATGTGCGTCCCCTCGCTCCGTTTTGACTTCAAGCGTACTTGAAGTCTTACGGTGGAGGCATGACGTACGTGATCGCCCTGCCCTGTGTCGATGTCAAGGACAAGGCGTGCATCGACGAATGCCCGGTCGACTGCATCTACGAGGGCGAGCGATCGCTGTACATCCACCCCGACGAGTGCGTCGACTGCGGCGCCTGCGAGCCCGTCTGTCCCGTCGAGGCGATCTACTACGAGGACGACCTGCCCGACGAGTGGGCCGACTACTACAAGGCGAACGTCGAGTTCTTCGACGAGATCGGCTCGCCCGGCGGCGCCGCCAAGGTCGGGATGATCGCCTACGATCACCCTGTGGTCGCTGCACTCCCCCCGCAGGCGCACGAATGAGCGAGGCGCCCGAGCTCGTCGACGCCTACAAGCTCGCGTTCCGACACCACCCCGCCGGCGTCGCCCTCATCACCGCCGCGAGCGCGACCGGCCCCGTCGGACTCACCGCCTCCTCGGTCGCCTCGGTCGCGCTCGACCCGACGGTGCTGTCCTTCTCCGTCACCCGGGCGACCGGATCCGCGGGTGCGCTGCTCGGCACCGACGGCGTCGTCGTGCACCTGCTGGGCGAGCACCAGGCCGGGATCGCCGAGGTCTTCGCCCGATCGGGCGCACCGCGCTTCACGACGGAGCAGGGCTGGTCGCGCTTCGAGAGCGGTGAACCCTGGCTGCCGGATGCCCCGGCCGCACTCCGCTGCCGCATCCTCGAGCGCACCCCGGTCGGCAGCTCCACGCTCGTGCTCGCCGAGGTCGTCGAGGTGCGCCTGGGCCCGGCCGCGACGCCGCTCGTCTACCGCGACCGCACCTTCTTCAGCCTCGTGGGAGCGACTCCGCTGCCATGAGCGAGACCCCGACGCCCCCGAGGCCGCGTCGACGACGACGCCGCATGTCGACCGCACGACTCGCCGTCGTCGCCCGCCGCTGGGGGCTGCTCGCCCTCATCGTGCTGACGGCGATCGGCGCACTCGTGCAGTTCCTCATCCGCTGAGCCGATCGGCCGCCCGCGCGCCTCAGCCGTCGGCCGCCGCGAGCTGCCCGCAGGCGCCGTCGATCTCCTTGCCGCGGGTGTCGCGGATCGTCGTCGGCACGCCGGCGGCCTCCAGCCGGCGCACGAACTCCTGCTGCACCTCGGACTCCGAGGCCGTCCAGATGGAGCCGGGCGTCGGGTTCAGCGGGATCGGGTTGACGTGCACCCAGCCGCGGCCGCGCTCGTTGAGCTTCTCGGCGAGCAGGTCGGCGCGCCATCCGTGGTCGTTCATGTCCTTGATCAGCGCGTACTCGATCGAGACACGTCGTCCGGTCTTCTCGAAGTACTCGCGGGCCGCGTCGAGCGCCTCGTCGACCTTCCAGCGGGAGTTCACGGGGATGAGCTCGTCGCGGAGCTGATCGTCGGGCGCGTGCAGGCTGAGCGCGAAGGTCACGGGCAGGTCTTCGGCGGCGAGCTTGCGGATGGCGGGCACGAGGCCCACGGTCGACACGGTGATGCCGCGCGCGGACATGCCGAGACCGTCGGGCGCGGGGGCGAGCATCGTGCGCACCGCCTGCATCAGCCGGGCGTAGTTCGCGAGCGGCTCCCCCATGCCCATGAACACGATGTTCGACACCCGGTCGGGCGTGTGGTCGCCGTGCTTCCGGCCGCCGAGCTCCCCACGGGCGAGCGCCGCGTTCGCGAGCACGACCTGCTCGACGATCTCCGCCGCCGACATGTTGCGGGTGAGGCCCGCCTGCCCCGTGGCGCAGAACGGGCAGTTCATGCCGCATCCGGCCTGGCTCGAGACGCAGAGGGTGATCCGGCCCGGATAGCGCATGAGCACCGACTCGACGAGGGCGCCGTCGTGCAGCTTCCAGAGGAACTTGATGGTGTCGCCGTTGTCGGTCGTGAATCGGCGCACCTCGGTGAGCAGCGGCGGCAGCACGGCCCGGACGAGCTCCTCGCGCGACGCGGCGGGCAGGTCCGTCATCTCGGCCGGGTCGTTCGTGTGGTGCACGAAGTAGTGCGTCGCGAGCTGCGCAGCCCGGTAGCCGGGAAAGCCGAGCTCCGCGACGTGGGCCTTGCGGTCGGCCGGCGCGAGGTCGGCGAGGTGCACCGGAGGCTTGCCGCGCTTGGGCGAGGCGAACTGGAGCATCGGACGCCCGTCGGGGCCCTTCTTCTGCTCCCAGCCCTCGGTCGCCGGGCGGACCTGCGGTCGGCGCACGGGGGTCGTGGTGGAGTCGCTCGAGTTCGTCACCCTCCAAGGGTACGCGGCATCCGCGTCGTGCCGACGCGGCATCGGCTCGGCTAGGCTGCCCCCGAGACGTTCTCCGGCCCGGAGCTGGGCCGCCGGGACGCGTTCGCCGGGGTTGGCGAGCGCGCGGCCCGTCCGATTCGCATCGGGCGCGGCGCGCCCGTGCGCCAGCCGCCGCATCCGCGACACGACCGGAGGTCACGTGCCCACGCCCGTCCCGCTCCTGCGTTCCCCCGAGCGCTCCGCCGCCCTCGACGGCGCGCTCCACCGCCTCGACGCCGTCCGGCCGCCCGGCCGCGCCGACGCCGAACTCCTGCTCGACGCCCGCGGCGAAGACCTCGATCGCCTGCTCGCCGCCGCCGGCGCGGTGCGCGACCTCGGCCTCCGCGCGGCCGGCCGCCCCGGCGTCGTCACCTACTCCCGGAAGGTCTTCATCCCGCTCACACGGTTGTGCAGGGACCGCTGCCACTACTGCGTCTTCGTCGAGACGCCCCGCCAGCTCGCCCGCGCCGGCGAGACGATGTTCCTCGACGAGGACCGTGTGCTCGAGATCGCGCGCGCCGGCGCCGAGCTCGGCTGCAAGGAGGCGCTGCTGACCCTGGGCGACCGTCCGGAGGACCGCTGGCCGGAAGCCCGCGACTGGCTCGACGCCCACGGGCACTCCTCGACGCTCGACTACGTCGCGACCGTCGCCCGTCGCATCCTCGACGAGACCGGGCTGCTCCCCCACCTGAACCCCGGGGTGATGAGCTGGGCGGAGCTGCAGCGGCTGCGCGCGGTCGCCCCGTCGATGGGGATGATGCTCGAGACGACGTCGCGCCGCCTGTGGGAGACCCGCGGAGCCGCGCACTACGGATCGCCGGACAAGGACCCCGCTCTCCGGCTCCGAGTCATCGAGGACGCGGGGCGGGCCCGCATCCCCTTCACGACCGGCGTCCTGCTCGGGATCGGCGAGACCCCGGCCGAGCGCGTCGACGCCGTCGTGGCGCTCCGCGAACTCCATGAGCGCTTCGGCCACGTGCAGGAGGTGATCGTGCAGAACTTCCGGGCCAAGCCGTCGACTGCGATGCGGGACACCGCGGACCTCGCGACGCAGGAGTACGCCGCGGCGGTCGCGGTGACCAGGCTCCTGCTCGGCCCGTCGATGCGGCTCCAGGCGCCGCCGAACCTCACCGACGAGCCGGAACTCGCGCTGCTGCTCCGCGCCGGCGTCGACGACTGGGGCGGGGTCAGCCCGCTCACCCCGGACCACGTGAATCCCGAGCGCCCCTGGCCGCAGATCGAGGAACTCGCACGGCTCACCGCCGCGCAGGGCTTCGTGCTGCGCGAACGGCTGACCGCTCATCCCGAATACGTCCGCGCCTCCCGTGGAGATCGAGGTGCGGACGGACTGCCGGATGGCGACTGGCTCGACGACCGCCTCGCCCCGGCGGTGCTCGGGCTCGCGAGCGCGTCCGGGCTCGCGCGCCGCGATGCCTGGCTCGACGCGGTGCTGCGCCGGGCCCTCGCCGACCCCGCCGACCTCGAGGACGCCGAGTACCTGGCGCTGCTGCACGCGGAGGGCGACGATCTCGACGCGCTCGCCGCCGTCGCCGACGAGGTGCGTCGCCGCTCCGTCGGCGACGAGGTCAGCTACGTCGTCAACCAGAACCTGGACCCGGCCGTCGCCTGGACCGAGGCCGCGCTCAGCGCCGCGGTCGCCGAGGCCGTCGAACTCGGGGTCACCGAGATCTGCGCACAGGGCGAGGTCGCGGGCGGCGACGTCGAGTCGTTCGTCATGGCGGTCAAGCGGGGCGGGCCGGTGCATCTGCACGCGTTCCGGCCCGGCGAGCTGCTGGCCGCGGCGCATCGTGCGGGGACCCCGCTCGACGCGTGGCTGCGGCGGCTCCGGAGGGCGGGGCTCGACACCGTCCCCGGGACGGGCGCGCTGATCCTGGACGACCCGGTGCGGGCCGCGCTGAGCGGGGGCGGTGCGATCTCGTCGGCCGAGTGGGAGCGCGCGATCCGCACGGCGCACGGCGCGGGGCTCCGCTCGACCGCGACGATGGTGTTCGGGCACGTCGAGACGCCGACGCAGCAACTGGCCCACCTGCGGCGGATCGCCGGCATCCAGCGCGAGACCGGCGGGTTCACCGAGTTCATCCCGATGCCGTGGGTGCCCGCGGATTCGCCGGTACCGGTCGCCGGCGCGCGCCCGGGGCCGTCGCTCCGGGAGGTGCGGGCGGTCGTCGCGGTGTCGAGGCTGGTGCTGAGCGGCAGCGTCGACCATGTGCAGGCCGCCTGGCCGAAGCTCGGCTTCCGCGCGGCGCAGCTCGCCCTCGCGGGCGGGGCGGACGACCTCGGCGGACTGCTCGTCCCGGGACGCGGGGCGCCGGCCCCGGAGTCGGGACGCCGACTGACGACGACGGACGCCGAGGCCCTCGCCGGCGAGCTCGGACGCCCGGTGCGCGAACGCACGACCGACTACGGGACGAGATGACCGTGGACAGCGCGCCGATCCGCGAAGCGGTGATCGTGGGCGCCGGCATCGCGGGGATCGGCATGGCCGCGAGGCTCCGGAGGGCGGGGATCCGCGACTTCCTGGTGCTCGAGCGGGCCGAGCGCATCGGCGGCACCTGGCGCGACAACGTCTACCCGGGCGTCGCCTGCGACATCCCGAGCCACCTCTACGAGTACTCGTTCCGCCCGAAGCCGGATTGGACGCGACGCTTCGCCCCCGGGGCCGAGCTGCTCGAGTACCTCGACGCCACGGTGGTCGCCGAGGGGGTCGACGCGCACCTCCGCCTGGGCACGGCGCTCGAACGGGCGGAGTGGCTGGAGGAGCGCGGGTGCTGGCTGCTTCGCACGTCGACCGGCACGGTGCGGAGCCGGGCGCTCGTGATGGCGGCGGGGCGGCTGAGCGAGCCGCGGATGCCGGACGTCGCCGGACTCGATGGGTTCGCCGGCCCCGTGGCGCACTCGGCGAACTGGACCGCTCCCGAGCTCGAGGGCCGCAGCGTCGGCGTCGTCGGGACCGGGGCGAGCGCCGTCCAGCTGGTGCCCGAGCTCGCCGGGCGGGCGGCTCGGCTCATCGTCTTCCAACGCACGCCCGCCTGGGTGCTGCCCCGCGAGGACGCCGCCTACGCCCCGTCCGAGCCGCGCCCCTCGAGGCGGGAGCTCGCGGCGCAGGCGGAGGGCCTCTTCGCCGCGAGGCTGCGGGGCTCGCCCGAGGGGGCCGCACTCGCACGACGTGCGCGCGAGCACCTCCGCCGCCAGGTCGCCGACGAGGAGCTCCGGCGGCGCCTGGCCCCGACCGCGGAGATCGGCTGCAAGCGCGCGGTCTTCAGCGACCGGTTCTATCCGGCGCTCGCCCGCGACGACGTGACGCTCGAAGCGAGCGCGCTCGCCGGCATCGCGGACGACGGGCGTACGGCGCTGGCGGCGTCCGGCGCGCAGTACCGCCTCGATGCGCTGATCCTGGCGACGGGCTTCGAGACGGTGCGCCCGCCGTTCGCACGACTGATCCGCGCCCGGCGACGCTCGCTCGACGAGCACTGGCGCGACGGGATGACGAGCTACGCCTCCGTGGTCGTCTCCGGGTTCCCCAATCTGTTCGTCCTCGACGGGCCGAACGCCGCGCTCGGCCACCACTCCGCGTTCGAGGTGATCGAGGCCCAGATCGACTACGTGCTCGGCGCACTCGACCACCTGCGCAGGCACGGCGGGGCGCTCGAGGTGTCGCCGGAGGCGGAAGCCGCCTACACGGCGCGCATCGAACGGATGGCGGCGCGCACCGTGTGGGCGGCCGGTTGCGGCAACCGGTACGTGGATCCGCGCTCCGGGAGGCTGACGGTGATCTGGCCGGAGCGCGCCTCCCGCTTCCGGGCGCTGAACGGACGTTTCGACCCGGCGCCGTTCCTCGGCGCGGCCGCCCGGCGCTGAGGCATCCGGGCGGTCCGCGCCGTCGCGCGATCAGCGCACCCGCGCGGCGCGGGCCGACCAGCGTCCGCCGTCGTGGCCCACGACGATCGGATGCTCGAAGGCCCGCGAGATCACCTCGGTCGTGACGACCTCGGCGACCGGCCCGGACGCCACGGTCGCCCCGTGCGAGATCGCGATCGCGTGGGTCGTGGTCTCCGGGAGCTCCTCCAGGTGGTGGGTGACGAGGATGGTGGACAGCTGCGGCGCGCGCTCGGCCAGCGCGTCGACCGTCTCGAGGAACTGCTCGCGCGCGGCCACGTCGAGGCCCGTCGTGGGCTCGTCGAGGAGCAGCAGGCTCGGTTCTGCGATGAGGGCTCGCGCGATGAGCGCGCGCCCCCGTTCGCCCTGGGAGAGCGTCGGCCAGATCGCGTCGCGCCGGTGGTCGAGGCCGAGCTCCGCGATCACCCGGCGGGCGGCGTCGAGCTGTTCGGGCGTCGGAACCCAGCGCATCGGCGTCTCGATGGTGGCGGTGAGCCCGGTGAGCACGACCTGCGTGACGGTGAGCCTGGAGCGGAGCGGATGCCTCGGGTTCACATGCCCGATGTGCCGGCGGAGCTCCTGCAGCTCGACGCGGCCGAGCCGGGCGCCGAGGACGTCGACGGTCCCGGAACTCGGGAAGGTGACGGCGCCGCAGAAACCGAGGATGGTGCTCTTGCCCGCACCGTTCGGCCCGAGCAGCGCCCAGCGCTCCCCCTGCTCGACGCGGAGGTCGATGCCGTCGAGGATCTGCCGCCCGTCGCGGCGGAAGGTCACGCCGGCGAGCTGCAGCACCGGTGCCGTCACGCGAGCGCCGCCTTCATCGCGCCAAGGTGGCTGCGGCTCTCGCGCGCCGCGCCGTCGCCGTCGCGCTCGGCGATGCGCTCGGCCAGCCGTTCGTGCGCGCCGTGGTCGGCGTCGTCGCCGAACTCGCCGCGCAGGCGCAGCATGTCGACCATCGCCTGCCGCATCCGCGGGGTGAAGCCGTCGAACAGCTCCGCGAGGATCGGGTTGTGCGCGGCGGCGACGATGCTGCGGTGGAAGCGCGTGTCGGCGTCGACGTGCGCCTCGACGTCGGCCCGGTTCGCGGCGCGATCGTCGAGGGCGCGGCGGATAGCGCGGAGGTCGCTCGGTGTGCGGCGCTCCGCGGCGAGCGCGGCGGCCTCCGCCTCGATCGCGATGCGCGCCTCGATGACCGAGACGAGGTCGGCTCGGCGGAGCACCGCGTCCCACTCCTCGGGCGCGTCGAGCGCCGTGACGAAGACGCCGGCGCCCTGCCTGGAGGCGAGGACGCCCCGTCCGGCGAGCTGGCGGATGGCCTCCCGGACCGTCGAACGGCCGACGCCGAGTTGCGGGGCGAGGGTCGTCTCGCCGGGCAGTTTCTGCCCGAGCTCCCACTCGCCGGTGCGGATGCGCTCGAGGATGAGCTCTGCCGCCTGGTCTGCGAGCGGGGCCCGCTTCACCTGTTCCATCGACTCGCCTCTCTACTTGTCTGAGGAGTCGTGGTACAGTCTAGCCATGTTCGCGCGCGGCCTCCTCCTTCGCCGCCACGTCGGGGCCTAGCCTGGCCGGCTCCCCGACGTGGAGCCGCTTCGCGTGCCGGTCGACTCCGATGAGCCAGAAGGACCCGCCATGACCGGCATCGCCGTACCGACCACCCCCGCCGCCCCGAATCCGTTCGGCCGCTTCGACTCCCCCGCCGGCCCCGTGCCGGCGGATGCACCGCACTGGAACCGCCAACGGCGCTCGCAGATGCCGTCCCATCGCTACCGCGCCGTCACCGAGCGCGTCGAGCTCCCGCTCGTCGACCGAGCCTGGCCGGCCCGGCAGCTCACCGCCGCCCCGCTCTGGGTGCCGGTCGACCTCCGCGACGGCAACCAGGCCCTCGCCGAGCCGATGGACCCCGAGCGCAAGCGCCGCTTCTTCGAGCTCATGGTGGCCATGGGGTACACCGAGATCGAGGTCGGCTATCCCTCCGCCTCTCAGACCGACTACGACTTCGTGCGCCTCATCGCCGAAACCGAGCTCGCCCCCGAGCACGTGACGATCGTGGTGTTCACCCCGGCCCGCCGCGAGCTCATCGAGCGCACGGTCGAGTCCATCCGAGGCATCCGCAACCCCGTCGTCATCCATCTCTACACGGCGACCGCGCCGATCTGGCGCGAGTTCGTGCTCGGCCGCGACCGGGCCCAGCTGCTCGAGCTCATCCTCGGGGGCGGCCGCGATGTCCTCGAGCTCGCCGGCGCGCTGCCGAACGTGCGCTTCGAGTTCTCCCCGGAGGTGTTCAACCTCACGGAGCCCGACTACGCCCTGGAGGTCTGCGACGCCATGACGCGGCTGTGGGACGCGAGTCCCGAGCGGCCGGTGATCCTGAACCTGCCGGCGACCGTCGAGATCGCGACGCCGAACGTCTACGCCGACCAGATCGAGTACATGCACCGGAACCTGGCCCGGCGCGACGGCGTCATCCTCTCCGTGCATCCGCACAACGACCGGGGCACGGGCGTCGCGTGCGCGGAGCTCGCCGTGCTCGCGGGCGCGCAGCGGGTGGAGGGATGCCTCTTCGGCAACGGTGAGCGCACGGGCAACGTCGACCTCGTCACCCTCGCGCTCAACCTGCACGCCCAGGGGGTCGACCCGATGATCGACTTCTCCGAGCTCGACGAGATCCGCCGCACCGTGGAGTACTGCAACCGGATCGAGGTGCACCCGAGGCATCCCTACGCCGGCGACCTCGTGCACACGGCGTTCAGCGGGACGCACCAGGACGCGATCCGGAAGGGCTTCGCCGAGCATCGCGCCAGGGCCGAGGCCGAGGGGCGGCCGGAGCGGGAGATCCCGTGGCGCGTGCCGTACCTCCCGGTCGATCCCGCCGACCTCGGGCGCAGCTACGACGCGGTCATCCGGGTGAACTCGCAGTCGGGCAAGGGCGGCGCCACCTACGTGCTCGAGCGGGAGTTCGGCCTCGAGCTGCCGAGGCGGCTGCAGATCGACTTCGCCCGGCACGTGCAACGGCTGGCGGACGAGTCCGGCGACGAGCTCGATGCGACGAGGCTCTGGGCGCTCTTCGAGGAGGTGTACCTCGGCGGCGCGGACGCGCCCATGGCGGTCGAGCTCGGTGGCTACGAGATCGGCGAGGCGGACGGGCGCACGCAGACCCGCATCGTGCTCGATCGGGACGGGGAGCGGACCGAACGCGTGAGCGACGGCGACGGCCCGGTCGAGGCGCTGGTCGCGGCGCTCGCCGAGCTCGGCATCGAGGTCGAGGTGCTCGGACTCCATCAGACGAGCCTCGGACACGGGCAGGACAGCGACGCGCTCACGCTCCTCGAGTTCCGCCATCCCGCGGGAGTGCGCTGGGCCGCCGGCCGCGGCGCCTCCGTACTCGGGGCCAGCCTCGGGGCGGTCCTGGTCGCGGCGAACGCGGTCGCAGCGGCATCGGACGGGTGAGGCGACCGGGCCGGGCGGGGCGCTCCCCCGCCCGGCTCTGAGCTAGCGCTGGAAGCCCAGGGCGAGCGAGGCGCCCGAGGGTCCCGCGGTGTGCCCGCCGTCGACGACGAGCTCCGAGCCGGTCGTGTAGCTCGCGCGATCGCTGAGGAGGTACACCACCGCACCGACGAGCTCCTCGGGCTCGCCGACCCGTCCCATCGCCGCCGGCGGGTAGCCGCCCTCGCCGATGGTGACGCCGGTGGGCGCCGTCATCGGCGTGAAGATCACGCCGGGATGGACCGAGTTGACCCGGATCCGCTCTGCGGCGAGTTCGACCGCGGCGACCTTCGAGAGCCCGCGCACGGCCCACTTGGCCGCGCCGTAGGAGCCCGACGCCGCCATGCCGACGATCCCGGCGATCGAGGAGATGTTCACGATGGAGCCGCCGCCGGCGCGACGCATCGCGGGCACCGCGTGCTGCATGCCGAGCTGGACGCCGACGAGGTTCGTCTCGATGACCCGGCGGAACGACTCGAGCGACTCCTCGACGACCGGCACGCTGGGCGCGGAGATGCCGGCGTTGTTCACGAGTCCGTGCAGGGCGCCGAACTCGCGCTCCGCCACGGCGACCGCTTCGGCCCAGGACTCGGGCTGCGTGACGTCGAGTCGCACGAAACGCGCGCGATCGCCGAGCTCGTCCGCGACGGCCCGCCCCTGGGCCTCGAGGAGGTCGCCGATGACGACGGACCCGCCGGCCTCGACGATCCCTCTGGCGTAGACCTCCCCCAGTCCGCGGGCGCCGCCGCTGACGATGACCGCTTTCGATTCGAGTTCCAACTCGTTTCCTCCCTGTTCGGCGGCGGCCCCGTGCGGGCCTCCGCGCCGGCCGCCGCCCGGTCGGGCGGAGGCGTCCGCCGACACCGCCCGGCGCCGGCGGGTCGTCGACGAGCGCGTTGCTCAGCCGACGAGCGCCGCGGCGCGCTCGGGCAGCACCGCGCGCGACAGCGCGTACCGTCCGGGGCCCGCGATGGCGATCGCCCCGGCGACGGCGGCGAGGACCGCGACGTACTCGTAGCCGCCGTCCTCCACCCAGAAGCCCGAGCCGAGGTGCCCGAACACGGCCGCGCCGAGCATGCTCAGAGCGAGGAACGCGGCGACGGGCCGCGACAGCACCCCGAGCACGAGCAGAGCGCCGCCCGCGAGCTCGACGATGGCGAGCACGGGCGCGACCACCGCGGCGAACGGCACGCCCATCTCGGCGAATGCCGCGCTCGCACCGGGGATCGTGAAGATGAACGCCTTCTGGAACCCGTGTGCGAAGAACACGACGCCGGCCACGAGCCGCAGCACGAGCAGTGCGAGGTCGGCGTCGGCGAAACGCGGTCGGACGGGGCGATCGTGCGTAGCGGTGTTCACCGGGTCTCCTTCGGTCGAGATGGCCGTGGTCGATCGAACGCATCGTTGGGATGCCATTCGGAATCGACGCTAGCTCACGATACTGAGGAGTTTATCGAGCATGCTCTGGTATAGCGGGCAGATTCGGAATACCAGATCGGGTCAGTCGGAAGCGGGGTCGGCGGATCCGCCGCGCTCCCCGCCGCCGGGGGGCTCGACGGAGGTGCGGCGCGGCACGAGGAAGGCGAGCGCGACCGCGACGAGGGAGGCGAGCGCGGCGCCGACGAAGGCGAGGTGGATGCCGCTCGCCGCCGCGGCGGTCGCGCTCGCCCCCTCGGCCGCGGCCGACGCCGCACCGAGCGACATGACCGTCACGAAGACGGCCGTGCCGGCGGCGCCGGCGAGCTGCTGCATCGTGCTCACGATCGCGCTGCCGTGCGAGTACAGCTCCGGGGCCAGCGAGCCGAGCGCGCTCGTCATGAGCGGGGTCATGAGCATCGCCAGTCCGAGGTCGAGCACGAGCGTGGCGACGACGAGATACCAGACGGGGCTGTCGTCGCCGAGGAACGCGAGCATCGCCAGTGAGGCCGAGACGACGAGCACCCCGGGGATCACGAGCGGGCGAGCGCCGACGCGGTCGAAGATCGCCCCGACGACCGGCGCCGCGAGCCCCATCAGCAGCCCACCGGGCAGGACGACGAGGCCCGTGGCGAGCGCGGAGAGGCCGAGCACGTTCTGCATGTACAGCGGCAGCAGGATGAGCGCCCCGAACATCGAGCACATCGCGACCGCGAGCAGCACCACGCCGACCCAGAACGGGCGGGAGCGGAACGGCCGGAGGTCGAGGAAGGCCGCGTCGCGGCGCTGCAGGGCGAGCTGGCGCCAGACGAACGCGGCGAGCGCGAGCAGGCCGACGACGATCGGCACCGCGGGCGGCAGGAGGGCGTGACCGCCGACCGCTTCGCCGATGCTGCCGAGCCCGAAGACGATGCCGCCGAACGCGAGCACGGACAGCACGGCCGAGCCGAGGTCGAACCGCACCGCCGATCCCGCCCCGCCGCCGCGGATGAGCACCGAACCGGCGATGAGCACGGCGACGGCGATCGGCAGGACGACGAGGAACACCGAGCGCCAGCCGAAGGCGGTGATCATCAGGCCGGAGAAGCTCGGGCCGAGCGCCGGGGCGACCGACATCACGATGGCGATGAGGCCCATGGTGCGTCCGCGCCGGGCGGCGGGGACGTGCGTGAGGATCGTCGTCGTGAGCAGCGGCATGATGATCGCCGTGCCGGCCGCCTGGGCGATGCGCGCGACGACGAGGACGGAGAACCACGGGGCGATGGCGGCAGCTGCGGTCCCGACGCTGAACAGCAGGAGCGCGGCGACGAAGATCACCCTCGGCGAGAAGCGCTGCAGCAGGAAGCCGGTCATCGGGATCAGGACGGCCATGACGAGCATGTAGGCGGTGGTGAGCCACTGCCCGGCCGCCGCGGTGATCTCGAACTCCCGCATCACCGCAGGCAGGGCGACGCCCATGACCGTCTCGTTGAGGATCATCACGAACGCCCCGGCGAGGAGGACCGCGATGAGCGCGCCGGCGCGCATCGGCGCCCGTGGCGCCTCAGCCCGCTGATTCCCCTGCGCCTGCATGGTCGAACTCATCGCGCCCCTCTCGCTCATGTGTCAGTGACTGACACGACTGTCACTCTATGACAGTCGCACCCCACTATCCTGAGAGGATGCCGAACAGCACGCTGCGGGAGGTCTCCCGTCGAGCCGCACGAGTGCGGATCAGCGAGATCGCCGAGCGGCTCTTCCTGGCCCGCGGATACGACGAGACCACGGTCGAGGACATCGCGAACGAGGCCGGCATCTCCGAGCGCACCTTCTTCCGCTACTTCGCGACGAAGGACGAGGTGCTGTTCGGCCGATTCGAGACCGAGCTCCAGGGCCTCGTCGAAGCGATCCGGGCGCGGCCCGCGGGCGAAGCACCGTGGACGTCGCTGCAGCACGCGCTCGACGCGACCTTCGACGAGCTCGACGAACGGGCCGCCGAAGAGCGGGCCACGCTGTTCAGGCAGATCATCGACTCGTCTCCGCACCTGCTGGCCGGCCACCTGGCGCGCATCGAGCTCTTCCAGCGCACCCTCGCCGACGCGCTGCTGGAGCGGTGGCAGGCCGACCACGGCGATGACGCCGCGAGCGAACCCGACGCCCGGCTCGTGCTGCGGGCGCTCGTGAGCGGCTTCCTCGCGGTGGTCAACGAGGTGACGCTCTCGTCCGAGGACCAGCCGATCGCCGTCCGGCGGACCATCATCGCCGCGGCGCTCGATGCCGTGCGGCCCGCGCAAGCCGACCTCGGCGGCGCCCGCTGAGGCACGCGGGGCGCCCGCCGACGTCGAACGACGGACCGGACGCCCCGCGCGTGCGGCTCAGCCCAGCCGCATCGTCGTGATGCAGCTCGCGGCATCGAGCGCGGCCGTGTCGAGCGCGGCCGCCGCCGTCGCCCCCGAGGCATCCGTGATCCGCACCTCGAACCGGGTTCCGCGCGGCAGCCAGAGGCCGATGAAGCCGTTGTCGAAGCTCGTCCGCGTCTCGTCGAGCACCGTCACCCCCGTGGCGGGCTCGCTCACGACGACCCGGAACTCCTCGTTCCCCAGCTCCCCGATGCAGCTCGTCAGACTGTGGAAGACGCAGTCGTGGGTCTGCGAGCGGTACGGGGCGATCGAGACGTAGAACTCCTCGGGCATCGGGAGCGCCAGTTCCCGCTCGCCGTCGGACAGGGCGAGCACGTCTGGGCGGACGGAAGCGATGAGCCCTGCGGGGCGGTCCGCGACGGGCATCGCATCGAGGCGGTCGATGATCTGGCGCGCGTCGAGCCCGTCCAGCCCGTGATCGGCGAGGAGGGCACCCTGGGCCTGGGACGACGGGTCGGCGGTGTCCGGGCGCGACGACGCCGGGGCGGGCGCGGCGCAGGCGGTGAGCGCGAGCAGCGAGACGAGGAGCGCCCCGAGGGCGGGCAGTGCGACGCGGCGGGCGCGGATGGAGCGGGTCAAAAACGGCATGGAGGATCCTTCGAGGGTCAGTGGAACGGGAGTCTGGGTGTCACGGTCGACGACGCGCACGGTGCGCGCCGCGGCTCCGGCCCCGTTCAGGTCCGACTGACGCAGAGCAGCACGCGAAGCGGCACCCGGTGCGGTCCCGTGGGTTCGCCCCGGCGCGCGGACACTCGGAGCACCCCGGCGGCTGCGGCGAGTCCGGGCCACCTGGCCGGCGCGCCGAGCGCGACGGCGATGAGCAGCAGGGCGAGGAAGCACGCCACCGCCGCGCCGCCCGCCGCCTCGTCGCCCGCGCACGACGGGCAGTGCGGCTCCGCGGCGAACATCGGAGGCGCCGTGTCCGCGCCGAGCGAGGCGTCCCGGTCTGCGTCGGATGCCGTGGCCGGCCCGGGCGCGGTCGCCATCGAGGCGTGCGAGGCGGTCACCGACGGACCGACCGCTCCCGAGCCTGCGAGCACGTGCATCGCGAGCAGGCCGACGAGGACGCCGAGCACGAGCGCCCCGGCGCCGATCCGCGCGAGCGCTCGACCGGTGCGCGCCCGCGATCGCGAGCGATCCGACTGGGAGCACCACACCCGATCAGTCTACGAAGCCGACCACGGCGAGCTCGTGACGACGCGTTCGGGCGACCACGCTGCAGTGCGATGGGCGGTCGCGAGGCGTTCGCAGTATTCCCTGCAATAGCGGGCATCATACGAAGACTTGGGGGCCATTTTCGCCCGAGGGAATTGCCAGGCGAATCCTCCCGATACGATACTGGGATTCCAAGAACCGGTCCGAGGGGAACGAGGCAGCCGTGCAACAGGGGTGGATCGCGCGAGCACTGGCGGTACTCACCGCGAGCGTCGTCGCGCTCACGGGGCTCGTGGCCCCGCAGCTGATGGCGCCGACGGGCCCGGCGTCCGCCGCGGAGGAGAACGGCTACGTCATCAACGAGCCGTGGCAGCTCGTGAGCCCGGGTTCCGCGACGACGGCGAACACGCCCGGCGCGCACCGCACGGCGGCCACGATGCGCGCGACCTCGCAGCTCCAGACCCGCTCGGGTCCGATCGGCGTCACCGCCACGATGACCGCGCCCGGGCAGGTGGCCGGCACCAACATCCTCACCAACACGAACTCGCAGGGCTGGGGCGGGCACGGCGCCACGTCGGGCATGTTCCTCGGGGCGCCGACGCCGTCGAACGTGCCCGGGCTCGGCGTCCTCACGAACGCCTCGACCTGCGACGGCGCGCTCGGGAGCGCCGGGCATCAGAACTTCAACGGCCTCTGCCCCTCGACGACGACCGTGACGCTCGCCTTCGACCGCGCCGTCACCGACCCCGTCCTCGACCTCGGCGGCATCGGCGGTTGGGGCTACTACGGCTGGACGACCGAGGACGGCGTCGAGTACGCGAAGGGCTCGTTCAACTCCCAGGAGTGGGTCATCACCACCCCGGGCGTGACGATGACCCTCGCCGGAGAGGCCCCGACGAACCTCGTCGTGGACCGAGGGCGACTCCGGACGATCGCCGACAACACCTCCGGCAGCTGCGGGGTCGCCGAGAAGGCGGCCGCCGGAACGCGCTTCGAATCGCCGAACATGGCGCTCGCGGGCTGCGGATCGGTGCAGTTGCACGGCACCTTCACCGAGGTGTCGTTCGAGATGGACACCTTCATCTCCCGGTTCAGCGGCTGGCCGACGAGCACGCACCGCACCGGGGCGAACTACTTCCGCAACGACGGCGACATCTTCGCCGACGGCCAGAACGGCCTCAACGTCGTGTGGGGCGAGCGGATGCGGCTGCCCACCGGCCCGAGCGACGGCGATCAGTCCGACTACTCGATCCTGTCCGTGCGGCTGCCGCAGCACGCCGAGCTCGGCGATCGCGTCTGGGTCGACGAGAACGAGAACGGGCTGCAGGACGTCGGCGAGACCGGGGTGGCGGGCATCACCGTCGAGCTCCTCGACGGTGCCGGGGAGCCGGTGCTCGCGGCCGACGGCACGCCGATCACGACGACCACGGACGCCTCGGGCGACTATCTCTTCGGCGAACTCGCGTACGGCGAGTACCGGGTGCGCTTCTCCGGGATGCCGAACGGCTGGTTCTTCACCGCGCGCGGCGCGGGCGCGCCCGACTCCTCTTCCGCCGCGGACCCGAGCAACGGCCTCACCGACCCGATCCGTCTCGACGCCGCGACGCCGCGGAACTTCGACCAGGATGCCGGGCTGATTCGCCGCGATCCCGGCTTCGAGCTCACGAAGACCGCCGACCCGGCCACCGGCACGCGCGTCCAACCCGGCCGCACGATCAGCTACACGCTCGTCGGCGAGAACACCGGCGAACTGCCGCTCGACCCGGTGCGGCTCACCGACGAGCTCGCCCAGGTGCTCGACCACGCCACGCTGACCGTCCAGCCGACCGCGGACATCGACGGCGAGCCGGCCGCCGCGCCGACGCTCGCGGGCACCGAGCTCCGCTGGACGGGGGTGCTGCAGCCGGGGCAGCGGGTCACCGTCCGCTACACGGTGACGGTGGACCAGGATGCCGCGGGCGCCACGATCCGCAACGACGCCTCGGCGTCGGCGACGCCCGTCGGCGGCTCGCCGATCGTGCCCGAGGGCGTCTCCACGAGCCATCCGGTGCCCGAGCCGGGCTTCGAGCTCGGCAAGTCCGCCGCGCCCGCCTCGGGCACGGCGGTGCACCCGGGCGAGGAGGTCCGGTACACGATCACGGGCACGAACACCGGCGAGACGCGACTCGACCCCGTGACCGTCACCGACGAGCTCGCGGGTGTGCTCGACGACGCCGCCATCGTGGACGGCCCGACGGCGACGATCGGCGGCGAGCCCGCCACGGCGCCGACCGTCGACGGCACGGTGCTGCGCTGGTCGGGAGTGCTCGACCCCGACGAGATCGTCACGATCGCCTACACCGTCCGCGTGAACCAGGGCACCGAAGGGCAGCGACTCGAGAACCGTGCCGACGGCCGCGCGGTCCCGCCCGCCGGGCCCGTGATCGAATCGCCCGAATCCACCACGACGCATCCGATCCCGACGCCCGGCTTCGAACTGCGCAAGGACAACATGGTCGTGAACTTCGGCGACCTCTTCATGGCCGGCCTCCGCGCCGCCGCCGACGCGGTGGCCTCTCCCTTCGCCGCCCGGACCGCGGACCCGGGCGACCGCGTCGAGTACCAGCTGACCGGCACGAACACCGGCGGCACCGCGCTCGACCCGGTGACCATCACCGACGACCTGTCGGACGTCCTCGACGACGGCACCGTCGTCACCGGCCCCGAGGCCTGGATCGGCTCGGTCCGCGCGAGCGACCCCGTCATCGACGGCACGACGCTGCGCTGGAGCGGGCGGCTGGAACCCGATCAGCTCGTGCGCATCACCTACACCGTCCTCGTCGACGCCGATGCGAGCGGCGGAGTGCTGCGCAACACGGCGACCGGGGTGGCGCAGCCGCCCGGCTCCGAGCCGATCCGGCAGGAGGACGCCGTCGAGACGCCGATCCGCAGCGCGAGCCTCGACTTCGAGAAGCGGTCCGCCCCGGCCGACGGCGCGACCGTGCACCCCGGCGACGAGATCGCCTACACCCTCGTCGCGGAGAACACCGGCGACGCCCCGCTCGACCCGGTCACCGTCACCGACGACCTCGCGGGCGTCCTCGAGCACGCCTCCCTGACCGGCTCGCCGACCGCGACCATCGACGGCACGGCCACCACGGATCCGGTCCTCGACGACACGACGCTGCGCTGGACGGGCGTGCTGAACGCCGGGCAGCGCGTGACGATCGAGTACACGGTGACCGTGCACGACGACGCCTCCGGCGTGACGCTGACGAACGTCGCCGACGCGACGGCGACGCCGCCGAGCGGATTCCCGCCGATCGAGAGCGGCGAGCAGTCCACCTCGCATCCGGTGCCCGCCTCGGGATTCATCTTCGCGAAGAGCGCGGACCCGGCATCCGGCTCCACCGTCGCGCCCGGATCGGAGATCACCTACACCGTGACCGGCCGGAACACCGGCGCGACGCTGCTCGATCCCGTCGAGATCAGCGACGACCTCAGCGAAGTGCTCGCGGCGAGCTCGCTCGTCGGCTCCCCGAGCGCCCGGATCGACGGCGCGCCCGCTGCCGAGCCGACCCTCACCAGCACCCGCCTGGCCTGGTCCGGCGCCCTGCCGGCGGGCGCGACCGTGACGATCGAGTACACCGTCCGCGTGGACGACGATGCGGCCGGGAGCAGCTTCGCGAACCACGCCAGGGCCACGGCGCAACCGCCGGGCTCCGCGCCGCCGATCGTCGCGAGCGAGGTCGAGACGACGCACGAGGTGCCGCGACCCGGGTTCGATCTCGCGAAGAGCGCAACGCCCCCGTCCGGCTCGACGGTCGACCCCGGCCAGACGGTCACCTACGTCGTCACGGGCACGAACAGCGGCGAGACCCCGCTCGACGTCGAGCTCCGCGACGAGCTCGCCGAGGTCCTGGAGCACGCCGCGCTGACGAGCGGGCCGACCGCCTCGATCGACGGCACCCCGGCGCCCGCCCCCACGCTCACCGGCACCGTGCTGGAGTGGAGCGGCGAGCTGCAGCCCGACCAGGTGGTGCGGCTCGAGTACACCGTGACGGTGAACCAGGATGCCGCCGGCGCCGAGCTCGGCAACGTCGTCACCGGCACGGTGCAGCCGCCGGGAACCGGCCCCGCGATCGACCCGGGTCGGCGCGAGACGAGTCATGCCGTGCCCGTTCCGGGCTTCGAGCTGTCGAAGTCCGCCGATCCCGTGTCCGGGACGGAGGTGCATCCGGGCGGCACCATCACGTACACGCTGCGCGGCGAGAACACCGGGCAGACCCGCCTCGATCCCGTCGAGCTCGTCGACGAACTCGACGAGGTGCTGAGCTCCGCGTCGTTGAGCGGCACGCCGAGCGCCTCGATCGACGGCACCGCGACGACGGATCCCACCATCGACGGCACCCGACTGCGCTGGACCGGCGCGCTCGACCCGGGGCAGACCGTCACCGTGCGCTACACGGTGACGGTGGACGCCGAGGCCGCAGGGGCGATGCTCGAGAACCGCGCGAGCGGCACCGCTGCTCCCCCGGGCGGCCCGGTGCTCACGGCGCCCGAGGTGCAGACGTTCCACCCGGTGCCGGAGCCCGCGCTCGAACTCCGCAAGCGCGCGACCCCCGACAGCGGCACGACGGTACGCCCGGGCGACGAGATCACGTACACGGTCAGCGCCGAGAACACGGGCGAGACGGTGCTCGACCCCACGACGGTCGTGGACGATCTCGGCGAGGTGCTGAACGCCGCGACGCTGAGCGGCACGCCGAGCGCGGAGATCGACGGCAGCCCGGCCGCCGCGCCGACCCTCGACGGCACCGAACTGCGCTGGACGGGCCGGCTCGAGCGCGGCCAGACGGTGATCCTGCGGTACACAGTCGTCGTCGCCGCGGATGCCGCCGGCAACACCCTCCGGAACTCGGCGACGGCATCGGCGCAACCGCCGGGCACCGGCCCCGCGCTCACCCAGGGGCCGCGACGGACGACGCACGAGGTGCCGACCCCGGCGTACGAGTTCACCAAGACCGCCGACCCCGAGTCCGGCAGCACCGTGAACCCCGGCGACGAGATCGACTACGTGCTCACCGGACGCAACACCGGCGAGACGCCCCTCGACCCGGTGACCGTCACCGACGAGCTCGCCGAGGTCCTCGCGAACGCCAGCATCACCGGCGACCCCGTGGCGACCATCGACGGCGAGCCCGCCGCCGCTCCCGTCCTCGACGGCACGACCCTGCGCTGGACCGGCAGCCTGCGACCCGGCCAGACGGTCGCGATCCGCTACACCGTCACCGTGCACGACGACGCCGCCGGCGCCACCCTCCGCAACATCGCGAGTTCCACCGCCCAACCGCCGGGCACCGGCCCCGCACTCGCGCCCGATCCGCAGCAGACGACGCACGAGGTGCCGACCCCGGCGTACGAGTTCACCAAGACGGCCGACCCCGTCACCGGCAGCACCGTGAACCCCGGCGACGAGATCGACTACGTCCTCGTCGGACGCAACACCGGCGACACCCCGCTCGACGTCGCGCTGCGTGACGAGCTCGCCGAGGTGCTCGAGAACGCGACGGTCTCCGAAGCGCCGAGCGCGACGATCGACGACGAGCCCGCCGCGGCCCCCGTCGTCGACGGCACGACGCTGCGCTGGGCGGGCCGTCTGCGTCCCGGTGCGGTCGTCACCGTGCGCTACACGGTCACGGTGCACGACGACGCGGCGGGGGCCACGCTCCGCAACGTCGCGAGTTCCACCGCCCAACCGCCGGGCACCGGCCCCGCACTCGCGCCCGATCCGCAGCAGACGACGCACGAGGTGCCGACGCCGGCGTACGAGTTCACCAAGACGGCGGACCCCGTCACCGGCAGCACCGTGAACCCCGGCGACGAGATCGACTACGTCCTCGTCGGACGCAACACCGGCGACACCCCGCTCGACCCGGTGACGGTCACCGACGAGCTCGCCGAGGTCCTCGCGAACGCCGACCTCACCGGCGACCCAGCGGCGACCATCGACGGCGAACCCGCCGCCGCCCCCGCCGTCGACGGCACGACCCTGCGCTGGACCGGCAGCCTGCGACCCGGCCAGACCGTCGAACTCCGCTACACCGTCACCGTGCACGACGACGCCGCCGGCGCCACTCTCCGCAACGCCGCCCGCTCCACCGCCCAGCCGCCGGGCACCGGCCCCGCGCTCGCACCCCCGCAGCAGACGACCACCCACCCCGTGCCGGTCCCGGGCTTCGCCCTCGCGAAGGCCGCCGAGCCCGCCTCCGGGACGACGGTGAACCCGGGCGAGCGCGTGAGCTACACGGTCGTCGGCCGGAACACCGGAGCGACGCCGCTCGACCCGGTGACCATCGCCGACGAGCTCTCGGGAGTGCTCGACCACGCCGAGCTCGTCGACGCCCCGACCGCGACGATCGACGGCGAGCCCGCGCCCGCTCCCGTGCTCGACGGCTCCACGCTCCGCTGGACCGGCACCCTGGCGGTCGGCCAGGCCGTGACGCTCAGCTACACGGTCGCGGTCGCCGACGACGCCGCGGGCGAGCGGCTCCGCAACGTCGCGACGGGCGCCGCGCAGCCCCCGGGCACCGGGCAGGCGCTCGACGGCGGTCGACACGAGACGGTCCACGCCGTGCCGGTGCCCGGCTTCAGCCTGGCGAAGTCCGCCGACCCCGCGCCCGGCAGCACCGTCCACCCGGGGCAGTCGATCGAGTACACCCTCACGGGCACGAACACGGGCGAGACGGTGCTTGACCCGGTGGAGATCCGAGACGAGCTCGCCGAGGTGCTCGCGCACGCCGCGCTGCGCGGAGCGGCGACGGCGAGCATCGACGGTTCGCCCGCTGCGACGCCGACGCTCGACGGCACGGTGCTGCGGTGGTCGGGCGCGCTCCGCCCGAACGAGACCGTCACGATCCGCTACACCGTGGTCGTCGACGAGTCCGCGGCCGGGGTGACGCTGCGCAACTCGGCGAGCGGCACCGCGACCCCGCCCGGCGGGCCGGTGCTCGAGGCTCCGGAGGTCGCGACCACGCACGAGGTCCCCGTGTCGGGCTACCGCTTCGAGAAGACGGCGAGCCCGGCCGACGGCTCGGTGGTCTCCCGCGGCGAGCAGCTGCGCTACACCCTGAGCGGGGTGAACACCGGCGAGACCCTGCTCGACCCCGTCGAGATCCGCGACGAGCTCGCCGGGGTCCTGGCGAACGCGGCGCTCGCGGCCGCGCCGGAAGCGACGATCGACGGGGCCCCGGCTCCGGCCCCCGTCGTCGAGGGCGAGCTGCTGCGCTGGACCGGCGCCCTCGAGCCGGGGCAGCGCGTCGAGATCACGTACACCGTGACCGTCTCCGACGAGGCGGCGGGCCGCCTCCGCAACACCGCCACGTCGACGGCGACGCCGCCCGGCGGGCCGCGGATCGAGTCCGGGGAGCGTTCGACGAGCCATCCGATCCCGGCAATCGAGCTGGCCAAGCGCGCCGAGCTCGCCGGGTCCGGCGTCGCCGGCGACGTGATCGACTATACCTTCACGATCACGAACACCGGCGGCACGCGGCTCGACGATGTCGTGCTCCGCGATCCCCTCCCCGGGCTCGGCGAGCTCAGCTACGCATGGCCCGACCCCGGGGCGCCGGGCGTGCTCGAGGTCGGGCAGACGGCCACGGCGAGCGCGTCGTACACGCTCACGCAGGCCGACGTCGATGCCGGCTCCGTACGCAATACGGCGACGGTCACCGGCACCCCGCCGGGCGACGGCACGCCGCTCGTCACCGACGAGGACGGCACGAGCACGCCCGCGGAGCAACGCGCGACGGTCGCGCTGGAGAAGACTGGCCGGGCAAGCGGCGACCGGACGGGCGAGCTCGTGGAGTTCCGCTTCCTCGTCACCAACACGGGCACGGTCACCCTCCGCGAGGTGGCGATCGACGACCCTCTGCCCGGGCTGTCGACGCTGCGCTTCGACTGGCCGGATGACTCGGCGCCGGGTGTGCTGGCTCCGGGCGAGTCGGCGACCGCGACGGCCAGCTATCGGCTGACGGCCGCCGACGTCGAGCGCGGCCGCGTGCACAATGCCGCGAGCGCGACGGGCACGCCGCCGGGCTCGCTGACTCCTCCGCGTACCTCGGACGAGACCACGGTCGTCGTGGGCGGGCTGCCCGCGACGGGCGTCTCGCTCGGCGCCGGCGTGCTCGCGGCGTTCCTGCTCGCGGCCGGCGCACTGCTGCTGCCGCTCCGTCGGCGCCGCAGCGTCCGGCGCTCTGAGGAGTAGGCGCCGGACCGGGGATGCCTCGCGCGACTCCAGCGCGCGAGGCATCCCGTCCCCGACGGCCCCGTCTCCCGACGCCTCCGAGTCGCCGTGGGCGCGCGGATGCCGGTAGCGTCGGATCGCGCGCCAGAGCACGCGCGGCGAGGAGCACAGCGATGGAGCACATCGACACGATCGTGATCGGGGCCGGAGTCTCGGGCCTGACCGCGGCGCGGCTGCTCGCCCGCGCGGGAGCGCGGGTGCTCGTGCTCGAGGCGCGAGACCGCGTCGGCGGGCGGGTCCGCACCGAGCGCGGCGACGGCGTGAGCACCGATCTCGGGGCCTCGTGGATCCACGGCGTGACCGGGAGCGCCGTCGCCGAGGCGGCGGAGGCGTTCGGCATGCGCACCGTGGAGTTCACCGTCGGCGGGTACCAGCCCGACAGCCGCCCCATCGCCTACTACGGGCCGGACGGGCGCCGCCTCGACGAGCCCGCCGCCCGGGCGTTCGCCGACGACGTCCGCACGGTCGACGCAGCCCTTGTGCAGGCGATCGCCGACTCGGCGGCGGAGGCCTCGTACCGCGACGTCACTGAGGCCGCCCTCGCCGCGCAGGGCTGGGGGCCGGAACGGAGCCAGCGGGTGCGCGAGTACCTCGAGCACCGCAGCGAGGAGCAGTACGGCGCGTGGATCGAGGATCTCGCGGCGCACGGCCTCGACGACGATGCGATCGACGGCGACGAGGTCGTCTTCCCCGACGGCTACGACGTGCTGCCGGCCCGTCTGGCGGAGGGACTCGATGTGCGTCTCGAGCATGTGGTGACGCACGTCGAATGGAGCGAGGGCGGGGTCGTGGTGCGGTGCGGCGACGCGAGCTTCGCGGCGGGCACGGCCATCGTGACCGTGCCGGTCGGCGTGCTGAAGTCCGACGCGTTCCGAATCGAGCCGCCGCTGCCCGAGCCGGTCGCCGGCGCGCTCGGCCGGCTCGAGATGAACGCCTTCGAGAAGGTCTTCCTGAGCTTCCCGTCGCGGTTCTGGGACGAGGGCGTCTACGCGGTGCGGCAGCAGGGTCCCGAGAGCCGCTGGTGGCACTCCTGGTACGACCTCACCGGGCTGCACGGCGTGCCGACGCTGCTGACGTTCGCCGCGGGCCCGGCGGCCGTGGCGACGCGGTCCTGGACGGATGAAGAGCTCGTCGAATCGGTGCTCGCGCAGTTGCGGCGGCTCTACGGCGAGCGGGTCGAACAGCCCACTCGGCTGCACCGCACGGCCTGGCAGGACGATCCCTTCGCCCGGGGCTCGTACGCGTACATGACGCTCGGGTCGACGACCGCGGACCACGACCTGCTCGCCACGCCGGTCGGCGGCGTGCTGCACCTCGCGGGCGAGGCGACGTGGACGGACGATCCGGCCACCGTCCCTGCGGCGATGTACTCCGGCCATCGTGCCGCCGAGCGGGTGCTCGGCCGGGCGATCCCGATCTCCGACGCCTGGAACGACTGAGCGGTCACGCCGGCCCCGTCAGGCCGTGAGCCCGAGCGCCGTGAGCGCGCGCTGGGCGTGCGCCGCAGCGGCCTCGCGATGGGGCGCCGGGCGGAGGGCGAGCAGCCGCTGTCGGTGCGGCTCGCCGAGGAGGAGGGCGAACAGCGGCTCGGCGAGCTCCTCGGGCAGCCCGCTCGAGTCGAGCCGCCCGCGGAGGGCGTCGATGTACGCCTCGGGGCCGTCCCGGTAGAACCCTGCGGCGAGCTCGGGGAACGCACCGGCCTCGGTGATCATGAGCCGGTGCAGGCCGACCGCCTCGTCGGAGTGCAGCACGGCGACGATGTCCGCGGCGAGCGCGGCCAGTCCCTGCTCGCTCGTCGGGCGCCGCAGGGCGCGCTCGCGCAGGCGTGCGACCGCGGCGAGGAAGATCTCGGTCCGATCGCCGAAGTAGGCGTAGATGGTGCGCTTGGTGACCCGGGCCTCGGCGGCGAGGTCGTCGAGGCTCACCTGCGCGAATCCGCGCGCGACGAACAGCCGCACGGCGGCGTCGAGGATGTCGTCGCGGCGCTGGGCGCGCTCGGACTCGGTCGGCCGCCCGCGTTTGCGGGGAGCGGTCGTGGGCTCCCCCGTCATCCGCGTCTGCCGTCGTTGCGTCTCATGCCACCATCCTATAATGATCCGAAGTTCGTATCATTCATCCGCGGGACCGCCGCCGACACCTCGGCGTGCGCGGCCCGCGCTCGGGCGAGAAGGAGAACCCCCATGCCCCGGACCACGACGAGCCGCGCTCGCCCCCGATCGAAGCCCACGGCGGCGGCACCGAGCGATACGCCGAGCGAGGCGCAGGAGCTCGCGTTCTATCGCCAGATGGTGCTCATCCGGCGCTTCGAGGAACGCGCGGCCCGGGCCTACTCCGAGGCGCGGATCGGCGGCTACTGCCACCTCAACCTCGGCGAGGAGGCCACCGTCACCGGGCTCATGTCCGCCCTCCGCGCTGAGGACTACGTCTTCACGAACTACCGCGAGCACGGCTACGCCCTCGCCCGCGGCATCGCCCCCGAGCGGATCATGGCCGAGCTCTACGGCCGCGCCGACGGCGTCTCGAAGGGCTGGGGCGGCTCGATGCACCTGTTCGACCTCGCGGCCCGCTTCATGGGCGGCTACGGCATCGTCGGCGGGCAGCTCCCGCTCGCGACCGGCGCCGCCCTCGCGATCGACTCCCGCGGCGGCGACGAGGCCGTGGTCTGCCTGATGGGCGACGGCACCACCAACATCGGCGCGTTCCACGAGTCGCTGAACCTGGCGGCGATCTGGAAGCTCCCCATCGTCTACGTGATCGTGAACAACGGACTCGGCATGGGCACCACGGTCGAGGAGGCCTCGGCGGAGCCCGAGCTGCATCGACGCGCGGCCGCCTACCGGATGGCGTCGGCCCGGGTCGACGGCAACGACCCCGTCGCGGTCCGCGCCGCCGCCGCGGCGGCCCTCGCGAGCGCGCGGGCCGGAGCGCCGTTCCTCCTCGAGGCGGTGTCCGGCCGTCTGAAAGGCCACTCGGTCGTGGATCCCGCGCGCTACCGCAGCCGCGAAGAGGTCGAGGCCGCGCGGGCCGCCGACCCCATCGCCGGCTACGCGGCCCGGCTCCTCGAGGCCGGCCGCCTGAGCGAGCAGCAGATCGAGGACGCCGAGCGGGATGCCGATCGCACCGTCGCGGCCGCCGTCGCCTTCGCCGAGGCCAGCCCGCATCCGGACCCGGACACCCTGTTCGACTACACCTACGCGACGCCCGTGCCGAACGACTCGCGGCGACGGCCGGGCGAGCCGCTCTTCCCCACGATGCCAGCGGTGTCGACCGCCCCGTCCACGAACGGAGCCGCCGCGTGACCGTCATCAGCTACCGCCAGGCCCTGCACGACGCCCTCCGCGAAGAGCTCCTCCGCGACGAGGACGTGCTGCTCATGGGCGAGGAGATCGGCCGCTTCGAGGGCTCGTACAAGATCACCGCCGGGCTCCTCGCCGAGTTCGGCGCGAAGCGCGTCCGCGACACCCCGATCGCCGAGGAGGGCTTCACCGGCGCGGCCGTCGGCGCCGCGATGCTCGGGCTGCGCCCCGTGGTCGAGATCATGACCATCAACTTCTCGCTGCTCGCGATCGACCAGATCGTGAACCACGCGGCGAAGATCTACGGCATGTTCGGCGGCCAGGCGAAGGTGCCGCTCGTCATCCGCACCCCCGGTGGCGGTGGACAGCAGCTCGGCGCGACGCACTCGCAGAACATCGAGCTGTACTACGCCTTCGTGCCGGGGCTCAAGGTCGTCGCCCCGGCCACGCCGGCCGACGCGAAGGCCCTGATGCTCGCCGCGATCCGCGACGACGACCCCGTGCTGGTGCTCGAGAACCTCGCGCTCTACAACACGAGCGGCGAGGTGCCCGAGGACCTCGAGCCCGCCGAGATCGGCCGGGCCGCCGTCACCAGGACGGGGCGCGACGTGACCGTCGTCGCCTACTCGCGGATGGCGGTCGTCGCCCTCGACGTCGCCGAGCGCCTCGCCGCGGAGGGCATCGACGTCGAAGTCGTCGACCTGCGGAGCCTGCGCCCCCTCGACCGGGACACCATCGTCGCCTCGGTGCAAAAGACGAACTGCGCCGTCGTGCTCGAGGACGACTGGCTCACCTACGGCATCGGGGCGGAGATCGCCGCCACCATCAGCGACGGCGCGTTCGACTGGCTGGATGCCCCGGTGCGCCGCGTCGCGATGGCCGAGGTGCCGATGCCCTACGCCAAGAGCCTCGAGCTCGCCGCCCTCCCCTCGGCCGAGGACGCGGCCGCCGCCATCCGCGAGACCGTCGACGCCGTGGCCCGGCGCCGCTGAGCAGGAAGACCGCCATGATCGACATCCTCATGCCCCGCCTCTCGGACACGATGACCGAGGGCGCCATCGCCGCCTGGCACAAGCAGCCCGGCGACGCCGTCTCGCCCGGTGAGCTGCTCGTCGAGATCGAGACCGACAAGGCCCTCATGGAGCAGGAGGCCTACGAGGCCGGCACGCTCGCGGAGATCCTCGTGCAGGTCGGCGAGAACGTGCCGATCGGCACGCCGATCGCGCGCCTCGACGACGGCCGGGAGCCCGCCGACCCGGCGCCCCAGCCCGACGCCGCGCGCCGGGCGGCGAGCCCGCTCGTGCGCCGCATCGCCCGCGAGCGCGGCCTCGATCTGGCAGCGGTCCGCGGCTCGGGCCCGGGCGGCCGCATCGTCCGCGCCGACCTCGACCCCGCCGGCTCCCCGAGCCCGACTGGTCCCCTGAGCCCGTCGAAGGGAACCCCTGGCCCCCTGAGCCCGCCTGGTTCCCTGAGCCCGTCGAAGGGAACCCCTGGCTCCCCGAGCCCCACTGGTTCCCTGAGCCCGTCGAAGGGAACCCCTGGCTCCCCGAGCCCCACTGGTTCCCTGAGCCCGTCGAAGGGAACCGCTGGTCCCCCGAGGACCCCTGGTCCCCTGAGCCCGTCGAAGGGAACCCCGCCACCCCAGCCTCCCTCGCCCGCCACGGTCCCCTTCGACGCCATCCGCCGCACGATCGCCGCCCGCCTCACCGAGAGCGCGACGACGGTGCCGAGCTTCACCGCGACGGCCTCGGCCGACGTCGAGGACCTGCTCGGGCTCCGCGCCCGCTTGAACGAGGCGGCGGACGAGGAGGAGCCGCGGATCAGCGTCAACGACCTGCTCGTGCGCGCCGTGGCGCTGGCGCTGCGCACCCATCCGGGCGTGAACGCCTCGTACTCCGCCGAGGGCGGCGGCGCGACGGTGCGGCACGACGCGATCCACCTCGGGATCGCCGTCGCCTCCCCCGCCGGCCTCGTGGTGCCCGTGGTCCGCGACGCCGATCGCCTCGCCGTGCGCAGCATCGCGGCGTCGACGCGCGAGCTCGGTCGTCGCGCCGCAGCCCGCACGCTCGCACCGGACGAGCTCGCCGACGGCACCTTCACGATCAGCAACCTCGGCATGTACGGCGTGGAGCACTTCACGGCGATCATCAACCCGCCGCAGGGCGCGATCCTCGCCGTCGGCGCGGCGCGTCCCGAGCTCGCACTCGTCGAGGGGCGCCCGGTCGAGCGACGCCGACTGCGGTACACGCTCACCTCGGACCACCGCATCATCGACGGAGCCCTGGCCGCGGAGTTCCTCGCGACGCTCACGCGACTGCTGGAGCATCCGCTCCGGATCATCGCCTGAACCGGGCGGCGGCGGGGCTCAGGCCTCGTCGCCGTCGAACTCGGCGCGCGCGTCGAGGATGGTGCGGTGGTGCTCGGCCGCCCACGCGGCCAGGGCGATCGCGGGTTCGGAGAGCGAGCGTCCGAGCGGGGTGACCGCGTACTCGACGCGCGGCGGGATCTCGGCGTAGCTCGTGCGCGAGACGAGCCCGTCGCGCTGGAGGCTGCGGAGCGTCTGCGTGAGCATGCGGTGGGAGATGCCGTCGACCCGACGCTGGATCTCGGTGAAGCGCAGCGGCCCGTCGTGCAGCAGTCCGATGACGAGCAGGCTCCACTTGTCGCCGACGCGGGAGAGGATCTCGCGGATGACCCGGCTGGCCGGGTTGTCGGTGCTGCACGAGGCGGCGCCCTCGCCGTCGGGGTGCAGCGGCGGCAGGCGCAACGCCGGGCGCGCGGACTGTTCGGTGGTCATGCCGACTCCCTCCTCGGGGCGTCCCCGCGCGGTGCCGCCGTGGCGACACGCCCGCGCGCTGTTACGCACACCGGGGTGCGTGACGCACCAGGAAGTGCCGGGACTCCTCGGAATACAGTAACAGATCGTGCGTTACACACGCACAGTAACTATTAGGAGTCCTCCGCATGATCATCGCACTCTGGGTCGTCACCGGCCTGCTCGCCGCCCTCTTCGCCATGGCCGGAGCCATGAAGGTGGTGACCCCTCGCGAGCGCGTCCACGAGCGCATGGCGTGGGTCGAGGAGGTCACCGCCCCGCAGCTGAAGACCATCGGCGCGCTCGAGGTGCTCGGCGCGATCGGCATGATCCTCCCCGCCGCGACCGGCATCGCCCCGTGGCTCACCCCCGTCGCGGCCTTCGGCCTCGCCATCATGATGGCGGTCGCGGTGCGGCTGCACGCGCGCCGGCACGAGCCTGTCCTGCCGAGCCTGCCGCTCGGCATCGCGGCCCTCCTGGTCGGCATCGGCTGGCTGGTGTTCGGATGAGCACGACCGACGCCGTCGACGGCCCCGCGACCACGGCCGCGGCCGAGCCGACGCAGCTGCGCGTCATCTGGCTGATGCTCGGCGCCGCCTTCGTGGTGATCCTCAACGAGACGATCATGGGCGTCGCGATCCCCCAGCTCGTCGTCGACCTCGGCATCACGATCGCCGCGGCGCAGTGGCTCACCACCGCGTTCATGCTGACGATGGCCGTCATCATTCCGATCACGGGCTTCCTGATCCAGCGCTTCACGACGCGGCAGATCTTCATCGCCGCGATGACCTTGTTCTCCATCGGCACCCTGGTGGCCGGCCTCGCGCCTGGCTTCGAGCTGCTCCTCGCGGGACGCATCGTGCAGGCGGGCGGCACCGCCATGATGATGCCGCTGCTCATGACGACGATCCTCACGCTCGTCCCCGCGAATTCGCGCGGGCGTTTCATGGGTCGCATCTCGATCGTGATGTCGGTGGCGCCCGCCCTCGGGCCGACGATCTCCGGTGCGATCCTGAGTCTCGCCTCGTGGCGCTTCCTGTTCTGGCTCGTGCTGCCGATCGCCGTCGTCATGCTCGTGATCGGTGCGAGACGGATCCGCAATGTCGGCGAGACGCGCCGGGCACCCATCGACCTCACCTCCGTCGTGCTGTCCGCGCTCGGCTTCGGCGGCCTCGTCTACGGCCTCAGCCTCATCGGGGCCGCCGGCAGTGGCGGCGCGACGGGCGCGCAGATGTGGGTGGCACTCGGCGTCGGGGCCGTCAGCATCGGCGCGTTCGTCTGGCGCCAGCTCGTGCTGCAGCGCCGCGACGCCGCGCTGCTCGATCTGCGGATCTTCCGCTCGCGCACCTTCACCATCGCGATCTCGCTGATGACGATGATGATGGCCGCGATGTTCGGCACCCTCATCCTGCTGCCGATCTACCTCCAGAACGTGCTCGGGCTGGAGCCGGTCGTCACGGGCATGCTGATGCTCCCCGGCGGCCTCGTGATGGGGCTCGTCGCGCCGACGATCGGGCGGCTGTTCGACCGCTACGGTCCGCGACCGCTCGTCGTGCCGGGCAGCATCGTCGTGAGCGCCGCGCTCTGGGCGCTCGCGACGCTCACCCCGGAGACGCCGCCGTGGCTCATCGTCGTCGCGCACGTGCTGCTCTCGAGCGGGCTCGCACTGATGTTCACGCCCTTGTTCACCTCGGCGCTCGGCTCCCTGACCCCCGCACTGTACTCGTACGGCTCGGCGGCGGTCGGCGCCGTGCAGCAGGTCGCCGGCGCCGCGGGGACGGCGCTGTTCGTGACGATCCTGTCGGCGCGCACGGTCGAGCTCAGCTCCGCCGGCGCCGACGCCGTCACGGCGGAGGCGGGCGGCATCCAGACCGCCTTCCTCATCGGCGCCGTGCTGTCCCTGCTCGTCGTCGTCGGCGCCTTCTTCGTGCGTCGCCCCGCGACCGAGCCCGCCTGACCACCTCACTCTCGAAGGAACTCCGATGCCCGCATCCCCCGAACGCCCGCTCGTCCGCCTCATCGTCGGGAGCGTGCGCCCGATCCGCGTCGGCGACCAGCTCGCCGAGGCGCTCGCCCCGATCGTCGCCGAGTCGGCGGACGCCCGAGTCGAGCTCGTCGACCTCGCCGAGCTCGGCCTCCCGCTCCTCGACGAGCCGCGCATGCCCGCGATGGGCGACTACCAGCGCGAGCACACGAAGGCCTGGAGCCGGATCGTCGCCGAGAGCGACGCCGTCGTCTTCGTCACGCCGCAATACAACGGCGGCTACCCGGCGTCGCTGAAGAACGCGATCGATTTCCTCTTCCAGGAGTGGCGCGGCAAGCCGGCGCTGATCGTGAGCTATGGCGGGCACGGCGGCGGGCTCTCCGGCGCCCAGCTACGCGGTGTGCTCGAGTTCATCGGGCTGCGGCTGGCCGGGTCGAACGTCGAGCTGACGATCCCCCGCGACGGCTACGGCGACGACGGGCGGCTGCGCGACGCGGCCTCGATCGTCGCCTCGCACGAGGAGCCGATTCGCGCGGCGGCTGCAACGTTGGGCGGCGTCATCCGCGCAGCGGCGGCCCCTGCCGCCTGAGCCTCGGCGGCCAGCGCGCGCGTAGCATCCTCGGCCCGCATCGGCCACCCCCTCGACGCGGCGCCGCCGACGTCGGAGGGTGGAATGGTCCCCGCGACACGATCGCCGGGGATTCCCTGACCACCACCGACGAAAGGACGGACGGATGACGCACCTCAGCGGACAGCGCGTGGCCTTCCTGGCCACCGACGGATTCGAGGACAGCGAGCTGACGAGCCCGTGGGAGGCGGTGACGGCCGCCGGGGCGACCGCGACGATGGTCGCGCCGGATGCCTCGGAGATCACCGGCAAGAAGGGGCACGTGCAGCGCGTCGACCTGCGGGCCGGCGCCGCGAGCGCCGAGGACTTCGACGCGCTCGTGCTGCCGGGCGGCGTGGTGAACGCCGACCATCTGCGGCTCGACCGCGACTCGATCGGCTTCGCGCGCGCCTTCTTCGAGCAGCACAAGCCCGTCGGCGTGATCTGCCACGGCGCCTGGATCCTCATCGAGGCGGGCGTCGTCGACGGCCGCACGATCACGAGCTACCCGAGCCTCGCCACCGACCTCAAGAACGCCGGCGCGAACTGGGTCGACGAGGAGGTCGTCGTCGATCAGGGCCTGGTGTCGAGCCGGACCCCCGACGACCTGCCCGCCTTCAACGCGAAGGTCGTCGAGGAGATCGGCGAGGGCACCCACGCCGGCCAGACGGCCTGACCTCGCAGCACGGGCGCCCCGGCGGATCGACGATCCGCCGGGGCGTTCGCCGTGTCAGCGGTAGAAGCCCTCGCGGAGGTTGATGCCGTGCTCGACCCAGGCCTTCAGGGCCGCGAGCATGCCGGTCCACCCCTCGCAGTTGCCGAACGCGTGCTTCGCGCCGCCCTCGGTGAGCTTCCACGCCGACTCGGTGATCGTCACGAGCGTGCGGGTGTCGTCGTCGACGGGTTCGAACTCGAAGGTCGTGCGCGTCGCGGCGGCGTCACCGTCGGCCGTGCCCGGCGCGGCATCCCACTCGATCACGATGCGTCGCGGCGGCTCGGCTTCGATCACGCGGACCGGGAAGCGGCCCGGGAAGTCCGCGAAGTCCCAGCTGACCTCGGCGCCGGCGTCGAGCCGGCCGCGGGCGCCGCCGGTCGTGAAGTAGCGGGAGAGCCGGGCGGGGTCGGCGACGGCCTCGTAGACCTCGGCGCAGGGTCTCGCGACCCGGCCGGACACGGTGAAGGCGAGTCGTTGCAGCGCGGCATCCTCAGTCATGTTGTAGTTTTATCACATGTCTCAGGATGCCGGCACCCCCACTGAGGACGACGACGCCGTCTTCAAGGCGCTCGCCGCGCCCGTGCGGCGACGGATGCTCGACGCCCTGCGCGAGTCCTCGCTCACGACCGGGGCGCTCTGCGCCCGCTTCCCCGAGCTCGACCGCACCACCGTGTTGCAGCACCTGCGCGTGCTCGAGGAGGCCGAGCTCGTGACCGGCCGCAGGATCGGGCGGGAGCGCCACCTCGCGCTCGCTCCCCTGCCGATCAAGCGCATCCACGACCGCTGGATCAGCGGCTACATGCAGGCCGCCCTCGATTTGCTCGAACACCTGCAGCCACTCGACGCCGCCGCGAACGAACGGAGCACGCATGACTGAGCTCATCATCCTGAGCGGCTCGCCCGGCTCGGGCAAGTCGACCGTGGCGAGGCTCCTCGCCGAACGGTACGAGCGCTGCGTACACCTGCACACCGACGACTTCTGGCACGTCATCGTGCGCGGCGCGATCCCCGCCTACCTGTCGGAGTCCGACGCGCAGAACCAGACCGTGGTCGCGGCGATCGCGGCCGCGGCGTTCGAGTACGCCGCGGGCGGCTTCCCGACGATCGTGGACGGCGTCGTCGGCCCCTGGATGCTCCCCCACTACCGCCGCGAGGCGGCGCGGCATCCCGGCGTCGCCGTGCACTACCTCGTGCTGCGCCCGGATCGCGAGACCGCGCTGCGGCGAGCGCAGCAGCGCACCGCGCCCGACGCGCTCGTGGACGCCGAGCCGATCCTCGGTCTCTGGGACCAGTTCGCCGAGCTCGGCGAGCTGCAGGGCCACACAGTCGACACCACGCGGATGGATGCCGAGGCGAGCGCCGCGGAGGTGTTCGCGCTCGTGGCGTCGGGGCGGATGCGGTTGGAGCTTCCTCATTAGACTGCCGGGCATGACCGTGGACCTCTTCTCCGGCATCCCCGTTCGCAAGCTCGAGCCGTCCGTCGACTGGTACCGGCGACTGCTCGGCCGCGACGTCTCGTTCCGCCCGGACGACACCGAGGCGGTGTGGCAGCTCGACGAGCACGTCTTCGTCTATCTGAAGATCGGGCGCGAGGTCGTCGGCGGCGCCCTCACCGCCATCCTCGTCGACGACCTCGACGCCTTCCTGGCGTCCGCGGCGGGTCGGGGCGTCGAGCCCACCGAGATCGAGGACTACGGCGGAGGCACGCGGAAAGCCGTGTTCATCGACCCCGACGGCAACGAGTTCGGCGTCGGAACGGTGCCGGCGGGGTCGCACTGACCGCGCCGGTGCACCTTGTTCGCGCTGGTCAGGGCGTGCTGTGCCGGCGCTCGGCGAGGATCAACGCCTGCCGGCGGACGCCCGGGTCGGTGCGGGCACGGGTGTCCGCGATCGTGAACCCCGCTCGCTCGACACGGGCGGCGAGCTCCGCGATCGGCCAGTAGTACGCGGTCGTGACGGCGTGCGGGAAGGGTTCGAGCCGCGGCCCCTCGAAGAAGCCCAGCGCGAGCGCACCGCCCGGCCGCAGCGCCCGCGCGAACTCGGCGAAGGCGAGATCGATCCGGGCCGGTTCGGTGTGGATGAGCGAGAACCACGAGAGGATGCCGCCGAGCGCACCGTCGCCGACGTCGAGCGCCTCGGCCCGGCCGAGCCGGAACAGATGGGCCGGGTAGTGCTGCTGCGCCGCGGCGACGAACTCCGGCGTGGGGTCGATGCCCTCGATGTCGAGCCCGTGCTCGGCGAGGAACGCGGTCCACTGGCCCGGCCCGCAGCCGACGTCGATAACGGGCCCGGCCACCGTCCTCGACCACTCGAGAAGGGCGTCTCGATCGGCTTCCGCGGCCGCGTCGATGCTGCCGAACAGCTCCACGTACTCGGCTGCTCGCGCGCCGTAGGCGGCGGGCACGTCGTCTTCGGCCATGGAGGTCCATCGTAGTCGTGGGGCTCAGCGAGAGTCGCGACCGACCACTCGAACACGACTGAAGCCCTGGCGGAACCGACTCATTCCACCAGGGCTTCTCGGTCGGGCTGACAGGATTTGAACCTGCGACCCCTTGACCCCCAGTCAAGTGCGCTACCAAGCTGCGCCACAGCCCGATGCTCCGGCGATTCCGCCGAGGCAACTTGACCATCATAGCGGGTTCCGGAGGGCCCTTCGTGCACACCCGGCCGAGGCATCCGGAGCGGGCGCGAGCCGGGGCGACTCAGTCGCGCCGCGCGGCCGGCTCCCCCACGAGGAACGCTCGCGCAGCGTCCAGCAGCGCTCGCGGCTCGTCGGCCCAGAACCGCACGACCTCGACCTCGTGCGCACCACCACGGGGCGCCCGGCCCGGCAGCCTGACGGCGGTCGGCCGCTCGAGCACGAGCTCGACGTTGGTCTCGTCCTGCTGCCGCACGGCGAGCACGCCGCCGGCGACCCGCGGCGACTTCGGCTCGTCGACGTGCTTCGTGATCGCGACGGAGGCGATGTCGTCCCAGCTGAGCGGCACGTCGAGTTCGAGCCCCTGGCGCACCCGGATCCCCTCCGGCCCGACGGCGTGCGGGCGGGTCAGCATCGCGCAGAGCAGGCCGAGCATCCACGTCACGCCCCAGATGCCGAGCACGAGCATCGCGATGCGCACCGGCGGCCAGCGATGCACGATGAGGTCGATGATCGGGATCTCGACGGCCGAGAGCACGATGAAGATCCAGAGCACCGTCAGCACGGGCTTGTGGTAGCCGATGCCGACGGCGCCGGGCGCGACAGCCGGGCGCCGCGCGACGAAGCGCCAGAGGCTCTCGTAGACGCGCAGCTCCATCACGAGCGCGCGCTTCAGCACCCCTCCGAGACGGGCGACCCGGCCGCCGGAGCTCGAGCCACCGGAGCTCGCCCCGCTCACGACTCGGCCTCTCGCGCCTCGGCGACGAGCACGGCGAGCCGGTCGGCGATCGCGGCGACGCCGCGCTCCACGGCGGCCCGCTCCCCCGGCTCGACGGCGTCGAGCAGCGTCGCCGACAGCTCGGCGTGATCGCGCTGCATCTGCGCCATCGTCCGCCGAGCGGTCTCGCTGAGCTCGACCAGCACGGCCCGCCGGTCGCTCGGGTGCGGCGTTCGACGGACATGGCCGGATGCCTCGAGCGCATCGACGAGACCGGTGACGTTCCTCGGACTGACCTCGAGCGCTGCGGCGAGCGCCTGCTGCGTCATGGGGCCGCCGTGCTGCAGCACCCAGAGCACGCGCACGCGGGCGCTCGTGAGGCCGGTGCCGGCGAAGGCACGGGCCATGTCGTGCTGGAACAGCTCGCCGATCTGCAGCAGCCGGTCGAGAATCGTGACGTCCATACTGTGATGTTACTACATCATTACCTCACTTCACGATATTCGTGCTGTCGGCCCCACCCGCTAGCGTGACGACATGGCCACCGTGATTCCGACGACGCATCCGAGCCTCACCGTCATCCCCGCCGACGAAGCGCCCTTCGCCGACGTCGAGGCGGTGTTCGGCACCAAGGGCGACCCGGCCACCTGCTGGTGCCAGTGGTACAAGATCCCCGGCCGCGACTGGCGCGAGGTCGGCGCAGAGACGCTCCACGACCGGCTCGAGGCACAGCTCGCGGCCGACGGCCCGGGGCCCGGGCTCCTCGCCTACGACGGCGAGACCCCCGTCGGCTGGTGCGCCGTCGAACCGCGCCCGGCCCTCTCGCGCGTGGCCCGCAGCACGATCGTGCGCACCGGTTCGGCCCAGCCCGAGCTCGACGACGAGCGCGTGTGGGCCGTCAGCTGCTTCGTGGTCCCCCGCGCGTACCGCCGCCGCGGCGTCGGGGCCGCCCTCGCCGAGGCGGCCGTCACCTATGCGCGCGAGCACGGCGCCCGAGTGCTGGAGGCCTACGCCGTCGACCCGAGCGCGAAGAGCACGGTGTCGGCCGCCGAGCTCTTCCACGGCACGGTGTCGATGTTCGCGGGAGCCGGCTTCACCGAGGCGGGTCGCCCCTCGCCGAGCCGCGCGGTCATGCAGCTCGAGTTCTGACGGGCAGGCGCGGGCGACGCCAGCGGGCACCCGGTGTCAGCGCCCCTCGATCCGCACCCGCTTGATGCGCGACGTCTCGCCGCGCACGATCACCACATCGCGGCGCGGCACCTCGAAGTGCGCGGCGAGCGCCTGGATCACCCCGGCGTTCGCCGCGCCATCCACCGCGCGCTCGCGCACGAAGACCGTGAGCGCCGCCGCCGGATCATCCGGCGACGGCTCCACGAGCGGGCCCTTGCGGCTGCCGGGCTTCACCCGGACCGTGAGCTCCATGCGCGGGCGCACTCAGCGACGACGCGGCGGCGACGGGGAACGGCGCACCGGCTCAGCGGCGCTGCCGCTTCTCCCGCACGCGCATGTTCACGACGATCGGGCTGCCCTCGAAGCCGTAGATCTCGCGCAGGCGCCGCTGGATGAAGCGGCGGTACCCCGGGTCGAGGAATCCGGTCGTGAACAGCACGAAGGTCGGCGGCCGGGTCGAGACCTGGGTGCCGAACAGGATGCGGGGCTGCTTGCCGCCGCGCACGGGGTGCGGGTGCTCCTGCGTGAGCTCGGTGAGGAAGGCGTTGAACTTGCCCGTCGGGATGCGGGTGTCCCACGACTCGAGCGCGGTCTCGAGCGCGGGCACGAGCTTCTCGAGGTGCCGGCCGGTGCGCGCCGAGATGTTCACCCGGGGCGCCCACGCGACGTGGTGCATGTCCTGCTCGATCTCGCGCTCGAGGTAGCGGCGGCGGTCGTCGTCGAGCAGGTCCCACTTGTTGTAGGCGAGCACGAGCGCGCGGCCCGACTCGAGCACGAGGTCGATGATGCGCACGTCCTGCTCCGAGATCGGCTGCGAGACGTCGAGCACGACGATCGCGACCTCGGCCTTCTCGAGCGCCGCCTGCGTGCGCAGGGAGGCGTAGAAGTCGGCGCCCTGCTGCAGGTGCACGCGGCGGCGGATGCCCGCGGTGTCGACGAAGCGCCACACCTTGCCGGCGAGCTCGATCTGCTCGTCGACCGGGTCGCGCGTGGTGCCGGCGAGCTCGTTCACGACGACGCGCTCCTCGCGGGCGGTCTTGTTCAGCAGGCTCGACTTGCCGACGTTCGGGCGGCCGACGATGGCGACGCGACGGGGCCCGCCGATCTCCTGCTTCGCGACGGCCGAGACCACGGGCAGCACCTTGAAGACCGACTCGAGGAGGTCGGCGACGCCGCGGCCGTGCAGCGCGGAGACGGGGTGCGGCTCGCCGAGGCCGAGGTTCCACAGCGCGGCGGCCTCGGGCTCCTGGCGAGCGTCGTCGACCTTGTTCGCGACGAGGAAGACGGGCTTCTTCGTCTTGCGCAGCAGACGGACGACGTGCTCGTCGGTCGAGGTGGCGCCGACGGTCGCGTCGACGACGAAGAGCACCACGTCGCTGAGGTCGATCGCGACCTCGGCCTGCGCGGCGACGGAGGCGTCGATGCCCTTGGCGTCGGGCTCCCAGCCACCGGTGTCGACGAGGGTGAAGCGGCGGTCGAGCCACTCGCCCTTGTACGAGACGCGGTCGCGGGTGACGCCGGGCGTGTCCTCGACGACGGCCTCGCGGCGGCCGAGGATGCGGTTCACGAGCGCCGACTTGCCGACGTTCGGACGGCCGACGATGGCGATGACCGGCAGGGCCGGAAGGTACTGGATGCCCTCCTCGCCCTCCTCGGAGAGCTCGAGCAGGTCGAGGTCCTCGTCGTCGAGTTCGTACTCGTCGAGGCCGCTGCGGAGCGCGGCCGCCCGCTGCTCGGCAAGGTCGTCGTCGACGTCGGCGAGGCGCTCGGCGAGGTCGTCGTCGTGGGCCTCGAACTCGTCGTCGTGGTCGCTCATGGGGTCTCCTGGAAACGTCGTGGGCGCGATCGCGCGCCCTCTAGTCTGCCGTACCCGAGCTGGGAAGGCCGGATGTCCCCGCAGAACCCCGTCCCGAGGGGGCCTGCTGGCCGCATGGAACCGTCTCAGCGACCGGCGTCGAGCCCCCGCGCAATGGCGACGGCGTGACTCCGGCTGCGGGCGCCGAGCTTCGCCAGCACGTTCGAGACATGCGTCTTCACGGTCGGCAGCGAGATGCCGAGCGCCTCGGCGAGCTCGGCGTTCGAGCGGCCGAGCGCCATGCCGTCGAGCACGTCACGCTCCCGGCCGGTCAGTCCGGCGGCGTCGGGGACGGCCCGGGCCGGCGCCCCCGGCTCGCCGCGTTCCCCGGCCCGCGCCCGGCCGAGGCCGACCGGCCCCTCGCCCGCTCCGGCGAGTGCGGCGAGCGCACGCCTGGTGACTCGCGGATCGAGCAGACCCTCCCCCGCCGCGACCCGGTGCACCGCGTCGACGAGGGTCGCGGCATCCGCCGTCTTCAGCAGGAAGCCGGCCGCGCCGGCGCGGATCGCACCGAACACGAGCTCGTCCTCGTCGAAGCTCGTGAGCACGAGCACGTCGGCGAGCCCCTGCTCGTGGATCTCGCGGGTCGCGGCGACCCCGCCCATGCCTGGCATGCGGAGGTCCATCAGCACGACGTCCGGCCGCAGCGCGCTCGCGTTCCGCACGGCGGTCTCGCCGTCGGCCGCCTCGCCCACGACGACGAGGCCGTGCGACTCGAGCATGATCCGCAGCGCCTCCCGGATGGCGCCGTGGTCGTCGACGAGGAGCACCCGCGGCGCGCTCATGCGGCGGGCTCCAGCGGAAGCGCGGCGCGCACCGACCAGCCGGCGCCGACGGGACCCGCGTCGAAGCGCCCGCCGAGCGCCCGCACCCGCTCGGCGAGCATCGCGAGGCCGGAGCCGTTGCCCGGCAGGCTCGGCCGTTCCAGCGGGCGGCCGTCGCGGGAGTCGACCCGCACGAGCAGTCCGCCCGCATCGGTCTCGATCGACACGGCGACCCGCCCCCCGGCGGCGTGGCGTACGCAGTTGGCGAGGCTCTCCTGCACCACCCGTGCGGCGAGCTGTTCGACGGGCGCGGGCAGCTCGGTCGCGGCGGGGCCGTCGAAGCGCACCTCGAGTCCCGCGCGACGCGCGGCATCGACGTAGTCGGCCACCCGGTCGAGCCGCGGTGGGACGACGAGCTCGCCCCCGCCTGCCCGGAGCACGGCGATCATCGAGCGGAGGGCCTCGTGCGCTTCGAGGCTCGAATCCCGCACGGCCTGGAGCGCCGCCCGATCCCCCTCGCCGTCCTGGGGACCCGACAGGGCCGCCTCGGCGCGGATCGCCATGGCCGAGACGTGACCGGCGACGAGGTCGTGCAGCTCGCGCGCCATCGCGTCGCGCTCGTGCTGCAGCGCAGTGTCACGGTCGCGCTCGGCGTGCCGCACGAGCTCGGCGGCCTCTCGCCGGTGGAGCTCGGCGAGCTCGTTCGCCTGCGCCACCGCCGTCGCCCACCAGTAGTCGGTGCCGAGCAGCGCGCCGAGCTGCAGGCCGACGAGCACGGCCATGCGCACCTCGCCGGTCACGACGAGCGTGAGCACGGTGAACGCCGCGATCACGACGCCGCAGCCGATCAGGATGCGCCGTCTGGCCGCCGGCGTCGCGCGCACCGTAACGAGCCAGAGCAGGTCGAGCAGGGCGATCAGGCCACCGATGCCGCCGACCGTGAACAGGGAGATCACGCTGATCGTGGCGGCGACGGCGAGTCCCGTGCGCGGCATCCGCTGCTTGAGCGCCACCGCGATGAACGCGGGGATCGACAGGGCGAAGCCCCACCACGGGGAGACCGGCTCCGGGAGCACGCTGAGCGCGTCCCAGACCTGGTTCAGCCCCATGGCGGCCGCGATCGCGCTGATCGCCGCGATGCCGACGGCGTCGACGAGCGGGCGGTGCCGGCGCACCCAGCGCAGCGCCGTGCCGTCGTCGTTCTCCTGCATGCCTCCATCGAAGCATGCCGCGGCCGGCCGCTCCTCCTCCGAAAGGACGAGGCGCGGATCGGCGCGTCTCCGTCCTCCGCCCGATCCGCGCGCCCGGAGATCGCGCGAGCCTGGTCGCATGGACCTCCTGACCGATGCACCGCTCGCCATCACCCTCGCGGTGCTCGCCCTCGTCGACGGCCTGAGCATCGGCACGCTGCTCATCCCGGTGTTCCTGCTGCTCGCGCCGCGCCTGCGCGGCAGTCGGGTGCTGCTCTACCTCGTGACGATCGCCGTCTTCTACCTGCTCGTCGGCATCCTCTTCATGCTCGGCCTCGTGAATCTCGTCGACGTGGCGCAGAGCTTCCTGAGCTCGACGACGGGGCTGTGGATCCGGCTCCTGCTCGGGGCGGGACTGCTCGTCGTCGCCTTCGCGATGCCCACGAACGAGCAGGCGAAGAAGAAGCGGGAGGCCGCAGCGGCCGAGCGCGTGGCGAGCGCGGCGCGCGGCGGCGCGCTGCCGGACGCTGCCGCAGGGGCGGCGGATGCCTCGGACGCGACGCCGGCCGCGGTCGACCCCGCCCCGGGCGGCCGGATCGCCCGCTGGCGCGACCGGCTGCTCGCCGACGGCACGTCGCCCCTCACCGTCATGGCCGTCGCGCTCGGCGCCGGGCTCATCGAGGTCGCGACGATGCTGCCCTACCTCGTGGCGATGGGCATGCTCGCCGAGGCAGAGCTCAGCATGCCCCTGCGCTTCGGCGCGCTGGCCGGATACTGCCTGCTGATGATCGCCCCCGCCCTCGTGCTGCTCGTGCTGCGGATCGTCGCGGCGCCGCTCGTGAAGGCGCCATTGGAGCGGCTCGCCGCCTGGCTCGAGCGCACGGCGAGCGAGAACACGGCGTGGATCGTCGGCATCGTCGGCTTCATCCTCGCCCGCAGCGCCGCCTCGGAGCTCGGGCTGTTCGAGCAGTTCCTCTAGCGATCGTCGGCCGCGCGGATCACCGAGATCACGGCGTCGATCGTCTGGCCGAAGTCCAGCTCGGTCGAGTCGACGAGGGTGACGCCCTCGGCGGCGTTCAGGAAGTCGACGACCTTCGAGTCGGCCCGGTCGCGGGCCCGGAGCTGCGCCCCGGTCGCCGCGGCGTCGTGCCCGGCGAGCTCGGCGGCCCGTCGCGACATCCGCACCTCCTCGCTCGCGGTGAGGAGGATCCGCACCTGCGCGTCGGGCGCGACGACCGTCGTGATGTCGCGACCCTCGACGACGATCCCGGGGCGGAGCTCCGCCGCGATGATGGCGCGGAACAGGCCGATCAGGTGCGCCCGCACCTCGGGCACGCGCGCCACGGCGCTCACGATGCCGGAGATCCGCGGCTCCCGGATCGCCTCGGTGACGTCGTGCTCGCCGACCCGGACCCGGTAGCCGTCGGGGTCGGTGCCGATGCCGTAGTCGAAGGCGTCGAGGGAAGCCACGACCGCCGCCGTGTCCTCCGGGTCGACGCCCGAGTGGGCTACATGCCAGGCGAGCGCCCGGTACGCGGCACCGGTGTCGAGGAAGCCGTAGCCGAGACGGCGCGCGACCGCCTTCGAGACGCTCGACTTGCCGCTGCCGGCGGGACCGTCGACGGCGACGACGAGGGGGTGCTGCACGGGGATGCCTCCAGGGTTCGGGTGCGATCGGGAACGGTCGGTGGCGCGGACGCCTGGCCGGGGGTCAGCCGGCGATGCGCCAACCGCGGGCGGCGAGCTCCTCGCTCAGGCGCTCGGCGGCCTCGGGCACCACCTGCACCTCGGCGAGGCCGACCTGGCGGCCCGGCGAGTGCTCGAGGCGCAGGTCCTCGAGGTTGACGCCGATCTCGCCGATCTCGGCGAGCAGGCGCGCGAGCTCGCCCGCACGGTCGTCGACCATGACGATGACGGTCGTGAAGCGCTTGTCGGTGCCGTGCTTGCCGGGCAGGCGCGAGACGCCCGTATTGCCCGCGGCGAGCTCCTCGGCGACGCGGCGCCGCGCCCCGGGCGCCTGCGGGGCCTCGAGCGCCTCGATGAAGCGGTCGAGGTCGTCGCGCACGGCCACGAGGATGTCGTGCACCGGCTCGGCGTTCGCACCGAGGATCTGCACCCACAGGTCGGGGTCGCTGGCCGCGATGCGGGTGACGTCGCGCACGCCCTGCCCGGCCAGGCCGAGCGCGGCGTTCGGCGCGTCGATGAACCGCCGCGCCATGACGCTCGACACCACCTGCGGCACGTGCGAGATGAGCGCGACGCCGCGGTCGTGCTCCTCCGGAGTCATCTCGACGAGGGTCGCCCCCAGGTCGAGGATGAGGTCGTCGATGGCGCCCGCACGCTGGTAGCTGATCGCGTCGTGGGCGGCCACGACCCACGGCCGGCCGACGAAGAGGTCGGCGCGGGCCGACAGCGGGCCGCCGCGCTCGCGACCGGCGAGCGGGTGCGAGCCGATGTACCGGGAGACGTCGGCGCCCTGCGCGACGAGCTCGGCCAGGATTCCGGCCTTCACGCTCGCGACGTCGGTGACGATCGCGTCGGGGTACGCCTCGAGCTCGGCCGCGACGACGCGGGCGGTGACGTCCGGCGGCACCGCGACGACGACGAGCTGCGGGGCGTCGCCCGGCGCGGCGGGGCGGCCGGCGCCGAGGTCCGCCGCGATCGCCACGTGCGTCGGCGAGGCGTCGTCGAGGATCACCTCGATGCCGCGCGAGCGGAGCCCCAGCGCGACGCTCGTGCCGAGCAGGCCCGCGCCGACGATCCGGACCGGGCCGGTCAGTCGTGACTCGACCACGTCAGTCCTCCTTCGCGCCGGCGGTTCCGCGCGCCGCCTCGGCCTGACGGGCGATGGTCAGCAGTGCGCCGCGCTCGGCCTTCGTCAGCTCCCGGAGCTGACCGGACCTGAGTGTACCAAGGTGCAGCGGCCCGAACTGGCGGCGCACGAGCTCGACGACGGGGTGCCCCACCTCCTTCAGCATGCGGCGCACGATGCGGTTGCGGCCGGAGTGCAGGGTGAGCTCGACGATGCTGTGCCGCGCGTCGCCCTGCGCCTGCAGGAGCTTCGCCCGATCGGCCCGGATGGGTCCGTCGTCGAGCTCGACCCCCTGCTTCAGGCGCTGCAGCGTCTGCGGGGTCACGCGGCCGCGCACCTTCGCGATGTAGGTCTTCTCGACCCCGAACGACGGGTGGGCGAGCACGTGGGCGAGCTCGCCGTCGTTCGTGAGGAGCAGCAGGCCGCTCGTCTCCGCGTCGAGGCGGCCGACGTTGTAGACGCGGTCGTCGAGTTCGTCGGTGAAGCGGCGGAGGTCGGGGCGGCCCTGCTCGTCCTTCATCGACGACACGACGCCCGTCGGTTTGTTCAGCACGTAGTAGCGCTTCGCCGTGTCGAGCTGCACGGCGACGCCGTCGACGGACACCTGGTCGATCGCGGGGTCGACCCGGGTGCCGAGCTCGGTCACGACCTTCCCGTTCACCTCGATGCGACCCTGCACGAGGTAGTCCTCGATGACCCGGCGCGAGGCGACGCCGGCGGCGGACAGCACCTTCTGCAGGCGCTGCGGGCCGCCCGCTGCGGGCTCTGTGGGGGTGACGGGCTCAGCCATCGAGATCGAATCCTTCCTGGCCGTCGTCGAGGAGCGGCGAGATGTGCGGTAGTTCGTCGAGCGAGTTGATGCCGAGGTGGACGAGGAGCTGCTCGGTCGTGCCGTAGAGGATCGCACCCGTCTCGGGGTCGGTGTCGACCTCGGTCACGAGGCCGCGGCCGAGCAGGGTGCGCACCACCGAGTCGACGTTCACGGCGCGGATCGAGGCGACCTGCGAGCGGGAGATCGGCTGCTTGTACGCGATCACGGCGAGCGTCTCGAGCGCCGCCTGGGAGAGCTTGGTCGAGGTCTGCGTCAGCACGAAGCCGGCGACGAGCGCGTCGTACTCCTGGCGCACGTAGAAGCGCCAGCCGCCGCCGACCTCGCGCAGCTCGAAGGCGCGCCGGCCGCCGCCGACGAGGGCGGGCGCCTCGGCCACGTCGGTGCGGGGCTCCCCCGAGGTGCCGGTGCCGTCGTAGTCGGCGACGAGGCGGGCGATCGCGGCGCGCACCTCGGCGACGGGCCGCGCGACCGTCGCCGCGAGCTGGACGACGCCGAGCGGCTCGTCGGAGATGAACAGGATCGCCTCGATGGCGCGGTCGAGGTCGAGCCGGTGCTGGCCGGGCACGTCGAGGGGCGTCGCGACGGAGAGCTCCGGCGCCTCGTCGGCGGACGCCTCCGTTCCGGATGCCTCGATCGCGGATGCCTCGATCGCGGATGCCTCGATCGCGGATGCCTCGGCCGAGGCATCCGTCGTCGTGACCTCTTGCCCGGCCGGATCCTGCACGCCCTCGCTCTGCTCGGTCTGCTCGGTCTCAGTCGTCATAGTCGGCTCCCAGGCTCTCGAGCTTGTCGTCGCTCCACGTGTCGGTCGCCCAGCGCAGCGTCAGCTCGCCGAGCGGCTCCAGTTGTTCGAAGCCGATCGCCGCGTGCCGGTAGAGCTCGAGCACGGCGATGAAGCGCGCCACGACGACGCCTTGCCGGTCGACGCCGGCGATCAGCTGGCGGAAGGTGACGGGCTCGCCGCGCCTCAGCACGGCCACGACGTGCGCCGCCTGCTCCCGGATGGAGACGACGGGCGCGTGCAGGTGGTCGAGCCCGACCACGGGGATCTCGCGCGGCGTGAGCGCGAGCACCGCGAGCGCGGCGAAGTCCTCGGCCGACAGGGTCCAGCGCAGCTCCGGGGCGGGCTGGCGGAACCGTTCCTCGAGCCGCACCGTGCGGGCGTGCCGCGTGCCCTCGCGCTCGAGCCCGGCCTGGAACCAGCGCGCGGCCTCCTTGAACGCCCGGTACTGCAGCAGCCGGGCGAAGAGCAGATCCCGGGCCTCGAGGAGCGCCACGTCCTCCGCGTCGACGAGCTCGCCCTGCGGCAGCAGCCCCGCGATCTTCAGGTCGAGCAGCGTCGCCGCGACGACGAGGAACTCGCTGGCCCGGTCGAGCTCCTCCTCGGAGTCGAGCCCGCGCAGGTAGGAGATGAACTCGTCCGTGACCTTGGACAGCGAGACCTCGGTGATGTCGAGCTCGTGCTTCGTGATGAGCGAGAGGAGCAGGTCGAACGGCCCCTCGAAGTTCGTCAGCGCGACCCGGAATCCCGGGTCGCCCTCTGCCGCGCCCTCCGCCGGGGGCTGCGCGTCGGCCGGGGCGGCTGCCTCAGGCGACCGCGCCACGGAACACCAGCTCGCGGGCGAGCTGCCGGTAGGCCTTCGACGCCTGGTGCTCGGGCGCGAACTCCGTGATGGGCGTCGCCGCGACGGTGGCGTCGGGGAACTTCACCGTGCGCGTGATGACGGTCTCGAGCACCCGGTCGCCGAAGGCGTCGACGACGCGCTCGAGGACCTCGCGCGAGTGCAGCGTGCGGGAGTCGTACATCGTCGCGAGGATGCCGTCGAGCGTGATGGCGGGGTTCAGTCGGTCGCGCACCTTGTCGATCGTCTCGATGAGCAGCGCGACCCCGCGCAGCGCGAAGTACTCGCACTCGAGCGGGATGACCACGCCGTGGCTCGCGGTGAGCGCGTTCACCGTCAGCAGGCCGAGCGACGGCTGGCAGTCGATGAGGATGACGTCGTAGTCGGCCGAGACCTTGCGCAGCACGCCGGCGAGGATCTGCTCGCGCGCCACCTCGGTGACGAGATGCACCTCGGCGGCGGAGAGGTCGATGTTCGCCGGGATGACGTCGAAGTTCGCGACCGCGGTGTGCTGGATGGCGTCGGCCGGCTCGATGCCGCGGGAGAGCAGCAGGTCGTAGATCGTCGGCACGTCGTGGGTCTGCACGCCGAGCCCGGCGGACAGCGCGCCCTGCGGGTCGAAGTCGATCGCGAGCACCCGGCGGCCGTACTCGGCGAGCGTCGCACCGAGGTTGATGGTCGTCGTCGTCTTGCCGACGCCGCCCTTCTGGTTGCAGAGCGCGATGATCCGGGCGGGGCCGTGCTCGCGCAGCGCCGGCGGCGTGGGGAACTCGCGCAGCGGTCGACCGGTCGGACCGAGCTTCGACTCCTGCGGCGCCGTGGTGCTCGCGGGGTCGCGCTTCTGGTCGGTCACGTGGTCTCTCCTCCTCAGCGGGCGCCCGTCGGGTCGAGCGATGCTTGGTCGATTCTAGCGAGCGCGCGGGTGGGCGGTCGTGTACATCTCCCGGAGTGTATCGGCCGTGACGAGGGTGTAGATCTGCGTCGTCGCCACCGAGGAGTGGCCGAGCAGCTCCTGGACGACGCGCACGTCGGCTCCGCCGGAGAGCAGATGGGTCGCGAAGGAGTGGCGCAGCGTGTGCGGCGACACCTCCAGGCCGAGTTCGGCGCGGTCCGCGGCCTCCGTGATCGCGACCCACGCCGCCTGCCGGCTGAGACGCCCGCCCCGGGCACCGAGGAAGAGCGCCGGGGTCGCCGTGCCGCGGCTCGAGAGCTGCGGCCGCACCCGCACGAGGTACGCCTCGATCGCGGCCCTGGCGTAGCTGCCGACGGGCACGATCCGCTCCTTGCCGCCCTTGCCGAACAGGCGCACGACCTCGGCGTCGACGAGGTCGTCGACGTTCAGCCCGACCGCCTCCGACACGCGCGCACCGGTCGCGTAGAGCAGCTCGAGCAGCGCTTTGTCGCGCACCCGCAGCGGCTCGTCGCCGTCGGTCGCCGCGAGCAGCCGCTCGACCGCTTCGATCGGGATCGCCTTCGGCAAGCGCGCCGGGAGCTTCGGCGGCTTCAGCTCGCGCGCCGCGTCGGTCTCGGTCAGGCCCTCCTCGGCGAGGAAGCGGTGCAGGCCGCGCACCGTGGACAGCACCCGGGCGACCGAGGAGTTCGCGAGGGCGGGCTGCCGCTCGGCGCTGAGGTAGCGCTGGAAGGCGGCGAGCTCCGCGGCTCCGACGGACGCGGGGCCGGCGTGACCGGCCTGCTCGAGCCATCCGCCGTAGATCCGGAGGTCGCGCCGGTACGAGGCGACGGTGTTCCGCGCGAGCCCCCGCTCCACCGCGAGGTGTCGCAGGTAGCCGTCGATCTCGCGGGAACTCACGCCCCGGCTGCCTCGCGCCCGGGCTTCGAGTCCCACGGTGCATCCGCGGGGGCGAGACTGGCCCAGCCGCGCGCCCGCGAGGCCGCCGCGGCGAGCACGGCGACCGTGAGCGGGGCGTTCGACACCCGCCGGTCGAGCACCGCATCGACGCAGTCGTCGAGGGCCACCCAGGCGGTCACGAGCTCCGCCTCCTCCTCGGTGCGCTCGTAGCGCACGGGCGTGCCGCGCAGCTCGCGCGCGAGGTAGATGCGGATGGCCTCGTCGCTGCCCCCGGGCGAGGTGTGGATGTCGGCGAGCACCGCCCACTCGGCCGCCTCGAGGTCGGCCTCCTCGGCGAGCTCGCGCTGCGCCGCGAGGAGCGGGTCCTCGCCGACGACATCGAGCAGGCCCGCCGGGATCTCCCAGTCGTTCAGGCGGACCGGGTGCCGGTACTGGCGGATGAGCAGCGCGCGGTCGTCGCGATCGAGCGCAAGCACGCCGACGGCGCCCGGATGGTCCATGAAGTCCCGGGTCACCGGGGCGCCGGCGAACTCGAAGGTCTCGCGACGGATGTCCCACACGCGTCCCTCGAACGCGAGCTCCGAGCTGAGGATCAGCGACTCGGCTCGCTCGTCGGCGAGCGACGGACCGACGGGAGTCCCGCCGACCGTCGGCTCGCCGAAGGGCTCAGCCATTGTCCACGTCGTCGTCGAACAGCTTCGACGCCGCCTGGCGCTCGAGCGCGGCGGCCACGAGGCCGCGGAACAGGGGGTGCGGCGAGTTCGGCCGGCTGCGCAGCTCCGGGTGGGCCTGCGTGGCCACGTAGAACGGGTGGACCTCGCGCGGCAGCTCGACGTACTCGACGAGGTTGCGGTCGGGCGAGAGCCCCGAGAACGACAGTCCCGCCTCGGCGATCCGGTCGCGGTAGGCGTTGTTCACCTCGTAGCGGTGCCGGTGCCGCTCGGAGACCTCGGTCGAGCCGTACAGCTCGGCGACGATCGAGCCCTCGGCGAGGGCCGCCGGGTAGAGGCCGAGCCGCATCGTGCCGCCCAGGTCGCCGCCCGAGATGATCTCGACCTGCTCCTCCATGGTCGCGATGACCGGGAACTCGGTGTCGGGGTCGAACTCGCTCGACGACGCGCCGGGGAGGCCGGCGACGTTCCGCGCGTACTCGATGACCATGCACTGCAGGCCGAGGCAGAGGCCGAGTGCGGGAATGCCGTTCTCCCGCGCGAAGCGGAGCGCCCCGAGCTTGCCCTCGATGCCGCGCACGCCGAAGCCGCCGGGCACGCAGATGCCGTCGAGGTGCGCGAGGTGCTTCTGGGCGCCCTCGGGCGTCTCGCACTCGTCGGAGGGGATCCACTCGATGCGGACCTTCGCGTCGTTGCCGAAGCCGCCCGCGCGGAGCGCCTCGGTGACCGAGAGGTAGGCGTCGGGCAGGTCGATGTACTTGCCGACGAGGCCGATGGTGACCTCGTGCTTCGGGTCGTGCACGACCTTCAGCAGCTCCGCCCAGCCCGACCAGTCGACCTCGCCGGCCTTGCGGTCGAGCCCGAGCGCGTCGACGATGTACGCGTCGAGGCCCTGCGTGTTCAGCAAGGTCGGGATGTCGTAGATCGAGGGCACGTCGACCGCGTTCACCACGGCGGCCTCGTCGACATCGCACATGAGCGCGATCTTGCGCTTGTTCGACTCCGTGACGGGCCGGTCGCTGCGCAGCACGAGCGCGTCGGGCTGGATGCCGATCGAACGGAGCGCGGCGACCGAGTGCTGCGTCGGCTTCGTCTTCTGCTCACCGGAGGCGCCCATGAACGGCACGAGCGAGACGTGCACGAAGAAGACGTTCTTGCGGCCGAGCTCGTGGCGCACCTGGCGTGCGGACTCGATGAAGGGCTGCGACTCGATGTCGCCGACCGTGCCGCCGATCTCGGTGATGATCACGTCGGGCTTGGGCGATTCCGAGGCCTGCAGCCGCATGCGGCGCTTGATCTCGTCGGTGATGTGCGGGATGACCTGCACCGTGTCGCCGAGGTACTCGCCGCGGCGCTCCTTGGCGATGACGGTCGAGTAGATCTGGCCGGTCGTGACGTTGGCCGCCTGGGAGAGCTCGATGTCGAGGAAGCGCTCGTAGTGGCCGATGTCGAGGTCGGTCTCGGCCCCGTCGTCGGTGACGAACACCTCGCCGTGCTGGAAGGGGTTCATCGTGCCCGGGTCGACGTTCAGGTACGGGTCGAGCTTCTGCATCACCACCCGCAGCCCGCGAGCCGTGAGCAGGTTGCCGAGACTGGCCGCCGTCAGGCCCTTGCCCAATGAGGAAACGACACCACCAGTCACGAAGATGTGCTTGGTCGTGTCGTCGGAAAAGTCAGTATTCGAGTGCTGTGCGCCGCGTTCATCCACCACGGGCTTATAGTCTAACCCACGCTCGGACTCCGAGTGCCCGACATGCCGTCCCATGGCTCCCCCTTCGTCCTTCATGCCGCCCGCTCGGCGGCGATCTCGAGCAGTTCGCGCGCGTGCGCGAGACCGATCTCGGAGTCGGTGAGGCCCGACAGCAGGCGCGCCATCTCGGCCTCCCGCTCGGCCCCGAGCAACTGGCGCACGCTCGAACTCGTCACCTGGCCGTCGGTGCCCTTCACGACGCTCAGGTGGTTGCCGGCGAACGCCGCGACCTGGGCGAGGTGGGTCACGACGATGACCTGGGAGCGCTCGGCGAGCTTCGCGAGCCGTCGGCCGATCTCGATGGCCGCCGCTCCCCCGACCCCGGCGTCGACCTCGTCGAACACGAACGTCGGCACCGGATCGACCGCGCCGATGACGACCTCGATCGCGAGCATCACCCGCGAGAGTTCGCCGCCCGACGCCCCCTTCGACACCGACCGCGGCTCGGCCCCGGGGTGCGGGCGCAGCAGGATCTGCACCTGGTCGCGGCCGTGCGCCCCCGGCTCCTCGAGCGGCTCGACCGACACGCTCAGCACCGCGTCGGGCATGGCGAGCGCCGCGAGCTCGGCCGTGACGGCCGAGGCGAGACGCTCGGCCGCGGAGCTGCGCAGCGCCGTGAGCTCGTCGGCGAGCCGGTCGAGCTCGTCGCGGAGACGCTCGACGGATGCCTCGAGCAGCGCGATGCGGTCGTCGTCGCCGTCGAGCTCGACGAGCCGCAGCCCGCCCGTCCGGCGGAACTCGATCGCCTCGTCGAGGGAGCCGTGCCGACGCACGAGCCCCGCGAGCAGCGCCCGGCGCTCCTGCACGAGTTCGAGCTCGCGGGCGCCGTCGGCGTCGAGCGAGGCGAGGTAGCCCGAGAGCTCGGCCGCGGCATCCGCGAGCAGGAAGCCCGCGTTCGTGAGCACCTCGGCGATCGGAGCGAGCGCCGCATCGAAGCCGGCGACCCGTTCGAGCTGGCGCCGGGCGCCCTCGACGAGTCCGACGGCGTCGGCCGTGCCGTCGACGGCCTCCTCGGCGGACACCAGCTCGCGGGCCTGGGCGGCGGCGAGCCGCAGCTCCTCGAGGTTCGTCAGCCGCTCGGAGCGCTCGTGCAGCTCCTCGTCCTCGCCGGGCTGCGGGTCGATGGTCTCGAGCTCGTCGAGCGCCTCGCGGAGCTCCTCGGCCTCGCGGACCCGGGCGTCATGGTCCGACCGGAGTGTGGCGAGCTCAGCGACATCCGCCCGCCAGGCCTCGAATCCGGAACGGTAGGCGTCGAGCGCTGCCGCGAGCGGCGCCCCGCCGAAGCGGTCGAGGGCCTCGCGCTGCGCGGTGGCGGAGCGGAGCCGTTGCTGATCGGCCTGACCGTGCACGACGACGAGCTCCTCGCCGAGTTCGGCGAGGACGCCGACCGGCGCGCTGCGCCCGCCGACGACCGCCCGACTGCGCCCCTCCGCGGACACCGAGCGGCCGAGCAGCAGCTCGCCGGCCTCGATCTCGCCGCCGGTCTCCGCGACACGATCGGCCACGGCCTCGGGGTCGGCGAGCAGCCAGCGCCCCTCGACCCAGGCCTGCTTCGCTCCCGCCCGCACGGCCGCGGCGTCGGAGCGCGCGCCCAGCAGCAGTCCGAGCGCGGTCACCACCATCGTCTTGCCCGCACCGGTCTCGCCGGTCACCGCGGTGAAGCCCGGTCCGAGCGGCAGCGTCGCCTCGGCGATGACGCCGAGGTCGCGGATGCCGAGTTCTTCGATCACGTGCGCCTCCGTTCGCGCTCAGTCACGGCCGCTCGGCCCCCGCCAGCCGGTCACCGGGAGTTGGAACTTGTTCACGAGCCGATCGGTGAAGGGCGCCTCGTGGAGCCTCGCGAGCCGGACCGGCACCGCGGACCGCCGCACGATCACCCGGGAACCGGCGGGAAGGTCGAAGGTGCGCCGGCCGTCGCACCAGATCACGGCGCTGGTCTCGGTGCGCTGCAGGATCTCGACCGCGAGCGAGGACTCGGGCCCGACGACGAGGGGCCGTGCGAAGAGCGCGTGCGCGGACAGCGGCACGAGCAGCAGCGCTTCGAGGCTCGGCCAGACGACCGGGCCGCCCGCGGAGAACGCGTACGCGGTTGAGCCCGTCGGCGTCGACATCACGACGCCGTCGCAGCCGAACGAGGACAGCGGACGCCGATCGACCTCGATCACGACCTCGAGCATGCGCTCGCGCTCGGCCTTCTCGACGGTGACCTCGTTCAGCGCCCAGCTCTCGTACACGACCTCGGCGCCGACCTTGGCCCGCACGGAGAGCGTCATGCGCTCCTCGACGGCGTAGTCGCGGGCGAGCGCCCTGGTGATCGTGAGGCCGAGGTCGTCGCGCTCGCTCTCGGCGAGGAAGCCGACGTGACCGAGATTGACGCCGAGCAGCGGCGCCGGGTGCGGGCGGATCAGCTCGGCCGCGCGGAGGATCGTGCCGTCGCCGCCGAGGACGATGACGAGTTCGATGACCGCGGGATCGACCGCCTCGAGGCGGAGCGCCCGGCCGTCGAGTTCGGGGACGACCTCCTGCACGTCGTCCCAGTGCTCGGCGGCGATGACCGGCACCGCCCCCTCGGCGAGCAGCCGCTGGCAGACCTCGACCGTCGCCTCGAGCGCGGCGGCGCGCCCGGTGTGGGAGACGACGAGGAAGTGCCGTGCTGCGCTCATGCCGCGCCCCCTCTCGCCAGCCGTTCGATGCGACTCGACCATTCTGACGGATCGGAGCCCCGCATCGCCGTCAGATGCACCAGGAACTCCTGGTTGCCCTGCCCTCCGGCGATCGGCGACGCCGCGACGCCCGCGGTGCGCAGGCCGAGATCGTGCGCGGCCCAGAGCACGTCGTTCACGGCGTCGGCGCGGCGCGCCGGGTCACGCACGATGCCCTCACGGGTGCCGCCCCGGCCGACCTCGAACTGCGGCTTCACGAGCAGCACGAAATCGGCCTCGGGCGCCGCGGTGGCGACGAGCGCCGGCAGCACCGTCGTGAGCGAGATGAACGAGAGGTCGGCGGTGACGAGGTCGGGGCGTTCGGCGACCCCGGTCAGCGCGGCGAGCCCCTCCGCGTCGAGGGTGCGGACGTTGCAGCCCTCGACGAGCACGATGCGCTCATGGCCGAGGAGCTCGGGCGCGAGCTGCCCGTGGCCGACGTCGACCGCGAGCACACGTCGTGCCCCCCGCTCGAGCAGCACCTGGGTGAAGCCGCCGGTCGACGCGCCGGCGTCGAGCGCGAGGCGTCCGTCGACGCCGACGGAGAACTCGTCGAGCGCCGCGAGCAGCTTGTGGGCCGCCCGGCTCACGTAGTGGTCGGCGGACGCGACGGCGAGCTCGGACTCCGCGGCGACCCGCGTCGAGGCTTTGACGACCGGGCGACCGTCGACGGTGACCGCACCGGCGGCGATGAGGGCGGCCGCGTGGGTGCGGGATCGCGCGAGTCCGCGCTCGGCGAGGGCGGCGTCGAGGCGGGAATCGGGCATGCTCACCCCGCGCTGCGGCTCGGGTCGGACTGCTCGAGCTCCGAACGGAGGGCGTCGGCGAGCTGGCGGTACCCGGCGGCGCGCTCGGAGAGCGGGGCCGACTCGAGCTCGTCGAGCGCCGCCCGGGTGGCCTCGCTCAGGTCTCGGGGCTCGGAGTTCGATGCGTCGCTCACGACCTCAACGCTACCGGCACCCGACGACGAACGGGCCGTGGTTTCCCCCAGCCGGCTCCCTGAGCCCGTCGCATCCCCGCTGGTTCCCTGAGCTTGTGGAAGGGAGCTTGTCGAAGGGAGCCCGTCGAAGGGAGCCGAACGCTTCGACAAGCTCAGCGAACCATCCCGTGGTCCCCTGAGCTTGTCGAAGGGAGCCTGTCGAAGGGAGCCCGTCGAAGGAATCCGAACGCTTCGACGAGCTCAGCGAACCATCCCGTGGCTCCCTGAGCCTGTCGAAGGGAGCCTGTCGAAGGGATCCGAACGCTTCGACAGGCTCAGCGAACCATCCCGTGGTCCCCTGAGCCCGTCGAAGGGAGCCCGTCGAAGGAGACGCCTCAGGCGTACAGCCGCTCGGGAACGTCGAGGGCGTGGATCGGCAGCCCCGATCCCCAGATCGCCGCGCAGGCGGCGCGCAGCAGGTCGATGCCGCCGTCGCCCTCGTCGACCACGACGACGCGCCCACCGTCGACCTTCACGGCGGCGCGGCCGACGCGCAGGACTCCCCCGCGACGTTCCTCGGTCTCCGGGTACGGCTCGTGCAGCCCGCGGAGGTCCTCGAGAATGTAGTCGGGCCGACTGTCGGCCTTCGCGGCGAGCAGCTGCTTGGCCCGATCGATGCCGGTGAGCACCACGGCCGAGCGGATCCCGGCGCGGCGCGCACCGAGGATGTCCGTGTCGAGCCGGTCCCCCACCATGAGCGGCGCCGACGCGCCGAATCGGCGGACGGCTTCGTCGAAGATGGCCCGCTCCGGCTTGCCCGCGACGAGCGGGAAGCGCCCGACGGCGGTGTGCACGGCGGACACGAGCGTCCCGTTGCCGGGCGCGATGCCACGGGCGACGGGGATCGTCCAATCCATGTTCGTCGCGATCCAGGGGATCCCCCCGGGGACGTCCGGGCCGCCGTGCGCGTTCAGCGCGAACGCGGCCTCGGCGAGCTGCGTCCAGCCGACGTCGGGCGCGAATCCCTGCACCACGGCCGCCGGCGCGTCGTCGGCCGAACGGGTGACCCGGTAGCCGCGACGCTCGAGTTCCGTGATGATCCCCTCGCCTCCGACGACGAGGACGAGGGCGCCGGGCTCGACCTGCTCGCCGAGCAGGTGCATCGCCGCCTGCGGCGAGGTGACGACCTCGCTCGGGACGACGTCCAGGCCCAGCTCGGCCAGGTGCGCGGCGACCGAGACGTCGCTTCGGGACGCGTTGTTCGTGAGGTAGCCGACGGCGCTGCCGTGCTTGGCGAGGTTGAGGCTCTCCACGGCGTACGGGATCGCTCCGTGCCCCTGGTAGACGACACCGTCCAGGTCCGCGAAGACCGCGTCCACGCCGTCGAGCGGCGTGGCGGGCTCAGTCTTCGCGCGGAAGAGCGCCATCGGCGTCCGACTCCCCTTCGACCTCGGTGCTCTCGGGCTCAGCGCCGGCCTCGGCCTCTGCACTGGCATCGGCATCGGCTTCAGCACCAACCTCGGCTTCAGCACCGGCCTCAGGCGCAGCTTCCTCCTCCGCCGGCCCCGGCTCCACGTGCACGTCGCCCTCGTCCTCGTCCTCGTCCTCGTCGAGCACGAACACTTCGAAGACCTCGGACTCGGCCGGGCCGGCCAGGGCCGCCTCGGCACGCAGCGCGCGAGCGCGCCAGTCCGCGGCATCCGCCTCACGGCCCAACTCGTCGAGTACCTCGGCGTACGCCAGGAACAGCGAGGGGCTGTAGGAGAAGGCACGATCCGGATCGAGCTGCGGGATCTCGAGCTCCGCGAGCGCCAGCTCCGTCTCACCCCGGTCGAGCCGTGCACCGGACATCGCGATCGCGAGCGAGACCTGCACTCCCGCCGGCAGCGTCGAGCGGTCCACCGAACGTCCGAGCTCCAGCGCGCGGTCGGGACGACCCACCCCGCGTTCGCTGTCGACCATGAGCGGCAGCTGCTCGTCGCTGCCGGTGATGCGGCGATAGGTGCGCAGCTCGCGCAGCGCCAGCGCGAAGTCGCCGGTCGCGTACGCCGTGATCGCGAGCGTTTCGCGGACGACGCCGATCCGGCCACCACGACGGGATGCCGAGAGGGCATGCCGGTGCGCGAGCTCCGGATCGGTGTCGAGGAACTCGGCCGCGGCGGCCAGGTGCACGGCCACCCAGTCGGCGTTCTCCTTCGTCAGCGTGCGCAGCTCGGCGCGAGCGCTCTTCTCGAGCGACGCCGGGCGAATGTGCTCCGGCACGATCGGATCGTCGTGACGCGGGCGGATCTGACGCATCGAGGCGCCGTGCGAATCCGGGCGGGGCCGATCGGCCTCGGGCCGGCCGCCGCGGTCCCGATCGTCGCGCTGCTCCCACGGCTTGCGAGGCCCGCGGTCGCCATCACGGCGCGGGCCGCCGGTGCGAGCACCATCGCGCTCCCACGGTTTGCGGTCCCCATCACGACGCGGGCCGCCGGAACGATCGTTGTCCCACGGCTTGCGGTCACCGTCGCGACGCGGAGCGCCGGAGCGCTCCCCACCGCGTTCCCAGGGCTTGCGGTCACCGTCGCGGCGCGGAGCACCGGCGCGCTCACCGCCGCGACCGCCGTCGCGCTCCCACGGCTTGCGGTCACTGTCACGACGCGGACCGGACGCGCGGTCCTTCTCCCACGGCTTACGGTCACCGTCGCGACGCGGAGCACCAGAACGCTCGCCGCCGCGCTCCCACGACTTCCGCTCGCCATCGCGACGCGGGCCGCCGGAACGCTCACCGCCGCGACCGCCGTCGCGCTCCCACGGCTTGCGGTCACCGTCACGACGCGGACCGGACGCGCGGTCCTTCTCCCACGGCTTACGGTCACCGTCACGGCGCGGAGCGCCGGAACGCTCACCGTCACGCTCCCACGGCTTGCGAGCGCCGTCGCAGCGCGGACCGGACGCGCGGTCCTTGTCCCACGGCTTGCGCTCGGACGGGCGTCGGTCGCCACCGCGCGGGCCGCTGCTGCGATCCCCGCGAGGTGCGCCGCCATCGCGACGCTGGCCTCCGTCGCGCGAGCCATACTCGCGCTTCGGGCGTTCTGAGCGTCCCCGGTCGTCGGAGCTCCGCTCCCCATCGTTCCTGGAATCGCTCACGCTCAGCCTGCCGTCTCTTGAAGTCTCATCCGCCTCGAGGCTATCGGGCGGGCTCAAATCAGTGGTGAAATGCCGAAAGGCCACCCCGGGGTTCGGGGTGGCCTTTCGTGAATGGGTGTCCGGCGGTGTCCTACTCTCCCACAGGGTCC
>NZ_BMRJ01000006.1:66033-101627 GCF_014648575.1 Agromyces mediolanus | reverse complement strand
GGACCCTGTGGGAGAGTAGGACACCGCCGGACACCCATTCACGAAAGGCCACCCCGAACCCCGGGGTGGCCTTTCGGCATTTAAGCTGGCTGCATGGCGAACCGACTGCAGGGCGCCGTGAGCCCCTACCTCCGCGGCCACGCCGAGAATCCGGTCGACTGGTACCCGTGGGGCCCGGAGGCCTTCGCCGCGGCCCGCGAACGCGATGTGCCGGTGCTGGTCTCGATCGGGTACGCGACGTGCCACTGGTGCCACGTCATGGCCAGGCAGAGCTTCTCCGATCCCGCTATCGCGGCGCAGCTGAACCGCGACTTCGTCGCCGTCAAAGTCGACCGCGAGGAGCATCCCGGCGTCGACAGCAGCTATCTCGCCGCGGCATCCGCCTTCACCAGGGAGCTCGGCTGGCCGCTGACGGTCTTCACGACGCCCGAGGGGCGCACCTTCTACGCGGGCACCTACTTCCCGCCGACGGCGGTGGGTGGCACGCCCGCGTTCCGTGAGGTGCTCGCCGCCGTCGCGGAGGCGTGGCGCAGCCGGCGCGGCGAGCTCCTCACGATGGGCGAGGAGGTGGCGCACGCACTCGCGGGCGCGGCGGCGGCCACGACCGGCGGCGCGCTGCCCTCGGACGCCGAGCTGGGCGAGGCCGCCCGTTCGCTCGCCGCCGAGGAGGACCGGGAGTACGGCGGCTTCGGTCCGGCGCCGAAGTTCCCCGTGCCGACCGTGCTGAGCTTCCTCGGCGAGCTGCCCGGCGAAGCTCGGACGCTCGCGGCCCGGACGCTCCAGCGGATGGCGGCCTCGCCGCTGTTCGACCCGGTCGACGGCGGCTTCTTCCGCTACGCGACGAAGCGCGACTGGAGCGAGCCGCACTACGAGCGGATGCTGCCCGACAATGCGCAACTGCTCGGCCTCGCCGTCGCGGCTACGCGCTGGCCCGGCGCGATCGGCTGGGCGGCACCCCTCGCGAACGATCTGGCGCGATTCCTCACGACGACGATGGCGCTGCCGGGCGGGGGCTTCGCGAGCGCGCAGGACTCCGAGAGCGTGCTCGACGGTCGCCGCGACGAGGGCGGCTACTACCGGATGGACGCCGAGGCGCGCGCCTCGGTCAGCCCGCCCGCGCTCGACGAGAAGCTGCTGAGCGGCTGGAACGGGCTCGCGATCGGCGCGCTCTCGACCTTCGCGGAGCGCGGCCTCGAGGAGTCCGCCGCAGCGGCCGCGCTCACGGCCGCACGCGAGGCCGCAGCGGTGGTGCTCGAGCGGCAGCTGCTCGACGGGGTCCTCCGTCGGGCCTCGCTCGACGGCGTGGTCTCCGAGGCGCCGGCGACGCTCGAGGACGTCGGCATGCTCGCCGGCGGACTGATCCGCCTCGCACTCGCCACGGGTGAGCGCAGCTGGGCGAGCCGCGCGCGCGAGCTCATCGACCGGGCGCTGCACGACGCCGAGACCGGCGGCGCGGCGGCACGAGGCATCCCGTTCGCGCCGCCGGGGCTCGACCCCACCCTCGACGCGCTCGGCCTCGCGCTGCCCGACGACCCCGCCGAGGGCGCCGCCCCATCCGGGCTCACGAGCTGCGCCGATGCGGCGCTGCTGCTCGCGCAGCTCGGCGCGGGGGAGCGGTACCGCGAGGAGGCGGAACGGGCGATGGCCTCGGTCGCCGGCATCGCGCCCGGCCGCCCGATCGCCTTCGGCGGAGCGCTCGCGGTCATGGCGCGGCTGCGCGCGCCCGAGGTGCAGCTCGTCGTCGTGGCACCTGCCGACGAGGCATCCGCCGACCCCGCCTCCGCATCGCTCGTCGAGGAGGCGAGGCGACAGCCCGCCGCGGTCCGCGCGATCGTGACGCCCGCGCAGGCGCAGGAGTTCGCCGAGTCCGGCTTCGAGCTCTTCGCGGCGCGCGAGGCGCTCGACGGCCGCGCGACGGCGTACCGCTGCGAGCACTTCGTCTGCGCGCTGCCGGTGCAGGAGTCCGACGCGCTGGCGGCGCTCGCGAGCCCTACGATTGAGGGATGAATCGCCAGTCGGCCGTCTGGGCCGCCGCCGTCGCGGACGTGCTGCTCGTCGCGCTCTTCGTCGTCATCGGCCGCCGCAGCCACGCCGAGGGCCTCGATCTCGCCGGGCTCTGGCAGACGGCGTGGCCGTTCCTCGCGGCGCTCCTCCTGGGCTGGCTCGTCTCCCTCGCCTGGCGGCGACCGCTCGCCGTCTGGCCGACGGGCGTCGTCGTCTGGGCGGTGACGCTCGTCGGCGGCATGCTGCTGCGCACCGCCAGCGGGCAGGGCACGCAGCTGCCGTTCATCCTGGTGGCCGCCGGCACGCTCGCGCTGTTCCTCCTCGGCTGGCGCGCGATCGTCGCGCTCGTCGCCCGGCTCCGCTCCCCGCGGACCGCCTCGTGACCGCCGCACCGCCGCACGCATGAACCCCATCGAGTGGCTGTTCGACGCCCAGCTGGTCATCGGCGACCAGGTGATCCTCTGGCGCGAGATCGTCGGCAACCTCTTCGGACTCGCGAGCGCCCTCGGCGGCATGCGGCGCAAGGTCTGGGCCTGGCCCATCGGCATCATCGGCAACGCGCTGCTCTTCACCGTCTTCCTCGGCGCCGTGTTCGACACGCCGAACCCGGTCAACCTGCTCGGTCAGGCCGGCCGGCAGCTCATGTTCATCGCGGTGTCGATCTACGGCTGGGTGCGCTGGTCGCAGCACCGGAGGTCCGCGATCGCCGCCGTCGAGCCCCGCTGGGCCGGATGGCGCGTCCGCATCCTGCTCGTCGTCGCCCTGCTCGGCGGCACTCTCGTGCTGACGCCGATCTTCCGCGCCCTCGGCTCCTTCGAGCCGGTCTGGGCCGACGCCTGGATCTTCGTCGGTTCCCTGCTCGCGACCTGGGGGATGGCGCGCGGCTGGACCGAGTTCTGGCTGATCTGGGTCGCGGTCGACGCCGTCGGCGTGCCGCTGCTCGTGAGCGCCGGCTACTACGCCTCGGCGCTGCTGTACCTGTTCTACGGCGCGTTCACCATCGTCGGCTTCTTCGCCTGGATGGCCGTGCAGCGCCGGGCGAAGCTCGCCGCGGCCTGAGCCGAGGGAGCGCTACCAGGCGCTCGGCACCCGGTCGAGCATCGACCAGGCCGCCTGGCTCAGCTCGGGGTGCTCGAGCGCGATCCCGCGGAGCAGCTCGAACTCGAAGCGCTCGACGTCGCCCGGACGGGCCGTCGGGTGATAGGCGCGGGCGCGCTGCACGGCCCAGCCGCCGTCCTGCAGCCGGTCCTCGCGGAGCGTCGCCACGACCTGCTCGTCGACCGAGGGCAGCTCGGGCAGGAACACCCAAGGGTCCTCGCCGAGCCGGCAGCGCAGCTCGATGAGCGCGGCGAGCTCGTCGCGCGCGTCCTGACGCAGACGATCGAGCGGTGTCGGCTCGGTCATGGCGACCCTCCCCTCGCGGTGTCGATGTAGCAAGGGTACGCCGCCCGTGTGACGGCGGGGTTACACGGCGACGCACGAGGTGGCCGTGAGGTTTCGGTCGTGTGACGGCGCGGTGCAGTGGGTTCGGCGTGACGACGCACGAGGTGGCCGTGAGGTTTCGCTCGTGTGACGGCGCGGTGGTGGGTCGCCGCCCGCTCGCATTGGTGCAGGCCTGCTTGAATGGATCGCGCGCGCCGCGCGCAGGACCAGGAGGCCAGGATGCCGGAAGCGAACGAAGCCGATCCCTCGGCGCGGCTCGGTGGCGGCCGGGCGGCGGTGTTCGTGCGACGCTTCGGCGCGGCGCCCGACGCCGAGACCGCGGCACTCGTCGCCTCGCTGCGGGCGGACCTCGACGCCGCGGGATTCCGGGTCGCCCGGATCGAGGAGCTCTGGGAGCGCACCGTGGTCGACGGCCGCAGCCACCCCGGCCGCTCGCTCCAGCGCGGGCACCGGGCGCCCGCCCTCCTCGCCCTCGACCACGTGCTGGCCCGACTCGACGGCGGCCCCGACGAGGACCCCGACGGTGAGGCCGACCGCGTCCGGGCGCTCGCCGCGCTCGTGCGGCTCTTCGTCCTCGGCGCCGACGCGCAGCCGGCTGCCCTCTCGCACGCGCTCCCGGCGCTGGGGTTCGACGGCGCCGAGCGGCTCGGCCTCGTCACCCGCACCGACTCGGGGACGGTGCGGGCGCTCGTCGACCTGCGCCCGTACGGCTTCGCGGACGCCGCAGGCGAGGGGGAGTGGTGGCTCGCCTCCGACCTCGGTGAACTCGCCCTCGTCGGCGAAGCGGCGTCCGGGCCGGGCGCCGGCGCGGCGCCCGCGCTCGCCGAGGACCACGTGCTCGGCATCGGCGGGGCGACGACCACGCTCAGCGGGCTGCTCCTGCAACGCCCCGCCCGCACCGCCCTCGATCTCGGCACCGGCAGCGGCATCCAGGCGTTGCACGCGGCCCGCTTCAGCGAGCGGGTCGTCGCGACCGACGTGTCCGCGCGGGCGCTCGCGTTCGCGCGCTTCGCCGCCGAGCTGAACGAGGTGGCCGGGATCGAGTTCCGCCTCGGCAGCCTCTACGAGCCCGTCGCCGGCGAGCGCTTCGACCGCATCGTGTCGAACCCGCCGTTCGTGATCACCCCGCGCCGCCCGGAGGTGCCGAGCTACGAGTACCGCGACGGCGGGCTCGCCGGCGACGAGCTCGTCGAAGCCGTGATCCGCGGGGCGGCCGCGCATCTCGAGCCCGGCGGGATCGCCCAGCTGCTCGCGAACTGGGAGTACCGGATCATCGTCGATCCCGAGACGGGCGAGGGCATCGCAGACGGGCTCGAGCGCGTCGTCGCGTGGCTCGACGGCACGGGGCTCGAGTACTGGCTCGTCGAGCGTGAGCGCCAGGACCCGAGCGAGTACGCCGAGACCTGGATCCGCGACGGCGGCACCCGCCCCGGCACCGCCGAGTTCGAGCGCTTGCACGCCGCCTGGCTCGAAGACTTCGCCGAGCGCGGGGTCGAGTCGGTCGGCTTCGGCTACGTGCTGCTGCGCCGCCCCGCCGGCGACGCTCCGGCCCGGATCGCCCGCGCGGAGCGCCTGCACGGACCGCTCGGTGCCGAATCCGGAGGGCTCGGGGCGCACCTCGAGCGCGCGCTCGCCGCGATGGACGCGCTCGCGCCGCTCGACGACGAGGCGCTGCGAGGCATCCGCCTGGAGGTCGCGCCCGACGTCACCGAGGAACGCCACCACTGGCCGGGCGCCGAGCAGCCGACCGTCATCCTGCTGCGTCAGGGCGGCGGCTTCGGTCGGGTCGTCGACGCCGGCACCGCGCTCGCCGCCTTCGTCGGCGCCGCCGACGGGGAGCTGCCCGCGGGCGTGCTGTCCGACGCGATCGCGCAGTTGCTCGAGGCCGACGGTGCGGAGCTCTGGGCCGAGCTCGCGCCGACGCTCCGCGAGCTCGTCGCGGGCGGGCTGCTGCGACCGGCCGACCCAGCTCGATCCGGCACCGACCCCGCCTGATCCGGCACCGGCCCCGCCTGACGCGGCACTGACCCAGCCGGCCCCGGCGCCCCGCCCACCGCCGCCGTCCAGCCCGACGGCGGTATCCTCGACCTCGCACACGAAAGCGAGCCCATGCCCGAGAGTCCACTGTCCGCGTCGCCGTACGAGCTGCTCGGCGTCCCGGTCGACGTCGACGACGCCGCCCTGCGCGTCGCCTACCGCCGCGCCCTGCGCGAGGCGCACCCGGACACGGGCGGCGACGCCGCCCGCTTCCACGCGGTGCAGCTGGCCTGGACGCTCGTCGGCACCCCGGAGGCCCGCGCGCGCTTCGACCGCGGCGCGGGCACGAGCGCGCCCACTCGGGAGAGCTGGGCGCCGGCGGCCCCGCGGCCCCGACGCGACTCGCGGCCGCAGGCCCGCTCGCACGGGCATCCCGGCGGCTACGACCGCGAACGCTACCTCGCCCTCATCCGCGAGTGGGTCGGCCGCGGCCAGGAGCTCCCCGACCCCTACGACCCGGCGCTCGTGCGGGCCGCGCCCCGCGACATCCGGCACGTGCTCGCCGACGCGCTCGCCGAGGAGGCGACCGCGCGCTCGCTCGCGACGCTCGGCATCGCGTACACGATCTGGCACGACGTCGCGACGGATGCCGCGGGGCCGGGGCTGCCCCCGAAGCTCGACCACCTCGTGCTCGGCCCGACCGGGCTGTTCGCCGTCCAGTCGGAGGACTGGGGCGGCGAGGTGCGGTTCCGCCGGAACGAGCTCATCGGCGAGGGGCTCGACGGCGAGCGGCCGTTCCGGGCGCTCGCGGCCCGCGCGAAGGCCGTCACGCGGCCCGCGAAGGTCAAGCCGACGGCGCTCCTCGTCGTCGTGCCCGACGAGCACGCGGCCGAGCCGCTCGAGCTCGGCGGCTCGATCCGCGGCGCGGCGACGGCGCTCGTGCGCCGCTCGCGCCTCGTGAGCGCGATCCGCGAGGGGATCCCGGGGTCGCCGAGCCTCGGCGGCACGGACGTGATGGAGGTCCGCTCGCGGCTGCAGGCCGTCATCCGCTTCGCGTAGGGTCGAAGGCATGCCCGCGATCGACGCCACCGCCTACCTCGACGACTTCGCCGCCTTCGTGCAGGCCTCGCCCTCCTCGTACCACGCCGCGGCCGAGGTCGCCCGCCGGCTCGAGGCGGCCGGCTTCGAGCGGCTCGACGAGGCGGACGCCTGGCCGAGCGGTCCGGGCCGCCGGGTCGTCGTCCGCGACGGCGCCGTCATCGCCTGGGTCGAGCCGGCCGGCGCCGTGCCGACCGCGCCGGTGCGCATCCTCGGGGCGCACACCGACTCGCCGTCGTTCAAGCTGAAGCCGAGCCCGTCGACGGCCTCGGCGGGCCTGCTCCAGGCGGGCGTCGAGATCTACGGCGGGCCGCTGCTGAACTCCTGGCTCGACCGCGAGCTCGAGCTCGCGGGCCGCCTCGTCACGCGCGACGGCGCCGAGCACCTCGCCCGCACCGGGCCGATGCTGCGCATCCCGCAGCTCGCGATCCACCTCGACCGCGAGCAGAACAAGGCGCTCACCCTCGACAAGCAGCGGCACGTGCAGCCCGTCTGGGGCGCGGGCGAGGAGGGCGACGTGCTCGCCGATCTCGCCGCCGCCGCGGGGGTGCCGGCGGCCGACGTCGTCGGCTACGACGTGCTGCTCGCCGACACCGCGCCGCCGCAGCGCTTCGGCCGCGACGGCGTGTTCTTCGCCTCCGGCCGCATGGACAACCTCAGCTCCGTCTACGCGGGCCTCGTGGCCCTGCTGGCGGCGCCGTCGGACGCCGGCCACCTGAGCGTCCTCGCCGCCTTCGACCATGAGGAGCTCGGCTCGGAGTCGCGCTCGGGCGCGGCCGGCCCGTTCCTGGAGGACGTGCTCGCGCGCATCGGCGACGGTCTCGCCGCGACCGCCGAGGACCGGCGCCGGGCGGCGGCCGCCTCCTGGCTGCTGTCCTCCGACGCCGGGCACGGCGTGCACCCGAACCACCCCGAGCGACACGACCCCGTCAACCGGCCGGTGCTCGGCGGCGGCCCGCTGCTGAAGCTCAACGCCAACCAGCGCTACGCGAGCGACGCCCTCGGCTCCGCCATGTGGGCCGCCGCCTGCGAGCGCGCCGGGGTGCCGACCCAGCCGTTCGTCTCGAACAACACCGTGCCGTGCGGCTCCACGATCGGCCCGATCTCGGCGACCCGTCTCGGCATCCGCACCGTCGACGTCGGCGTGCCGCTGCTCTCGATGCACTCGGCGCGCGAGCTGGCCCACGTCGACGATCTCGTCGCGCTCGGCGCGGCGGTGACCGCCTTCTTCGCCGGCTGAGCCGCGGCGCATCTGGCGGGATTTCGCGGCACGTCGGCGGGATCTGTCGGGGTCGCGGCGCCGGGATCCTGCCAGGCTCGAGGCATGACCGACGCCGCCACGAGCCCCGCCGCCACGAGTTCAGCGCTCTTCGCGCACGTCGCCGCGCCGGACGACGCCGCCCGCCACTTCGCCGCGCGGCTCGCGTTCGAGACGGACGTCTCCGACGTCGCCGTCGCGCTCCGCGAAGAGCCCGGCGCCTTCGTGCTCGTGGACACCCGCAGCGAGGCGTCCTGGCAGCAGGGGCGGGTGCCGGGCGCCGTGCATCTGCCCACCCGCCGGATCGCCGCGGACGCGCCGGCGACGCTGCCCGCGGGCCTCCCCGTCGTCGTCTACTGCTGGGGGCCCGGCTGCAACGGGGCGCAGCGGGCGGCGCTCGAGTTCGCGCGGCTCGGCCACCCGGTCAAGGAGATGATCGGCGGCTTCGAGTACTGGGTGCGCGAGGGCTTCGCCTTCGAGACGGACGAGGGCCGGCGCGTGCGGCCCGCCGATCCGCTCACGAACGTCACCGCCGGGCGCGAGCTCGACGGCGACCCGGCCGCGCCGGGCGCGATCGCCTGCGCCTGCTGACGGCCCGACGGGCGGGCGTCCCCCGGCCGGGACACCGCGGGACGTCCGCCCGGCCCACGAGGCCTCCGCGCCGACCGAGGCCTCCGCGCCGACCGAGTCATCCACTCAGGCGGCTCAGCACTCGATGACGTTCACCGCGAGGCCGCCCTCGCTCGTCTCCTTGTACTTCGTCATCATGTCGAGGCCCGTCTGCCGCATCGTCTCGATGACGGTGTCGAGCGAGACGAGGTGCGTGCCGTCGCCGTGCAGCGCGAGCCGCGCCGCCGACACCGCGGTCGAGGCGGCGATCGCGTTCCGCTCGATGCAGGGCACCTGCACGAGGCCGGCGACCGGGTCGCAGGTGAGGCCCAGGTGGTGCTCCATGGCGATCTCCGCGGCGTTCTCGATCTGCCGCGGCGTTCCGCCGAGCACCGCGCAGAGCGCACCGGCCGCCATCGCGCACGCGGAGCCCACCTCGGCCTGGCAGCCGCCCTCGGCGCCCGAGATCGACGCGTTCTTCTTCACGAGGCTCGCGATCGCGGAGGCGGTGAGCAGGAAGCGGCGGATGCCGGCCTGGTCGGCGCCGGGGACGAAACGCAGGTAGTAGTGGCCGACGGCGGGCAGGATGCCGGCCGCGCCGTTCGTCGGCGCGGTGACGACGCGGCCGCCCGAGGCGTTCTCCTCGTTCACGGCGAGGGCGAAGGCGTGCAGCCACTCCGTCGAGGTGTCGCGGTGCGCGGCGGCCTCGAGCTCCTCGCGGTCGTACGCCTCGAGCTGCCGGCGCACCTGCGAGGCGCGGCGCTTCACCCGGAGCCCGCCGGGCAGCTCGCCCTCGGTCGCGAGGCCGTGCGAGACGCACTCGGCCATCGCCGCCCAGATCGCGTCGAGCCCCTCGTCGATGCCGGCCTCGCCGTGCACGGCGACCTCGTTGTGCCGGGCGACGTCGCAGAGCGAGACGCCGTGCTCGTCGCAGAGCTCGAGCAGCTCGGCGGCGGTCGAGTAGGGCAGCGGATGCCGAAGCGCCTCGGCCTCGGTGGCCGGGTCGCCGTCGCGGCGGATGAAGCCGCCGCCGACGGAGTAGTAGGTCTCCTCGGCGATGGGCAGGGCGCCGTCGGCGTCCCAGGCCTGCAGGGTGAGGGCGTTCGGGTGCCCGGGCAGCCGGGTGCGGGGCTCGAGGGTGATGTCGCTCGGGCGCAGCCGGATCGGGTGGCGGCCGCCGAGGCGGAGCTCCGAGCCCTCGGGGTCGAGTCGCTGCCAGGCGCCGCGCACCTCGTCGGGGTCGCAGTCGTGCGGCCGGAGGCCGGCGAGGCCCGCGACGACGGCGTCGGGGGTGCCGTGGCCGAGGCCCGTGGCGCCGAGCGAGCCGTAGAGCGAGCAGCTGACGCGGGCGACCCGCTCGGTGAGGCCGGCCTCGTCGAGCCGGTCGACGAACGCCGTCGCGGCCCGCATCGGCCCGACGGTGTGGGAGCTCGAGGGCCCGATGCCGATCGAGAAGAGATCGAGGGCGGAGACGAACGCTGTCACCACACCAGGGTACGCGCGTTCTCGCGCACGGATGCCTCGAGAAATCGCAGAATCGTGCGTGCTGCCCGCCGCGCACGCCGTGACCGCGGCATGACAGCGCCGTGGCAGCGCCGTGCAAGCGGCCCCCGGCAGCGTTGGGGGCATGAACCTCACTGATCCCAGCTGGGCGATCGAGGCCGACGGCCTCGTGAAGACCTTCGGCGCCAACCGCGCCGTCGACGGCGTGGACCTGCGCGTCGCGAGCGGCACGGTCTACGGCGTCCTCGGCCCGAACGGGGCCGGCAAGACCACCACGATCTCCATGCTCGCGACCCTGCTGCGCCCCGACGCCGGCGCCGCCCGCATCTTCGGGCACGACGTCGTGAAGGAGCCGCAGCTCGTGCGGCAGCTCATCGGCGTCACCGGCCAGTACGCCTCGGTCGACGAGACGCTCTCGGCGACCGAGAACCTCGTGCTGTTCTCCCGGCTGCTCGGGCTCGGCCGCGCCGAGGCGAAGCGCAAGGCCGCCGAGCTGCTCGAGGAGTTCGGTCTGACGGATGCCGCGAAGCGCCCCCTGAAGCAGTTCTCCGGCGGCATGCGGCGCCGGCTCGATCTCGCCGCGAGCCTCATCGCGCAGCCTCCGCTCATCTTCCTCGACGAGCCGACCACCGGCCTCGACCCGCGCACCCGCGCGCAGATGTGGGACACGATCCGCCGGCTCGTCTCGAGCGGCTCGACCGTGCTGCTCACCACCCAGTACCTCGACGAGGCCGACCAGCTCGCCGACCGCATCGCGGTCATCGACCGCGGGCGGGTCGTCGCCGAGGGCACGGCGGACGAGCTGAAGGCCTCGGTCGGCTCGTCGAGCCTGCAGCTGCGGGTCGCCGATCCGCGCGACCTCGGCGACGCGCAGGCCGCGATCGAGCGGGTGCTCGGCGTGCGGGCCACGACGAGCCCGGAGGCGGGCCGGCTCACCGCGCCCATGCGGGACGCCGACCGCGTCACGGAGCTGCTCGTCACGCTCCGGGAGGCCGGCATCCACCTGACCGAGCTGAGCGTCCAGAAGCCGACGCTCGACGAGGTCTTCCTCACCCTCACCGGCCACGGCGTCGAGGCGGACGACACCGCCGACGACGCCTCGGCCGAACCGCAGTTCGAAGGGAGCCGCGCATGACCACCGCGACCATCGTCCCCGGCGCCGAGCGCGCCCTGAAGAATCACGTCAGCCTCGGTCAGACCGTGCGCAACTCGCTCAGCATGGCCTACCGCGGGCTGCTGAAGATCAAGCGCACCCCCGAGCAGCTCGTCGACGTGACGCTGCAGCCGATCCTGTTCACCTTGATGTTCACGTACATCTTCGGCGGCGCGATCGCGGGCGACGCGCTCAGCTACCTGCCCTTCTTCCTGCCCGGCATCCTCGTGCAGACCGTCATCACGACGTCGGTCGTCACGGGCGTGCAGCTGCGCGAGGACATGGACAAGGGCGTGTTCGACCGCTTCCGCTCGCTGCCGATCGCGCGCGTCGCCCCGCTCGCCGGCGCGCTGCTCGCCGACACGGTGCGCTACGGCATCGCGACGACGCTCACCTTCGTGACCGGCTACCTGATGGGCTTCCGCCCCGAGGCCGGCTTCGGCGGCGTCCTCGCCGCGAGCGTCGTGGTGATCGTCGCCGCCTGGGCGCTCAGCTGGATCTTCGCGTTCTTCGGTGTCATCGCCCGCTCGGCCGGCTCGGTGCAAGGCATCTCGTTCCTCGTGCTGTTCCCGCTGACGTTCCTCTCGAACGCGTACGTGCCCGCTGACACGATGCCCGACTGGCTGCAGTGGTTCGTCGGCATCAACCCCGTCTCGCACCTCGTGACCGCCGCTCGCGGCCTCACGATGGGCACCGACGTCACCGGCGACCTGTTCGCCACCCTCCTGGGCGCGGCGGTCGTGGTCGCGGTGTTCGCCCCGCTCACGGTGCGGGCGTACATGCGGAAGGCGTAACCGCCTCCGCGGAACTCAGACCCCGGGGCCCGCGCTCGGCAACGGCAGCACGAACAGCTCGTGCGCCCGCGCCATCCGGGCCTCGGGGTCGAGCGCTGCCGCGGCCGAGCGGGCGCCCTCGAGCGCGGCGCGGCCGACGAGGGCCTCGGCGTCGGCGAGGTGGGTCGCGATCCGAAGGCCGGGCAGATCCTGCCTGGCCCTGAGGCGTTCCGCGAGGGCGAGGAGCTCCAGCCCCCGCTCGCGGAGGCCGGGCTGGCGGATGGCCCACGCCGACCAGCCGAGCGCGGCGGTGCCGAGTACCGGCTTGTCGTTGAAGCTGCCCCAGGCGCGTCGCATCCCGAGGGTGCGGTAGCGCAGCCTCGCGGCCCAGAAGGCGGCATCCGCGGCATCGCGCTCGTCATGGGCGGCCGCCGAGACCAGGTCGGCGAGCACCATGAGGTACCAAGGCGACGAGCGCTCGGCGGGGCCGAAGGACTCGGCCGCGGTGCGGGCGTGGTGCGCGGCATCCGCCATCCGGCCCTCCGCCCTGGCGAGCTCGGAGAGCCCGAGCTCCCCGACCGTCGCGAGCCCCAGCCCGTCGGCCGTGCGCCGCTCGCTCGACGCGAACTCGGCGATGAGGGGCCGGGCCTCGTCGAGGCGGCCGGCGGAGAGCAGGTTGCCCGCGCGCATCCACTCGAGCTGCACGAGCCCGGGCTCGGAATCGAGCAGGCGCAGCTCCGCCTCGGCGGCCGCCGCCCATCGCAGGGCGGCCTCGGGCCGACCGGTCTGGCTGGCGAGCTGCGCGAGCATCATCGAGGACATCGACTCCGCCCAGATGTCGCCGACGCGACGGGCGAGCACGTGCGCCTGCTGCGCGTGCTCGGCCGCGGCCTCGGGGTCGCCCGCGTTCTCCTCGAACTGGGTGCGCAGGAGCGCGCCGACGAGGGCGGTCGGCCCGTCCTCGGACTCGCTCATCGCGACGAGCCGTTCGAGCGCGCGCTCCAGATCGGGAGCCTCGAGGAAGCCGGCGACGCCCCGCAGCCAGCCGGGGACCGGCCAGCCGTCGCGTGCGTGGGCCTTCAGCCGGGCGAGGGCGCGAGCGCCGGTGGACGCGTCGTACGCCATCGCCGTGGCGGCCGCGAAGACCGCGGTGAGCAGCGCCGGCACCGCGAGCTCCGGCCCGCGCGCCCCGTGCCGGGTGGCCGCGAGCGCCGCCCGGCCGAACGTCATCACCTCGGCGTGCGCGCTGCGCACGCTCCAGAAGTAGGCGAGCGCGGCGTAGACCCGGAGCACGGTGGGCACCCGTTCCTCGGCGATGGCGCGGCGCAGCACCTCGACGAGGTTCTCCTCCTCGACCCGCAGCCGGCGGAGCGCCAGCAGCTGCGTCTCGCCGCCGCCCACGAACGGCAGCTCCGAGAGCTGTTCGGCCCAGCGCGCCATCGCGTCCCGCGCCGCGGCCGTCCCGCCCTCCTGCTCGAGCCGGAGCTGACCGAACTCGCGCACCGTCTCGAGCATCCGGTACCTGGCGGCGCCGTCCCCGTTCTCGCGCACGGTGAGCAGCGACTGGGCGACGAGGCCGTCGAGCACGCGGAGCGCATCGTGCCCGAGCACGACCTCGGCGGCGTCGACCCCGAAGCCGTCGGCGAACCAGGACAGGCGGGCGAGGCCATGCTGTTCTGCCTCGTCGAGCAGCGCCCAGCTCCACTCGATGACCGCCTCCAGGGTGCGCTGCCGCTCCGGGGCGCTGCGGTCCCCGTTCGAGAGCAGCGCGAAGCGGTTGTCGAGACGCGCCTCGATCTCGGCGACCGACATGGATCGGACCCGGGCGGCCGCGAGCTCGATGGCGAGGGGGAGGCCGTCGAGCCGCGCGCAGAGCCGGTCGACGACGTCGTCGGGCAGGGCGGCGTCGGGCCGGACGGCGAGCGCACGGTCGCGGAACAGCCGCCCCGCCGGTCCGATCGCCGCCCCCTCGCGCACCGCGAGCGGGGCCAGCGGCACGACGCGCTCGGCCCCGATCGCGAGCGGGCTGCGGCTCGTCGCGAGGATCGTCAGCTCCGGGGCCGCGGCGAGGAGCTCGGCGGCCCAGCGGGCGGCGCCGTCGATGATCTGCTCGCAGTTGTCGAGGACGAGCAGGGTGGGCGCCTCCCCGAGGCGCGCCTCGATCCGCTGCCGGAGCTCCGGACGGCTCGCGGCGTCGGCCAACCTGGCGGAGCGGGCCTCGCGCAGGGCGAGCGCCGAACCGAGGGCGAGCTCGATGTCGTCGTCGTCGCGGACGCCCGCGAGTTCGACGACGACGACCGAGGGCGCCGGGAACCGCGCCGCGACCGCCTGGGCGAGCCGAGTCTTGCCGAGCCCGCCCGCGCCGAGCACCGTCACGAGGCGGTGCTCGTGCAGCAGTCGCTCGACGTCGCGCACGTCGTCGTCGCGGCCGAGCAGCGGGTTCGGTGCCGCGCGCAGGCCGAGGCGGATGCCTCCGGTGAGTGGCGGCGCCGGTGCGGATGCGGGCGCGCTCGCCGCGGCGCCGGTCCCCGCCCCTGTTTCGCCGGTTGGGGGCGGCTCCCGCAGCAGTCGCGCGTGCACCTCGACGAGCGCGGGCGAGGGGTCGACGCCGAGCTCCTCGGCGAGCCGTTCGCGGAACGCGGCGTACTCGGCGAGCGCCTCGGCGCGGCGGCCGGCTGCGGCGAGCGCCTCGAGGCGTCCGGCGACGGCCGCCTCGTCGAGCGGATGCCGCTGCGAGAGCGCCGCGTACGCCTCGGCGGTCTCGTCGTGGGCGGTGCCGCCGGCGGCGAGGAGCTCCGCTCGACGGCGCAGGAGGCGCTCCCGCGCGGTCGCGGCCCGGGCGGCCAGCGCGTCGGCGACGGGCGCCCCGCCGAGGTCTTCGCCGGGTTCGCCGCGCCAACGGGCGAGGACGGCGTCGACCGCGCGGAGCTCCGCGCCCGCGTCGCCCGCCTCTTCCCCGCCGGGGTCGCCGGGCTCTGCGGCGAGCTCGGCCGCGGCGAGGTCGACCGTGCTCGGCCCGATGGCGAGCGCGTAGCCGGCGGGGGACGAGCGGATGAGCTCGGGGGCGAGCCGGCGCACCCGGCTCACGAGCGTCTGCAGTGCGGCGCGCGGATGCCGCGGCGGGGCGTCGCCCCAGAGCTCGTCGACGATCGTGTCGATGCCGACCACGTCGCCCGGGCGGCGGGGGATCGCGACGAGCACCGCGACCAGGGCCTTCGCGAGCGCGCCCGGCGGCTCGACGAGGCATCCGCTCGCGTCCGCGACCACGACGGGGCCGAGCACACCGACGCTCGGCGCACCCTCGCCCGTTCGATCGGCGTTCAGCACGCGGTCGAGCCTAGTGCCGGCGGCCGTGCGGTTGCCCGAGCTGGTCGGGGGCGCTTCGACGGGCTCAGCGAACCAGCCTCAGCGAACCGGGCGCTTCGACGGGCTCAGCGAACCAGCCTCAGCGAACCGGGCGCTTCGACGGGCTCAGCGAACCAGGCTCAGCGAACCGGGCGCTTCGACGGGCTCAGCGACCCAGCCTCAGCGACCCAGCCTCAGCGGGCCGTCTTGCGCGCGCTGATCTGACCGGTGTCGAAGCCCAGCAGGTGCAGGCCGCCGTGGAAGCGGGCGTGCTCGACCTTGATGCAGCGATCCATGACGACGGTGAGGCCCTGCTCCTCGCCGTAGTAGGCGGCCTCCTCGTTCCAGATGCCGAGCTGCACCCAGATCGTCTTCGCGCCCGCGGCGACGACCTCGTCGACCACCTGCGGGATGTCGCTGCCGCGGCGGAACACGACGACGACGTCGGGCACCTCCGGCAGGGCGGCGAGGCTCGGGTACGCCGGTTCGCCCAGGATCTCGGTCTCGTTCGGGTTCACGAAGTACAGCCGGTAGTCGCTCGACTGCTGCAGGTAGGTACCCACGAAGTAGCTCGAGCGCTGCGGCTTCGGCGAGGCGCCGACGATCGCGACCGACTTCGCCGCGTTCAGGATGCGCAGCCGCGCCTTCGCGTCGGGGCCGGTCCAGGTGCGCTGCGAGCGCAGCAGCTTCGCGAGGGGCGAGTCGGCCGGCAGCTCGCAGCTGAGGCCGTTCACGAGCCGGACGGTCTCGAGCTCCTCGGCGGCGGGCGCCGTCGTCGTGTCGGTCATCGGGTGCCTCCTGTCGCGGCCGCGAGCGCCTGGTCGAGATCGTAGATGATGTCGTCGACGTCCTCGATGCCGACGGAGAGGCGGATGACGCCGGGCGCGACGCCCGCGTCGAGGAGCTGCTGCTCGGTGAGCTGGGCGTGCGTCGTCGAGGCCGGGTGGATGATGAGCGTCTTCGCGTCGCCGATGTTCGCCAGGTGGCTCGCGAGGTTCACCGACTCGATGAGCTGCTGGCCGACCTGACGGCCGCCCTTCACCTCGAAGCTGAACACGGAGCCGGGGCCGAGCGGCAGGTACTTCTTCGCACGCTCGTGGTGCGGGTGGCCCTCGAGGCCGGCCCAGAAGACGCGCTCGATGCGGGGGTCCTCGGCGAGCCAGTTCGCGACGGTGCGCGCGTTGTCGACGTGCGCCTGGATCCGGTACGGCAGGGTCTCGACGCCCTGGGCGAGGAGGAACGCCGAGTGCGGTGCGAGCGAGGGGCCGATGTCGCGCAGCTGCTCGGCGCGAAGCCGGGTGAGGAAAGCGTACTCGCCGAAGTTGCCGCTCCACTCGAGCCCGCCGTAGCTCGGCACCGGCTGGCCGAAGAGCGGGAACTTCTCCGAGTGCCAGTGGAATCGCCCGGACTCGACGACGACGCCGCCGAGCGTCGTGCCGTGCCCGCCGAGGAACTTCGTCGCCGAGTGCGTGACAATGTCGGCGCCCCACTCGATCGGGCGGTTCAGGTAGGGCGTCGCGATCGTCGAGTCGACGATGAGCGGGATGCCGTGGGAGTGCGCGACGTCCGCGAGGGCCTCGAGGTCGGCGATCTCGCCCGAGGGGTTCGCGATCGTCTCGACGAAGATCGCCTTCGTGGAGTCCCGGATCTCCGCGGCGTAGGCTTCGGCATCCGAGCTCGCCACGAACGTCGTCTCGACGCCGAAACGGCGGAGGGTCACGTCGAGCTGGGTGATGGAGCCGCCGTAGAGGTTCGCCGAGGCGACGAGGTGGTCGCCGGCGCCGACGAGGCTCGCGAAGGTGATGTACTGCGCGCTCAGGCCGCTCGCGGTCGCCACCGCGCCGAGGCCGCCCTCGAGGCTCGCGACGCGCTCCTCGAAGCTCGCGACGGTCGGGTTGGCGAGGCGCGAGTAGATGTTGCCGTACTTCTGCAGTGCGAAGCGGGCGGCGGCGTCGGCCGTGTCGTCGAAGACGTAGGCGCTCGTCTGGTAGATCGGCAGGGCCCGCGAGCCCGTCACCTGGTCGGGGATGTTGCCCGCGTGGATGGCGCGGGTCTTGAAGCCGTATTCGCGGTCTGCCATGCCGTAACGCTAGCCGGGGCATCCGCTCGTCCGGAGCCCCGCCGTAACGCGGGGCAATGCGCGCCCCGCGCCTCATGGAGGATGACCCGCCGCTACGCTGGCGCGATGATCCTCGAGCACGCGATCCTGCCCGTCGTTCCCGGCCGCGAGGCGACCTTCGAGGCGGCCTTCGCCGAGGCGAAGGGGATCATCGCGGCGATGCCCGGGTTCCTCGGGCTCGACCTCTCCCGCTCGATCGAGACGCCGAACGAGTACCTGCTGCTCGTGCGCTGGGAGTCGGTCGAGGCGCACGATCCCGGCTTCCGCGGCTCGGCGCAGTACGGCCGGTGGCGGGAGCTGCTGCACGGCTTCTACGAGCCGTTCCCCGTCGTCGAGCACTTCACCGGGGTCGCGCTGGCTTGACTCCGGCTTCCGGCGGCGGCGGCGCGGGGTGCACAGCCCCTGATCAGCGAGGATTGCTACGCTGAAGTCCGGGTCGCCCGATCGGGGCGGCCACCGGACGAGGGCACCCAGTACCCGGACACGACGACTGGCGCACGGCATCCGTACGATCGATGCCGAACGAGTCAGGAGTGTGTCGTCATGGCGTGGGTCATCCTCATCGCATCCGGTGTTCTCGAGGCCGTCTGGGCGACGGCGCTCGGCAAGTCCGAGGGCTTCACGAAGCTCTGGCCCTCGGTCATCTTCTTCGGCGCGCTCGCGCTCTCGATGGGCGGGCTCGCGTGGGCCATGCGCGACATCTCGACGGGCACGGCGTACGCCGTGTGGGTCGGCATCGGCGCGGCGCTCACCGTGGTCTGGGCGATGGTGACGGGCGACACCGAGGTGTCGTGGATCAAGATCGCCCTGCTCGTCGGCCTCGTCGGCTGCGTCGTCGGGCTGAAGTTCGTCGACGGCGGCTCGGGCCACTAGGGCTGCGCTCGCCGGGGCTGCGCTCGCCGGGGCTGCGCTCGCCGGGGCTGCGTTCGCCGGGGCTGCGCTCGCCGGCGGCGCGCTCGCCGGTGGTCGGTCAGCCGACCGGCCGCCAGGCGAGCGCCTGCCAGATGAGCAGGCCGTTCACCCCGAAGCTCACGACGAGCAGCACATTGTCGTAGAGCCCGGGATAGGGCATCCCGAACAGGTTGAAGACGACGAGCGCCGCCGAGACGACGACCGTGATCCAGCGCAGCGGCTCGGCCGGGGTGAGCAGCGAGACGAGGATCATCGCGATCGGCACGAGCATGATGAGCGCCGCCGTGAGCCACATGCCGCTCGTGGCCGCGGTGCCGTCGATGCGGCCGAGGGTCGCGTCGCCCGAGAAGATCCGCAGCACGTCGCCGAGCAGGTAGATGAGCATGAGCGAGATCCAGGCGCCGGCGAGCACGATGCGCACGGGGTCCATGCCGACGACGGTGCCGGCCGCGGCACCGGCCGCCGTGCCGACCGCTTCGGCCGTCTCGGCGCTCACGACGGGGTCCGTTCCGGGCGCTGCTGCGCGGGTCGGCGGCGGGTGCTCGCGGGCTGCGGATGCACGACGAGATTGCCGACCTTGCGGCCGCTGTCGACCAGGGCGTAGGCCTCCGCGATCCGATCGAGCGGCAGCGCGGCTTCGTGCACGACCCGGAGCCGACCCGCGGCGACGAGCTCGAGCAGGCTCGCGAAGCTCTCGGCCCGCTCGGGAGCGGGGCCCGTCTTCACCGGGCCCCTGGCGGTGATCGTCTCGCCGAGGCTCGCGACGACGAGGAGCAGCCGGCCGCCGTCGGCGAGCAGGGGCCGGCCGGTGGCGGGGGAGAGCGCGCCGACGGTGTCGAGCACGAGGTCGAAGCGGTCGTCGAGCTCCTCGGGCGGGGTCTCCCGGTAGTCGAGGACGCGATCGGCGCCGAGCTCGGTCGCGAGCGCGGCGTTGCGGGCGCTCGAGACCGCGGTCACCTGGGCGCCGAAGTGCTTCGCGAGCTGCACCGCGCTCGTGCCGACCGCCCCGGAGGCGCCGATGACGAGCACGCGGTGCCCTGCACGGACGCCGCCCTTGTCGGTCAGGTAGTGCAGCGCGGTGCTGCCGCCGAAGAGCACGCCCGCGGCGTCATCGAACGAGACGTCGGCGGGGATGGGCGCGAGCTTGCCGCGGGCGATGGCGACCAGTTCGGCGTGCGCGCCCATGGCGACCCCGGTCATGCCGCAGACCCGGTCGCCGATGGCGAGTCGCGCGCCGGGGGCGCCGGCGAGCCGCGCGGCTGCGCGTCCGCGCGGCTCCGGGCCGACGGCGACGACGACGCCGGACACCACGTTGCCGAGCACCGGCCGCCGAGGCCCGCGGAATCCGAAGGCGAGGCGCGCGACCGCCCCGAAGCCATCCGGGAAGCGGCCGGCGCGGATGCGGGCGTCGCCCGAGTTCACCGTGCTGGCTTCCACGCGGACGAGCACCTGCCCGGGCCCGGGCACGGGGTCCGGCCGCTCGACGAGCCTCGCCACCTCGGGCGGGCCGTAGCGTTCGACGACGACTGCACGCATGCTGCTCCCTTACGCCTGTAAGTCTGGTGCCGTCCACGGTAGCCTTACACTCGTAAGGACGCAAGTGTGGGAAAGCGAGAGGTCATGGCCGAGACAGTGCGGAGCCGGGCGCGCACGCCGCGCACGCCGCTCACCCGCGATCGGATCGTCGCCGCTGCGATGGCGGTCGCCGATGCGAGCGGGCTCTCCGCGGTGAGCATGCGCACGGTGGCCCGCGAGCTCGGCGTCGAGGCGATGTCGCTCTACCACCATGTCGACGGCAAGGACGCGATGCTCGACGCCATCGCCGAGGAGATCTTCTCCCGGTTCCCGCTCGCCGAGCTCGGCGCGCCCTGGCGGGCGGCGCTCACCGAGCGGGCGGTCGGCGCGCGGGCGGTGCTCTCGGCGCATCCGTGGGCGCTCGTGCTGCTGGAGTCGCGGGTGAACCCCGGGCCATCCGTCCTCCGCCAGCACGACCGTGTGCTGGGCGTGCTCCGCACGAACGGCTTCGACGTGCCGCTCGCCGGTCACGCCTTCTCGGCCGTCGACGCGTACGTGTACGGGTTCGTGCTGTCCGAGTCGAATCTGCCGTTCGCGCCGGACGCGGAGCCGGGGGCGGGGGCGGAGGCGTTCGCGGCCGGGCTGGCGCTGCCCGCCGACGAATACCCCTACCTCACCGAGTTCATGTCCGTGATGCTCGCGGGCCGCGACTACGACTACGGCGACGAGTTCGGCTACGGGCTGGACCTCGTGCTCGACCAACTCGAAGTCCGGCTCGCCGAACTGCGGGGCGAGACTGGGCCGGGCCATCCTCCGACGGCTCGGAGCTGAACCGGCGCCCGCTCACCCCCAGCTCGGCAACCAGAAATGCAGCTGGCGGAGCAGCGGCGGGATCGGCTGCGCCGTCCAGATCGGCAGGAAGAACGCGGACACGAGGACGACGGCGATCAGGAAGATCGCGACGGTCAGGATGCCGCGTTCGCGTCTCCAGCGCGGGTCGCCCCGCTTGCCCAGGACGAGTCCGATGACGAAGGTCAGCGCGAGCAGCAGGAACGGCTCGAACGCGATCGAGTAGAACTGGAACACCGTGCGGTCGAGGTACGCGAGCCAGGGCAGGTAGCCGGCGGCCAGGCCGACGAGGATGGCCCCGACGGCCCACTCGCGGCGACGGATCAGCCGGTAGACGAGATACCCCGCGGCGATCGCGCCGGCCCACCAGATGAGCGGGTTGCCGAGGCCGATGATCGATTCGGTGCAGCCGCCGCCGCACCCCGCCGAATCGGCGTAGTACATGTTGGTGGGCCGGATCATGAACAGCCAGGTCAGCGGGTTCGCCTGCCAGGGATGCGGTGTGTGCACGCCGACGTGATACGTGTAGGCGCTCTGGTGGAAGTGCCAGAGGCTCTGCAGGGGGAGCGGGACCCAGGAGAGCCATCCGCTCGCCGCATTGCCCGCCTGCTCGGCCCACTGCCGGTCGTATCCGCCCGAGGTGACGAACCATCCGGTCCAGCTCGCCAGATAGACGCCGATCGCGACGGGGACGAGCAGGAGGAACGTCGCGGGCGCCTGCTTCAGCACCGCACCGCTCGCCCACAGCGGCAGCCCGGCGCGGCGTCTGGCGAGCGCGTCGACGATGACGAGGTAGACGCCGAACGCGGCGAGGAACCACGCGCCGGACCACTTGACGGCGGCGGCCGCGCCGAACGCGGCGCCCGCGGCGAAGACCCAGGGGCGGGCCCAGAGCACCGGGCCGTAGTGCGGGTCTTTGCCGGCGGCCCGGGCGGCGTCGACCCGGCGTTCGAGCCGCCGTGCGCTCCACTCGCGATCGAGGAGGACGAACCAGAAGCCGAGCAGCGCGAACAGCATCAGCCAGTTGTCGAGCAGGGCGACCCGCGACATGACGATCGCGTTGCCGTCGACGGCGAAGAGGAGGCCCGCGATGACCGCGAGCATCGTCGAGCCGAACAGGCGACGCCCGGCGAGGGTCAGCAGGAACACCGCGATCGTGCCGGCGACGGCGGTTGAGGCCCGCCACCAGAAGGCCGAGTCCGCGCCGAACGCCGCCATGCCGAGCGCGATCATCCACTTGCCGAGGGGCGGATGGACGACGTATGAGGCCTGATCGCGGTACCCGTCGGTGTCGCCGGCGGCGAAGTCGGCGTCGGCGCCGTCGGGCCAGGTGGATTCGTAGCCGTGGTGGAGGAGGGTCCACGCGTCCTTCACGTAGTAGGTCTCGTCGAAGACGAGCGCCTGCGGGTGGCCGAGATTCCAGAAGCGCAGCACGGCCGCGAGCAGCGTGACCAGGATCGGGCCGCCCCAGTACCAGAGCGCACGGCGCTTCGGCGTGGCGAGCAGGCGGGCCCACCACTCGTCGTGCCGGGACCCGGTGGGCTCGGGGGCGGGGTCTTCGGCGTGTTCCGGCGGGAACGGGTCGGCCGCGAAGAGGTCGGCGCCGGGGAGCCGCGGCGCGGCGCTGGCGGACGTGGTGGCGCCGGCGGACGTGGTGGCGCCGGCGGGTGCGGAGGTGTCGGCGGGTGCGGAGGTGTCGGGCGCGGTGGCCGCCCCGACGGGTGCGGAGGCGCCGGCCGGGGCGGCCGGTTCGGCGGGCGTGGTGGCGCTGGCGGGTTCGGCCGGCGCGGTGTCCCCGGCGGGCAGGGGCGCGCCCCGGCTGCCGTCGCCGCGCGCGGGCGGCTCCGGCGGCTCGGCGACACTCATGCGCCCAACCCTAAGACATCAGAACGGCGCACGATCGGGGTAGCTCCGAGCCGGGAGCGGCTCGGTGCGGGCGAGGTGACCGCTCGGACTGCGCCAGCTGATCGTGCCGTCGGCGGAACGGGTGACGGTGAATCGGGCTCGATGCTTCAGGGTGTGATCGGTGCGGCACGTGGGCGCGAGGTTGTCGACATCGGTCGCGCCGCCCTGGGCCCAGGCGGTGAGATGGTCGAGGTCGGTGGTGGTGACCGGGCTCGTGCATCCCGGTCGGGTGCAGCCCTCGTACTGCTTCGCGAGCCACCTGCGCTGAGCGGCAGTCACCCGGTAGCGCGTGCGGTCGAGGGCGAGGGGTGCGCTCGTGAACGGGTCGGTGGCCAGCCGGAGGAACGTCGGCGCCTCGGCGAAGAGCCGCCGGGCGGTGTCGTCGTCGATCGGCCCGTGCCCCTCGAGCTCGGCGGCCTGATCGGGCCGCGTGCCGTGCACGCGGTCGGGGCCGTGCGCGCCGCCGGACCGGCCGGCTCCGATGAGGGTCAGCGCGGGGATCGTGACGAGGATCTCGGTGCGGACGGCGGTCGGCGTGCCCTCGCCGGTCAGCAGTGCCGTCGCGACGTCGGCGCGGAGCTGGTCGAGGGTGCGCGTCTCGTCGGCCTGCCCCGAACGTTCGGTCGCCGTCGCGCCGACGCGAGCGCGGATGCGAGCGGCATCGACCGCCGAGACGTAGAGGGTCACCCAGGCCATGCCGTCGTCGGCCGACTCGACGGTGAGGCGGCGCTGGGCGAGGGCGCGCGCATGGCGGGCGGCGGTCTCGTCGGGCTGATCGAGCTTCGCCCGCAGCAGGCGCGCTCGGCGACGGAACCTCGCGCGCGGCACCGTTCCGGCGAGCTCCGTCAGCTCATCGTCGAGCGCCGCGAGCCGCGCAGCGGCGGCGTGCGCAGCCGCCCGCTGCTCGGCGGACGCACCGCGGAAATCTGCGGGGATCGGGAGGCCGGCGATCGCGTCGAGCGCGATGCGCACCTCCGCATAACCGGCGAGTCCGTCGCGGAACCGGCCCCACAGTCGGGGGAGGAGGTCGTGGCAGCGCGCCGCCTCGAAAGCACGACTGCGGATCGTCGCGGCCGGCAGCATCAGCCGCATCGACAGCTCGGCGGCCACCGATCGGGCGGCGAGCTCGGCCACGTCGAGTCGGGGCCCGTGTGCCGCTCGCCCGTTCGCCGGGCGTGTCAGGGTCTCGGCGGCCATCGTCTCTGCGGTGAGGTACAGCTCGGGGTGCGCGTCGGCGAGCGCGAACGCGCGTCGGAACGCGTCGAGCTGGGCAGCGAACTGACGGTTGCTCTGGAGCTGCGCGCCCTCGGCCGCGTCGAGGTTCGCCTGCAGCTCGGCGAACACCGCACGGGAGCCGCCGGCCGCAGAGGCGGCGCGCCAGGCATCCAGCGATTCCCAATCGGCGGATGCCCAGTCGGCTGAGGCTGGGTCGGGTGAGGCTGGGTCGGCTGAGGCTGGGTCGGGTGAGGCTAGGTCGGCTGAGGCTGGGTCGGGTGAGGCTGGGTCGGGTGAGGCTGGGTCGGCTGAGGCTGGGTCAACAGTAGCCAAGTGAGCAGAGGCCAGGTCGGCGGAAGGCGGGTCGGCAGAGGCCAAGTCGGCGGAGACTGGCTCGGCCAAGGCCCACTCGGCGGAGGCCCAGTCGGCGGAGGCCCACTCGGCGGAGACCCACTCCGAATCTGGTTCGCCCCGCTCATTCGCTCGCCAGCCCGGCGGCACCGCCCGCTCATCGATTCCCCACATGTCCGCCAGTCTATCGAACACATATTCGAAACTCGAGGCCCGATCTCGAGCTGTGGAGAACTCCTCCGGCGGTCGATGCAGGAGACTTGGAGGCATGATCATCCTCGCCGCCACGCCCATCGGCAACCTCGGCGACGCCTCGCCCCGCCTGCGCACCGCGCTCGCCGAGGCGCGCCTCGTGGCATCCGAGGACACCCGCGTCACCCAGCGGCTGCTCGCCGCGCTCGGCATCGAGAACCGGCCCAGACTCATCGCGCTGCACGAGCACAACGAGCGGCAGAAGGCCGCCGAGCTCGTCGAGCTCGCGCGCGACGCGGACCTGCTCGTGCTGAGCGACGCGGGAATGCCGACCGTTTCCGACCCGGGCTTCCCGCTCGTCGCCGCGGCCGCCGCCGCGGGCGTGCTGGTGACCGCCATCCCCGGTCCGAGCGCCGTGGTGACCGCGCTCGCGCTCTCGGGTCTGCCGACGGACCGCTTCGCGTTCGAGGGCTTCCTGCCGCGCAAGGCGGGCGAGCGCGCCCGCCGGCTCGCCGAACTCGCCGCAGACCGTCGCACGCTCGTGTTCTTCGAGGCCCCGACGCGGCTCGCCGCGAGCCTGGCCGCGCTCGCCGAGGCGTTCGGGGCGGAGCGCCCCGCCGCGGTCTGCCGCGAGCTGACGAAGCTCCACGAGGAGGTGCGCCGCGGACCGCTCGCGGAGCTCGCCGACTGGGCCGCAGACGGGGTGCGCGGGGAGATCTGCATCGTCGTCGGCGGCGCTCCGGAGCCGGGGCCGGCGGACGCCGGCGACGCGGTCGCGCGGGTGCTGGAGCTGACCGCGGGCGGCGCACGACTGAAGGATGCCGCGGCGGAGGTCGCCGCGGCGACGGGCCTCGGCAAGCGCGAACTGTACGAGGCGGCGCTCCGGGAACGCGCCGGGTCCTGAGCCGTCACGAGCCGGGGCGCGCGCCGAGGGCGCCGAAGCATCCCTGACCGATTCCTGCAAGGCCCCGCCGAACCGCCCGGAACGCGCGACAATTGAGGTGAGCCCGGCCGAGCCGCGGCAGCGGTCCCAACGCGCTCGGGCGTGGAGGTGCGACATGTCGAACGCAGTGCGATTCACCGCCTACGGCGGCCCCGAGGTGCTCGAGGTCGTCGAGATCGAGGCGCCGCTTCCTCGGCCCGCCGAAGTGCTCGTCGAGGTCTACGCCGCCGGGCTCAACCCGGCCGAGAGCGCGCTGCGGCGGGGCGAGGCCAGAGCCGGCAGAACGGCGGAGCTCCCCGCGAGGCAGGGGCGCGACCTCGCCGGCGTGGTGATCGCCACCGGGCCCGGCGTCGAACGCTTCGCCCGCGGCGACGAGGTCATGGGCTGGGGCGAGGGCACGCAGGCGAGCCACGTGGTCGTCCCGGAATCGCAGCTGATGCTCAAGCCGGCGGGGATCCCGTGGGAGGTCGCCGGCTCCCTCGCCACGGCGGGCACCATGGCCTGGAACGCCGTCGAGGGACTCGCGCTCGGCCCGAACGACACCGTCGTGATCACGGCGGCGGCCGGCGGCGTCGGCTGCCTCGCGGCGCAGTTCGCGAGGCTCCACGGTGCGGCCGTCATCGGCACGAGCGCGGAGGCGCGCTTCGACTTCCTGCGCCAGTTCGGCATCCAGCCGCTCGGCTACGGCCCGGGCCTCGCCGCCCGCGTGCGCGTCACGACCTCGGCGCCGATCACGGCGTTCCTCGATTTCCTGGGCGGCGAGGCCGAGGAGGCGGTCGAGCTCGGCGTGCCCGCCGGCCGCGTGCTCACCGTGCTCGACGAGGAGGCCGTCGACGAGCACGGCATCGCCAGAGTCGAGCCGGGCGACCTCGTCGCGCTCGGCCGGGTGTCCGCCGCGATCGCCGCGAAGCAGGTGCGCCTGCCGATCGCCGACGTCTTCGCGATGGACGACGTCGCCGCCGCCTACCGCGCGCTCGACCGACGGGATGCCGCGGGCAAGATCGTGCTCGGCCTGCGCACGGTGGAGTACCCCGGGCAGCGGGTCAAGGAGCCCGCCATCAAGGAGCAGGACGTCACGCTCGGCGTGCCGACGCCGCACGAGCGGCTCGAGGCCGTCGAGGCGGTGCCCGCGGCGATCGGCGACGGCAGCGTGCGGCGCCGCCACCGCGAGGCGCGCCACCAGGCGGAGACCGACGCGACTCCCGCGGACGCCGGGACGGATCACCCGGACCGGGCGGGCGAGGCGCCGCTCCCGTAACCCGCGCTCGAGGCATCCGCCGCGCCCGTAGGATTGACGGCATGGCCGACGGCTCCTCGTTCTACATCACCACGCCCATCTTCTACGTCAACGACGTGCCCCACATCGGGCACGCCTACACGGAGGTGGCGGCGGACGTGGCCGCGCGCTGGCACCGCCAGGCCGGCGAGGACACCTGGTCGCTGACCGGCACCGACGAGCACGGCCAGAAGATCCTCCGCACCGCGACCGCGAACGGCGTCACCCCGAAGCAGTGGGCCGACAAGCTCGTCGCCGAGGCGTGGAAGCCGCTGCTCGAGACCATCGACATCGCGAACGACGACTTCATCCGCACGACCGACGAGCGGCACGAGCGCAACGTGCAGCGCTTCCTGCAGAAGCTCTACGACGAGGGCCACATCTACACGGGCGAGTACGAGGGCTACTACTGCGTCGGCTGCGAGGAGTACAAGCAGCAGTCCGAGCTCGTCGACGGCACCGGCGAGTACGCGGGCCAGCCCGTCTGCGCCATCCACTCGAAGCCGGTCGAGCTGCTGCACGAGAAGAACTACTTCTTCCGCATGTCGGCCTTCGCCGACCGGCTGCTCGCGCTCTACGAGGAGCGCCCCGACTTCGTGCAGCCCGAGTCGGCGCGCAACGAGGTCGTGAGCTTCGTGCGCCAGGGCCTCGCCGACCTCTCCATCTCGCGCTCGACGTTCGACTGGGGCGTGAAGGTGCCGTGGGACGAGACGCACGTCGTCTACGTCTGGTTCGACGCCCTGCTGAACTACATCACCGCCGTCGGCTACGGCGACGACGAGGCCGAGTTCGCCCGCCGCTGGCCCGCCCAGCACATCGTCGGAAAAGACATCCTGCGCTTCCACGCCGTCATCTGGCCGGCGATGCTGATGGCCGCCGGACTCGACGTGCCCCGCGGCGTCTTCGGCCACGGCTGGCTGCTCGTCGGCGGCGAGAAGATGTCGAAGTCCAAGCTCACCGGCATCGCGCCCGAGCAGATCACCGACGTCTTCGGCTCCGACGCGTTCCGCTTCTACTTCATGTCCGCGATCTCCTTCGGCCAGGACGGCTCGTTCTCCTGGGAGGACCTGGCCGCCAGGTACCAGGCTGAGCTCGCGAACGGCTTCGGCAACCTCGCCTCGCGCGTGGTGGCGATGATCACCCGCTACTGCGACGGCGTCGTGCCGACCGCGGGCGTGCTGAGCCCCGCCGACGCCGAGATCGGCACGATCGCCCGCCGCGCCACCGAGCGCTCGTGGGATGCGATCGGGCGCCTCGCGATCCACGAGGCGATCGCCGAGGTCTGGCAGCTCGTCGACGCCCTGAACGGCTACCTCACGAACGAGGAGCCCTGGGCGCTCGCGAAGGACCCCGAGCAGCGCGACCGACTCGAGGCCGTGCTCGCCACCGCCTACCGGGGCCTCGGCACGCTCGCCGTGCTGCTCTCGCCGGTCGTTCCGAAGGCGAGCGCGAAGCTCTGGACGGCGCTCGGCGCGCCCGGCGAGGTCACCGCGCAGCGCATTGACCGCGCCGACGAGGCCGAGCTCGGCGAGCGCGTGCAGCCGCTCGAGGCGCTGTTCCCGCGCGTCGAGGTCGCGGAGTAGGCGCGGGCGTGAGCGAGCACCTGCGGCGGAGGTCGGACGGCGGCCGCGCGGCCGAGTACCCGCCGGCGCCCGAGCCGCTGCCGGTGCCCGTCTACGACAACCACACCCACCTCGAGATCGCCGACGGCGCGCTGCCGCTGTCGCCGGCCGAGCACCTCGAGCGCGCCGCGGCGGTCGGCATCGCTGGCGCCGTGCAGGTCGGCACGGATGTCGCGACGAGTCGCTGGTCGGCCGAGATCGCCGCGCGCGAGCCGCGCCTCCTCGCCGCCGTCGCGCTGCACCCCAACGAGGCGCCGGAGCTCGACGCCGCGGGCGAACTCGACGCCGCCATCGCCGTCATCGACGAGCTCGCGGCCCAGCCCCGGGTGCGCGCGATCGGCGAGACCGGGCTCGACTACTTCCGCACCGGCGAGGAGGGGCGCGACGCCCAGCACCGCGCCTTCGAGGCGCACCTCGACATCGCCAAGCGGCACGGCATCGCGCTGCAGATCCACGACCGCGACGCGCACGACGACGTGGTCGCCACGCTGCGCCGGGTCGGGGCGCCGGAGCGCACCGTGTTCCACTGCTTCTCGGGCGGCGAGGAGCTCGCCCGCACCGCGGCCGACGCCGGCTGGTACTGCTCCTTCGCCGGCAACGTCACGTTCAAGAACGCCGAGAACCTGCGCGAGGCGCTGAGGGTGCTGCCGCGGGAGCTGCTCCTCGTCGAGACGGATGCCCCGTACCTGACTCCGGCGCCGCTGCGCGGCCGGCCGAACGCCCCGTACCTCGTGCCGCTCACGGTGCGGTTCATGGCCGAGCTGCTCGAGGTGCCGCTCGACGGGCTCTGCGCGCAGCTCGCGGAGAACACCGAGCGCGTCTACGGCTCGTGGCAGGAGGGCCTCGCATGACCGCACCCCGCCAGGCGCTCCTCGGCCCCGCCGAGATCCGCGACCTCGCCGAGCTCCTCGGCGTGACCCCGACGAAGAAGCTCGGCCAGAACTTCGTGCACGACGGCAACACGGTGCGGCGCATCGTGCAGCTCGCCGGGGTGCAGCCGGGCGAGACCGTGCTGGAGATCGGCCCCGGCCTCGGCTCGCTCACCCTCGGACTGACCGAAGCCGGGGCGGACGTCATCGCCGTCGAGATCGACGGCCGGCTCGCCGAGCAGCTGCCGAAGACCGCCGAGCTGCTGCAGCCCGGCGCCGCGCTCCGCGTCGTGCACCAGGACGCGCTGCGGGTCACCGAGCTGCCGGGCGACCCCGTGCGGCTCGTCGCGAACCTGCCGTACAACGTCTCGGTGCCGGTGCTGCTGCACCTGCTCGAGCACTTCCCCTCCCTCCGCGCCGGCATCGTCATGGTGCAGGCCGAGGTCGGGCACCGTCTCGCCGCGGGCCCGGGCTCGAAGGTCTACGGCGCGCCGAGCGTGAAGGCCGCCTGGTACGGCGACTGGCGCATCGCCGGGCAGGTGTCGCGGCAGGTGTTCTGGCCGGTGCCGAACGTCGACTCCGTGCTGGTCGGCTTCGAGCGCGACGCCGAGCCGGGCACCGAGGCCGAACGCCGGGCGACCTTCGAGCTCGTCGACGCCGGGTTCCAGCAGCGCCGCAAGATGCTGCGGCAGGCGCTCTCCGGCGTGCTCGGCGGCAGCGCGGCCGAGGCATCCGCCGTGCTCGAACGCGCCGGGGTCGACCCGCAGGCGCGCGGCGAGCAGCTCGGCATGCCGGACTTCCTCGCGATCGCGCGGGCGCGCGGGGCGGCGGGTGACGACGCGGGCGGAGCCGAGCTCGGCTAGCGTGGACGCATGACGATCGCCGCAGCCCAGCCGTCGGTGCACGTGCGGGCGCCCGGCAAGATCAACCTCTTCATGCGCGTCGCCGAACCGGGCGACGACGGCTACCACGACGTCGCCACGGCCTACCAGGCGGTCTCGCTCTACGAGGACGTCGTCGCGACGCCCGCCGCGGGCTTCGAGGTCTCCTTCTCGGGCAGCGTCGACGTGTCCGGGCTGCCCGTCGACGACTCGAACCTCGCGATCCGTGCCGCCCGCCTCCTCGCGGAGGAGACCGGCGTCACCGAGGGCGTGCACCTCGCGATCGACAAGCACGTTCCCATCGCGGGCGGCATGGGCGGCGGATCGGCGGATGCCGCGGCCGCCCTCGTCGCCTGCGACGCCCTCTGGGGCACCGGGCTCACGAAGGACGAGCTGCACGGCCTCGCCGCCCGGCTCGGCGCCGACGTGCCGTTCTCGCTCGCCGGCGGCACCGCGATCGGCACCGGTCGCGGCGACCGGCTGAGCCCCGTGCTCGCGACCGGGTCCTTCCACTGGGTGCTCGTCTTCGCCGAGTTCGGGCTCTCGACCCCCGCGGTGTACGGCGAGCTCGACCGGCTGCGGGGTGAGGGGCAGGTGCCGCCCGACTCCGTCGCGCCGGCCGGCGCGCCCGCCGTCGACCCGGCGGTGCTGCAGGCCCTCCGCGCGGGCGATCCCGGCCTCCTCGCCGGCGCGCTGCACAACGACCTCGCCGCGGCGGCGATCGGGCTCGCCCCCGAGCTCGACGAGGTGCTCCGGCTGGGCGCCTCGGCCGGTGCGCTCGCCGGGCTCGTCTCGGGGTCGGGCCCGACGCTCGCCTTCCTCGCCGAGGGGGCCGACGAGGCGATCTCGCTGGCCGTCACGCTGTCGTCGGCCGGGCACACCGCCGCGCACGTGCACGGCCCGGTGCACGGCGCCCGCGTCGTGCGCTGAGCGGCAGCGGCAGCATGCCCGGCCGATCGCGACCGGCGCACGGCTCGCGCACGGCGAGAGCAACTAGGCTCGACGGGACATGGCACACCTCCTCGGCGCCGAGCGCCTGCATCTCGAGTTCCCGACGCGCACGGTCTTCGACGAGGTCACCCTCGGCCTCGACGAGGGCGACCGGATCGGCATCGTCGGCCGCAACGGCGACGGCAAGTCGACCCTGCTGAAGCTCCTCGCCGGCCGGCTCGAACCGGACGCCGGGCGGGTCACGGTGCGCCGCGGCGTCCGCATCGGCATGCTCGACCAGACCGACACGGTCGATCCGGACGCGACGGTCGCCGAGGCCGTCGTCGGCGGCATCGACGAGCACGTCTGGGCGGGCGACCCGAAGGTGCGCGACGTGATCGCCGGCCTGCTCGGCGATGTGCCCTGGGACGGCCGGGTCGGCGACCTCTCCGGCGGCCAGCGCCGCCGCGTCGGGCTCGCGGCCCTCCTCGTCGGCGACTGGGACGTGCTCTTCCTCGACGAGCCGACGAACCACCTCGACGTCGAGGGCATCGCCTGGCTCGCCCGGCACCTGCGGGAGCGCTGGAGCCGCAGCGACGGCGCGCTCGTCGTCGTCACCCACGACCGGTGGTTCCTCGACGAGGTCTGCACCGGCACCTGGGAGGTGCACGACGGCATCGTCGAGCCCTTCGAGGGCGGCTACGCCGCGTACGTGCTGCAGCGGGTCGAGCGCGACCGGATGGCCGCCGCGAGCGAGGCGAAGCGGCAGAACCTGATGCGCAAGGAGCTCGCCTGGCTGCGCCGCGGCGCCCCCGCGCGCACCTCGAAGCCGAAGTTCCGCATCGACGCGGCCAACCAGCTCATCGAGGACGTGCCGCCCGTGCGCGACCGGGTCGAGCTCAGCCGGCTCGCCGTCGCCCGCCTCGGCAAGGACGTCGTCGACCTCCTCGACGCCGGTGTCGACTACCCCGCGCCCGGCGGCGGCACCCGCACCGTGCTCCGCGACGTCGAGTGGCGCATCGCGCCGGGGGAGCGCACCGGCATCCTGGGCGTCAACGGCGCCGGCAAGTCGACCCTCCTCGGCCTCGTCACCGGGGCCGTCAGCCCCACGCACGGCCGGGTGAAGCGCGGCACGACCGTGCGCATCGCGACCCTCAGCCAGGAGCTCGCCGAGCTCGCCGAGTGGGCCGATGAGCGCGTCAGCGCGGTCGTCGCCGCGCAGCGCACGAGCTACACGATCGGCAGCGGCTCGAAGGCCGTGGAGCTCACGCCGGGACAGCTCCTGGAGCGCCTCGGCTTCACGAACCAGCAGCTCGCGACGCCCGTGCGCGACCTCTCGGGCGGGCAGAAGCGACGGCTGCAGCTGCTGCTCATCCTGCTGACCGAACCGAACGTGCTGATCCTCGACGAGCCGACGAACGACCTCGACACCGACATGCTCGCCGCGATCGAGGACCTGCTCGACTCGTGGCCGGGCACGCTCCTCGTCGTCAGCCACGACCGCTACCTGCTCGAGCGGGTCACCGATCAGCAGTTCGCCATCGTCGACGCGAAGCTGCGGCACCTGCCGGGCGGCGTCGACCAGTACCTGGAGCTCCGGGCCGCGCAGCAGCGCGGAGGTGGCGCGGGGAGCGGCGCGGCGAGCGGGGCCGCCAGGGTCGCCGCGAGCGGCACGGATGCCTCGCCCGGCCCGGCCGCGGCGAGCGCCGCTCTCGCGCTCTCGGGCGCCGAGCGGCGCACCGCCGAGAAGGAACTCGCCTCCGTCGAGCGGCGGATCGAGAAGCTGCAGCAGCAGATCGCCGCCGCCCGCGACGGCTTCGCCGAGCTCGACCAGAGCGACTACGAGCGGCTGAACGCCGAGATGGCGAAGGTGACCGCCGCCGAGCAGGAGGTCGCCGAGCTCGAGGAGCGCTGGTTCGAGCTCACCGAGCAGCTCGGCTGAGCGCTCAGCGCTCAGCGCTCAGCGCCCGGCGGCGCGGCGCGCAGGGTGGGGATTCAGGTGGATGCCTCGCGTGCGGCGCGCTCGGTGAACCAGGCGAGCGCGTGCCGCCCGGAGGAGAGGCCGTAGTCGAGCGTGGCGCGCTGGTAGGCGAGCACCTCGTGGAACTCCTCCGGCACCTCGAGGACGGCGAGGTGCCGCTCGACGGCCTCGAGCTCGGCGACGTTCGCCGCCGCCCGCTCGCGGATGCGCTCGAGCACTGCGGCCCGCTCGGGCGGGTCGAGCAGGCCGAGGAAGAACAGCCGGGAGAGCGCGGCCGTCTCGAGGTCGGGGCCCTCGATCGGCCCGTCGATCCACTTCCGGAACGCCGCGCGGCCGGCGTCGGTCGTGCGGTACACCTTGCGGCCCCGGCCGCCGGGCTGCACGCTCTCGACCTCGATGAGCCCGCTCGCGAGCAGCCCGTCGAGCGCCCGCTTGATGCTGCCCGAGCTCGCGCTGTAGACCAGCCCGACGCCCGCCTCGAAGCTCTTCACGAGGTCGTAGAGGCTCTGCGGGGCGAGCATGAGCAGCCCCAGGATCACGTGTGCCACGCGCCGAGCCTACCCGGTTGACTCGCGTAGACATGTCTACTAGACAGGTCTAAGAGAGAGATTGGACCCTGATGACCCACGCTCCCGCCGCCGCCGACGCGGCATCCGTCCCGAGCGAGCTCGACCGCGAGTTCACCGCCCTCGTCGACCGGCTCGCCGCCCGTCGCCGCCTGCATCACGTCAGCCTCGCCGTCGCCGACGACCGCGGGCGGGGCTGGTCGGGCGCCGCCGGGCCCGGCGCGAGCCCCGAGACGCCCTTCTTCATCGCCTCGATCACGAAGCGCTTCATCGCGACCCTCGTGCTGCAGGCCCACGAGCGCGGCGAGCTCGACCTCGACACGGCGATCACCGCGTACCTGCCCGCCGAGGTCACGACGGGGCTGCACGTCTGGAAGGGCGTCGACCGTACACCGGAGATCACGGTGCGCCACCTCGCGAGCCACACCTCCGGCCTGCCCGACTTCTACGAGCGGCGCCGCGGCGGGCCGAGTCTCTACCGGCGGCTCCGCGCCGGCCACGACCTCGCCTGGGGCTTCGACGACGCCATCGCGATCGCGCGCGACGAGCAGCGGCCGCACTTCCCGCCGCAGGACCTGTCGGCGCCCAGGCAGCGCGCCTCGTACTCCGACACCGGCTTCCTGCTGCTCATCCGCATCCTCGAGCTCGTGACCGGGCGGAGCTTCGCGCAGCTCGTCGCCGAACGCATCGCCGAGCCGCTCGGGCTCCGCCGAACCTGGCACCCGGCCGGCGCGCCCGCCGACCCGGCGACGCCGGCGCCGCTCCCGCTGCACGTGCGGCGGCGCCCGGTACGCCTCGACGGCGTGTACGCGTCGAGCCACGACCTGTTCAGCACGACGGCCGAGCTCCTCGCCTTCGAGCGGGCGCTCGTGCGCGGCGAGCTGTTCGCGGACCCCGCGACGAGCGCGCTCACGACCGAACGGCGCAACCGGCTGCGGAACGCCCCGAGCCTGCACTACGGCCTCGGCACGATGAGCTTCGGCGTGAGCCGGCTCAACCTGCCCCGCCGCGGCCCCGTCACGCTCGTCGGCCACTCCGGCTCGACCGGCACGTGGCTGTTCAGCTGCCCGGAGCTCGGCGTCGTCCTCGCCGGCACGGTCGACCAGACGCAGGCGCAGGTGCTGCCGTTCCAGATCATGGTGCGGTGCCTGCAGCGCTGGACGCGGTGATCGGCGGGGCCGGACGCGCAGATCGGGGAGGCGATCCCGAAGCATCCGTCGTCATATATGACGTCGTTCGCAGAAGCTGTGACGCCATGTGACCAGGTGGTCAACAGCGCGAAGAACCTTCGCTTACCGTTGGAGGGCACCCGCGTTCGCGGCATCGACGCCCCCACCGACATCCTCCGTGGCGGAGCCATGCCGACCCACAGCCAGGCGGCCCTCGAACGCGCGCCCACCAAGAGAGGACCCACCATGTCACGACGTTCCCGCATCACCTCCGTCATCGCCGCGCTCGCCGCGGTGCCCCTCGTCGCCTCGCTCGCGGCCTGCGCCTCGACCGGCTCGGCCGGCTCCGAGACCGACGGCGGCGAGACCGTGAAGATCGGCGTCGTCGGCAAGTCGGACCCGCAGTGGGCCCCGTTCGTCGAGGCCGCCGCCGAGGAGGGCATCACGGTCGAGCTCGTCGACTTCGGCGACTACAACCAGCCGAACCCCGCGCTCACCGAGGGCGAGCTCGACCTCAACCAGTTCCAGCACATCGTCTACCTCGCGGACTACAACGTGAACGCCGACGCCGACCTCACCCCGATCGGCTCGACGCAGATCTACCCGCTCGGCCTGTACTCCACGAAGTACGACGACGTGAAGTCGATCCCCGCCGGCGAGACCGTCGCCGTGCCCGACGACCCCTCGAACCTCGCCCGCGCGCTCCTCGTGCTGCAGTCGGCCGGGCTCATCGAGCTGAAGGACGGCGGCTCGATCTTCTCGACCATCGCCGACATCGACGAGGCGAAGTCGAAGGTCAAGGTCACGCCGCTCGAGGCCGCCATCACCGCGACCTCGCTGCCCGACGTCGCCGCCGCGATCATCAACAACGACTTCGTCGAGGACGCCGGCCTCACCTTCGCCGACGCGATCGCGCAGGACGACCCGGCCGACCCCAACGCGCTGCCGTACGTGAACATCTTCGCCGCGCGCGCCGAGGACAAGGACAACACGACCTACGCCAAGCTCGTCGAGATCTTCCAGACGAACGCGAAGGTCCAGGCCGGCCTCGACGAGGCGTCCGGCGGCACCGGCGTCTCGCTGCAGGTCCCGGTCGCCGAGCTCGAGAAGTCCCTCGCCGACGTCGAGGCCGACAC
>NZ_BMRJ01000006.1:18075-65928 GCF_014648575.1 Agromyces mediolanus | reverse complement strand
CGCCCGGGAGCCGTCGGCGCGTTCCCGCGCCGCACCCGAGGAGGAACCGCATGGCCATCGTGAGCCTCGCGAACGTCAGCAAGTCGTACCCATCGCCCGAGCGGGGCGCCCCGCGCATCGTCGCCGTCGACGACGTCAGCCTCGAGATCGAGGCCGGCGAGGTCACCGGCATCATCGGCTACTCGGGCGCGGGCAAGTCCACGCTCGTGCGGCTGATCAACGCGCTCGAGCCCGTGACCGAGGGCACCGTCACGATCGACGGCCGCGCGATCACCGGGCTGCCGGAGCGGGAGCTCCGCGCCGTGCGGCTCGGCATCGGCATGATCTTCCAGCAGTTCAACCTCTTCGAGGCGAAGACCGTGGCGCAGAACGTCGCCTACCCGTTGAAGGTCGCCGGCTGGGGCAAGGCGGAGATCACCGCGCGCGTGCAGGAACTGCTCGACTTCGTCGGGCTCGCCGACAAGGCGCGCGCCTACCCGGACCAGCTCTCGGGCGGACAGAAGCAGCGCGTCGGCATCGCGCGGGCGCTCGCCACCCGCCCGCGGATCCTGCTCGCCGACGAGGCGACGAGCGCGCTCGACCCCGAGACGACGCAGGAGGTGCTCGCGCTGCTGAAGCGCGTGAACGAGGAGTACGGCGTCACCATGGTCGTGATCACGCACGAGATGGACGTCATCCAGTCGATCGCGACGAAGGTCGCCGTGATGGACGGCGGCCGGGTCATCGAGCAGGGCGACGTCTTCGACGTCTTCTCCGACCCGCAGCACGCCTCCTCCCGCAAGTTCGTCTCGACCGTCGTGCAGGGGGTGCCGTCCCCGGCGGAGCTCGCGGTGCTGCGCGAGCGGCACCCAGGCCGGATCGCGACGTTCTCCTTCCGCGACGGGGATGCCTCGCAGGCCCGCGTCTTCGTCGAGCTCGCCCAGGCCGGGCTCGAGTTCGAGCTCGTGTACGGCGGCATCAACGACATCCGCGGTCGCGCCTTCGGCCACCTCACGCTCGCGATCCGCGGTGAGGAAGCCGCGATCGACCGGGCGCTCGCCCGCATCGGGGAGCTCGTGGCGGTCACCGAGCCGCCCGTCGGGGACGGCGCGCAGAACGGGGAGGCCCGCTGATGGACAAGCTCATCGACCTCGGGCCCGAGTTCTGGACCGCCGCCGGCGAGACCCTCTACATGGTGTTCTTCACCATGCTGTTCGGCGGGCTCGCGGGCCTCGTGCTCGGCATCGGCCTCTACGTCACGCGCAAGGGCGGGCTGCTGCCGAACACCGTCGTGAACAACGTGCTGAACGTGCTCATCAACTTCTTCCGGCCGATCCCGTTCATCATCTTCATCGCCGCGGTGCAGCCGCTCACCCGCGCCGTCATCGGCATCGGGATCGGCACGAACGCCGCCGTGTTCGCCCTCTCGCTCGCGGCCTCCTTCGCGATCGGCCGCATCGTCGAGCAGAACCTGCTCACCGTGAAGCCGGGCGTCATCGAGGCGGCCCGATCGATGGGCGCCGGGCCGTGGCGCATCCTCACCACGGTCGTCATCGGCGAGGCGCTCGGGCCGCTGATCCTCGGCTACACCTTCATCATCGTCGCGGTGATCGACATGTCGGCGATGGCCGGTTTCCTCGGCGGCGGCGGCCTCGGCTACTTCGCCCAGCTCTACGGCTACCGGCAGTTCGAGCCGATCGTGACCTGGGCCGCGGTGCTGCTCATCATCGTGTTCGTGCAGATCGTGCAGTACCTCGGCAACTGGCTGGCCCGCAAGGTGCTGCGGCGCTAGCCCCCGACGCCGCCCGCGCCTCGTCGGCGCGGGCGGCGCCGCGTCAGTGGCCGCCGGCGACCGTCGCGAGCTCGATCGGCGCGGCGGGCAGCTTCACGCTCTCGACGAGCTCGCCGGCGTCGAGGTCGACGAGGTGGATGGTCGAGGCGGCCGGGTCCGTCACGTAGGCGCGGTGCCCGTCGACGCGGAGCGCAGGGCGGGCCTGCTGCCAGTCGAGCGGCTCGGTCCACTCCTCGAGCACGGGGATCGTCGCGGTCACCGTGCCGGACGCCGGATCGATGACGTGGATGGCGCCGTCGGTGCCGAGCACGAGCGCCTCGCCGTGCGGCCCGCGGGCGAGCGAGCGGAAGGTGTAGCTCGTGCCGAGCTCGACGAGTCGCAGCGTGCCGGCCTCGGTGTCGACGAGGCTCACCCGGGTCGGCCGCTCGAGTTCCGCCTCGGCATCCGTCTTGTAGTCGCCGAGCACGACGGCGGACTCCGGCGAGCCGGCCTGCGTGCCGATGCGCCCGTAGGCGTCGGGCGACGCGACCTTCGTGAAGGCGCCGTCGCGGAAGACGAGGGCGCCGTCCTGGCAGCCGACGACGATCGCCCCGCCCGCCGCGACCGTTTCGCCGTGCACGCCGGGGCAGCGCTCGTCGCGGGCGAGTTCGGCGCCCGAGGCGTCGAAGACGGCGACGCCCGTGCGCGCTTCCTCGGTGCCGAGCGTCGACAGGAGGGCGTCGCCCGGCAGGGCGACGGCGACGCCGTGGTGCGCCGCCGCGCTCTCGTGGGTGCGGAGCTCGAGCGGGTCGAGTCCGCCTGCGGCGACCGCGTCGGCGAGCCCGGATGCCTCGAACAGCTGCACCTCGCCGGTGCCGTCGGCGAAGAGGGCGGTGACGCCCTCGTTCGTGGTGACGTGGCCCGCATGGTCGGCCTCGAACACGAGCTCCGTGAGCTGCGGCGTCTCACCGTAGTAGTGCGCGTGGTCGCCGTGCTGCTCCGCCTCGAGGCCGGTGTCGAGCACGCGGAAGCCGGCGTCCGTCGAGACGAGCACGTGCCGGCCGTCGCCGGCGGGGTTCACCCGGAGGAAGCCGGGCAGCTCGAGCTCGGCCGCGACCTCGAGGGTGTCGCCCTCGAGCACGAGCAGGCCGCCGTCGTAGCTCGCGACGAGGCGCGGGGCGGCGAGCTCACGCGCGGCGGGCTCGGTCGTGGAGTCGGGCTGCGCGGCGGGCGTCTGGCCGCCGGGGGAGGCGCAGGCGGCGAGGGTGAGGAGCAGGGCGGGCGCGGCGACGGCGGTCAGGCGCAGGCCTCGACGGCGAGGCGGGGGACTGGTGCGTGTGATCATGGCCGCCACGCTATCGTTAACGATAATCATTCTCAAAAACGAGCCTCAAGAAGTCATGAGCTCGGTGCCGGGTCAGGCGAGCCGGCCGTGCACCGGCCTGGCGTGCTCCGGGGGCTCGCCGACCTCCTCGACGGTGTGACCGCTGCAGGCGATCGCGGTGACGCTGGCCCGCTCGACGCGCGACACGGCGAACCAGCGCATGGCGTCGCGCAGCCGACACCACCCGACCAGGTACCAGCGGCCGTTCGTGGAGGCGAACAGCACGGGCTCGACGTCGCGCGTGGTCGAGGTGCCGTCCGCCGCGGTGTAGTTGAGGCGGACCACCCGCTGCTCGGCCAGCGCCTGCTCGAGCGCCGAGCTGACGGCACGCGAGGCCGGCGGAGGCGCATCGACCCAGATCCGGTGGGCCAGCTCCTCGGCCCGCGCTCGTGTCCTCGGGTCGAGGACGTCGAGGATCTTGCGGATGCCGGCGGCCGCCAGATCGGCGTACGGCGCATCGGATGCCGCGGACGACGCCGCGAGGAGCGCCACGGCCTGCGCGGGGGAGAGGGTGACGGGCGGCAGCGTGGCGTACTCGGCGAGCCCGTACCCGCCGCCGGGGCCCGGCCGGGACCAGACCGGCGCGCCGCTGCGCTCCAGTGCGTCGAGGTCGCGCTTGACTGTGCGCACCGACACCTCGAACTCCCGGGCCAGGCGGTCGGCGGAGACGCCGCGGGCACCGCTGCGGCGCAGCATCTCCGACAGGGCGTGCAGTCGTTCGGCGCGCTTCATGGGCCCGGCCTCAGCAGGGTCCGGGGGGAATCGAATTCATGCCAGAAATAGTGACACACCGGTGTCCGCCGAGGCTGCGAGGGTGGTCGCATGACCACCACTGCGAACCATCCGACCATCGTCCTCATCGCCGGCCACTGGCTGGGCGCCTGGGCGTGGGACGACGTCCTGAGCCACCTCGGACCCGACCGCGCCGTCGCGCTGACGCTGCCCGGGCTCGACCCAGCCGACCCCGAGCGCGCGTCGAGGACGCTCGACGAGCAGGCGGCGGCGATCCTGGACACGATCGCGCAGCAGGGCGACCGCCCGGTCGTCCTCGTCGCCCACAGCGGGGCCAACGTGCCCGTGAGCCTCGTGCTCGACCGTCGTCCCGAGCTCGTCGCCCGGGTGGTCTGGGTCGACTCCGGCCCCGTGGCCGACGGCAGCGTCTTCGCCCCCGAGCTCCCGGACGCGCTTGTCGAGCTGCCGCTGCCGCCGTTCGAGGAGCTCGGGCAGCAGGCGAGCCTCGACGGGCTGAGCGCCGAGGCCCTCGCGCGGTTCCGGGATCGGTCCGTCCCGGAGCCCGCCACGGTGCTCCGTCAGCCCGTCGAGCTCGCGAACGAGGCCAGGCACGGCGTCCCGACGACCCTGGTGTGCTGCTCGATCCCGGCCGAGCAGGTGCGGGAGCTGGTCCGGGCGGGGCATCCCATGTTCGCCGAGCTCGCGAAGCTGGACGGCTTCGACGTCGTCGACCTCCCCACGGGGCACTGGCCCATGTGGAGCCGAGCGGCTGACCTCGCGGAGGTCATCCTCGCCGAGGCGTCCACGGCGGCGACCGACGCCTAGGCGGGCTCCTCGAAGCTCACGATGAGCTTGCGCAGGAGCCCTGCGAGGCGCTTCTGCTCCGCGGGCGGCAGGCTGCCGAGCAGCTCGGCCTCCGCGTCGACGAGGCGGGTGATCGCGGCATCCACCCGGGTGAGGCCGGCCTGGCTCATCTCGACGAGGATGCCCCGACCGTCGTGCGGATCGGTCTGCCGGCTCACGAGCCCGCGGGCGACGAGCCGGTCGATGCGGTTCGTCATCGCCCCGCTCGAGACGAGGGTCTGCTGCAGCAGGGCCTTCGGGGACAGCCGGTAGGGCGCACCCGCCCGGCGGAGCGCGGAGAGCACGTCGAACTCCCACGACTCGAGCTCCGAGCGCGCGAAGGCCTGCTTGCGCTCCCGGTCGAGGTGCTTCGAGAGCCGCGCCACCCGGGAGAGCACCTGCAGCGGGGAGAAGTCGAGATCCGGGCGCTCCCGCTCCCAGTCGGCGACGATCCGATCCACCTCGTCCGCGTGCGTCATCCGGCCATTATCGCCCGGGGCGCGACCCCGCTCGCGACCCCGCGTCGTCGGCCGTCATGCCGCGGCGCGCGCCGTGGCAGACTTGATGGCGCGCAACGGCACGCCGCGGCGCGGTCCGCCATGGTGTAACGGCAGCACGACAGCCTTTGGAGCTGTGAGGCCCAGGTTCGAATCCTGGTGGCGGAGCATGAGCGATCAGAACCTCGCGATCATCGTCCTGGCGGCAGGACAGGGCACCCGCATGAAGTCGGCGACCCCGAAGCTGCTGCACCCGCTCGCCGGCTCGCCGGTCGTCGGGCACGTGCTGCGCACCGCGCGGGCGCTCGACGCCGCGCACGTGCTCGCCGTCGTGCGGCACGAGCGCGACCGGGTCGCCGAGACCATCGAGGCGGAGCTGCCCGGCACCACCATTGTCGATCAGGACGAGATCCCCGGCACCGGCCGCGCCGTCGAGCAGGCCGTCGCCGCACTGCCCGCCGACTTCGCTGGCGAGGTGCTCGTGCTGAACGGCGACGTGCCGCTGCTCGACGCCGACACGCTCGCCGCGTTCCTCGCGCAGCACCGCGACACCGGTTCCGCCGCTTCGGTGCTCTCGGCCATCTACGACGACCCGCACGGCTACGGCCGCATCGTTCGCGGCCCCGCCGGCGGCTTCGACCGCATCGTCGAGCAGAAGGACGCGAGCGAGGTCGAGCGGGCCATCCCCGAGATCAACGCCGGCATCTACGCCTTCGGTGCCGCCGCGCTCCGCGACCAGCTCGCGAACCTCACCACCGAGAACGCGCAGGGCGAGAAGTACCTCACCGACGTCATCCAGCTGCTCCGCGAGGCGGGCAGCGAGGTCGAGGCCGTGCCCGTCGCCGAGCCGTGGCTCGTCGCTGGCATCAACGACCGCGCCCAGCTCTCCGAGACGGCGGCCCGGCTGAACGCGCTCATCGTGCGCGGCTGGCAGCTGAACGGCGTCACGATCGAGGACCCGGCGACCACCTGGATCGACCTCGCGGTGACGATCGAGCCGGACACCACCATCCGGCCCGGCACGCAGCTGAAGGGCGCGACGACGATCGCCACCGGCGCGATCGTCGGCCCCGACACCACCCTCGTCGACTGCGAGATCGGCGCCGGCGCGCACGTCAAGCGCACCGACGGCACGCTCGCCGTGATCGGCGCGGGCGCCGAGGTCGGGCCGTTCGCGTACCTCCGCCCGGGCACCGTCCTCGGCGACGGCGGCAAGATCGGCACCTTCGTCGAGACGAAGAACGCCGAGATCGGCCGTGGCAGCAAGGTGCCGCACCTGAGCTACATCGGCGACACCCGCATCGGCGAGCAGTCGAACGTGGGCGCCGGTTCGATCACGGCGAACTACGACGGGGTGAACAAGCACCGCACCGAGATCGGCTCCCACGTGCGCACTGGCTCGCACGGGGTCTTCGTCGCGCCCGTTACCATTGGAGACGGCGTCTACACGGGCGCCGGAACGGTCGTCCGCAAGGACGTCCCCGCCGGAGCGCTCGCCGTGAACGTCGCACCGCAACGCAACATCGAGGGGTGGGTCACGACGCATCGTGCCGGGACTGCGGCCGCCCAGGCGGCCGAGGCCGCCGGCACGGCCGCCGCGACCGACGCCGAGTGACACGAGGCCGGACCGGCTGAGAGGACGAACACATGTCGGGTATCGAGACCACCGGATCCAAGCGCCTCGTGCTGGTGTCGGGGCGCGCGCATCCGGAACTCGCCGAGCAGATCGCCCGCGAGCTGGGCGCCGAGCTGGTGCCGACCGATGCCCGCACCTTCGCGAACGGCGAGATCTACGCGCGCTACGACGAGAGCGTGCGCGGCTCCGACGCCTTCGTCATCCAGTCTCACACCTCCCCGATCAACGAGTGGCTCATGGAGCAGCTCATCATGGTCGACGCGCTGAAGCGCGCCTCGGCCAAGCGCATCACCGTCGTCGCGCCGTTCTACCCCTACGCCCGGCAGGACAAGAAGGGCCGCGGACGCGAGCCGATCTCGGCCCGCCTCGTCGCCGACCTGTTCAAGACCGCCGGCGCCGACCGCATCATGTCGATCGACCTGCACGCGGCGCAGATCCAGGGCTTCTTCGACGGCCCCGTCGACCACCTCTTCGCCATGCCGGTGCTGCTCGAGGAGTTCAAGAACTCCCTCGACCCGGCGACCCTCACGGTCGTCTCGCCCGACATGGGCCGGGTGCGCGTCGCCGACATCTGGAGCGACAAGCTCGGCGCCCCGCTCGCCATCATCCACAAGCGCCGCGACCCGCTCGTGCCGAACCAGGTCTCGGTGCACGAGATCGTCGGCGACGTGGAGGGCCGCGTCTGCCTCCTCGTCGACGACCTCATCGACACGGGCCGCACGATCGTGAAGGCGGCCGAGGCGCTCAAGGCGAACGGCGCGATCGGCGTCGTCGTCGCCGCGACCCACGCCGTGTTCTCGAACCCGGCCGTCGAGATCCTGCAGTCCGACTTCATCGACCGCGTCGTCGTCACCGACACCCTGCCGATCCCGGCGGAGAAGCACTGGGACCGGCTCACGATCCTGCCGATCGCGCCGCTGCTTGCCCGCGCCATCCACGAGGTCTTCGAGGACGGCTCGGTCACGAGCATGTTCGACGGCGCGGCCTGATGGCCGAGCCCGGCGAGCAGGCGGCGTCCGGCGAGCAGGCGGCATCCGGGCGCCCCGCGCTGCCCGGTCGGCCCTGGGTCGCGAGCTACGCCGAGGGCGTCCCCGACGACCTCCCGGCCGTCGAGGGCTCGCTGTACGACCTGATCCGGCACTCGGTCGAGACGTACCCCGAGCACGTCGCGCTCGAGTTCTTCGGACGCGAGACGACGTACGCCGAGCTCGGCGCCGAGATCGAACGGGCCGCCGAGGGGCTCCGCCTCCTCGGCGTGCAGAAGGGCGACCCCGTCGCCATCGTGCTGCCGAACTGCCCGCAGCACATCGTCGCGTTCTACGCCGTGCTCCGCCTCGGCGGCATCGTCGTCGAGCACAACCCGCTGTACACGCCGCGCGAGCTGCGGCACCAGTTCGAGGACCACGGAGCCCGCGTCGTCGTCGCTTGGGACAAGGTGGTCGACACGCTGCAGGCGTTCCCCGCCGACCTGAAGCTCGCGCACATCGTCTCGGTCGACCCGACCCGGGCGATGCCGTTCGGCACCCGCCTCGCGCTCCGGCTGCCGATCGCGAAGGCCCGTGAGTCCCGCGCCGCGCTCACGACGAAGGTGCGCGGCACGGTGCCGTGGCCCGAGCTCGTCGAGGCCCAGCCGATCGACGCGCACATCATCGCGCCCGAGGTCGACGACGTCGCCCTCATCCAGTACACGAGCGGCACGACCGGCAGCCCGAAGGGCGCCACGCTCAGCCACGCGAACCTCATCGCGAACGCGGCGCAGTCGCGCAGCTGGGTGCCCGAGATCCCGCGTGGCAGCGCCGTCGTCTACGCCGTGCTGCCGATGTTCCACGCCTATGGGCTCACCCTCTGCCTCACCTTCGCGATGAGCATGGGCGCCCGGCTCGTGCTCTTCCCGAAGTTCGACCCCGACCTGGTGCTCAAGGTCGTGAAGCGCCGACCGCCGACGTTCCTGCCGGCGGTGCCGCCGATCTACGAACGGCTCACCGCCGCCGCGGCCGCCGAGGGGGTGCCGCTCGCCGGCATCCGCATCGCCATCTCCGGCGCCATGCCGCTCTCGCCCGCCGTCGTCGAGCCGTGGGAGGCTGCGACCGGCGGCTATCTCGTCGAGGGCTACGGGCTCTCGGAGTGCTCGCCGGTGCTGATGGCGAATCCCGTCGCGCCGAACCGCAAGGCCGGCACCGTGGGGCTGCCGCTGCCGGGCACGGAGTGCCGCGTCGTCGACCCGGAGGAGCCGACGCGCGACGTCGAGCCCGGCGCCGAGGGCGAGCTCGTCGTGCGCGGTCCGCAGGTCTTCTCCGGCTACTGGAAGAAGCCCGACGAGACCGCCGCGGTCTTCGTCGAGGACCCCGAGGGCGGCGCGCCGTGGTTCCGCACGGGCGACATCGTCTCGATCGACGACGAGGGCTTCGTGCGCATCGTCGACCGCATCAAGGAGCTCATCATCACGGGCGGGTTCAACGTCGCCCCGAGCGAGGTCGAGGAGGCGCTGCGCACGCACCCCTCGGTCGCCGACGTCGCGGTGGTCGGGGTGCCGGACGCGCACTCGGGCGAACAGGTCGTCGCCGTCGTTGTGCTGAAGCCGGGGCAGCAGCTCGACGAGGCCGGCATCCGCCAGGCGGCGCGCGACCAGCTGACGCCGTACAAGGTGCCCAAGCGGGTCGTCGCGGTCGAGGAGCTGCCGCGCTCGCTCATCGGCAAGGTCATCCGGCGCGAGGTGCGCACACGCCTCATCAACGCCGAGGCCGGCCAGGGCTGACGCGGGATCGCTCGATGGGGTTCCTCGACGGCGAGACCAGGGCGGCGCTCGACGCGCTCGCGGCCCTCGATGCGGACGGGGATGGCCCGGCGGCGCTCGACCGCGTCCGGGCCGTGCGCCGGCTGCTGCGCGCGCTCGAGTCCGAGCCCGCCGTGCTCGCCGCGGTGCGCGAGGCCCGGGACGGCGGGGCGGACTGGGCCGAGGTCGCCGCCGCGGCCGGGCTGAGCGAGGGCGCGGCGAAGCAGCGCTGGGCCGGCGACGACGCGGCCATCGCCGAGCGGCGCGAGGCGAGCCGGAAGCGCAAGCGCGAGCGGCCGTCGAGCCGCCCGAGCGAGCTGCCCGGCCTCTCCGTCGCCGAGGCCGCGGCCAAGCTCGGCGTCACCGCGCAGGCGATCTACCTGCGGGTCAGCCGCGGCCAGCTCGCCTCGCGCACGGTCGAGCTGCCCGACGGGCGCAAGTACAAACGGGTCTTCCCCGACGGCGACGCGCCGGAGGGCTGAGCCCGGGCGCGGGGCGCGGGGCGCGCGGCGCGAGCTACGCGGGCACCTCGTCGGGGCCGAGCACGCGGGGCGGCGCGCCCGGTAGGAGACCGAGGTTCGCGATCGGGCGTGGTTCGCCCGAGGCATCCGCGTAGCAGATCCAGCCCGCTCCGCCCGGCCCGAAGAGCTCGAGCGCGACGTGCGAGCCGGCCGCGTCGCGGTCGTACGCCGAGACGATGACGGCGCAGCTTCGCGCCGCGCTCGACTGCGCGACCGAGACGGTCGAGAGCACGATGGGGGCGAGCATCGCGACGAGCGCGACGATGACGGTGAAGCGGATGACCCGGCTCCGGCGTTCCCAGCGGGACGGCCCGTCCGGTGCGGAGCCGTCGTCGGCGAAGGCGAGCTCGGCCGGCACCTCGTCCCAGTCGCGCGGGCCGCGGGGGCCCGGCTCGCCGGGCTCGGCGGGGTGGCGGGGTTCGAGGTCGCGCGGGGCCATGGGATCCAGTCTCGCATCCGCGGCTGGGAGCGGGCGGCCGCGGGGCGCCGCCTCCCTCAGGGACCGGCGAACAGCGAGTCAGGGGCCGGCGAACACCGGGTCAGGGGCCGGCGAACACCGAGGCGATCCCGGCCGCGGCCGCGGCGAGCGTCGCCGCCGAGACGGCGAGCATGAGCCAGGGGGCGGGCGTGTAGCGGCCCTCGCTGAGCTCGCGACGGCGGATGCCGCCGACCGCGCCGACCGCGCCGGCCGCGAAGAAGAGCACCGTGCCCGTCACGATCAGCCACGGCTCGCCCGCGACGAGCCCGGTGCGCAGCGCCAGCAGGGCGTTCACGGCGACGACGAGCGCGGTGCGCGTCCACGACAGCGCCGTGCGCTCGGGCTGCAGCCCCGGATCGCGGATGACGGCGCTCACGGCAGGATCAGGAACACCGTGAGCACGACGGAGGTGACGAGGCAGACGCCCGCGAGCACCGGCAGCGACCAGCTGAAGCGCAGCGGCCGGTCGTGCCGCATCGCGATCTCGTTGCTGCGCCAGCGGAAGTACGAGAGCAGCCCGAGCCCGGCGGCGGCGACCCCGAGGCCGACGGAGAGCACCGTGACGAGCGCGCGCGGGCCGATGCCTGCGGCGAACTCGTGCAGCAGCACGCCGCCCGCGATGAGGGCGAGCGCCGTGCGGATCCAGGCGAGGAAGGTGCGCTCGTTCGCGAGGGAGAAGCGGTAGTCGGGGTCCTGCCCCTCCTGCTTCCAGCGGGGTTCCGGCATGCGCGGCCTCCTCGGCGGTGTCTGCGGTGTGCGTCGCGGGTCGTCGTGAGCCTAACGGCCGCGAGCCCGGCCCGCGTGCAGCGGGGCCGGGCTCGCCGGGGCATCCCGAGTTCAGTGCGAGGAGGGCGTGGTCTCGATCTCGCTGCGGTCGCCCGACCAGAGCGTGTGGAAGACGCCCGGCTTGTCGACGCGCTGGTAGGTGTGCGCGCCGAAGAAGTCGCGCTGACCCTGCACGAGGGCGGCGGGCAGGCGCTCGGCGCGGAGCCCGTCGTAGTACGCGAGCGAGGACGCGAAGGCGGGGGCGGGGATGCCGGCCTGCGCCGCCGCCACGACCACCCGGCGCCACGCCTGCTGCGCACCAGCCACGGCGTCGCGGAAGTACGGCGCGACGACGAGGGCCACGAGCTCGGGGTCCTCGGCGTAGGCGTCCGCGATGCGGTTCAGGAAGCGGGCGCGGATGATGCAGCCGGCGCGCCAGATGCGGGCGATGTCGCCCTTCTTGACGTCCCAGCCGAACTGGGCGGCACCCGCGATGATCTCGTCGAAGCCCTGCGAGTAGGCGATGATCTTCGAGGCGTAGAGCGCCTGGCGGACGTCCTCGATGAAGGCGTCGGCGTCGGCGACGACCCAGCCGCCGTCGGGGCCGGGTAGCGAGGCGGCGGCCTCGCGCTGGGCGCGCTGCGAGGAGAGGCTGCGGGCGAAGACGGCCTCGGCGATGCCCGAGACGGGGACGCCGAGGTCGAGCGCGTTCTGCACCGTCCAGGCGCCGGTGCCCTTCGCGCCGGCCGAATCGAGGATGACGTCGACGAGCGGCGCACCGGTGTCGGCGTCGACCTGGCGCAGCACCTCTGCGGTGATCTCGATGAGGTAGCTCTCGAGCTCGCCCGTGTTCCACTCGGCGAAGATGTCGGCGATCTCCGCCGGCGACTTGCCGGTGCCCTGGCGGATCAGGTCGTATGCCTCGGCGATGAGCTGCATGTCGGCGTACTCGATGCCGTTGTGCACCATCTTCACGAAGTGGCCGGCGCCGTCGGTGCCGACGTGGGTGACGCAGGGGGCGCCGTCCTCGGGGGCGCGGGCGGCGATGGTCTCGAGGATCGGTCCGAGCGTCTCGTACGACTCGGCGGTACCGCCGGGCATGATCGAGGGGCCGTTCAGCGCGCCCTCCTCGCCGCCGGAGATGCCCGTGCCGACGAAGTGGATGCCGGTCGGGCTGATCTCGCCCTCGCGGCGGATGGTGTCGTGGAAGTTCGCGTTGCCGCCGTCGACGATGATGTCGCCGGGCTCGAAGCGGCTCACGAGCTCGGAGATGACGGCGTCGGTGCCGCGGCCGGCCTGCACCATGATGATCGCGGTGCGCGGCGTCGCGAGCGAGGCGACGAACTCGTCGTAGCTCTCGGCGGCCACGAAGCCCGCCTCGGGGTGCTCGGTCACGAGGGTGCGGGTGCGCTCGGGGGAGCGGTTGAACACCGCGACGGTGTTGCCCTCCCGGCTGGCCAGGTTTCGGGCCAGGTTCGAACCCATGACGGCGAGTCCGACGACTCCGATGTTCGCGACGGCTTCAGGCAAGGCATTCTCCTCGGAACGGGAAAGTGGGGTCTTCTCAGCGTAGTGCGCGGAGCGGGCGCGGTGTTCCGCGCGACGTCCGCCGACGCGCGGGCGAGGCCGGGCCGGCCGATCGGGTAGACTGGGCGATTGAACTTCGGCGAGGGAGGCCGCGGGCGGGCGAGAGCCGGCTCGAGGCATCCGTGATCGACGCGGTCGAATGCGACTCACGGCGATTCCTCACGCGCACCCCTCGGGTGCCGCGCGTTCGAGTTGAAGAGAACAGACCCCAGATCTGGGCCGGCAGAGCGCACCATCCCGGAGCGCAGCAGCGTGAGCCCGCAAGGAGAACCACCATGGACGAAGACAACAAGGTCGAAGCGCTCGAGCGCGACTCGTTCGGCAAGGGTGCGGCGCGCAAGCTCCGCGCCGCCGGCCGCATCCCCGCCGTCGTGTACGGCCACGGCACCCAGCCGGTGCACGTGAGCCTGCCCGCCCACCAGATCGGCCTGATCGTGCGCAAGGCGAACGCCGTGCTCGACCTGCAGATCTCGGGCAAGAGCCAGCTCGCGCTCGTCAAGGACGTGCAGAAGGACCCGGTGCTGCAGATCATCGAGCACCTCGACCTCATCGTCGTGAAGAAGGGCGAGAAGGTCCAGGTCGAGGTGCCGGTGCACCTCGAGGGCGAGTCGGCTGCGGGCACCGTCGCCGACCTCGACTCGCACACCCTGACCCTCGAGGTCGAGGCCACCCACATCCCCGAGAACGTCGTCGTCTCGGTCGAGGGCCTCGAGGAGGGCACCCAGATCCACGCGAAGGACGTCACCCTGCCGAAGGGCGCCTCGCTCATCAGCGACGCCGACGCGCTCGTCGTGAACGTGCACGTGCCGCAGAAGGTCGCGGACGTCGAGGAGACCGCCGAGGGCGAGGAGGCCGCCGAGGCCCCCGCCGAGGAGGCGGCCGCGGAGTAAGCTCCGCGCCCGGCGCACGAGGGCCCGCCCCGATCCCCGGATCGCGGCGGGCCCTCGTCGTTCCCGGGGCCGCTCCGTTCGGCAGGGCCGGGACGGGCGGTCGTCGTCCGGTACGCTCGGACATCGGGCCGATCGGCCCGATGGACCGGATCGGAGCGCGGCATGGCGTGGTTCCGGCGGCGGCGACGAGAGGATCCCGAGGTGGCGCAGAACACCTGGCTGGTGGTCGGCCTCGGCAACCCCGGCGCGCAGTACGCGGGCAATCGGCACAACGTGGGCCAGATGGTGCTCGACGAACTCGCCGGCCGGCTCGGCGCGCCCTTCAAGAGCCACAAGACGCCGTCGCGCGTCGCCGAGGGCTTCCTGCGCCCCGGCGGGCCGAAGCTCGTGCTCGCGAAGCCGAACAGCTACATGAACACCTCGGGCGGTCCGGTCTCCGCGCTCGCGAAGTTCTACGACGTCCCCGCCGAGCGGCTCGTCGTCGTGCACGACGAGCTCGATCTGCCGTTCGACACGGTGCGGCTCAAGCAGGGCGGCGGCCACGGCGGGCACAACGGGCTGCGCGACATCTCGAAGGCGCTCGGCGCCGACTACCTGCGCGTGCGCGTCGGCATCGGCCGGCCGCCCGGCCGGCAGGACCCGGCCGACTTCGTGCTGAAGGACTTCTCCGGCACCGAGCGGCAGAGCCTGCCGAACCTGCTCGCCGACGCGGCCGACGCGGTCGAGGCCATCGCCGACGACGGCCTGCTCGCCGCGCAGCAGCGCTTCCACGCGCCGAGCTGAGCCGGGCGCAGCACCGCCCGCCTCGCCCGCTAGATCAGCCCGCGGAGGAACTCCTCGGGGCTCGTGCCCGCGGCCCGTGCGCGCTCGACGAGCCTCGCGTGCTCGTCGGTGGTCAGCTCGAGCGTCATCGCCAGCCAGTCGGCCGCCGGGTCGTCGAAGTCGAAGAGGGCGGTGTCGGCGGGGGAGCGGTCGTCGTGGAGCGAGGGGGCTTCGTCCTCGAAGACCTCGGCCGCGCCGATCGGCTCGGTCGTCGCCAGCACCTGCGCGGCCGCCGCGGCGTCCGCCTCGCACGCACCCGACCAGCCGGGCCCCGACGGCACCGCCGACCCGCGCCGGTACGCCTCGGCGACCGCGCGGGCCCTGGCGTCGGCGGCCTCGTTCATGGGATGCCCGACGTGGCCCTTCACCCACTCGAAGCGGTAGCGGCGGCCGGCGATGGCCTCGTCGAGCTGCTTCAGGAGCTCGACGTTCAACACGGGCTTGCCGTCGGACTTGCGCCAGCCCTTGCGCTTCCAGTTCGGCATCCACTTCGTCACCGAGTTGATGACGTACTGGCTGTCGCACTGCACGAGCAGCTCCTCGTCGAGGTGCGCGGTCGCGCGGAACAGCTCGAGCACGGCGGTGAGCTCGCCCTGGTTGTTCGTGGCGTGCTTCCAGCCGCCCGCCGCCCAGCAGTCGTCGGCGACGTACCAGGCCCAGCCGGCCGGGCCGGGGTTGCCGAGGGCGGAGCCGTCTGCGGCGGCGATGATCATGCGTGGGGTCCTTCCGTCTGGCCGGGCCAATCGTATCCGGAGCCACCGCGGGCGGCGGACGGCGGATGCCTCGCCCGGCCGTCGTGTCGGCGGGGCGACGTAGACTTCTCCGGTGAGTCTGCAGGGTCTGAACACGGCGCTCTCGCGCGCCTCCACGATCGAACGCGCCCTCGGCGAGGCCCAGCACAGCGCGGACTTCTCGGCCCCGGCCGGCCTCGACGCGCCGCTGCTCGCCGGGCTCCTCGAACGCCGCAGGGCGGCCGGACTGGCCCCCGTGCTCCTCGTCGTGACCGCCACGAGCCGCGAGGGCGAGTCGCTGCGCGGCTCCCTCGCGCCCTACCTGCCGGCCGACGCCGAGCTGCTCGAGTTCCCGGCGTGGGAGACTCTGCCGCACGAGCGGCTCTCGCCGAGCGCCGAGACGGTCGGGCGACGGCTGCACGCCATCCGCCGGCTGCACGAGTGGGGCGCCGCCCCGGGCGAGCGGCATCCGCTCGTCGTCGTCGCCTCGGTGCGCGCCGCCCTCCAGCCCATCGCCGACAACCTCGCCGCGCTCGCGCCGATCGAGCTCGTCGCCGGCGCGCGCGGCCACGACCTCTCCGAGCTCGCGCTGCGGCTCGTCGACCTCGCCTACGCGCGCGTCGACATGGTGGCCCGCCGCGGCGAGTTCGCCGTGCGCGGCGGCATCCTCGACGTCTTCCCGCCGACGGCCGACCACCCGGTGCGCGTGGAGTTCTTCGGCGACGAGGTCGAGGAGCTGCGGGCCTTCTCCGTCGCCGACCAGCGCTCGCTGCCCGAGCCCGTCGAGCGCGTGCAGCTCGCGCCGAGTCGCGAGCTGCTGCTCACCCCGGCCGTGCGCCAGCGGGCGCGCGAGATGGTGCACGAGTTCCCGAGCCTGTCGCAGATGCTCGAGAAGATCGCCGAGGGCATCCCCGTCGAGGGCATGGAGTCGCTCGCCCCGGCCCTGACCGAACGGCTCGTGCCGCTCACGCACTACCTGCCCGCGCAGTCGGCGATCGCCGTCATCGCGCCCGAGCGCGTCGCCGGCCGGGCCGCGAGCCTCGCCGAGACGAACCGGGAGTTCCTCGCCGCCGCATGGAGCGCCGCCACCGTGGGCGCCGGCGCGCCCATCGATCTCGACGCGGGCGACTTCCTGACCCTGCGGGAGCTCCGCGACGCCGCCACTGGTTCCCTGAGCTCGTCGAAGGGCACCGCGTCGGGCGAGGCCGACCTCAAGCGCGTCTGGTGGACGCTGTCGCCCTTCGACGCCGGCGAAGCCGCCGACGACGTCGAGCACGACGCGAGCTACGTGCGCATCGCGGCGAACGCCGTGCCGAGCTTCCAGGGCAACGTGACCGGTGCCGTCGAGCACGTCGCCGAGCGCATGCGCGAGGGCTGGTCGCTCGTCGTGGCCGCCGCCGGGCAGGGCCTCGTCGAGCGCGCCCGCGACGTGCTCGCCGAGGCGGGGCTCGCCGCCCGGCTCGTCGACGAGGTGCCGGCCGAGCCCGAGCCCGGCGTCGTGCTGCTCGTGCAGGCCGAGGCCGCGCGCGGCTTCGAGGTGCCCGAGGCGAAGCTCGGCCTGCTCGCCGAGGCCGAGTTCTACGGGCGTTCGGCCGCCTACGACCAGCGCGCGGGCAAGAAGCTCGCCACGCGCCGCCGCAACGTCGTCGACCCGATCCAGCTGAAGCCCGGCGACCACGTCGTGCACGCGACGCACGGCATCGGCCGCTTCGTCGAGCTCGTGCAGCGCGAGGTCGCCACGGGCACCCGGCCGAAGGGGCCGAGCCGCACGGCCGGCATCGCCCAGCAGCCGACCACGGTGCGCGAGTACCTCGTGCTCGAGTACGCGCCGTCCAAGCGCGGCCAGGCCGGCGACCGGCTCTTCGTGCCGATGGACCAGCTCGACCTGCTGAGCCGCTACGTCGGCGGCGAGGCGCCGTCGCTCTCGAAGATGGGCGGCAGCGACTGGGCGCAGGCGAAGGGCCGCGCGCGCAAGGCGGTGCGCGACATCGCGGTCGAGCTCGTGAAGCTCTACTCCGCGCGGATGGCCGCCAAGGGCCACGCCTTCGGCCCCGACACGCCGTGGCAGCACGAGCTCGAGGAGGCGTTCCCCTACACCGAGACGAGCGACCAGTTGCAGACCATCGACGAGGTGAAGGCCGACATGGAGCGGCCGATCCCGATGGACCGCCTGCTCGCGGGCGACGTCGGCTTCGGCAAGACCGAGGTCGCCGTGCGCGCGGCGTTCAAGGCGATCCAGGACGGCAAGCAGGCGGCGATGCTCGTGCCGACGACGCTGCTCGTGAAGCAGCACTTCGAGACCTTCACGGAGCGCTTCGCCGGCTTCCCGGTGCATGTGCGCGCCCTCAGCCGCTTCCAGACCGACAAGGAGGCGCGCGAGACCATCGCGGGCCTCGCCGACGGCACCGTCGACCTCGTCATCGGCACCCACCGCATCCTCACCGAGAAGGTGCGGTTCAAAGACCTCGGGCTCATGATCATCGACGAGGAGCAGCGCTTCGGCGTCGAGCACAAGGACGCGCTGAAGAAGCTGAAGACCAACGTCGACATCCTCGCGATGAGCGCCACGCCCATCCCGCGCTCGCTCGAGATGGCGGTCACCGGCATCCGCGAGATGTCGACGCTCGCGACGCCGCCCGAGGACCGCCACCCGATCCTCACCTTCGTCGGGCCGTACACCGAGCAGCAGGTGGCCGCGGCCATCCGCCGCGAGCTGCTGCGCGAGGGCCAGGTGTTCTTCGTGCACAACCGGGTCTCGTCGATCAACCGCGTCGCCGCGCAGCTCGCCGAGCTCGTGCCCGAGGCGCGCATCGCCGTCGCGCACGGCCAGCTGCCCGAGCACACGCTCGACCAGATCGTGAGCGACTTCTGGGAGCGCAAGTTCGACGTGCTCGTCTCGACGACGATCATCGAGACTGGCCTCGACATCTCGAACGCGAACACGATCATCATCGACCGCGCCGACAAGTACGGCCTCTCCCAGCTGCACCAGCTGCGCGGGCGGGTGGGCCGAGGCCGCGAGCGGGCGTACGCGTACTTCCTGTACGACCCGTCGAAGCCGCTCAGCGAGACCGCGCACGACCGGCTCTCCACGATCGCCGCGAACAACGAGCTCGGCGGCGGCATGCAGATCGCGCTGAAGGACCTCGAGATCCGCGGCGCCGGCAACCTGCTCGGCGCCGAGCAGGCCGGGCACATCGCGGGCGTCGGCTTCGACCTGTACCTGCGCATGATCGGCGAGGCCGTGTCGGCGTTCCGCGGGGAGGTCGCCGAGGGGCAGACGGAGCTGCGGCTCGAACTCCCCGTCGACGCGCACATCCCCGACGACTACGTCGACAGCGAGCGGCTGCGGCTCGAGGCGTACCAGAAGCTCTCGGCCGCGAGCGGGCCGGCCTCGAAGGAGGGCCAGATCGACCAGGTGCTCGAGGAGCTCGTCGACCGCTACGGCACCCCGCCCGAGTCGGTCGAGCACCTCGTCGCCGTGTCGCGGCTGCGCCGCCAGGCGCAGCTCGCCGGGCTCGCCGAGGTCATCGCGACCGGTTCGAAGCTGCGCATCGCCCCCGCGAAGATCCCCGACTCCAAGCGGGTGCGGCTCGAGCGGCTGTACCCGGGGGCGAAGCACTTCGCCCAGAACGACGTGATCCTCGTGCCCTTCCCGACGCCGGGCGGCGAAGCGCCGGGCGACGGCGACCTCATCGAGTGGGTGTCCAGGCTCGTGGCGAACATCTTCGAGCAGACGCCCGCGGCCGCCGAGCAGAGCTGAGCGGCAGGGCCCGGGCCCACGCGGCTCGGGCCGGCGGGCTGCGGCCGGCCCGCGCGCCGGGAGGAGATCGTCGCCGAGGGAGGATGCCTCGGGGGATCGGGTCCTCCCGAGGTGCGAATCTCCTCCCGCGGCGTCGGGCACGCAGGCAGCCGGGGGTCGGGCCGGCCTAGGGCTTCAGGTGGCCCCACTCGGCGAGGAACTCCGCGACCGTCATCGTCTCGAGGTCGAGTCGGATCTGCTGCAGCAGCACGTCGGCCTCGACGAGCGAACCGGCCCTCGTGCGGATGACGGGGGCCGCCGTGTCGGCACGCACCACGACGAGCTCGGCGACGGAGGGGCCGCCGAGGCTCGTCGCCTCGCCGGCGACGACGAGCGCCGTGTGCACGAGCTTGCCGAGGCCCCGGAGCCGACGCGGGCGGAGCTCTGCGCGCAGGTGCGCGCTCGCCGGCTCGGCGCCGTCGGGCAGGCCGTCGTCGGGCAGGCCGTCGTCGGGAACGTCCGCCGCGCTCATCGGGAGAACGCCCCGCCCACGCCGGCCTTCGCCCCACGGCGGCGGTACTGCGCCGAGCGCAGCGACACCGCGACGGCGGACACGACGATCGCGACGCCCGAGCCGAGCAGCACGGCGAGCGTGCCCTCGTCCGCGACCTCCGGCAGCCCGGCGAAGGCGAGCTCGTTCATCAGCAGCGACACCGTGAAGCCGATGCCGCCCAGCGCGCCGACCACGAGCAGGTCGCCCCAGGTGAGCGGCGTGCTGTCGCGCCGCCGCGCCACGAGTGCGCCGATGCCGCCGCCGATCAGGATGCCGACGATCTTGCCGACCGGGAGTCCGACGAGGATGCCCCAGAACGCCGGGTCGAGCTGCGAGGGGCTGAGCTGCGGCACCGCGACCATCGCCGCGGAGAGCGCGAAGAGCGGCAGCACCACGCCGTTCGACCAAGGCTCGAGCGCGTGCACGGCGCGGCCGCCGGGGCGGCGGGCCATGACGAGGCCGAGGGCGACGCCAGCGATCGTCGCGTGCACCCCCGACTGGTACACGAAGTACCAGGCGAGCACCCCGAGCAGGATCAGCACGCCCACGATGGGCCACTGCGGGCGGCGCGAGAGGATCCACGCCGAACGGGGCTTCATCATGCGGCTGACCGCGCCGAAGAGGGCGATCGCGATGCCGGCGAAGCCGAGCGAGGCGAGGTCGGCGTCGCTCGTGAAGAAGAACGCGATGATGAGGATCGCGATGAGGTCGTCGAGCACCGCGAGCGCGAGCAGGAACACCCGCACCCGGGTGGGGATCCAGGTGCCGAACACCGCGAGCACGCCGAGCGCGAAGGCGATGTCGGTCGCCGTCGGGATCGGCCAGCCGTCGACGGTGGCCGTGCCGGCGGTGAACGCCAGGTAGATGAGGGCGGGCACCACGACGCCGCCGACTGCGGCGATCGCGGGCAGCAGCGCCTTCGAGAGGCTGTTCAGCTCGCCGATGACGAGCTCGCGCTTGAGCTCGACGGCGACGATGAAGAAGAAGATCGCGAGCAGACCGTCGCTGATCCAGTGGCCGATCGAGAGGTCGAGGCCGAGCCACGGCAGCTCGAGGTGCTCGGTCTTCAGCGCGAGCAGGCCGGGGCCCGCCGAGGTGTTCGCGAGCAGGAGCCCGAGGGCGGCGGCGACGAGCAGGAGCACGGCGGCCCAGCGCTCGGATCGGAGGAGGTTCATGCGAGCCTTTCGTACGGTCTTCGATCACGTTCGCCGACCAGACTTCCCGGCACTCCGCGAACGATCCTACCGTCCAGGGGCTGCGCGGCCCCTACGCTGGGGCGGTGACCCTCTCGCTCTGGGCGACGCTCCTCGCCGCCTGCTTCGTGATCAGCTTCACACCGGGCGCCGGGGCGATCAATACCATGGGCAACTCGCTCGCGGTCGGCTTCCGCCGCTCGATCTGGGGCATCCTCGGTCAGCAGGCCGCGCTCGTCGTGCACATCGTGATCGTCGCGGCGGGCGTCGGCGTGCTCGTCGCCTCCTCGCCGCTCGTCTTCGAGATCATCCGCTACGCCGGCGCCGCCTACCTCGTGTATCTCGGCATCCGCCAGATCCTCGCGAAGCCGAGCGCCGTGCCGGAGCCGAGCGTCGCGCCGGAGCCGGTGGAGGCGGAAGCGGACGCGGATGCCTCGCCGGCCGCCGTCGCGCGCGGCGAGTCGCGCTGGTCGATGTTCCGCCGCGGGCTCTGGGTGAACCTGCTGAACCCGAAGGCGATCGTCTTCTTCCTCGCCTTCCTGCCGCAGTTCATCCGCCCCGGCCTGCCGCTGCTGCCGCAGTACCTCGTCGTCGGGGCGACCGTGGTGATCGTCGACGTCATCGTGATGTGGGGCTTCTTCGCGGTCGCGGCGCAGGGCCTGCGGCGGCTGACCACGTCGGCGCGGGGGCAGCGGATCGTGAACCGCATCTTCGGCAGCCTGTTCATCGGCGTCGGCGTGCTGCTCGCGGTCGTGCACTAGGCCCACCCGCTGCCGGCCCGCGCGCCTAGGCTGGGCGCATGACCGCCGCCGCTCACCCCGCCCTCGACGAGCTCATCGCCACGGTCGCGCTGCTGCGCGCCCCGGGCGGCTGCCCCTGGGACGCCGAGCAGACGCACGCCTCGCTCGTGCAGTACCTCGTCGAGGAGTGCTGGGAGCTCATCGACGCGATCGAGTCCGGCGACCGCGCCGAGATGATCGAGGAACTCGGCGACGTGCTGTACCAGGTGCTCTTCCACGCCGACCTCGCCGCGCACACGCCGGGCGAGGACTTCGACCTCGAGGACGTCGCCCGGCACATGACGGCCAAGATGGTGGTGCGGCATCCGCACGTCTTCGGCGACCGCGAGGCGGAGACCGCCGAGGACGTCGTGGGCTTCTGGGACGAGCTGAAGGCCGACGAGAAGCCGCACCGCACGAGCGTGCTCGACGGCGTGCCGATGGGCATGCCGGCGCTCGCGCTCGCCGCGAAGGTGCTGACGAAGGCCGAGAAGGCCGGCGTCGCGCCGAGCCCGCGGACGGATGGCCCGCGGGTGACGCTCTCGGGCGCGCCGTCGCCGAGCGACTCCTTCCCGGCGGACGAGGCCGAGCTCGGCGAGGCGCTGCTCCGGCTCGTCGCCGAGGCCCGCGACCGGGGCCTCGACGCCGAGCGCGCGCTGCGCGGCGCCGTCCGGGGCTTCAGCGCCGAGGTGCGGGCGGCCGAGGCATCCGCGCAGACGGAACCGCGCTAGCCGCCCGGCGACGCGGGCACCCGTCCGCGCCTGGAAGAATGGGCGCATGGCCCAGACCGTCACGCCTCCGCGCGGCATGCGCGACTTCCTGCCCGCCGAGAAGGCCCGCCGCGAGCACGCGCTCGGCGTCATCCGCGGGGTCTACGCCGCGCACGGCTTCGACGAGATCGAGACGCCGGTCATGGAGGACAGCTCGAGGCTCCACGCGGGCCTCGGCGGCGACAACGAGAAGCTCGCCTTCGCAGTGATGAAGCGCGGCCTCGGCGAGGCCGAGCTCAGCGCCGCGGCCGCGGCGGGCGACCCGCTCTCGCTCGCCGATCTCGGCCTGCGCTACGACCTCACGGTGCCGCTCGCCCGGTTCTACGCGACGCACCGCGCGGCCCTGCCGCCCGTGTTCCGCTCCATCCAGATCGCCCCGGTCTGGCGGGCCGAGCGCCCGCAGAAGGGGCGCTACCGCCAGTTCGTGCAGTGCGACATCGACATCATCGGCGACGCCACCCCGCTCGCCGAGCTCGAGCTGCTGACGGCCACGGTCGCGACGCTCGACGCGCTCGGCCTCGCCGGCTGCACCATCCGCCTGAACGACCGGCGCATCCTCGCCGGCATCCTCGCCGCCTGGGGGGTGCCCGCCGAGCTCCGCGAGCGCGCGCTCATCACCGTCGACAAGCTCGACAAGATCGGGGTCGACGGGGTCGCCGCCGAGCTCGTCGAGACCGGCGCGGTCGCCTCGCCCGACGCCGTCGTCGAGGCGCTGCACGGCCTCACCGCCGCCGACTGGCACCTGCACGACGGCGTCGCCCCGCCGCCCGCCTGGCTCGACCTCGACGCCTACGCCGAGCTGCGCGCCCTCCGCGAGGCGCTGCCGGGCGCGGCCATCGAGTTCGACCCGACGCTCGTGCGCGGCATGGGCTACTACACGGGCACGATCTTCGAGATCGCGCACCCCGAGTTCGGCTACTCGCTCGGCGGCGGCGGACGCTACGACGGCATGATCGGCCGCTTCCTCGGGCAGGAGGTGCCGGCCTGCGGCTTCTCCATCGGCTTCGAGCGCATCGTCGACCTGCTGGAGCTGCGCGACGCGGGCCGCCCCCGGGCCGTCGTCCTCGTGCACGACGGCGCGGTGCCGGCCGAACGGCTGCTCGCGATCAAGCGCGAGCTCGTCGCCTCCGGCGTCCGCGTCCGGCTGGAGCGCCGGGTGAAGAACTTCCGAGCGCTGCTCGACCGGGTCACCGCCGACGGCTTCGACGCCTTCGCGAGCGTGACGGCCGAGACGGCGGATGCCTCGGCGCTCGAGTTCCGGGAGCTCGGCGAGTAACCGGTGCCCCGCGGCGCCGGCGCCCCGCGGAGTTGTGGCTCCCGCCGACGCCCCTAGACTGGGCGGCGGATCACGATGGCGTCGTCCACACCTTCCCAACCCCACGAAGCCCCCATCAGAGGAGTCCACTGTGGCATTCATCGAAGCAGTCGGCGCGCGCGAGATTCTCGACTCGCGCGGCAACCCCACCGTCGAGGTCGAGGTCCTCCTCGACGACGGATCGCTCGCCCGGGCGGCCGTGCCCTCGGGGGCGTCGACCGGGGCGTTCGAGGCCTACGAGCTGCGCGACGGCGACGCCGACCGCTACCTCGGCAAGGGCGTGCAGAAGGCCGTCGACGCCGTGCTCGACGTGCTCGGCCCGGCCATCGAGGACCTCGACGCGAGCGACCAGCGCCTCGTCGACGCCGCCCTCATCGAGGCCGACGGCACCGACAACAAGAGCCGCCTCGGCGCGAACGCCATCCTCGGCGTCTCGCTCGCCGTCGCGAAGGCCGCGGCCGACGCCGCCGACCTGCCGCTCTTCCGCTACCTCGGCGGCCCGAACGCGCACGTGCTGCCCGTGCCGATGATGAACATCATCAACGGCGGCGCGCACGCCGACACCGGCGTCGACATCCAGGAGTTCATGATCCTCCCGGTCGGCGCGCCGACCTTCTCCGAGGGCCTCCGCTGGGGCGTCGAGACCTACCACGCGCTGAAGAGCCTGCTGAAGGCCAACGGCCTCTCGACCGGCCTCGGCGACGAGGGCGGCTTCGCCCCCGACTTCGCGCACAACCGCGCCGCGCTCGACTTCATCTCCGAGGCCGTGCAGAAGGCGGGCTTCACGCTCGGCACCGACATCGCGCTCGGCCTCGACGTCGCGTCGACCGAGTTCTTCGAGAACGGCGTCTACCGCTTCGAGGGCAAGGACCGCAGCGCGGCCGAGATGAACGCGTACTACGCCGAGCTCGCCGAGGCGTACCCGCTCGTCTCGATCGAGGACCCGCTGGCCGAGGACGACTGGGCCGGCTGGGCCGAGCTCACCGCCTCGCTCGGGCAGAAGCTCCAGCTCGTCGGCGACGACCTGTTCGTGACGAACCCGAAGCGCCTCGCCGACGGCATCGCGAAGCACGCCGGCAACTCGATCCTCGTGAAGGTGAACCAGATCGGCACCCTCACCGAGACCCTCGACGCCGTGAAGCTCGCGCAGCGCGCCGGCTACACCGCGGTGCTCTCGCACCGTTCGGGCGAGACCGAGGACACGACGATCGCCGACCTCGCGGTCGCGACCGACTGCGGCCAGATCAAGACGGGCGCGCCCGCCCGTTCCGAGCGGGTCGCCAAGTACAATCAGCTTCTGAGGATCGAAGAAGAGCTCGGTGAGGCCGCGGTGTACGCCGGCCGCACGGCGTTCCCGCGCTTCACGGCGTAAGACGATCGCGGCGCGAGCCGCGACAGCAGGGGGTGGCCAGGCGGCCGCCCCCTGCTGCGTTCCCCGGGCGATCGGCCGGGAAGGAGGCGCGATGAGCGGACCGAAGCGCCCCCAGCGCCCCGGCCGGCCGAAGCCGGCGAAGCGGGCGGACGCCGGAACCCCGGCTGCCCAGGAGCCGCAGGCCGAGCCCCGGCCCGAGCGAACGCGCGAGCCCCGCCCCGAGCGCCAGCCGCGCAGCGCCCGGCGGCGCGCCGCCTCGTCGGCCGCGCAGGCGCCCGAGGCCGGAGCCGTGCGGCAGGGATGGCTCGGCGGCATCCGCTTCTCGGGGTTCTCGCTCATCATGATGGGCCTGCTCGTGCTCGCCGTCGTCGTGCTCGCTCCCACGGTCTCCTCCTTCGCCGCGCAGCGGCAGCAGATCGCCGAACTGCGCGCCGAGGTCTCCCAGCAGGAGGCCGAACTCACGAAGCTCCGCACCGAGCGCGAGCGCTGGAGCGACGAGACGTTCATCGTCACCCAGGCGCGCGAGCGGCTCTACTACGTGCTGCCCGGCGAAGTGAGCTACCTCGTCATCGACGACCGCAGCGACGCCGACAAGACCGAGGCCGAGCACGCGGTCTCCGCCGACGTGACCGAGGCGGAGCACGACTGGCTCTCCAGCCTGCTCGACTCCGTCATGACCGCCGGCCTCGCACCCGGCGCGACCGACCCGAGCGCACCGCCCGCCGACCCAGCAGCGACCACGCCGCCCGCCGCGGCCACCCCCGGAGGTACCCGATGACCCGCCCGCCGTTCGAGCCCGTCGCCGAGCGCGACCTCCGCATCGTCTCGGCGCAGCTCGGCCGTGAGGCGCGCAACGTCGTCGGCATCGCCGCCCGCTGCGTGTGCGGTGCGCCGACGGTCGTCGCGACCGCCCCCCGCCTCGCCGACGGCACGCCCTTCCCCACGTTCTACTACCTGAGCCACCCCGCCGCGACGGCCGCGATGAGCTTCCTCGAGGCCGCGCAGCTCATGGTCGAGTGCAACGAGCTGCTGCACGCCGACGCCGAGGTGGCCGCCGGTTACGCCCGCGCCCACGAGGACTACCTGGCCGACCGCGCGCAGTTCGGCGAGGTGCCCGAGATCGCGGGCGTCTCGGCCGGCGGCATGCCCACGCGCGTGAAGTGCCTGCACGCCGTCGCCGCGCACGCGCTCGCCGCGGGGCCGGGGGCGAACCCGATCGGCGACCTCGCGCTCGCCCGCTCCAGCTGGACGCCCGAGGTCTGCCAGTGCGCCGACTACGGGGTGGACGACGCCGCTGCCGCGGGCGGCGCGCCGCCCGCCGAGGAGCCCGGCCGATGACGGGCCGCCGGCGCGGCGGGCGCGCGTCGCGGATCGTGCGCGGGCTCGCGCTCGCGGCCGCGACCGCGGCGCTCGTCGGCGTCGGCGCGGCCCCGGCGCACGCGGACACCGTGCGCGACCTCGAGTACTGGCTGAGCGAGTACGGCTTCTCGACCGCCTGGAACACGACGAAGGGCAAGGGCGTCACGGTCGCGGTGATCGACACGGGCGTCGCGGGCACCGTCGTCGAGCTGAAGGGCGCGATCACCGGCGGCACGGATGTCTCGGGCCTCGGCTCGCCCGACGGGCAGACCCCGGTGGGGGAGAAGCCCGAGCACGGCACCATGGTCGCCTCGCTCCTGGCCGGCCGCGGCTCGACGCCCGGGAACGGCGTCATTGGCGTCGCGCCCGAGGCATCCATCCTGACCGCGTCCGTCGCCTTCGGCGAGGACACCGGCGCCGCCGCTTCGAACGACGAGCAGATCGCCGAGGCCGTGGTCTGGGCGGTTGACAACGGCGCCGACGTCATCAACATGTCGCTCACACGCAACACCCGCGACTGGCCCGAGAGCTGGGACGCCGCGTTCATGCACGCCTTCGAGCACGACGTCGTGATCGTCGCGGCGGCGGGCAACCGGGGCAGCGGCACCACGGAGGTCGGCGCCCCAGCCACGATCCCGGGCGTGCTCACCGTCGCCGGCGTCGACCGCGAGGGCAACGCGAGCTTCGACGCGAGCTCCCAGGGCATCACGATCGCGGTCGCGGCGCCCAGCGAGGACCTCGTCGGCGTGCGCCCCGACGGCTCCTACGTGCAGTGGAGCGGCACGAGCGCCGCCGCGCCCATCGTCTCCGGCCTCGTGGCGCTCGTGCGCGCCCAGTACCCCGAGCTCGACGCGGCGAACGTCATCAACCGCGTGATCTCCACGGCCGATCCCAAGGGCCACCCGGTCGGCGGGCCGCTCTACGGCTACGGCATCATCGACCCCGTCGCCGCGCTCACCGAGGACGTGCCGAAGGTCGATGCGAACCCGCTCGGCAGCCTCTCCGACTGGATCCGGCTGCACCGCCGGGCGAGCGGCGAGGCGCCCGCGACGGAGGCGCCCGACGAGCAGATCGTGCCGATCGCCGACCCGCCGCTGCCCGAGTCGGCGAGCACCCAGACCCTGCTGCCCACCTCATGGACGCTCGCATATATCACGATCCCGCTCTCACTGGTCGCGGGATTTGGTACGCTAGCAGCGCTGTTGGGCATCGGCGCCACTCGGCATATCAGGCGGAGCACCCGCGGCGGCGGGGACTGACCGCCCATCCCCACAAATCAAGGAGTCCATTCACCGTGCCCAAGATTCTCATCGTCGGTGGCGGGTATGCAGGTTTCTACACCGCGTGGAAGCTCGAGAAGTGGCTGCGTCCCGGCGAAGCCGAGGTCACCGTGGTCGACCCGCTGCCCTACATGACGTACCAGCCGTTCCTGCCCGAGGTCGCGGCCGGCTCGATCGAGGCCCGCCACGCGGTCGTCGCGCAGCGCCGCCACCTGAAGAAGACGAACGTCGTCACGGCCAAGGTCACGAAGATCGACCACGCGGCCAAGACCGCGACGATCACGCCGGCCGAGGGTGAGCCGTGGCAGTTCGACTACGACGTCGTCGTGGTCACCGGCGGCGCCGTCTCGCGCACCTTCCCGATCCCCGGCATCGCCGAGAACGCGATCGGCCTGAAGACCATCGAAGAGGCCGTCGCGATCCGCGACCGCCTGCTTTCGAACTTCGACAAGGCGTCCAACCTGCCCGCCGGTCCCGAGCGCGACCGCCTGCTCACCGTCACGGTCGTCGGCGGCGGCTTCGCCGGCATCGAGGTCTTCGCCGAGCTGCGCTCCTTCGCGAGTGCGCTGCTCGAGTACTACCCGCAGCTCAGCTTCGAGGACACCCACTTCCACCTCATCGAGGCGATGGGCCGCATTATGCCCGAGGTGTCGCTCCCCACCAGCCACTGGGTGATCAAGCACCTCGACCAGCGCGGCGCGCAGATCCACCTCGACACGCAGCTCACGAGCGCGGTCGACGGCAAGATCGAGCTGTCCACGGGCGAGAGCTTCGAGTCCGACCTCATCGTCTGGACCGCCGGCGTCATGGCCAACCCCGCCATCGTGCGCACGAGCGACCTCCCCGTCGAGGAGCGCGGCCGCATCAAGACCCGTGCCGACCTCCGCGTCGGCGACGACGACGACATCGTGGCCGACGCCTGGGCGGCCGGCGACATCTCGGCCGTGCCCGACCTCAGCGGCGGCGGCGTCGGCGGCTACTGCGTGCCGAACGCCCAGCACGCCGTCCGTCAGGGCAAGCTGCTCGCGAAGAACGTCGTCGCGGTGCTCCGCGGCGAGGAGCCCAAGAACTACGTGCACAAGAACCTCGGTGCCGTCGCGGGCCTCGGTCTCGGCTCGGGCGTGTTCCAGTCCGGCAAGCTGGCCATCAAGGGCCTGCTCGCCTGGTTCGCGCACCGCGGCTACCACGGCCTCGCGATGCCGAGCTGGGAGCGCAAGTTCCGCGTGTTCTGGGGCTGGTGGAACAACTTCTGGCTCGGCCGCGACATCGTGTCGCTGTCGGCCGTGCAGCGCCCGCGCGCCGCGTTCGAGGAGTTCGCCGCCCGTCCGAAGCCGGCCGCCGACGCCGCGCCGACGACGCCCGCTGCGCCCGCGAAGGCGGAGCCGAAGGCCGCGCCCGCCAAGGCCGAGCCGAAGGCCGCGGCGAAGAAGGCTCCGGCCGCGAACGCCGAGGCCGGCGAGGCCGCGCCCAAGAAGGCTCCGGCCAAGCGCACGACCGCGAAGAAGGCCGCTCCGGCCGAGCCCGCGGCCGAGGCGCCCGCCGCCGAGGCGAAGGCCGAGGAGGTCGTCGCCGCCAAGTAGGCGGTCCGGCAGCTGACTACACTGTGACGCGGCGTCGCCCCTCGGGCGGCGCCGCGTTCGGCGTCTCGGGCGAGTGCGCCCGGCCGCCGCGCCCCCATAGCCCAACCGGCAGAGGCAGGCGGCTTAAACCCGCTCAAGTCTGGGTTCGAATCCCAGTGGGGGCACGGGGCACGGGGCACGGGGCACGGGGCACCGGGCACCGGGCACGCGGCGACGTTCCGCGCGAGGCGGGCCCTGACCGCGCTCAGTCGAGGTGGTCGAGCCGGCGCAGGATGAGGCCCTCGCGCAGCGCCCAGGGGGAGACGTCGAGCTCGTCGACGTCGAACACCCGCATCGCCTCCGAGAGCACGACGGCGCCGGCGACGATCTGGAAGGTGCGGTCGGCGGTGATGCCGGGCAGCGCGGGCCGGGCGTCGGCGGGGATACGGGCGAGCCGGGGGATCCAGTCGTCGAGGCCCTTGCGCTTCAGCATCGCGCGGCCCGACGATCCGACGCCGTCCTCGGTCCAGCCCGCGAGCCGGGCGAGCGAACGAATCGTCTTCGAGGAGCCGACGACGTGGTCGGGGCCGACATAGGCGCGGAAGTCGCCGAGCGCGCCCTCGATGACCCGCCGCGCGTGCTCGCGCAGCCGGCCGACCTGCTCGACCGAGGGCGGGTCGTCGGGCAGGAAGGCGATCGTCGAGCGCCCGGCGCCGAGCGGGAGCGAGCGCGCCACGTCGGGCACCTCGTCGCCGCCGAGCGCGATCTCCAGCGAGCCGCCGCCGATGTCGAAGAGCAGGATGCGGTCGGCCGACCAGCCGTACCAGCGGCGCACCGCGAGGAAGGTGAGCCGGGCCTCGTCCTCGCCGGAGAGCACGTCGAGCCGGATACCGGTCTCGCGCTCCACGAGGTCGAGCAGGTGCTCGCCGTTCGCGGCCTCCCGGATCGCCGAGGTGGCGAACGCCAGCAGCTCCTCGATGCCGGCCTCCCGCGCGGCCCTCGCCGCCTCGCCGACGGCCGAGAGCACCGCCTGGACGCCCTCCGAGCTGATCGCCCCGTCGGGCTCGAGGTAGCGCATGAGGCGCAGCACCGACTTGTTGGAGGCCGTGGGGATGGGGCGGGCGCCGGGGTGGGCGTCGACCACGAGGAGGTGGACGGTGTTGGAACCGACATCGAGAACACCGAGGCGCATGAAGCGAGCGTAGCGATCCGAGGCCGGATGCTGCATACTGAGGCGACTGGGTCAACTGTCCCAGTTCGTCGCGACGCGGTCGTCGCGACGACTCGACGGCGAGGAGGACGCGATGGCGCGGATGTCCGCCGCCGACCGCCGCTCGGCGCTCATCGAGGCCGCCCTGCGGGTCGTGTCCCGCGAGGGACTCGCTCAGGCGACGACGCGCGCGATCGTGGCCGAGGCCGGCATGAGCCTCGCGAGCTTCCACTACGCCTTCGAGTCGCGGGACGAGCTCGTCGACGAGCTCATCGGCGCCGTCGTGGCCCGCGAACGCAAGGCCGTGGCACCCGAGGAGCTCGTGGCCGCGGCCGGCGAGGGCGCGACGCTCGCCGAGCTCGTCGAGGCCGGGCTGCTGCGCTACTTCGAGCACCTCCGCGCCGATCCCGAGCACGAGCAGGCCATGCTCGAGCTCACCCAGTACGCGCTCCGCTCGCCGGAGCGGCATCCCCTCGCCGTCGCGCAGTACGAGCGCTACGCCGAGCTCGTCGTCGAGGCCCTCGAGGCCGCCGCCGCGCTCACCGGCGCGCGCTGGCGGCTGCCCGTCGAGCACGTCGCCCGGGTGCTCGTCGCCTTCACCGACGGCCTCACCATCACCTGGCTGGTCGACCGCGACGACGCGGCCGCCGCCCGCGTCGTCGCCGCCGCGGCCGACGCCCTCTCGAGAATGGCGGACCCCCGATGACCCGAATCGACCCCGGCGCGCCCGACCCCGGCGCCGGGCCCGGCGCAGCGCCCGGCCCGCACGGCATCGGCGTGGGCACCGCGAGCGGCGCGGTCGGCGCCTTCGCCGAACCGGTCCGCCGCGTCTCGGCGGGCTGGATCGCGGCTTTCGCGACCGTCTGGTTCGGCGTGTGGATGGCGCAGCTGACGCCCGTGCAGCTGCTGCTGCCCGCCCAGATCGACGCCGAGCTGCACCCGGAGAACTGGGTCGACTCGGTGCTCGCCTTCGGCGTCATCTCCGGCATCGCGGCCGTCGCGACGATCATCGCCTACCCGCTCACCGGCGCCATGAGCGACCGCACGACGAGCCGATTCGGCCGGCGGCGGCCGTGGATCGCGATCGGCGCGCTCGTCTTCGCCCTCTCGCTCGTGCTGCTCGGCTTCCAGACGGAGATCTGGGCGATCGGCGCGGCGTGGGTCGCGGCATCCGTCGGCTTCTGCATCATGACCGCGGCGCTCACCGCGACGATCTCCGACCAGGTGCCGGTCGGCCAGCGCGGCTTCGTGTCCGGCTGGATGTCGGCCCCGCAGGCGGTCGGCATCATCGCGGGTCTGCTGCTCGTCACCGAGCTCGTCGCGGGCCAGGTGGCCGGCTACGCGGTGCTCGCGCTCCTGCTCGTGCTGCTCGCCGTGCCGTTCCTGCTGCGCCGGGACCAGCCCCTGCTCGCCGCCGACCGTGCGCGGGTGACCGCGCGAGGCATCCTCTCCTCCCTGTGGATCAGCCCGCGCCGCTACCCCGACTTCGGCTGGACGCTGCTCAGCCGCGTGCTCGTCTCCGTCGGCAACGCGCTCGGCACGAGCCTGCTGCTGTACTTCCTGATGTTCGGTCTGAAGGACGAGCACGCCGAGGACGACCTCATCGTGCTCACGCTCATCTACATGGTGTTCGTCGTGCTCGCCTCGCTCGGCCTCGGCCGCTGGTCGGACCGCACCGGCAAGCGCCGGGTGTTCGTCTTCGTCGCCTCCGGGCTGCAGGCGCTCGCCGCGCTGCTGCTCGCCCTCGTGCCCGACCTCACCGTCGCGATGATCGCGGCGGGGCTGCTCGGCGCCGGCTACGGCTGCTTCCTCTCGGTCGATCAGGCGCTCGCGACGCAGGTGCTGCCGGACGCGGCGAGCCGCGGCAAGGACCTCGGCATCATGAACATCGCCTCCGCCGTGCCGCAGGCGATCGCCCCGCTCATCGGGGCCGCCGCGGTCGTGCTCACCGGCTCCTTCGTGCTCGTGTTCGTGCTGTCCGCCGCCTTCGCCGCGGCGGGCGCGTTCGCGGTCGCCCGGGTGCGGAGCGTCGCATGAGCGCCGCGAAGCGGCCGGCCCCGACGGGCGGCACGACGCGCGGAACGACGCGCGGCACGACGACGAAGAAGCCCACGACGAGAACCAAGGAGGCCCCCGGCGTGACGGCCATCGATCTCCGGCTCACGGGCCGGCCGACGGCGGATGCCGCGGTCTGGCGCGACCCGGCCGAGTACTGGACCCGGATGACTGCGGCCACCGCCCACCTCGACGCGCCCGTCGGCGCGCTGCATCTCGGGGCGCTGCGGCACAATGCCGCCGACATGGTGCGCCGGGCCCAGGGCACGCCGATCCGGGTCGCCTCGAAGTCGATCCGCGTGCGCGGCGTCATCGAGGCGCTGCTCCGGATGCCCGGGTACCGGGGCGTGCTCGCCTACACGCTCGCCGAGGCGATCCGGCTCGCCGACACCGTCGACGACGTCGTCGTCGGCTATCCGACGGCCGAGCGCGGCAGCATCCGGCGCCTCGCCACCGACCCCGAGCTCGCCGCGAGGATCACCCTCATGGTCGACTCGCCCGCCCAGCTCGACCTCGTCGACGCGGTGCTGCCCCCGGGCGAGCGCGAGACGATCCGCGTGTGCCTCGAGCTCGACGCCTCCTGGCAGGCGCCCGTGCTCGGCCACCTCGGCGTCCGCCGCTCGCCGATCCACGAGCCCGACGACGCCGGGGCCTTCGCGGCCTACCTCGCCGCCCGACCGGGCTTCGCGCTCGTCGGCGTCATGTCGTACGAGGCGCAGATCGCCGGCGTGCAGACCGCGCCGCCCGGCAAGCCCGTCGACGGGGTCATGAACCGGTGGATGCAGTCGCGCTCCATGCCCGAGCTGCTGGAGCGCCGCGCGCGGGCGATCGCCCGCATCCGCGAGCACGCCGAGCTCGAGTTCGTGAACGGCGGCGGCACCGGCTCCCTCGAGGCGACGAGCGCCGACCCGTCGATCACCGAGATCGCCGCCGGCTCCGGCATCCTCGCCGGCCACCTCTTCGACGGCTACACGCAGTTCGCCCCGGCCCCCGCGGCCGCCTTCGCGCTCGACGTCGTGCGCCGGCCGAGCGCCGAGCACGCGACGATCCTCGGCGGCGGCTGGATCGCCTCCGGCCCGCCCGGGCCCGACCGCCTGCCGCGCATCGTCTGGCCCGAGGGGCTCGAGCTCCTGCCCCGCGAGATGGCCGGCGAAGTGCAGTCGCCCGTCACCGGCCGCGCCGCGAGGCGGCTCCGGGTGGGCGAGCGGGTCTGGCTCCGCCACACGAAGTCCGGCGAGCTCGCGGAGCACCTGAACTCCTTCGCGGTCGTCGACGGCGACGCGGTGATCGGCGAGCTGCCGACGTACCGCGGCGAGGGCTGGGCGTTCCTGTGAGGCGGAGACCGCAATGAGCGGGACGACGACGGACGGCGCGCGCGAGCGCGGAGCGGTGACGAGAGGACGGGATGCCGTGGCGGCGACGGGCGCGATCTGGCGCAACTGGGGGCGCACCGAGCAGGCGCGGCCGGTGCGGGTCGAGCGGCCCGCGAGCGCGGAGGCAGTGCAGCGCGCGGTGACCGCGGCCGCCGCCGCGGGGCTCGCGATCAAGCCCGTCGGCGCCGGACACAGCTTCACCGGCATCGCCGTGGCTCCGGGCGTGCAGCTCGACCTCGATGCGATCGAGGGCGTCCTCGACGTCGACGTGGAGCGCGGCCGGGTGACGCTCGGCGCGGGCACCCGACTGCACCGGCTGCCCGCCCTGCTCGCGCCCTACGGGCTCGCGCTGCCGAACATGGGCGACATCGACCGGCAGTCGATCGCCGGCGCCACCTCGACCGGCACCCACGGCACGGGCCTCGGCTTCGGCGGCCTCGCGACCCAGATCGTCGGCGCGAAGCTCGTCACCGGCACGGGGGAGCTGCTCACCGTCGACGAGGCATCCCGCCCGGAGCTGCTGCCGGCCGTGCGCCTCGGCCTCGGCGCCCTCGGCGTGCTCGTCGAGCTCACGCTCCAGCTCGTGCCGCGGTACGTGCTGCACGCCGACGAGCACCCGGAGCCGCTCACCGAGGTGCTGGACGGCTGGGAGCAGCGCGTGCGCGGCGCCGACCACTTCGAGTTCTACTGGTTCCCGCACACCGAGATCGCGATGACGAAGACGAACACCCGGCTGCCGGGCGACGCGCCCCGCAAGCCGCTCGGCCGGCTGTCGCGCTACCTCGACGACGAACTGCTCGCGAACGGCGTCTACCGCGGGGTCTGCGCGCTCGGCACCGTGGTGCCGCCCGTGGTGCCGTTCTTCGCCCGCCAGGTGGAGCGGCTGCAGGGCAGCCGCGACTTCGCCGACTTCTCGCCGAAGGTGTTCGTCACGAACCGAACCGTGCGCTTCCGCGAGATGGAGTACGCCGTGCCGCTCGCCGCCGTGCCAGAGGCGCTGCGCGAGGTGCAGCGGCTCATCGAGCGGCGCGGCTGGCGGATCAGCTTCCCGGTGGAGGTGCGCGCGGCCGCGGCCGATGAGAACTGGCTGTCGACGGCGCACGGCCGGGAGACGGGGTACCTCGCGGTGCACCGCTACTTCCGCGAGGACCCGACGGAGTACTTCCGCGCGGTCGAGGAGATCATGCTCGCCCACGAGGGGCGGCCGCACTGGGGCAAGATGCACACGCTCGACGCCGCCGCACTGCGCGAGCGCTACCCGCGCTTCGACGACTTCCTCGCCGTGCGCGAGGAGCTCGACCCCGAGTGGCGCTTCCGCAACGACTACCTCGACCGGGTGCTCGGCGCGGAGTCGGGCCGTGCGGGTCGCCGGACGCTCGCCGGCTAGGGCGTGCGGCGGCGGAGAGTGATGGAGCCGACGACGATGGAGCCCACGATCCAGGCGCCGATGACGAGCAGCTTGCCGACGACCCACGCCGTGGACTCCGAGTCGGCGGCGACGGCCTGCAGGGCGTCGATCGCGTAGCTGAGCGGGAGCCACTCGCTGATCGCCTCGAGCACGGCGGGCAGCTGGTCGCGGGGGATGAAGATGCCGCCGAGCAGGATCTGCGGGAACACGAGCACCGGCATGAACTGCACGACCTGGAACTCGGTGCGCGCGAAGGCGCTCGCGAGGAGCCCGAGCGCCGTGCCGAGCAGCGCATCGGCGACCGCCACCGCGAACAGCAGCCAGATCGAGCCCGAGATCTCGAGCCCGCACACCCACACGGCGAACGAGACCGCGACGGCCGTCTGCACGACGGCGAGCAGCCCGAAGGCGAGCGCGTAGCCGAGGATGAAGTCGCCCTTGCCGAGCGGCATCGACAGCAGCCGCTCGAGCGTGCCGCTGCGCCGCTCGCGGAGGGTCGCGATGCTCGTGACGAGGAACATCACGATGAAGGGGAACAGCGCGATCATCGCGGGCCCGATGCCGCTGAAGACGTCGGTGTCGGTGAAGATCCAGGCGACGAGGCCGATCAGCAGGCTCGGCACCACGACGAGCAGGCCGATGGTGCGCGGATCGTGCCGGATCTGCGCGAGCACCCGGCCCGCGGTCGTGAAGGTGCGGCTGAGGGTCATCTCGGCTCCTCCGCTTCGGGGTCGGCGGGGGCGTGCGCAGGTGCGGCGGATGCCTCGTGGCGGCCGTGGGCGCGCCGCTCGCGCTCGGCGGGGGAGCGGAGGTCGGGCTCGCCGCGCTCGATCAGCCGCAGGAAGGCCGCCTCGACGTCGTCGGTGCCGGTGACCTCCAGCACTCCGTCGACGGTGTCGTCGGCGAGGAGTTCGCCGTCGCGCATGAGCAGCAGCCGGTCGCAGCGCTTCGCCTCGTCCATGACGTGGCTCGACACGAGCAGGGTCACCCCGTCGTCGGCGAGGGCGCGGAACAGCGCCCACAGCTCGACGCGCAGGACCGGGTCGAGGCCGACCGTCGGCTCGTCGAGCACGAGCAGTTCCGGGGAGCCGAGCAGGGCCGCGGCGAGGGAGACCCGGCCGCGCTGGCCGCCCGAGAGGGTGCCGACGAGCCGCTCGGCGACGGGGCCGAGCTCGGTGCGGTCGATCACCCGCTCGACGTCGGACGCCGGGGCGCCGAGCACGCGGCGGAAGTACCGGAGGTTCTGCCGCACGGTGAGGTCGTCGTACACGCTCGGCTGCTGGGTGACGTAGGCGACGCGGGTGCGCAGCGCGGCGCTGCCGGCCGGCAGCCCGAGCACCTCGATCTCGCCCGAGCGGATGACCTGCACGCCGACGATCGCGCGCATCAGCGTCGTCTTGCCGCTGCCGCTCGGGCCGAGGAGCCCGACGATGCGGCCGCGCGGCACGGCGAGCGAGAGCCCGTCGAGCACCTCGTTCCGGCCGCGGCGGACGTGCAGCCCGCGGACGACGACGGCGGCGCCGCTCGAGGCATCCGCGTTATTCATCATGCGGGGAATTCTTCGCCGCGGGCCCGGCGCTGTCAAGCCCTGCGCCGCCGTCGAGGTGGAACTGCACGACGGGCGCGAGCCGGCGCACGATCTCGCCGGCATCCAGGCTCGCGAGCGGCTCGGCGACGAGCACGTAGCGCACCATGATGAGCCCGACGATCTGGGAGACGGCGAGCTCGGCGCGCAGCTCCGCCTCGCCCTCGTCGACGCCGGCCTCGACGAGTCGGGCCGCGATGCGGTGCATGAGCTCGCGGCGGAGGAACTCCCGCAGCATCCGCGACACGGGGCCGTGCCCGACCGCGCCGCGGAGCGCGGCGAGGGCGGCCGGACGCACCGCCGGCGAGTCCCAGGCGCGCAGGACGCCGGCCACGAGCCCCGCGCCGACGGCGTCGAGCGGCCCGTCGAGCGCGCCCTGGACGATACGGTCCGGCCGGAGCGGCACCTCGACCACCGCGGCGACGAGGGCCTGCTTGTCGTCGAAGTAGTGCCGGATCAGCGCCGGGTCGACCTCCGCGCGCCGCGCGATCGAGCGGATCGACGCCGCCTCGTAGCCGCGCTCGGCGAACTCCTGCGTCGCGGCGGCGACGATGCGGCCGCGCGCCGCGCCGACCTCCGCGGCCCGCGGGCGGCCGCGGCGGCGACCGGGGACCCGGATGCCCTCCTGCTCCACGAGCGAGAGCCTACGCCCCGGCTGCGCGTGCGCGACACGTCGCGGGTGAGCCGGGAGTGAGAAGCCTTCGAGTCTCATGGGAAACCGGGCCGCCACCGGGGCTCGCGGATAAGATGAGACGGCACCCCGATTCCCGCAGGCTAGGAGCTGATCAGCCATGGAATGGCTCATTCCCGTCATCATCGTCGTCGCGCTGGTCCTCATCATCGGCATCTACCTGTGGGCCACGTACAACTCCCTCGTCACGCTCAACGTGCGCGTCGACGAGGCGTGGAGCGACATCACGGTGCAGCTGAAGCGTCGTGCCGACCTGATCCCGAACCTCATCGAGGCGGTCAAGGGCTACGCCGCGCACGAGAAGTCCGTGTTCGAGTCGGTCACCCAGGCCCGCGCCGAGACCCTGCAGGCGCAGGGCCCGGTCGAGGCCGGAGCCGCCGAGAACCACATGCAGCAGGCGCTGAAGTCGATCTTCGCGGTCGCCGAGGCGTACCCGCAGCTGCAGGCGAGCCAGAACTTCCTCCAGCTGCAGTCCGAGCTCGTCGACACGGAAGACAAGATCCAGGCCTCGCGCCGCTTCTACAACGGCGGCGTGCGCGAGCTGAACACGAAGATCAAGGTCTTCCCGAACACCCTCTTCGTGCGGGGCCTCGGCTTCCACGAGCGCGAGTTCTTCGAGGTCGCGGAGCCGGCGGCGATCGCCGAGCCGCCGCGCGTGCAGTTCTGACGCGAGTGGAGCGCTGACGCCACCCGATGTATCGCGCAATCGCCAAGAACAAACGCAACACCGTCTTCACGATCCTGCTGTTCCTGCTGATCATCGGCGGGCTCGGCTGGCTCGCGGCCGCCATCTACGGCAACCTGACGATCGTCATCATCACGCTGGTGGTGGCGATCGGCTACGCCCTCATCCAGTACTTCACGGCCGACCGGCAGGCGCTCGCCATGTCCGGTGCCGTCGAGATCACCTCGAAGGCCGAGCACCCGAGGCTCTGGCGCGTCGTCGAGAACCTCTCGATCACGACCGGCACGCCGATGCCGCGCGTCTACGTCGTCTCCGACCCGGCGCCGAACGCCTTCGCGACCGGTCGCGACCCGCAGCACGCCTCCGTCGCCGCGACCACCGGGCTCCTCGAGCTCATGGACGACGCGGAGCTCGAGGGCGTCATGGCGCACGAGCTCGGGCACGTGCGCAACTACGACATCCGGCTCTCGATGATCGTGTTCGGGCTCGTCGTCGCCGTCGGCTTCATCTCCGACATGCTCGTGCGCATGGCGTTCTTCGGCGGCCGGGGCAACAACAACGGCAACCCGATCGTCATGATCTTCGGCATCGTCGCGATGCTGGTCGCCCCGCTCGTCGCGACGCTCGTGCAGCTCGCCGTGTCGCGTCAGCGGGAGTACCTCGCCGACGCCACCGGCGCGATGACCACCCGGCACCCCGACGCGCTCGCTCGGGCGCTGCTCAAGCTCGAGGCGTACGGCCGGCCCATGCAGCGCCAGAACACCTCGATGGCGCACCTGTGGATCGCCGACCCGCTGAAGCCCGGCATCGTCGACCGCCTCTTCGCCACGCACCCGCCGATCCCCGAGCGCGTGAAGCGCCTCGAGGAGATGGGCGGCAGCTTCTAGGCTGCGCGAGCAGTGAGTGGCGCCAGGTGCCCGCTCACTGCTCGGCGTGCGCCAGGTGCCCGCTCACTGCTCGGCGTGCGCCTCGAGGAAGGCGTAGACCTCGGCGTCGTCGACACCGGGGAACGTGCCGGAGGGCAGCGGCGAGAGCACGTGCGCGTGCAGGCGGGCGCTCGGCCAGGCCCGCCCCGCCCAGCGCTCTGCGAGCCCGTCGGGCGCCCGGCGGCAGCAGTTCTCGTCGGGGCAGCTCGAGGTCGCCCGCAGGGTCGTCTCGCGGCCACGGAACCACTTGGCCTGGTTGAACGGCACGCCGACCGTGATCGAGAACTCCGCGGCATCCGTGCGACCCGTCTGCGTCGCGCACCAGAAGGTGCCGGCCGGGGTGTCGGTGTACTGGTAGTTCTCCGTCGTACGGTTCGTGTGCTCGAAGGCGGTGCGGGCGCTCCACTTCTTGCAGACCCACTGCCCCTCGATCGAGCCGGTCACATCGGTGGGCAGCGGCAGGCCGTCGTTCTCGTAGCCCTTCAGCAACGCCCCGTCGCCCGCCACGCGGAGGAAGTGCAGCGTCATGTCGAGGTGCGAGGTCGCGAGGTTGGTGAAGCGCAGCGCCGCGGCCTCGTGGGTGACGCCGAAGGCGTCGCGGAAGTCCTCGATCGCGAGCCGACGCTCCTTCTTCGCCTCCTGCAGGAAGGCGACGGATGCCTCCTGCGGCATCAGGCACGCGGCCGCGAAGTAATTGATCTCGAGGCGCTGCCAGAGGAACTCGTCGTAGCTCGCCGGCGGCGTGTGGCCGAGCAGTCGGTGCGCCATCGCCTGCAGCGCCATCGAGCGCAGGCCGTGACCGCCCGGGATCGAGGCCGGGGGCAGATAGATGCGGCCGTTCTCGAGGTCGGTGATCGAGCGCGTCGAGTCGGGCAGGTCGTCGACGTAGATCAGCTTGAAGCCGAGCCGCTCGGCCATCACACTGACCTCGCGGTGGGTGAGGGCGCCCGAACGGTGCCCGGAGGCGCGCACCTGCTCCTCGGCGAGCCGCTCGATGTCCGGCAGGTAGTTCGCGCGCTCGCGCATCCGCTCCCGCATCTCCGTGTTCGCGCGCCGGGCCTCCTCGGGCGTCGCGATCGCCTCGCTCGCGCGGCGCTGCAGCTCGCGGTGCAGCCCGACGATCGACTCGAGGGTCTCGTCGCTGATGCCGCGGCCCGCGCGGATCGGCGGCAGGCCCAGGCTCGCGTAGAGCGGGCTCGCCTGGGCGCGGCCGAGTTCGAGCTCGAGCGCCGCGCGCCGGCTCGGCGCCTCGCGGGAGAGCAGCTCGGCGAGCTCGACGCCGAGGGCGGCGGCGAGGGCGTCGAGGGTCGAGAGCTTCGGCTCGCGCTTGCCGTTCTCGATGAGGGAGAGCTGGCTGCCGGCGAGATCGACGAGCTCGCCGAGCTGGTCGAGCGTGAGCCCGCGCTCGCCGCGGAAGTGACGGATGCGGTGCCCGAGCGTCGCGAGGTCTGCTGTACCGGCCTTCATGGCTTAAGGATATCGAAAGATCGGCAATTCTTTCCATCTGTTTCGTCCAGATGACTGGACGGTCTTCCCGCATTCTTGAAGGACAGACCGATTCCGGTCCGGCCGAGCGACATCGCCCGGCACCCAGCAGGAAGGCGCGACGACGATGACCCTCTCCGAATTCTCCATCGGAACGGACTCCGACGCCCGCGAGACCCCCCGCGGCACCACCGACCCGGCCCTGCGCGCCTGGGTCGACGAGATCGCCGCCCTCACCAAGCCCGACGAGATCGTCTGGTGCGACGGCTCCAAGCAGGAGGCCGACCTCCTCACGAAGCAGCTCGTCGCCGAGGGCAAGCTCATCAAGCTCAACCCCGAGTGGCGCCCCAACAGCTACCTCGCCCGCACCGACGCCTCCGACGTCGCCCGGGTCGAGGACCGCACCTTCATCTGCTCGACCTACGAGGAAGACGCCGGCCCGACGAACAACTGGCGCGACCCGCGCGAGATGCGCGAAGAGCTCGTCGACGTCTTCGACGGCTCGATGAAGGGCCGCACCATGTACGTGGTGCCCTTCTCGATGGGCCCGCTCGGCGGCCCCATCTCGCAGCTCGGCGTCGAGATCACCGACTCGCCCTACGTCGTGCTCTCGATGGGCATCATGACCCGCATGGGCGAGCAGGTCTACCGCCTCATCGAGGCGGGCGAGCCCTGGGTGCGCACCGTGCACTCGGTGGGTTACCCGCTGGTCGACGGCGTCGGCCAGCGCCGCGACGAGATCGAGTGGCCGTCGAACCCCACCAAGTACATCGTGCAGTTCCCGGACTCGCGCGAGATCTGGTCGTTCGGCTCGGGCTACGGCGGCAACGCCCTGCTCGCCAAGAAGTGCTTCGCGCTGCGCATCGCCTCGGTGATGGCGCGCGACGAGGGCTGGCTCGCCGAGCACATGCTGCTCATCAAGGTCACCTCGCCGGCCGGCAAGGTCTACCACATCGCCGCGGCGTTCCCCTCGGCGTGCGGCAAGACAAACCTCGCCATGCTCCGCCCGACCATCCCCGGCTGGACCGTCGAGACGATCGGCGACGACATCGCGTGGATGCGTCCGGGCGACGACGGCCGCCTCTACGCGATCAACCCCGAGGCCGGCTTCTTCGGCGTCGCGCCGGGCACCGGCGAGACGACCAACCCGACCGCCGTGCAGACCCTCTGGGGCAACACGATCTTCACGAACGTCGCGCTCCGCCCCGACGGCGACGTCTGGTGGGAGGGGCTCACCGACGAGGTGCCCGAGGAGCTCACCGACTGGCAGGGCCAGCCGTGGACCCCGGCCTCCGGTCGTCCCGCCGCGCACCCGAACTCGCGCTTCACGGTCGCGGCCGCGCAGTGCCCGCAGATCTCAGACGACTGGGACGCCCACGACGGCGTGCCGATCGACGCCATCCTCTTCGGCGGCCGCCGTGCGACCAACGTGCCGCTCGTCGCGCAGGCCCGCTCGTGGAAGCACGGCGTGTTCATGGGCGCGACGATCTCGAGCGAGAAGACCGCCGCGGCCGAGGGCACCGTCGGCGAGTTGCGCCGCGATCCCTTCGCCATGCTCCCGTTCTGCGGCTACAACATGGCCGACTACTGGGGCCACTGGGTGAAGATGGGCCGCGTGCTGGGCGACCGCGCGCCGCAGATCTTCCAGGTCAACTGGTTCCGCAAGGGCGCCGACGGCTCTTTCCTGTGGCCCGGATTCGGCGAGAACTCGCGCGTCATCGAGTGGATCGTCGGCCGCCTCGAGGGCGAGGCCGGCGCCGCGGAGACGCCGATCGGCCTGCTGCCTGCCGAGGGCTCGCTGAACCTCGACGGCCTCGAGATCACGGACGGGGAGCTCGAGCAGCTCTTCCACGTCGACCCCGCCTCGTGGCTCGCCGAGTGCGAGCTGACCGAGGAGTACTTCGCCCAGTTCGGCGACCGGGTGCCCGCCGCCCTGCGCGCCGAGCTGTCGAGCCTCCGCTACCACCTCGAGCACGGGCAGGTGCCCGTGACCGACTGATCGAGGTCCCGTCGATCGTGCGCCCCGGCCACCGGGGCGCACGATCGAGCGGAGGAGGATCGCGCCGGGGTCCCAGGTCTGGCGCGATCCTCGTCCGCTCGATCGGCTCGATGACGGGAAACGGCGCGGGATGCGTCATCATGGGATGCGCAGACCGATGGATGCTGCGGGCGCTGTGGGCACGGGAAGGCGCACCGCCCGCGGCATCCATGGGTCTACGGACCCGCCGCGGGCGTTGTGGGCACGGGAAGGCGCACCGCCCGCGGCAAACTCGCTTCATGAGCGACGAACGGCCCGCTTCCGATCGGAGGCGGGCCGTTCGTCGCGCCGGCGGGGCTCAGACGAGCAGCTGGTGCTCGGCGAGCTCGCGGTAGAGCGGCACGGTGGCGACGAGCTCCGCGTGGGTGCCCTCGCCGATGATGCGGCCGCCGTCGAGCACGACGATGCGGTCCGAGTCGACGACGGTCGAGAGCCGGTGCGCGATGACGATGAGCGTGCGGCCGGCGGCGACCTCGTCGATCGCCTCGCGCATCATCCGCTCGTTCACTCCGTCGAGCGAGGATGTGGACTCGTCGAGCAGCAGGATCGGCGGCGCCGCGAGCAGGGCCCGGGCGATCGCGAGGCGCTGCCGTTCGCCGCCGGAGAGCATGATTCCGTCCTCGCCGACCTGGGCGCCGAGGCCCGCGGGGTCGCGCGCGAGGACGCCGCCGAGGTTCACGGACTGCAGCACGTGCTCGCACTCCTCGTCGCTCGCCGTCGGGTTGCCGAGCAGCAGGTTGTCGCGGAGGGTGCCGGCCAGCACCGGGGCATCCTGCTCGACGTAGCCGATCTGCGCGCGCAGCTCGGCGCGGTCGATCGAGCGAAGGTCGAGCCCGCCCATCCGCACTTCGCCGACCGAGGGGTCGTAGAAGCGCTCCACGAGCGAGAGGATCGTCGACTTGCCGGCGCCCGAGGGCCCGACGAGGGCGACGCGCTGCCCGCGCGGCACCGCGAAGGAGACGCCGCGGAGCACGGGCTGCCGTTCGGTCACGGAGGGCTCGGGATCGTGCGCGTCGGCCGAGTCGTTGCCCGGGTCGGCGGGATCCTGCGGCGAGGTCTGCGCGTAGGCGAAGTGCACATCGTCGAACTCGATCGCCGGGGCGTCGGGGCGGACGCCTTCGTTCGCGGGGCCGACGACGACGGCGAGCGGGGCGAGCTCGCGGTCGTGCGCGTCCTCGTCGGGCAGGTCGAGGATCTCCTGGATGCGGCCCAGTGCGCCGAGCGCCTGGTTGACGGAGGTGATCGCGCCGAAGGCCTGGCCGAGCGGCAGGATCATCATGAACAGGAACAGGATGAACGCGACGAGGCTCGCGACCGTGATCGCGCCCGACGCCACCCGGAAGCCGCCGACGCCGAGCACGACGAGGAACGACACCTGCATCGCGATGCCGGCGATCGGCACGATGAGCGCGGAGATCTTCGCGACCTTCACGCCCATCCGCCAGGCGCCCTCGGCCTCGGCCTGCACATCGGCGAGCTCGCGCTCGGTGGCGCCGGCCGCGCGGATGGTGCGCACGGAGCTGATCGCCCGCTCGACCGAGGCGGCGACGTCGCCGACCTTCGCCTGCGCGGCGTGCGAGGCCTCGCGGACGCGGGCCGAGAGCAGGGTGACCGTGGTGATGGCGACCGCGATGACGAGCACGGTGAGCCCGAGCAGCACCGGGTCGATGACGAGCATCGCGATGAGCGCGCCGACGAAGGTGACCGCGCCGCCGACGGCCTCGACGAGGCCCTGCGTGAGCACCGCCCGCAGCATCGTCGTGTCGCTGCCGACGCGCGAGACGAGGTCGCCCGTGCGGCGGGTGTCGAACTCCGCGATCGGCAGCCGCAGCAGCTTCGCGACGAGCTGCTTGCGGCTGGACAGCACGACGCCCTCGCCCGTGCGCTGCAGCAGGTAGTGCTGGTAGCCGGTGATGATGCCGCTGACCACGACGAGCGCGATGAGCGCCCACACGATCCAGCCGAGCGGGTCGCCGGCCTCGACGACGGTGATGACCTGGCTGACGAGGAGCGGCTGCGCGAGGCTCGCGAGCGCGCCGACGATGGACAGGATCGCGACCCACACGAGCACTGGACGGTGCTCGAACACGAACGGCAGCAGCTGCCGGAAGGTGGCGCGCGGGCCGGGAGGTGTCTCTCGGCGGCCGAAGCGGGAACGGGCGGGAGAGGTCGGGGTGCTCATCGGTCTAGCAGCCTACGCGGTCGGCCTCGGAGAAGGCTCAGGGGCGGCCGGGGTACGGCACGATGGAGGGATGACCCGTCCTGCGCTCGTCGCGATCTCGCACGGCACCTCCTCGCCCGACGGCAGCGCCGCCGTCCGCGGCCTCGTCAAGGCCGTCGGCGCGCGACTCATGCGGGGCGGCGGCATGCTCCCCGGCGCGGCCGGGCACGCGGCGTCGGGCGCGGCCGCGCTGCGCCTCGGCCACGTCGACGTCGAACAGCCCGACGTGCCGGCCACGCTCGCGAGCCTGCCCGCCGGGATGCCCGCGGTCGTCGTGCCGCTGCTGCTCTCCGCCGGGTACCACGTGCACGTCGACCTCGCCGAGGCGGTCGGCGCGGAAGGCGCGCGGGCGGTCGAGCTCGCGGCGGCCCTCGGCCCCGACGATCGGCTCGCGCGGGTGCTCGTGCGACGCCTGCTCGAGGCGGAGTGGCGGCCCGGCGACGTCGTCGTGCTCGCCGCCGCGGGGTCGAGCGACGCGCGCGCCGTGGCCGACTGCGCGGAGATGGCGGAGCGGCTCGCCCGAGAGCTCGGCGCCCCCGTCTCGCCCGGCTACCTCTCGGCCGCGGAGCCGACGCTCGAGGCGGCCGTGCGGCGCGCGGTCGCCGGGGGCGGCGCGGCCGCCGACGGCGGCGCCGCAGGGGGAGCGGCCGGCGCCCAGCGCCGCGTCGTCGTCGCGAGCTACCTGCTCGCCCCCGGGTACTTCCAGGACCTCGCCGTCGACACCGCCCGTGCGGCGGGGGCGGTGGCCGTCACCGAGCCGCTGCTCCGGGCGGGCGTGCTGCCCCCCGACGAACTCGCCGAGCTCGTCGTCGACCGCTTCAGCGCGGCCGCCGCCCGGATGTCAACCATGTGACGCAAAACGGCGCAGCGAGACATCCCGTTTCCTCCCGTGACGACCGCGTCGTCACGAACGTGCCGCCCGAATCCCGCTCGCCTAGCGTCGCAGCCACGGCGAGCACCGCCGTCCCTCCGACGGGGGTGAGCAGCTAGGGAGCGGGCATGACGCTGGGCGAGACGGAGACGAGGCCGGCCGAGCAGGCCGCGCCGCCCCGGCGCTCGGCCGGGGTCCGCCCGGCGCGCGGCTCCAACAAGCCCAACGGGCAGTGGAAGGTCGACGGCCGCGCCCCGCTCAACGCCAACGAGGAGTGGAAGCAGCAGGACGGCGGGCTCGCCGTGCGCGAGCGCATCGAGCAGACGTACGCCGCCGGCGGCTTCGCCAGCATCGACCCGACCGACCTGCACGGACGCTTCCGCTGGTGGGGGCTCTACACCCAGCGCAAGCCCGGCATCGACGGCGGCAAGACCGCGACCCTCGAACCGCACGAGCTCGAGGACGAGTACTTCATGCTGCGGGTGCGCATCGACGGCGGGCAGCTCACCACCGAGCAGCTGCGCACCATCGGCGGCATCTCCACCGAGTTCGCCCGCGACACCGCCGATCTCACCGACCGCCAGAACGTGCAGCTGCACTGGGTGCGGGTCGAGGACGTGCCCGAGATCTGGCGCCGCCTCGAAGCCGTCGGTCTCTCCACGACCGAGGCGTGCGGCGACGTGCCCCGGGTCATCCTCGGCTCGCCCGTCGCGGGCATCGCCGCCGACGAGCTCATCGACCCGACGCCGCAGATCGAGGAGATCCAGCGGCGCTACCTCGGCGACCCCGAGTTCGCGAACCTGCCCCGCAAGTTCAAGAGCGCCATCACGGGGCATCCCAGCCAGGACGTCGTGCACGAGATCAACGACGTCGCCTTCGTCGCGGTCGAGCACCCCGAGCTCGGCGTCGGCTACGACCTCTGGGTCGGCGGCGGCCTCTCGACGGCCGCGCACCTCGCCGTGCGCACCGGCACCTTCGTGACCCCGGACCGGGTCGCCGAGGTGTGGGAGGGCGTCGTCTCGATCTTCCGCGACTACGGCTACCGTCGGCTGCGCAACCGCGCCCGCCTCAAGTACCTCGTCGCCGACTGGGGCGCCGAGCGCTTCCGCGAGGTGCTCGAGACCGAGTACCTCGCCACCCCGCTGCCCGACGGCCCCGCCGCGCCGAAGCCGATCGCCCAGGGCGACCACGTCGGCGTGCACCGGCAGCGCGACGGCCGCTTCTACCTCGGCGCGACGCCGCTCGTCGGCCGGCTCTCCGGCTCGACCCTCACCGCGATCGCCGAACTCCTCGAGAGCGTCGGCTCCGGGCGCCTGCGCACCACCCCGCACCAGAAGCTCGTGCTGCTCGACATCGAGGAGCGCGACGTCGAGCGGGTCGTCGCCGGGCTCGACGGGCTCGGGCTGCAGGTGCGGCCGAGCCTGATCCGGCGGGGCACGATCGCCTGCACCGGCATCGAGTACTGCAAGCTCGCCATCGTCGAGACGAAAGAGACCGCCTCGCGCGCGGTCGTCCGGCTCGAGGAGCGGCTCGCCGGGCTCGAGCTGCCGCACCCGATCAGCCTGCACGTGAACGGCTGCCCGAACTCCTGCGCGCGCATCCAGACCGCCGACATCGGCCTCAAGGGCCAGCTGCTGCCCGACGGCGACGGCGGCCAGACGCCCGGCTTCCAGGTGCACCTCGGCGGCGGGCTCGCCTCCGCGCACCGCGAGGAGGCCGGCACCGGGCGCACCGTGCGCGGGCTCAAGGTCACCGCCGACGGGCTCGCCGACTACGTCGAGCGGGTCGTGCGCCGCTTCCTCGCCGAGCGCGACGAGGCTGCGGCGGAGACCTTCGCCGCGTGGGCGCACCGGGCCGACGAGGAGGCGCTGCGATGAGCGCGGCAGCCGGGACGACGCTGGCGCCCAGGCGGACGCCGACGCGGGACACGGATCCGGTCGGCGGGGAGGCGCGGCGATGAGCGTGGCACTGGCG
>NZ_BMRJ01000006.1:7437-17938 GCF_014648575.1 Agromyces mediolanus | reverse complement strand
CGGCGACGGCCGCGAGGCGAGCGCGCACGCCGTCGTCGCCTGGGTCGCCCGCCACTTCGACGCCGAGCTCGCGGCCGTCGCCTGCTCGATGGCCGACGCCGTGCTGCCGCACCTCGTCGCCCAGTCGCTGCCGGGCGTCGACGTGCTCTTCCTCGACACCGGCTACCACTTCGCCGAGACGCACGAGACCCGCGACGCCGTGGCGGCGGGGCTCGACGTCCGCGTGGTCGACGTGCGCCCCGCGCAGACCGTCGGCGAGCAGGACGCCGAGTTCGGCGCCGAGCTCTTCGCCCGCGAGCCCGGCCTCTGCTGCCAGCGCCGCAAGGTCGAGCCGCTGCGGGCGGCGCTCGCCGGCTACGAGCTGTGGTTCACGGGCGTGCGCCGCGACGAGGCGCCCACCCGGACCGGCACGCCGCTCGTCGCCTGGGACGAGCGCAACGGCCTCGTGAAGGTGAACCCGCTCGCGGCCTGGACCTTCGAGGAGCTCGGCGACTACGCGGGGGCGTTCGGGGTGCCGGTGAACCCGCTCCTCGGCCGCGGCTACCCCTCGATCGGCTGCGAGCCCTGCACGAAGCCGGTCGCCGCCGGCGCAGACCCGAGGTCCGGCCGCTGGGCCGGCCTCGCCAAGACGGAATGCGGGTTGCACGGATGACGACACTGTTCACGGCCGAGCCGACGCTCGAGGCCCGGCCCACGACCGGAGCGCCGGCACGGCTCGAGGTGCTCGACCAGCTCGAGGCCGAGGCGATCCACATCATCCGCGAGGTCGTCGCGGAGTTCGAGCGGCCCGTGCTGCTGTTCTCCGGCGGCAAGGACTCCGTCGTCGTGCTGCACCTGGCGCGGAAGGCCTTCTGGCCGGGCCGGGTGCCGTTCCCGGTGCTGCACGTCGACACGGGGCACAACTTCCCCGAGGTGCTGGCGTTCCGCGACGAGACCGTCGCGCGTCTCGGCATCCGCCTCGAGGTCGCCCGGGTGCAGGACTACCTCGACGACGGCCGCCTGCAGGAGCGCGCCGACGGCACCCGCAACCCGCTGCAGACGCAGCCGCTCCTCGACGCCATCGCCGCCGGCCGGCATGACGCCGTCTTCGGCGGCGCGCGGCGCGACGAGGACAAGGCGCGGGCGAAGGAGCGCATCCTGAGCCTCCGCGACGAGTTCGGCCAGTGGGACCCGCGCAACCAGCGCCCCGAGCTGTGGAGCCTCTACAACGGGCGGCACACCCCGGGGCAGCACGTGCGCGCGTTCCCGATCTCGAACTGGACCGAGCTCGACGTGTGGCGCTACCTCGAGCGGGAACGGATCGAGCTGCCGCCGCTGTACTTCGCCCACGAGCGCGAGGTGTTCCGCCGCGACGGCATGTGGCGGGCGGTGGGCGAGCACTCGCTGCCCCGCCCCGACGAGCCCGTCGAGCGGCGCACGGTGCGGTACCGCACCGTCGGCGACATGAGCTGCACCGGCGCGGTCGAGTCCGACGCGGCCGACCTCGCCGCGGTCACCGCGGAGGTCGCCGCCTCGACGCTCACCGAGCGCGGGGCGACCCGAGCCGACGACCGCATCTCCGAGGCCGCCATGGAGGACCGCAAGAAGGACGGGTACTTCTGATGAGCACGCTGCTGCGCTTCGCCACCGCCGGCTCGGTCGACGACGGCAAGTCGACCCTCGTCGGGCGGCTGCTGCACGACGCGAAGGCGATCCTCGCCGACCAGTTCGCGCAGATCGAGTCCGCCAGCCGCGCGCGCGGCTTCGGCGGCGACGCCGGGGGCTTCGACTTCGCCCTGCTCACCGACGGGCTGCGCGCCGAGCGCGAGCAGGGCATCACGATCGACGTCGCCTACCGCTACTTCGCCACCGACCGCCGCTCCTTCATCCTCGCCGACTGCCCCGGCCACGTGCAGTACACGCGGAACATGGTGACCGGCGCGACGACCGCCGACGCGGTGGTCGTGCTCGTCGACGCGCGCAAGGGCGTGCTCGAGCAGACCCGCCGGCATCTCGCCGTCGTGCGCCTGCTGCGCGTGCCGCACGTCGTCGTCGCCGTGAACAAGATCGACCTGCTCGGCTACGACGCCGAGCCCTTCGCCCGGGTCGCCGAGGAGGTCGCGGCGGTCGCGGGCGAGCTCGGACTCGACGGCGTGCACGTGATCCCGGTCTCCGCGCTCGCCGGCGACAACGTCGTGGAGCGCTCCGCGAACACCCCCTGGTACCGGGGGCCGGCGCTCCTCGAGCTGCTGGAGGCGCTGCCCTCGGCCGAGGAGCTCGCGGCGGAGGCCGCCGACGACGGCGAGCCGTTCCGCCTCGACGTGCAGCTCGTGCTGCGGCCGCAGGGCGCCCTCGCGCCCGAGCTCGCCGCGGTGCCGGGCGCCGAGGACGAGTACCGCGACTACCGGGCCTTCGCCGGCCGGATCACGGCCGGCGTCGTGCGCCCCGGCGACCGGGTGCACGTGCTCCCGGCCGGCGTCACGACCACGGTCGTCGCCGTCGACACGGCCGACGGCGAGCTCGCCGAGGCGCGCGCGCCGCGCTCGGTCGCGCTGCGACTGGCCGACGAGGTGGATGCCGCGCGCGGCGCCGTCGTCGTCGCCGCGTCGGCGGTGCCGGAGACCGTGCGCGAGCTCGAGGCGGAGCTGTTCCAGCTCGACGCCCGGCCGCTCCTGCCCGGCGCACGGGTGCTCGTGAAGGCGGGCACCGCGACGGTCCCGGCGCTCGTCGCGGAGATCACCGGCCGCCGCGACCTCGACACCCTGCGCACCGAAGCGGCCGACCGCCTCGAGACGAACGACATCGGCCGGGCCGTCCTTCGGCTCGGCGCGGCGCTGCCGGTCGAGGAGTACGCGGCGAGCCGCGCGGCCGGCGGCTTCCTCGTCATCCATCAGCAGGACGGCGCGACCCTCGCCGCGGGCACCCGCTCGAGCGCCTGATCACCCACCGCCGATCACCCACCGCCGACCGCCCACGGCCCACCGACCACCCAGCACGACCCACCGCGATCCCCGAGGAGGCGACCACCATGCACCACCGCACCATCCGAACCAGCCGCATCACCCGAGCGATCGCGATCATGGCGGCCGGGGCCGCGCTGCTGAGCGGCTGCGCCGCGACCGCGAGCGCCGACGGGGGAGCGGATGCCTCGTCGGCCCCCGCCACGGAACTCCGGCTCGGCTACTTCGCGAACGTCACCCACGCGCCCGCCCTCGTCGGCCTCGAGGAGGGCTTCTTCGCCGACGCGCTCGGCGACACGAAGCTCAGCACCGAGGTGTTCAACGCCGGGCCCGCCGCCGTCGAGGCGCTCTCGGCCGGCGCGATCGACGCCGCCTACATCGGTCCCAACCCCGCGATCAACACCTTCGTGAAGTCCGGCGGGGAGTCCGCGGTGATCGTCGCCGGAGCCGCCTCCGGCGGCGCGGCGCTCGTCGTCCGCGACGGCATCGATGAGCCCGCCGACCTCGCCGGCACGACGCTCGCGACGCCCCAGCTCGGCAACACGCAGGATGTGGCCCTGCGCACCTGGCTCGCCGAGGAGGGCTTCGCGACCGACACCACGGGCGGCGGCGAGGTGCAGATCACGCCCACTGAGAACGCGCAGACGCTCACCCTGTTCCAGCAGGGGCAGCTCGACGGCGCCTGGCTGCCCGAGCCGTGGGTCTCCCGGCTCGTGCTCGAGGGCGGCGCGCACGTGCTCGTCGACGAGGCCGAGCTCTGGCCGGACGGCGACTTCCCGACGACGGTGCTGCTCGTCTCGAAGACCTTCCTCGACGAGCACCCCGAGACCGTGCGCGCGCTCGTCGAGGGGCACGCCGAGGCCGTGCGCTTCCTCGCCGACGAGCCCGAGCAGGCCGCCGCCGACCTCAACGCGAAGCTCGCCGCCGACACGGGCAAGCCGCTCGACGACGCCGTGCTCGCCCGGGCGCTCGAGCACGTGCGCTTCACCGTCGACCCCGTCGCGGGAGCCTTCGAGGAGGTGCTCGCGAACGGCGTCGCCGCCGGCACCGCGAAGGACGGCTCGATCGACGGGCTCTTCGCGCTCGGCATCCTGAACGAGGTGCTCGAGGGCCGCGGCGAGCCCGCGGTCTCGGCCGCCGGGCTCGGGACGGAATGACCGTGACGGCGATCCGGCTGGCCGGCGTGGGCAAGCGCTTCGGCGGTCCGCGCTCGCCGCTGGTGCTCGACGGCATCGACCTCGACGTCGCCGAGGGCGAGTTCGTGTGCCTGCTCGGCGCCTCCGGCTGCGGCAAGTCGACGCTGCTGAACCTCGTCGCGGGCCTCGAGGCGCCCACCACCGGCTCGATCGAGGTGCCCGGCGACGGGGCCGCGGTGATGTTCCAGGAGTCGGCCCTGATGCCGTGGCTCACCGCCCGGCGCAACGTCGAGCTCGCCCTCCGGCTGCGCGGCGTGCCCAGGCCCGGTCGCCGGGGCGAGGCCGAACGGCTGCTCGAGCTCGTGAACCTCGCCGACGCCGCCGAGCAGCGGCCGCACGAGCTCTCCGGCGGCATGCGCCAGCGCGTCGCGCTCGCCCGCGCGCTCGCGCAGGACCGCACGGTGCTGCTCATGGACGAGCCGTTCGCCGCGCTCGACGCCATCACCCGCGACCTGCTCCACGAGGAGCTGGAACGGGTCTGGCGCGAGACCGGCCGCACCATCCTCTTCGTCACGCACAACGTGCACGAGGCGGTGCGCCTCGCCCAGCGGATCGTGCTGCTGTCCAGCCGGCCGGGGCGCGTCGCCGGGGAATGGCGCACGGACGCGCCGGGCCTCGACGCCCAGTCCGTCGCCCGGGAGATCACCGAGCGACTGCGGAAGGAGATCGCGAGCAATGCCGCCTGAACTCGTGCGCGACGTACTCGCGGAGGAACGCCGGATCGCGGAGGAACGCCGGATCGCGGCGGGGGAGGCGGCGGAGTCGCTCGCGCCGCGACCCTCGACCGCCTCGGGCGAGCTGCGCGCCCTGGAGGCCGGCCTCGACCGGCTGCAGACCGCACCCGCCGAACGGGAGCCCTGGTGGCGGCGGGCCGCCCGAGGCATCCTGCCCCCGATCATCCTGCTCGTCGTGCTGCTCGCCGTCTGGCAGGCGTACACCGTCATCGCGCAGCCCCGGCCCGACCTGTACCCCGGCCCGCTCGACGTGCTCGCCTCGGTGGGCAGCGCCTGGGACACCGGGCGGCTGCAGCTCGCCGTCGGCACGAGCCTCGAGCGCGGCATCGTCGGCTTCCTCATCGCCGCGGCGATCGGCACCCCGATCGGCCTGCTGCTCGCCGAGTCCCGGCCGCTGCAGCGCGCCTTCGGGCCGTTCGTGTCGGGGCTGCAGGTGCTGCCCTCGGTCGCCTGGGTCCCCGCAGCGATCATCTGGTTCGGGCTCTCGGACGCGACCGTGTACTTCGTCATCCTGATGGGCGCGGTGCCCTCGATCGTGAACGGCCTCGTCGCCGGCGTCCGCCAGGTGCCGCCGCAGCTGCGTCGCGTCGGGCGGGTGCTCGGCGCGAACCGGGCCGAGCTCGCCGCGCTCGTGGTACTGCCCGCCGCGCTGCCCGGCTACCTCGCCGGCCTCAAGCAGGGCTGGGCGTTCTCCTGGCGTTCGCTCATGGCCGCGGAGATCATCGCGACGGGCGGCTCCATCGGCTTCGGCCTCGGCGCACTGCTCGACCAGGGGCGGCAGCTCGCCGACCTCTCGGCGGTGTTCGTCGCGATCCTCGCCATCCTCTTCATCGGCATCCTCGTGGAGCTCGCCGTCTTCGCCCCGCTCGAGCGGGCGCTGCTGCGCCGGCGCGGGCTGCTCCCCGCGGGAGGCGCGCGATGAGCGGCGGGCGCGCGATGAGCGGCGGGCGCGCGATGGGCGGCGGGCGCGCGATGGGCGGGACGGGGCTCGTGCAGCTCGTCGGGGCGGGCCCCGGCGAGCTCGGCCTGCTGACCGTGCGCGGCCTGCGCGCCATCGAGGCGGCCGAGGTGATCGTCGCCGACCGGCTCGGCGCCCGCGCCGTGCTCGACCAGCTCGAGACGGAGCGCGGACGCCCGCTCGACGCCGAGATCGTCGACGTCGGCAAGCACCCCGGGCACCACGCCGTGCCGCAGGAGGGCATCATCGCGCTCCTCGTCGAACTCGGCCGCGCCGGCCGCCGCGTCGTGCGGCTGAAGGGCGGCGACCCCTACGTCTTCGGCCGCGGCGGCGAGGAGCTCGCCGCGTGCCGCGCCGCGGGCGTCGACGTCGAGGTGGTGCCCGGCATCACGAGCGCGATCTCGGTGCCGGCCGTCGCGGGCATCCCGCTCACCCACCGCGGGCTCGCGACCGCGTTCACCGTCGCGACCGGGCACGACCAGATCGCCGAGCTCGGCGGCGGCCGCGACCACACGGTCGTGCTGCTGATGGGCGTCGGCACGCTCGCGAACTCGGCGACGACGCTCGCCAGGGGCGAGCGCGGCGCCGGCTGCCCCGTCGCGATCGTCGAGGACGGCTACGGCGCCGGGCAGCGCGTCACGATCGGCACCCTCGGCACGATCGCGGCGCAGGCGGCCCGGCGCGGCGTCCGCTCGCCGGCCGTCGTCGTCGTGGGCGATGTCGTGCGGCTGAGCCCCTACGCCCCCGCCGAGCTCGCCGTGGACGGCCACGCCGTCGCCGTCGCGCACGATCCCTTCGTACCGCGGAGCGCGCGGCACGACCCGGCCGCGTCGCCCGGCGCGCCCTCCGAGAAAGGCTCCAGATGACCCTCCCCGCCCTCCGCGTCGCGATCGTCGGCGCCGGCCCGGCCGGCGTCTACGCGGGCAATCTGCTGCGCGCGGCCGTCGCCGAAGCCGGCGGCACGGTCGCGATCGACCTCTTCGAGTCGCTCCCCGCGCCGTACGGCCTCATCCGCTACGGCGTCGCGCCGGACCATCCGCGGATCAAGGGCATCGTCGCCTCGCTGCACGAGATGCTCGACGAGCCGGGGATCCGCTTCCTCGGCAACGTCGAGATCGGCCGCGACCTCGGCCTCGACGAGCTGCATGCGCGGTACCACGCCGTGATCCTCGCGACGGGGGCGATCCGCGACGCCGCGCTCGAGCTGCCGGGCGTCGGCCTGCCGGGCTCCTACGGCGCGGCCGACTTCGTCGCCTGGTACGACGGGCACCCCGACGTGCCGCGCGAGTGGCCGCTCGAGGCCCGCGAGGTCGCCGTGATCGGCAACGGCAACGTCGCGCTCGACGTCGCCCGCATCCTCGCGAAGCATCCCGTGGACCTGCGCGGCACCGAGGTGCCGGACAACGTGCTCGCGGGGCTCGAGGCCTCGCCCGTCACCGACGTGCACGTCTTCGGCCGGCGCGGCCCCGCCGACGTGAAGTTCACCCCGATCGAGCTGCGCGAGCTCGGCGAGGTGCCGGGCGTCGACATCGTGCTCGACGAGGCGGACTTCGCCGCCGAGGATGCGCTCGCCGCGTCCGGCGAGGTGCCCGCGGGGCGCACCAATCAGGTGAAGATCATGCTGCGCACGCTGAACTCGTGGCGCGGGCGCACGACGGGGGCGCCGCGTCGCCTGCACCTGCACTTCCACCACGCCCCGCTCGAGGTGCTCGGCGCCGAGCGGGTCGAGGGCGTGCGCTTCGAACGCACCGAGGTGCGCAGCGACGGCGTGGTGGCGGGGACCGGCGAGCGGCGCGACGTCGCCGTGCAGGCCGTGTACCGGGCCGTCGGGTACTTCGGCTCGCCGATCGCGGGCGCGCCGTTCGACGCGGCGCGCGGCGTCGTGCCGAACGAGGCGGGCCGGGTGCTCGACGGGGCCGGTGCGCCGCTGCCAGGGCTCTACGCCACGGGCTGGATCAAACGCGGTCCGATCGGCCTCATCGGCCACACCAAGAGCGACGCGATGGAGACCGTCGCGAACCTCGTCGCGGATGCGGCGGCGGGTCGCCTCGCGGCACCCGTCGTGGCGGATGCCGAGGCCGAGGTGCTGGACCTGCTCGACGCACGCGGGGTCGAGCACACGGGCTGGGCGGGATGGCTCGCCCTCGACGCGCACGAACGCGCGCTCGGCGAGGTCGACCGGTATCCGCGCGAGCGGATCAAGCTCGTCCCGCGGGAGGCCCAGGTGCGGGTCTCCCGGGAGGGGGCGCTCGCCCCGCGCTGAGCGCGCCGCCGCGCCCGCGCGCTCAGCCGCGCTCCGAGCTCAGCCGCGGCCGTACTTCTTGTGCACGGCCTGCTTGCTGACCTCGAGTGCGAGGGCGATGAGCTGCCAGCTCGCGCCCTGCGCCCGGGCGCGCCGAACCGCGAGCGCTTCGGCCCGGTCGAGCTCCCGGGTGAGCTCGACCCGGGCGCGGTGCAGCTCGCGGAGCGCGCGGTAGGGATCGTCGCCGTCGGCTGCGGCGATCGCGGTGGAGAGTCCGGTCACATCCATGCCGTCAATCATCGTTGACGGCGTGGAGCTTGTCAATCGGGGTTGACGAGTGTCGGGCGGCGGGCGACGGGCGACGAGCGGCGAGCGCCGCTCGTCGCCCGCGCTCAGAGCACCGCGGAGGACTCGAGGCCCGCCTCGTCGAAGTCGACGTCGCGGGTCTCCTTGGACACGAGCAGCGCGATGAGCGTCAGCACGCCCATGACCGACAGGTAGATGCCCACCCAGAACGGGCTGCCGCCCCCGGCCTGCCAGAGCGCCACCGCGATGAACGGTGCGACGGCGGCGCCGAGGATCGAGGACACGTTGTACGAGATGCCCGAGCCCGTGTAGCGCACGTTGGTCGGGAACAGCTCGGGCAGCAGCGCGCCCATCGGGCCGAAGGTCATGCCCATCAGGGCGAAGCCGACCACGAGCCAGGCCATCACGCCGGCGAAGCCCGCCGAGAGCATCGGCACCCAGACGAGGCCGAAGACGATGATGCCGAGCGTCACCCAGATGAGCGTGCGGCGACGGCCCCAGCGGTCGGCCCACGGGCCCGAGAGCAGGGTGAAGACGCCGAAGAAGAGCACGCCGCCGATGAGCATCAGCACGAAGGTGTTGTACGAGTAGCCGAGGCCGGGCAGGGCGCCGTCTGCGGCCTCGACGGGTGCGCGGCCGTAGCTCAGCGAGAAGGTCGTCATGAGGTAGAAGAGCACGTACGTCGCGAGCATGAAGAAGGTGCCGAGGATGAGTTCGCGCCAGTACTTGCGGAACACCGTGGCGAGCGGCAGGCGCTGGATGCGACCCTGCTTCGACGCCGTCGAGAACGCCGTCGACTCGACGAGGCGCAGGCGCACCCAGAGGCCGACGGCCACCATCACGATCGAGAACAGGAACGGGATGCGCCAGCCCCAGTCGAGGAAGGCCTGCGAGGGCATCGAGGGGTCGTCGGAGGGGAGTGCGGCGGCGATGATCAGGAACAGGCCGTTCGCGATGATGAAGCCGATCGGCGCGCCCAGCTGCGGGAAGGTGCCGTACCAGGCCCGCTTGCCCTTCGGCGCGTTCTCGGTCGCGACGAGCGCGGCGCCCGACCACTCGCCGCCGAGGGCGAAGCCCTGCGCGATGCGCAGGATGACGAGCAGCAGCGGGGCGAACCAGCCCACCGCGAGGTAGGTCGGCAGCACGCCGATGAGGAAGGTCGCGATGCCCATCGTGAGGAGGGCGCCGACGAGCGTGGCCTTGCGGCCGACCTTGTCGCCGAGGTGCCCGAAGACGACGGCGCCGAGCGGCCGGGCGACCATCGCCGCGCCGAACACGGCGAAGGAGGAGAGCAGCGCGGTGGTCGCGTCGCCGGTCGGGAAGAACAGGTGGGGGAAGACGAGGACCGCCGCGGTCGCGTAGACGTAGAAGTCGTAGAACTCGATCGTCGTGCCGATGAGGCTGGCGAGGATGACCCGGCTGCGCGGATTGGCCGGCGCGGCGGGGGCGGTCGATGGGGCTGACATGCTGCAGAGACTCCGTGCGGTTCGAGGCCCCGGCGGACTGGCGTCGGTCTGGCGTCGGTTCCGCTGGTGGCGGGATGATCTGCTGCTTGTGGCAACCCGCCAACCTTACGCGCGTCGCCCGCGAACGGGGGCCGCGCTGCGACGAGCGGTCGCATCCGGGCGACGAACGGCGGCTGCCGTTCAATCGAAGGTTCGAAGCGCCGTCGGGCCGGGCTCGTTAGGCTGGGGCCATGGACACCATCTTCACCGTTCTGCACGTCGTCACCGCGGTCTTCATCGTCGGGCCGATGGCGATCATCCCCATGACGGCGATGCGGGCGGTGCGCGCGGGCAACGCGGCGCAGGTCCGCGTGCTCGCGAAGTCGACCACGATCTTCAGCTGGCTCTCGCTCATCGTCTTCGTGCTCGGCTTCGGCGTCATGGGCATGGCCGACGAGAAGTACGGCCTCACGTTCACGACGCCGTGGATCCTCTGGTCGATCATCCTCTACGTCGTCGCCTTCGCCCTCAGCGTCTTCGTCGTCGTGCCCGCGATGAACAAGGCCGCCGACGCGCTCGAGGCGAGCGCGACCGCGAGCGCCGGCGGCGCCGCGGCCGCCGAGAAGTCCGGCTACCCGGCGATCGCCGCGGGCAGCGGCATCGTCTCGCTCCTCCTCGTCG
>NZ_BMRJ01000006.1:4395-7362 GCF_014648575.1 Agromyces mediolanus | reverse complement strand
CGCTCACGCCGAAGCGCCTCGGAACCGACCGGTTCCGAGGCGCTTCGCGGTGCAGGGCGGATGCCGCGGGCTACGCGCCCGCGAGCCCGCGCAGCACGCGCGCGGTCGCGATCGCGGCCTCGGCGGCCTCGCGTCCCTTGTCCTCCTTGGAACCGGGGAGCCCGGCCCGGTCGAGGCCCTGGCGCTCGTCGTCGAGGGTGAGCACGCCGAAGCCCACGGGCTTGCCCGTGTCGAGCGCGACCCGGGTGAGGCCGTCGGTCGCGGCCGCCGAGACGTACTCGAAGTGCGGCGTGCCGCCGCGGATGATGACGCCGAGGGCGACCACTGCGTCGGCGCCGGCCTCGAGCGCGGCCTTCGCCACCACCGGCAGCTCGAAGCTGCCAGGCACCCGCACCAGCCGGTGCGCGGCGCCCGCCGCGTCGAGGGTGCGCGTCGCGCCCGCGATCAGCCCGTCGGTGATCTCGTCGTGCCAGCTGCCGGCGACGACGACCACCTCGAGGCCGGAGCCGTCGAGATCGAGGTTCGTGCGGTCGAGGGGGGAGCCTGCTCCGCTCATGATGCGTGTCCTTCCAGGAGTGCTTCAGCCGCGGCATCCGCGAGCTGCTGTTCGTCGATCTGGTGGCCCATCCGGGCGGCCTTGGTCTCGAGGTAGCGCTGGTTGCCGCGGCCGACCCCGACGACGAGCGGCAGCCGCTCGGCGACGTCGACGCCGTGCTCGGCGAGCTGGCGCACCTTCTCGGGGTTGTTCGTCAGCAGGCGCACGCGCGTGACGCCGAGCTCGGCGAGGATGGCGCTCGCGGCGCCGTAGTCGCGGGCATCGGCCGGCAGGCCGAGCGCCACGTTCGCGTCGAGGGTGTCGAGGCCGTCCTCCTGCAGTCGGTACGCCCGCAGCTTGTTGATGAGGCCGATGCCGCGTCCCTCGTGCCCGCGCAGGTAGACGACGACGCCGCCCTCGCGCTGGACGATCTCGAGCGCCGCGTCGAGCTGCGGTCCGCACTCGCACTTCAGCGAGCCGAGCGCCTCGCCGGTCAGGCACTCGGAGTGCACCCGCACGATGGCGCCGCCCTCGGCCGTGGCGGGGTCGCCGGACAGGATCGCGAGGTGGTCCGCACCGGTCTTGCGGTCGCGGTACGCCCGCACCCGGAACTCGCCGAAGCTCGTCGGCAGCAGCGTCTCCACCTCGAAATCGACCCGCGCCGACTCGGCGATCGCCGCGGCGGGGGCCGCGCCGTCCGTGGCATCCGCACCGACCGGGGCGTCGCCATGCTCGCGGAGCCAGGCGACGAGGGCGGCGACGGTCGTGACGGGCAGCCCCTCCTCCTCGCCGAGCTCGATGAGGCCGGGCAGGCGCATCATCTCGCCGTCGTCGGCCACGAGCTCGCCGATCACGCCGACGGGGGACAGCCCCGCGAGCCGCATCAGGTCGACCGCGGCCTCGGTGTGGCCCGCGCGTTCGCGCACGCCGCCGTCGACGGCGCGGAGCGGCAGGATGTGCCCCGGCCGGATCAGCCGCTCGGGCGTCGCCTCCGCGTCGGCGAGCACGCGCAGCGTGTGCGCGCGGTCGGCCGCCGAGATGCCGGTCGAGGTGCGGTCTGACGCGTCGACCGAGATCGTGTACGCGGTGCCGCGCGCGTCCTCGTTGCGGGCCACCATGGGCGGCAGCTGCAGCCGGTCGGCGAAGGCGTTCGGCATGGGCGCGCAGAGGAAGCCGCTCGTGCGGCGCACCATCCAGGCGATCCACTCCTGCGTCGCGAACTCGGCCGCCATGATGGCGTCGCCCTCGTTCTCGCGCGCCTCGTCGTCGGCGACGATCACGGGCTTGCCCGCGCGCAGCGCGTCGAGGACTTCGGGGATGGTGGCGAGGCTCATGCCCGCACCTCCTGCTCGTCGGCGAGGGAGCTCGGCAGTTCGCGCCCCTCGAAGCGGTGCAGCCTCGCGACGTGGCGCGCGAGGATGTCGGTCTCGATGTTCACGAGCTCGCCCGGCCGCCGCTCGCCGAGGGTCGTCGCCTGCAGCGTCTCGGGGATGAGCGACACCTCGAACCAGTGCCCGGCGTCGGGGCCGGCGGCGGTGCTGCCGACCGCGCTCACGGTGAGCGAGACGCCGTCGACGGCGATCGAGCCCTTGTCGACGACGAGCGGGGCGTGGGCGTCGTCGAGGGAGAAGCGCACGACGCGCCAGCCGTCCTCCTGGCGCACGTCCAGCACCTTCGCGGTGCCGTCGATGTGGCCCTGCACGATGTGCCCGCCGAGGCGGTCGCCGACGCGGGCGGCGCGCTCGAGGTTCACGGCGAGGCCCTCGCGGGCGCTGTCGAGGGTGGAGACGGCGAGCGTCTGGCCCATGACGTCGGCGGTGAAGCGCTCGGCGTCGAAGTCGACGACGGTGAGGCAGACCCCCGAGACGGCGATGGAGTCGCCGTGCGCCACGCCCTCGACCGCGAGCGGTCCGCGGACCGTGAGCCTGGCGGCGTCGGCCCCGCGCTCGATGCGCTCGATGCGGCCGAGCTCTTCGATGATGCCGGTGAACATGTCAGTTCCCTTCGGTGGGGGTGGTCGGTGCGGGCCGGTGCGCGACGAGGAGCACGTCGTCGCCGAGACGCTCGACGGCGGAGAACGTGAAGCGCGGGGCCGCGGAGATCGTGGGGACGCCAAGCTCGCCGAGGGCGAGGCCGGGCCCGCCGAGCACCGTCGGCGCGAGGTAGACGAGGAGCTCGTCGGCGAGGCCGGCGGCGAGGAACGCGGAGGCGAGCGTCGGCCCGCCCTCGACGAAGAGCGAGCGGATGCCCCGCGCGGCGAGGTCTTCGAGGGCCGCGGCGAGCTCGTGGCCGTCGTACTGCAGCAGGCCGTGCGGGTGGCGGCGCAGCGCGGCGCCTGCGGGCACCTCGCGGCGGCCGAACACGACGGGCACCGGCTGCCGCTCGAGCAGCCCGCCGTCGGCGTCGCGCGCGGTGAGCGCGGGGTCGTCGGC
>NZ_BMRJ01000006.1:0-4293 GCF_014648575.1 Agromyces mediolanus | reverse complement strand
GGCACGCCGCCGGTGCACATCGGCGCGGGCGGCCGGACCCGTGATCCACTGGCTCGTGCCGTCGGCGGCGGCGGCGCGGCCGTCGAGGCTCGACGCCCACTTCACGGTCACCCGCGGGCGGCGGGCGCGCGCGGCGAACAGCCAATCGCCGATCGCGGCCTCCACCTCGTCGGCGAGGAGCCCTCGCTCGACCTCGACGCCGGCGGCACGCAGCCGTTCGGCGCCGCCGCTCGAGGCGCGGCCCGGGTCGGCGACGGCGTAGACGACGCGGGCGACGCCCGCCTCGATGAGGGCCTCGGCGCAGGGGCCGGTGCGGCCGGTGTGATTGCAGGGCTCGAGCGTGACGACGGCGGTCGCGCCGCGCGCGGCGGCCGCGGGCAGCTTCGCGAGGGCGTCCACCTCGGCGTGCGCGGTGCCGGCGCCGCGGTGCCAGCCCTCGGCGAGCGTCTCGCCCGCGGGGGAGAGCAGCACACAGCCGACCTGCGGGTTCGCGCCCGTCGAGGGGCCGCGGTGGGCGAGCTCGATCGCCCGTCGCATCGCGCGGAGCTCCGCGTCGTGGCCTGCCGTCATGTCCGTCCTCGTGATCGAGGCTCCGGGGTGCGCGGCGCGCCGCATCTCGGCCGCATGCGCGAAGGCGCCTCGGCCGACACGTGCCGCCTCCCATCCGGACTCTCACCGTCGGTACCGGAGTTCCACCGGTTCAACCGCTCGCTCCCCGAAGGGCGCTCGCGGCTCGCGGACTGTCACCGCCGGTTCGGAATTGCACCGACCCCGGAGCACGTTGTCGTGTTCGATTCTAGGTCAACGCGCCGGTCGCCGGACTATTCCCGCGGTCACGCGGCGACACGCGCAGCTACGCGTGCTCGACGAGCGCGCGGGCCGTGCCCTCGTCGGTGATGAGGTCGGTGATGAGCCCGGCGGCGATCGCCCCGCGCAGGCTCGGCAGCTTCGCGCGACCGGACACGACGCAGATGCGGCGCGGGGCGCGGCGCAGCACGCCGAAGTCGGGGCCCGTGGCCCGCTCGTTCAGCGGGATGCCCTCGCTCGAGCCATCCGCCCGGTAGAAGACGGTGGCGACGTCGCCGACGACGCCGTCCGCACTGAGCGCGGCGTAGTCCTCGCGCTCGAGGTAGCCGCCCTGGTAGACGCGGCTCGCGACCTCGGCGAATGGCGAGCCGACGCCGAACAGGGCGACGTCGAGCCGGCCCTGCAGCTCGAGCAGCCGCTTCGTGCTGCGCTCGCGCCAGAACGCCTCCTTCGTGGCGGGGTCGTCGAAGAAGGCGGGCACCGGGAACTGCTGCACCTTCGCGCCGAAGGCGTCGCCGAAGCGGCGCAGCAGTTCGCTCGCGTAGAGGATGCCGGTGGTGCGGAGGTTGCCCGCGCCGTTCAGCTGCACGATCTCGCTGTTGTGCGTCGACTTGGGCACGAGGTGCCGGCTCACAGCGCTCATGGTCGAGCCCCAGGCGACCCCGACGAGCTGATTCGAGTCGATGAAGCGGCCGAGAATCCGTGCAGCCGAGAGGGCGACCCGGTCGAGTCGGTCGACGTCGCTCGCCTGGTCCGGAACGGGCACGACGTGCGCGGCGATCTCGTGGCGGGCGAGGATCTCCTGCTCGAGCCGGCTCGGCAGATCGAGCGGGGAGTGGATGGAGATCTCGACGAGCCCGCTCGCCCTGGCGTGGCTCAACAGGCGCGAGACCGAGGATCGGGAGGTGTGCAGCTCCGCCGCGATGGCGTCCATCGTGAGGTCCTGCATGTAGTACAGGTGGGCCGCGCGCAGCGCGTCGCGGGTCTTACCCGCCGGCACCTCGGGGCTGCGGTCGGGGTCGTCCTGCGGGGTCCAGGTCATCGCCGGTCTCCTTGCACGTTTGTGCACGCGAGTTGAAAGAAGGTTCGCGCACGTTCACGATGTATTCATCCACAGACGGGACGCTTCTGGCAAGCCCGTCGGCACCGTCGAAAGGACCGGGATGAGCCACACGTCGACGTCGACGCATCCGACCGCCGCGGAGCGGCCCGAGATCGCCGAGCTGCGCGCCCGGCCGACGGCGCAGGTCGTCGTGATCGGCGGCGGCATCAACGGCATCGCGACCTTCCGCGATCTCGCCCTGCAAGGCGTGGACGTCGTGCTCGTCGAGCGCGACGACTTCGTCTCGGGCGCCTCCTCCGCGTCCTCGCACATGATCCACGGCGGCATCCGCTACCTCGAGAACGGCGAGTTCCGGCTCGTGCAGGAGTCGGTGACCGAGCGCAACGCGCTCATCCGCCTGGCGCCGCACTACGTCAAGCCGCTGCAGACCACCGTGCCGATCTTCTCGACCTTCTCCGGCATCCTCTCCGCGCCGCTGCGCTTCCTCACGCACCGCTCCGGCAAGCCGACCGAGCGCGGGGCGCTGCTCATCAAGACCGGCCTCACGATCTACGACTCCTTCTCCCGCGACGGCGGCAGCGTGCCGCGCCACCGCTTCCTCGGCCGCACGCGCACCCTCGCCGAGCTGCCGAAGCTGAACCCCGGCGTGAAGTACACCGCCACCTACTACGACGCGAGCATGCACGACCCCGAGCGGCTCGCCCTCGACGTGCTGCACGACGGACTCGCCACCGGCTCGCACGCCCGCGCCGCGAACCACCTGGAGGCCGTCGGCCTCGGCGCCGGCGGCGTGCGCGTGCGCGACCGGCTGAGCGGGGCCGAGTTCGAGCTCGCCGCCGACGTCGTCGTGAACACCTCGGGGCCCTGGACCGATCTCACGAACGAGGCGCTCGGCCAGGAGACCCGCTTCATGGGCGGCACCAAGGGCTCGCACATCGTGCTCGACCACCCCGAGCTCCTCGAGGCCACCGGCGGGCGCGAGATCTTCTTCGAGCACGAGGACGGCCGCATCGTGCTGATCTACCCGCTCAAGGGCCGGGTGATGGTCGGCACCACCGACCTCGAGCACGACATGCGGGAGCCCGCCGTGTGCACCGAGGCCGAGATCGACTACTTCTTCGAACTCGTCGCGCACGTTTTCCCGGACATCGCGGTCGACCGCTCGCAGATCGTCTACCGCTTCTCGGGCGTGCGCCCCCTGCCCCGCCACGACGACACCCAGCCGGGCTTCGTCTCGCGCGACTACCGCATCGAGCGGGCCGAGGCGCCCGGCCGCCGCGGCACGACCGTGCTGAGCCTCGTCGGCGGCAAGTGGACCACGTTCCGCGCGCTCGCCGAGCACCTCGCGAACGAGGTGCTCGAACTCCTCGGCGCCGAGCGCAGCCGCAGCACCGCGGGGCTCGCGATCGGCGGCGGGGCGGGCTACCCGACGACGCCGGACGCCCGCCGCGTCTGGCTCGTCTCGCACGGCGACGAGCTCGGCGCCGCGCGGGCGGAGGAGCTGCTCGAGCGCTACGGCACGCGCGCCGAAGCGCTCATCGACGAGCTCGAGCCCGCCGAGGACCTCGTGCTCGCGAACCACTCCGGCTACAGCCGCCAGGAGATCGCCTGGCTCGTGCGGCACGAGCGCGTCGCGCGGCTCGACGACCTCGTGCTGCGCCGCACCAGCATCGCCTTCACCGGTACCGCGACGCTGCCGCTCCTCGAGGAGCTCGCGGCCATCGCGGGCGAGGTGCTCGGCTGGAACGCGGAGCGGCGGAGCGCCGAAGTGCAGGCGACTCGCACGCTCCTCGCGGAGCGGCACGGCGTGGAACTGCCGGCGCTCGAGGTGAGCGGCGCCCAGTAGGGGCGCCGGCCCCAGATCTGCACGGATGTGCACCCGAAAACGCCCCGTACCGGGCACTTCGGCGGATAGCGTGCAGCAGGGCCCCTCGGCCCGATGTCACACCGGGGGCGGCGACCCGTGCCGCCCCACCCATTGAAAGAAGGTCAACGTGGACAATCTCGGCGTCCTGTTCCTCTCGGAACTCGTCGGTACCGCCCTGCTCGTGCTGCTCGGCACGGGCGTCGTCGCCAACGTCGCGCTCGTGCGCAACAAGGGCTTCAACGGCGGCTTCCTCATGGTCAACATCGGCTGGGGCCTCGCGGTCTTCGCGGGTGTGGTCGTCTCGTACGCCTCCGGCGCGCACCTGAACCCGGCGGTGACGCTCGGCCTCGTCGCGAACGGTGCGGAGGAGTTCGGCAACGCCGCGATGGGCACCACCGTCGCCGTGTCGTTCGTCTCGGTGCTCACCTACCTCGGCGCCCAGATGCTCGGCGCGTTCCTCGGCGCCGTCGTCACCTGGCTCGCGTACAAGCAGCACTTCGACGCGGAGCCCGAGGCCGCGAACAAGCTCGGCGTCTTCTCGACCGGCCCGGCCATC
>NZ_BMRJ01000005.1:127186-175957 GCF_014648575.1 Agromyces mediolanus | reverse complement strand
CGTGAGAGCACTGCTGACCGCTGGAGCCTTGTCGCTCGCCTTCACGCTCTTTCTGACCCCGTTGTTCATCCGGTTGTTCACGCGGTTGGGGTGGGGGCAGTTCATCCGTGATGACGGGCCGCAGTCGCATCATGTGAAGCGGGGCACGCCCACGATGGGTGGGATCATCTTCATCCTGGGTGCCTTGTTCGGGTATTTCGGGGCGACGCTGATCAATGGTGAGGGTGCCACGGCGTCGGGGCTGTTGGTGCTGTTCATGATGGTCGGGCTCGGGGTGGTCGGGTTCATCGACGATTTCTTGAAGACGCGGAAGAAGCAGAGCCTGGGCCTGGGGGGTTGGGCGAAGGTCGCCGGGCAGGTCGTGGTCGCGGGGACGTTCGCGGTGTTGGCGTTGCAGTTCCCGAATGCGCAGGGCACGACGCCGGCGGATACGAAGATCTCGTTCATCCGGGATCTGCCGTTGGACTTCATGGTGTTCGGCACGATCGCGGGCACCGTCCTGTACGTGGTGTGGATCTGTTTGATCTCGACGGCGGCGTCGAACGGGGTGAACGTGACCGACGGGCTGGACGGGCTCGCGGGCGGGGCGTCGATCCTCGCGATCGGCTCGTTCGTCGTGATCGGCTTCTGGCAGTTCAACCAGGCCTGCGCGAATCCGAATCTGAATCAGGCGGATGCCTACCGCTGCTACGAGGTCCGCGACCCGCTCGATCTCGCGATCGTCGCGACGGCGATCGTGGGTGGACTCATCGGCTTCCTGTGGTGGAACACGAACCCGGCGAAGATCTATATGGGCGACACGGGGTCGCTCGCGCTGGGCGGGGCGCTCGCGGCGTTGGCGATCGTGAGCCGTACGGAGCTGCTGCTGGTCCTGATCGGCGGGCTGTTCGTGATCGAGACGGGGTCGGTGATCGTGCAGCGGGCGTACTTCAAGCTCACGCACGGCAAGCGGATCTTCCTGATGAGCCCGATCCATCACCACTTCGAGCTGAAGGGGTGGGCCGAGGTCACCATCGTCGTGCGGTTCTGGATCATCGGCGGCCTCCTCGTCGCCGCCGGCGTCGGCACCTTCTACCTCGAATGGCTCCAGAGCTGATGCCCGGCGCCACTGCCGAGCGGCTCGACGGGCTCACCAGCTGGCACGCCGACTGGACCGGACTGAGGGTCGCGGTCCTCGGCCTCGGCGTCACCGGCTTCGCCGTCGCCGACACCCTCACCGAGCTCGGCGCGGAGGTGCTCGTGCTCGCCCCGGCGCGCGACGACGATCGCGCCCGCATCCTGGAGGTCATCGGCGCCCGGCTCGTCACCGACCCGCTCGAGACGGTGCCCGGCGAGCTCGCCGAGTTCGCGCCCGAACTCCTCGTGGCCTCGCCCGGGTTCCACCCCGACCATCCCGTGCTCGAGTGGGCCGGGACGGAGGGCGTCCCGGTCTGGGGCGACATCGAGCTCGCCTGGCGCGTCCGCGACAAGGTCGAGACCGCCGAGTGGATCCTCGTCACCGGCACGAACGGCAAGACGACGACGACGCAGCTCGCCGCGACGTTCCTCGCCGCCAACGGCCTGCGCGCGGCACCGTGCGGCAACATCGGCGTGCCGGTGCTCGACGCCGTGCGAGACCCGCAGGGCTTCGACGTGCTCGTCGTCGAGCTGTCGAGCTACCAGCTGCATCACGTGCCCACCGCAGGGCCCGGCGCACTGCATCCGCTCGCGAGCGTCTGCCTGAACCTCGCCGACGACCACCTGGACTGGCACGGCTCCTTCGCGGGCTACCGGGACGCGAAGGCCAAGGTCTACGCGAACACCAGGCTCGCCTGCGTCTACAACCGGGCCGACGAGGCGACGCGGCTCATGGTCGAGGAGGCGGAGGTCGAGGAGGGCGCACGCGCCATCGGCTTCGGGCTCGACGTGCCCGGACCGAGCGACTTCGGCGTCGTCGAGGGCATCCTCTGCGACCGCGCCTTCCTCGACGACCGGCACCGCACGGCGCTCGAGATCATCACGGTCGCCGAGCTCGAGCCGCGCGGGCTCGACGCCCCGCACATCGTGCAGAACATCCTCGCCGCCGCGGCGCTCGCCCGGGCCGCGGGCGTCCCCGTCGGCATCATCCACGACGCGCTGGGGGAGTTCCGGCTCGACGCGCACCGCATCGAGACCGTCGCGATCGCCGGCGGCGTGCGGTGGATCGACGACTCCAAGGCGACGAACCCGCATGCCGCGCAGGCTTCGCTGAAGGCCTTCGGCCGGGTGGTCTGGATCGTGGGCGGTCTGCTCAAGGGCGTCGACGCCGATTCGCTCGTCGCGGCGCACGTCGGCCGGCTCCGGGCCGCGATCGTGATCGGGACGGCTCGCGACGAGCTGGTCGCGGCGTTCCGCCGACACGCGCCCGAACTGCCGCTCTTCGAGGTCCTCGCGCCGGACACTGAGAACGTGATGCCCGAGGCGGTCGCGTTGGCGGCCTCGGTGGCCGAGCAGGGCGACACCGTGCTGCTCGCGCCGGCGGCGGCGTCGATGGACCAATTCACCGACTACGCGGACCGCGGTCGCAGATTCCACGAGGCGGTCAGAGCGATGCTGGGAGGTGAGGCGGATGCCGATGGCACCGCAGCCGACCCCCGAGCCGATCAGGACTGACGCCGCCGGCGGGGAGCCCTCCACCGAGCCGCGCGGGATGGCCGCGGCCCGGATCCGCTTCGGGCGGGTGCTCCGCGTGGAGTCGGGCGACTTCTACCTGCTGCTCGGCACCACGCTCTTCCTCGTCGTCTTCGGCCTCGTCATGGTGCTCTCCTCCTCGGTGGTGGAGTCCCGCATCGAGGACGGCGGCGCCTTCGTGCAGATCGGCCGGCAGGCCGCGTTCGCGGCCGTCGGCGTGCCGGTCATGCTGCTCGCGAGCCGGATGCCGCAACGGGTGTGGATGCTGCTCGCCTGGCCGGCCATGGCGGTCTCGTGCCTCATGCAGCTTCTCGTCGTCGCGACGCCGCTCGGCGTCGAGGTCGGCGGCAACACGAACTGGATCTCGATCGCCGGGTTCCAGTTCCAGCCCTCGGAGATGATCAAGGTCTCGATGGTGATGTGGCTCGGGCTCATCGTGACGAAGAAGCAGGCCCAGCTGGGCGACTTCGTGCACGGCGTGCTGCCGATCCTGCTCGTCGGCGGCGGCTCGATCGGCCTCGTGCTCCTCGGCGGCGACCTCGGCACGGTCATGATCATGGGCGCCATGCTGATCGGCGCGCTGTTCCTCGTGGGCATCCGGATCCGCCTGCTCATCGGCCCGGTGCTCGTCGCCGCCCTGCTGTTCGTGATCGTCGCCTTCTCGAGCGAGAACCGCATGAAGCGCATCATGAGCTTCGTGCAGGAGAGCTGCACCAAGGTCGACGTGGACGCGTGCTGGCAGATCCAGCACGGCACCTTCGCCCTCGCGAACGGCGGGGTGTTCGGCGTCGGCCTCGGCAATTCGGCGGCCAAATGGTCGTGGCTGCCCGCGGCGGCGAACGACTTCATCTTCGCGATCATCGGCGAGGAGCTCGGCCTGATCGGCGCGATCGTCGTGATCGCCATGTTCGTGCTGCTCGCGATCGCCTTCGCCCGGGTGCTGCGCGGCGCCCGCACGCCCTTCGGCAAAGCGGCCACGGCTTCGGTCATGGTGTGGGTCATCGTGCAGGCGTGTGTCAATATCGGTGTCGTGCTCCGCGTCTTCCCGGTCCTTGGCGTCCCCCTTCCGCTCGTCTCCGCTGGAGGCACGGCCCTCCTCACGACCCTCTTCGCGATCGGCATCGTGCTCTCGGTCGCGCGGAACCCGGACGGGGGCGGCAGCGGCCGCTGGCTGCGCGGGAGCGTCCCGGCGACGGCGGGCGCCGCGCGATGACCGTCTACCTCCTCGCCGGCGGAGGCACCGCCGGCCACGTGAACCCCCTGCTCGCCGTCGCCGACCGACTGCGCGAACGCGAGCCCGACTCCGTCGTGCTCGTGCTCGGCACCGCGGAGGGCCTGGAGTCTCGCCTCGTCCCGCAGCGCGGCTACCGGCTGCTCACGATCCCGAAGGTGCCGTTCCCGCGGCGTCCGAACGCCGCGGCGCTGCGCTTCCCCCGGGCGTTCGGCCGCTCGATCGGCATCGTGCGGGAGCTCATCGCCGAGCACGGCGTCGACGTCGTCGTCGGGTTCGGCGGCTACGTCTCGACGCCCGCGTACCTCGCGGCGCGGCGCGCGGGTGTGCCGGTCGTCATCCACGAGGCGAACGCCCGTCCCGGCCTCGCCAACCGCCTCGGCGCGCGCTGGGCCGCCGGCGTCGGCGTGGCCTTCGCCGGCACGCCGCTGCGCGGTGCGCAGCTCGTCGGCATGCCGCTCCGTCGCGAGATCGAGCAGCTCGATCGCGCGGCGTCGCGAGCCGAGGCCGCCGCGTACTTCGAACTGGATGCCGCGCGGCCGGTGCTGCTCGCCACCGGCGGCTCGCTCGGCGCCCGACGGATCAACGGCACGATGGTCGACTCCGCGCAGCGGATCGTGGATGCCGGCTGGCAGGTGCTGCACATCGCTGGCGGCACCGCCGAGGCGAGCGATCCCGGGGTCGAGGGCTACCGCTTCGTCTCGTACGCGGACCGGATGGACCTGGCCCTCGCGCTCGCGGACTTCGCGGTCTCGCGCGCGGGAGCGGCGACCGTCAGCGAACTCTCGGCGCTCGGCATCCCGGCTGTGTACGTGCCCTACCCCGTGGGCAATGGCGAGCAGCGCTTCAACGCGGCGGGCGTGGTCGCGGCGGGCGGCGGCATCCTCGTCGACGACGCGCAGTTCACCCCCGACTGGTTCGCCTCCGAGGTGCTGCCGCTCCTCGCCGACCCCGCACGCATCGCGGAGATGGGCCGGCTGGCGCTCGGCACGGGGTTCCGTGACGGCACCGAGCGCTTCGTCGCGCTCATCGACGCGGCGACCGAGCCGCACGCCTGAGCCGCGCTGCGCCGGAAGGCGCGTAACGTGGAAGGGGAGCATCGCGCTCCCGAGCAGACACCGACCAGCGAGGAAGAGCCACCCGACGTGACGATCAAGCCCGACCCCTCCACCGAGATCCCCGCCGAGCTCGGCAACGTGCACTTCGTCGGCATCGGCGGATCCGGAATGAGCGGCATCGCGCGACTCGTGCTCGGCGACGGGCACCGCGTGACGGGGTCCGATGTGCGGGACTCCGCCAACGTGCAGGCGCTGCGCGAACTCGGCGCGGAGATCGCCATCGGGCACGATGCGGCGAACCTCCCCGACGACGTCGACACCGTCGTCGTCACCGGTGCGCTCTGGCAGGACAACCCCGAGTACCAGCTCGCGCTCGAGCGCGGGGTGCCGGTCCTGCACCGCTCGCAGGCGCTCGCGGCGCTCATCGGCGGCCGCCGGCTCGTCTCGGTCGCGGGCGCGCACGGCAAGACGACCTCGACCGGCATGATCGTGACCGGCCTGCTCGCGCTCGGCGCCCGGCCGAACTTCGTGAACGGCGGGGTCATCGAGGGGCTCGGCGTGAGTGCGGCCGCCGGCGACGGCGAACTCTTCGTCGTCGAGGCCGACGAGTCCGACGGCTCCTTCCTGCTCTACGACACCTCGGTCGCGCTCATCACGAACGTCGACCCCGACCACCTCGACCACTACGGTTCGCGAGCGGCCTTCGAGCAGGCCTTCGTCGACTTCGCCGACCGGGCCCGTGAGCTCGTCGTGATCTCCTCGGACGACGCCGGGGCGCTGCGCGTCACCGAGCGGCTCTCGCACGCGAGCATCGTGAGCTTCGGCGAGGCGGAGGGCGCGACGGTGCGCGTGCACTCGATCGAGACCGACGGACCGGTCGCCTTCGCGCTGAGCTACCGGGGCGCCGACTACCGGGCGAGGCTGCGCGTGCCGGGCCGGCACAACGCGATCAACGCCGCGGGCGCCTTCGCCGTGCTGGTGGGCCTCGGCTTCGACCCGCAGCTCGCGCTCGACGGCATCGCCGGCTTCGCCGGCACCGGCCGCCGCTTCGAGCTGCACGGCACCGTCGGCGGCGTGAGCGTCTACGACGACTACGCGCACCACCCGACCGAGGTCGCCGCGGCCCTCGCGGCCGCCCGGACGGTCGTGGGCGAGGGGCGGATCATCGCCGTGCACCAGCCGCACACCTACAGCCGCACGCAGGCGTTCGCGAAGGAGTTCGCCGAAGTCCTCGAGCAGTACGCCGACGAGACCGTCGTGCTCGACGTCTACGGCGCCAGGGAGGACCCGGTCCCCGGCGTGACCGGGGCGCTCGTGAGCGAGCGCTTCGACGACGCCGGGCGGGTGGCGTTCATCGCCGACTGGCAGGAGGCGGCCGACCACACCGCGCACATCGCGCGCGACGGCGACTTCGTGATCACCCTCGGCTGCGGCGACGTCTACCGCATCGTGCCGCAGCTGCTCGCCTCGCTCGAGCGGGAGCGCGGGTGAGCCCGGGGCCCGCGTGAAGCGGCCGCAGGGATTCGACGGGCCGCGCACCTCGCGGCCCGGCCGCGCGCGTCCGCTCCCGAGCGAGCCGGAGGCGCCCGCGGCGGTCCCGCTCCGCCGGGGCGGGACGGCGGGGCCCGTCGAGCCCGATGCCGTCACCGCACCGGTGCCCGTCATCGGCGACGACCCGAACGCGACGGTCCCGCTCGGCACCGCGCCGCTCGTCGCCCCGGGCGGCGAGCCCGTGGAGCGCGACGACGGCGGCCGGGCGGCACCCGCGCGCGACCGTCCGTCGCCCGCCGCCTCGGCCGCTGCGGAGGCCCGGGCGGCGCGGAAGGCGCTGGCCGCGGCCGAGCGCGCGAGGCGCCGCTACGAGCGCCGCGAGGTCCGCCGGTTCACGGCGCACACCCGTCGTCGCCGACGGGCGTGGCTGATCGGCCTCGGGGCTGCGGCGCTGTTCGTCGGCGGAGTGCTCGCCATCGCGTACTCGCCGGCCATGGCGCTGCGCGAGGTGCGCGTCGAGGGCGCCTCGCGCATCCCGCCGGAGCAGATCCAGGCGGCGTTCGACGGCGAACTGGGCACGCCGCTCCCGCTCATCGGCTCCGGCGACGTGAACACGGCGCTCCGCGCCTTCCCCCTCATCGAGACGTACTCGACCGAGTTGGTGCCGCCCGGTACCCTCATCGTCCGCATCACCGAGCGCACGCCGGTGGGGGTCGTGCAGGGCGACGACGGGCTCGAGCTCGTCGACGCCGCCGGGGTCGTCATCGACCGGCCGGCCGAGCGCCCGGAGGGCCAGCCGTTGATCGAGGCCGGGGCGATGAACGGGCCTGGGTTCCGCGCGGCGGCCGGCGTCGTGCGCGCGCTGCCCGACGACGTCAGGAGCCAGCTCGTGCGCGTGACCGCCGAGACGGCGGACGACGTGCGGCTCGAGCTCTCGAGCGGCGCCGCGGTGGTGTGGGGGAGCGCCGAGGACTCCGCCCTGAAGGCGGTCGTGCTCGCCGGGCTCATGAAGAACGCCCCGCCGGATTCGGTCGGCCAGTACGACGTCTCGGCGCCGACGAGCCCGGTCACCGGCTGATCCGGTCCCCGAGGGGGCGGATTCGGCGCTCAGAGGCCGAATCGGGCGATCCGTTCGCGACACGCGGAGTGTCGTCGTCGCCCAGGCGGCACCTGGGACCTACCGTCGTTCTCAGGAATTGCATACTCAGCAAAACTTTAACCTTCGACTAGAGGTTCAAGGTTCCCAGGGAAGGCCGAACATGTCGACAAACCAGAACTACCTCGCCGTCATCAAGGTCGTCGGCATCGGCGGCGGCGGCGTGAACGCCGTCAACCGCATGATCGAGCTGGGCCTGCGCGGCGTCGAGTTCATCGCCATCAACACCGATGCGCAGGCGCTGCTGCTGAGTGACGCCGACGTCAAGCTCGACGTCGGCCGCGACCTCACCCGCGGGCTCGGCGCCGGCGCCGACCCCGAGGTCGGTCGACGTGCCGCCGAGGACCACGCCGAGGAGATCGAGGAGGCGCTGGCCGGCGCCGACATGGTCTTCGTCACCGCCGGCGAGGGCGGCGGCACCGGCACCGGCGGCGCCCCGGTCGTCGCGCGGATCGCGAAGTCGATCGGCGCGCTCACCATCGGTGTCGTCACGAAGCCGTTCAGCTTCGAGGGCAAGCGTCGCCAGACCCAGGCCGAGCAGGGCGTCGCGCGCCTGAAGGAAGAGGTCGACACCCTCATCGTGGTGCCGAACGACCGGCTGCTGGAGATCAGCGACCGCGGCATCTCGATGCTCGAGGCGTTCTCGACCGCGGACCAGGTGCTCCTCGCCGGTGTCCAGGGCATCACCGACCTCATCACGACCCCTGGTCTCATCAACCTCGACTTCGCCGACGTGAAGAGCGTCATGCAGGGCGCGGGCTCCGCGCTCATGGGGATCGGCTCCTCGAGAGGGGCCGACCGGGCGATCAAAGCCGCCGAGCTCGCCGTCGCCAGCCCGCTGCTCGAGGCATCCATCGACGGCGCGCACGGCGTGCTGCTCTCGATCCAGGGCGGGTCAAACCTCGGCATCTTCGAGATCAACGACGCGGCGCGCCTCGTGCAGGAGGCCGTCCACCCCGAGGCGAACATCATCTTCGGCGCGGTCATCGACGACACCCTCGGCGACGAGGTGCGCGTGACCGTCATCGCAGCGGGCTTCGACGGCGGCGAGCCGCAGCCGAAGCAGGCGGTCGAGGCGCGCCAGCAGGCCGCCGTCCCCGCCGCGGTCGGTGCGGCCGTCGGCGCGGCGGGGGTGCTCGGGTCCGGTGAGCCCGGCGACCCGATCGCCGAGATCGACATCGACGAACTCGTCGAGACGGCCAGCTGGGGCTCGGCCGAGACGACCGCGAGCACCGCGGACCAGATCGTCTCCGACCCGGCCTTCGACGACGACGGCGACGACCTCGACATCCCCGACTTCCTGAAGTGAGCGAGCTCGCCGAGCGGCTGGCCGCGGTCCGCACCGGCATCTCGGATGCCGCGACCGCGGCCGGTCGATCGCCCGAGGAGCTCACGACGATCGTCGTGACGAAGTTCCACCCCGCCTCGCTCGTGCGCGAGCTCTTCGAGCTCGGCGTGCGCGACGTGGGGGAGAACCGCCACCAGGAGGCGCAGGCGAAGGCGGCCGAGCTCGCCGAGCCGGAGCTCCGCTGGCACTTCGTCGGGCAGCTGCAGAGCAAGAAGGCCAGGCAGGTCCGGGCCTACGCCTCGGTGATCCACTCGATCGACCGGACGGCCCTCGTCGACGTGCTGCGCTCGGAGGAGACGAGCGTCGACTGCTTCGTGCAGTTGAACCTGACCGACGACCCCGGCCGGGGCGGGGTGGCTCCGGCCGAGCTCGAACCGCTCGTCGAGCACGTGCTCGCGACGCCGGGGCTGCGGCTCCTCGGCCTCATGGCCGTCGCACCGCTGGACGAGCCGGCGCGGCCGGCCTTCGCGAGGGTGCGTGAGCTCTCGGAGCGCGTGCAGCGGCTCGCGCCCGAGGCCGGCGCGCTGTCGATGGGGATGTCGCACGACTACGCCGATGCGATCGCCGAGGGTGCGACACACCTGCGCATCGGCACCGCAATCACGGGGAATCGCCCGGACCGCGGTTAACCTCGAAGAGACGAAGAACACCGGAGGGCAGCGATGTCGAACCCGCTCAAGAAGACCATGGTCTACCTCGGCCTCGCCGACGAGGAGCTCGAGACCGAGGCTCCCCAGCAGCAGGCCGCCGCGCCGGCCCAGGCTGCTCCCGCCCAGGCTGCGCCCGTCGCGGCTGCCGCCCCGAAGCAGGCGCCGGTGACGCCGCTGCGCAAGCAGCACGTCCAGCCGGTCGCCCCCCAGGTGGAGATGAACGAGATTCTCACGGTGCACCCGCGCCAGTACCGCGACGCCCAGGTGATCGCCGAGTCCTTCCGCGAGGGCGTGCCGGTGATCATCAACCTGTCGCAGATGTCCGACAACGACGCACGGCGTCTCATCGACTTCGCGAGCGGCCTCTCGCAGGGCCTCTCCGGCAAGATCGAGCGCGTCACGAGCAAGGTGTTCCTGCTCTCGCCGGCGCACGTCGTGATCTCCGGCGAGAGCGGCGAGGCCGACGACGACGTGGATGCGTCGTTCTTCACGCGCGCGTAGCCGGCGGTGGGCGCCCTCTCCGTCGTCTGGAGCATCCTCTCGACGCTGCTGCTCATCTACTTCTTCGTGATGTGGGGGCGGTTCGTCCTCGATCTCGTGCGCACCTTCAACCGCAGCTGGCGGCCGCGCGGCGGCTGGCTGGTGCTGGTCGAGGCCGTGTACACGATCACCGATCCGCTCATCAAGTTCTTCCGGCGGCTCGTCCCGCCGTTGCGCCTCGGTCCCGTGGCGCTCGATCTCGCGTGGAGCCTGGCCATGCTCGTCGTCATCGTGGCGATGACCGTGGTCTCCTGGCTCTCGCAGGTCACCGCGCTCGCTGGCTGACGATCTCCTGCGAGCATTGCGGGCCGAGACGATCGGCCCTGCGGTCGCCCGAACCCGGGTGATACCGTAACCTGAACGTGATCCGACAGTTCGATAGTTTCGACAGATTTGAGGGTGAGCAGCCATGGCGCTAACTCCGGAAGATGTGGTCAACAAGCGCTTCCAGGCGACGAAGTTCCGTGAGGGCTACGACCAGGACGAGGTCGACGACTTCCTCGATGAGGTGGTCGTCGAGCTGCGCCGACTGAACCAGGAGAACGAGGAGCTGCGTCAGCGCCTCGCCGCCGCAGAGGCCCGTTCGTCCGACCAGCCGGCCGCGCCGGCCCCCGCGGCACCCGCGCCAGCCGCGTTCACCGAGCCCGCCGCGCAGCCGGCCACCGTCGCCGTGCCGACGCAGCAGCCGACCCCCCAGTCGGAGCTCGACGAGCAGACCTCGACGACGAACCTCCTCCAGCTCGCCCGCCGCCTCCACGAGGAGCACGTGCGCGAGGGCGTCGAGAAGCGCGACGCGCTCATCGCCGAGGGGCACGCGACCGCGGCCCGCCTCGTCGCCGAGGCCGAGGCGAAGCAGCGTCAGCAGATCGGCATCCTCGACCAGGAGCGCGTCGCGCTCGAGAAGCGCGTCGACGAGCTGCGCGTCTTCGAGCGCGAGTACCGCCAGAAGCTGAAGAGCTACATCGAGGGTCAGCTGCGCGACCTCGACACCGCCTCCCCGGTGCAGGTCTCGGGCAACCAGGGCTTCTCGGCCCCCGTGAGCGCCTCGGCGCAGGGCGAGCAGTCTGCGCCCACCTTCCAGGGCTTTGGCGCCTGAGCGCAGCGCGAAGGTCGGCACCGCCACCGCACTCCTGGTCCTCGCCGGCGCCGCAGTGGTGGCGTACGGCCTCGATCAGCTGAGCAAGTACCTGGTCGTCTCGAACCTCACCGAGGGCGAGACGGTTCAGGTGCTCGGGCAGGTGCTCGAGTTCCAGTTCGTGCGGAATCCGGGTGCGGCGTTCTCGCTCGCGAGCGGGATGACCTGGATCTTCACGATCCTCGCGGCCGGCGTCATCACCTTCATCATCTGGTTCGCCCGGCGCATCAAGTCGGTGGCCTGGGCCATGGTCTTCGGACTGCTGCTGGGCGGCGTGCTCGGCAACCTGACCGACCGGCTGTTCCGGGAGCCGAGCTTCGGGCTCGGCCACGTCGTCGACTTCATCTCGACGCCGTGGATGCTCCCCGCGATCTACAACATCGCCGACATCTCGATCGTGTCGAGCATGGCGCTGTTCATGATCCTCACGATCCGGGGCATCGGACTCGACGGCTCCCGCGAGGAGCGTCAGCCCAAGGGTGAGAAGGCGTCCGAGTCCGTCGCGGCCGAGCCGCAGACGAGCGCGGACGCCGACGGCGAGGCCGAGGCCGGCCCGCGCGCCAGCCTCTCCGCGCCTCGACCGAGCGAGTCCTGATGGAGCACCGCTCCCTGCCCGTCCCGGACGGGCTCGAGGGCGCGCGCGTCGATCAGGGGCTCGCGAAGCTGCTCGGCTTCTCGCGCACCCAGGCGGCCGAGGTCGCCTCGGCCGGCGGAGTGCTCCTCGACGGCGCCGTGGCGGGCAAGTCCGACCGGCTGCGCGCCGGCGCCTGGCTCGAGGTGAGCTGGGAGCCGCCGCGCACGCTCGAGGTCGAGCCGATCGCGGTGCCCGAGCTCGGCATCATCCACGACGACGACGAGCTCGTCGTCGTCGACAAGCCCGCGGGCGTCGCCGCGCATCCCTCGCTCGGCTGGACCGGGCCCACCGTCGTCGGCGCCCTCGCCGCGGCCGGCTTCCGCATCTCGACCTCCGGCGCGCCGGAGCGGCAGGGCGTGGTCCACCGCCTCGACGCCGGCACGAGCGGGCTCATGGTGGTCGCCAAGTCCGAGCGGGCGTACACGGCGCTGAAGCGCGCCTTCCACGACCGCGAGGTCGAGAAGATCTACCACACGGTGGTGCAGGGGCATCCCGATCCCTTCGCCGGCACGATCGACGCGCCCGTGGGGCGCCATCCGCGCTCCGAGTGGAAGTTCGCGGTGGTCGCCGACGGCAAGCACGCCGTGACCCACTACGAGACGCTCGAGGCCTTCCCCTCCGCTTCGCTGCTCGAGGTGCACCTCGAGACCGGGCGCACGCACCAGATCCGCGTGCACATGGCCGCGCAGCGGCACCCGTGCGTCGGCGACGCGATGTACGGGGCCGACCCGACGATCTCGGCCCGGCTGGGGATCGAGCGCCAGTGGCTGCATGCCAAGCAGCTCGCCTTCACGCACCCCGGCACGGGGGAGTGGACGACGTACGAGTCCGAGTACCCGGCCGATCTCGCCCGCGCGCTCGAGATCCTGCGGGCCGACTGAGCCGGCGCCGCCCACGGTGTGGGTGGGTCGCCGTAGACTCGCAGCACACCCCAGATCCACCAGCAGCACCACCCGATGAGGAGCCCCGTGGCCGCCGATTCCTTCGTTCATCTGCACGTCCATTCCGAGTACTCCATGCTCGACGGCGCCGCGAGAATCGGGGAGCTCATCAAGGCCGCCCAGGGGCACGAGATGCCCGCCGTGGCGGTCACCGACCACGGCAACGTGTTCGGCGCCTACGACTTCTGGAAGCAGGCGACCGACGCCGGCATCAAGCCGATCATCGGCACCGAGGCGTACCTCACGCCGCGCACCGACCGTCGTGACAAGACCCGCGTGCGCTGGGGCGACGGCGGCGGCGACGACGTCTCCGGCTCCGGTGCGTACACGCACATGACGCTGCTCTCCGAGACCACCGAGGGCATGCACAACCTCTTCCGGCTCTCGAGCCGGGCCTCGATCGAGGGCTACTACTTCAAGCCCCGCATGGACCGCGAGCTGCTGCAGACGTACTCGAAGGGCCTCATCGCCACGACGGGCTGCCCCTCCGGCGAGGTGCAGACGCGCCTCAGGCTCGGCCAGTACGACGAAGCGGTCAAGGCGGCCGCGGAGTTCCGCGACATCTTCGGCCGCGAGAACTTCTTCTGCGAGGTCATGGACCACGGTCTCGGCATCGAGAAGCGCATCATGGACGACCTGTTCCGGCTCGCGAAAGACCTCGGGCTCCCGCTCGTCGCGACGAACGACCTGCACTACACCCACGCCCACGACGCGAAGAGCCACGCCGCGCTGCTGTGCGTGCAGTCCGGCTCGACCCTCGACGACCCGAACCGCTTCAAGTTCGACGCCGACGAGTTCTACCTGAAGACCGCCGCCGAGATGCGGCACCTCTTCCGCGACCACCCCGAGGCCTGCGACAACACGCTCGCGATCGCCGAGCGCTGCGACGTGCAGTTCAACACCAATGCGAACTACATGCCGCGCTTCCCCGTGCCCCAGGGCGAGAACGAGGAGAGCTGGTTCGTGAAGGAGGTCGAGAAGGGGCTGCACCTGCGCTACCCGAACGGCATCCCGGCCGACGTCCGCAAGCAGGCCGACTACGAGGTCGGCGTCATCAGCCAGATGGGCTTCCCCGGCTACTTCCTCGTCGTCGCGGACTTCATCAACTGGTCGAAGGAGAACGGCATCCGGGTCGGCCCGGGCCGTGGCTCGGGCGCCGGCTCCATGGCCGCGTACGCGATGAAGATCACCGACCTCGACCCGCTGCAGCACGGCCTCATCTTCGAGCGCTTCCTGAACCCCGACCGCGTCTCGATGCCCGACTTCGACGTCGACTTCGACGAGCGTCGGCGCGGCGAGGTCATCAAGTACGTCACCGAGAAGTACGGCGAGGAGCGCGTCGCGCAGATCGTCACCTACGGCACGATCAAGGCGAAGCAGGCGCTGAAGGACTCGGGCCGCGTGCTCGGCTTCCCCTTCTCGATGGGTGAGAAGCTCACGAAGGCGATGCCGCCGGCCGTCATGGGCAAGGACATCCCGCTGTCGGGCATCGTCGACAAGGACCACCCGCGCTTCAAGGAGGCGGGCGACATCCGGGCGATCATCGAGACCGACCCGGAGGCGCGCACGGTCTTCGACACCGCGCTCGGGCTCGAGAACCTGAAGCGGCAGTGGGGCGTGCACGCGGCCGGCGTGATCATGTCGAGCGACCCGCTGATCGACATCATCCCGATCATGAAGCGCGAGCAGGACGGCCAGATCGTCACGCAGTTCGACTACCCGGCGTGCGAGTCCCTCGGGCTCATCAAGATGGACTTCCTGGGGCTGCGCAACCTCACGATCATCGATGATGCGCTCGACAACATCGAGGCGAACCGGGGCTTCCGACCGGTGCTCGAAGACCTGGCGCTCGACGACCAGCCCGCCTACGATCTGCTGTCCCGCGGCGACACCCTGGGCGTGTTCCAGCTCGACGGCGGCCCGATGCGCTCGCTGCTCCGGCTCATGAAGCCCGACAACTTCGAGGACATCTCGGCCGTCATCGCCCTCTACCGGCCCGGTCCCATGGGCGCGAACTCGCACACGAACTACGCGCTCCGCAAGAACGGGCTGCAGGAGATCACGCCCATCCACCCCGAGCTCGCCGAGCCGCTGAAGGACATCCTCGACACGAGCTACGGCCTCATCATCTACCAGGAGCAGGTGATGGCGATCGCGCAGCGGGTGGCCGGCTTCTCGCTCGGCCAGGCCGACATCCTCCGCCGCGCGATGGGCAAGAAGAAGAAGTCCGAGCTCGACAAGCAGTACGCGGGCTTCTCGCAGGGCATGCTCGACAACGGCTACTCCGAGGGCGCGATCAAGATGCTCTGGGACATCCTGCTGCCCTTCTCCGACTACGCCTTCAACAAAGCTCACTCGGCCGCGTACGGCGTGCTGAGCTACTGGACGGCCTACCTCAAGGCCCATTACCCGGCCGAGTACATGGCCGCGCTCCTCACGAGCGTGGGCGACGCCCGGGACAAGCTCGCGCTCTACCTCAACGAGTGCCGCCGCATGGGCATCAAGGTGCTGCCGCCCGACGTGAACGAGTCGATCGGCTTCTTCGCCGCCGTCGGCGACGACATCCGCTTCGGCCTCGGCGCCGTGCGCAACGTCGGGTTCAACGTCGTCGACGCGATCCGCGCCGCCCGCGACGAGAAGGGCCGCTTCGAGTCGTTCCACGACTTCCTGAAGAAGTCCCCGCTGCAGGTCGCGAACAAGCGCACGGTCGAGTCGCTCATCAAGGCGGGCGCCTTCGACTCGCTCGGCGACACCCGGCGCGCGCTCATCGAGACGCACGAGTCGGCGGTCGACGGCGCCGTGGCGACGAAGCGCGTCGAAGCGACGGGCCAGGCCGGCTTCAACTTCGACGAGCTCTTCGACGAGGGCGAGGGGTCCGAGGTCGCCTCGCAGGTGCCGCCGCGGCCCGAATGGCCGAAGAGCACCAAGCTCGCGTTCGAGCGCGAGATGCTCGGGCTCTACGTCTCCGACCACCCGTTGGCCGGCCTCGAGGTGCCGCTCGCGAAGCACGCCTCCACGAGCATCGCCGATCTCACGAGCTCGGAGCACACGCAGGACGGCGACACCGTGGTGGTCGCCGGACTCGTCACGAGCGTCCAGCACCGCATCGCGAAGTCCTCCGGCAACCAGTACGGCATGATCCAGGTCGAGGACTTCTCCGGCGAGATCACCGTCATGTTCATGGGCAAGGCGTACCAGGAGTTCGCACCGGGGCTGCAGGCCGACTCGATCGCGGTCGTCCGCGGCCGGGTGAGCATGCGCGACGACGGCATGAACCTGCACGCCTTCAGCGTCTTCACCCCCGACCTCGGGCAGGGCGACGAGACCGGGCCCGTGATGATCTCGCTGCAGGACGTGCGCGCCACGACCGACACGATCACCGCGCTCGGCGAGGTGCTCGCCCGGCATCGCGGCGACACCGAGGTGCGGCTCCGGCTCCTGAAGGGCGGCACGGCCCGCGTCTTCGAGGTGCCGCATCCCGTGCGCGTGACGGCCGACTTCTACGGCGAGCTGAAGAGCCTGCTCGGCCCGAACTGCCTGAGCTGAGCGGCGCGGCCCCGGGGCGCGGCCTCGCTAGGCTGGAGCCCTGATGCTGCGAACGATCGATCTCCGCGGAACCCGTCCGACCCAGCGCGAGCTGCTCGCGCTCGTGCCCCGTGCCGCCACCGACGTGTCGGCCGCGCTCGAGACCGCGCGCACGCTCGTCGAGGAGGTCCGCGAGCACGGCGAGCAGGCGCTGCTCGCCCAGGCGGAGCGCCTCGATCGGGTGCGCCCGCCGGCCATCCGCGTGCCCGAGTCGGAGCTGCGCGAGGCGCTCGCCGCACTCGACCCCGGCATCCGCCGCGCCGTCGAGTCCACGATCGAGCGCGTCCGCGCGGCGAGCGCGGCGCAAGTGCCAGCGCCCGAGCGCACCGTGCTCGCCGACGGCGCCGTCGTCGAGCAGCGCTGGCAGCCGGTCGCCCGGGTCGGCCTCTACGTGCCCGGCGGCAAGGCCGTCTACCCCTCGAGCGTCGTGATGAACGTCGTGCCCGCCCAGGCCGCCGGCGTCGCCTCGATCGCGCTCGCCTCGCCGCCGCAGGCCGCGCACGGCGGTCGCATCCACCCGACCGTCGCCGCCGTCGCCGCGCTGCTCGGCATCACCGAGGTGTACGCGATGGGTGGCGCGGGTGCGATCGGGGCCTTCGCCTACGGCGTCGACGAGCTCGGCCTCGACCCGGTCCAGCGCGTCACCGGACCCGGCAACGTGTACGTGGCGGCCGCGAAGCGCGTCGTCGCCTCGGTCACGGGCATCGACGCGGAGGCGGGTCCCACCGACATCCTGGTCATCGCCGACGACGCGGCCGACGCCGACTTCGTCGCGGCCGACCTGATCAGCCAGGCCGAGCACGACGAGCTCGCGGCCTCGGTGCTCGTGACCGACTCCGAGCCCTTCGCCGCGCGGGTGCTCGAGCGGCTCGCGAGCAGGGCCGCTGCGACGAAGCACCGCGAGCGCGTGCTCGCGGCGCTCGGCGGCGCCCAGTCCGCCCTCGTGCTCGTCGACGACCTCGCCCAGGCCGCGGCGTTCGCGAACGCCTTCGGACCGGAGCACCTCGAGATCCAGGTGCGCGACGCCGACGCGGTGCTCGCCGGCATCGAGAACGCCGGGGCGATCTTCCTCGGCCCGTACTCGCCCGTGAGCCTCGGCGACTACGCCGCCGGCTCCAACCACGTGCTGCCGACGGGCGGCCAGGCGCGGCACGCCGCCGGCCTGTCGGCGGCGACGTTCCTGCGGCCGCAGCAGATCGTGAGGTACGACGAGCGGGCGCTCCGGGAGGTCGCACCGGTGATCGCCGCGCTGTCCGCCGAGGAGGACCTGCCGGCGCACGGCGAAGCGGTGACGGCGCGGTTCCCCGAGGGCTGAGCCGGCCACCGGGCCGGGGGTAGGCTTGGCACACCATGTACTGCCCGTTCTGCCGCCACCCAGATTCGCGTGTCATCGACTCCCGCACGAGCGACGACGGACTCTCGATCCGACGTCGTCGGCAGTGCCCGGAATGCGGTCGCCGCTTCTCGACCACCGAGACGGCGAGCCTCGTGGTCATCAAGCGCTCCGGCGTCGTCGAGCCGTTCAGCCGCGAGAAGGTCGTGCTGGGCGTGCGCAAGGCGTGCCAGGGGCGGCCGGTGACCGACTCCGACCTCGCCGTGCTGGCGCAGAAGGTCGAGGAGACGATCCGCTCGACGGGCGCCTCGCAGATCGAGGCGAACGACATCGGCCTCGCCATCCTGCCGCCGCTGCGCGAGCTCGACGAGGTCGCCTACCTGCGCTTCGCGAGCGTTTACCAGGCGTTCGAGTCGCTCGACGACTTCGACGCGGCGATCGCGCAGCTCCGCGAGGAGCACGGCCGCCTTCCGGCCCGCCCGGTGGAGTGACGCGAGGCGCGGAGCCGCGCGTCGGCTCCGGTAGCCTGGCTGCGGCATGTATCGACTCCTCTTCTCGCTCTTCCTGTCGAAGCTCGACCCCGAAGACGCGCACCACCTCGCCTTCCGCGTGATCCGCGCGCTGCCGACCCTGGGGGTCGGGCGCGTCGTCGAGCGCTTCACCGCCCCTGACCCCGCGCTCGCGGTCGAGACGCTCGGGCTGCGCTTCCCCTCCCCGTTCGGCGTGGCGGCGGGGTTCGACAAGGACGGCTTCGCCGTGCGCGGGCTCGGCAACCTCGGCTTCGGCCATGTCGAGGTCGGCACGATCACCGCGATCGCGCAGCCCGGCAACGAGCGGCCCCGGCTGTTCCGCCTCGTCGCGGACCGGGCGCTCATCAACCGGATGGGGTTCAACAACGGGGGAGCGGATGCCGCGGCCGGCCGGCTCTCGCGGCTCTCCCGCCGCACGCACCGCCCCGTCCTCGGCGTCAACATCGGCAAGAGCCGGGTGACCGCGGTCGAGGACGCCGTCGCCGACTACGAGCGCAGCGCGGGCGTGCTCGCCCCCTTCGCCGACTACCTGGTCGTGAACGTCAGCTCCCCGAACACGCCGGGGTTGCGCGGCCTGCAGGAGCTCGACGCCCTCGCGCCGCTGCTCGAGGCCGTGCGCGCGGCCGCCGGGCGCACGCCGCTGCTTGTGAAGATCGCCCCCGACCTCGCCGACGAGGAGGTGCGGCGCATCTGCGCGCTCGTGCTGCGGCTGGGCCTCGACGGCATCATCGCGACGAACACGACGATCTCCCGCGAGGGGCTCAAGACGCCGGCCGCCGAGGTCGAGGCGAAGGGCGCCGGGGGGCTGTCGGGCGCGCCGCTCGCGGCCCGCTCGCTCGAGGTGCTCCGGCTCATCCGCGCCGAGGTCCCGGCGGAGCTCTGCGTCGTCTCGGTCGGCGGCGTGGCGACGGCCGCCGATGTGCAGGACCGCCTCGACGCGGGCGCGACGCTCGTGCAGGGGTATTCGGCGTTCATCTACCGGGGGCCCTTCTGGGCGCGGCAGGTGAATCGGGGGCTGCTCCGGTTCCGCCGTTCGCGCGAGCAGGCCGCGCCGCGTCGCGACTGAGGCGGCGCGCCGCCCGCCGATGCGCGCCGCCCGCCGATGCGCGGCGCTGCCGAGCCAACTCAGTCGAGCCGGCTCAGTCGCCGGCTCCGTCGCGGCCGGTGAGGACGCCGGCCTCGGCCAGACGGTCGGCGAGCGAGGAGCCGTCGCTCGCCGAGACCCACGGGATGCCGTCGTCGTGCTCGCCCGTCTTCGTGCGGCCGCCGGCGAGCACCGCCTCGCCCGTCGAGAGCCGGCGGATGGCGACGGCGGCGACGCGCTCGGGGTGCTCCTCGGCGAAGCTCGCGTAGAGCTCCTCGTCGTGCTGGCCGTCGTCGCCGATGAGCAGCCAGCGGATGCCGGGGAACTCCTCGGCGAGCCGGCGCAGGTTCTGCTCCTTGTGCGCACGGCCGCTGCGGAACCAGCGATCGTGCGTCGGCCCCCAGTCGGTGAGGAGCAGGGGGCCGGCGGGGAAGAGATTCCGGGAGAGGAAGCGGGTGAGCGTCGGGGCGACGTTCCATGCTCCCGTCGAGAGGTAGATCACCGGTGCTCCCGGATGAGAGCGCGCGAGGCGCTCGAACAGCACCGCCATGCCCGGAGTCGGGATGCGGGCGTGCTCGGCGAGCACGAAGGTGTTCCAGGCGGCGACGAGCGGTCGGGGGAGCGCGGTCACCATGACGGTGTCGTCGACGTCGGAGATGATGCCGAAGTCGGTCTCCGGCGAGACGACGAGGATCGGCGCCTCGACCTCGGCCGAGCCCTCGGTGGACAGGACCGCGCGGTGCCAGCCAGGAGCGAGCTCGACCGGGATCTTCGTGTCGACCACGCCGCCGCGGTCGGCGAGCACCTCGATGCGGACCTCGCCGATGCGGATGACGACGGGGACGTCGCCGACGGGGACGCTCGTGAAGCTGCGCCAGCCGCGGATGCTCTCCTGGCCGGGGCGCCGGCGCCGGCGCCCGCTTGGCTCGTCGCCGCTGCGCGGCTTCGAGAGCAGCACGCGGCAGAACACGCGGACCCAGTCCGTCGAGCCGTACCCCGTGTACGGGACGACCGTGGGGATGTGGCCGCGGCGCCTCGCGAACCGCTCCCGGACCTCGTGCACCCAGTCCTCGAAGCGTGCGGCGCCGTGCCGGGCCGTCCGTGCGGGGGGTCCGGGCGGGGTGGGGGGGCTCGCCGGCATCCCCTCAGTCTGTCATGCCCGCGTGGACGGGGGCGAACCGCGGCGCGCGCCGTCCACGCGGTCGGATCGGCTCCGGCGGGCAGGTAAAGTAGCCAGGCAAGTCCAAGGAGGTTTCGTGTCGAACGTCGACCTGATCCTCGGTACCGACCACGCCCGGAAGCGTGCCGTCCGTACCGAGCCGACCCAGCGTCGCAGCTCGCAGCGCCTCGATGCGCTGCTCGACGCCGCTGCTGAGATCGTCGACGAGATCGGCTTCGAACGGCTCACCACGCAGATGGTGGCCGAACGCGCCGGGGCCTCCATCGGCACCGTGTACCGCTACTTCCCCGATCGCGTCGCCGTGCTGCACTCGCTGCGCGAGCGCAGCGTGCGGCGGTACCGCGAGCGGGTCGCCGACCTCTTCGACGGCACCGAGTTCGACGGCTGGTGGCACGCGGTCGAGCTCGCCGTCGATGCGTGCATCGACCTGTACCGCGACGAGCCCGGCTTCAGCGTGGTGCACGGCTCCGAGCGCGAGCTCAGCGACGACGGCATCGAGCCCGAGTTCGCCGACCGGCTCGCGAGCGTCATCGAGGCCGAGTTCGGCGAGCTGGGCGACGGGGAGGAGCTGCGGTTCCGCCTCGGCGTCGCGATCGAGCTCGTCGACTCGCTCGTCAACCGTGCGTTCATGCGCGACCCCGAGGGCGACGAGCGCTACCTCCGCGAGGCGAAGCGCGTCGTGCGCGAGTACCTCGAGGGCGCGCTCGGCGGCCGTCGCCGGGTGGAGTCCGCAGCATAGCGCACCCGCGCCGCGCCGATGGAGGCGTTGCCCGCCGGCCGGATTGATGTTTTGCTGGTCCTCGCGTTCGGACCCACCGGGCGGGGGAGAGCGATACATGATCGAGTTCCGCGGCGTCACCAAGCAGTATCCGGACGGCACGGTCGCGGTCGGCGGTGTGGACCTCGTCGTCCCGCCCCGCACGACCACGGTCCTCGTCGGCACCTCCGGCTCCGGCAAGACCACGCTGCTGCGCATGATCAACCGGATGGTGGATCCGACTGACGGGGCCGTGCTCATCGACGGCACCGACGTCGCCACGGTCGACCCGGTGCGCCTGCGCCGCTCGATCGGCTACGTCATGCAGAACTCGGGCCTCCTGCCGCATCGCACCGTGCTCGACAACGTCATGACGGTGCCGCTGCTGAAGGGGACGCGCCGCCAGCCGGCGCGGGCCAGGGCCATGGAGCTGCTCGAGACGGTCGGACTGGATGCCTCGCTGGCGCAGAAGTACCCGGCGCAGCTCTCCGGCGGGCAGCAGCAGCGCGTCGGCGTCGCCCGCGGCCTCGCCGCCGATCCCAACATCCTGCTCATGGACGAGCCGTTCGGCGCCGTCGACCCGCTGGTGCGGCAGGAGCTCCAGCAGGAGCTCCGGCGGCTCCAGCGCGAGCTCGGCAAGACGGTCGTCTTCGTCACCCACGACATCGACGAGGCGTTCCTCCTCGGCGATCAGGTGGTGCTGCTCCGCACCGGCGGCAAGGTGGTGCAGTCCGGCGAACCGGCGGAGTTCCTGGCGAGCCCGGCCGACGACTTCGTCAGCGGCTTCGTGGGCGCCGACCGCGGCCGGCGCCGCCTGCGGCTCGAGGAGGTCGACGGCCGACGCGTCGTCGTCGACGAGGACGGCCGGCCGGCGGGAGTCCTCGAACCGTGAACTGGCTCGTCCAGAACCTGGGCCTCGTCGGCGAGCTGCTGCTCGTCCACCTCGCACTGTCGGTGCCGGCGATCATACTGAGCTTCGTGATCGCGATCCCGATCGGCTACCTGGCGCACCGGCAACGGTGGGCCAGAGGCGTGCTGCTCACGCTCTGCGGGGTGCTCTACGCGATCCCCTCGCTGGCGCTGTTCATCGCCCTGCCGGCGATCACCGGCTTCGGCATCCGCTCGCCGCTGAACCTCGTCGTCGCGCTGACGCTCTACGGCATCGCGGTCATGGTGCGCACGGCCGCCGACGCCTTCGACGCGGTCTCGCCCGACACCCGCCTCGCGGCCACCGCCATGGGGTACTCCGCCGTCGGCCGGTTCTGGGCCGTCGAGCTGCCGCTCGCCGGCCCCGTGCTGCTCGCCGGGCTCCGCGTGGTGATCGTCAGCACGGTGAGCCTCGTCACGGTCGGCGCCGTGATCGGGGTGCAGAGCCTCGGCAGCCTGTTCACCGACGGCTTCCAGCGGGGCATCGTGGCCGAGATCGTCACGGGCATCGTCGCGACGATGGTGCTCGCGCTCGCCCTCGACGCGCTGAGCGTGCTCGCCGGCCGGCTGCTGTTGCCCTGGTCGCGGCGCGCCGCCCCGAGCCGGCGCAGTTCGGCGCAGGCCGTCCCGATCGAGGCGGGTGAGCCGGCATGAACCTCTTCGCCGACGCGATCGCCTGGCTCCTCGACCCGGCGAACTGGGGCGGGCCGAGCGGCATCAGCGCGCGCCTGCTGCAGCACCTGGCGGTCTCGGCCGTCGTGCTCGTCATCGCGGCCGTCATCGCGCTGCCGATCGGCGGGCTGATCGGCCACACCGGTCGCGGCAAGCAGCTCGCCGTGATGGTGTCGGGCGGGCTCCGCGCCCTGCCCACGCTCGGCGTGCTGACGCTGTTCGGGCTCTGGCTCGGCATCGGCCTGCGCGCCCCCGTGCTCGCGCTCGTCATCCTCGCCATCCCGCCGCTGCTCGCGGGCGCCTACGCGGGCTTCGAATCGGTCGACCGCCGCACGGTCGACGCGGCCAGGGCGATGGGCATGCGCGAGACGCAGATCGTCGGCAAGGTCGAGCTGCCCATCGGCATGCCGATCGTGGTGGGCGGCATCCGCTCGGCGGCGCTGCAGGTCATCGCCACCGCGATGCTCGCCGCCTACCTGGCCGACGTCGGCCTCGGTCGTTTCATCTTCGAGGGGTTGAAGACGCGCGACTACGCGCAGATGCTCGGCGCCTCACTCCTCGTCATCCTGCTCGCCCTCGTCGTCGACGGCGCGTTCGCCATCCTGCAGCGCCTCGTCACTCCGACCGGGGTGCGCCTCGCCCGCTCCGCCCGCACGGGCGGCAAGCCGGTCCGCACGCGCACCGCTGCCCGACGCACCATCACCGAAGGGAATCCAGTATGAACACGGCACGCACCACCCTCCGCATCGCCCTGGCGGCCGTCGCCGTCGGCGCGATGACCGCCCTCGCCGGCTGCGCCTCCGGCGGCGACCCGCTCGACGAGTCGTCCTCGCCGGGCGGCTCCGGGGGCGACACCGTCGTCATCGGCTCGCAGGACTACTACTCGAACGAGATCATCGCCGAGCTCTACGCGCAGGCGCTGGAGGAGAACGGCTTCACGGTCGACCGCCAGTTCCGCATCGGGCAGCGCGAGGTCTACATGCCCGAGATCGAGGACGGCTCGATCGACGTCTTCCCCGAGTACACGGGCAACCTGCTGCAGTTCTTCGAGCCCGACACCACGGCGACGACGAGCGACGACGTCTACACCGCCCTCGAGGGCGCGCTGCCCGACGGGCTGCGCGTGCTCGAGCAGTCGCCCGCCACCGACCAGGACTCGTACAACGTCACCAAGACGTTCTCCGAGACCAACAATGTGAAGAGCCTGGCCGACCTCAAGAACGTCACCACGCAGATCACGCTCGGCGGCAACTCCGAGCTGGCGACCCGGCCCTACGGGCCGGAGGGCCTGAAGTCGGTCTACGGGGTCGATGTGGCGTTCACGCCGATCGAGGACAACGGCGGCCCGCTCACCCTGAAGGCGCTCGTCGACGACCAGGTGCAGATGGTCAACATCTTCAGCGCCGACCCCAACATCGCCGCGAACGACCTCGTGACGCTGGACGACCCCGAGGGGCTCTTCCTCGCCTCGAACGTCGTGCCTGTGGTGAGCGAGAAGGTCACCGACGAGATGGCGAAGGTCATCGACACGGTGAGCGCCGCGCTCACCCCCGAGGACCTCGTCGCGCTGAACTCGCTGAGCGTCAACGAGCAGCAGTCGGCCGCGCAGATCGCGAAGGACTGGCTGGCCGAGAAGGCGCTGTTCTAAGACTCGGTTCCGCAGAGGGGTCGGAACGTCGGGCTACGCCCGGGGCTCCGGCCCCTCGGTCGTGCGCCGGCTCGCCTCGCCGTCGCGGAGCGCCGCGTCGGCGGGGCTCGCATCGGCCGGAACGGCGTCGGTGGGGGCCACGTCGCCCGGGTCTGCGTCGGCTGCCTCGAGGTGGCGGGCCTCCGAGCGCAGGAGCAGCTTCTTCGCGATCCAGACGACGATGAGGAAGACCGCGATGACGGCGACGAAGACGTAGCCGGCCCAGTGGAGTTCGCGGCTGAGCTCTCGGTAGCTGCCCGCCGCCACCCAGCCGACCGTCGTGTACGCGGCGGCCCAGATCGCGCACGCGGGCGCGGTCCAGGCGAGGAAGCGGCGATAGCTCATCGTGCTCATGCCGACGGTGAGCGGCACGAGCGAGTGCAGCACCGGCAGGAAGCGCGAGATGAACACCGCGGGCCCGCCTCGCCGGTCGAGGTAGCGCTGGGCGCGCTGCCAGTTCGCCTCGCCGATGCGCCGGCCGAGCCGCGAGTGCTGGATGCGCGGGCCGAACCAGCGGCCCAGCACGAAGCCGATCGTCTCGCCGAGCAGCGCACCGACGATGACCGTGAGGAGCATCGCCACGTACTGCGTGCCGTCCTCGATCGCCGTCGAGGCGACGATCACGACCGTGTCGCCGGGCACGATGAGGCCGATGAGCACCGAGGTCTCGAGCATGATGCCGATCCCCGCCAGCACGGTGCGCAGCACCGGGTCCACGCTCTGGACGGTGTCGAGGATCCAATCGAGCAGCTCGTTCATCGTCACCGAGCCTACGGGCCGTGGCTGGGGAGGACATCCGACCAGGGAGTGATCACGCGGGCGTGCGCCCCGTACCGCGGAGTGAGATCGCGGCGGGACGGCCCGGCCTCAGCGGAGGATCGCGATCATCGAGACGATGGGCGTCGCGACGAGGATGACCGCGGTCGCGACGATGCCCACGCGCTCGACGAGCGGCAGCGGCTGGATCGGCTCGTCCAAGCGGCGAAGCCGCGCCTCCAGCAGGTCCGGGTCGGGTCGGACCCCGCCGGCGTCCGCGTAGGCGAAGGGCTCCGCGTCGGCGCCGAGGCGTTCCGCCGCCCGACGCAGCGGCTCGGCCCCGGTCGTGCGCCGGGCGCCGTCGTCGGCGAGCATCTCCGTCAGGGTCGACACGGCGCGCTCGGCGCGGTTCGCGATCGGGAACCAGGGCAGCGCGCTGTGCCAGGCCCGGAACGACAGCAGCACGAGGTGGTGCAGCTGCTCGAGATGGGTGCGCTCGTGCGCGACGACCGCGGCGAGCTCGTCGTCCTCGAGCGCGCCGATGAGGCCGTCGGTGAGCACCGTCGCCGTGCGCAGGCCGGGCACGCAGTACGCGAGGGGCACCGGGTGGGCGAGCACGCGGGTTCCGGGCTGGCCGGGCAGCGGCTCGCTCAGCAGATCGATGAGCTGGTGCTGGCGCCGCCGCTCCCGCTCGGCCGAGACCGCGGTGAGGGCGAGGTTCAGGGCGAGGTGCACCGCGAGTCCCGCGGCGAGCGTGAGGGCGGCGATCTCGAACACGCCGTAGTGCTCGGGGATCGGGCCGTCGACGAGATGGGGGAGCAGGTCCTCGAGTCCGGCGAGGAGCGAGCCGGAGGCGGAGGCGCCGAAGGCGAGGAGGCTCCCGATCATGGCGAGACCGCCGGCGAGGGCGATCGCCTGCCAGAGGGCGAGGGCGAGGGCGGGAGCCCGGGCCGGCCATGCGGCGCTCGCGAGGGCGAGCGGGGCCGGCCACGCGAGGGTGATCGCGAGGGCCGCGAGCACGGCCGCGACGACGAGCATGGTCAGTGCCGGGCGCTGAGCTCGTCGAGGAGGCGGCGGAGGGTCTGCGCCTCGCCGGCGGTCACGGTGCCGACGAAGCGTGCGAGTGCGCCGGCGCGGTCGTGCGAGGAGTCGAGCACCTCGTGCATGAGCTCCGCGGTGTGCTCGGCGCGGCTGAGCAGCGCGCGGTAGCGGTGCGGGCGCTGGTCGCGCGAGCGGGAGACGAAGCCCTTGCGCTCGAGGCGGGACAGCACGGTGAGCACCGTCGTCGTCGCGGGGGAACGGCCGCTGTCGGAACCGGTCAGCACGAGCCGGTCCCGCAGCTCATTGGCCGTGAGTGCGGCGTCGCTCGTCCAGAGCTCTTCCATCACCGCTCGTTCGAGCTCGCCAAGACCTGCCATTGCTTCATCGTACTGCGTGACTTGCACTTCTTCTACATCGAGTAGAAGAATGGATGGCGCAGGCTTCTACGAGGTGTAGAAGTCATCCGCTCGGGCCCGGACGGCCGCGAAGGGGGCACCCTGTGAATGATCTGCTCGATCCGCTCTTGCTGGCCAGGTGGCAGTTCGGTCTGACCACCGTCTACCACTTCCTGTTCGTCCCGCTCACGATCGGCCTCGCCACGACGACGGCGATCTTCCAGACCGCCTGGGTGCGCACGGCGAAGGTCGAGTACCTGCGCATCACCAGGTTCTTCGGCTCGATCTTCCTCATCAACTTCGCGATGGGCGTCGTCACCGGCATCGTGCAGGAGTTCCAGTTCGGCATGAACTGGTCGGAGTACTCCCGCTTCGTCGGCGACATCTTCGGCGCCCCGCTCGCGCTCGAGGGCCTGCTCGCCTTCTTCCTCGAGGCGACGTTCATCGGCCTCTGGATCTTCGGCTGGAACCGCTTGCCGCAGAAGCTGCACCTCGCCACCATCTGGGTGACCGCGGTCGGCTCGATCGTCTCGGCGTACTTCATCATCGCCGCGAACGCGTGGATGCAGAACCCCGTCGGCTTCGAGGTGAACGCCGAGCGAGGCCGGGCCGAGCTCGTCGACATCTGGGCCGTGCTGTCGAACCCCGTGGCCCTCGCCGCCTTCCCGCACACGATCGCCGCGGCCTTCATGGTGTCCTCGGGCCTCATCATCACCGCAGCCGCGTGGCACCTCTCGCGCAACCAGCACCTCGACACCATGCGCCCCGCCCTGAAGTTCGGGCTCTGGGCGATGGTCGTCTCCGGCGCGCTGACCACCTTCTTCGGCGATCAGCTGAGCCTCGCGATGGTCGCAACGCAGCCGATGAAGATGGCCGCGGCCGAAGCCACCTACGACACCGTGTGCGGCGCGGACGCCTCCTTCTCGATCTTCACGCTCGGGACGCCGGACGGCACGAACGAGCTCTTCTCGATCCGCGTCCCGTATCTCCTGTCGCTGCTGTCGACGCACAGCCTCGACGGCTGCGTCGAGGGCATCAACGATCTGCAGGCCCAGTACACCGAGCTCTGGGGCCCCGGCGACTACACGCCGATCATCTGGGTCACCTACTGGGCGTTCCGCTGGATGATCGGGCTCGGCATGGCGCACGTCCTCGTCGCCGTCGTGGGGCTCTGGCTCACCCGCAAGGGGCGGATGCCGAAGCAGAAGTGGGTGTGGAAGGTCGCGATCTGGAGCTTCCCGCTCTCGCTCGGCGCCATGATCGTCGGCTGGGTCTTCACGGAGATGGGCCGGCAGCCCTGGATCGTCTTCAGCCAGATGTTCACGGAGTCGGCCGTGTCGCCCAACGTCACCGGCCTCGACGTGCTCATCTCTCTGACCGCCTTCACGCTGATCTACGGCATCCTCGCCGTCGTCGAAGTGCGCCTCATCATCCGCGCCGTCAGGAAGGGACCGCCCGAGATCGGCGCCCCCGACCCCGAGACCGGACGCGTCGAGCAGCCCTCGACGGTCTACTAGAAGGAGTTCGTCATGGATCTCGCCGTGCTCTGGTTCTGGATCGTCGCCTTCCTCTTCGTCGGCTACTTCGTGCTCGACGGCTTCGACTTCGGCGTCGGCATGACCATGCCCTTCCTCGCGAAGGACGACACCGACCGCCGGGTCATGATCAACACGATCGGCCCCGTCTGGGATCTCAACGAGACCTGGGTGATCGTCGCGGGCGCTGCGCTCTTCGCGGCGTTCCCCGAGTGGTACGCGACGCTGTTCTCCGGCTTCTACCTCGCGCTGCTGCTCATCCTGCTCGCGCTCATCGCCCGCGGCGTCTCGTTCGAGTACCGGCACCAGCGGCCCGAGTCGCAGTGGAAGGCCTGGTTCGACCGGATGATCATCGTCGGCTCGGCCGTGCCGGCACTGCTCTGGGGCGTCGCGTTCGCGAACATCGTGCAGGGCGTGCCGCTCGACGCCGATCACAACTACACGGGGACGCTGTTCGATCTGCTGAACCCGTACGCCCTGCTCGGCGGCGCCACGACGCTGCTGCTGTTCTTCACGCACGGCGCCGTCTTCATCGCGCTGAAGACCGAGGGCGAGCTGCGGGCCCGCGCCAAGCGGCTCGCGACGAGGGCGGGCGTCATCACGATCGTCGTCGCCGCGGCGTTCCTGCTGTGGACGGGCGTCGCGCAGGGCTCCGCTTGGTTCTGGGGGCTGGCGGCCGTGGCGGCCGTCGCGCTCATCGGCGGGGTGCTCGCGAACACGCGCGGGAAGGAGGGCCTGGCCTTCGGGCTCATGGCGCTCACGATCGCGGCCGCCGTGGTCGGGCTCTTCGCCGCGCTCTTCCCCGAGGTGATGCCCGCGTCCAACGACCCGGCGAACAGCCTCACGATCGCGAACGCCTCGAGCACGCCCTATACGCTCACCTTCATGAGCTGGACCGCGCTGATCTTCCTGCCGCTCGTGCTCGCGTACCAGGCATGGACGTACTGGATCTTCCGCAAGCGCGTGACCAGGCAGACGATCGAGGCGGCCGCGCACTGACGTGAAACCGCTCGACCCACGCCTCATCCGGCGCTCCGGCGCCGCCCGCGGCTTCCTCGCCGCGGGCGGCGCGGTCGCGCTCGTCCAGGCCGTCGCCGTCATCGGCTTCGCCTACGGGCTCGCCCGGATCGTCACCGACCTCGTCTCGGGCGTCCCCCTGACGGAACTCGGCTGGGCGATGCTGCTGCTCGTCGGCTGCGTGCTCGTGCGCGCGCTCGCGGCGTGGGTGTGGGAGTGGTCCGGCGCCGCCGGGGCGGTGCGGGTGAAAGCGGAGCTCCGCCGGGCCGTGCTCGAGTCGGTCGACCGCGGCGCGGGCGAGCCGGGCGGCACGGGGCGCCTCGCCACGCTGCTCGGCCCGGGGCTCGACGCCCTCGACGACTACTTCGGCCGGTACCTCCCGCAGCTCGTGCTCACGGTGGTCGCGATGCCGATCCTGCTCGTCGCGGTCTGGCTCGCCGACCCGCTCTCCGGGCTCATCCTCGTCATCGTGCTGCCCCTGTTGCCGATCTTCATGGCGCTCATCGGCTTGGCCACCAAGCAGGTGCAGCAGCGCCAGTGGGAGGGCCTGCAGCAGCTCTCGACCGCCTTCCTCGAGATCGTCGGCGGCCTGTCGACGCTCGTGGTGTTCAATCGCGCGGAGCGCCAGCTGGGCCGCATCCGGCGCGCGACCGACGCCTACCGCGGCAAGACGATGCGCGTGCTGCGGGTGACCTTCCTCTCCGGCTTCGTGCTCGAGTTCGGGGCCAGCCTGTCGATCGCGCTCGTCGCCGTCTCCATCGGCCTGCGTCTCGTCTCCGGCGAGATGGGGCTGTTCGCCGGACTCTTCGTGCTCGTGCTCGCGCCGGAGGTGTTCCTGCCGCTGCGGAACGTGGGCGCCGCCTTCCACGCCTCGACCGAGGGGCTCGAGGCCTCCGGCGAGGCGCTCGACCGCATCGAGGCGGGGGAGCGGGCGGATGCCTCGGCCGTGCGCGCCGCGACCATGCAGGCCTCGGCGACGTCCGGCGCGGACGGCGGCGCGGCGCTCCGGCTGGAGCGGTTCGCCGCGCTGCGCGACGGCCGCGCCGTCGCCGCCCCAGTGGACCTCGAACTGGCGCCGGGGGAGGTGGTCGCGCTCGTCGGACCGAGCGGTGCGGGCAAGTCGAGTCTCATCGCCGCGCTGCTCGGCTTCGCCGAGGCGGACGGCGAGGCCTGGGTCGACGGCGTGCCCGCGGGACCCGCGGCCAGGCCGCGCGCGGCCTGGGCGGGCCAGCAGCCGCTGCTCCGCGCCGGCACCGTCGCGTCGAACATCCGGCTCGGCAGCGAGCGCGCGCCCGAGGCGCTGCTCGAGGAGGCGATCGCCGAGCTCGCCGTGGGGCTCGACCCCGCGCACCTTGTCGGCCCCGAGGGGGTGGGCCTCTCCGGCGGGCAGCAGCAGCGGGTCGCGGTCGCCCGCGCCTGGCACCGGGTGCGCGCCGAAGGGCTGCGGCTGCTGATCCTCGACGAGCCGAGCTCGGCGCTCGACGCCGACCACGAGGCCCGGCTCGCGGCCGCAGTGCGCCGGCTCGCGGACGACGGCACCGCGGTGCTCGTCGCGAGCCACCGCCCCGCGCTCGTCGCGGCCGCCGACCGCACCGTCGAGCTTCGGGAGGCCGCCCGTGTCGCGCACTGATCCCGCCACCCGTCGCGCGCTGCGCGAGGCGATGCCGCCGCTCCCGCGGCTCCTGCCCGCGGTGCTCGCCGGCATCGCCTCCGGCGGCTCCGCGGTCGCGCTGCTCGCCGCGAGCGCCTGGCTGATCACCCGGGCGGCCGAGCAGCCGCCGATCCTCTTCCTCTCCCTCGGCATCGTCGGGGTGCGCGCGTTCGCGCTCTCGCGCGCCGTCTTCCGCTACCTCGAACGCCTCGCGGGGCACGATGCGGCGTTCCGGCAGCTCGCCGCGGTGCGGGCGGGAGTGTACGAGCGGATGCTCCCCGTGGCACCCGACGGGGTCCCCGCCACCCGCGGCGGCGAACTGCTCGCCCGCTTCGTCGGAGACGTCGACGAGCTGCAGAACCTCGCGCTCCGCGTGGTGCAGCCGGTCGTGAGCGCGCTCGTCGTGCTCGTCGCCGCGGTGACGGGCATCGCCTTCCTCGCGCCCGGTGCGGCGGCCGGGCTCGCCCTCGTGCTCGTGGCCGGCATCGGCCTCGCGCTCCTCGCCCAGCACCGCGCGGGCGCGCGGGCCGACCGCGAACTCGCCCCGCTGCGCGGTCGGCTCCAGCAGGCGGTCGTCGAGCACCTCCGCACCAGGGAGCTGCTCGTCGCCTACGGCGCCGCGGACGCCGACCTCGACCGCATCGACGGCTTCGCCCGGGAGCTCGGACGCGTCTCGCGGGCGCGCGCGGTCGCCGCCGGCGCCGTGGCCGCCGCGGTGGCGGCCATGGGCGGCATCGGCGCGGCCGTCGCGATCTGGCTCGCCGCCCCCGTGCTCTCGAGCGGCGGGATCGACGGACCGACGCTCGCGATCCTCGCGCTCGTGCCGCTCGCCGTCGCCGAGGTGGCCGCGGCGATCCCGCCGGCGGCCGCGGCCTGGCGGGTCGCGCGCTCGGCGGCGGAGCGGGTCGCCCTCGCGGTGCCCGCCGAGGTGCCGCCGGAGCTCCCGGTGCCGGCCGTCGCGCCGCGCGCGCTGCCCGACCGTGGCGCGGCACCCCGGCTCGAACTCCGCGGCGTGCACGCCGACTGGCCTGGCGCCACCGGTCACGACCGGCCGAACGCGCTCCCGGCGGTCGATCTGGACCTGGGACCGGGGGAGCGCCTGCTCGTCAGAGGCCCGAGCGGCAGCGGCAAGACGACGCTCGCCCACGTGCTCGTGCGCTTCCTCGAGTACGGCGGCTCCTACCGCGTCGACGGCGTCGAGGCGCGCGAGCTCGACGCTCACCGGCTGCGCGACCGCATCGGACTCGTCGAGCAGCGGCCCTGGCTCTTCGACGAGTCGATCCGGCAGAACCTGATCTTCGCCCGCGATACCGCGAGCGACGCCGAGCTCGAGGAGGTGGTCGAGCGCGTCGGCCTCGGCGGGTGGATGCGCGAACGCGGCGGCCTCGACGCGCCGGTCGGGGAGCGCGGCGCACTCGTGTCCGGCGGACAGGCCCATCGCATCGCGCTGGCGAGGGCGATGCTCGCCGACTTCGACGTCCTCGTCCTCGACGAGCCGACCGCGAGCGTCGACCGTGCCCGGGCGGACGCGCTGCTCGCCGAGCTGCTCGACGCGGCATCCGGTCGCTCCGTCGTGCTCATCTCGCACACGCCGGTCGCGGCGGGGCTCGTCGACCGGGAGCTCGTGCTCGGCTGAGCCGCGCGCGCAGCGCGGGAGCGGGCGCGGCGCGGGCCGCGTGCGCCGTAGGCTGAGGGGATGCCCCGACGCCTCCGTCGCCGACCGCTGCCCGGGTGGCGCGACCCGGAGCTCGTGCACCGCGAGCTCGCCGCCGACGCCCCGGTCTCGGCCTGGCTCGACTCCGGCATCGACGCGAGCTCGGGCACGAGCGTCATCGCCGTGCCGCGGGACGGCGCGGCGATCCTCGTCGCCGACGACGCGACGCCGCCTGCGGCCGTCTTCACGAGGCTCCGCGCCGAGCTGGCTGATCCCCTCGACGGCGACGGCGACGCGGCCGCGACCCCGCTCGGCTGGATCGGCTGGTTCGGCTACGAGTTCGGCGCCCGCGCGCTGGCGTTGCCCGCCGCGTCCACCGGATCGCCGGCGGCCGCCCTCTTCTTCGCCGAGCGCGCCGTGGTCTTCGACCACGGCGCCCGCACGATGCGGCTCGAGTGGCTCGAGGACGGGGCGGATCCCGGCCTCGTCGCGGCCCAGGCATCCTGGGCCGAGCGCACCGCGGCGGCCATCGCCGCGCTGCCCGAGGCGACGCCCGACCTCGATCCCGCCCCCGCCGGGCCCGCTCGCGTGGCCCGGCCCCGCTGGCGGCACTCCCCGGCGGCGTACCGGCGACGCATCCGCGCCTGCCAGGAGGCGATCGCCCGCGGCGACGCCTACCAGCTCTGCCTCACCAACCGGATCGACGTCGACGGCCGGTTCGACCCCGTCGAGCTGTACCGGCGACTGCGCCGCACGAGCCGCAGCCACCACGGCGGGCTGCTCCGCTTCGAGGGCACCGCCCTCGTCAGCGCCTCGCCCGAGCAGTTCCTGCTCGTCGAGCCCGGCGGACTCGTCTCGACGAAGCCGATGAAGGGCACCCGGCCCCGGCATCCCGACCCGGACCGTGACGCGGCCCTCCGCGCGGAGCTGCTCGCGAGCGAGAAGGAGCGCGCCGAGAACCTCATGATCGTCGACCTGATGCGCAACGACCTCTCGCGCGTCGCCGAGCTCGGCAGTGTGCGCGTGAGCGGCCTGCACACGGTCGAGGAGTACCCGCACGTGCACCAGCTCGTCTCCACCGTCTCCGCGCGGCTGCGACCCGGGCTCGGCGCCGTCGACGCCGTCGCCGCGGCGTTCCCCGCCGGCTCGATGACCGGGGCTCCGAAGGAGAGCGCCATGCGCATCCTGCACGAGCTCGAGGCCGGGGAGCGCGGCGTCTACTCGGGCGCCTTCGGCACGCTCTCCGTCGACGGCGGCGCCGATCTCGCCATGGTGATCCGCTCGATCGTCGTGACCCCCGAGGGCGCCTCGATCGGCACCGGCGGCGGCATCACCGCGCTCTCGGTGCCCGAGGAGGAGGTCGAGGAGACCCGGGTCAAGGCCCGGGCGCTGCTCGACGCCCTCGGCGCCGCCCCCGACGCCGCGATCGAATAGGCTGGAACCTCGCACCGAGCGCGCTTCCGTCGCGCCCGCGATCCCACCCCCGCAGATACGCACGATTGAGAGTCACGTGGTCAACGAGCAGGAATCCGTGCCGCGCCCCGACGCCGACGCCTACGACTTCGCCGCCATCCAGGAGAAGTGGCTTCCGGTGTGGGAGGAGCGCGAGCTCTTCCGCGCGGGCCGCGAGGGCGACACCCGCCCCCGCAAGTACGTGCTCGACATGTTCCCCTACCCCTCCGGCGACCTGCACATGGGCCACGCCGAGGCGTTCGGCTTCGGCGACATCTCCGCCCGCTACTGGCGCCACCAGGGCTTCGACGTGCTGCACCCGATCGGCTGGGACTCCTTCGGCCTCCCGGCCGAGAACGCCGCCATCAAGCGCGGCGCCGACCCGCGCGAGTGGACCTACGCGAACATCGCGCAGCAGAAGCGCTCGTTCCGTCAGTACGCGCCGAGCTTCGACTGGTCGCGCGAGCTGCACACGAGCGACCCCGAGTACTACAAGTGGAACCAGTGGCTGTTCCTGAAGCTCTACGAGCAGGGCATCGCCTACCGCAAGGCCGGCCAGGTCAACTGGTGCCCGAACGACCAGACGGTGCTCGCGAACGAGCAGGTCGTCGACGGGCGCTGCGAGCGCTGCGGCGCCGTCGTGACGAAGAAGGCGCTGACCCAGTGGTACTTCCGGGTCACGGACTACGCCGACCGGCTGCTCGACGACCTCAACCAGCTCGAGGGCACCTGGCCGTCGAAGGTCGTCTCGATGCAGCGCAACTGGATCGGCCGCTCCTCGGGCGCCGACGTCGAGTTCGAGATCGAGGGCCGCGACGAGCGCGTCACCGTGTTCACGACCCGTCCCGACACGCTGTACGGCGCGACCTTCATGGTCGTCGCCGTCGACTCCCCGCTCGCCGCGGAGCTCGCGGGCGGCGCCTCGGCCGAGGTGCAGCGCAACTTCGAGGGGTACCTCGAGTCCGTGCGCGCCGAGAGCGACATCGACCGGCTCGCGACCGACCGGCCGAAGACGGGCGTCTTCCTCGAGCGCTACGCGGTCAACCCGCTGAACGGCGAGCGCCTGCCGATCTGGGCGAGCGACTACGTGCTCGCCGACTACGGCCACGGCGCGATCATGGCCGTGCCCGCGCACGACCAGCGCGACCTCGACTTCGCCCGCGCCTTCGAGCTGCCGGTGCGCGTCGTCGTCGACACGAACGCGCCCGTGACGGGCGTCATCCCGGTCATCCCGACCGACGCCGACGGCAACGCGATCGAGCCCGACGACCTGCCCCCGCTCGACCCGGCCTCCACCGGCGTCGCGCTCACGGGCGAGGGCCGGCTGATCAACTCCGGGCCGCTCGACGGGCTGTCGAAGTCGAACGCCATCCGCCGGGCCATCGAAATCCTCGACGAGCGCGGCACCGGCCGCGCCGCGAAGAACTTCCGGCTGCGCGACTGGCTGATCTCCCGCCAGCGCTTCTGGGGCACACCCATCCCGATCATCCACTGCGCCGACTGCGGCGAGGTGCCCGTGCCCGAGTCCGAGCTGCCGGTGCGGCTGCCCGACGCGGCCGGCCTCGACCTGAAGCCGAAGGGCACGAGCCCGCTGGGCGCGGCCGAGGCGTGGGTCAACGTGGCCTGCCCGAAGTGCGGCGGCGCCGCCAAGCGCGACTCCGACACGATGGACACCTTCGTCGACAGCTCCTGGTACTACCTGCGTTACCTGAACGCGAACGACGACACGCGCGCCTTCGACCCGGCCGAGGCCGAGAAGTGGGCGCCCGTCGACCAGTACGTCGGCGGCGTCGAGCACGCGATCCTGCACCTGCTGTACTCCCGCTTCATCACGAAGGTGCTGTTCGACCTCGGCTACCTGCGCTTCACCGAGCCGTTCACCTCCCTGCTGAACCAGGGCATGGTGCTCATGGACGGCTCGAAGATGTCGAAGTCGAAGGGCAACCTCGTCGAGTTCGCCTCCGAGCTCGCCGCGCACGGCACCGACGCCCTCCGCGTCACGCTCGCGTTCGCCGGGCCGCCGGAGGACGACATCGACTGGGCCGACGTGTCGCCGGTCGGCTCCGCGAAGTTCCTCGCTCGCGCGTGGCGCGTCGCGCACGACGTGACGAGCGCCCCCGAGGTCGACTGGTCGACGGGCGACCGCGCGCTGCGGCGCGCCTCGCACCGACTGCTGGCGGATGCCCCGGGGCTGGCCGAGTCGTACAAGTTCAACGTCATCGTCGCCCGCCTGATGGAGCTCGTGAACCTGACCCGCAAGGCGATCGACCAGGGCCCCGGCCCGGCCGACGCCGCGGTGCGCGAGGCCGCCGAGGTGACCGCGATGATCCTCGACCTGTTCGCGCCGTTCACGGCGGAGGACATGTGGCAGCGGCTCGGCTACGAGCCCTCGGTGGCGCTCGTGCCCTGGCGCAAGGCCGACCCGGCGCTGCTCGTGGAGGATCAGGTCACCGCGATCGTGCAGGTCGACGGCAAGGTGCGCGACCGGCTGGAGGTCTCGCCGAAGGTGTCCGCCGACGAGCTGGAGCGTCTCGCGCGCGACTCGGTCGCGGTGACGCGGGCGATCGGCGAGCGCGAGATCGTGAACGTCATCGTGCGCGCGCCGAAGCTCGTCAACATCGCCACGCGGGGGTAGGTCCGGCGCGGCCCGCGGCTGCGCGCATCGGCAGGCGTGCGCGCCGTCCGGCCGTCCTCCACAGGCGGGGCGGATGGCTTCGCGCTCACCGACTCCTGGTGCCTGCGTCCCGCCCGGTGCGGTCGACCGTAGCGTCGTCCCATGCCTGGACTCCCGAACGGCGACGAGCGCGACGACGAGGCGCTGGCGCGGCTCGCGCCCTCGGCTCGTCGAGCGGGTGCGCGCACCCGCATCGCCGTCGGGGCGGCGATCGTCGTGTTCCTCGTGGCGCTCGCAGCGGCGGCACTGCTCTCGTTCGCCGGGTCGGGCGGCGGGGACGCCGGTTCGCTCGAGTTCGGCGGTGAGGCGGCAGAGGCCGACGCGGCGCCCGACGGGGCGCTGACCGGGGCTCCGGCGTCGCCCGTGCTGCTTGTGCACGTCCTCGGGGCCGTCGCGGAACCGGGGCTCGTCGAACTCGAACCCGGCGCGCGGGTCGTCGACGCCATCGCGGCCGCGGGCGGGCTCACGGCCGAGGCCGATGCGAGCGGGGTGAACCTCGCCAGACCGGTGACCGACGGCGAGCAGCTGCTCGTCCCACGGCCCGGAGAGGCGCCGCCCCCGCAGGCCGGCGCTGCGGGCGGTGCGAGCGGAGCCGGCGGTGCGCCGGGTACGGCGGGCGGCGCGGGGGTGGTCCGGCTGAACACGGCGGGCCTCGCCGAGCTCGACACCCTGCCGCGCATCGGGCCGGCGCTCGCGCAGCGGATCCTCGACTGGCGGGCCGCGAACGGCGGCTTCACGAGCGTCGAGCAGCTGCTCGAGGTCGCGGGCATCGGCGATGCCGTGTTCGCCGGGCTGGTCGACCGGGTCGCCCTGTGACCGGCGCTCAGGAACCGCCGCTGGGGACCGGCGTCGCCGTGCGGGATCTGCGGCTCGTTCTGCCCGCGCTCGTGGCCTGGGGCGTCGCGTGGGCGGCGGTGCGGCTGCCCGAGGCCGGGGTCGGGATCTGGATCGCTCCCGCGGTCTCGTGGGCAGCGGCCCTCGCCGCGCTGCTCGCGGTCCTGCGCACGCGCCGCTCGGCAGCGACGCTGGCCCTGGTCTCGGCCGCAGCCGCCGCAGTCGTCGCGACGAGCGCCGGCGTCGCCCTGGTGGAGCGCGAGCGCGGGCCGTTCGCGGGGGAGCGCGACGCCTCGGCGGCCGTGGTCGTCGAACTCGTCGGCGCCCCGCGCGACGCCTCGTTCGCGGCCGCGGCCTTCGACGACGCCGACGAACCCGGCGCTGCCGCGGCCGAGGGGCGGGCCGACTCCGTCTCGCAGCGGCTTCGCGCGCCCGCGCGGGTGCTCGAGCTCGAGGGCCGTGCCGTGCGCGCGCTGCCGGTGGTCGCCGAGTTCGAGGCGGATCCCGCGCGGATCGGATTCGGCTCGCAGGTCGCGTTCGAGGCGAGGGCGACGCCGCAGCCGAGTTCTGAGCGGGCGGCGCTCCGGCTGAGCGGCGGCAGCGCGCAGAGCGTCGCCGCACCGCCCTGGTGGGCCGCGTGGGCGCTGCCGCTGCGTTCCGGCCTCGTGGGGGCGGCCACCGAGCTCGGCGGCGACGGCGGCGCGCTCGTGCCCGGACTCGCGGTCGGCGACGAGCGCGCCGTCGGCGAGGAGCTCGATGCCGCGATGAAGGCGAGCTCGCTCACGCATCTCACCGCGGTATCCGGGGCGAACTGCGCGATCATCACGGCGGCCGCGTTCTGGCTCGCGGCTCGCTGCCGGGCACCGCGCTGGGCGCGGGTGGCGATCGCGATCGGCGCGCTGCTCGGCTTCGTCGTGCTCGTGACCCCGCAGGCGAGCGTCGTGCGCGCCGCAGCCATGGCCATCGTGCTGCTCGTCGCCCTCGCCCGCGGGCGGCGGGGCGGCGGCGTGCCGGCACTCGCGACGGCGGTGATCGTGCTCCTCGTCGCCGACCCCTGGTACGCGGGCGACTTCGGATTCGCGCTCTCGGTGGCGGCCACCGGGGGCCTGATCCTGCTCGCCCCGCCGCTCGCCGCACGGCTCGCGCGCGTGATGCCGGCGCCGCTCGCGGTCGTGCTGGCCGTGCCGATCGCGGCGCAGCTCGCCTGCCAGCCCATCCTCGTGCTCCTCGAGCCGGCGATCCCGCTCGCGGGGGTCGCGGCGAACCTCCTCGCCGCGCCGGCGGCGCCGGCCGGCACGATCCTGGGGCTGCTCGCCTGCCTCGCCCTCCCGATCCTGCCCTCGGTGGGCTTCGCCTTCACCCAGCTCGCCTGGCTCCCCGCGAGCTGGATCGCGGCGCTCGCGCACGCGGCGTCGAGCGCGCCCGCCGCCCAATTGCCGTGGCCGCCGGGTGCGCCCGGCGCCGCCCTGCTGCTCGTTACCACCGCCCTCGCGTTGCGGCTCGTGCTCGGGCGGCCGCAGCGCCGCCCGCTGGCCGTGCTCTCGCTCGCCCTGGTGCTCCTCGTCCTCGCAGGCACCGTCGGCGGGGCGATCGGCACCCGGGTGCTCCCGGGACTGCTGCGGCCGAGCTCGTGGTTCGCCGTGGCCTGCGACGTCGGGCAGGGCGACGCCGTCCTGCTCCGATCCGAGGGGCGCACGATGCTGATCGACACCGGCCCCGATCCGGCCCCGCTCGGGCGCTGCCTCGAGCTCGCCGGGGTCGACCGCGTCGATCTGCTCGTGCTCACGCACTGGGACGCGGACCACGTCGGGGGCGTCCCGGCCGTGGCCGAGCGCGTCGACGCCGTCCTGCACGGCCCGCCCGACGGCGCCCGCTCGCGCCGGGCGCTCAGTGCATTCGCCGACCGCGGCGTGCCTGCGGTCGAAGCCGAGACCGGCCGGAACGGCGAGCTCGGCGGCCTCCGATGGCGGGTCCTCTGGCCCGAGGCGGGGACGCGGCCGGGCAACGACGCGAGCGTCGTCCTCGCCGTCGACGGTCGGCAAGCGAGCGCGCTCCTCCTCGGCGACCTCGGCGAGACGGCGCAGATCTCGCTCGCGCAGCGCCTCGACGCGGTGCGACCGGGCGGCTTCGACGTCGTGAAGGTGGCCCACCACGGCTCGGCCGACCAGTACGACGCGCTCTACGCGCGCCTGGGCGCCGTGCTCGGCCTGATCGGCGTCGGCGCCGAGAACGGCTACGGGCACCCGACGAGCGCGCTGCTCGGCCTGCTCGAGCGGCACGGCGTGCACCCGGCACGCACCGATCTCATGGGCACGGTCTTCGTCGGCGCCGACGGTGAGGGGCTCCGCCTCTGGAGCGAGCGCGGAGCGGCGGCGCCACCGTCGGCACGGGCGCAGGCGGGGAGCGCAGCACCGCCCGCGATGACGGCGGCCGGCCGTAGACTCCGCCGTAGACTTGGAGGTCGAGCCGGCGCATTCCGCCGGGCAGGAGGAGACAGTGGCGGCACGCACCGCGGCACGTGCCGCACCGAAGGCGAAGGCGGCCATCCCGCAGCTCGCGTGGAACGCGGTCCGTCCGGCGCCGGTGGTGCTCGTCGCCGGTCCCGAAGACGTGCTCGCCGAGCGGGCGATCGGCATGCTCCGCGACTTCCTCCGCACCGAGGACCCCGCGCTCGAGGTCAGCGACCTCGAGGCCGACGCCTACCGGCGGGGCGAGCTGCTGACGCTCGCGAGCCCTTCGCTCTTCGGCGAGCCACGACTCATCCGCGTCTCCGGCGTCGAGAAGGCGAGCGACGACTTCCTGCTCGACGCGCTCGACTACCTCGAGCAGACCGCCGAGTCGACGACGCTCGTGCTGCGGCACCGCAACGGTCAGCGCGGCAAGAAGCTGCTCGATGCGATCCGGGCCGGCTCCGGCGGCGGCATCGAGATCGTCTGCGCCGAGCTCAAGAAGGACGCCGAGAAGCAGGACTTCGCCGCCACCGAGTTCCGCAGCGCCGGCCGCAAGGTGAGCCCCGGCGCACTGCGCGCGCTCGTCGGGGCGTTCAGCGACGACCTCGCCGAGCTCTCGGCCGCGTGCCGGCAGCTCATGGCCGACGCCCCCGGCGACATCGACGAGAAGCTCGTCGCCAAGTACTACGGCGGTCGGGTCGAGACCACGGCGTTCACCGTCGCCGACGCCGCCATCGCCGGGCGGCACGGCGAAGCGCTCATCGCGCTCCGGCACGCCCTCGACAGCGGTGCCGACCCGGTGCCGATCGTCGCGGCGTTCGCGATGAAGGTCCGCACGATGGCGAAGGTGTCCGGGGCGCGCGGCGGTGGGGCGCAGCTCGCGTCCTCGCTCGGCATGGCCCCGTGGCAGGTCGATCGCGCGCGCCGCGACCTCGCCGGGTGGGACGATGCCGGCCTCGCCCGCACCATCGAGGCGCTCGCCGCGACCGACGCGGCGGTCAAGGGCGCCGAGCGCGACCCCGTGTTCGCCCTCGAGCGGCTTATCGGCGTCATCGCCTCCCGCGGCCGCGACTGAACTCCGCCCTTCTCTCCGGTCTGCCCCAGTGCGGCATCCGCCCGCCCGCTCCTGCTTCGCGGCATCCGCGAGTTGCACGACGGAACACCCGTGACGCCCCTTCGGCTGGCGCATGGGGCACTTCGTCGTGCGACTCGCCAGCCGTCGGCAGCAGCAGTCACCTCGGCGGTACGGGTGCGACGCAGCCGGCGTCAGCGGGAACGACGAAGGCCCCGCCGGAGCGGGGCCTTCGTGGATGCTGCTGCGACTCAGAGCGCGGCGGCCTGCTTCGCGATCGCCGACTTGCGGTTCGCGGCCTGGTTCTTGTGGATGACGCCCTTCGAGACGGCCTTGTCGAGCTTGCGGTTCGCGACGCGAACGGCGGCGGTCGCCTTGTCCTTGTCGCCACCGGCGATCGCCTCGCGCGCAGCGCGGACGACGGTCTTGAGCTCGCTCTTGACGGCCTTGTTGCGCTCCTCGGCCTTGCGGTTGGTGCGGATGCGCTTGATCTGCGACTTGATGTTTGCCACGTGGATTCTTTCGTTGTCGTGCGGTACGGGATGTGCCGCGAGCGGTAGAGGGGCCGCCGCGACGTTTCGTGCGGGGTGGGACCCACACGCAAGCCAACAGGCAACGATACCAGTTCCGCGCTGACGGCACCAAAGTGAGCGAATGCGTTCAGCCGGACGGATCCGACCCCCGCCGGGTCCGCGCGCCGAGCGCCGCACGACGCTCGAGCTCGGCCACGGCGTCGAGCACGACGGCGGTGAACGCCTCGGGCCGGCTGAGGCTCACGAGATGCGTCGCGCCCGGCACGACGACGAGCCGGCCGTCGCCAACCGCCCGGGCGAGGCGGCGCTCCTCGAGCCGGAAGTGATCGAGTTGTCCGTTCACGAGCCAGACCGGGCAGCGTAGAGCGCCGAGCGCCGCCTCGAGATCGATCGCGCCGACCGCGGTGAGGGTCGTCTGCATGACGTCGAGCGCGACCCCGCCGGCGACGACGTCGCGGGCCGCGGCGGGGGAGAGCATGAGGCGGACGAACCCGTCGTTGAGCGCGCGTCCCCGGTCCGGCAGCCGGCCGATCGCCTCGGCCAGGGCGAGGTAGCCGCGGAGTCCCACGCCACGGGGCCGCGTGCCGCACGAGGCGGCGACGAGGCCGTCGAGCAGCTCCGGATGCCTCGCCGCCGTCTCGATCGCGAGGTAGCCGCCGAGGCTCAGTCCGACGAGCAAGCGAGGCACGGGCGACGGCCGCGCCGGGGCATCCGGGGCATCCGGGCCGTCCGCGCGGAGCGCGTCGGCGATCGCGTCGATCGCGCCGTCCAGGGTGAACGGCTCGCCCATCCGGCGCCCGTGCCCCGGCAGGTCGATCGCGACGGCGTCGACGTCGTAGCGCGCGAGCCCCTCGAGCTGCGCGCGCCACATCGTGGCGGAGGTGCGGATGCCGTGGACGAGGACGACGCGCGCGCGGACCACGGTCACCCCGCCCGGATCGCGCCGAGCTCCCGCGCCCGGGCCACCGCCGCCGTGCGCGAGCCGACGTCGAGCTTCGTGAAGATGTGCACGAGGTGGCTCTTCACCGTCGCCTCGCTGAGGAACAGCGCCCGGCCGATCTCGCGATTCGATCGCCCCTCCGCGACGAGCGTGAGCACTTCCGCCTCTCGAGCCGTGAGGCGCTGACCGGTGCCGTCCGCGGCCGCGAGCCGGGACGAGACCGCCGGGGCGAGTGCGCTCTCGCCGGCTGCGGCGAGGCGCACCGCCGCGAGGAGCTCCTCGGGTGGCGCGTCCTTCAGCAGGTAGCCGCTCGCGCCGGCCTCGATCGCGCCGAGGATGTCGGCGTCGGTGTCGTAGTTCGTGAGCACGAGCACGCGGGGTGCGTCGGGAAGGGCGCGGATGCGCCGGGTGGCCTCCGCGCCCTGCAGTTCGCCGGGGAACTGCAGGTCCATCAGCACGAGATCGACGCCGTCGCCGCCGCCGTCCGCGGCGAGCCGCACCGCCTCGGCCGCGGTGCCCGCCTCGGCGACGACGACGAGCTCCGGGTCGGCCTCGAGCATCGCCCGGATGCCGGCGCGGACGACGGGATGGTCGTCGGCGAGCATGAGCCGGATCACGACGGCACCACCGGGATGCGCACGACGACCGCGGTGCCCTCGCCGGGTGCGGACTCGACATCGGCGGTGCCGCCCAGCCGCTCGGCGCGGCGCCGGATCGCGGGCAGCCCGAAGCCGTCGCCCGCCTCGGCCTTGCGGGGGTCGAAGCCGACGCCGTCGTCGACGACGTCGAGCGCGACCTCGTCGCCGAGGAAGCTCAGCGTGAGCTCGGCATGCGTGGCCCTGGCGTGGCCGACGACGTTCGCGAGCGAGCCCTGGGCGATGCGGAGGAGCGTGGCCTCGACCGCCATCGGCAGGGGACTCGGCTCCCCGCTCGTCGAGAAGCTCGCCCGCACCGCGGCGCCCGACTGCTCCGCCTGCGCGTTCGCGGCGTCGACGAGGCGCTGCAGGGCGGCGGGCAGGCCGCGGCCGTCGAGCGGGGCCGGCGTGAGCTCGCGGATGAAGCGCCGGGTCTCCTGCAGGTTCTCCGCCGCCGTCTCCCGGGCGAGCTCCAGCCGTTCCCGAGTGCGCTCGTCCTGCACGTCGCGCTCGGCCGCGTGCAGCAGCATCTGGATGCTCGACAGCCCCTGCGCCACGGTGTCGTGGATCTCGCGGGCGAGCCGCTCGCGCTCGGCCTTCGTGCCCGCCTCCCGGCTGGCGGCGGCGAGCTCCTCGCGAGTGGCCATGAGGTCGAGGATGAGCGCCTGGCGCTCCCTGGTCTCCTGCGCCATCGCCCGGTAGCCGAGCCCGATCACGATCGCGACGCCGGCGCTGATGAACGGGCCGAGGACGCTGCCCGGCTCGAAGCCGAGGTGCATCGTCGTGCTGGCCACCGAGATCGCGAAGGTCACGATCACGAGCGGCACGGCGATCGAGGCGGCGAGCACGTGCAGTTCGAGGAAGAAGAGCGGGAACGCGAGGAACGCCGCATCCGGCGTGAGCACGCTGAGCGCGGCCCAGAGCGCGAGCAGGCCGATGAGCCAGAGCACGCGCGCCCACACCGGGAGATGCCGGTGCGCGGCGGCGACGCCCGCGCCGTACCAGGCGAGGAACACGATCGCGAGCACCGTGACCGGCACCTCGAGCCCGTCGTCGGCGAGGAGCGCCCGGACGACGACGAAGAGGGCGAGTCCGACGACGAGCACGTGGAGTCCCGCGCGGAGCGCGATGAAGACCGGGCGCAGCGCGGAGGGCTGCACCCGCTCGTCGACGGGGGCTTCGAGCACGGCCATGATGGGCCTCAGCGTAGCCCCGGCGGCCTGACCGGGGCATCCGTCGAAAGTCGCACCCGAAGTCATGGGAGAATCGACCGATGTCTCCGAGAGCTGTGAACCCGCCGGTGCCTGCTGCCACCGACCCTGCGCTGATCCGCAATTTCTGCATCATCGCGCACATCGACCACGGCAAGTCGACCCTCGCCGACCGCATGCTGCAGATCACCGGGATCGTCTCCGACCGGGACATGCGGGCGCAGTACCTCGACCGCATGGACATCGAGCGCGAGCGCGGCATCACCATCAAGAGCCAGGCGGTGCGCATGCCGTGGGCCGTCGCCGACGAGTCCGGCCGCGACGTCGCGTACGCGCTGAACATGATCGACACCCCCGGGCACGTCGACTTCAGCTACGAGGTCTCCCGCTCCCTCGCGGCCTGCGAGGGCGCCATCCTGCTCGTCGACGCCGCGCAGGGCATCGAGGCGCAGACGCTCGCGAACCTCTACCTGGCGCTCGAGAACGACCTCGAGATCATCCCGGTGCTGAACAAGATCGACCTGCCCGCGGCGGAGCCGGAGAAGTACGCGCGCGAGCTCGCCGACCTCATCGGCGGCTCGCCCGACGACGTGATGAAGGTCTCGGGCAAGACGGGCCTCGGCGTCGAGGCGCTCCTCGACCGCGTCGTGCAGCGCATCCCCGCCCCGGTGGGCGACGCCGATGCGCCGCCCCGCGCGATGATCTTCGACTCCGTCTACGACAGCTACCGCGGCGTCGTCACCTACGTGCGCATGGTCGACGGGCAGCTGAACCCGCGCGAGCGCATCCAGATGATGTCGACGAAGGCGACGCACGAGATCCTCGAGATCGGCGTGAGCGCCCCCGAGCCGACGCCCAGCAAGGGGCTCGGCGTCGGCGAGGTCGGCTACCTCATCACGGGCGTGAAGGACGTGCGACAGTCGAAGGTCGGCGACACGGTCACGACCGCGGTGAAGCCCGCGGCCGAGGCGCTCGACGGCTACACCGAGCCGCTGCCGATGGTCTTCTCGGGTCTGTACCCGATCGACGGCAGCGACTACCCCGAGCTGCGCGAGGCCCTCGACAAGCTGAAGCTCTCGGATGCCGCGCTCGTCTACGAGCCCGAGACCTCCGTGGCGCTCGGCTTCGGCTTCCGCGCCGGCTTCCTCGGGCTCCTGCACCTCGAGATCGTCACCGAGCGGCTCCGCCGCGAGTTCGGGCTCGACATCATCGCGACCGCGCCCTCGGTGGTCTACGAGGTCACCACGGAGGACAAGAAGACCGTCACCGTCACGAACCCGAGCGAGTTCCCCACCGGGGCGAAGATCGCGGAGGTGCGCGAGCCGATGGTGAAGGCCGCCATCCTCGCGCCGAAGGACTACGTCGGCACGATCATGGAGCTCTGCCAGTCGCGTCGCGGCACCCTGCTCGGCATGGAGTACCTCGGCGAGGACCGCGTCGAGATCCGCTACGACATGCCGCTCGGCGAGATCGTGTTCGACTTCTTCGACCAGCTGAAGTCGAAGACCGCGGGCTACGCCTCGCTCGACTACGAGCCCTCCGGCGATCAGGCCGCCGACCTGGTGAAGGTCGACATCCTGCTGCAGGGCGAGCAGGTCGACGCGTTCAGCGCGATCGTGCACCGCGACAAGGCGTACGCGTACGGGGTGCTGATGACCGGGCGGCTCCGCGAGCTGATCCCGCGCCAGCAGTTCGAAGTGCCGATCCAGGCGGCGATCGGCGCCCGCATCATCGCGCGAGAGTCCATCCGGGCGATGCGCAAGGACGTGCTGGCGAAGTGCTACGGCGGCGACATCAGCCGCAAGCGCAAGCTCCTCGAGAAGCAGAAGGAGGGCAAGAAGCGCATGAAGATGGTCGGGCGCGTCGAGGTCCCCCAGGAGGCGTTCATCGCCGCGCTGTCGGGAGACACCGAGTCCAAGGACTCCAAGAAGAAGTAGGGAGCGCGTCATGAAGCGACGGAGCTCGTTCACCGACCAGTCGGTGACGTACGGGGCGATCGGGGCCACGCAGGCGCCCGATCTCCTCCGCTACCCGCCGGAGGGCTACCGCCCGGCGGAGGACAGCGTGAAGATCGGTTCGGGGCGCGAACGCTTCGACAAGGCCGCCGAGGAACTCATGACGTGGGGCGTCCAGCGGGGCGCCGGATTCGAGGTCCTCGACGTCACCGCCGGCACCGGCACCCAGTACACCGGCATCGCCTACGACGTCGAGGGCGTGCCCGCCGCCGGCGCCCAACCGCACACCGAGCAGCGCTTCGCGGCCGACGGCACGCCGTACCTCGCCGCGGGCATGACGGCGACGCTCCGTTCGCAGCGCCGCTTCGGGCACCACGACACCCACGTGCTCGTCGTCTACGTCATCGACGAGCCCGACCGCATCGGCTTCGCCTACGGCACCACCGCCGACGGCGAGGAGAGCGGCGAGGAGTCGTTCGTGCTCGAGCGCCGCGAGGACGACAGCGTGTGGCTGACGATCCGTTCGGTGCTGCAGACGGCGGGCGGCGCGCGCGCCGTCGTCGCCCCGGCCGTGCGCCGGCGCCGGCGCGAGCTCACCCAGCGGGAGCTGCGCGCGCTGCACCCCGCCTTCGTCTGAGCCGTGGCCGGACCGCTGCCGATCGGCGACCCCGCACCGTCCGACGGGCTGCTGCCCGCGCAGGCGGTCGACGGCGCCGCCGAGCGCGCGCTCGGGCTCTACGTGCACGTGCCCTTCTGCCGGGTGCGCTGCGGCTACTGTGATTTCAACACGTACACGGCGACCGAGCTGCGCGGGGTCGCGCAGGCCGACTACGCCGCGCAGGCGATCGGCGAGCTGCGCTTCGGCGCGGCGGCGCTCGAGGCATCCGGTCTGCCACCGCGCGAGCTCGGCACCGTGTTCTTCGGCGGCGGCACCCCGACGCTGCTGCCCGCCGCGCAGCTGGTCGAGATGCTCGCGGTCGCGCGCCGCGAGTTCGGCATCCGGCCTGGCGCCGAGGTGACGACGGAGGCGAACCCGGACTCGGTGGACGCCGCGTACCTCGCCGAGCTCCGCGACGGCGGCTTCACCCGGGTGTCGTTCGGCATGCAGTCGGCGGTGTCGAGCGTGCTCGCCACGCTCGACCGCACGCACGATCCCGAGCGCGTGCCGCTCGTCGTCGCCTGGGCGCGTGAGGCGGGACTCGACGTCAGCCTCGACCTGATCTACTCGACCCCGGGGGAGCGGCTGGCGGACTGGCGTACGAGCCTCGAGGCCGCGATCGCCGCCTCGCCCGACCACCTGAGCGCCTACTCGCTCATCGTCGAGGACGGCACGAAGCTCGCCCGCCAGGTGCGCCGCGGCGAGCTCGCCGCGCCCGACGACGACCTCGCTGCCGACATGTACGAGCTCGCCGACGAGCTGCTCGCCGAGGCGGGATTCGGCTGGTACGAGGTGAGCAACTGGGCGCGCGGCGACGAGCACCGCTCGCGGCACAACCTCGGCTACTGGCGCGGCGACGACTGGTGGGGCGTCGGGCCCGGCGCGCACAGCCACGTAGGCGGCGTGCGCTGGTGGAACGCGAAGCACCCGGCCGCGTACGCCGACCGCATCGCCGCCGGCGTCTCTCCGGCGGTCGGCCGGGAGACCCTCGACGCGGCGACCCGGGAGACCGAGCGGGTGCTGCTCGGCACGCGCATCCGTGAGGGGCTCGAGATCGCGACGCTCCCCGAGTCCGGGCGCGCGGCGGTCGCCGGCCTCATCGCCGACGAGCTCGTCGAGCCGAAAGCGGCGCTCGGCGGCCGGCTGACCCTCACGCGCCGCGGCCGGCTGCTCGCCGACGCCGTGGTCCGGCGGCTGCTCGACTGAGCCCGGGTGGCGCCCGTCGGGCCGGAACGCCGAATCGCCCGCCTCCGCGGGGGAGACGGGCGATTCGAGGATGCGGCGATCAGCTCACGAACTTGATCGACAGCGGGTAGGTGTAGGGCTGGCCCTGGTTCGCCTTGATGGCGGCGATGATGCTGAAGACGATGATCAGCACGCCGACCGCGGCGAGGATGAAGATGCCGATGATGACGATGGTCAGAATGCCGCCGACGATGCTCGCGATGAGCATGGTGAGCTGGAAGTTCAGCGCCGTCGCGGTGTGCGCGCGCACGAACGGGCCCTTGTCCTTCAGCAGCAGGTAGCCGAGCAGCGCCGGGATGAAGTTGAAGAAGATGCCGCCGATGTGCACGAGCGTCGCCCAGAGCTTCTCGTCGGCCGGGCTGAGCGGCTGCGACTGCTGGTAGGGGCTGCCGGGCGGCGGAGCCGGCGGGCCGGGAGGCGGCGGAGTGGGCGGGGTCGGTGGGGTGGGCACGTCGGTCATGGAAGGCCTCCTGGC
>NZ_BMRJ01000005.1:113194-127111 GCF_014648575.1 Agromyces mediolanus | reverse complement strand
AACGGCGCGCCGGACGGAAGGCCCCGTCCGGCGCGCCGCCGGTGCTGCTGCGGCCTGGAGCGGCCGTGTTCGACTACTTGATGAGTCGGAGCGCGAAGGGGTAGCGGTAGTGCTGGCCGTCCTTCACGCGCAGGAACGCGATGATCGAGAAGACGATGGAGATCACCCAGACGGCGAGCGAGATGAGGCCGCCGATGAGGATGATCGAGAGCACGGCGCCGATCACGTAGCCGATGAGCATCGTGATCTGGAAGTTCAGCGCCTCCTTCGCCTCGACGTTGGTGAACTGGCCGCGGTCCTTGAAGACGAGCCAGATGATGAGCGAGGGCAGGAATCCGAGGATGCCGCCCAGGTGGGCGAAGGAGGCCCACTGGATGTCCTGGTCCTGCGGGAGCGGCCCGGCGCTGGCGGCCGGCTGCGGGGGGACGGGCTGCTGGGGCGGCACGTTCGGGTCGGGCGTCGGTGCGTTGGGGTCGGTCATGGCGATGCCTTTCGGGGCTGGGATCGGCCGCGGCTCGTGCTGACCCGTTCGGGGGACGGCTCGCGGACTCGGGATCACCGTAGCGCCGCCGGTGGGGCGTCGCAACGCCCGCGGCGCAGGATGTCGCGATAGGATTGGCACTCGAAGAAGACGAGTGCCAACGGACGGGAGGTGGGGCAGATGGTCTCCGATCGAGGGCTCGCCGTGCTCCGCGCGATCGTGCAGGACTACGTGGCCTCCCGCGAGCCGGTCGGCTCGAAGACGATCGTCGAGCGCCACGCCTTCGGGGTCTCCGCCGCGACGATCCGCAACGACATGGCCCTCCTCGAGGAGGAAGAGCTCATCGCGGCCCCGCACACCTCGTCCGGGCGCATCCCGACCGACAAGGGCTACCGGGTCTTCGTCGACCAGCTGAGCGAGCTGCGGCCGCTGAGCCAGGCGCAGCGGCACGCCATCGAGACCTTCCTCGGCGAGTCGAGCGACCTCGACGAGCTGCTGGCGCGCACCGTGCGCCTGATCGCGCAGCTCACCAATCAGCTCGCCGTGGTGCAGTACCCGAGCTTCGCGAGCTCGCGGGTGCGTCACGTCGAACTCGTGGCGCTCGCACCCGACCGGGTGCTCTGCATCCTCATCACCGACTCCGGACAGGTCGAGCAGCGGGTCGCCGAGCTCGGCTCGCCGGTCGACGAGGAGACCCTCGCCGCGCTCCGGGCGCGCTTCAACGCGCTGGCCGCCGGGCGCACCCTCGCCGAGGCCGCGCAGGCGCTGTCGGGCGAGGTGCCCGCCGTCGACCCCCGCCACGCGCAGGTGCCGCACACCCTCGCGACCACCCTGGCCGAGCAGGCCCGGGTGCAGCGCGGCGATCGCCTCGTGGTGGCGGGAGCGGCGAACCTCGTGCGCACCGAGCAGGACTTCCCGGGCTCCATCCTCGGCGTCATCGAGGCCATCGAGGAGCAGGTCGTGCTGCTGAAGCTCTTCGGCGAGATGGCCTCCGACCAGCACGGCGTCGCCGTCAGCATCGGCCGCGAGAACGCGCCGTTCGGCCTCGCCGAGACCTCGGTCGTCGCGAGCTCGTTCGCGGTCGCCGGCCGCGACGTGTCGCGGCTCGGCGTCGTCGGCCCGACGCGCATGGACTACACCACGAGCATGGCGGCGGTCCGCGCGGTCGCGCGCTACCTCTCCCGCACGCTCGGCGAGCACTGACCCGCCGCCGTCATCGACCAGCCGGCCTCCGGCACCCATCGAAAGGAACCGCCCTCCGTGGCAGACCACTACGAGGTCCTCGGCGTCTCCCGCGACGCCACCCCTGACGAGATCAAGAAGGCGTACCGCCGGCTCGCCCGCGAGCTGCACCCCGACGTGAACCCGGGCGCCGAGGCGTCCGAGCGCTTCAAGGAGGTCACGCACGCCTACGACGTGCTGTCCGACCCGAAGCAGCGCCAGCAGTACGACCTCGGCGGGCAGGGCGGGTTCGGCGGCCAAGCCGGCTTCGGCGGCTTCGGCGACATCTTCGAGACCTTCTTCGGCGGCGGCCAGCAGAGCCGGGGCCCCCGCTCGCGGCGCGAACGCGGGCAGGACGCGCTGATCCGCGTCGAGCTCGGCCTCGAGGAGGTCATCTTCGGCACGCACCGCGAGCTCGAGGTCGACACGGCCGTGGTCTGCGAGACGTGCCACGGCAGCTGCTGCGCCCCCGGCACCTCGCCCGTCACGTGCGACATCTGCCACGGCACGGGCCAGATCCAGCGCACCGTGCGCTCGCTGCTCGGCAACGTCGTGACGGCGAGCCCCTGCGGCTCCTGCCGCGGCTACGGCACGATCATCGCCACGCCCTGCGTCACCTGCCAGGGGCAGGGGCGCGTCCGCGCGCGTCGCACCGTGCCGGTCGACATCCCCGCCGGCGTCGACACGGGCCTCCGGCTGCAGATGCCGGGCTCCGGCGAGGCCGGCCCCGCGGGCGGCCCGAACGGCGACCTCTACCTCGAGATGAAGGTGAAGACGCACGAGGTCTTCAGTCGCGACGGCGACGACCTGCTCTGCACGCTCGAGGTCGCGATGACCGACGCCGTGCTCGGCACGAGCACCACGGTGCACGCCCTCGACGGCGACGTCGAGCTCGAGCTGAAGCCGGGCCTGCAGTCGGGCGAGGTGCTGACCGTGAAGGACCGCGGCGTCACCCGCCTTCGCGGCAACGGACGCGGCGACCTCCGGATCGGCGTGCACGTGATCACCCCGACCAAGCTCTCCGGCAAGGAGCGGGAGCTGATCGAGAAGCTCGCCGCCTCGCGCAAGCAGAAGGCGCCGGAGCTCTCGCACTTCCAGCAGGGGCTCTTCGCGAAGCTCCGCGACCGGTTCCTCGGCTGAGATGGCGAGCCTCTACCTCGACGAGGGCGCGGAGCTGGCGGCGGTCGCCGCCGGCGACGTCGTGCGGCTCGGCGGTCCGGAGGCGCGCCACGCCGTCCAGGTCGCCCGCGTGCGCCTCGGGGAGCGGATCTCGATCGGCGACGGGCGCGGCACGGTCGTGACCGGTCCGGTGCTCGAGAGCGGTCAGGGCGAGCTCGCGATCGAGGTCGCCGAGCTCGTGCGCGAGCAGCCGGCGACGCCCGCGCTGGTGCTCGTGCAGGCCCTCGCGAAGGGCGACCGCGACGAGCTCGCCGTCCAGGCGGCCACCGAGCTCGGCGTCGACCGCATCGTGCCCTGGGCCGCGGCGCGCTCCGTCTCCCGCTGGGAGGGCGCGAAGGCCGAGAAGGGGCGGCAGCGCTGGGCGACGATCGCCCGCGAGGCGAGCAAGCAGTCGATCCGCGCCTGGGTGCCCGAGGTCGCGGCGGCGACGCCGACCGCCCGGCTGCCGGAACTGCTCGCCGGCACCCGACTGCTCGTGCTCGAGCCGACGGCGGAGCGCGGCCTCGCGCAGCTCGAGCTCGACGAGCGGCCGCTCGCGCTGCTCGTGGGGCCCGAGGGCGGCGTCGCCACCGAGGAGCTCGCCCGGCTGACCGCGGCCGGCGCCGAGCCCGTCCGGCTCGGCCCGACGGTGCTGCGCACCTCGACCGCCGGCCCCGCCGCGATCGCGCTGCTCAGCGCCCGGCTCGGGCGGTGGTGAGGCATCCGTCGCTACGATGGACCCATGACCGCCCAGGCCGCCGACCCCACCGTCTTCGAGCGCATCGCCGCGCGTGAGATCCCCGCGACGATCGTCGCCGAGACCGAACGGGTCATCGCGTTCCGGGACATCGCGCCGCAGGCGCCCGTCCACGTCGTCGTCACCCCGAAGCAGGGGCGCTACCGCGACGTCGTCGAGCTCGCCGCCGGCGACCCCGGGCTCCTCGCGGAGCTCGTCGAGGTCGCGCGCGGCGTCGCCGACGAGCTGGCCGACGGCCAGTTCCGACTGATCTTCAACACCGGCGCGGGCGCGGGCCAGACCGTGTTCCACGTGCACGCGCACGTCCTCGCCGGGGGCCTCGAGGAGCGTACGCTTGCCGGCTGAGCCGATGAATGACCAGGGCGCCGACGAGCGCCCCCGCACCGACGAAGAACTGCTGCACATCGACGGCATCGAGATGGTGCGCCTGCTCGGTCCGCAGGACCGGCTGCTCGCACAGATCCAGCGCGAATACCCGGGCGTCACCGTGCACGTCCGCGGCAACCAGATCTCCCTCCGCGGCGAGGAGGCGGAGCGGCTCCGCGCCCGCCGCCTCATCGAGGAGCTGCTGGCGCTCGTCAGGCAGAACCAGGACCCCACGACGACCGAGGTGACGAGCTCGGCCCGCATCCTCGAGCAAGACCCGGGGGCGCGGCCCTCCGAGCTGCTCGGGCAGGTGATCGTGTCGAGCCGGGGCAAGCAGATCCGGCCGAAGACGGAGGGCCAGCGCGCCTACGTCGACGCGATCGACGAGCACACCATCGTGTTCGGCATCGGGCCGGCGGGCACCGGCAAGACCTACCTCGCCATGGCGAAGGCCGTGCAGGCGCTGCAGCGCAAGGAGGTCAGCCGCATCATCCTCACCCGGCCGGCCGTCGAGGCGGGCGAGCGGCTCGGCTTCCTGCCGGGCACCCTCACCGACAAGATCGACCCCTACCTGCGGCCGCTCTACGACGCGCTCAACGAGATGATGGACCCCGAGCTCGTACCGAAGCTGCTCGCCTCCGGCACGGTCGAGGTCGCCCCGCTCGCCTACATGCGCGGGCGCACGCTGAACGACTCCTTCGTCGTGCTCGACGAGGCGCAGAACACGACGCCCGAGCAGATGAAGATGTTCCTCACCCGACTCGGCTTCGGCTCGAAGATGGTCGTCACGGGCGACATCACCCAGATCGACCTGCCGGGCGGGGCGTCCGGGCTGCGCATCGTCACGCGCATCCTCGACGGCATCGACGACATCGCGTTCGCCCGACTGACGAGCGACGACGTCGTTCGTCACACGCTCGTCGGCCGCATCGTCGACGCGTACACCGAGTTCGACCAGCGCCAGCAGGCGCAGCGCTACGAGCGGGCCGAGGCCCGCGAGTTCGCGAACCGCGCCGAACGCCGCGGACGCGGCGCGAGCGGCGGCCCCAGAGACCACCTGCCGAGAAAGGCGAAGTGACCGAGGCATGAGCATCGAGATCAACAACGAGTCGGCGATCGAGGTCGACGAGGCCGCGATCCAGCGGCTCGCCGTCTACGCGCTCGACGCGATGCACGTGCACCTGGACGCCGAGCTCGCGATCGTGCTCGTCGACGAGGGCGCCATGGAGCAGCTGCACGTGCAGTGGATGGACGAGCCGGGCCCCACCGACGTGCTGAGCTTCCCGATGGACGAGCTGCGCCCGGGCACCGAGGACCACCCGACCCCGCCCGGGCTCCTCGGCGACATCGTGCTCTGCCCGCAGGTCGCCGAGGCCCAGGCGAAGACCGCCGGGCACACGCTGACCGACGAGCTGCTGCTGCTCACCGCGCACGGCATCCTGCACCTGCTCGGCTTCGACCACGCCGAGCCCGCCGAGGAGAAGGAGATGTTCGGCATCCAGCGCGACATCCTCGTCGGCTTCGCCATGCAGGAGCGACGTCGCTGACGATGGAACCCTGGTACTTCCTCGTCGCCGCCTTCGTGCTCGTGGCCTTCGGCGGCCTGATGGCCGCCGTCGACTCCGCGATCGCCTCGAGCTCCCGCGCCGACATCGCCGAGCTCGCCGAGGGCGCGCGGGCGAAACGCTCGCTCACCGCCATCGCCGAGGACACCGGCGCGCACGTCAACGCGGTGAACTTCATGCGCATCCTCGCCGAGACCACGGCGGCGGTGCTCGTCACCCTCGCCTTCGCGAGCTTCCTCGACAACCCGTGGCTCGTGCTGCTCTGGTCGGCGCTCATCATGACCGCGGTCTCCTTCGTGCTCGTCGGGGCGAGCCCGCGCAGCGTCGGGCGCGTGCACGCCCCGGTCGTGCTGCGGCTCACCGCACCGCTGGTGCACTTCCTGCGGGTGCTGCTCGGCCCCCTCGCGGGCGCCCTCGTGCAGCTCGGCAACCGGGTCACGCCGGGCCGCATCCGCTTCGCGGGCGTCTCGAGCGAGGAGCAGCTGCTCAGCATGGTCGACGAGGCGACCGAGCTCGACGTGCTGGAAGAGGGCGACCGCGAGCTCATCCACTCGATCTTCGAGTTCAACGACACCGTCGTCCGCGAGGTCATGGTGCCGCGCACCGACATGATCACGATCGACGCGACGGCGCACCTGCAGCAGGCGATGAGCGTCTTCCTGAGCGCCGGCTACTCCCGGATCCCCGTGATCGGGCTCGACTCCGACGACGTCACCGGCATCCTCTACCTGCGCGACCTCGCCAAGCTCGGCTTCGAGCGACCGCTCGACGCCGAGAGCCTCACCGTCGGCCAGCTCGCCCGGCCGGCCGAGTTCGTGCCGGACTCGATGAAGGCCGACGCCCTGCTCCGGCAGATGCAGACGACGTCGAACCACCTCGCCATGGTCGTCGACGAGTACGGCGGCATCGCCGGGCTCGCCACCATGGAGGACCTGATCGAGGAGCTCGTCGGCGACATCTCCGACGAGTACGACCGCGAGACGCCCGAGGTCGAGGCGCTCGGCGACGGCCGCTACCGCGTGAGCGCCCGGCTCGCGATCGACGAGCTCGGGGAGCTGTTCGGCCTCGAGCTCGACGACGACGACGTCGACACCGTCGGCGGACTCCTCGCGAAGGCGCTCGGCCGGCTCCCGCAGCGCGGCGACCGCGCCTCGACGAGCGGCCTCGAGCTCGAAGCCGAGCGCACCGAGGGCCGCCGACGGCGCATCTCGACCGTGCTGGTCTCGGCCGACGCGGCCCTCATCGACGCGACGGCCGCCTTCCTCGGCGACGCAGAACAGGAGCCCCACCGTGACTGAGTACCGCGCAGGATTCGTCTCCTTCGTCGGCCGGCCGAACGTCGGCAAGTCGACGCTCACGAACGCGCTCGTCGGCGAGAAGGTCGCCATCACGAGCTCGAAGCCGCAGACGACGCGGCGGGCCATCCGCGGCATCGTGCACCGGCCGCACGGTCAGCTCATCCTCGTGGACACGCCCGGCCTGCACCGTCCGCGCACGCTCCTCGGCGAGCGCTTGAACGCCCTCGTGCAGACGACCCTCGGCGACGTCGACGTGATCGCCTTCTGCGTGCCGGCGAACGAGCCGATCGGTCCCGGCGACCGCTTCATCAACGAGCAGCTCGAGCAGTACCCGCGCGCGAAGAAGGTCGCGATCGTCACGAAGACCGACGCCGCCTCGAAGGCGAAGGTCGCCGAGCAGCTGCTCGCCGTCTCCGGGCTGCGCGAGTGGGACGCGATCGTGCCGGTCTCGGCGCCGCGCGGCGAGCAGCTCGAGGTGCTCGTCGACGAGCTGCTGACGCTCATGCCGACGTCGAGCCATCCGCTCTACCCCGAGGAGACGACGACCGACGAGGACGTGACCGAGCGCATCGCCGAGTTCGTGCGCGAAGCCGCGCTCGAGGGCGTCTCCGACGAGCTGCCGCACTCGATCGCGGTGACCGTCGACGACCTCATCGAGCGGGAGGACAAGGACCTCGTCGAGATCTACGCGAACGTCGTCGTCGAACGCGACAGCCAGAAGGGCATCATCATCGGCAAGGGCGGCGCCCGGCTGAAGGAGGTCGGCGCGGCGGCCCGCGCCGAGATCGAGCGGCTGCTCGGGCGCAAGGTCTATCTCGCCCTGCACGTGAAAGTCGCGAAGGATTGGCAGCGCGATCCGAAGCAGCTCGGCCGGCTCGGCTTCTGAGACCGCGGCCGCGTCCCGGCCCGCGGCGGGCGGATGCCTCGGCGGTCCGCCTGCAGGATGATTCCGAGCGGATCGGCGTGAACGCCGGGGGAGCTGGGCGTACGGTGGTTCGATGCGCACGACTCTGAGCCGCGGTCGCCTGACGACCGACATCGTGCTCGCCGGCGTCTTTGCGCTCGTCTCGCTGCCGCTCGCGCTGCTCGGCAATTTCTTCGACCTGCTCGCTCTCGCCGGCTTCGCGGGGGCGCTCGCGGTGCGCCGGCTCTCGCCGGGCTGGTCGCTCGGCATCGCCTGGCTCGCCGCGCTCGTGCAGATGGGCACGCTCCGGGAGCTGCAGCTCTACGACGTCGCGGTGCTCGGCGTGCTCTACACGACCGCCGCGCACGGCGAGCCCATCGTGAAGTGGCTCGGACTCGTCTCCGCGGGCGTCGGCTCGGTCGTCGCGACGCTGTACCTCGGGCTGCTGAAGCCCGCGCTCGGGCAGAGCGAGTTCCTGTTCGCGCCGGACAACGCGGTCGCGCTGACGCTCTGGCTCGGGGTGACCTTCATCGCCGCGATCTCCGTGCTCGTGCTGAGCTGGACCGCCGGACTGCTGGTCCGGGCGGTCCGCGACTCGCGGGAGATCGGCCGCCGCGAGGAGGTCGCGCTCCGCGAGCGCGAGCTCGCCGAGTACCGCTACGTGGTGGAGCAGGAGCGCAACCGCATCGCCCGCGACATGCACGACGTGGTGGCGCACTCGCTCGCGGTCGTGATCGCGCAGGCCGACGGCGCGCGCTTCGCGGCGCGGACCCGACCGGAGACCGCGGTGGAGGCGCTCGGCACCATCGCCGGCGTGGCCCGCGGGGCGCTCGGCGACGTGCGGATGCTCCTCGCCGAACTGCGCCACGCCGAGACCGACACCCCGCAGCCCGTGCTCGACGACCTCGAGGAGCTGCTCGCCCAGCTGCGCGGCGCCGGACTCGAGGTCGAGCTCGTCGAACGCGGCCCCCGGGTCGAGCTCGGCACCGGCCACCAGATCGCCGTCTACCGCATCGTGCAGGAGGCGCTCACGAACGCGCTCAGGCACGGCGACGCGGATCGGCCCGTCGACGTCGTGCTCGCCTGGGACCAGGCCGGCGTCGTCGCCACCATCACGAACCACGTCCGGCCGGGCGCGGAGCCCGTCGGCGCCCGCGGCGCCAGGCACGGCATCCCGGGCATGCGCGAACGCGCGCAGCTGACCGGCGGTCAGCTCACGATCGAGACCGACGAGGGGTGGTTCCGGGTGATCGCCCGGATCCCGGCCCAGCAGGGGAGCACCAGATGACCGAGATCCGCGTCTGCCTCGTGGACGACCAGGCCCTGTTCCGCGCGGGCATCCGCATGCTCATCGAGTCGCAGCCGGACCTCTCCTTCGCGGGCGAGGCCGCCGACGGGGCGGCCGGCGCCGCGCTGGCGAACCGCTCGCGGCCCGACGTGATCCTCATGGACGTGCGGATGCCGGTGCTCGACGGCATCGCCGCGACCGAGCGCATCCTCGCCGAGGCGGACCGGGGCGGCTACCCCGCGCCGCGCGTGCTCGTGCTCACCACCTTCGACCTCGACGAGAACGCCGCGCGCGCGATCCGCGCCGGCGCCAGCGGCTTCGTGCTGAAGGACGCCGACCCCGAGTTCCTCCTCGCCGCCATCCGCACGGTGCACCAGGGCAACGCCGTGATCGCGGCGAACGCGACGAGGAACCTCATCGCGCACGCCGGCCGGGGGAGCGAGCGCAGCCCCGCGCCGCCCGCGTGGGCCGAGCTCACGCCGCGGGAACGGGAGATCTTCGCCCTCGCGGCCAAGGGGCTCTCGAACTCCGAGATCGCCGCGAGCGAGTACCTGAGCGAGGCGACGGTGAAGACGCACGTGAGCCGCATCCTCGCGAAGCTCGGGCTGCGCGACCGGGTGCAGCTCGTCGTCTTCGCGTACGAGCACGAGCTCTGAGCGTCATCCCGGGGCGTGCCGGCGGTCATCCTGCAGGATGACGGCGGACCATCCGCCGGCCGGATGCCCGGGCCGGGCCCCGGTCCGTAGCGTCGAAGACATGCAGATCCAACCCTCAGACCTCGGCCTCATCGCCCGCGTCGCCGCCCTGGGCAAGCGCTACGGCAGCGGCGCCGGCCAGGTCACCGCGCTCGACGACGTCTCCCTCGGGCTGCGCCGCGGCGAGTTCACCGCGATCATGGGCCCCTCGGGCTCCGGCAAGTCGACGCTCATGCACATCATGGCCGGCCTCGATACCCCGAGCTCGGGTCAGGTGTGGCTCGGCGATACCGAGATCACCTCGCTGCCGGACAGCGCCCTGACCGTGCTGCGCCGGCGCCGCGTCGGCTTCATCTTCCAGTCCTTCAACCTCGTGCCGACGCTCGACGTGCGCGGCAACGTGCTGCTGCCGTTCGAGCTCGACGGACGCAAGCCCAGCCTCGACGAGCGGATGTGGATCGAGGAGCTCTACGAGGTGCTCGGCCTGAAGAGCCGCCTGGGCCACCGGCCGCACGAGCTCTCCGGCGGCCAGCAGCAGCGCGTCGCGATCGCCCGTGCGCTCGCCACCCGGCCCGATCTGGTCTTCGCGGACGAGCCGACCGGCAACCTCGACTCCCGCACGGGGCGCGAGGTGCTGGGGCTGCTCGCCGGGGCGAGCGCCGGCTACGGGCAGTCGATCGCGATGGTGACCCACGACCCGATCGCCGCGAGCCACGCCGACCGGATCCTCTACCTCGCCGACGGCCGGATCGTGCGCGACGCGGGCCGCTCGACGCCGGAGGAGATCGCCTCGTTCATGCTCTCGATGGAAACCGCGGCCTGATGCGCGCCCGGCTGAAGGACCAGATCCCCACGCTCCTCGTCGCGTTGCTCGCGGGCACCTTCGGCGTCCTGCTGCTGCACGTCACGGGCATGCTCGCCGTCGCGATCGCCGCCGACTCCGTCACGGGGGAGAGCGACACCGTCGCGCTCATGCTGCCGGTCGTGGCCTGGGTGTTCATCGTCATCGCGATCTACGTCAGCGCCGTCGTCACCTCGAACACGGTCGCCACGGTCGTCGCGGGACGCACCCGCCTCATCGCGCTGCTCCGGCTCATCGGCTCCTCGGCCCGCGCCGAGCGCGGCCGGATCGCCCGCGAGGGCCTCGCGGTCGGCTTCGCCGGAGCCGCGGCGGGCGTCCTGCTCGGCACGCTCGCCGCATTCGGGCTCGAGCGGGTCGCCGTCGCGACCGGGGTGATGCCCGCCGTCGACTACCAGTACCTGAACGTCTCGGTGCTGCTGCCCGCGATCGCGGTCGTGCTGACGACGTGGCTCGCCTCGTGGGTGGGCTCGCGACGCGTGCTGCGGGTGCGCCCGATCGAGGCGATCGGCCAGTCGGTCGAGTCCGGCCGCGAGGAGCTCGTCCGACGGCGCGGCCGTAACATCGCCGCCGTCGTGCTCGTCGTGCTCGGCACCGCCCTGCTCGCCGCGGGCATCGTCGTGGGCCTCGTCCGACCCGAGGGCGTGCTGATCGGGCTCCTCGGCGGCATCCTCTCCTTCTCCGGCGTCGTGCTCGCCGCGCACGTCGTCATGCCGCCCGTGCTCCGCCTCGTCGGCCGGCTGTTCGGCCGCTCGCCGGCGGCCCGCATCGCCGCGGAGAACGCGGTGCGCAATCCGGAGCGCGCCTCCCGGATGACCATCGGCCTCGTGATCGGCGTCACCCTCGTCACCACCTTCTCGGTGACGATGGAGTCGTACCGCGCGATGATCCACGCGGCGATCGAGGCGCAGCCCGAGGTGTTCGCGGGCGTCGAGGGCATGCTCAACGTGACCATCGCGATCTTCGCCGTGCTCATCGGCTTCAGCGCGCTCATCGCCGCGATCGGCATGGTGAACACGCTCTCGCTCAGCGTGCTGCAGCGCACCCGCGAGCTCGGCCTGCTGCGGGCGCTCGGCTTCGAGGCGCGGCAGCTGCGCGGCATGATCGTCGCCGAGGCCGCGGCGCTCACGGTCGCCGCGACCCTCACCGGGCTCGTGCTCGGCTTCGTCTACGGCTGGGCGGGCGCGCAGGCGCTGCTCGGCGGGGCGCAGGGGCAGCCGGTGTTCATCTTCCCCGGCATCCCGTGGGCGATGATCGGCATCCTGGTCGTGGCCGCCGGCCTGCTCACGGCGGTCGCCTCGATCGCGCCGGCCCGGCGCGCGATGCGCGTCTCGCCGGTCGTCGCGCTCGCCACCGACTGAGTTCGGCCACCAGACCGGGCGCCAGGGGGGTGCCCGCCGGGCGGGACCGGGGCTCCGTGGGGGATGCTCCGGTTCCGCCCTTCTCCGTCGCGGTGCTACCCTGGTTCCGTGCTTCACGGCCTGCTTCTCCTTAGCTGCCGCAGCGAGTCCTCGTTCTAGGCCTCCCTCGCTGCGGAGTTCGTCGTCGGCTGCCACCGGACTGAAGCGAGAAGAGAGCACCATGCAGAACACCCAGAAGCCGTCCCCGATGCCCGTGCACCGGTACCGCCCGTACCACGAGCAGCTCCGCGTCGAGCTGCCCGACCGCACCTGGCCCGACCGGCGCATCACCGAGGCCCCGCGCTGGTGCGCGGTCGACCTCCGCGACGGCAACCAGGCCCTCATCGACCCGATGAGCCCCGAGCGCAAGCGCATCATGTTCGAGCTGCTCGTGAAGATGGGCTACAAGGAGATCGAGGTCGGCTTCCCGAGCGCGAGCCAGACCGACTTCGACTTCGTCCGCCAGCTCATCGACGACGGCGCCATCCCCGACGACGTCACCATCCAGGTGCTGACGCAGGCCCGCGACCACCTCATCGAGCGCACCTACGAGGCCATCGCCGGGGCCAAGCAGGCCATCGTGCACCTCTACAACTCGACGAGCGTGCTGCAGCGCGAGGTCGTGTTCCGCACCGACCGCCAGGGCATCATCGACATCGCGCTGCACGGCGCGCGCAAGTGCCGCGAGATGGAGTCGACCATCCCCGGCACGGCCGTCTACTACGAGTACTCGCCCGAGAGCTACACCGGCACCGAGCTCGAGTTCGCGGTCGACGTCTGCAACCAGGTGCTCGAGGTCTTCGAGCCGACGCCCGAGCGCAAGGTCATCATCAACCTGCCCGCGACCGTCGAGATGGCGTCGCCGAACGTGTACGCCGATTCGATCGAGTGGATGAGCCGGCACCTCGCGCACCGCGAGAACGTGATCCTCTCGCTGCACCCGCACAACGACCGCGGCACGGCGATCGCGGCCGCGGAGCTCGGCTACCTGGCCGGCGCCGACCGCATCGAGGGCTGCCTCTTCGGCAACGGCGAGCGCACCGGCAACGTCGACCTCGTCGCGCTGGGCATCAACCTGTTCACCCAGGGCATCGACCCGCAGATCGACTTCAGCGACCTCGACGAGATCAAGCGCACCGCCGAGTACTGCAACCAGCTGCCGGTGCACGAGCGCAGCCCCTGGGCGGGCGACCTCGTCTACACCGCGTTCAGCGGCTCGCACCAGGACGCCATCAAGAAGGGCTTCGAGGCGATGGAGGCGAAGGCCGAGGCGGCCGGCGTCAGCGTCGACGAGCTCGAGTGGGCGGTGCCCTATCTGCCGGTCGACCCGAAGGATCTGGGGCGCAGCTACGAGGCGGTCATCCGCGTGAACTCGCAGTCGGGCAAGGGCGGCGTCGCCTACCTGCTGAAGAGCGACCACGCGCTCGAGCTGCCGCGCCGGCTGCAGATCGAGTTCTCGGGCGTCGTGCAGGCGAAGACCGACGCCGAGGGCGGCGAGGTCACGAGCGACGAGATCTGGCGCATCTTCACCGACGAGTACCTGCCGGCGCCGGAGTCGCGCCCCGACGAGAAGTGGGGCCGCTTCGAGCTGCTCAGCCTCCGCACGGAGAGCGATCTCGACGGCATCGTGAACGTGCGGGTGGGCCTTCGCGACGGCGCCGAGCGCGTCGACGCCGACGCCAGCGGCAACGGGCCGATCTCGGCGTTCCTCGCGGTGCTCGGCGCCGAGGGCGTGCAGGTGAAGCTCCGCGACTACGTCGAGCACACGCTCGCGGCGAGCGGCGACGCCGTGGCGGCCGCGTACGTCGAGCTCGAGGTCGAGGGCCGGGTGCTCTGGGGCGTCGGCATCGACGCGGACATCTCGACCGCCTCGCTGAAGGCCGTGGTGTCCTCCGTGAACCGAGCCCTCCGCGGCGTCGCGGTCG
>NZ_BMRJ01000005.1:22456-113070 GCF_014648575.1 Agromyces mediolanus | reverse complement strand
TGCCCGACTTCCATGAAAGTCGGGCAACTCGAGGTTTGGCTGGGCGGTCAGCGGCGGATGACGGGGAGCACGCCGGTCTCGGTGGCGACCTTGCGGCGGTTGAGCATGCGCTGCTCCGGGAGCGAGAGGTCGAAGATCACGGCGAGCCAGCGGATGATGCTCGTCACCACGACGCAGGCGATGCCGGCGATGAAGATCGGCACGTGGAAGAGGTCGAGGACGACCAGCACGAGGCATCCGGCCGCCGCGGCGACCGCGTAGAGCGAGCCGACGTGCATGATGGCGACCGGGAGGCTCATCAGCATGTCGCGGAGGATGCCGCCGCCGACCGCCGCGGCGACGCCGACGAACACGGCAGGCAGGATCGGCAGGCCGAGGCCGAGCGCCTTCGAGGTGCCGAAGGCGCCGAACATGCCGATCACCACGGCGTCGAGGCCGACGATGACGCCGTTCAGGCGGGTGAGCGGTCCGGCGAGCAGCATGCCGACGAGCGAGGCGACGACCGCCGTCACGAGGTACCAGTTGCTCTGCAGGGCGCCGATCGGCTGATTCAGCAGCAGGTCGCGGATCACACCGCCGCCGAAGCCCATGACGATGCCGACGATCGCGACGCCGAGCAGGTCGAGCCGGCGTTCGCCGCGGAAGCCGGACGCGAACAACGCCCCCTGCACGCCGCCGAGGCCGACGGCGGTGAGGTCCAGCCAGAGCGGGATCATGAACTGCGAGGTCTCCACCCGCCTATTCTCGCAAGCGGATGCCGCGGATGGCCCCGTGTTCCGGCGGTTCGTCGGGCCCGAGGTGGGAGAATCGTCTGGTGCCCGTGTACCGAGATGAAGCCGTCGTGCTGCGCACCCACAAGCTGGGTGAGGCCGATCGCATCGTCACGCTGCTCTCGCGACGGCACGGCAAGATCCGCGCCGTGGCGAAGGGCGTCCGCCGCACGGCGTCGAAGTTCGGGGCGAGGCTCGAGCCGTTCATGGTCGCCGATCTGCAGCTCTACGAGGGCCGCACGCTCGACGTGATCACCCAGGCGGAGTCGCTCGGCTCCTACGGCGCCGAGATCTCGCAGGACTACGCGGCGTACACCGCGGCGAACGCGATGGTCGAGACCGCAGACCGCGTCACCGAGGCCGAGGGCTCGCTGCAGCAGTACCTGCTGCTCGTCGGGGCGCTCCGCTCGCTCGCCCGGCGCGAGCACGGGCCGGGCCTGACCCTCGACTCCTATCTGCTCCGCGCCCTCGCCCTCGCCGGCTGGGCGCCGAGCTTCGAGGACTGCTCCCGCTGCGCCAGGCCCGGCGAGCACCGCGCGGTCGTGGTGCAGCTCGGCGGCATCGTCTGCGACGAGTGCGCGCCGCCCGGCTCGCCGCGCATCGAGCGCACGACGATCGCGCTGCTCGGGGCGCTGCTCACCGGCGACTGGGCGCGCGCCGAGGCCGCGCCCGAGCGCGACCGCAACCAGGCCTCCGGCATCGTCGCGGCCTACGCCCAGTGGCATCTCGAGCGGGGGCTCCGCTCCCTGCCGCACGTCAGCCGCGACGCCGACGAGCCCGCCGGCCGCGCGGCGCCGGACCGCACGGCTCCCGACGCACCAGCCCAGACAGGAACTCCGTGACCCCGAAGCCCTACACGCACCGCGATGCGGTGCCGTACCGTCCCATCGACTGGACCGGCCTCTACCCGCCGGAGCTGCCGCGCGGCGCCGTGCCGAATCACGTCGCGGTCGTCATGGACGGCAACGGCCGCTGGGCGAACCGCCAGGGCCTCACCCGCATCGAGGGGCACAAGGCGGGTGAGGCCGCTCTGCTCGACGTCGTCGCCGGCGCCGTGCAGATCGGCGTGAAGCACCTCTCGGTCTACGCGTTCTCGACCGAGAACTGGAAGCGCAGTCCCGACGAGGTGCGCTTTCTGATGGGCTACAACCGCGACGTGCTGCACCGCCGGCGCGATCAGCTGAACGAGTGGGGCGTGCGCATCCGCTGGGCGGGGCGCAAGCCCCGGCTCTGGAAGTCGGTCATCGAGGAGCTGCAGTTCGCCGAGCGGCTGACCGCGGGCAATGACGTGCTGACCCTGACGATGTGCGTGAACTACGGCGGCCGCAACGAGATCACCGACGCCGTCCGGGCGATCGCCGACGACGTCGCGGCCGGTCGCCTCCGGCCCTCGGCCGTGAGCGAGAAGCAGATCGCGAAGCGGTTGTACCAGCCCGACATGCCCGACGTCGATCTCTTCGTGCGCAGCTCGGGGGAGCAGCGCACCTCGAACTTCCTGCTCTGGCAGTCGGCCTACGCGGAGATGGTCTTCCTCGACACCCTCTGGCCGGACTTCTCCCGCGTCGATCTCTGGCGCGCGGTCGAGCTGTACGCGCGGCGCACCCGGCGCTTCGGCGGCGCCGTCGACGCCCCGAGCGCCGGGTAGCGCCGGCGGTTCGTCGGCGGCCGGCTCAGCCGAGCCCGAGCTCGCCGAGGAGTGCGCGGGCCTTCACGAGCGCGGCGGACGAGCCCTTCCGCGCGGCGAGCTCCGCGAGACCGGGCCACGCCGCGTCGTCTGCGGGGATCCGGCCGGCGGCTGCCGCGGCCCGCAGCACCGGCGCGCGCAGCAGCGCGACGTCGAGCACCCGGTTCAGCCAGGCGGGCGGCTTCGGCTGGCCGGCGGCGAAGCGCACCGACTCGGTGAGCAGCGGCCAGAGCACGGGCAGCGCTCGCAGCTCGCGTTCGATCGAGCCCATCATGCGCGCGGGCGTCAGTTCGGGCAGCGGCACGAGGCGTCGGGCGGCGAGCCGCACCGAGGCCGCGGAGAACTTGCGGGCCGCCACCATCGCATCGACGCTGTAGCGCGACTCGACGTCCGAGCAGAGCGAGCCGAGCACGACCGCGACCATGAGTGAGGTGAGCGGTGGTTCGAGGCCGTCGCTGCGGGGGCCGGTGCCGCCGGTGCTGCGGTCGCGGAACTCGGAGACGGAGAGCCGGCCCGCGGCGGCATCCCACTCGATCCACCGGCGCTCGTCGCCCTCGACCGTCTCCGCGTCGAGCTGTCCCTCCCGGTCGAGGGCGTAGGCCCAGGTCATGAGCGCGCGGTATCGCACGCCCGGATCCTCGGCGAGCGCGAACTCGAGCGGCACGAAGCGCTTCGAGCCGCGGCTCTGCACCGTCGCGCTCAGTTCGACGCCGTCGTCGATCGCGAGGCCCTCGCCGTCCCCTGACGGCCAGACGGCGTCGAGATCGATCCCGGGCTCGGTCTCGGGGGCCGGGGGAGCGGCCGGCGCGCTCGGCTCGGGGAGGCGGGCGACGACCGCGCGGGCCGCAGCGACGGCGCGCGAGGAGCCGTCCCGCGCGGCGAGCGCGCGGACGCCAGGCAGTTCGAGCACGGATGCCTCGGCGATGCCGGCGTCGACGGCCGCCTGGGCCGAGGGCAGGAGGCTGTCGATCGCCTCGACGAGCTCCGCCGTGCCCGGGATCATCCGGACGCCGGCGAGGGAGGCCTCGACGGTGCCGTCGAGCAGCGGCCAGACGAGCGATCCCAGTCCGGCCCCGGCGAGCTCCCCGGCGACGCGGGCGAGCTGCGCCGCGCCACTCGGGCCGCCGCGGTCGACGAGTCGGAGCTCGGCCACACCCGGGATGAGGAGCCCGCGCTCCCAGGCCTCGAGCACGGCCTCGAACATCGCGCCGGCGGCCTGCTCGTGCGGCGAGCGGAGGCCGCCGATCAGCGCCGCGGCCTGCCGTGGCCCGAACGGTCGGGCGCGCCGGGCGAGCTGACGCCAGGTGTACCCGCTCGCCGCTTCGAGCCAATCGCCCGAGTGCGTGCCGTCGCCCCAGCCCGGCAGCTCGACCGGGGAGCCCCAGCCGTAGCGGCTCGGGTCGAGCCGCGGTGGGAACCCGGCGAGCGAGGCCGGGATGGCCGTCTCGGCGCGCGACCAATCGCCGTCCTCGTCCTGCACGAGCGCCGGCTCGCGATGCGGGTCGAGCAGATAGGCGCGAGCGGCGGGACCCGCGTCGCGCTCCATCCGCTCGCCGGACTGCAGCAGCACCGGCACCTCGAGCGCGGCGAGCTCGTCGAGCTGCGCCGGCGTGACGAGCGAGAGCTCGACCCGGAGCAGGGCGAGCAGCAGGTCCGCCTCGCTCGCGGCGGCGTCGGCCTCACGGTAGGCGCGCAGGCGGGCGAGCAGCTCCTCGGGGTCGATCCGAAGGTCGTCCCAGCTCGGGGTCGACAGCAGCGTCGGCACCTCGCCGAGGCGCTGCGCGACGGCGGCCTCACGGGCGGTGGCCGGCGGGTAGTGCACGTCGTGGCGCCAGTCCTCGCCGCCCGGGCCGACGAGGCGGTCGAGCGAGCGGATCGGCGCCTCGGCGACCCAGTCGGCCACGGCTCCCACACCGGCCCGCCAGCCCGGCTTCAGCCCGCGGAGGGCGAGGCGCGTCCGATCGGGATCGCTGCGGGCGACGGCGTTCGCGAGCTCGAGGAATCGATCCACCTCGAGGTCCATGGCGTTCTCCGGGCGGGAGGCGAGCCGCTCGGCGGCGGCAGACAGCGCCTCGATCGTCGCCGGTGCCGGGGCGAACCTCGGCACCTCCCAGAGCGGCGGCGTCGGCGTCCACGGCGTGGGCGCCTCGACGGGATGCGCCGGCGGCTCCTCGTCCGTCAGGCCCCAGCGTGCGAGCAGCGCCGTGGCGGATGTCGCGAGCCCCGTGTCCCGCCCGGCCGCCACGGCGGCGAGAGCGGGTCGCGCGGTCTCGCCCGCCGCGCCGGTGAGCGGCCGGGGCCGCCGTTCCGCGGCGTCGAGGACCGCGCGGCGAGCGGCCTTGGGCTTCGTCGCGAGGGCGAGCGACAACGCCTCGGCCGCGTCGTCCTCGTCGCCGTGCTCGATGAGTGCCGGCGCGAGCGCGACGACGACCGGCGCCTCGGCATGGCTCAGTGCGCCCAGCAGTGAGCCGGCATGCGCGACGAGTTCGGCGTCGCTGAGGGCGAGCGCTCCGACGAGCGTGCCCGCCCACACCTTCCGGTCGCCCGGGCGCTGGGCCGCATCCAGTGCGAGGAGCACGAGCGCGACCGCCTCGTCCCGGGCGATCCAGCCCGCCGCGACCCCCGCCGCGACCGCCCGCCCGAAGGGGCCCGTCGCCGGGGCGCCGACCGCGATTCCCACGCGGACGTGCTCGGCGAAGCGGGGGCGGAGGAGCTCGGCGCCGATCGCGCCGCGGTCCTGCGGGAAGAGCTCGGCCTCCTCGCCGAGGGCGAGCGCGGCGTAGACCGACCAGTCCTTCAGGTACTCGACGCTCTCGGGCACCGGCAGCTCGTGATGGTGCACGAGCCGCACCGCGCGTCCGGCGTGCACCGAGGTGGAGTGCTCCCAGGCGCGGCGGTTCGAGCGGCACGCGCGGGCCACGAACGCCGTCGCGAACTCGGGGCCGCGGGTCGCGAGCACCTCGGCCGCCAGCTCGTCGGGCACGGTGCCGGCCCCGCCGAGCAGGTCCTCGGCCCGCCTGGCGTCGACGCCGGTGCGGATCGCGAAGAGGGCGAGCATCCCGTGGTCGGCGTCGCCGACGAGCGAGGCCCGCACGAAGCCGCCGTCGTGCTCGGCCCATTCGGTCCAGTCGCCGCGGCGGAGCCCGGCCCGCGCGTCCCGCTGCTGCGCCTCGGTGCCGACGGGCAGCGCGGGGGCGTCGGCGAGCGGAGCGCCGTCCCAGCCGAGCTCGCGGAACAGTTCGAGCGAGCGGGCGAGGGCGTCGGTCATGCGGTCTCCTCCATCAGGATGCGGACGGCGAGCACGTGCGCGCAGGGTCCTCGGTCGCGACTGCCGCCGAGCTGCCAGGTGCAGCTGCATCGGCCCCCGTCGTCCCCGATGCGCACGAGGTAGCGCATCGGCTCCGCCTCGCTCCCGCTCTCGACGAGCCATTCGCCCGCGGCGTCGGCCGGTGCGACGCGCCGCTCGGCGGCGAGCCGCCGGGCGGTCCGCACGCGGGGGTGGTCGCGCGTGACGCGCTCGGGGTCGTCGGGCAGCTCGCGGTGGAAGTACGCGCCGCTGCGCACGTCCCAGCCGACGCGCCCCGAGGCGGCGAGCACGGCGATGCCGGACTCGGTCTGGGCTCGGCTGAGGCCGGACTCCCGCTGCAGGCGATCGACGTCGATGACGGGCTCGAAGGCGAGCAGCGCGGAGAGCAGTGCCGCGTGCTCCGCGACGTCGGCGGGCGCGAGGGCGCTCACGAGCGACCCTTCGCCGGAGAAGCCCCGCCACGATTCGACGGTGAGCCCGAGCAGCAGGCGCGCGTGGGGGAGCGAGACCTCGACGGCGGTGGGCCCCGGCTCGCCGTCCGCCGGCCCGTACACGGCGAGCCCCTGCACGTGGGGGAGCAGCCGCTTCAGCGCGGCGAGCCGGTGCAGGCCCTGCACGTGCACCGCGCTGCCGGTTCGGCGAGGGGCGAGCCGCGCCCCGCTCGGGGTCGGGGTGAGCCAGCCGCTCGCGCCCGAGGCTGTCGTCGCCGGGAGCGAGCCGAGCAGCGCCCGGGCGCCCGCGCGGTCCAGCTCGAACGCGGGGCGCAGGCGGTGGTGCAGCTCGGCCACGTTGCCGAAGGCCGGGATCCAGCGGGCCGGCATCTCGACCGGTCGTTCGACGGCGGTCGTCCGCGGGGTCGAGAGCTCCAGGCCTTCGGCGCCGACGTCGAGATGGAACAACTCGGCGCGCCCGACCGCGGCGAGGGCCTGCCTCGTCGCGAGGCCGAGGTCGACGTTCGTCGTGCCGCGCGACACCTCGCCGCCGTCGAGCCCGCTCGCGAGCAGGTCGAGCTGGGCGTAGACGCTGTTGCAGGCCGAGAAGACCTCGGCGCGGAGGCGGTCGCCGTGGGCCGTCAGCACCGGGTCGCGCTGCGTCGTCGGCGTGTACTTGAAGTACCGCGTGGCGGTGAGGTCGGCGAGGGTCAGCAGGCCGCGGGCGACGAGTTGCGGCTCGGTCGCGAAACCGTGGAAGAAGCTCGGCCGCGGATCGGGGCCGTCCGGCGCGAGGCCGGGGGCGAGCGCGAGGGCGAGTCCGTTCGCGGTCGCCGCCGACGCCGACGCGAATCCGCGATCCCCCATGCAGGCAGCCTAGCGGAGCGGCTACCTCGGGCCGCGCCGGGCGAAGAGCCCAGCCAGGAGCGCGTGCAGCAGGGGCAGCGCGGAGAGCCCGACGAGGGTCCACCCGAGCGGCGGGTTCGGTGCGACGAGCACCGCGCCGCCGATGAGGAGGGCGGCGAACAGCACGGCCGATACCACGCGGCGGGCGACGCCTTCGAGTCGATCGAGACGCCGCTCGAGCCGCGAGGTGTCGAAGGAGAGCCGGCCCTGCTCGACCTTCGTGACGACGGAGTCGAGCCGCTGCGGCATTCCCCACATGATGCCGGCACTCGACATGGCCTGGTCGACGAACCCGCGGGCCATCCCGCCGCCCTCCTCGCGGAGCAGCTGCGTCGCGTACGGTTCGACCGCGTCCCAGACGTTGAACTCGGGGTCGAGCCCGCTGCACATGCCGGAGGTGAGCGCCATCGCGCGGATGAGGAGCAGCAGGTGCTCGGGCAGCTGCAGCGGGAGGGAGCGCACGACGTCGCCGAACTCCTCGCCGAACTCGCGGAACTCCCTCGGATCCACGTCCTTCAGCTGGGCGAAGCCCATGCCTCCGAAGCGGTCGAACAGCTGGGAGAGCGCGCGCTCGAGCTCGCCGGTGTCCGCGCTCGGCAGGAGCACGCCGATCTCCCGCGCGGCCTCGATCATGCCGCGGCCGTCGCGTGCGGCGACGGCGATCACGAGGGTGCGCAGCCCGCTGCGGAGCTCGGTGGGCACCTCGGCCATCATGCCGAAGTCCACGAAGGTGAGCCGCCACGCGGGCGGCGCGGCGTCCCCCTGAGGATCCGAGGGGTCCGGGGCGCCGCCGGGCGTGACGAAGAGGTTGCCGGGGTGCGGATCGGCGTGCACGAAGCCGTGCGTGAACACCTGGTCGAACATGACCTCGGCGAAGAGGTGCGCGACCTCCGAGGGGTCGATGCCGGCCGCGCGCAGTGCCGCTGTGTCGTTGATCTTGATCGCGGTGACGTCCTCGAGCGTCAGCACGCGTCGGGTGGTGCGCGCCCAGACGACGGCGGGCGCGTCGACGCGCGGCTCCTCCGCGAACGACTCGGCGAAGCGTTCGGCGTTGGCCGCCTCGTGCAGGTAGTCGATCTCCTCGAGGCTGGTCTGGGCGAACTCCTCGACGAGGGCCGGGGCATCCACACGGTCGGCGACGATCCGCACCCGGCGCAGCCAGCCCGCGATGCGGCGGAGCGCCGCGAGGTCGACCGCGACGATGCGGTCGATGCCCGGGCGCTGCACCTTCACGACGACCTCGGCGAAGCCGGCGTCTTCGGCATCGGGTGCGGCGAGCCGGGCGCGATGCGCCTGGCCGAGCGAGGCCGCCGCGACCGGGGTCTCGTCGAAGGCGGCGTACACCGAGCCGAGCGGGGCGCCGAGCTCCTGCTCGGCGAGCGTCCGGATCTCGGGGAACGCGACCGCGGGCACCTCGTCCTGCAGCCCCTCCAGTTCGGCGGTGATCTCGGGCGGCAGCACGTCGAGCCGGGACGAGAGGAACTGGCCGACCTTGATCATCAGGCCGCCGAGCTCGACCGCGAGGCCGCGGAAGCGCGTGGCGAGCCGCCGCATCCGTGCGGCGCGGGTGCGCTCGGCGACGCCGCCGAACCCGAGTTTCGGCAGCGCGAGCTCGAACCACCAGAGCTGCACGAGCTGCCGGGCGGCGAAGCGCAGGATGCGGCGCGAGCGAGCACGCCGGGCGCGCTCGTCGTCCGCGGCGGACGGTGCGGGGCCGCCGGCGACGCGCGGTGTCACCCGGTCAGTCCTGGGCGAGGATCGAGTAGAGCCGCCGCCGGGTGTCGTCGAGCTCTCGCACCGCCTGCTCGAGCTGCTCCGGCGTGCCGGTGCGGCCGAGCTGGGCGGCCGCGGAGGCGAGCTCGATGCCCGCCTTGGACAGCGCCGCGTGCGGGGCGGCGCTGCGGGTGCCCGACTCCCAGGGCGCAGGCCGATCGGCGCCCGCCTCGGCCTCGGCGCGCCCCGACTCGGTGAGGGAGTAGGTCTTGCGGCCGCGGAGCTCCTCGGCCGTGATCAGCCCCTCGTCGGCGAGCAGCTGCAGGGTCGGGTAGACCGAACCGGCGCTGGGCTTCCAGCTGCCGCCGCTGCGCTCCTCGATCTCGCGGATGATCTGGTACCCGTGCATGGGCTCTTCGGCGAGCAGTGCGAGCACGGCTTGGCGCACGTCGCCGCGCGCCATGCGGGAAGCGCCGCCGCGCGGGTCGAGGGAGGAGCGCAACTGCGACATCGCCTCCCAGAGCAGCTGGCCGGGGCCGTCGCCCGGGAAGCCGGTGCCGCTGAATCCGCCGCTCGGGCGCTGTCCGTTCATGGTGACCTCCATGCTGAGTTAACGAACGATACTCAACGATATATCGTTCGGCTCGGCGAAGAAAGGGGGTCGGCTATTCGGCGTCGGCGCCGGCACCGGGCACGAAGCAGACGTCGCCCTCGCAGACCATCGCGCCAGGGGCGCCGGTCACCATCGTGAAGGGCGAGACGGATGCCTCGGCGGGCGCGCCGCTCGAGCCATCCGTCGCGGCCACCGCGGACGCAGCGTCGGCCGCGGTCACGCGACTGCCCCGTCCCGCTCGCCGGCCACCTGGGTGAGCACCTGGCCGAACACCTCGGCGGGCTGGGCGCCGGAGACGCCGTACTTGCCGTCGATGACGAAGAAGGGCACCCCGTTGATGCCGTACGCACCCGCCTGGGCGATGTCGGCCTGGACGGCGGCGGCGAAGCGACCGGACTCGAGTGCCTCGCGCGCGGCGTCGGCGTCGAGCCCGGCGTCGGCGGCGAGCGCGACCAGGTCGTCGACGCGGCCGACGTGCCGGCCCTCGGTGAAGTAGGCGCGGAACAGGCGCTCGGCGAGCTCGAGCTGGCGGCCCTCGGACTTCGCGAAGTGCAGCAGCTCGTGCGCCTTCAGGGTCTTGGTGTGCTGGAGGGCGTCGAAGTCGTAGTCGAGGCCCGCGTTCGCGGCGACACCGGTGACGTGCTGCAGCATCTGCTGCACCCGCTCGGCCGGCATGCCCTTGTGCTTCGCGAGGAAGTCGATCTCGCTGCCCTGGAAGTCGACGGGCGTGTCGGGTGCGAGCTCGAAGGAGTGGTACTCCACCTCGATCTCGGGGGCGTCATCGCCCAGGGCGGCGACGCCCGCTTCGAAGTGGCGCTTGCCGATGTAGCACCAGGGGCAGGCGATGTCGGACCAGATGTCGATCTTGATGGGAGTGCTCACATCGATGCGAACGCACGGACCGCGCGCGGCATTCCCGCCCGTCCGCCGGGCCGGGCTACTCCGGGTCGCTGAGGTCGGCGACGGTCGCGCCGTACGCCGCGATGAGGGCGTCGGCGTCGACGAAGAGGCTGCGGCCGTGCTCGCCGGCGCCCATCGAGACGCGTCGGCCGGCGATGGTCTCGTCGGCGTACACCGGCCAGGCGGTCGTCGATCCGAGCGGCGTGATGGTGCCGCGCTCGTAGCCGGTCGCCGCGAGCGCGAGGGAGGCGTCGGGCAGCTGCAGCTTGTTGACGCCGACGAGGGCCCGCAGCTTCGGCCAGCTGATCTTGCGGCCGCCCGGCACGAGGGCGAAGAGGTAGCTGCCGTCGCTGCGCTTCACGACGAGCGACTTCACGATGTCGCCGGGGGAGATGCCCAGCAGCTCGGCCGCCTCCTCGAGACTCCGGGCGGCAGGTCGCTCGATGACCTCGATCTCGAGTCCGCGGGCGGCCGCGTCGGCTCGCACCCGCTCGACGCCGGAAAGGGGCGCGTCCGTCATCTCGTCCTCCACATCGCTCGATCCGGTTCGAATCCTACGCGCCGCGCGGGAACGGGCGGCCCGCAGGCCGGGATCTGGAAGAATCGAAGGGATGTCAACGATCCCCGCCACCGTCACGCCGCTCACGATCGGCGCGCTCGAGCTCGACGTGCCCGTGGTGCTCGCCCCGATGGCGGGCATCACGAACACCGCGTTCCGCCGGCTCTGCCGCGAATTCGGCGCCGGGCTCTACGTCTCCGAGATGATCACGAGCCGCGCGCTCGTCGAGCGCACGCCCGAATCGATGCGGCTCATCACGCACCACGAGTCCGAGACGCCGCGCTCCATCCAGCTGTACGGCGTCGACCCGAAGACCGTGTCCGAGGCGGTCACGATGCTCGTCGCCGAAGACCGGGCCGACCACATCGACCTGAACTTCGGCTGCCCGGTGCCGAAGGTCACCCGCAAGGGCGGCGGCGCCGCCCTGCCGTGGAAGAACGGGCTGTTCCGCGACATCGTCGAGGGCGCGGTGCGGGCCGCGGGCGACGTCCCGCTCACGATCAAGATGCGCAAGGGCATCGATGCCGACCACCTGACCTACCTCGAGGCGGGTCGCATCGCCGAGGGCGCCGGCGTCGCCTCGATCGCGCTGCACGCGCGCACCGCGGCCGAGTTCTACTCCGGGCACGCCGACTGGTCGGCGATCGCGAAGCTGAAAGAGACGGTCACCTCGGTGCCCGTGCTCGGCAACGGCGACATCTGGTCGGCCGACGATGCGCTGCGCATGGTCGCCGAGACGGGGTGCGACGGCGTCGTCGTCGGGCGCGGATGCCTCGGCCGCCCCTGGCTCTTCGGCGATCTCGCGGCGGGTTTCCGGGGCCAGCTGGCCGACGGCAGCGCGAGCCTCTTCCAGCCGAGCCTGGGGCAGGTCGCGCAGACCTTCCGCCGGCACGCGGAGCTCCTCGCCGAGTTCTTCGACAGCGAGGAGCGCGGCTGCCGCGACATCCGCAAGCACGTCGCCTGGTACTTCAAGGGCTACCCGGTCGGCGGCGAGCTGCGCGCCCGGCTCGCCACCGTCGAGTCGCTGCAGATGCTCGACGACCTGCTCGGCACGCTCGACTGGTCGATGCCGTACCCGGGCGAGGGGGCGGAGGGCCCGCGAGGCCGTGCCGGCACCCCGAAGAACCCCGCCCTGCCCGACGGCTGGCTCGACTCGCAGGAGCTCGCCGGGCACGACCGCGTGACGCTCGTCGACGCCGAGCTCGACACGAGCGGCGGCTGAGCGTGACGATCCCGGCCTTCGGCGACCGCCTGTTCGGCGGCGCAGAGCTGCTCGGCGACGCGAGGCTCTTCGGCGGCTACGGCGAGGCCGACGCCGAGCGGCTGCTGCCCGAGCAGCACTCCTCGCGGCGCAGCGACTTCGCCCGCGATCGGGCCCGCCTGCTGCACTCGAGCGCGCTGCGGCGCCTCGCGGCGAAGACCCAGGTGCTGAGCCCCACCGCCGGTCTCGACTTCGCCCGCAACCGGCTCACCCACTCGCTCGAGGTCGCCCAGATCGGTCGCGAGCTCGCCGCCAACCTCGCCCTCGATCCCGACGTCGTCGACACGGCCTGCCTCGCGCACGACCTCGGGCACCCGCCCTTCGGGCACAACGGCGAGAAGGCGCTCAACGCCTGGTCGGCCGACATCGGCGGCTTCGAGGGCAACGCGCAGACCCTCCGCATCCTCACGAGGCTCGAGCCGAAGGTGTTCGATGCCGACGGCCGCAGCTACGGGCTGAACCTCACCCGGGCGAGCCTCGACGCGAGCTGCAAGTACCCCTGGCCAGAAGAGCAGGGCGTGGCCGACCCATCCGGGCGGCAGAAGTTCGGCTTCTACCACGACGACGTCGCGGTGTTCGAGTGGCTGCGGGCCGGGGCGCCCGAGCGGCGGCTCTGCATCGAGGCGCAGGTGATGGACCTCTCCGACGACATCGCCTACTCGGTGCACGACTTCGAAGACGCCGTCGTCAACGGCTACCTCGACGTCGAAGCGCTCGGCCGCCGCGTCGACCACGACGAGCTCGTCGCCTCGATGTACGAGTGGATCGGCGGGCAGCACTCGCACGACGAGCTCATGGCGGCGTTCGACCGGCTCGATTCGCTCGACGTCTGGCTCGACACGTGGAGCGGCAGCCGGCTCGACCAGGCACGGCTCAAGAACCTCACGAGCCAGCTCATCGGCCGCTTCGCGCACGCCGCGACCGAGGCCACCCGGGCGGCGTTCCCGGTGGCGAGCCTCATCCGCTTCGACGGCGACGTCGTGGTGCCCCGCGAGATCCAGGCCGAGATCGCGGTGCTCAAGGGCATCGTCGCGGCCTTCGTGATGTCCCGCAACACGCGGCAGCCGATCTACCGGCAGCAGCGCGAGGTGCTGACCTCGCTCGCCGACGTCCTCCTCGAGACGGGGGAGCAGCACCTCGACCCGGGCCTCGCCGAGGACTGGCGGGCCGCGGCCGACGACGCCGCGCGCAAGCGGGTCGTCGTCGACCAGGTGCAGAGCCTCACCGACCAGTCGGCGCTCGCCTGGCACGAGCGGCTCGTGCAGCGCTGACGCGCGACGGTGGCGCGGTGGCATCGGGCCCCGGAGGGTCCGGCGGAGCATAGGATGTGAGCATGGCGGGCCGAATTCGACAGAGCGATGTCGAAGAGGTGAAATCCCGCACGAACATCGCCGACATCATCGGCGAGTACGTGAGTCTGAAGTCCGCCGGCGTCGGCTCGATGAAGGGCCTCTGCCCCTTCCACGACGAACGCAGCCCGAGCTTCAACGTGCGCCCCGGGGTCGGCTTCTACCACTGCTTCGGCTGCGGCGAGTCGGGTGACGTCTACAGCTTCCTGCAGAAGATGGACCACGTCTCCTTCACCGAGGCCGTCGAGCGCCTCGCGGGACGCATCGGCTACGAGCTGCACTACGAGGACGGCGGCCAGGCGAGCGACCACGGCAACCGCGCCCGGCTCCTCGCGGCGAACCAGGCGGCGGCGGAGTTCTTCGCCGAGCAGCTGCTGCAGCCCATCGCCGAGGTGGGTCGCCGGTTCCTCGGCGAGCGCGGATTCGACGCCGAGGCCGCCAAGCGCTTCGGCGTGGGCTTCGCGCCGAAGAGCTGGGACGCGCTGACGAAGCATCTGCGGGGGCGCGGCTTCTCGACCGAGGAGCTCGCGGCGGCCGGTCTCGTCTCGCAGGGCGACCGCGGCGTCTATGATCGCTTCCGCGGCCGTCTCGTCTGGCCGATCCGCGACGTCACCGGGCAGACCGTGGGCTTCGGCGCCCGGCGGCTGCTCGACGACGACAACGGCCCGAAGTACCTGAACACCCCCGAGACCGCGATCTACCACAAGGCGCAGGTGCTGTACGGGCTCGATCTCGCCAAGCGAGACATCTCCCGCTCGCAGCGCGTCGTCGTCGTCGAGGGCTACACCGACGTCATGGCCTGCCACCTCGCGGGGGTCACGACGGCGATCGCGACGTGCGGCACCGCCTTCGGCGTCGACCACATCAAGGTGCTCCGACGGGTGCTCGGCGACGACTCCGGCGTGGGCGAGGTGGTGTTCACCTTCGACGGCGACGAGGCCGGGCAGAAGGCCGCGATGCGGGCCTTCGCCGAGGAGCAGCGTTTCGCCGCGCAGACCTTCGTCGCCGTCGCGCCCGACGGGCTCGACCCCTGCGACCTGCGGCTCGCCCGCGGCGACCACGCGGTGCGCACCCTCGTCGACACCAAGGTGCCGATGTTCGAGTTCGTGCTGCGCCAGATCGTCGGCCGGTACGACCTCGACACCGTCGAGGGCCGGGTGTCGGCGCTGCGCCAGTCGGCGCCGGTCGTCGCCGAGATCCGCGACCCCGCGCTGCGCCCCGGCTACTCGCGCGAGCTCGCGCGCATGCTCGGCATGGACCTCGGCGAGGTCGGCCGCGCCGTCAAGGCGGCGACGAGTCGCAGTCGCTCGGGGGAGCGCGACCGCGGCCAGGGGGAGCGCCGCGCCCCGAACGCGAACGAGGGCGTCCAGACCGAGACGCGGGCGGATGCCCCGGCGCGCCCGTTCTCGATCTCCGAGTTGCCCAACGATCCCTCGACCCGGCTCGAGCGCGAGGCGCTCCAGGCGATGCTGCAGTACCCGGGCTCCGCCGAGCCGGGCCTGCTCGCGCACGCCGCGGAGGCGCGCTTCGAGAACCCCTCGCTCGCGGTCGTGCGCGACGGGATCGCGGCGGCCCTCGGCGGGGGCGTCGAGGCGATCACCGTCGACCGGGTCATCGGCCAGGTGCCGGCCCCGTTCGCGAGCATCGTGCAGCAGCTCGCGGTGCTGCCCGTGCCGCAGCGCAACGAGGCGGCGATCGCCGGCTGGGTGCGCGGCGTGCTCTCCTCGCTCGTCGACCGGGAGCTGCTGCGGCAGAAGGTCGAGCTGATGGGTCGGCTGACGCGCCTCGCCGCGGAGGACCGGGCGAGCTACGAGATGCTGCAGCGCGCGATCGTCGAGATCGACCGCGAACGGGTGGCCCTCCGCGCCGAATGAGGCGGGCCATCCGTCCATCCGTGCAATCACGCGCATCCCTTGCGCGCTTGGTTGCAGATCGGTAAACATTCCTCCGTCGCAGCTCCCCGCCGTGCACGTTTCCATCTGCCGTGTGCTAGGTGTTGGGGATATCGAATCGCGGGCAGGCGCCGGACCGGGCGCTGGTCCGCGATGAACTCTGACAGGAAGAGGGACCCGGATATGACATCCGCATCCACTACCGCGCGTCGCGGCATCGTCGCCGTCGCCGGCCTCTCGATCGCGGCGCTCGCGCTCGCGGGCTGCTCGGCCGGCGGTTCGAACGGCTCCAGCGGCGGCGGTGACTCGATCACCATCGGCACGACCGACAAGATCACGACGCTCGACCCGGCCGGTTCGTACGACAACGGCTCGTTCGCCGTGATGAACCAGGTGTTCCCGTTCCTCATGAACACCCCGTACGGCAGCCCCGACGTCGAGCCCGACATCGCGGAGTCCGCGGAGTTCACCGCGCCGACCGAGTACACCGTGAAGCTCAAGCCGGGCCTCAAGTGGGCGAACGGCAACGACCTCACCTCCTCGGACGTGAAGTTCTCCTTCGACCGGCAGCTGAAGATCGCCGACGAGAACGGCCCGTCGTCGCTGCTCTACAACCTCGACTCGGTCGAAGCGGTCGACGACACCACCGTCGTCTTCCACCTGAAGAGCGAGAACGACCAGATCTTCCCGCAGATCCTCTCGAGCCCGGTGGGCCCGATCGTCGACGAGGACGTCTTCTCGGCCGATGCGCTCACCTCCGACGACGAGATCGTCAAGGGCGAGGCGTTCGCCGGCCAGTACGTCATCACGAGCTACAAGATGAACGAGCTGATCTCGTACGCGGCGAATCCCGACTACGAGGGCATCCTCGGCGCGCCGAAGACCGACAAGGTCAACGTCAAGTACTACGCCGACTCGTCGAACCTCAAGCTCGACGTGCAGGAGGGCAACATCGACGTCGCGTTCCGGAGCCTCTCCGCGACCGACATCGACGACCTCAAGAAGAATGACAAGGTGAAGGTCGTCGACGGCCCCGGCGGCGAGATCCGCTACATCGTCTTCAACTTCAACACCCAGCCGTACGGCGCGACGACGCCCGAGGCCGACCCGGCCAAGGCGCTCGCCGTCCGCCAGGCGGTCGCGGACCTCATCGACCGCGACGAGATCGCCACGCAGGTCTACAAGGGCACCTACACCCCGCTGTACTCCTACGTCCCGGCGGGCCTCACCGGCCAGGTCGACGCGCTGAAGCCGCTCTACGGCGACGGCAACGGCGGCCCCGACGCGGACAAGGCGAAGGCGAGCCTCGAGGCCGCCGGCGTGACCGTCCCGGTCGAGCTGAACCTGCAGTACTCGAACGACCACTACGGCCCGTCCTCGGGTGACGAGTACGCCCTCATCAAGGACCAGCTCGAGGCATCCGGCCTCTTCAAGGTGAACCTGCAGACCACCGAGTGGGTGCAGTACTCGAAGGACCGCAGCTCGGACGTGTACCCGGCCTACCAGCTCGGCTGGTTCCCGGACTACTCGGACGCGGACAACTACCTCACGCCGTTCTTCCTGATCGAGAACTTCCTGGCGAACCACTACAACAACCAGGAGGTCAACGACCTCATCCTGCAGCAGGCGGTCACGGCCGACCCGGCGGAGCGCACCGCGCTCATCGAGCAGATCCAGGAGAAGGTGGCGGCCGACCTGTCGACCGTGCCGTACCTCCAGGGCGCGCAGGTCGCGGTCGTCGGGGCCGACGTGACGGGCGCCGAGGACACCCTCGACGCGTCGTTCAAGTTCCGCTACGCCGCGCTGGCCAAGGGTTGATCCCCGACAGCCGGTAAGGTTTCCGAAGAACCGAACGGGCGGCCCGCCTCTTCCGAGGGCGGGCCGCCTTTCGTTCCGTCCCGACGATAGGCGAACATGAGCTCAACGACGACCGCGCCGCCGACCACCCCGGGTGGCGCCCCCCGACGCCAGGAGAGATCCTCCGGCGGCAGCCTCGGCAGGTACATCGCGATGCGCGCCCTGCTGGTCATCCCGACGGTCTTCATCCTCGTGACGGTGGTCTTCATCGTCATGCGGGCGACCGGCGACCCGATCACCGCCGCCCTCGGCGGCAAACTGCCGCCCGCGCAGCTCGCCGAGGCGATCCACAACGCCGGCTACGACCGGCCCATCATCGTGCAGTACTTCGAGTACCTCGGCCAGATCTTCACCGGCAACTTCGGCACGACGCTGTCCGATAACCGCCCGGTCGTCGAGGTCCTCGTGACGTACGGCACCGCCACCCTCGAGCTCGCCTTCTACGCGCTCCTCGTGGCCTTCATCGTCGGCATCCCGCTCGGCATGGTCGCCGCGTACGTGCGCGACCGCTGGGGCGACGCGGTGCTGCGCGTCTTCGCGATCCTCTGCTACGCCACCCCGGTGTTCTTCGCCGGCATGCTCCTGAAGCTCGTCTTCTCGGTCTGGCTCGGCGTGCTGCCCGTCGCGGGGCGCGCCTCCACCGGCTCGGAGCTCGAGATGCAGTTCCTGCCGTTCAGCACGGGCATCTACACGATCGACGCGATCCTGACGGGCGATCCGGCCGTCCTCGGCGACGTGCTCCGGCACGCCGTGCTCCCCGCGATCGCGCTCGGCCTGCTCACGGCCGGCGTCTTCCTCCGGCTCGTGCGCACCAACGTGATCGGCACGCTGTCGACCGACTACGTCGACGCGGCCCGCTCCCGCGGCGTCGCCGAGCGGCGCCTCGTGACGAAGCACGCCTACCGGCCCGCGCTCATCCCGATCGTGACGGTCATCGGCCTGCAGATCGCGCTGCTCCTCGGCGGGGCGGTGCTGACCGAGACGACCTTCGAGTGGAAGGGGCTCGGCTTCATGCTCGCCGAGTACCTCCAGGCCCGCGACTTCGTCGCCGTGCAGGGCATCGTCGCCATGCTCGCCGTCATCGTCGCGCTCACCAACTTCGTCGTCGACATCATCGCGGCGCTCATCGACCCGAGGGTGAGGTACTGAGATGACCGCCACCACCACTTCCGCGACTCCCGTCGCCGTGCCGAAGCGCCGGCTGCGCGACCGCCTGCCGGTCGCGCACCAGCTGCGCCAGAGCGTCGGCCTGCAGCGCGGCATGCTCGTCGCCGGCCTCGTCATCACGGGGCTGTTCGTCCTGACCGCGATCTTCGCCCCGCTGCTCGCGCCGTACGGCTTCGCGCAGCTCCGCGGCGAGGACGGCGCCTTCGGCAGCCAGCAGGCCCCCTCGGCCGAGCACCCCTTCGGCACCACCGTCGGCGGCTACGACGTGCTGTCCCGGGTGATCTGGGGCGCGCAGACCGCACTGCTCGTGATCATCGTCGCGGTGATCGCCTCGATCATCGCGGGCGTGCTGCTCGGCCTCGTCTCCGGCTACTTCGGCGGCTGGTTCGACCGGGTGCTCGTCGTCGTCTGCGACGCGATCTACGCCTTCCCCTCGCTGCTGCTCGCGATCGCCTTGTCGATCATGATCTCCGGCGGCCAGTCGAGCCTGTGGGGCGGCATCCTCGCCGCGGCGCTCTCGATCACCGTCGTGTTCATCCCGCAGTACTTCCGGGTGGTCCGGGCGGAGACCGTGCGGATCAAGGCGGAGGCCTACGTCGAGTCGGCCAAGGTGCTCGGCGCGTCGAACGGCCGGATCATGTTCCGGCACGTGCTGCGCAACGCCACTCGCACGCTGCCGCTCATCTTCACGCTGAACTCCTCGGAGGCGATCCTCACGCTCGCGGGCCTCGGCTTCCTGGGCTTCGGCATCGAGCCGACGGCCGCCGCCGAGTGGGGCTACGACCTGAACAAGGCGCTCTCCGACGTCACGAGCGGCATCTGGTGGACCTCGCTCTACCCGGGTCTCGCCATCGTCCTTGCGGTGCTCGGCATCACGCTCGTCGGCGAGAGCCTGAACGACCTCGCCGATCCGCGCTTGCGCGGGCGCCGCCGCGTCGCGCAGGCCGCCGGCCAGGTCGCCGAGACCTCGGTCGTGCCCGGCGGCACCCTCTCGGCCGGCCCCGGGGGCCTCGACGGCCTCGAGAGCGGCGAATCGTTCGACGAGCACGGAATCGAGGTCAAGCGATGAGCACGGTCGTCGAGATCAAGCACCTGGGCGTCTCGTTCGCCACCGACTCGGGCGCGGTGAAGGCGGTCGACGACGTCTCGCTCGAAGTGGCCCGCGGCGAGGTGCTCGCCATCGTCGGCGAGTCCGGCAGCGGCAAGACCGTCACCGCCAAGACCATCCTCGGGCTGCTGCCGGAGACGGCGACGACGAGCGGCGTGGTGCTGCTCTCGAACCGCGAGGGCACCCGCGAGCGCGACGTCATCTCGCTCGGCAAGCAGCAGCTGCGCGAGATCCGCGGCACCGACGTCGCGATGGTGTTCCAGGAGCCCTCGACCGCGCTGAACCCCGTCTACACGGTGGGCTGGCAGATCATGGAGGGCCTCCGCGCCCACGGCGAGGTCTCGAAGAAGGAGGCGCGTCGCCGGGCGATCGAGATGCTCGGCCGGGTCGGTATCCCCGACCCCGAGGTGCGCATCGACCACTTCCCGCACCAGTTCTCCGGGGGGCAGAAGCAGCGCATCGTGATCGCGATGGCGCTCGTGCTCGACCCGGGGCTCATCGTCGCCGACGAGCCGACGACCGCGCTCGACGTGACCGTGCAGGCCGAGATCCTCGACCTGCTGCGGCGCTGCCGCGACGAGTTCGGCACGGCGATCGTGCTCATCACGCACAACATGGGCGTCGTCGCCGACCTCGCCGACCGCGTCGCGGTGATGTACCAGGGCAAGCTCGTCGAGCAGGCGCCCGTGCGCGAGCTCTTCGCCGCGCCGCAGGCCGACTACACGAAGGCGCTGCTCGCCGCGGTGCCGCACGTGGGCCACGGCACGGCGCGCGCCGCCGAGCGCGTCGCCGCCCGTGCCGAGGGGTGGGCGGGCGCCGCGCCCGTCGTCGAGGCCCGTGGGCTCGAGATCGTCTACCCCGGCCGGTTCGGCCGGCCCGGCTTCCGCGCGGTCGACGGCGTCGACCTCGTCATCCGACCGGGGGAGGTCCTCGGCCTCGTCGGCGAGTCCGGTTCGGGCAAGACGACGATCGGCCGCGCCATCGCGGGGCTCACGAAGGTGACCGGTGGCTCGCTGCAGGTGCTCGGCCACGAGATGAACGGCATCCGCGAGCGGGACTTCCGTCCCACGCGGAGCCGCATCGGCTTCGTCTTCCAGGACCCGGCGTCGAGCTTCAACCCGCTGCTCACGATCGCCGAGTGCGTCGCCGAACCGCTCGTGATCCACGGGCGCGCGGCGGACGCCGCGGAGGCCCGCGGGCGCGTCGACGAGCTGCTCGAGGCGGTGCAGCTGCCGCGCGCCTACGGCGACCGCTACCCGCACGAGCTCTCCGGAGGCCAGCGCCAGCGCGCCAGCCTCGCCCGCTCGCTCGCCCTCGAGCCCGAGCTGCTCATCGCCGACGAGCCGACGAGCGCGCTCGACGTGTCGGTGCAGGCACGCGTGCTCGAGCTGTTCCGGGAGCTGCAGCAGGAGTTCGGCTTCGCGTCGCTCTTCATCAGCCACGACCTCGCGGTCGTCGATCTGCTCGCCGACCGCATCGCCGTGCTCTACCACGGCGAGCTCGTCGAGGAGGGCACCGGCGCCGAGGTGCTCGGGGCGCCGTCGGATCCCTACACGAAGCGCCTGTTGGCCTCGCTGCCCGTGCCCGACCCGGTGGAGCAGGCCGAGCGCCGGGCGGAACTCCGTCGTCTCCGGGAGGCCCGCTGAGGATGCGCAATGCGGCACACACGAACCCCGTCGTCCTGAGCGACCTCTCGGTCGAATACCCGGCGAAGGGACCGAGCCCCGCGCACGTCGCGCTGCACGGCCTCTCCCTCTCGCTCGCACCTGGCGAGGTGCTCGGGCTCCTCGGCAGCGCCGGCAGCGGCAAGTCCACGCTCGCACGGGTGCTGTCGGGATCGTTCCTCGACGCCCGGGCCGGTGACGGCCAGCCGGTGATCACGGGCGGGGACGCGACGGTGCTCGGCCACGGGCTGCGGAAGCTCCCCAGGCGCAAGCAGGCGGCGTTCTCGCTGCACGTGGGGTATCTCGCCCAGGGCGCCGCCGACGCGCTGCCGGCCGATCGCTCGGTGCGCGAGATCGTGGCGGAACCGATCCTGGAGCGCGACCAGCACTACAACGCGCGGGCGCTCGCCACGCGGGTGGCGACGATGGTCGACTCGGTGCGGCTGCCGCTCGGCTTCCTCGACAAGTACCCGTACGAGCTCTCCGCAGGGCAGCGGCAGCGGGTGGCGCTGGCCCGGGCCCTCGTACTGGAGCCGAAGCTCCTGATCGCCGACGAGCCCACCGCCGGCATCGACCTGACGGTGCGCGACTCGGTCGCGCAACTCGTGAACGAACTCCGGCAGGGGCACACCTTCTCGGCGATCGTGATCACCCACGACCTGCCGGTGCTGCGGCGCATCGCCGACCGGATCGCCGTGCTCGACCACGGCGCGCTCGTCGCCCTGGGCACGATCGACGAGGTGCTCTCCGACCCGCGGCATCCGTACGTCCGCGCCCTCGCGGGCGCGCTGGACGACGGGCACGCCGTCATCGACGACCTCGAGCCGCCGCTCGCATGAGCCTGCTCGGGGACGGCGCGCGGCACCGCCCGGTGCGCGGGGCCGCCGACGCGGCGCCGCGCCGGGCGGCGGAGGCGGGGGCGCGCCCGGCGCCCGGCCCGATCGCCGTGCTGCCGGATGCCTCGGCGGGGCTTCGCGCCGCGGTCGAGTCCGCCGGCGGGCGGCTCGCGCCGCTCGCAGACGACACCCGCGGCCTCGTGTGGACCGCGAACGACGGCGCCGCCGAACTCGCGGCAATCCTGCGCGATCGGCCCGCCATCGGCTGGGTGCAGCTCCCGTGGGCGGGCGTCGACGCCTTCGCCGAGCTGCTCGCCGGTGCCCGCGGCGACGGCCGCACGTGGACGAGCGGCAAGGGCGCCTACGCGCAGCCCGTCGCCGAGCACGCGCTCGCCCTCGCGCTCGCCCTGCTCCGGGAGTTGCCGCGGCGCGCTGCGGCGAGCTCGTGGGAGCCCGACGAACGCGGACGCAGCCTCTACGGCGCGGAGGTCGTGGTGCTCGGCGCCGGCGGCGTCGCCGTCGAGCTGCTGCGGTTGCTGGAGCCGTTCCGCGTGCGTGCGACGGTGGTGCGCCGCCGCGACGGCGCGGTGCCCGGTGCGGTGCGCACCGTGCCGGTGGCGCGGCTCGCCGAGGCCGCGCGGGGTGCGGAGCTGCTGTTCGTCGCCGCGGCGCTGACCGACGACTCCCGGGGGATCGTGGATGCCGAGGTGCTCGCCGCGCTCGCCCCGGGCGCCGTCGTGGTGAACGTCGGCCGCGGGGCGGTCATCGACACGGCGGCCCTCGTCGCCGCCCTGGAATCGGGCGCGCTCGGCGGTGCCGGGCTCGACGTGACGGATCCGGAGCCGTTGCCGGCGGGGCATCCGCTCTGGGGGCTCGAGCAGTGCCTGATCACCCCGCATGTCGCCGACACCGAGGAGATGACGGCGCCGCTCTACGCCGAACGCGTCGCCGAGAACGTGCGCGCCTTCCTCGGCGACGGGGCGTTCGTCGGCCGGATCGACCTCGAGCACGGCTACTGAGTGGCGAGCTTCGCTCGGATTGGGAGAGTGGGCGCGGCTTTGCTAGAGTAGTCGTCGCTGAACAAGCGATCCTCCATAGCTCAATTGGCAGAGCAATCGGCTGTTAACCGATAGGTTCTTGGTTCGAGTCCAAGTGGGGGAGCATCTGCGGCCCGGTCTCTTCGGAGGCCGGGCCTTTTTCGTTGTTCCGTGCCACGCTTATGCGCCCTGGACCGTCCGTCGTCTCGGCGGCTACGGTGCTCATGAGGAGGCACCATGGCTGAGGAACCGATCGAACCCGCGCTGGATCTGGCCATCGAGCGGGCGCTGGAGGCGGCGAGCCTGCGCTCCGGCGACGCGTTGAGCGGGGTCACGGCGAGCGTCACCGAGCCGCCCGAGCTATCCGCCGCCGAGAACGGCGACGCGGGCGGCGACGCGGACTGAACGCGCGGAGCGCCGACGGTCCCGCGCCGCGCCAGAGCACTCAGCGGCGGCGAGTCAGGAGCAGTCAGAGCCCGAGCTGCGCGATCGTCTGCTCGACCACGTGCTCCGGAGTGCCCTGCGCATCGATCACGAGGCCGGATTCGCCGGCGCCGAGCGGTTCGAGCGTCTCGAACTGCGAGTCGAGCAGCGTCGTCGGCATGAAGTGCCCGGTGCGCTGACCGAGTCGTTCGGCGATGAGCTCGCGGGGTCCTGTGAGGTGCAGGAAGACGACGTCGGGGCGCGCCAGCCGTTCGCGGTAGGCGCGCTTGAGCGCCGAGCAGGTGATCACGGCGGGGCGGTCGGCGTCGAGGTGCGCGTCGATCCAGTCCGCGATCCGGTCCAACCACGGCTCGCGGTCGTCGTCGCTCAGCGGGATCCCGCTCGCCATCTTGGCGACGTTCGCGTCCGGATGCAGCCGGTCGCCCTCCTGGAAGTCCCAGCCCAGCCGGTGCGCGATGAGCTCGGCGAACGTGGTCTTGCCGCTTCCCGAGACGCCCATGACGACGAGCACGGGACCGCGCCCGGTGCGGGCCGAGCCCGCGTCGGACGAAGCGTGTGGCACGAGGTTGATGATTCTCCCTTCCGGCCGCGAGGCCGGGGATCTGCTGCTGGTGAGGTGCGTGCACGACGCCGACTGCGGCGCCAAGACGCTACCCCCGCTCGAAGACGACCGCACCCCGCGCGAGGGTGGTGTCCGCCTGCACGGCGTGGAGCTCGGCATCGGGCACCTCGCGCAGCTCGGCGTCGAGGAGCACGAGATCCGCGAGGAGGCCCGCTTCGATGCGGCCGCGCAGCTCGTCCTGACGCACCGCGTGCGCCGCGCCGCTCGTGGCCGCACGCAGCGCGGAGTCGCGCGACAGGGCTTCGTGCGGCAGGAACGGCTCGGTCGAGTCGCCCGGGTAGCTGCGGTTCACGGCGACGTGGATCCAGTCGAAGGGGCTCGGCGTGGTCACGGGCCAGTCGGAGCCGAAGGCGAGCGGCACACCCGCGAGCTCGAGCGAGCGGAAGGCGTAGTGGTGGTCGTGCAGCGAGGCGTCGAGGAAGGGCAGCGTCATCTCGACCATCTGCGCGTCGGCCTGCGCCCAGTAGGGCTGCACGTTCGCGATCACCCCGGCGTCCGCCATGCGCGAGATCAGCCCGGGGTCGAGCAGCTGCAGGTGCGCCAGCTGATGGCGGCGGTCGCGGGCGGGATTCTGCCGCTGCGCGGCCTCGATCATCGCGAGCACCTCGTCCGTCGCCCGATCGCCGATGACGTGCGCGTGCAGGTCGAAGCCGGCCCGATCGAGCTCGACGACGACGGGGGCGAGCTCCGCCGGGTCGAAGAAGGTGATGCCGCGGTTCGGCTCCGCCGAGGCGCCGTGCTGCCCCGAGGGGTCGAGGTAGGGCACGGACACGGCGCCGGTGAGGGTCTCGCAGACGCCGTCGTACATGATCTTCACGCCGCTGGCGCGGAACCGCTCGTCGCCGGCGAAGGCGGCGCGCCGGGCGATGAGCTCGTCGAGGGCGCCCGCGGGGTCGCTGCGGGGCAGCCAGAGGTTCCCGGTGACCTGCCCGAGCAGGGCGCCCGAGTCGATCGCCCGGCGGTAGCTGCGCTCGACGTCGGTGGTCGGCACGAAGTCGCCGACGATGGCCTCCTGCCAGCCCGTGATGCCGAGGGAGAAGAAGCGCTGCTGGCCGGCGAGGAGGCCGGCGAAGCGCGTCTCCTCGTCGAGCGGCGGGATGAGGTCGGCCACGAGCAGCATGGCGCCCTCGTGCAGCAGCCCGCTCGGGGCGCCGGACGCGTCGCGCTCGATGCGGCCGCCATCCGGATCCGGGGTGCCCGCGGTGATGCCGGCCCGACGCAGCGCGGCGGAGTTGACCCACGCGCTGTGACCGTCCTTGTTCGAGAGGTACGCCGGGCGCTCGCCGGTCAGCCGGTCGAGCTCGACGAGCATCGTGGCGGTGTCGGCGAAGTGGTCGAGCGACCAGCCCCGGCCGACGATCCACGGCTCGTTCGGCATCCGCCGGCAGTAGTCGTCGATGAGCTCGAGCGCGTGGGCGCGCGAACGGCTCGACGAGAGATCGCAGCGGGCCAGCTCGATGCCGGACTCCACGAGGTGCACGTGGGCGTCGGTGAAACCGGGCAGCAGGCTGCGCCCCGCCGCGTCGAGCACCTCGCCGGGCGCGGAACCGAGCTCCGCCATCGGCACCACCCGGGCGATGCGCTCGCCTTCGACGGTGACGGCGTGCCGCTGGTCGCCGCCGTCGAGGAGCGGCAGGGTGCAGTCGACGATCGTCAGCTTCGCGGTCATCGGATGATCCTTCCAGGCGTCGTCATTCGGAGCCGACCAGCGCGCGAGCCGTGCTCGACGCCGATCCTCCTCGGGCGAGGACGGCTGCCGCCAGGGCGAGCAGCGCGAGGGTGGCGATGAGCATCACGGCGGCCATCGCCGCGAGCTCCGGGCGCAGGCCCGAGCGCAGCGAGCTCAGCACGTACACGGGCCACGGCGTGTTGCCCGTGGTCTGCACGAACGCGGAGATGATCGTGTTGTCGAGGCTGAGGGTGAAGGCCATCAGCGCGCCGGCCCCGATCGCGGGCGCGAGCTGCGGCAGCAGGATCTGCCGGAAGCTGTTCCAGCGAGAGGCGTAGAGGTCCTCGGCGGCCTCGGTGAGCGCCGGGTCGAGGGCCCGCACCCGGCCGCGCACCAGGAAGGACACCACGGCCGTCGCGAAGAGCGAGTGGCCGATCGCGAGCCGGAGGATGCCGTCGTTGAGCGGGGCGATGCCCCAGTCCACGCTGAGCGAGGTGAGCCAGGGCATCAGCGAGACGGCCTGCACGATCTCGGGGGTGACCAGCACGAGGGCGAGCACGCCGACGATCACCGAGACGACGGTGCCGGTGCGGACGCCGATGGCGACGCCGAGCGCCGATCCGAGCAGCGTCGCGAACAGCGTCGCGACGACGCTCGAGCGGAGCGAGACGCCCACCGCGTGCAGGATGTCGGGGGAGCTGAACGCCGTCTGATACGCGTTCACCCCGAAGCCCTCCCACGCGCCGAGCAGACGTCCCGAGTTGAACGAGTACACGAGGATCACGAGGAGGGGTGCGAAGAGGAAGAGCAGCACCAGGATCCCGAAGATCCGCAGCGACAGGTTCGTGGCGCGGTCGCGCGTCGTGCCCGTCATGCCGGCACCTCCGTTCCGGTGCGTGCGGCCGTCGCCGCGGCCGCGGTTCGTTCGATCGGCAGCCGGCGGCGGGCCCGGAGGATCGCGCCGCAGACGATGCCGACGGCGCCCACGAGCACGACGCTGAGCAAGGTGATCAGGATCAGGGTCACGCTCATCGCCGACCCGAGCGCCCAGTTCTGCCCCTGCTGGAACTGGCCGGCGATCATCTGCCCGACCATGTTGCCCTTCGCACCGCCGAGCACCTGGGCGGTGATGTAGTCGCCCATCAGCGGGATGAAGACGAGCACGACGCCGCCGACGATGCCGGGGGCCGCGAGCGGCAGCGTCACCTGCCGGAACGTCCCCCAGCGCCCGGCGCCGAGGTCCTTGCTGGCTTCGCGCAGCGCCGGTGTGAGCCGTTCCATGGCGACGAAGATCGGCAGGATCATGAGCGGCAGGTAGTTGTAGACCACGCCGAGCTGCACCGCGCCCTTCGTGTAGAGCATCGAGAACGCGGCGTCGACGAGCCCGAGCTGCCGGAGCAGCACGGTCACCGGGCCCTCCGGCGCGAGCAGGATCTGCCAGCCGAGGGTGCGGATGAGGAAGTTCGTCCAGTACGGCACGAGCACGAGCGCGAGGACCACGTAGCGCCACTTCGGCGTCACCTTCACCGCGAGCCAGTACGAGAAGGGCACGGCGATCAGCACGCAGATGAGCGTGCCGATCACCGCGATCTGCAGGGTGTTCGCGAAGGTGAGCAGGAACGCCCCGCTCAGCGCCTCGCCGTAGCGGTCGAGCGAGAGCACGGAGTTGTCGTGCGTGCCGTAGAGGCCGGGCTTCTGCCCGAAGCTGTACCACACGACGACCAGGATCGGGACGATGAAGAACACCAGCATCCAGATCCCGCCCGGCACCGCGAGCAGCGTGGAGGACCCGCGCGGCCCGCGCCCGGAGGTCCGTGTTCTCGCCATCCGGCTCATGCCCCCGCGCGCGCCTTCATCTCGGCGACGATCTCCATGCGGGTCTGCTGCGCGGCGTTGATCTGGCCGGTGTACATGCGCTGCTTCTCCTCCTCGCTCGGGAAGATCATCCCGAGCAGCGGCGCGTCCGCGGCGGCGAGCTGAGCCTCGGCGGCGCCGATGCCGGTGCCGTAGCCGACGTACTCGGTGTTGCGCACCGCCTGCTCGAGGCCGAGGGAGTAGTCGATGAACTCGTAGGCCGCGTCGACGTTCTTGGCGCCCTTGACGATGGCCCAGTTGTCGGTCCAGAGGTTGGTGTCGGGCGTGGGCAGCACCCACTTCCAGCGGTCGGGCTCGGAGCTCGCCATGATGCCGCGCCGGGCTTCGCCGTTCCAGGTGTGCACGAGGGCCTGCGAGCCCTGCGGGATCGCACCGCTGCCGGGCGCCGAGTCGAAGGCCGAGATGTGCTGGGCCAGCTCGTCGACGAGGAAGGTGCGGATCTTCGCGAGCTCGCCCTCGTCCTGGGTGCTCTGGTCCCAACCGCGGGCGAAGCAGAGGATGGCGCAGATCTCGCCCGGGTCGTCCGCGAGCGAGGTGCGGCCGCTGGCCTCGTTCTTCGCCGCGTCGATGAAGTCGTCCCACGAGACGAGCTCGCGGGTGATCACGCGGGTGTCGTACGCGAAGCCGGTGGTGCCCCAGTACTTGGGCACCGTGTAGGTGTTGTCCGGGTCCCATGCCTGGCCGAGGAAGGCCGCGTCGACGTTGCCGAGGTTCTTGAGGCGGCTGAGGTCGAGCTTCTCGAGCAGCTGGTTCTCGGCCATCTGCGGCACGAAGACGCCCGTCGGGATGACGATGTCGTACCCGCTCGTGCCGCGCGCGGCGACGAGCTTGGCGATCATCTCCTCGTTCGAGGAGTAGGAGTCGATCGCGACGCCCGGCGCGAAGCCCTTCACGTTCTCAGGCGCGTCGTAGCCCGACCACGAGTAGACGCGCATGGTGCCGGAGCCGCCGCCCGAGCCGGAACCGCCGCCGTTGGCCCCGTCGGGCGCGCAGGCGGCGAGCGCGAGCGTCGCGCCGGCGCCGACGACGCCGGTGAGGAAGAGCCGGCGGGTGAACTCGGCCTCGCGGGAGCGCGGGACGAGGATCTTGGGGATGCGGTGCTCGGTCATGGTCGTGCGCTCCTTCGAGGTCAGGCTGCGGATGCCGCGGGGAAGACCGCGACGTGGTCGGGGGACCAGCTGGCGAGGACCCGCTCGCCGGGGCTGAAACGCTGGGGCTCGGTCACTCGGGCGGAGCGGGTCACCAGGGTGCGCCCGGAGGCGGCGCGGATCACGTACTGGCGGCTGTCGCCGAGCGTGTTGACGGCTTCGACGACGCCGGCGCAGGCGTTCACCGGGATCTCCGCCGACTCGGGGCGGAGCGTGATCGCCTCCGGTCGGATCGCGACGGTGGCGGCGGCTCCGGCCGGGGGCGCTGAGGCGGGCAGGAACCGGACGCCGTCAGCGTCGACGAGCACGCCCGCGTCCGTGCGCACGTCGTCGAAGAAGTTCTGCTGCCCGACGAAGCCGGCGACGAAGCGGGTGGCGGGCCGCTCGTACACGGTCTCGGGCTCGTCGAGCTGCTCGATGCGGCCGCCGTTCATGATGGCGACGCGGTCGCTCATCGCGAGTGCCTCTCCCTGGTCGTGGGTCACGAAGAGGAAGGTCGTGCGCAGCCGGGTCTGGATCAGGCGCAGCTCGATCTGGACCTCTTCGCGCAGCTGGCGGTCGAGCGCGGCGAGCGGCTCGTCGAGGAGCAGCACGCGGGGGCGGTTGACGAGGGCGCGGGCGAGCGCGACGCGCTGCTGCTGCCCGCCCGAGAGCTGCGCGGGCTTGCGGTCGGCGAAGCGGTCCAGGCGCACGAGCTGCAGGGTCTCGGCGACGCGCTCGGCGATCTCGGCCTTGGCGACGCGCCGCTGGCGGAGTCCGTACGCGACGTTGCCGGCCACGGTGAGGTGCGGGAAGAGCGCGTAGGACTGGAAGACCGTGTTGACCTCGCGCTTGTTCGCGGGGAGTCCGCCGATCTCCGCGCCGTCGAGCAGGATGCTTCCGGAGTCGGGCTGCTCGAAGCCGGCGATCATGCGCAGCGTGGTGGTCTTGCCGCAGCCGGACGGACCGAGCAGGGAGACGAACTCGCCGGGGCGCAGCACGAGGTCGAGGGAGTCGACGACGGTGCTGCCGCCGAATCGCTTCGTGACCCCTCGCAGTTCGAGGGTCGAACCGCCGCTCGCGTCCGTGCTCATCTCGTTCTCCCGTTGCGTCGTTGGAACTCAGGCCCTCGTGAGCGTCCAGCGGGGGAGCGATCAGTCCGGGGATTCTGATTATGGTTATATGTAGGTCATATTTCAAATCCGATCGAAACGGGTCCGACATTACTTCGTCACCGACAGTCCGAGATAATCGGGGGATGGATGCAGCGTCGCCCGGGTCCTCCGCCCTCCACGAGCGAGTGATCGAGACACTCGGCGCCGAGATCGTCTCCGGGCGGCTCGCGCCCGGTTCGCGCATCCTGACGACCGAGGTCGCGGAGCGCTTCGGCGCGTCTCGCTCGGCGCTCCGCGAGGTTGTGCGGGTGCTCGAGTCGATGGGGCTCGTCGAGGTGCGACGCCGGGCCGGCGTCGAGATCCTGCCGAGCGAGCGCTGGAACCCGTACGACCCCCGGCTGATCCGGTGGCGCCTCGCCGGCCCGGAGCGCCTCGACGTACTGCACGCCCTCTCGCAGCTGCGCAGCGGGGTGGAGCCGCTCGCGGCCGGCCTCGCGGCCCAGCACGCGACGGCCGAGCAGCGCGCCGCGATCTTCGCGGCGGTGACCGGCATGGCGGAGCAGTCCCGCGAGGCCGACGGGGCCCCGTACCTCGACCACGACATCGCCTTCCACGCCGCGGTCCTGGATGCCTCGGGCAACCACTTCTTCGCCGCGCTCGGCCCGGTGATCGGCGAGGTGCTCCGCGGCCGGACCGCCCACGACCTCATGCCGCACGAGGCGAATCCGGCGGCCCTCCGCCTGCACCAGGAGGTCGCCTTCGCGGTCGCCGAGGGGCGCGCCGAGGATGCCTCGCGCGCACTCGCCGAGATCGTGACGGAGGCGGACCACGCCGTGCAGACCGTCGTCGCGGCGGCGAGCGGCCGGGACTGACGGCGCCCCGCGCGCGGCGCGGCTCGGCTCAGGTGCCGCGCACGATGAGCGGCGCCGGGAGCTGCTCGATGCGGGGTGCAGCGGGCCGGCCCGGCTCGCGCAGCAGCGCCGCCATCATGCGGGCGGCGTGCATGCCGTAGCCGTAGGGGTTCAGATCGATCGCCGAGATCGGCGGCGTGTGGAACTCCATCATCGTGCTGTCGACGCCCGAGACGAGCGGGAATCCGCCGTCGGGGGAGCGGCCCATGGTGCGCAGCAGACCGGCGATGCGAGGGGCGACCGCGTCGCCTGCGACGAAGAGCCCGTCGCACGGGACCGGGGCACCGAGCTCCTGCCCGAGGAGCTCCAGGATCTCCTCGTTGCTCTGCCTCGCGCTGATCGCGATGACCGCGGGGTCGATGCCGTGTTCGGCGCACCAGCCGCGGTAGCTGGCCTCGATGGTGCGGCTCCACTCGGAGACGGACTCGATCGTGAGGAGCCCGGGGCGAACGGCGCCCCGGGCGACGAGATGCCGCAGGCTGTCGCGGGTGGCGGCCGGGGCATCCGCCTCGACGACGCCCCACGGCGCCTCGGCCGAGGCCGGCGGGGGGTCGATGCAGACCGTCGCTCGGCCGCTGCGCAGCAGCTCGAACATGCCGAGATCGTCGGAGTGCGGTTCGACGACGACGAAGCCGTCGACGTCCGGGAAGTCCCGCACATGTCCCGTGTCGCCCGCCGAGGGCAGGAGGAGAGGCGAGAGCTCGGTGTCGGCGAACCCGGCCACGATCCCGCGCATGATCTCGGCGAAGTAGAGCGAGTACTCCATGACGGTCGAGGGGAAGTAGACGCCGATGGTGTTGGTGCGGCTCAAGCGGAGCGCCTGGCCCGTACGGTTCGGCCGGTAGCCGAGCTCCTCGGCGGCGCGGCGCACCTCTTCGCGCGTCTGCTCGGACACCCCGGGCTTGCCGTTCAGCGCCATCGAGACGGCGGCGGCCGAGATGCCGAGGTGTCCTGCGAGGTCCTTGAGTGTCGTTCCCACGCCTGCCTTCCGGGGTGCCGAGGTCGAACTGCGGGGACCGGACGGCGTCGTCGAACGCGTTGACAATGCCGGTGCCCGTCAATAGGCTACCCGTCATTCCTTAAACGATTAAGTTCGCCGGAATGCCAACGGTTGTCAGAGTACCAAGGAGTCAGGGTTGACCGACGCACTCGATCTCGCGTTCACAAACGGCGCGCTGTTCGACGGAGAGCGCTACCACGCAGGGCCCACGCACGTGGGGGTCTCCGGCGGTCGCATCGTGCTCGTGGGCGAGGAGGTGCTCGCCGCGATCGGACCGGACACCGAGGTGGTCGAGCTCGACGGCCGGCTGCTGCACCCCGGCATGAACGACGCGCACGTCCACCCCGTCGAGGCCGGCATGGAGATGCTCGGCTGCGACCTCTCGGAGGGCTACACGCGCGAGGACTACCTGGAGCTCGTGCGCGACTACGTCGAGCGCAACCCCGACGTCGAGTGGATCGTCGGGGCCGGCTGGCAGCAGGCCGCCTTCCCGGGCGGCGCGCCGCTCGGCGCCGACCTCGACGCGATCTGCGCCGACCGCCCGATCATCCTGTCGAACCGCGACCACCACAGCGCCTGGGTGAACGCCGAGGCCCTGCGCCGCTGCGGCATCGACCGCGACACCCCCGACCCGGCCGACGGCCGGATCGAGCGCGACGCCGCGGGGGAGCCCACGGGCACCCTGCACGAGGGCGCGCGGATGCTGGCGCTCCGCCACGCGCCGGAGCCGAGCTTCGACGACATGTACGCGGGATTCCGCGTCGGCCAGCGGAAGCTCGTCGGCTACGGCATCACGAGCTGGCAGGACGCCCTGATCGGCCAGTACGGCAACCACAGCCCGCTCTTCTACGACGTCTACCGCCGCGCCGAGGCGCGCGGCGAGCTCATCGGCCGGGTGAACGGCGCGCTCTGGTGGGAGCGTTCGCTCGGGCTCGAGCAGATCCCGGCGTTCCTCGAGAAGCGCGCCGCCGTCGCCGGCGGCCGCTTCCGCGCCGACACGGTGAAGATCATGCAGGACGGTGTCGCCGAGAACCAGACCGCCGCGATGATCGAGCCCTACCTCGTGCCCGGCCGCGAGTGCCGCCACAGCGACAACAGCGGCATCGCCTTCGTCGACCCGGCGAAGCTGCCCGAGTACGTCACCGAACTCGACCGGCTCGGCTTCCAGGTGCACTTCCACGCGCTGGGGGACCAGGCGGTGCGCGGCGCGCTCGACGCGATCGAGGCCGCCCGGCGGGCGAACGGCCCGGCGTCCACCACGATGCACCTGCTCGCGCACATCCAGATCATCAACCCCGCCGACGTGCCGCGCTTCGCCGAGCTCAACGCCTCGGCGGACATGCAGCCGCTCTGGGCGAGCTACGACCCGCAGATGGTCGAACTCACCGTGCCCTTCCTCGGCGAGGAGCGCGTCGGGCACCAGTACCCGTTCGGCTCGCTGCACCGCGCCGGCAGCCACCTCTGCGGCGGCTCGGACTGGCCGGTCACCTCCGCCGACCCCTGGCTCGGCATCCACGTCGCCGTCAACCGGCGGATGCCCGAGGGTCATCCCGACTACAACCCGCGCGTGTTCCTCGAGGAGGAACGCCTCGAGCTCGACGTCGCCCTGCGGGCCTACACGCTCGGCGGGATCGAGGCGAACGGCCGGCACGAGGAGCTCGGGCGGATCGCGCCCGGGCAGCTCGCCGACCTCGTCGTCGCCGACCGGGACCCCTTCGCCGCGCCCGTCGCGGAGCTCCACCTCACCCGGGCGGCGCTCGTGTACGTCGACGGCGCCCTCGTGCACGCCGCGGACGCCGTCCCCGCCTGACCCCCGTCTCACCGCACCACCGACCTGCCCCATCCATCCCCCCAACCGAAGGAACTGAAATGAAGAAGCGCCTCATCGCCGCGGCCGCCCTCACCGCGCTCGCCCTGAGCGGCTGCACGGCCGCGGCCGACGCCGAGCAGCAGGCCGCGGAGGGCGGCACCGCCTCGGCGAACTCGGCCGTCGACCTCTCGAAGATCGAGAAGAGCGAGGCGGCGGCGAAGCTGCTGCCGGCCGACATCGTCGAGCGCGGAACGTTCGTGCTCGCCGTCGACGCGACCTACCCGCCGAACGAGTTCAAGGACGACGCCGGCAACCCGATCGGGTGGGAGGTCGACCTCATGAACGCGGCCATCGTGAAGCTCGGCCTCGAGCCCAAGAACGAGATCTCGAAATTCGAGAACATCATCCCGAAGATCGAGCTCGGCACGTACGACTCCGGCATCGCCGGGTACTACGACACCGTGAAGCGCCAGGAGAACTTCGACATGGTCGACTTCTTCCTCGCCGGCAACCAGTTCGGCTCGCTGAAGGAGAACCCGATCAGCGACGAGCTCGACATCTGCGGCCAGAAGATCTCGGTGCCGAACGGCGGCTCCGCCCCGCTCTACTACCTCCCCGAGGTCGAGAAGCGTTGCGCCGCCGAGGGCAAGGGCTCGATCGAGGTCATGGGCTACGACACGACCGACGAGATGGTCGCCGCGGTGACCCTCGGCCGCGCCTTCGCGTTCGTCGCCGACTCGCCCGTCGTGAGCTACGCCGTGAAGAACAGCGGAGGCAAGCTCGTCGCCTCGGAGATCTACGAGACGCTCCCCGCCGGCGCACCGTTCAAGAAGGGCAACGACGAGCTCGTCGCCGCCTTCGCGGCCGCCGTGCAGGAGCTGCACGACGACGGCACCTACGACGAGATCCTCGAGTTCTGGGGCGTCGAAGCCGGGCGTCTCGACGCCATCACGGTCAACGCCGGCACCGAGTAGTCCGCGTGTCCGAGATCACCCGCGCCGTCCCGGTGGCGCGCCCGAAGCCGATCCAGGCGGTGCCGCTGCGGCATCCGTGGCGGAACCTCCTGGCCTTCGCGCTCATCTTCCTGCTGCTCGCGTTCATCATCGACGCCGCGCAGCGGGAGGCGTACGACTGGCCCGCGTTCGCGCTCTACCTGTTCGACGTCCGGGTCATCCAGGCGGCGGGCGTGACGCTCGCCCTGACCTTCCTCGCGATGATCGGCGCGGTCGTCGTCGGCATCGTGCTCGCGGTCATGCGCGAGACCGACAACCCCGTGCTGCGGGCGATCGCCTGGGGCGTCATCTGGTTCTTCCGCGGCACCCCGGTGTACGTCCAGCTCGTGTTCTGGGGCCTGCTCAGCTCGATCTACCAGACGATCAACCTCGGCCTGCCGTTCATGGAGCCGTGGCTCGTGCTGGAGACCGCGGACGTGATCCCGCTGTTCTGGATCGCCGTGCTCGGGCTCGCGCTCAACGAGGCCGCGTACATGGCGGAGATCGTGCGGGCCGGGCTGCTCTCCATCGACCCCGGCCAGACGGAGGCCGCCTCCGCGCTCGGCATGGGCTGGTGGCTCACCATGCGGAAGGTCGTCATCCCGCAGGCGATGCGCGTGATCATCCCGCCGACGGGCAACGAGGTCATCTCCATGCTGAAGACGACCTCGCTCGTCACGGCCGTGCCGTTCAGCTGGGATCTCTACACGCGCACGCGGGACATCTCGGCGGCGACGCTGAACCCGATCCCGCTGCTGCTGGTGGCCTCCGTCTGGTACCTGTTCTTCACCTCGATCATGATGATCGGCCAGAGCCGGCTCGAGAAGCACTTCTCGCGCGGCCAGCTCGGGCACGGCGCGACGCCGAAGCGCCGCAGGCGCCAGGATCGCGCCGATCGGGCCCCGGTCGTGCTCGCGAGCCCGGAGACCGTCGCCGCACCGAGCGGCGCGGGCGCACCGGAGGGCGCGGGGATGTCGGACGTCGCGGGGATGACGGAAGGAGACGCTCGATGAGCGACATCAAGGTCAGCGCGCAGGAGGTGCACAAGTCCTTCGGGGACACGCACGTGCTCAAGGGCATCGACCTCGAGGTGCGTCGCGGCGAGGTGAGCTGCCTGCTGGGCCCGTCCGGCTCCGGCAAATCGACGTTCCTGCGCTGCATCAACCACCTCGAGTCGATCGACTCGGGCCGCATCGAGGTCGACGGCACGCTCATCGGCTACCGCGAGCACGGGGAGCGGCTGCACGAGCTGAAGCCCGCCGAGGCGGCCGCGCAGCGCGAGAACATCGGCATGGTGTTCCAGCGGTTCAACCTGTTCCCGCACATGACCGCGCTCGAGAACATCACCTGCGCCCCGGTCTTCGTGAAGCGCGCCCAACGCTCGGAGGCGCGGCAGCGCGCGATCGAGCTGCTCGAGCGGGTGGGACTCGCCGACAAGGCGGATGCCTACCCGCGCGAGCTCTCCGGCGGGCAGCAGCAGCGCGTCGCGATCGCCAGGGCGCTCGCGATGACCCCCGACCTGATGCTCTTCGACGAGCCGACCTCGGCGCTCGACCCGGAGCTCGTGGGGGAGGTGCTCGACGTCATGAAGTCCCTCGCCGAGAGCGGCATGACCATGATCGTCGTGACCCACGAGATGGGCTTCGCCCGTGAGGTCGCCGACACGGTGACGTTCATGGACGGCGGGGTCGTCGTCGAGCACGGCACCCCGGAGGAGGTGCTCGTGCGGCCGCAGCATGGGCGCACGAAGGCGTTCCTCTCGAAGGTGCTGTGAGCGGGGCGGCCCGGATCGGGACTCGTGCGTCCGATCCGGGCCGTGTCGTCGCTGCCGGGTCGCGGGGCATCCACCGTGAAGGAACGTTCCACCGCGTGACCCAATGTGACATGCGCGCCAGCCTGGGCCGCGCGCGATCGGTAGATTCCTGAGTGACCGCTCCACGCGCCGGGCCCGCCCCGCTGGAGCGGTTCGCCGTCGGGCCCCCGCCCACGGTCATCCCCCGATCCTGGAGTTTCACATGCGCACTCGCCGCCGTCTCGTCGGAGGCCTCGCCCTCCTCGCCAGCGCCGCCCTCCTCACCGCATGCAGCGCGGGCGGCGGAGAACCGGCGAGCGAGACCGCCGAGGACGCCCCGAAGATCACCTTCCTCTACTCGCCGTACGCCGACTACGCGCCGTTCTTCCTCGCGGAGGAGAAGGGCTACTTCGAGGACGCCGGCGTCGACGTCGAACTCATCTCGAAGAGCGGCAGCTCGGGGGAGACCTACCAGCAGGTCTCCACCGGCAACATCGTGGCCGGCGGCGCGACCTGGGGCGCGGGCCTTTTCAACGCCACGAAGGCGGGGGCATCCCTGTCCGTCATCGCGAGCGTCTCGCGCATCCCCGAGTCCGGCAAGAACCCCTCGCCGCTCCTCGCCTCCGAGCAGTCCGGCATCACCGAGGCGGAGCAGCTCAAGGGCAAGAAGATCGGCATTCCCGGCGATGGCGGCTTCGGCATCTACTCGGTGCACCTCGCGCTCGAGTCGGCCGGCCTCTCGCTCGACGACGTCGAGCTCGTGAACCTGAGCCCGGGCGACATCCCGCCGGCGCTCGCGAACGGCTCCATCGACGCCACCTGGTCGATCGAGCCCATCTCCTCCGCGGTCATCGCCCAGGGCCTCGCTCACGAGATCCTCGACGTCGACTACCAGGCGGGCGTCGAGCTCGGCGCCCTCGTGTTCAACACCGACTACGTCGAGAAGCACCCGGCTGCGGTCGTCGCCTTCACCTCCGCCTACCTGAAGGCCGTGCAGGAGCTCGCCGACGGCGGCTGGCAGGACGCCGACGACCAGGCGGTCATCGCCGAGTACACCGACCTCCCCGTCGAGACGCTCACCTCCATCGGCCTCACCGTGCAGGACCCCGAGGGCGCCATCGACTGGAAGGACGTCGCCCGCCAGGAGGCGTTCTTCCGCGACCGCGGCGCACTCGAGTTCCAGGGCGACTCCGGCATCGAGCAGGTGTTCCGCGCCGATCTGCTCGAGCAGGCCTCGGCCGAGGCGAGCTCGGCGGCCGCCTCGAAATGAGCGGCATCTCCGTCCAGGGGCTCTGGAAGGCCTACCCGAGCGCCGAGGACCGCGATGAGGTGCTCGTCGCGCTCGAGGACGTCTCGCTCGAGGTCGGCGAACGCGAGTTCGTCTGCGTGCTCGGGCCCTCCGGGTGCGGCAAGAGCACCCTGCTGCGGATCGCGGCGGGGCTCGAGAAGCCGAGCCTCGGCACGGTGGAGACGCAGAGCCGTCCCTCGGTGGTCTTCCAGGAGCACGGGGTCTTCCCGTGGCTCACGGTCGCCGAGAACGTCGCCTACCCGCTGCGCCTCCGCCGGGTGCCTCGGGCCGCGCGCCGCGAGCGCGTCGCCGAGCTGCTCGAGCTCGTCGGGCTGACGGAGTTCGCGGGGTACTACCCTTCCCAGATCTCGGGCGGCATGCGCCAGCGCACCTCGGTGGCGCGCGCCCTCGCGGACGACGGCAACGTCCTCCTCATGGACGAGCCCTTCGGTGCGCTCGACGAGCAGACCAGGGTCGCGCTGCAGCAGGAGCTGCTGCGGATCTGGGAGCAGACGGAGAAGTCCGTGCTCTTCATCACCCACAGCGTCGACGAGGCGCTGACCCTCGCCGACCGGGTCGTGGTGATGTCGCACCGGCCGGGTCGCATCATCGCCGAGGTGGAGATCCCCTTCGGCCGGCCGCGCGACATCATCGAGCTGCGCCGCGATCCGCGGTACGGCGAGATCACCTACCAGCTGTGGAACCTGCTCGAGGGCGACACGGCGGCCGCGGAGGCGGTGGCGCAGTGAGCACCGACACGCAGACGTCCGACACCCAGGCATCCGCCGCCCGAGCGGGCCTCGGCCCGGCCGTCACCGCCGCCGATCGCGAGGAGATCCGGGCGCGGCTCGCGTCCGCGGTGCAGGCGGAGCGCGGCTCGCCGTGGAACCGCCGGATCGGCCCGTACACGCCGCTGCTGCTGCTCGTCGCGTGGGAGGCGCTCAGCCGGCTGGGCGTCCTCGACGCCCGCTTCTTCCCGGCGCCGACGGCGATCGTCGAGACCTTCGTGAACCTGCTCGTTTCGGGGCAGCTCGTCACGGACATCCTGATGACCCTGTCGCGCATCGCCGTCGGCTTCGTGCTCGGCGCGATCCCGGGCGTGCTGCTCGGCCTGCTGCTGGGCTCGGTGCGCTCGGTGCGCCTGCTGCTGGAGCCGGTGTTCTCGAGCCTCCTGCCCATCCCGAAGGTCGCGATCTATCCGCTGCTCCTGCTGATCTTCGGACTCGGCGAGACGAGCAAGTACGTCATCGTCGCGATCGGCGTCTTCTTCTACCTCTTCTTCAACACGATGAGCGGCGTCATGCAGACGCCGCCGCTGTTCGACGACGTCGCCAGGGCGAACGGGGCGTCGCGCATCCAGCGCCGGCTCACCGTCTCGCTGCCGTACGCGCTGCCCTCGATCTTCACGGGCATCAAGCTCGCCACCGGCGGCGCGTTCGTGATCATCGCGGCGTCCGAGTTCGTCGGCGCGCAGAGCGGGCTCGGCTACCTCATCTGGAGCTCGTGGTCGACCTTCGCGGTCTCGAAGATGTACGTCGGCATCGTGACGATCTCGGCGCTCGGCTACGGGGCGACCGCACTCGAGGGCTACCTCGAGCGCCGGCTCGTGCCGTGGGTGAAGTACTGAGCGGGGCCGGGATGTCGCACCACCTCGACGCCGGCGCCGCGCAGGCGCTCGTCACCGGCCGGCTCCGGGAGCACTCGCCCGAGACGTCGGCGGCGGAACTCGCGCTCGCCTCGCGCTGGCTCGTCGAAGCGGAACTGCTCGGGCTGCCGGACTTCGGGATCGGGATGCTCCGCCGGGACCTCGACCGCCTGGCGGCCGCCTCGACCGCAGTCGCGCCGGCCGAGCCCTCGGGCCCGGTCTCCGACGCGCCGACGGCGAGCATCGACGCCACCGGGCGGCCCGGCATCCTGGCGCTCGCCCGCGCGACCGTGGCCGCGGCGCAGCGCGCGACGACCCACGGCTCGGCCATCGTCGGCATCCGGGGCGCGGGCGCGCTCGGCGTGCTCGGCCTCGCCGCCCGCGAGCTGGCCGAGCGGGGCTTCGTCGCGTTCCTCGCGGCACAGGCGCCGCCGATCGTCGCGCCCTGGGGCGGCACGCAGCCCGTGGTGGGCACGAATCCCATCGCGATCGCCGTGCCCCGGCCGGACGCGTCGCCGCTCGTCGTGGACTACGCCACGGCGCCCGCCACGATGGCCGCGCTGCGCCGCCACCGCGCGGACGGCAGCCGACTGCCGGCCGGGCTCGCGATCGACGTCGACGGCGCCGAGACGACGGATGCCTCGCGCCTCGCCGCGCTCGTGCCGGCGAGCCTGCTCGGCTCCCTCACGGGGCTCGTCGTGGAGCTCCTCGCCGGCGTCGTGACGGGCGGCCGCGGAGCCGCCGACGGCACGCGGGGAGCCATCCTGATCGCCGTGGACGCCCGCGGGACCGGTGCGGCGGACGTCGCCGCCGGCGCCGCGCGGCTCGCGGAGGACTGGCGGGCGGCGGGCGGCCACCTGCCCGCGCGATTCGACGCCCTGCCGACCCGGGCGAGCGCGCTGGCCGAGCCGCCCGCACCGGCCGGCACGGTCGCGCTCGACCAGCCGACCGCGGACTGGCTCGGACTCGGCATGACCGCCACGGACGGCGCCCGATGAGCGGGGGGCTCGAGCTCCGGGTCGATCCGCCGGTGGCGCCGCTCTGGCAGCGCCGTGCGATCACCGTCCGGGGAGCCGCGCCAGGGGCGCTCGTCACCATCCGGGCGACGACCCGTCGCAGCGGCGGTGATTGGGCGGCGCAGGCGAGCTATCTCGCCGATGCGGACGGCCGAATCGATCTCGACCGCGACGCGCCCGTCTCGGGGGACTTCCGCACCGCCGACGCGATGGGCCTGTGCTGGGCGCAGCGCCGAGAGCCCGGCACGAGCGGCCCCGCGGAGCCGCTCGACGTCGGCGAGTCCCTCGTCACCCGGCTGCATGCCCGGGAGGAGCCCGGCACGGGCCTCCCGGAGCTCGGAGATACGGGGGCGAGGGGAGCCGAGGCGCACGCCGAGCTCGTGCAGCAGCTCCTCGTGCCCGGAGTCGAGCGGCGTGAGCTCCGGCACGACGGGCTCGTCGGCACGCTCTTCCGCCCGACCGGACCGGGACCGTTCCCGACCGCCATCGTGCTGAACGGCTCCGGCGGCGGCATCAACGAAGCGCGGGCTGCGCAGTACGCCGCGCGCGGCATCCAGGCGCTCGCGCTCGGCTACTTCCGTGCACCCGGCCTGCCCGAGTACCTCTCGCGCACCCCGCTCGAGTACTTCGAGCGGGCGATCGAGTTCGTGCGCGACGGGCTCGACCCCGCGGGCGGGGCGCCGATCGTCACCGGGCAGTCGCGCGGCGGCGAGCTCTCGCTGTTGCTCGCGGCGAGGTTCCCCGAGCGGATCCTCGCGATCGCCGGATTCGTGCCCGGCGCCTACGTCTTCGGCGCGCAGGGCGCGGCCGATCCGGCCGAGGGCTGGGACGGACCGAGCTGGACCCACGGCGGGGAGCCCCTCGAGCACCTCTGGCACGACAACGCCGAGGTCGAGTGGCAGCCCTGGAACGATGAGCCGCCGCCGACGCGGCACGCCGATGTCTACGTGGACGGGCTGCGCGACCGCCGGCTCGCGCTCGCCTCGCGCATCCCGATCGAGCGCTTCGCCGGACCGGTGGCGTTCGTGTCCGGGCTCGACGACCGGGCGTGGCCGTCGAGCGGCGCATCGCGGATGGCCCTCGCGAGCCTCGCCCGCCACGGGCACCGCGCCGAGCGCCTGCACCTCGACTACGAGGACGCCGGGCACGGCATCGGCCTGCCGCACCTGCCGAGCACCGACATCGAGCGCGTGCACCCGGTCTCCGGCGTGCGCTACTCGAACGGCGGCACCCCGCGGGGCAACGCCCGCGCGGGCGCCGACTCCTTCGAGCAGATCTGCGCCTTCATCCACCGCGCGGCCGCCGCCTGAGGGCTGCCGCCGGCTGCCCATTCTGCATCCCACGCCCCACCACGAGAGAAGGAACCACCTCCGATGCCAGCGATCGAACACCTCGAGGGACAGTGGCGCGAGTGGCGCCACGCGCGCGTCGCCGAGCTCGCCCGGCCCTACGGCTGGACCGCGCTCGTCGCCCAGTACTGGCTCACCGACGCTTCGCGGGACGAGACGTTCGAGCTGCTGCCCGGCACCTGGTCGGTGGAGCAGGGGCGCATCATCTACACCCCGCCGGTCGCGGGCCCGAACCTCGTCGTCGACGGCGAGTACCCGAGCGGGCCCGTCGAGATCCGGCCGGGCCGGAACCAGACCTACGGCCACGGGTCGAGCGCTCCCGTCTACTTCGGCCGGAGCGAGGTCGAGACGATCGTGCGCACGAGCGACGGCGGCGACCCGCTCTACGCCATCCGCGTTCGTGACCCCGAAGCGTCGGCGGGCGTCGACCTCTCGGGGTTGACCGCCTACGACTACGACCCCGCCTGGCGGCTCCCCGCGAGCTTCACGCCGGCCGCGCGCGAGGACGTCGAACAGCCCACCGTCGAGACGGGCGTGCGTGAGACGACCGCGCGCATCGGCACGCTGCGCTTCGAGTTCGACGGGCGCGGCTACGAGCTCGCGCTCATCGGCAAGGACACCGCGCACGGGGTGCAGCCGGTCGCCCACCTCCGCGACCTCACGAGCGGGCGCACCACCTACGGCGCCGGTCGCGTCGTCGAGCTGCAGTTCGCCGACGAGGCGGGTGAACGCATCGACGTCATCGACTTCAACTACCTGCACGCCCTGCCCTGCGCGTTCACGAACTTCGTGACCTGCCCGGTGGTGCCGCAGCAGAACCACCTCGACTTCGAGGTGCTCGCCGGCGAGCAGCGACCCGCCACCGACATCGCGCGCGTGCTCACCTTCGAGGCCCCGGCCGCCTGAGGCCGGCCACCGGCGCCGGGTATGCTGCGAACCGGCGCGCGGGCGCCCGAGGAGGTGCAGTGGAGGAACGTCCAGCCGGCGACGACGCGGCCGCGCGCACGCCCGACGACGCCGTCGACGAGGCGGGCGAGCGCGCCCGGGCGATCCGCGAGAGCGTCGCCGTCGGCGTCGCGACGGCGATCTACGGCATCTCCTTCGGCGCGCTCTCCGTCGCGGCCGGCCTCGACGTGTGGCAGACGGTCTTCCTGAGCCTCGTCATGTTCACCGGCGGCTCCCAGTTCGCCCTCGTCGGCGTCCTCGCCGCGGGCGGTGCGGCCGCCGGGGGCTCGGCCATCGCGACGGCGGCGATGCTCGGCATCCGGAACGTCGTCTACGGCATGCGGATGAAGCCGCTCGTCGGCGGCAGCCCGGCACGCAATGTGCTCGCCGCGTGGATCACGATCGACGAGTCCACGGCCGTCGCGCTCGCGCAGAAGCTGCCGGGCAACGCCCGCCTCGGCTTCTGGCTGACCGGGGCGATCGTCTTCGTCGGCTGGAACCTGACGACGCTCGCGGGCGCACTCATCGGCGATGCGATGGGCGACACGAGGGCCTGGGGACTGGATGCCGCGGCGGGCGCGGCCTTCCTCGGCCTCCTCTGGCCGCGCCTGAAGCGGTTCCAGGCCGGCGCCGTGGCCGTCGGCGCGGCCGTGGTCGCGGCGGTCGTGATGCCCTTCGTCATGCCCGGACTGCCCGTGCTGATCGCGGCGCTCGTGGCCCTCCTCGTCGGCTGGTTCAACCTCTTCGACCGGAGGCGCCGCGCATGACGACCTGGCACCTCATCCTCATCGCCTCCGCCGCCACACTGGCGCTGAAGCTCGGCGGCTACCTCGTGCCGGTCGGCTTCCTGGAGCGCGAGCGCCCCGCTCGCATCGCGGACCTCCTCACGGTCGCGCTGCTCGCCGCACTCATCGTCGTGCAGACGCTCGGCGCCGGGCAGGCGCTCGTCGTCGACGCGCGGGTGCCCGCGCTGATCGTCGCCGCCGCGCTCTACGCCATCCGGGCGCCGTTCATCGTCGCGGTCGCGGCGGCCGCGGTCGTCGCGGCGGCCATCCGCGCCTTCGGCTGAGCCTCAGCCCTCGAGGTCGTCGACGCCCGGCATCCAGGAGACGCCGGGGCGGCCCCAGCCGAGCTTCTTCGTGATCTTCGTCACGATCCTGCGGTCGGCGTGCGAGAGCCGGTCGGTGTAAAGCACGCCGTCGAGGTGGTCGTACTCGTGCTGGAAGATCCGCGCGAGCCACCCCTGCGCGTCGATCTCGTACCGCTCGCCGTCGAGGTCGGTGGCGCGGAGCACCGCGCGCTCGGCGCGGCGCAGCCCGAAGCGCTCGCCCGGGAACGACAGGCAGCCCTCGGACTCTTCGTCGAGGTCGGGCTCGCCGGGCGGCGGGGGAGAGATGAGGAGCTCGGGGTTGATGGCCACGCCGCGCCAGCGGACGCCCTCCTCATCGGTCCAGCCGTATGTGAAGACCCGCAGATCCACGCCGACCTGCGGGGCGGCGAGACCGACGCCCGGGGCGGCATCCATCGTCTCGAAGAGGTCGGCGACGAGCGTGCGGATCTCGTCGTCGATCGTCTCGACGGGGCGGGCGGGGGAGTGCAGCACCGGGTCGCCGGTGATTCGAATGGGGAGCACGGCCATTCGGCAAGGATATCGAGGCGCGAGCGGGTAGGGTCGAGGTCGTGGATCCGGACCTGAGCGAGCTCACCGAGCAGATCGCCCTCGACCCGCAGCAGTTCATCGGCATCCCGCTCGCGATCGCGGGCGCGGTGTTCCTGTCGCTCGGAGCTCAGTTCCAGCACCGCGGCGTCGTCAAGGTCGAGTCGCGCACCACCGACAGCCTCGGCAAGGGCCTGAGCGTCAAGCAGCTCGCCCTGCTGCTCGCCCGGCCGTCCTGGGTCCTCGGCACGCTCATGCTCGGCCTCGCGGTCGTCTTCCAGCTGTCGAGCCTGTACTTCGCGCCGCTCATCGTGGTGCAGCCGCTCGGCGCGATCGCCCTCGTGATCACCTCCATCGTGAACTCGAAGGTGAACCACGTGAAGCTGAACCGCAAGGCGATCACCGCGATCGCGCTCTGCGTCGGCGGCGTGTTCCTCTTCGTCGGCGTCGCCGCCTTCACCGCGGTCGACAAGCCCGTGACCGAGCAGCAGCTCATCACGATCCTCGTGATCCTCGCCGTCGTGCTCGTCCTCGCCGGCCTCGCGTTCGTCTTCTTCCGGCACCGCGTGCGCGCCATCTTCTACGTCATCATGGCGGGCGTCGTCTACGGCTTCGTGGCGACCCTCGCCAAGGTGGTGCTCGGACGTATCCAGCAGGGCGACTTCGAGTGGATCACGCTCATCTGCGTCATCGCGCTGCTCGCGGCGACGGGCCTCGGCGCCTACTTCGTGCAGAACGCCTACGCCTCGGGCCCGCCGGACCTGGTCATCGCCGGCCTCACCGTCGTCGATCCGATGGTCGCGGTCGCGATCGGCATCATCGTGCTCGGCGAGGCGTCGCAGGCGCCGATCTGGGCCATCCCGGTGTTCATCGTCGCCGGGGCGATCGCCGTCTTCGGCGTGTTCATGCTCGCCCGCAATCACCCGCAGACGCGGCTCTGAGCCACGCGCGACGGCCCGTCATCCCGAGGGATGACATGCGCGCGGCGAGCCGTTCGCCGCGCCCTGCGTAGACTAAGGTCGGTTGCAGCCGCGCCGACCTCGCGCGCCCACCTGGGGGACGAACCGTTCCCGACGCTCGAACTGTGAGGAACCTCCCACGTGTCAGATTCTTCCGATCCGGCGCCCGCCGAGCTCGGCACCGCCTCGAAGCGACCGCTCCGCATCCTGATCGGGGCCGACACCTTCGCCCCCGATGTGAACGGCGCCGCCCGCTTCGCGGAGCGCCTGGCCGCCGGGCTCGTCGAGCGCGGGCACGAGGTCCACATCGTCGCGCCGGCCGCGAGCCGCAAGCACGGCACGTGGAACGAGGTGCACGAGGGGCAGGAGATGGTGGCCCATCGCCTCTACAGCTGGCGCTGGTACCCGCACGACTGGCTGCGCTTCGCGCTGCCGTGGCGCATCAAGCGCAACTCCGCTCGCATCCTCGACGAGGTGCAGCCCGACGTCGTGCACTTCCAGTCGCACATCGTCGTCGGCCGGGGCCTCTCCATCGAGGCCGAGAAGCGCGGCATCCGCATCATCGGCACGAATCACTTCATGCCCGAGAACATGCTCGAGTTCACGCTCATCCCGAAGGCGTGGCAGGAGTGGGCCGTCGGCCTCGCCTGGAAGGCGGCGAAGCGCACCTTCGGTCGCGCCGAGTCCGTGACGACGCCGACCCGTCGCGCCGCCGAGTTCCTCGAGCGCTACACCGGCCTCCGCGGCGTGCACGCGATCTCCTGCGGCATCGACGCGCACAAGTACTCCCCGAACTGGGAGCCGCGCACCGAGAACCGCATTCTCTTCGTCGGCCGGGTGACGGGCGAGAAGCAGATCGACGTGCTGCTGCGCGCCGCGCTGCTGCTGCCCGCCGAACTCGACGCGAAGATCGAGATCGTCGGCGGCGGCGACCAGCTGAAGGCGCTGCAGCACCTCGCCGACGAGCTCGGCATCGCCGATCGCGTCACCTTCACCGGGCGCGTCACCGACGAGGAGCTCCGCGACGCGTACCACCGGGCGACCGTGCTCGCGATGCCGTCGATCGCCGAGCTGCAGTCCATCGTCACGATGGAGGCCATGGCCTCCGCGCTGCCCGTCGTCGCGGCGAACGCGATGGCGCTGCCGCACCTCGTGCACGACGGCGAGAACGGCTACCTCTTCGAGCCGTCGAACCCCGAAGACCTCGCGGCGAAGCTGCGCACCGTCCTCGAGGCCGACCCGGCCGAGCTGCGCCGCCTCAAGGAGGGCTCCATGCGGCTCATCGAGGCGCACGACATCCAGCGCACGCTCGCGACGTTCGAGAGTCTGTATCGTGGTGAGGCGGTGGCCGACCCGGCCACCGATCCGGCGTCGGCGGCCCGCGAGGACTGACCGGCGCAGGGGGCGGTAGCTCAGCTGGTCAGAGCAGTGGACTCATAATCCATCGGTCACGGGTTCAAGTCCCGTCCGCCCTACCCCGTCCGCGCGTCCGCCGCGGGCTCGCCTCATGCTCCGCTCCGAGGCAGAATCGAGCCATGGTCGAGATCTCCGAGGACGACATCGAGCGGATGGTCGGCGAGGTCTACGACTCGCTGCCCGAGGACATGGTGCGGGGGCTCGAGAACGTCGCCATCCTCGTCGCGGACCAGCCGCCGGGGGAGCGGCCGCGGCTCTACGGGCTCTACAGCGGCCGGCCGTTGAAGACCCGCGGCGCCTACGGCTTCGGCGAGCTGCCCGACCGGATCACCCTGTTCCGCAACACCATGCAGGAGCACAGCGCCGACCTCGACGCCCTGCGGGAGCGGGTGCGCATCACCCTCGTGCACGAGATCGGCCACTACTTCGGCCTCGACGACGCGCGGCTCGGCGAACTCGGCTGGGCGTAGCTGGGAGCGCGGACGGCGGCACGCCGACGCGAACGGGCCCCGGCGACGATCGTCACCGGGGCCCGCGCTGCGCGTGCGTCGCGCTACTTCGCGACCGCAGGCTCCTCGGCCTGCTTCACGACCGCGCCGCCGGCCAGGCCGGCGAGGATCGACGAGACGTCGAGCCCGGTGAGCGACTTCACGACCTCGGTGCCCTCGCCGAGCACCTGTCCGACGGTCTTCGTCACTGCGCTCGCGCCGTCGGTGGAGACGACCGTGAGGGTGTCGATGTTCGAGATCGGCTCGGCGGCGGCGCGCACGATCTCGGGCAGCCGCGAGATGATCTCCTGCGCGAGGGCGGCCTCGCCGTACTTCTTGAGCGCCTGCGCCTTCGCGTCGGTCGCGGCCGCCTCGGCGAGACCCTCGGCCTGGATGGCGGCGGCCTTCGCCTCGCCGTCGGCGCGGATACCGGCGGCGAGGGCCACCTGACGGTCGCGCTCGGCCTCACCGGCGAAGCGCACCGAGGTCGCGGCGGCCTCGGCGTCCTGCACCGCGGCGACCTTGTTCGCCTCGGCGATCTTGGTGCGCTTGTAGGCGTCGGCCTCGGTCGCCGCGTTCGCCGCGTCTCGCTGCGCGTTCGCGCGCTGCACTTCGGCGTACGCCTCGGCCTCGGCGGGCTTGCGGACGTCGATGTCGAGGCGCTCCTGGGTCACGAGCGCCTGCTCGGCGAGCGCCTCGCGCTCCTCGGTGGCGACGAGCTTGTCCTGCTCGGCCTTCGCGAGCAGGCCGGATGCCTCGGCTTCAGCGTTCGCGCGGTCGGTCTCGGCCTTGATCGACGCCTGGCGCAGGCTCAGGGCCTTCTGGCGTTCGGCGATCTGCTCGGCGGCCTCGATGCGCGCGAACTCGCTCGCGCGGGCGGCCTCGGCCTCGCTGATCTCGGCGACCTGGCGGGCGCGGGCGGCCTCGGCGCGGCCGAGGTTCGCGAGGTAGTCGCTGCCCGGGGTCGAGATGTCGGAGATGTTCAGCAGATCGACCTGCAGGCCCTGCTCGACGAGGTCGGCCTTGGTCTCGGAGACGACCCGGTCGGAGAGGCTCTTGCGGTCGGAGATGATCTGCTCGATCGTCATGTCGCCGACGATGGAGCGCAGCGAGCCCTCGAGCGATTCCTTGATGATCTCGGTGAGCAGCTGCTGCTGCGAGAGGAAGCGCTGGGCCGCGCGGCGCACGCCGTCCTCGTTGCCGGAGACCTTGAAGTTGATGGACGCCTTGATCGCGATCTTGATGCGGTTCTTGTCGACGCCCTCGACCGTGATGCCGATCTGGCGCTGCTCGAGCGAGATCGAGAAGCCCTGCTGGAGGATCGGCCAGACGAAGGTGCGGCCACCGATGACGACGCGCTGGCCGCTGGCCTGCTCCGGGGAGGCGCGGCCGGCGCCGCGGCCGACGATGACGAGGGCCTCGTTCGGCGGCACGCGGCGGATGCGCCGGGCGATGAAGACGAGCAGGCCGAGCAGGGCGATGACGAGCGCGATGATCGCGATCACCTGGATGAGGGTCGGGTCGAGCATGGGGGCTTCCTTCTCGGTTCGGGGCGGGGATCGGCGCGCGGGGGCGCCCGGGGGAGTCTCTGGTGTGCCGTGCGGGCACGCGGGGGCTAGTCGGCGACGACCTTCACCCGGCTGCCGGCCTGCTCGACGACGCGCACGCGCGAGCCCTCGGCGATGGGCTCGGCGGAGTACGCCATGCGGCGCTCGAGCTCGCCGGGGCCGTCGAGGCTGACCTCGCCGCCGGCGGGGGAGATGTCGGAGCGGGCGACGCCGCCGAGGCCCACGGCGGAGACGGGGGCGCCGTCGGAGCTGCGGGTGAGATTGCGCACCACGAGCACGCTCAGCACGTAGGCGACGACGGCGAGCGCGGCCGCGAGCACGTAGGCCCAGACGAGTTCGAGGCCGAGCGAGGCGGTGAGTGTGCCCGCGGCGCCGAACACGACGAGGCCGACGGCGAGCGCCGTGCCGGAGATCGCGCCGTCGCCGATCTCGAAGTGATCGAGGATGTCGCCGAGGATCAGTGAGACGAGGAGGAGGGCGAGGCCGACGCCTCCGACGATGAGGAAGGGGAGGAGCACGTCGCCGGGCCTCTCTGGTCGGGTGGAAGTGGGAGTGCGTTCACCCTATCGGCAGAGCTCCGGCCCCGCATCGCTGATCGGACGGGCCGGTCCGGATAGGGTCGAGGCGTGACGGTCGAATCGATGCCGAAGACGGTGATCTCCTGGGGGATCGGGATCGCCCTCCTCGGCGGGATCCTGATCGCGACCGCACCGTTCCTGGTGAGCGGTCCCTGGTGGGCCGTCAACACCGAGGAGTGGTCGCTCGTCATCGGCGTCTACGAGATCGTCATGGCGCTCGCCCGAGCGCTGCTCGCACCGCTCGGCGCGGCGCTCATCGGGGCCGGGCTCGTGATGAAGTACCTCGACCGTCGCCTCGCCGGAGAGCGGATCGCGGACCGGCCCCGGCGCTGGCGGTTCCCCGACCGGGCCGCCGACCACGACTGACGCGCGGCAGCTCGCCCGCCGCGAGCTCGTTCGCCGGACCCGTCGCCTCAGCTCGGCGCGGCTCAGGCCGGCGCGCCTCCGACCGGCGTGACGACGGCGAGCGCCTCGACCGCGTCGGCGCCGCGGAGCCGCACCATGCGCTCGACGATCTCGTCGGCGACGCGGCCGTCGACCGTGCGGCAGACGACGTCGTTCGGGCCGAGCGGCTCGAGCCCGCCGCCACGGACGCGGATGACGTCCCAGCCGACCTCGGCGAGCGCTTCGTCCTTCTCCCGGTCGGACGCCTCCTTCAGCCCCAGATGGGCCCGCCGCGAGCGTCCGGGGTCGTCGTACTCGATCGCGATGCGCAGCTGCGGGACGAGGATGTCGGGCCAGACCTCGTTGCGCCCGAAGAAGGTGCGCGCGACCCGGACCGCGTTCACGCGGTGGTGCAGCCGGATGCGTTCGCCGAGGAGCCCCTTGAGCCGCTGCTCGGTCATCGAGGTGCGGGTGCGCAGGCCGGGGTTCATGAAGGCGACGCCGGCCTCGCGCCGTGCGGCCGGGGCGCCCGCGCTCGTACGGCACTTCGCGCACGCGGTGCCGGTGAGCTGCTCGCGCACGCTCGCCCGGTAGCGGTCGTGCCCGCGTTCGCAGCGCCACTCGTACTCGGCGCCGATGCGGGTCTCGCGGGCGAGCCGCCCGCGCTCGGGCGGAGTCGCGCGGCGCAGCAGTTCGCCGCGCGAGCGCTGGGTCTCGGCGATGAGCATGCACAGCGGGCAGACGCGGGAGAGGCGGACGGCGCCCCGCTCCGGGTCGCCGCCGTGCCCGCAGCGGAAGCTCACCTCAGCCATGCCGGGCCTCCGGGTTCGCACTCGTCCTCATGCCGCCATGCTCGGGGGCACCACCGACACGCGCGCCGGCGATGTCGCCGGCGTGGGCCACACTGGGAACGTGCGCATCGCGATCGGCCCCCGCGACGACGGCCTGATCGCCCTCGTCGACCCCGACGCGCCCGGGCAGCCGCTCGCAGCGGTTCCCGCAGGCGAGCTCCCGGCGACGGTCGCCGCCTTCGAGCGCGACGAGTCCCCGCGCTGGGTCTGGAGCGACACCCGGCAGTGGTACCCGAAGCTGCTCGCCGCGGGGGTGCGCATCGAGCGATGCGACGACCTGCTGCTCGCCGCGGCGATCCTCGACCACTCCACCGACACGGCGACGGTGCGCGAGCACGGAGCCGCCGCGGCGCCCGCATGGATCGCCCGGCTCCGCGCCGGGCAGCTCGCGCCGGCGCCCGCCGCGCTCGGCACCGCACTGTTCGACTTCGACGACTTCGATGGCGACCAGGGCGGAGCCGGCGCTCCCGGGCCGAGCCTCGACGAGGTGCTCGCCGAAGACGCCCGCCAACGGGCGCTCACGGCCGACAGTGCGCGGCCGCGGGCCATGCGTCTGCTGCTCGCGGCCGAGTCCGCTGGGGCGCTGATCGGGGCCGAACTGCACGCCGCAGGTCTGCCGTGGAGCCGCGAGGTGCATGAACGAGTGCTCGAGACCACGCTCGGGCCGAGGCCGCGCCCGGGGGCCAAGCCCGAGCACATGGAGCGGTTCGCGGCCGCCGTGCGTCGTGAGCTCGAGGCGCCGGGGCTGAACCTCGATTCGCAGCTCGAGGTGCTCCGCGCGCTCCGCGCGGCGGGCATCCCCGTCGAGTCCACCAGCCGCTGGGAGTTGCGCGAGCACGAGCACCCCGCCATCGAGCCGCTGATCGCCTACAAGAAGCTCGCCAGGCTCGCGAGCGCGAACGGTTGGGCGTGGCTCGACGAGTGGATCGTCGACGGCCGGTTCCGCCCCGACTACGTCCCGGGTGGCACTGCGACCGGGCGTTGGGCGACCTCCGGCGGTGGCGCGCTGCAGCTGCCGAAGCTCGTCCGCAGCGCGGTGGTCGCCGATCCCGGCTGGCGGCTCGTGGTGGCCGATGCCGCGCAGCTCGAACCGCGCGTGCTCGCCGCGCTCGCCCGCGACGAGGCGATGGCCGACGCGGCCCGCGGTCGCGACGTGTACCGCGGCATCGTCGAGGCCGGCGTGGTCGAGGAGCGCGACCAGGCGAAGATCGCCGTGCTCGGCGCCATGTACGGCGCGACGACGGGCGACAGCGGAAGGCTCGTGCCACGACTCGCGCGGGCCTTCCCGCGGGCGATGGCGCTCGTCGACCGGGCCGCGGCCCAGGGCGAGCGCGGCGGCAGCGTCACGACGAACCTCGGCCGCTCCTCCCCGCTGCCGCCCGCGAGCTGGCGGGAGGTGCAGCAGCGTGCGAGCGAGCCGGAGGCCAGCCCGGCCGACGAGCGCCGCGCCCGCAGCTCCGCGCGCGACTGGGGCCGCTTCACCCGCAACTTCGTCGTCCAGGGCAGCGCCGCGGAGTGGTCCCTGTGCTGGATGGCGGCGCTCCGCTCTCGCCTCGCCGCGATGGAGCCGTCCGCGAACCGAGCGGCGGCGTCCGGCCCGGTGTTCGAGGCGACGCCGCATCTCGTCTACTACCTGCACGACGAGATCATCGTGCACACGCCGGCCGAGCGTGCCGAGGAGGTCGCGGCGGCGGTCGCCGAGTGCGCGGCCGAGGCGGGTCGCCTGCTCTTCGGCGACTTCCCCCTCGACTTCCCGCTCGACCTCGCCGTCGTCGACAGCTACGCGCTGGCCGAGGGCTGAGCCGAACGGCGTCGACCGCGCTTCGGGCGCACGTCCGAGGGGGCGAACGCGAGCGCTGCGGCGTCCTCCGCGGCGTCGACCTCGTCGAGCCACGCCAGGGCGGCCCGAGCGCGCGCCGCATCGGCAGCGGCGGCCAGCCGGCCCAGACGGGCGCCGGCCGAGGCATCCGCCTCAGGCTGTTCGCCGGCCGAGGCGGCGTTGGCGGCCACCTCGCTCGCGGCGGCGAGCCGCGCGAGCCAGCGTTCGCGTTCGGCCGCGAGCACGGGGGAGAGCGGCACCTCGGGCAGCGACGCGGCGATGAGCACGCGGTCGAGGCTCTCGTCCCACGGGTCGGCGCCCGAGGCATCCGTACCGGAGAGCCATCCCGCGACCACCGTCTCGCCGCTCGCGGTGAGCCGGTGCAGCGGCAAGCCGTCGTCGGTCGCGCCGGCCGAGGTGATCAGCCCCGCCTTCGAGGCGCGCTCGAGCGTGGCGTAGCTCTGGCCGACGTTGATCGCACGCCGGCCGCCCGTGCGTTCGGCGAGGCCGCCGTGCAGGGCGAAGCCGTAGGCCGGGCCCATGCCGAGCAGTGCGAGCAGTGCTTCGCGAACGGCCACCGTGCGCCTCCGATCCTGAGCTGAAGAACTCCTCACCGAGCATAGTGTTCCCGGGGAGGGGTCCGCCACGCCGTCTCCGGCCGCGACGCGCCGGGAATTCTTGTCATTCCGCCTGATGCGAGGCATAATCGCGGGTGACGGCAGTGCCGTCGGCAATCGAAGATCCGCCCGTTCGTTCCGAGGTCGTAGGGGAAGACGCACCTCAGAGAACGGAGTAGAGATGGCGGAGCAGCTCACGCGGGCCACGCGCGCCGCGCGAGGAGTGCTGTTCGTGCACTCCTCGCCACGAGCGATCTGCCCCCACGTCGAGTGGGCGGTAGGACGCACGCTCGGCGTGCCCGTGAACTTCGACTGGCAGGAGCAGCCGGTGCTGCGCGGCAGCATGCGCGCGGAGTACTACTGGGAGGGCGCGCAGGGCGACGGCGCGCGGCTCGCCTCGGCGCTGCGCGGCTGGGACCATGTGCGGTTCGAGGTGAGCGAGGACCCCGGTGCCGGCAGCGACGGCGCGCGCTGGATGCACACGCCGGACCTCGGCATCCACTTCGCGCAGACCGACAGCGCCGGCAACGCCGTGGTCCCCGAGGACCGCGTCCGGTACGCGCTCGAGCTGGCCGGGCACGACCCGGTCGAACTGCACCGCGAGCTGCGCCTCGCACTCGGTCAGGCGTGGGACGACGAGCTCGAGCCGTTCCGCCATGCGAGCGACTTCGCTCCGGTCGTCTGGTTGCACCAGGTGGGCTGAGCGGATGCCGCGGGTCGCCTGCGGCGCGACGCGGAGGTCGGATGAGATTCCCGGCGACCGTACGAGCGAAGCGGGCGGCCCGATGTCGACGGCCCCGGTGGGAATCCCACCGGGCCCGTCGTCATGCGCCGTGCGAACGGCGTCGGATCATGCGGAGCGGAACGCGATGACCGCGTTGTGCCCGCCGAAGCCGAAGGAGTTCGAGATCGCGAGCTGGTCGCCGGCGCCCAGATCCTGCGACTCGCCGGAGACGCGGAACGGGACCTCGGGGTCCTGCTCGGTGAGGTTGATCGTCGGCGGCGCCTGACGGTCGCGGATCGCGAAGATCGTGAAGATCGCCTCGAGCGCGCCCGTGCCGCCCAGGAGGTGGCCCGTCGACGCCTTGGTCGCCGACACGGGGATGTCGTCGATGCGGCTGCCGAACACGTTCTTCAGCGCCTGGTACTCGTTCGGGTCGCCCACCGGCGTCGAGGTCGCGTGCGCGTTGATGTGCGTGACCTCGTCGGGCGTCGCGCCGGCCTGGGCGAGTGCGAGCTCGACCGCCCGGGACGCACCGCGGCCCTCGGGGTCGTTGGCCGTGATGTGGTACGAGTCGGCCGTGACGCCGCCGCCGACCACGTAGGCGTAGATCTTCGCGCCGCGGGCCTTGGCGTGCTCCTCGGTCTCGAGGATGAGCGCTCCGGCGCCCTCGCCCATGACGAAGCCGTCGCGGTCGATGCTCGTCGGACGCGAGGCGTGCGCCGGGTCGTCGTTGCGGCGCGAGAGGGCCTGCATCGACGCGAAGGACGCGATCGTGATGGGGTGGATGGCCGACTCGGTGCCACCCGCGATGACGATGTCGGCGAGGCCGTCCTGCAGGTGCTTGACGGCGTTCACGAGCGACTCGGTGCTCGAGGCGCACGCGCTCGCATAGGTGCTCGCGTAGGCGCGGGCGCCGAAGTGCAGCGAGAGATTGCCCGCGGCGGCGTTCGGCATGAGCATCGGCACGGTCATGGGCAGCACGCGGCGGGGGCCGCGCTCGCGCAGCGTGTCCCAGGCGTCGAGCAGCGTCCAGACGCCGCCGATGCCGGTCGCGAAGTCGACGCCGAGACGCTCGGGGTCGACCTCGGGGGCGCCGGCGTCGGCCCAGGCCTCCTTGGCGGCGATGAGCGCGAACTGGGAGGCGGGGTCGAGCCGCTTGGCGACGGGGCGCTCGAGGACGGCCTCGGGGCGCACGATGGCCTCGGCCGCGAAGGTGACGGGAAGCTCGTACTTCTCGACCCAGTCGTGCTCGAGGCTGCGGGCGCCGGACACGCCGGCGCGCAGGGCGTCCCAGCTCTCGGGGGCGGTTCCACCGAGCGGCGAACTCGCACCGATGCCGGTGACGACGATGTTCTTGGTCATGACGAAAACACTCCGGGAGGAAACGGGACGAGGACCGTGCGAGCGGGCCGCCTGGGCGGCCCGCTCGTCGCGATGCCTAGGCCTGGGCCTTGACGATGAAGCTGACGGCGTCGCCGACGGTCTTGAGGTTCTTCACCTCTTCGTCGGGGATCTTGACATCGAACTTCTCCTCGGCGTTGACGACGATCGTCATCATCGAGATGGAGTCGATGTCGAGGTCATCGGTGAACGACTTGTCCAGCTCCACCGTGTCGGTCGCGATGCCGGTCTCGTCGTTGATGAGCTCGGCCAGGCCGGCCAGCACTTCTTCGTTGGACAATGCCATGGTTCTTCTCCTTGCAGGGGTGTCTCGTTTGACCGAGACACAGTCTAGAGGGACGGGGACCGGTGGTTCAGGGAAGAACCACCACTTGGGCGCCGAACACGAGTCCGGCGCCGAAGCCGATCTGCAGCGCGAGGCCGCCGGACAGCTCGGGGTGCTCCTCGAGCAGGCGGTGCGTCGCGAGCGGGATGGACGCGGCCGAGGTGTTGCCCGTCGTCGCGATGTCGCGGGCGATGACGACCGACTCAGGCAGCTTCAGCTGCTTGGCGAACTCGTCGATGATGCGCATGTTCGCCTGGTGCGGGATGAAGGCCGAGAGGTCGGCGCTCGTGATGCCGGCGGCGTCGAGGGCCTGCTTCGCGACCTTCGCCATGTCCCACACGGCCCAGCGGAAGACCGTCTGGCCCTCCTGGCGCAGCGTCGGCCACTCGCCCTCGCCGTCGCGGTACTCGACGAGCGTGCGGTTCATGCCGACCGCGCCGGCCTTCGACCCGTCGGAGCCCCAGACGGTGCGGGCGATGCCGGGGAAGTCGCTCGGCCCGATCACCGCGGCGCCCGCACCGTCGCCGAGCAGGAAGGAGATGCTGCGGTCGGTCGGGTCCACGACGTCGGAGAGCTTCTCGGCGCCGACGACGAGTGCGTAGTGCGCGACGCCGGTGCGGATGAGCGCGTCGGCCTGGGCGACCGCGTAGGCGTAGCCCGCGCAGGCGGCATTGGCGTCGTAGGCGGCCGCGGGGTTCGCCCCCACCCGGTCGGCCAGCACCGCGGCCATCGACGGCGTCTGCTGCACGTTGGAGATCGTGGCGACGATGACGAGGTCGATGAGCTCGGGGGAGATCCCGGACTTCGCGATCGCCTCCTGTGCGGCCTCCGTCGCCAGGTCGAGCGCGCTCACGGCGGCGCTCGCGCGGGTGCGGGTGACGATGCCGGTGCGCTGCTGGATCCACTCGTCGGAGGAGTCGATCGGACCGATCAGCTCGTCGTTCGGCACTGCGTGCTCGCCGCGGGCGGCGCCCATCGCGTAGATCCGCGTGTAGGCGGGGCCGTGCGACTGCTGCAGGGTCGGCTTGGTCATGCGCTTCGACTCTTCTCTGCTTCTTCTCGGGGGTCGGGGGCTCAGGCGGCCTGAGCGGCGATCAGCTCGGCCGCGGCGGCGAGATCGTCGGGCGTCTTCACGGCGACGGTCGGCACGCCCTTCAGCCCGCGCTTGGCGAGCCCGACGAGCGCGCCCGCGGGGGCGAGCTCGATGATCCCGGTGACGCCGGCGTCGGCGAAGGCGGTCATGTCGAGGTCCCAGCGCACGGGCGAGGAGACCTGGCCGACGAGGAGTTCGACGAAGGCGGCGCCCGACTCGACCCGGCTGCCGTCGCGGTTCGTCCAGAGCGGGAGCACGGGGTCGGCGGGGGAGAGCGTGGCCGCGACCTCGGCGAGCCGGTCGACGGCGGGGCGCATGTAGCGGGTGTGGAAGGCGCCGGCGACCTGCAGTGGGATGACCCGGGTGCCGGCGGGCGGTTCGGCCTTCAGCTGCTCGAGGGCGTCGAGCGCGCCGGCGACGACGATCTGGCCGCCGCCGTTGTAGTTCGCCGGCTCGAGGCCGAGCTCGGCGAGGCGGGCGAGGAGCTCCTGCTCGTCGCCGCCGAGGACGGCGCTCATGCCGGTCGCGACCTCGGCTGCGGCATCCGCCATGGCCCGACCGCGGGCCGCGACGAAGCGCATGGCCTCGCTCGCGTCCAGCACGCCGCTGCCTGCTGCCGCGGTGATCTCGCCGACCGAGTGCCCGGCGATGCCGCCCACGCCGGTGGCGCGGCCGCCGTCGAAGAGCGCCTCGAGCGTCAGGATGCCGGCCGCCACGATGAGCGGCTGCGCCACCTTCGTGTCGCGGATGGTCTCGGCGTCGCTCACCGTGCCGTGCTCGGCGAGGTCGAGATCGGCCGCGGCCGAGAGCTCGGCCAGGCGCGCGGCGCGCGCCGGGTCCTCGAGCCAGGGGGTGAGGAATCCGGGGGTCTGCGAGCCCTGTCCAGGGCAGACGACGACGATCACCCGACTAGTCTGCCAACGCCTGGACGGTCGTGGGTGTGCACACGCCACAAGGTCTGCGGAAAACCCTTGTGCGCGGGGCACAGATGCCGCGCTCGGGCGGCTGCCGTCAGTTCGCGCTGCGCCGGCGCGGCTGCGCCTCGTGATCGCTCATGGAACCGACGATGAGCGCCGACTGCAGGATCAGCGCCTCGCGCGCGCCCGTCGCGTCGTAGCCGATCACGTCCGAGACGCGCTTCAGCCGGTAGCGCACGGTGTTCGGGTGCACGAACAGCTCCCTGGCGGTCGCCTCGAGCGAGCGGCCGTTGTCGAGGTAGCTCCAGAGCGTCGTCAGCAGCTCGGTCGAGTGGGCCTGGAGCGGCCGGTAGATGCGGTGCACGAGCGTCGCCCGGGCGAGCGGGTCGCCCGCGAGCGCCCGTTCGGGCAACAGGTCGTCGGCGTGCACCGGTCGCGGGGCGTGCCGCCATGACCGCGCGACCGCGAAGCCCGCGAGGGCCGCCTTCGCGCTCTTCGAGGCATCCACGAGGTTCGGCACCTCGTGCCCGAGCACGAGGTGCCCCGCGCCGAACTGCGGTTCGAGCTGCGTCGCGATCTCGAGGAAGCTGAGCGCCGGGGCGGTGCCGATGGTCTCCTCGCCGCCCTCGCGCGCCTGCGGGTCGGCGCGGCCGATGACGACGACGAGCCGGTTGCCCTGCACGCCGATCAGCACGTCGGCGTGCATGTGCCGCGCGGCGCGGCGCACCTGGTCGACGTCGAACTGCTTCGGCGCCGTGCCGACGAGCACCGCGACCTCGCCGTGGCCGTGCCAGCCGAGGGCCGCGATGCGGCTCGGCAGCTCGTCGTCGTACTCGCCCGAGAGGATCGAGTCGACCACGAGCGCCTCGAGCCGCGCGTCCCAGAGCCCGCGCGCCTCGGCGGCGCGCGCGTAGACGTCGGCCGCAGCGAAGGCGATCTCCCGCGAGTAGAGCAGGATCGCCTCGCGCAGCGGCTCGCCGCCGTCCTTCACCCGCTCCTCGACGACCTCGACCACGACCCGGATGAGCTGCAGCGTCTGCTGCAGGCTCACCGAGCGGAGCAGTTCCCGGGGCGCCGCGCCGAACACGTCGGCGGCGATCCACGGCGTGGAGCGCGGGTCGTCGAACCAGGAGATGAACGAGGTGATGCCCGCCTGTGCGACGAGGCCCACGGCCGAGCGTCGGCTCGGCGGCATGTCACCGTACCAGGGGAGCGTGTCCTCCAGTCGCTTCAGCGTCTGGGTGGACAGCTCGCCCGAGATGGTGCGCAACCACGCGAGCGTCTCCGCCTTCGTCCGGGGCCTCGTCGCCAATGCCGGTCGCCCGTCAGCTCTCGCCGCCGGCCGACCCCGTGGTGCCGGCGTTGACGTCGTGCAGACGGTACTTGGCGATCGCCTGGCCGGCGAGCGAGCGGTCGACCTCGCCGCGCTCCGCGAGGAGCTCGAGCGTGCGGACCACGACCGAGGGGCCGTCGATCTTGAAGAAGCGACGGGCCGCCGGGCGGGTGTCCGAGAAGCCGAAGCCGTCGGCGCCGAGCGTGGCGTACTGACCCGGGACGTAGGGGCGGATCTGCTCCTGCACGCCGTGCATGAAGTCGGACACCGCCACGAACGGGCCGGCCGCGCCCGAGAGCTTCTGCGTGAGGTACGGCACGCGGCGCTCGGCGTCGGGGTTCAGGAAGTTGTGCTCGTCGGCGGCGAGGCCGTCGCGGTTGAGCTCCGACCAGCTGGTGACGCTCCACACGTCGGCCGCGACGCCCCAGTCCTCGGCGAGGAGCTGCTGCGCCTCGAGGATCCACGGCACCGCGACGCCGGACGCCAGCAGCTGGGCCTTCGGCCCCTGCACCGGCGACTGCGAGATGCGGTGGATGCCTCGGACGATGCCGTCCACGTCGACGCCCTCCGGCTCGGCGGGCTGCACGATCGGCTCGTTGTACACCGTGAGGTAGTACATGACGTTGGGGTCGGGGTGCGAGCCGCCGTACATGCGCTCAAGGCCGGAGCGCACGATGTGCCCGATCTCGTAGCCGTACGCCGGGTCGTAGGAGACGACCGCCGGGTTCGTCGCCGCGAGCAGCAGCGAGTGGCCGTCGGCGTGCTGCAGGCCCTCGCCGGTGAGCGTGGTGCGGCCGGCGGTCGCGCCGATCATGAAGCCGCGCGCCATCTGATCGCCTGCGGCCCAGATCGCGTCGCCCGTGCGCTGGAACCCGAACATCGAGTAGAAGACGTAGATCGGGATCAGCGGCTCGCCCTGCGTCGAGTACGAGGTGCCGACGTTGGTGAACGCGGCGAGCGCCCCGGCCTCGTTGATGCCGACGTGGATGATCTGGCCCTGCGGGCTCTCCTTGTAGGCGAGGAGCAGCTCGCGGTCGACCGAGGTGTAGTGCTGGCCGTTCGGGTTGTAGATCTTCGCGTTCGGGAAGAACGCGTCCATGCCGAAGGTGCGCGCCTCGTCGGGGATGATCGGCACGATGCGGTGGCCGAAGTCCTTCGAGCGCATCAGGTCCTTCAGGAGCCGCACGAACGCCATGGTCGTGGCGATCTCCTGGGTGCCGGAGCCCTTCTTCGCGATCGCGTAGGCGGAGTCGTCCGGCAGCGAGATCGCGGTGTGCGAGGTGCGCCGCTCGGGCGTGTAGCCGCCGAGCGCGCGCCGGCGCTCGTGCAGGTACTGGATCGCCTGGTCCTCGCCGCCCGGGTGGTAGTACGGCGGGAGGTAGGGGTTCTCCTCGAGCTGGGCGTCGCTGATCGGGATGCGCATCGAGTCCCTGAAGGTCTTCAGGTTGTCGAGGGTCATCTTCTTCATCTGGTGGGTCGCGTTGCGGCCCTCGAACGCCGGTCCGAGCCCGTAGCCCTTGATCGTCTTCGCGAGGATGACGGTCGGCTGGCCCTTGTGCTCGGTCGCGGCCTTGAACGCCGCGTAGACCTTGCGGTAGTCGTGGCCGCCGCGCTTCAGGCCCCAGATCTCGTCGTCGCTCAGGTGCGTGACGAGGTCGAGGGCGCGCGGGTCGCGGCCGAAGAAGTTCTCGCGCACGTAGGCGCCCGACTCGGCCTTGTAGGTCTGGTAGTCACCGTCGGGGGTGACGTTCATGAGGTTGCGCAGGGCGCCCTCGTCGTCGCGGGCGAGCAGGTCGTCCCACTCGCGGCCCCAGATGACCTTGATGACGTTCCAGCCGGCGCCGCGGAAGAAGCTCTCGAGCTCCTGGATGATCTTGCCGTTGCCGCGCACCGGGCCGTCGAGCCGCTGCAGGTTGCAGTTGATCACGAAGGTGAGGTTGTCGAGCCCCTCGTTCGCGGCGACCTGGAGCTGACCGCGGCTCTCGACCTCGTCCATCTCGCCGTCGCCGAGGAACGCCCAGACGTGCTGGTCGGAGGCGTCCTTGATGCCGCGGTTGGTGAGGTACTTGTTGAGCTGCGCCTGGTAGATCGCGTTGATCGGGCCGAGGCCCATCGACACGGTTGGGAACTGCCAGAACTCCGGCATGAGCCGCGGGTGCGGGTAGCTGGAGAGGCCGTTCGGGGCGTGCGACTTCTCCTGGCGGAAGCCGTCGAGCTGGTCGGCGCTGAGCCGGCCCTCGAGGAACGCGCGGGCGTACATGCCGGGGGAGGCGTGGCCCTGGTAGAAGACCTGGTCGCCGCCGCCGGGGTGGTCCTGGCCGCGGAAGAAGTGGTTGAAGCCGACCTCGTAGAGGGCAGCGCTCGACGCGTAGGTCGAGATGTGGCCGCCGACGGCGATGTCCGGTCGCTGGGCGCGGTGCACGAGCACGGCGGCGTTCCAGCGGATCCAGGCGCGGTAGCGGCGCTCGATCTCCTCGTCGCCCGGGAACTCGGGCTCGTTCTCGGGGGCGATCGTGTTGAGGTAATCGGTGGTGGGCACCATCGGCACGCCGAGGTGCAGTTCCTTGGAGCGCTTGAGCAGGCTCAGCATGATCTCGCGAGCCCGCTGGTGGCCCTTCGCCGCGACGAGAGCGTCGAGGGATTCAGCCCATTCACCCGTTTCGTCGGGATCGGAGTCCATGGCGTCGACCGAGTAAGGGTCCTGGTCGTTGACAGTCACACTCGACCTCTTTCAGTAGTCTCGAAGCGGTTCGTGCGTGTGCGCGCCGAGCGGACTCCTCGCCCGAGCGGCACCACGCCATCCTAGTGATTCTATGCCCGCAGCCCACCGGTCCGACCGGCCATGGCTCGGGCGCCATCACCGAAAGCGACGCTATCAATGATCCTGCCGTCAGGGGCCCAGGCACCCGATTTCACCCTGCCCGACCAGCACGGCGCGCCGACCTCCTTGGCCGCGCTCACCGCGCGGTCGCCGGTCGCGTTGGTCTTCTTCCCGCTCGCGTTCTCGGGCATCTGCCACGGGGAGCTGTGCGAGCTCCGCGACCATCTGCCGCTCTTCCAGGACGCCGCGGTGCAGCTCGTCGGCGTGTCGGTCGACTCGAAGTTCGCGCTGCGCGCCTGGGGCGAGCAGGAGGGCTTCGACTTCCCGCTGCTGGCCGACTTCTGGCCGCACGGCGAGGTGGCGCGTGCCTTCGGCGCGTTCCGGGAGGATGCCGGCACGGCATCCCGTGCGACCTTCGTGATCGACCGCGAACGCCGAGTGCGGGCGTCCTTCGCCAGCGCGCCGGGGGAGCCGCGGCCGCTCGCCGCCTACCGCGAGGCCATCGCGGCGCTCTGAGCTGGCGTCGTCGGCCGAGGAGCGCCCGGCGTCAGGCGAGGATGTTCACCGCCCGCGAGATCACGAGCGCGAGCAGCACGAAGCCGGTGAGCGCCTGCACCGACATCAGCAGCTTCGTGCGGCTGCGCAGCGGCATCGCGTCGGTCGGGCTGAACGCCATCGTGTTCGTGAGCGAGACGTAGAGGTAGTCGACGAAGCCGGGGCGCCAGTCGCCGCGTCGGGAGGAACCGGCGGCGACCTCGCGGGCCGCATCGGCCTCGTCGTCCTGCGGGAACGCGAAGTCCGCGAGCGGCAGGGCGCTCCGGGGCAGCGTGCCGCGGGCGACCGGGCCGCCGCGATCGAGTTCCCAGTAGAGCAGTCCGAAGGCGATCACGTTCGTCACCCAGACCTGTCCGGCGGCGAGCAGCACCGTCGCGCCGTCGGCGCTGCCGTCGACCAGGCGCACGATGACGTTCACGACGCCGAGCTGGTTCACGAGCACGAGGACCGATGCGAACGCGATCGCGAGGGCCCGGGACCACTGCGTCTGCCGATCGAGCCGATGCGGGTTGATGACGAACAGCGGCACCGCCATGGCCGCGAGCGCGATCAGTCCGACGGTCCGCCCAACCGCGGTGTCGGGCTCGTGCACGAGCGCGGTGAGGGCGGCCGCCACGACGATGCCGGTGAACGCCGCCCAGCGCGTCTCGGCCCGTCGCTCCTGCACCGGCGAGGCGGGGGCGTCGTCGGCGGACGAGGCGGTCCCGTCGTCGGCGTCGCTGCGCATACCGCGAGTGTACGGCCCGGCTCCTCGCCGGCCGGTAGGATTGGGCCTCGCCGCGCTTCGCGTGCGGGCCTGTAGCTCAGTTGGTAGAGCGCCACGTTTACACCGTGGATGTCGTCGGTTCGAGCCCGGCCGGGCCCACCGCCGCTCGTGCGGAGGCCTGGGCGAGCTCCGCCATCACGCTGTCGGCCGCCGACGGCTTCCCATGGAGATGCACGTCGCGGAGCTCGTTCATGAAGCGGTCCCACAGCTCGGGACCGCCGTCGGCGAGGATCGCAGCGCGGATCGCGAGTTCCGGCGCAGTGGGCAGCCAGCGATTCCCCCACGCGCCGAGCTGCGCGAGAACCGGGACCAACTCGATCGCCGCTTCCGTGCGCCGATAGTCGATCTTCTGCCGGTGGCTCGCGTCTTCGTTGCGGGTGAGGAGGCCCGCCTCGACGAGTTTCGTCAATCGCGAGGACAAGATGTTCGAGGCGCTCCCCTCGAGCGAGTTGCCGAGGAGCTCCCGGAAGTGCCGATGGCCGCCGAAGACGATGTCCCGCAGGACGATCAGGGACCAGCGGTCGCCGAGCAGTTCCACGGTCATGTTGATGGGACACTCCGACCGTCCGCTCGGCACCGGAAGGTGTTCGACAGCTGCAGAAACTGATGGTGGCACGCAATCAGTCTCCGAGGCACGGACCCGCGTGTCCGGCGCGGCCGGGATAGCTCATGCTCACGCGCGCCGGATCTGAATGCCAGTCAGAGGCATTCTCGGTGGGTCCGCTCTCCGGCTTCGAACTCGAGTTCAACAAGGCAGATACTCGGGCTCGATATCGACGAGCTCTCCAAGTGTTTCGACTCCCCTCGGAGACCCGAAACTGTGTATGCCATCGACTCCTAAGGATGCGCCCCACGACACTCGGACCGGATTCGTGTTCGGTAGTCGAGGATTGGTGCAGACTTGGCAGGAGTCGTCGATGCGCCCAGACTCCTGGTGCGCTTCGCGACATCTGCGCCGATGGAGTCGACGATGCAGTGCCTCGAGATAGGAATCTAGATGCCCGAGATTGCGACACGTACAACAGCGGGCGTTTATCGAATCGAGGACCTCGTCGGGCTGGTGTCACAGGGGCGACTGAGGGTGCCGGAGTTCCAGAGGAACTTTCGTTGGGACCGAAGAGATGTCTTAAGCCTCTTTGACAGCATCCAGAAGGGATACCCGGTGGGCAGCCTTCTCTTGTGGAGGCGTCGCGCGGAGGCAGCGGAAGTGAGCCTGGGTGAGCTGCATATTGAAGCACCCGAGGTGACGGAGGCCATGTGGGTGGTTGATGGACAGCAGCGGATAACCGCGATCGCGAACGCGGTAACCCAACAGGCGTACGATGCATCCGAGCGTTTCAGGATTGACTTCGATCTGTCGAAACGAGCGTTTGTCCTTGGCGGTGGCGAGGATGATCTTCGCGTGCCGCTTCCGACACTCTTTGACCTGCGACAGCTGCTCGAGTGGGCTCAGGCCCGGCCGGACGCCTCTGAGTACATCGGGGAGATAAACAACGTAGCCGTCCGGCTGAGGGATTTCTCCGTCCCAGCTTCTATCGTTGACGAGAGCGATGAGGAGACTCTTCGAGAGATCTTTGACCGGACAAACAACGCCGGGCGAAAACTGCGGCGTGCTGAGGTTTTCCATGCTCTGTTTAGCGAGCGCAGCGACGATGGGATGACGATCCAAGCGATCGCTGACGATCTCGCGAACACTGGCTTCGGAACGATCGACGGAGACACTGTTCTCCACGCGATTCTGGCTCGCCGCCACGCAGACTTTTCTCGAGATCTCCGGCAGGAGTTCGCAGAGGAACGGGGCGCCAGTCTCGATGTTGCCTCCGACGAGAGTCGTGAGGAGGCTTTCCAAGGCGGTCACGAGGCGCTTCGTCGTGCAATCGCGTTTCTGCAAGAGCGTGCAGGTGTCCCGCACATCACATTGCTCCCCTACAAGTACCTCCTTGTCACGCTCGCGCGCTTCTTCGCGCACTTCCCGGACCCTTTGGAGCGCAACAGTGATCTCCTTGTGCGTTGGTTCTGGCGAGCTGCCCTTGCCCCGACAATTTTCAGCGGCAGCGCCACTGCGATGGGCCGAGGATTCGCGAGCCGCGTCAACCCTCAGAGTGAGTCAGGTTCTGTCCAGGAGCTGCTCGCGTTGGTGCCGGATGACTTCTTGTTCATCAAGCCGAACGTCAATCAGTTTCGGACCAATACCGCAGCGACGAAAGTGATGCTCTGTGCGATGTACGAGCACGGGCCACGAAGGTTCTCTGATGGGGAAGTAATCGAGCCGCTGTCGCTTGCCGAAAGCTTGGACGGGGCGGAGACCGCGCATGGGATCATTTCCGACGTGGTACCCAGAGGACGGATTCAGGCCCCAGTGCTCGCTGCGGGGGTTGGGGGGAGATTCATCTTGACCGAGGAGGACGTCGCCGTTGAAGAGGCTCGGACCGTACTTGCCCGGACGGCGAGCCTGTTCATTGATGCGGACATGATCGCCTCCTCGCATTTTGTTAGCGGAGGCGCTTCGCTCGCTCTCCTGGAGCGGCGGTTCGACGACTTTCTCGTGCTCAGGCGAGACGCGATCGCCGCATCCGTGACGAAGTTTCTTGAAGCGCGCATGGGATTGAATCTCCCGGCCAACGCGCCCCTAGCTGAATATGACCTGGATGACCTGGACGACCTGGATGATCCAGGATTCGACGTCGGATGAGGGATGATGCTCGCCACGCTGTGATGCTGGCTGGGCAAGAAGTCGGTGTGCTTCATCAGCGCGGCGACTTTGTCCGCTTCAGTTTTCTCCCGGAGTACTGGGAGGATCCGGGCCGGAACATACTGGGGCTTTGGTTCGAAGATCACAAGCGATCCAATGTGGCTTCGGCGCTGCGACTTCCAGCCTGGTTTGCGAATTTGCTTCCAGAAGGGCGATTGCGCGAGCTGATCGCTCGCGATCGACGGGTCTCGCCGGCACGGGAGATGGAACTCCTCGCTCAAGTCGGTCACGACCTTCCAGGGGCTGTGCAGATCGTCGATGGGAAAGGGGCCGACATTGCTTGGCAAGGAGGCCTTCCTGTTGACAACGTCGCCGGAGTGATCCTCCCTTCAGGGCCAATCAAATTCTCTCTTGCCGGTGTAGGGCTGAAGTTCTCGATGGCGAGACAAGGTGATCGGTTCACAATCCCTGCGCACGGCGCCGGTGGGCATTGGATTGTCAAATTGCCGCACCCAGTCCACCGATCAGTGCCCGAGAACGAGTTTGCAACGATGGCGTGGGCTGCTGCTTCCGGCCTCGAGGTACCAGAGATCCACCTTCTCCACCGTGATGATGCATTTGAAATCTCGATGGGAATGTGGCCATCGAACGAAGAGTTCGCGTACGCGATCAAGAGATTTGATCGCCGAGACGACGGGACGCCCTTGCACATCGAGGACTTTGCACAGGTGCGTGGGTTCGCGGCGGATCGAAAGTATGACGGTGCCTACGAAACGATTGGGGCGCTCTGCTTCCGCGGGCATGACACGGCCTCGCTAGAAGAATTCGTGCGACGGATGGTCTTCAATATCGTTTCCGGCAACGGTGACGCTCATTTGAAGAACTGGTCGCTTCTGTATCCCGATGGTCGCAATCCACGGCTGTCGCCTGCGTATGATCTGGTTTCGACTGCTGCGTACTCGAAGGAAGAGAATCTCGGACTTCGGTTTGGCCGCAGCCGTCGCTTTGAGGATGTTTCGCTCTGGGGCTTTGAGCGACTTGAGCGCCGAATTCGGGTGCAGCCAGGGCTCCTTGTCGAACTGGCAAGAGTGGCGTTTCTAGACGCGCGCGACGCTTGGTCCGAGTCCTTCTTCGGTAGCAATGTCAAGTTTGTTGAAGACTGGACCGCGGGCTCGATCGACCGGTTGTCGAGAGTGTTTGGCGTCGCCTGAACGGACGCTCGATTGGCGGAGTGCACTCGGCGATACGATGGTCCGAGGCACGGACCCGCGTATCCGGCGCGGCCGGGAAGGTGAGCACGACCGTGGACCATTGCGAGCGCTCCACCGGCGCCGAGCACCGGGCCCCGCGCGCATGAGCCGCACGCTCGCCGAGGTGCTCGACGTCGTCGAACGACGCTGGCCGATCTCCGGCATGGAGCCGTGGGACGCCGCCGGGCTCGTCGCCGGCGACCCGAAGGCCGAGGTCCGACGCATCTTGCTCGTCGTCGACGCCGTGCAGGCGACGGTCGACGAAGCGATCGACGGGGGCTTCGACCTCGTGATCGCGCACCACCCGCTCCTGCTCCGCGGCGTCACGACGGTCGCCGAAGACCGCTACAAGGGCGCCGTGCTCGCGAAGCTCATCCGCGGCGGCTGCGCGCTCGTCGCCGCCCACACGAACGCCGACGTGGTCGAGACGGGCACCTCCGCGGTGCTCGCCGAGCGTCTCGGGCTGCTCGACGTCCGCCCGATCGTGCCGTCGCCCGACGGCCGCACCGGCCTCGGCCGGGTCGGCCGCCTCCCCGAGCCGACGACGCTCGGCCGCTTCGCCCGCCGGCTCGCCGAGCTCCTGCCGCCCACCGCGACCGGGGTCCGGGCCGCCGGCGGATTCGACGAGCCGGTCGAGACGGTCGCGCTGTGCGGCGGTGCTGGCGACTCGCTGCTCGGCGACCCCGCGGTCCGCGCGGCCGACGTCTACGTCACCGCCGACCTCCGCCACCACCCCGCCTCCGAGGCGCGCGAGCAGGCGCTCGTCGGCGGCGGGCCCGCGCTGCTCGACGTCTCCCACTGGGCGAGCGAGTGGCTCTGGCTCGACCGCGCCGCCGCCGAGCTCCGCGAAGATCTGCCCGGGCTCGACGTCGTCGTCTCCGAGCTGCGCACCGACCCCTGGGACTTCCAGGTCGTCCAATGACCCGTCCAGCCATCCCGACCGCCGACCCCACGAGGAGCAACACGTGAAGGCCAGCCCCGCCGACCAGGAGACGCTGCTGCGGCTCCAGGCGATCGACACCCGCATCGCCCAGCTCACGCACCGACTCGGCAACCTGCCCCAGGCGGCGCCGCTCGCCGAACTCGCGAGCCGCGACGACGGCGTGCGCCGCTCCCGCGCCGAGGCGCACGGGGTCCTCGAGGACACCCGCGCGGAGCTCAAGCGCATCGAGTCCGACGTCGAGATGGTCGAGGCCCGTATCGCGCGCGACAGCGAGCGCCTCACGCAGACCTCCTCGGTGAAGGACGTCGCGGCGCTCGAGTCCGAACTCGTCTCCCTCCGCCGCCGCCTCTCCGACCTGGAGGACCAGGAGCTCGTGGTGATGGAGCGCGTCGAGGGCGCGGAATCCGCGGTCGCGGCGATCGACGACGAGCGCGCCGGCATCGCCGTCGCGCAGCAGCAGCTCGAGTCCGAGCGGGCCGAGGCCGCCGCCGGCCTCGAGACCGAGCGCGAGCAGGCCGTCCGCGATCGCGGCACGGTCGCGGCCACGGTGCCCGAGGCACTGCTCGCCTTCTACGAGCAGCGCCGCGAGCGGGGAGCCGGGGTGGGTGCGGCGCTGCTCCGCCAGCGCACCTGCGGCGGCTGCACGATGACGCTCACGGGCAGCGACCTCGAAGCGGTGCGCCGTTCGGCGCCCGACGAGGTCGTGCAGTGCCCCGAGTGCGACCGCATCCTGGTCCGCACCGAGGAGTCCGGGCTCTGAACCGCGCCGGGCGGCAGGGCGTCGGCGCTCCCGCCCGGTAGACTGGCCCGGCGAGCGGGTCGGCAAGACGGTCGCGTCGCCCGAGCGATCGGGCGCCGAGGAACGTCCGGGCTCCGCAGGGCAGGACGGTGGGTAACGCCCACCCGGGGTGACCCGCGAGACAGTGCCACAGAAAACAGACCGCCTCGGGCTTCGGCCCGCGGTAAGGGTGAAACGGTGGGGTAAGAGCCCACCAGCGGCCGCGGTGACGCGGTCGGCTCGGTAAACCTCGTCCGGAGCAAGGCCAGACAGGGAACGATGGGGCTGCCCGTCCCGTTCCCGGGTAGGCCGCTAGAGGGCCGTGGCAACACGGTCCCGAGAGAGATGGCCGTCCAGCCGGTGTCGCGCAAGCGCCCGGTGAACAGAACCCGGCGTATCAGCCGGCCCGCTCGCACCTCATCCGCCCGGCCCCCTGTGGCGCGCGATCGCTCAGTCGGCCGCGAGCGAGGCGGCGCCGAGGATGCCCGCGTTGTTTCGGTGCACGGCGGGCACGATCGGCGTGGTCAGCTCGAGCAGCGGCAGGAACTGCTCGTGGTGCTTCGAGACGCCGCCGCCGACCACGAACAGGTCGGGGGAGAAGAGCATCTCGAGGTGGGCGTAGTAGCGCTGCAGGCGCTTCGCCCACTCCGCCCAGTCGAGGTCCTCGCGCTCCATCGCCGAGTACGCGGCGCGGTGCTCGGCGTCGTCGCCGTCGAGTTCGAGATGCCCGAGCTCCGTGTTCGGCACGAGCACGCCGTCGTAGAGGAACGCCGAGCCGATGCCGGTGCCGAGGGTGGTCAGGATGACGAGGCCGTCGGCGCCGCGGGCGGCCCCGTAGCGGAGCTCGGCGACCCCCGCCGCGTCGGCGTCGTTGATGAAGTGGATGTCCCGGCCGAGCGCCTGCTCGAAGAGCTCCTCGGCGTGCAGGCCGATCCACTCGTGCGAGACGTTCGCCGCCGAGAGGGTGAGCCCCCGCTTCACGACGGCGGGGAAGCACACGCCGAGGGGGAGCCCGTCGCCGCCTGACTCGGAGAACTCTTCGAGGAGCGTGCTCGCGGCCTCGACGATGTCGGCCGGACGGCCGCCCTCGGGGGTGGCGACCTTTCGGCGGGGCGAGACGAGCTCGCCGCTCGCGAGGTCGACGACCGCCCCCTTGATGCCGGTGCCGCCGATGTCGATGCCGATCGCGAGGTCCTGCGTCATGGCGTTCACCCTACCCGGCGGTCCCGTGGTTCAGGGGAGCGTGAGGATCTCGGCGCCGCGCTCGGTGACGACGAGGGTGTGCTCGAACTGCGCGGTGAGGGAGCGGTCGCGGGTGACCACGGTCCAGTCGTCGGCCCAGAGGTCCCACTCGGTGGTGCCGAGGGTGAGCATCGGCTCGATCGTGAACACCATCCCCGGCTCGATCACCGTGTCGTGCTCGGGCGCGTCGTAGTGCGGGATCACGAGACCGGTGTGGAAGGCCCGTCCGACGCCGTGGCCGGTGTAGTCGCGCACGACGCCGTAGCCGAAGCGCTTCGCGTAGGCCTCGATGGCGCGCCCGATGACGTTCACCTGGCGCCCCGGGGCGACCGCTTTGATGCCGCGGGCGAGCGCCTCGCGCGTGCGCTCGACGAGGAGCCGCGTCGCCTCCGCGGCGTCGCCCACGAGGAACGTCGCGTTCGTGTCGCCGTGCATTCCGTCGAGGTAGGCCGTGACGTCGAGGTTCACGAGGTCGCCCTCGTCGAGCACGGTGTCGTCGGGGATGCCGTGGCAGATCACCTCGTTGACCGAGGTGCAGCTCGAGGCGGGGAACCCCCGGTAGCCGAGCGTCGAGGGGTAGGCGCCGTGGCCGACCACGTACTCGTGCACGATGCGGTCGAGTTCGGCGGTCGTGACCCCGGGGACGATCGCGGCGGATGCTGCGTCGATGGCGCCGGCGGCGATGCGGCCGGCCGCGCGGATGCGCTCGACCTCCGCGGTCGAGTAGCGGTCGCCCTCGGAGTTCGGGCGGGGCGCAGCCCGCCCGACGTACTCGGGGCGGGCGATCGCGCCGGGCACCGTGCGGGGGGCGGGGAGGCGGCCGGGGATCAGGTGGCCGGCGGAGTCCTTGGGCATAGGATCAGCCTATGACGGAGGACATCGAGCACCGGTTCTGGTACAACATGCGCACGGGCGAGGTCGAGCAGGGCTTCGTCTCGCAGTCGGCGGATCGCGTCGGCCCCTTCGATACCCGCGAGGAGGCCGAGCACGCGCTCGAGAAGCTGCGCGCCAACAGCGAGAAGTGGGCCGCGGAGGACGCCGCGGAGGACTGAGACGACGAGGGGCGGGCGCCGAAGCGCCCGCCCCTCGATCATCGTGTCCGGCGTCGCCGGGCCGCGGCTTCGGCGGCTACTCGTACGAGTGCTCGGGGCCGGGGTAGACGCCGGCCGAGACATCCTGCTGCCAGGCCTTCGCGGCCGCGCCGAGGATGCCCGAGAGGTCGGCGTACTGCTTGACGAACTTCGGGATCCGGCCGGGGGTGAGGCCGGCCCAGTCGGTCCAGACGAGCAGCTGGCCGTCGGTGTGCGGGCCGGCGCCGACGCTGATGGTCGGGATGTCGAGGCGCTCCGTGATCTGACGGGCGGCGTCGGAGGGGACCATCTCGAGGACGACCGCGAAGGCGCCCGCCTCCTGCACCGCGATGGCGTCCGCGAGCAGCTGCTCGAGTCCCTCGCCGCGACCCTGGATGATGTGCCCGCCGAGGCCGTGCTCGCTCTGCGGGGTGTAGCCGATGTGCGCCATGACGGGGATGCCGGACTGCACGATGCGGCGGATCTGCTTGTGGCTGCGTTCGCCGCCCTCGAGCTTGACGGCGTGCGCCCCGGTCTCCTTCATGAAGCGGACGGCCGTGTGCAAGGCCTCCTCGGCGCCGCTCTCGTAGGAGCCGAACGGCATGTCGGCGACGACGAAGGCGCGCTGCACGGCGCCGGCGACGGCGCGCGTCAGCGGGATCAGCTCGTCGACCGTGACCGGGAGGGTCGTCTCGTACCCGAGCACGTTGTTCCCGGCGGAGTCGCCGACGAGCAGGAAGTCGATGCCCGCCTGGTCGAAGATGCGCGCCGTGAGCTGGTCGTAGCTCGTGAGGCCCGTGATCTTGATGCCGTCGCGCTTCGCGTTCTGGAAGTGCCTGGTGCGCACGCGCTTGGGGCCGCCCGAGGCCGAGGCCCCGCCGTACGGGTTCTGCTCTGACATGCCGTCAGTCTGGCACAGCCGCAGGCCCCGCCCGGCCCGACCCAGTACGCTGAGAAGCGCGAGAAAGGGTGTGGATGGATAAGCAGCGCGACTTCGTTCTCCGGACCATCGAAGAACGTGGGGTCAAGTTCATCAGGCTGTGGTTCACCGATGTCGTGGGCACCCTGAAATCGGTCGCGATCGCTCCGGCGGAGGTCGAGGGCGCATTCACCGAGGGCATCGGCTTCGACGGCTCCGCCATCGAGGGCCTCAGCCGCACCTACGAGTCCGACCTGCTCGCGTACCCCGATCCCTCGACGTTCCAGACCCTGCCCTGGCGGGGCGACATCGACCCGACCGGGCGCATGTTCTGCGACATCACGACCCCAGACGGCGAGCCGGCGGTGTCCGACCCCCGCAACGTGCTGAAGCGCACGCTCGCGCGCGCCGCCGACCGGGGCTTCACGTTCTACACGCATCCTGAGATCGAGTTCTACCTGCTCAAGTCGTCGAAGTACGGCCCCGAGGGCCCGCAGCCGGTGGACTCCGCGGGCTACTTCGACAACGTGCCCGGCGGGACCGCGCACGACTTCCGCCGCCGCTCGGTGCGCATGCTCGAAGACCTGGGCATCTCGGTGGAGTTCAGCCACCACGAGACCGGTCCCGGTCAGAACGAGATCGACCTGCGCTACGCCGACGCGCTGACCACGGCCGACAACATCATGACCTTCCGCACCGTCGTGAAGGAGGTGGCGATCGAGCAGGGCGTGTACGCGACGTTCATGCCGAAGCCGTTCTCCGAGTTCCCGGGCAGCGGCATGCACACCCACCTCTCCCTGTTCGAGGGCGATCAGAACGCGTTCTACGAGCCCGGTGCGCAGTACCAGCTCTCGAAGATCGGCCGGCAGTTCATCGCCGGCTTGCTGCGCCACGCGGGCGAGATCTCCGCGGTCACGAACCAGTTCGTGAACTCGTACAAGCGGCTCTGGGGCGGCGGCGAGGCGCCGAGCTTCGTCTGCTGGGGCCACAACAACCGCTCGGCGCTCGTGCGGGTGCCGCTCTACAAGCCGAACAAGGGGCAGAGCGCGCGCGTCGAGTACCGCGCGATCGACTCGGCCGCGAACCCGTACCTCGCCTTCTCCCTGCTGCTGGCCGCCGGCCTCAAGGGCGTCGAGGAGGGCTACGAGCTTCCGCCCGAGGCCGAGGACGACGTCTGGATGCTGAGCGACCGCGAGCGCCGGGCGCTCGGCTACAGCCCGCTGCCCGCGAGCCTCGACCACGCGATCGAGGAGATGGAGCGCTCCGAGCTCGTCGCCGACACCCTGGGCGAGCAGGTCTTCCGCTACGTGCTCGCGAACAAGCGCGCCGAGTGGCAGGACTACCGCTCGCAGGTGACGCCCTTCGAGCTGACGCGCAACCTCGAGATCCTCTGATCGGATGACTCGGCAGGCGGCGCCGTACAGCGGGCTCGCCCGGGCCGGCTTCGACGACTTCGAGCGCGCCCGTTCGGGACTCGCCCGACTCGCGGAGGCGACGGAGGTCGAAGGGCCCGAGCTGCTGGAGGCCCTCACGGTCGCAGCCGATCCCGACGAGGCGCTCGCCACGCTCGAGCGTCTCGCCGAGCGGGCCCCCGCCGAGGTGCGCCGGGTGTTGGAACGCCCGACGGCCGCCGAGCGCGCGGCTCGGCTGCTCGGCGCCTCACGAGGGCTCGGCGAATTCCTGCTGCGGAACCCCGACGAGCTCGTGCTGCTCGAGCGCGAGCCCGAGCCGCCCCTCGGCGAGCGCGAGGCGCGCGCGGTCCTCGTCGGCGCGCTCGACGAGCTCGGCGACGGCGCGGTGGAGCCGGAGCAGGCGGCCCGGGCGATCCGCCTCCGCTACCGCCGCCTGCTCGCGGGCATCGCCGTCTACGACCTGAGCCGGGCGAGTGCGATCGAGGCGGTCGACACGGTGGCGGCGGGCCTCGCCGACCTCGCCGGCGCCGCGCTCGACGCCGCCCTCGTCGCGGCGCGCCGGCTGGTCGGGCGACGCCCGGACGAGGCGGCTGCCCCGGGGCGGTACCCGGCCGATGAGGTCGCGGCGACCCGCCTCGCGGTCATCGGCATGGGCAAGGCCGGGGCGCGCGAGCTCAACTACCTGAGCGACGTCGATGTGATCTTCGTCGCGGAGTCCGCCGACGAGGAGCGCCTCGCCCAGGGGCGCGCGGTCGAGATCGCGACCCGACTCGCGGTCGTCGCGAGCCGGCTCATCGACGACGCCGGGGTCGAGCCGCCGCTCTGGGAGGTCGACGCGAACCTCCGACCGGAGGGCAAGGACGGGGCGCTCGTGCGCACCCTCGACTCGCACGTGCAGTACTACGAGCGCTGGGCGAAGAGCTGGGAGTTCCAGGCCTTGCTGAAGGCCAGACCGCTCGCCGGCGACGCTGAGCTCGGCGCCCGGTACCTCGCGGCGCTCTCGCCGATGGTCTGGGCGAGCTCAGCACGTGACGGCTTCGTCGAGTCGGTGCAGCAGATGCGCGAGCGGGTCACCCAGCACATCCCCGCCGACGAGGTCGATGTGCAGTTGAAGCTCGGTCCCGGCGGACTCCGCGACATCGAGTTCACCGTGCAGCTGCTCCAGCTCGTGCACGGCGCGAGCGACGACGAGATCCACCAGCGCGGCACGCTGCCCGCGCTCGGCGCGCTCGCGAGCCGCGGCTACGTCGGCCGCGAGGAGGCCGGAGAGTTCGCGCACGACTATCGCCTGCTCCGCGTGCTGGAGCACCGCCTGCAGCTGTCGCGCCTGCGCCGGACGCACCTCATGCCGCGCGACGAGTCCGAGCTCCGCGTCCTCGCGCGCGCGAGCGGGCTCGCCCGCAACGCGGCCGAGCTGACCGCCCTGTGGCAGGCGACGCGGCAGCGGGTGCGCGGCCTGCACGAGCGGCTCTTCTACCGGCCGCTGCTCTCCGCCGTGGCGGCGCTCCCGGCCAGCGGGCTCGAGCTCACGAGCGCACAGGCGGAGGCCCGGCTCGCGGCGATCGGCTTCCGCGATCCGAAGGGTGCGCTCGGGCACATCGCCGCCCTCACGTCCGGGGTCTCCCGACGGGCGACGATCCAGCGGCACCTCATGCCCGTGCTCATCTCCTGGTTCGCCGAGGGCGCCGACCCCGATTACGGCATGCTCGCCTTCCGAAGGCTCTCCGACACGCTCGGCACGACGCACTGGTACCTGCGACTGCTCCGCGACTCGTCCGACGCCGCGCTGCGTCTCACCCGCGTGCTCTCCGGGTCCCGCTTCGTCGGTGAACTCCTCGAGCGCAGCCCGGAGGCGGTCGCGTGGCTCGAAGACCTCGACGAGCTGCGACCGCGCTCGCTCGCGGCGCTCCGCGACGAGTCCGCGGCCGTCCTCGCGCGCCACGGCGAGGTGGAGGCCGCGGCGAACGTGCTGCGGGCCATCCGTCGCCGCGAGGTGCTGCGCCTCGCGCTCGCCGGCATTCTCGACGTCTGCAGCGTCGAGGAGCTCGGCCACGGGCTCAGCGACGTCACCGAGAACCACCTCGCGGCGACGGTCGCGGCCATCCGGCGCGGCGACGACGGCGACGGCGACGGCATCGAGTTCGCGGTGATCGGCATGGGCCGCTTCGGCGGGCGCGAACTCGGCATCTCCTCCGATGCCGACGTCATCTACGTCTACCGCCCCGCCGCGCTCGAGGGCGACGCCGCCCACCGGGTCGCGCTGCGCATCGTCTCGGAGCTCGGTCGGCTCACCGAGGACGCCCGCCTGCCCTTCGAGCTCGATGCGGACCTGCGACCCGAGGGGCGCAACGGGGTCATGGTGCGCTCGCTCGAGGCGTACCGCGCCTACTACGCGCGCTGGTCGCTGACCTGGGAGGCGCAGGCGCTGCTGCGTGCTCGCGGGGTGGCGGGGGATGCCGCGCTCCTCGACGAGTTCCGCGAGCTCGCCGACGGCGTACGCTATCCGGGGTCGATCGCCGAGCAGGCCGTGCGCGAGGTGAAGCGCATCAAGGCCAGGGTCGAGAACGAGCGGCTGCCGCAGAACGCCGATCCGGCGAGGCACCTGAAGCTCGGACGCGGCTCGCTCAGCGACGTCGAGTGGTTCGTGCAGCTCATCCAGCTGCAGCACGCCGCGGCCGTGCCCGCCCTCCGCACGACCTCCACCCTCGATGCCCTGCAGGCGGCCGTCGACGCCGGGCTCGTCGCCGCCGACGACGCGGAGACGTTGCGCGCCGCCTGGATCTTCGCCTCGCGGGCGCGCTCGGCGCTGACCCTCTGGCTCGACCGCACCACCGACGTGCTGCCCGTCGAACGCACCCAGCTCGAGGGCGTTGCCCGCCTCATGGGCTATCCGCCCGGCTCCGCGGCGCAGCTGGAGCAGGACTACCTGCAGCTCACCCGGCGCTCGCGCGCGATCTTCGACCGCGATTTCTACGGGATCGAACCGGGGCGCGAGCCGACCCGCTGAACCGCGCGGCCGCCCGACGGGCCGGAACCCCGCGCGGCATGGGGCGGCGCGGGGTTCCGGAGTCGTGGGTCAGGCTTCGACGACCGGGGCGTCCGGGGCGTTCTTCTTGACGGACTCGATGCCGTTCTGGGCGGCCGACTTCGAGCTGTAGCCCTCGGAGACCGCGATCGTTTCGCCGTTGCCGGCCTTCAGACGGAAGCGCCATTCGCCTCGCGCGTCGGTGTAGAGCTCGAACTTCCCAGCCATTCTCGGCCCCTTCTCGAAACGGGCGCCGGCGTGCGCCGACTCGTTCACATCGTGGCGTCCAGACGCCCGCGCGCACAAGGGGGCAAACGCGCGCGCTCGAGGCATCCGCTCCAGCTCCCGGCCGCCGCCCTACGATGGCGGGATGAACGACGACGTCCGCAATGTGCTGACCGCCCTCGCCGCGGTCGGCGAGCCCTGGCAGCCGCACCGCCTCACGAGCGTGAACGACTACGACGTGAAGGTGGTGAAGCTCCTCGGCGAGTTCGTCTGGCACAGCCATCCCGAGACCGACGAACTGTTCCTCGTCGTCGCGGGCGAACTGACCATCCAACTGCGCGACCGGGACGTCGTGCTCGGGCCGAACGACGTCTTCGTCGTGCCGAAGGGCGTGGAGCACTGCCCGCGGGCCGACGAGGAGGTGCACGCGATCCTCATCGAGCCGAAAGGCACCGTGAACACCGGCGACGCCGGGGGAGCGCGGACCGCCGAGGTGCGGGAGATCCCGGCCGCCGCCGAGTGAGGATCGGGCGAACCCCGACGACGACGAACGCCCCGGGCGGCTGACGCTGCCCGGGGCGTTCGGATCGAGAACTGCGGCTCAGACGCCGTAGTACAGCTCGAACTCGAAGGGGTGCGGACGCTGGGCCAGCGGCTTCAGCTCCTTCTCGCGCTTGTAGTCGATCCAGGTCTCGATGAGCTCCTTGGTGAACACGCCGCCCTCGAGGAGGAAGTCGTGGTCGGCCTCGAGCGCGTCGAGCACGGCGTCGAGCGAGCCCGGCACCTGCGGGATCGTCTTGGCCTCTTCGGCGGGAAGCTCGTAGAGGTCCTTGTCGACCGGCTCGTGCGGCTCGATGCGGTTCTTGATGCCGTCGATGCCGGCCATGAGCTGCGCCGCGAAGGCGAGGTACGGGTTGCCCGAGGCATCCGGCGCGCGGAACTCGATGCGCTTCGCCTTCGGGTTGGTGCCCGTGATCGGGATGCGGATAGCCGCCGAACGGTTGCCCGCCGAGTAGACGAGGTTCACCGGGGCCTCGAAGCCGGGCACGAGGCGGTGGAACGAGTTCACCGTCGGGTTCGTGAAGGCGAGCAGCGCCGGGGCGTGCTTCAGGATGCCGCCGATGTACCAGCGGGCGATGTCCGACAGGCCGCCGTAGCCGGCCTCGTCGTAGAACAGCGGCTTGCCGTCGTTCCAGAGCGACTGGTGCGTGTGCATGCCCGAGCCGTTGTCGCCGAACAGCGGCTTCGGCATGAACGTCGCCGTCTTGCCCCACTCGTTGGCGGTGTTCTTGACGATGTACTTGAACTTCAGGATGTCGTCCGCGGAGTGGACCATCGTGTCGAACTTGTAGTTGATCTCGCCCTGGCCGGCGGTGCCGACCTCGTGGTGGCTGCGCTCGAGCTCGAGGCCCGCGTCGATCAGCTTCAGGCAGATGTCGTCGCGGAGGTCGGCGTGCTGGTCGACCGGCGAGACGGGGAAGTAGCCGCCCTTGAACGGGGTCTTGTTGGCGAGGTTGCCGCCTTCTTCGACGCGACCCGAGTTCCACGCGCCTTCGCTGGAGTCGATCGAGTAGAAGCTCGTGTGCTGGTTCACCTCGTAGCGGACGTCGTCGAAGATGTAGAACTCGGCCTCGGGGGCGAAGTAGGCGGTGTCGGCGATGCCGGTCGAGGCGAGGTACTTCTCGGCCTTCTTCGCGACCTGGCGCGGGTCCTTCGAGTAGATCTCGCCCGTGCGCGGGTTGTAGATGTCGAAGATCATGATGAGCGTGCGCTCGGCGCGGAACGGGTCGATGTACGCCGTCGACACGTCGGGGATGAGCTGCATGTCGGACTCGTGGATCGACGCGAAGCCGCGGATCGACGAGCCGTCGAAGAGCTGACCGACGGTGAAGAAGTCCTCGTCGACCGTCGACGCCGGGATGTTGAAGTGCTGCTGCACACCCGGGAGGTCGGTGAAGCGGATGTCGAGGAACTTGACCTCGGTCTCCGTGATGAACTTGAGGACTTCAGACGAATCACTGAACATGCGACGACTCTCCAAGGGGGCGGGCGGGAAGTCCGGAATCTCCGGGGCGGCCAGCAGCCGTCACCGACGGTATCCCCGGGCCGTTTCCCGGCCATGACGTGAGTGTTTCCGGCATGTTACACAGCGGGCGCTCGGTAGGATCGAAGGATGCCCGACGCGAAGCCCACCACCTTCGGAGACCTCCAGCCCAGCAAGTGGCCGGGGGAGCGGCTCGGACTCCCCGAGTCGGGCCGCGGTTCCGTCGGGCGGGTCGGTCGTCGCATCGCCGCCCTCCTCATCGATTGGGCGAGCGCGATGCTCCTCGCGCTCCTGTTCACGCCGTACGACTCGGTCGCCTACAACTTCGTGACGCCGCTCGTGTTCGTCGTGCTGCAGATCGTCTTCATCCCGACGATCGGCGGCAGCATCGGCCACCGCCTGCTCGGCATGGCGGTCGTCCCGCTCGAGGGCGGCTGGATCGGCATCCGTCGCCCCGTCGTCCGGTCGCTGCTGCTCATCATCGTCGTGCCCGCGCTCGTGTGGGACTCCGACCAGCGCGGCTTCCACGACAAGGTCGCGGGCACCGTCCTCATCCGCAGTCGCTGATCGCGGCATCCACGTCGACGCACCGCTTCCGGGGAGCGGAACGGGGCGGTCTCCCGAAGGAGACCGCCCCGTTCGCGTCGTGGGGACCCGTGCGGGTCAGCGGAGCTTGCCTCGCTGCGGACGCACCTTCAGCGGGTCGATGCCCTTCGGGATCGGGAGCGAGCTCTGCAGCGAGTTCAGCCGGTTCGACACCGCCATGACCTCGGGCTTGGTGAGCGTCTTCTTGAGCTTGCGCAGCGTCGCCGCGAGGCGGTGCAGCTCGACGTCGCCCTCCTCATGACCCACGGAGATGAGCGTGACGTCGACGGTCGGGAGCACCCGCGCGACCTTGCGCTGCTCGTCGTCGAGCATGCGCTGGGTGCGGCTGGCGGGGCCCTCGCTGATGAGCACGACGCCGCCGCGGCCGACGGCGCGGTAGACCGCATCCTGCGTGCGGCCGTTGACGGCGACCGGCATCTCATTGCCGACCCAGCCGCCGCGGAGGCCGCTGCGGAGCACGGCGCCGACCGCGCCGGGCTGCCCGTCGATCTGGGAGTACGCCGCCCGCTCGGCACGACGACCGAGGATGATCATGGCGATCAGCAGGCCGGCGAGCACGCCCGCGACGACCCAGAGCGCGATGGTGAAGCCGTTGCCCTCGCTGAGCCACAGCGCGAGTCCGAGCGTCACCGCGATGGGGGCGAGGAAGCCGAGGAGCATGAGCCACTGCGCGGTCGAGTCGTAGCGGCGGGTCATCTGGAAGACCTGCCACATCTGCTTCAGACGGCCGGGCTCCTTGGGGGAGGACGCGGAGTCCTTGGTGCGTGCCATGCGTCAAGGATACCGGCGGCGGGGGCCGCCGCGGACCGTGTTCGCGGCCCGCGTGCGACCCCGGTCGAACCCGGCGACGAGCGCGGGCGGAGCGGGGCTCAGCCGACCGCTTGGGCGAAGCCGAGCTCAGGGTCCGCGAGGTGCGCGAGCCCGGGCGGGAGCTCGCGCCCCTTCGCCCGCATCGACTGGGCCCAGAGGCGGCCCGCGCGGTACGACGATCGCACGAGCGGGCCGGCGAGCACGCCGAGGTAGCCGAGCTCCTCGGCCTCGGCCTTCAGCTCCACGAACTCCTCGGGCCGCACCCACCTCGCGACCGGCAGATGCCTCGGGCTCGGCCGGAGGTACTGCGTGATCGTGATGATGTCGGTGCCGGCCTCGAGCAGGTCGCGGAGCGCCTGCGACACCTCGGCGCGCTCCTCGCCCATCCCGAGGATGAGATTGGACTTCGTGATCAGCCCCGCCTCGCGACCCTGCGCGATGACGTCGAGCGAGCGCTCGTAACGGAACGCCGGGCGGATGCGCTTGAAGATGCGCGGCACCGTCTCGACGTTGTGCGCGAAGACCTCCGGCCGGGCGTCGAAGACCTGCCCGAGCAGCTCCGGCTCGCCGTTGAAGTCGGGCACGAGGATCTCCACGCCCGTGCCCGGGGAGTGCGCGTGGATCTGCCGGATCGTCTCCGCGTAGAGCCAGGCGCCGCCGTCGGGGAGGTCGTCGCGGGCGACGCCGGTGACGGTCGAGTAGCGCAGCTGCATCCGGACGACGGACTCCGCGACGCGGCGCGGCTCGTCGGCGTCGAACTCGGCGGGCTTGCCGGTGTCGATCTGGCAGAAGTCGCAGCGCCTGGTGCACTGCGAACCGCCGATGAGGAAGGTCGCCTCGCGGTCCTCCCAGCACTCGTAGATGTTCGGGCAGCCGGCCTCCTGGCAGACGGTGTGCAGCTCCTCGCTCTTGACGAGGGACTGCAGGGCGCGGTACTCCGGGCCCATCTTCGCCCGGGTCTTGATCCACTCGGGCTTGCGTTCGATGGGCGTCTGGGCGTTGCGGACTTCGAGGCGCAGCAGACGGCGCCCCTGCGGTTCGGCCGTCACGCGGCGACCGCCGCCTCGGCCGCCTCGAGGTGGCGGAGCACCGGCTCGACGACGTCGATCGGGCGCACAGTGCGGCCGAGGACGCGCGAGATCGTCGTGACGCCGGCGTCGCGGATGCCGCAGGCGACGATCTTCTCGTACGGCTCGAGCGAGTTCGAGCAGTTGAGCGCGAAGCCGTGCATGGTCACGCCGTCGGCGACGCGGATGCCGATGGCGGCGATCTTCTCGTCGATGCCGTCGCCGACCCAGACGCCGGAGCGACCCTCGACGCGGCGCCCGGCGATGCCGAGCTCCGCGAGCACGGCGATGAGCACGTCCTCGAGCCGGCGGACGTAGCCGACGACGTCGATGGGCTCCGGCAAGCGGAGGATCGGATAGCCGACGAGCTGCCCCGGACCGTGCCAGGTGATCTTGCCGCCGCGGTCGACATCGACGACGGGCGTGCCGTCGATCGGCCGTTCGTCTGGACTCGTCCGTTTGCCGGCGGTGTAGACCGCTTCGTGTTCGAGGAGGATGACGGTGCCCGGGCTGGTTCCGGAGACCACCGCCTGATGGACGGCGCGCTGGAGGGAGAGTCCCTCTTCGTACGGCACGGAGTTGGCGCTTAGCCCCGTGACGACAGAGTCGAGCATGCGGATCAGTCTAGACACCCGGCGGACGATGACGACGGTCGTCCACAGGCGCGCCGCGGGCGTCGGCGTCCACCGATGCCGGTGATCGGCGGTCGCGGCGCCGATCCCGGGCGAGCATCGAGGCATGGAACAGCAGACGCAGCAGACACGACGAGGGCGACGTGCCCGCGGCGACGCCGTGCGCCGGCACGGGAGCCGCGCGGTGCCACAGCCGCGCACGGAGCGCGCGCCGCGCACGGCGGCCGCACCGTCGGGCCACCGGGGCGAGTCGCCGTGGGCGGAGCCGGCCGCGACATCCCCGGGTCGAGTGACGATCGCGCCGGGCGGATGCCTCGGCGGCTACCGTCTCGTGCGGAGACTGGCGACCGGGGCTCGCGCGCAGCTCTTCCTGGTGACGGCGGAGCCGGCCGGTGAAGAGCTCGACGACCATGAGGCCGCCGAGCGTCCGCTGCTGCTCCGCGTGTACGACGAAGCGGCCGAGCAGGAGACCGTCACCGCCGAGCTCGAGGCCCTCGAAACGCTCGGCGGCGGGCCGCTCCCGGCGATCGTCGACCTCTTCACCGCCGGGTCGTCGATCTGCCTCGTGGTCGAACTGATCACCGGCCGCCGGCTCTCGAACGTGCTCGACGAACGTCGCCTGACCCAAGGCGAGGCGGTGACCGTGCTGGCGCCGATCGTGGCCGCAGTGGGTGAACTCGCGCGGGCGGGATTCGCCCATCCTGCGCTGACCGCGGCCGATGTGCGCTTCGATGCAGCGGGACGTCCTCGGATCACCGGGCTCGGGCGTCTGCAACGGCTGGGAGCGGCATCGGCCGAGCGGACCGCGCTCGAACGGCACACGCACGAGGCACTCGTCGACCTGCTCGAGCTGGTCGCCGGGGCGACGAATCCCGCGACGGCGCTGCAGCAGCTCGTGGAGCTCGCCCGGTCTCGGCTCGCTGCGCGCCCGTTCGAGCCGTTCGCCCGCTCGCTCGAGCAGGAGCTCTTCCGCGTCGCAGTCGCGGCCCCGGTCCGCGGCGTCGGCGAAGACCACCGGGCCACGGGCATCGTGGCTCCGCCGCCGTCGGTGAGCGGTGCGCCCGGTGCCTGGCCGAACGGCGTCGCACCGGTGCCGCCGGGTGCTCCGTCGACTCGCTCGGCGAGCGTCGGGCGCGGTCGCTTCCGTCGAGGGACGCGACCGCAGGCGGACGGTGCGGCACCGAGGACGGCGCTCAGCGAGTTGCTCGCGGCCGAGGTCCCGGTGCTCGAGCTGCTCCGGAGCGGGCACTGGCGGAGGCGCCTCGCGGAACGGCTCGGGCGGCGGCGCGGAGCGCTCGTCGTCGGGGCGCTCCTCTCCGCTGCCACCTCGGTCCTGCTGCTCACTCTGGTCCCGCCGGACCGGGGCGACTCCGTCGAGCGCGCGGCGGAGTCGCGCCCCTCGGTCGCGGAGGCTCCGTCGTCCGAGCGCCTCATACCCCCGGACGACGCGGAGCCCACCGACGTCGAAGGAGAGACCCGCGCTGAGGAGCCGCCGGCGAGCGGCGACGGCGAGGCGCTCGCGGCGACGGCCGCGGAACTCCTGGCCGACCGCGCCACGTGTCTCGCGGCCGCAGACCCAGAGTGCCTCGCGCAGCTCGTGCAGCCCGGATCCGCGCTCGAGCGCAGCGATCTGGCCCGCATCGCGGGGGAGCAGCCGGTGGAGCAAGCGCCGTACGATCTCGATGCCGTGGCGGTGGTCGGCACCATGGGCGGTGCGGTGCTGCTCGAGGTGCCGCTCAGTGGGGCGGAACGCGAACCGGCCTCGCTCCTCATGATTCGGAGCGAGGCCGGTTGGCGTCTGCGGGAGATCTTCGACTAGATGCCGAGGTCGGCGTCGAACGCGCCCTCCTCGAGCCGCTCCTTCACCGCGGTGAGGAAGCGGGCCGCGTCGGCCCCGTCGATGATGCGGTGGTCGTACGAGAGCGCCAGGTACACCATCGAGCGAACTGCGATGGCGTCCGAGCCGTCCTGCGAGACGACGACCGCGCGCTTCACCACGGTGCCGGTGCCGAGGATGGCCGTCTGGGGCAGGAACACCACCGGAGTGTCGAACAGTGCGCCGCGCGAACCCGTGTTGGTCAGCGTGAAGGTGCCGCCGGAGAGCTCGTCGGGCTTCAGCTGGTTGTTGCGGGTGCGCTCGGCGAGATCGGCGATCTGCGCGGCGAGGCCGGCGAGGTCGAGCTCGCCCGCGTCGCGGACGACCGGCGTGAGCAGGCCGCGCTCGGTGTCGACCGCGATGCTCATGTTCTCCTGTGCCGGGTAGACGATGGAGTCGCCCTCGACGGTGGAGTTGATGATCGGGTACGCGCGGAGCGCCTCGGCCGCGGCCATCGCGAAGAAGGGCAGGAACGAGAGCTTGTTGCCGGTCTTCTGCAGGAACTCGTCCTTGACGCGGTCGCGCAGCTTCGCGACCTTGGTCACGTCCACCTCGACGACCGTGGTGAGCTGCGCGGTCGACTGCATCGAGACGACGGCGCGCTCGGCGACCACCTTGCGCAGGCGGGTCATCGCCTGCGTGGTGCCGCGCAGCGGCGAGGTCTCGAGCGGGGTGCGGGCCGGTGCAGCTGCACCGCTCGCCGCGGGCGCGCCCTGGGCCTGCAGCACGTCCTGCTTGCGGATGCGGCCGCCGACCCCGGTGCCGGTGACGCTGGCCAGGTCGACGCCCTGCTCGCTCGCGAGCTTGCGGACGATCGGGGTCACGTACCCGCTGGGGCCGGCGTGCGAGCCGCCGGCGGCCGGAGCAGCGGCGGGCGCGGCCGGTGCCGGAGCAGCCGGTGCGGCGGCGGGGGCCGGGGCAGCGGGTGCGGCGGCGGGGGCCGGGGCAGCAGCCGGGGCCGGTGCAGCAGGAGCCGGGGCCGGAGCAGCAGCGGGGGCCGGTGCAGCAGGAGCCGGAGCAGCAGCAGGAGCCGGAGCAGCGGCCGGGGCCTCAGCAGCCGGGGCAGCCGGTGCCGGGGCAGCGGGCGCTTCGGCAGCCGGTGCCGGGGCGGCGGGCGCCGGGGCAGCGGGCGCCTCGGCGGCCGGTGCAGCGGGCGCCTCAGCACCCGGAGCAGCCGGCGCCTCGGCGGCCGGTGCCTCAGCGGCCGGGGCGGCGGGCTCCTCGGCGGCGGCCGAACCGTCGCCGATCGTGACGAGGGCAGTGCCGACCTCGACGGTCTCGTCCTCCTGGACGAGGATCGCCTCGATGACACCGGCGACCGGCGACGGGATCTCCGTGTCGACCTTGTCGGTGGAGACCTCGAGCAGGGGCTCGTCCACCTCCACGCGGTCGCCGACGGCCTTCAGCCAGCGCGTGACCGTCCCCTCCGTGACACTCTCACCGAGTGCCGGGAGGCTGACTGATTGGCTCATTCGCTTGTCTCCTTCACAGCGTTGGACGCCTTGTGTGGTCCGATTTTGGAGCGGGTGGGGTCAGATCGCGTGCAGCGGCTTGCCGGCGAGCTTCAGCACGGCCTCGCCGAACGCTTCGTTCTGCGTGGGGTGGGCGTGGATGAAGGGCGCGATGTCCTCGGGGTACGCCTCCCAGTTCACGGCGAGCTGGGCTTCGCCGATGAGCTCCCCGACGCGGCCGCCGATCATGTGGACGCCGACGATCGGGCCCTCCTTGACCTGCACGACCTTGATCGAGCCGCTCGTGCCGAGGATGCTGCTCTTGCCGTTGCCGGCGAGGTTGTACTCGTAGCTCGTGACCTGCTCGGCGCCGAACTTCTCCGCGGCCTTCGCCTCGGTGTAGCCGACCGAGGCGACCTCGGGCTCGCAGTAGGTGATCTTCGGGATGTTCACGTCCTCGACGACGATCGGGTTCAGGCCCGCGATCTCCTCGGCGACGAAGATGCCCTGCTGGTAGCTGCGGTGGGCGAGCTGGAGGCCGGGGACGATGTCGCCGATGGCGTAGACGCCGGGAACGTTCGTCTGGAGGCGCTCGTTCGTGGGCACGAAGCCGCGGTCGAGCTGGACGCCGACCTCTTCGAAGCCGAGCCCCTGGGTCGAGGGGCCGCGACCGACGGCGACGAGCAGGAGCTCGGCCTCGATCGTGGTGCCGTTCTCGAGCGTCACGACGACGCCCGACTCGTTCTGGGTCACGCTCTGGAAGCGGATGCCGAGCGAGTAGTCGATGCCGCGCTTCTTGAAGGCGCGCTCGAGCTGCTTCGAGATCGACTCCTCCTCGTTCGGCACGAGGTGGGGGAGCGCCTCGATGACGGTCACCTCGGCGCCGAAGGAGCGCCAGACGCTCGCGAACTCGACGCCGATGACGCCGCCGCCGAGGACGGCGACCTTGCCGGGAACGAAGTCGAGCTGCAGCGCCTGCTCGCTCGTGATGACGCGCCCGCCGATCTCGAGACCGGGCAGCGAGCGGGAGTAGGAGCCGGTGGCCAGCACGACGTTCTTGCCGACGTAGCGCTCACCGGCGACCTCGACGGTGTTCGGCGAGACCAGGCGGCCCTCGCCCTCGACGACGGGGATGCCGCGCGCCTTCAGGAGGCCCTGCAGGCCCTTCCACTTGCTCGCGACGATGCCTTCGCGGTAGGCGGTGACGCCGGGCATGTCGATGCCCTCGAACGCGGTCTTGACACCGTACTTCGCCGCGTCCTTGGCGGACTCGGCGACCTCGGCGGCGTGGAGCAGCGCCTTCGTCGGGATGCAGCCGCGGTGCAGGCAGGTGCCACCGAGTTTGTCCTTCTCGATGACCACGGCGGTCATGCCGAGCTCGACCGCTCGGATGGCCGCCGCGTACCCGGCGCTCCCGCCGCCCAGGACGACGATGTCAAAGTTCTGCTCGGACAAACCGGTATCTCCCTCGCGCATCAGATCTGCGACACGGACCGCACCGGGTTCGTGCCCGGAGCGGGTGACCGGGGCGAGTGTTTTCGCCCCGGTTCGACCTTACTACCCCGCGGCGAGCTCCTCGCCAAGGCGGACGAGCGTGCGCACGGCGACGCCGGTCGGCCCGCCGCTCGTGAAGCCCCAGGCCGCTCCGCCGTTGTCCGCGGGGCCGGCGATGTCCAGGTGCGCCCACGGGATCCGCTCGCCGTCGCGTTCGCCCACGAATTCCTGGAGGAAGACGCCCGCGAGCAGCATGCCCGGGACGATGCCGCCGAGCTTGGTGTTCGTCAGGTCGGCGACGTCGGACTTCAGGAGGGGGAGGAGATGCGCCGGCAGCGGCATCGGCCAGACCGACTCGTCGACGGCGGACGCGGCGTCGCGCACACGCTGCACGAGGGCGTCCTCGCCCATGAGGCCGGTGATCCGACCGCCGAGCGCGACCATCTGCGCGCCCGTCAGGGTGGCCACGTCGACGATGGCGTCGGGCTGCTCCTCGCTCGCGGCGACGATGCCGTCGGCGAGCACGAGCCGGCCCTCGGCATCCGTGTTGAGCACCTCGACGGTCTTGCCGCCGCGGATGCGAAGCACGTCGTTCGGCCGCATGGCGGTGCCCGACGGCAGGTTCTCGGCGAGGCACAGCCAGGCGGTGACCCGGATCGGCACGTTCAGGCGGGCGAGCGCGATCGTCGCGTTGAGCACGGCCGCGGCACCGGCCATGTCGCCCTTCATGCCCACCATCGACTGCATGGGCTTCAGGCTCAGGCCGCCGGAATCGAAGGTGATGCCCTTGCCGACGAGGGCGAGCGAACGGGTCGCGCCCTCGGGCGCGTACTCGAGGCGGACGAGCCTGGGGCCGCGGGTGGAGCCCTGTCCGACGCCGAGGATGCCGCCGAAGCCGCCGGCCTCGAGCTCGTCCTCCGCGGAGACCCGCGCATCGACGCCGGCCGCGCGAGCCGCCTCGACCGCGCGCTCGGCGAAGCTCGCGGGGAAGAGCTCGGAGGGCGAGAGGTTCACGAGGTCGCGGGTCGAGGCGACCGCCTCGGCGACCGCGCGCACGCGCTCGGTGCCCAGTTCCTCGTCGTCGAAGCCGGTGTGCAGGGTGATCGAGGCGACGGGCGCCTTGGGCTTCGAGCGGTACTCGTTGAAGCGGTACGCCCCGAGCGCGGCGCCCTCGAGGAGCGCGGCGGCCTCGGCCGCGGATGCGGTGGGCACGCCGAGCGCGACCGATTCCACGTCGCTGAGCTGGCGGAGCGCGCTTCCCGCGGCGAGCCGGAGCGCGTCGGCATCGGCGGTGGGCCCGGTGCCGGCGACGGCCACGACCCGGCCCTCGACTCCCGGGTCGGCGAGCCGGACGAGCTCGTCGGCCGCGCCCTTCGCCCCCAGCGCGCGCAGCTGCCCCTCCGCCCACTCGAAGCCGTCGGGCGCGAGCAGGACGACCCCGTCGTCGCCGCTCCGCGACGCGAGGACGACGACGTCGGCGGTGGCGTCGACGGCAGGGGAGGAGGAGAGCGAGATCACGGGAGTGGGCATGCCATCGATGCTACGCGGAGCGGTGTTCGCTCTGAGCGTTCGCGGGAGGCATCCGCGCCGGCGGTGGCCCGGATCCCTCTCAGTAGTCTGGAATCATGCGCGACCCCCGATCCCTGTACGAGCCGAACCCCGCGGTCGACGTGCCGCTCGGCCTCCCGCTCGTGGCCGGGCTCACCGGCTTCGCCGACGCCGGCGGCGCGGTCGCGCAGACCACGGAGTACCTGCGCTCGACGCTCGACACGACGGTCGTGGCCGAGTTCGACGCCGACGAACTGCTCGACTACCGGGCGCGCCGCCCGATCATCGTCTTCGACGGCGATCACCTCACCGAGTACCGGCCCGCGCGGCTCGCCCTCGACCTCGCGAAGGACGAGCTCGGCCGCCCCTTCCTGCTGCTCACCGGCTTCGAGCCGGACTTCCAGTGGGAGCGGTTCTCTCGCGCGGTGCTCGAGCTCGTCGAGCGCTACCAGGTCGCCTCCTTCAGCTGGCTGAACGCCATCCCGATGCCGGTGCCGCACACGCGGCCGATCGGCGTCACCGTGAGCGGCAACCGCAGCGAGCTGATCGAGACCATGTCGGTCTGGCGGCCGACGACGCAGGTCCCGTCGAACGCGCTGCACCTCGTCGAGTACCGGCTGCACGAGCGCGAGCTGCCCGTCGCCGGCTTCGTGCTGCTGGTCCCGCACTACCTCGGCGACACCGAGTACCCGGCGGCGGCGATCGCGGCGCTCGAGGCGATCAGCGCGGGCACCGGGCTGATCTTCCCGACCGAGGTGCTGCGCGAGCAGGGGCGCGACTTCGTGGCGCGCATCGACGAGCAGGTCGCCGAGAACGGCGAGCTCGCGAAGCTCGTGACGACGCTTGAGCACCGCTATGACGCGTACATGGCCGGTACGAGCCTGCGTTCCCCGTTGACCGACGAGGACGGCGAGGTGCCGACGGCCGACGAGATCGCTGCGGAGCTCGAGAAGTTCCTGGCCTTCCGCCGCTCCGACGAGGAGCCGCCGCACCCGGTGTGACCCCGGCGCCGACTCGCCGTACGGCGGAATAGCGGCGGATGCCGAGGCGTTCTCACTCTTCGAAGGGCGCGCGTGGCTGATCGGCACCGAACGTGCGAGGAACCGGCGGCTCGCTGGTATAATTGTAGGCAGGACCCGTTCTGGTCGGCCGAGGCGATCTCGATCGCATTCGCTGCGGACTTGACATGGGTCCTCGTAGTGTCCGAAAACATCGGGCAGGGTCCGAGAATACCGGGCAGCCGAACATGCCGAGCACCGTCGTCGTGTCGCGAGCGCACCGACGAGGAGAGGGTCAACACCTATGGCAACCAAGTCCACGAAGGCTGCGACGGCCGAGGCCGAGGCGACGGCCGAGAAGCCGGCCGCAGCCGGGACGAAGCGCCCCGCCGCGAAGGCGGGCACGGCGAAGGCCGCGCCGAAGGCGAAGACCGCGGCGAAGACGCCCCGCACCGCCACCGCGAAGGCGACGAGCAAGCCGAAGGGCAAGCGCAAGGGCGACGACGAGGACGAGGAGCTCGACGAGGGCGACGAGCCCGTCGTCGACGAGGTCGAGATCGACGAGACCGACGCGGCCGGCGATGAAGCCGACACCGACGAGGAGGCGAAGCCCATCCCGGCCGACCCGCACCCCACCGGTGCGCTCGTGCTGCGCGCCGCCGACGACGAGGACGAGGTCCCCGTCTACTCCGCGACCATCACCGGCGCCACCGCCGACCCGGTCAAGGACTACCTGAAGCAGATCGGCAAGGTCGCGCTGCTCAACGCGGCCGAAGAGGTCGAACTGGCGATGCGCATCGAGGCGGGCCTCTTCGCCGAGGAGAAGCTCTCGCACATGTCCGACGCCGAGAAGCGCTCGCAGCTCGGTCGCGAGCTGCAGTGGGTCGCGAAGGACGGGCAGCGGGCGAAGAGCCACCTGCTCGGCGCGAACCTGCGTCTCGTCGTCTCGCTCGCGAAGCGCTACACCGGCCGCGGCATGCAGTTCCTGGACCTGATCCAGGAGGGCAACCTCGGTCTCATCCGCGCGGTCGAGAAGTTCGACTACACCAAGGGCTTCAAGTTCTCGACGTACGCCACCTGGTGGATCCGGCAGGCGATCACCCGCGCCATGGCCGACCAGGCGCGCACCATCCGCATCCCGGTGCACATGGTCGAGGTCATCAACAAGCTCGCCCGGGTGCAGCGCCAGATGCTGCAGGACCTGGGGCGCGAGCCCACGCCGGAAGAGCTCTCGAAGGAGCTCGACATGACCCCTGAGAAGGTCATCGAGGTGCAGAAGTACGGCCGGGAGCCGATCTCGCTGCACACCCCGCTCGGCGAGGACGGCGACAGCGAGTTCGGCGACCTCATCGAGGACACCGAGGCGGTCGTGCCGGCCGACGCGGTCGGCTTCACGATGCTGCAGAAGCAGCTCGAGTCGCTGCTCGACTCGCTGAGCGAGCGCGAGGCGGGCGTCATCCGCATGCGCTTCGGCCTCGGCGACGGCATGCCGAAGACGCTCGACCAGATCGGCGACACCTTCGGCGTCACGCGCGAGCGCATCCGGCAGATCGAGTCGAAGACGATGGCGAAGCTGCGGCACCCGTCGCGCTCGCAGTCGCTGCGG
>NZ_BMRJ01000005.1:0-22382 GCF_014648575.1 Agromyces mediolanus | reverse complement strand
GCAAGCTCGTTCGGATCGCCGCCCGGCTGAGGAAGCCGGGCGGCGGCTCCGCGATCCCGGGGCTGATCGTCAACCGCATCGCGCCCAGGTACCTCAAGCGCACGCTGTCGGGCTTCCCGCAGGGGCTCGTCGTCGTCTCCGGATCGAGCGGCAAGTCCACGACGACGAAGATGCTCGTCGCGATCCTCCGCGCCCACGAGGTCTCGATCTTCACGAACCCGTCCACCGCGAACATCAGCCAGGGGCTCACCTCCGCGCTTCTCGAGCAGGCGGATTGGCGCGGCCGGGTTCCCGGCGACGTCGCGGTGCTCGAGATGGACGAGGGCCACGGCGCGCTCGTCATGCAGGGCGTCGATGCGAGGGTCGTGGCGCTCACGAACGTCATGGTCGATCAGATCGACCGCTTCCACGATTCGGAGATGGTCGCCGGGATGCTGGCGCGGATCGCCGCACGTGCCGGCGAAGCCGTCGTGCTGAACGCCGACGACGCCTACCTCGAGCGGCTCGCCGCACGGGTCGCGCCCGGGGTCGCGGTGCGACGCTTCGGCGTCTCGGCCGAGGTCCTCGCCGCCGCACCGCGCGGGCTCGGCAACACCGAGACGAGCGAGGCGCGCCTCGATCCGGCCGAGGGCGTCGTCGTGGCCCGAGTCGACGGTGCATCGGCGGTGCTCCTCGACGGAGGCGTCGAGCGTCCGATCGGCTTGCCTGCCCGAGGCATCCACTACGCGGTCGACGCGGCCGCCGCCTACGCGACGGCGCGCGCGGTGCTCGGCGAGCGCTTCTCACCCGAGACCGCGTCGGCGGCGCTGTCGAGCATCCCCCCGGTGTTCGGCCGTGGCGAGCGGGTGCGCATCCGCGAGCAGGACGTGGACTTCGTGCTCGTGCAGAATCCCGCGAGCTACCAGCTGAACATCGATGCGATCCCTGCGGGCACCGAGCAGATCCTCTTCGCGATCGGCTCGGACGTGCGCGACCCCTCGTACTTCTGGCCGGTCGACGCGTCCTCGCTCGGCCGGGTCTCCATCGTCAGCGGCTCGAAGGCGGCCGAGGCCGCACTGATGCTCGCCTACGACGGCGTCGCGATCGACCGGGTCGAGCCCGAGCTCGGCCGCGCGCTCGACGACTTCCTGGCCGCGCCGGCACCGGGCAACGGGGTGAAGACGATCGTCTTCACGGCCGACTCGATGCGCAGGACCCGGGCCCACCTCGGACTCACGGAGGCGGAATGACCTTCACGATCGTCTCCCTGCTGCCCGGCACGCAGAACACGAACGGCGACGCGCAGAACGCGACCGTGCTCGAGACGCGGGCGGAGTGGGCCGGCATCGCCGCCCGCACCGTCCTGGTCGAGCGCGCGTCGGAGCTGCCGGGCGAGATCGACGCGATCGTGCTCGGCTCGGGCAGCGACGCCTCGCTCGAGCGCAGCCGCGATGCGCTGCGCACGATGCACGACGAACTCCGCCGCTGGGGCACCGAGGGCATCCCGATCCTCGCCGTCGGCACGGGCTGGGAGCTGCTCAGCTGGGGCGTCGAGCACCGCGACGGCAGCTCGCTCGAGGGGCTCGGCATCCTGCCGGGGCGCGCCGTCCCGCGCGACGGTCGAGTGACCGGCGACATCGTCGTCAGCACGCCGCGCTTCGGGCAGCTCGTGGGCTTCGAGAACCACGCCCGCGCCTACGTCGGCGCCGAAGCCTCGCCGCTCGGGCGACTGCGGGCCGGTGAGGGCAACGGGCGCGACTCGGGCCAGGAGGGCGTCATCATGGGTTCCGTGATCGGCACCCATCTGCACGGGCCGGTGCTCGCGAAGAACCCGGCCTTCGCCGACGCGCTGCTTCGGATCATGGCCGAGCGCCGCGGCATCGGCTATGCGCCGGGGGAGCGTGCCGTCACCGTCGACGCCTACGCCGCAGCCGCCCGCGCCGCGCAGCTCCGCGCCGCCGGCCTCGACGTCGAGTCCTCGGCCTGAACGACGAAACGCCCCGGCCGGAGCCGGGGCGTTTCGCGAAGTCGGTCGGACTCAGTCGCGAGCGTCGACGAGGAGCCGGTCGGACTCGTCGTGCCAGCTCTGCGCGATCTGCGAGAGCTTCTCCTGGTGCTTGCGGCCGTGGTGGGCGCAGAACAGGAGCTCGCCGTTCGCGACGACCACGCGGATGTACGCCTGGGCGCCGCATGCGTCGCATCGATCGAGCGCGGTGAGCTCGTAGGTACGCTCGACGTCGACCGCATCGTTCGCCTCGGTCTGCTGGGTCATAGCTCCTCCTTCGTTCACGCGCTGACTTCCGTGTTCATCAATCAAAACACGGGGCGCGCGGGGTTCCTTCCGTATCGCCGGGCATTTCGCTGAGAGCGCAGTGGCTGCGCAGCACTGTCGGTCCCGGTCACTAGGCTTGACCGACGTGAGCTCCGATTACTCCGCCCGCCATCTCTCCGTGCTCGAGGGCCTCGAGGCCGTGCGCAAGCGACCCGGCATGTACATCGGGTCGACCGACTCCCGAGGGCTCATGCACTGCCTGTGGGAGATCATCGACAACTCGGTCGACGAGGCGCTCGCCGGCCACGGCCGTGAGATCGAGGTGGTGCTGCACGCCGACGAGAGCGTCGAGGTGCGCGACCAGGCGCGAGGCATTCCGATCGACGTCGAGCCCAAGACGGGGCTCACGGGCGTCGAGGTGGTGTTCACGAAGCTCCACGCGGGCGGCAAGTTCGGCTCCGGCTCGTACGCCGCCTCGGGCGGTCTGCACGGCGTCGGCGCGTCGGTCGTCAACGCGCTCTCCTCGCGCCTCGACGTCGAGGTCGACCGCGACGGCAAGACCTGGGCGATGTCGTTCCACCGGGGCGAGCCGGGTCGCTTCGCAGACGGGGGCACGCCCTCTCCCGACGCCCCGTTCACCCCCTTCGAGCAGTCGAGCTCACTCGACGCCGTCGGCAAGGTGAAGAAGGGCGTCACCGGCACGCGCGTGCGCTACTGGGCCGACCCGCAGATCTTCACGAAGGGCGCGAGCTTCCAGATCGAGGAGCTCCTCGGTCGCGCCCGGCAGACCGCCTTCCTCGTGCCCGGCCTCGGGCTCACTGTCGTCGACGAGCGCGGCGAGGCGCCCGAGACGCACCGCTTCCACTTCGAGGGCGGCATCTCCGAGTTCGTCGAGCACCTCGCCACCGACGGGCCGGTCACCGAGATCTGGCGGCTGACGGGCGAGGGGCGCTTCACCGAGACGGTGCCGGTGCTCTCCGAGGGCGGGGCGATGATCCCGACCGAGGTCGAGCGCAGCTGCGAGGTCGACGTCGCGCTGCGCTGGGGCACCGGCTACGACACGGTCGTCCGCAGCTTCGTGAACATCATCGCCACGCCGAAGGGCGGCACCCACCTCGCCGGCTTCGAGCAGGGCCTGCTGAAGCTGCTCCGCTCGCAGGTCGAGCAGAACGCCCGGCGGCTCAAGGTCGGCAACGACAAGCTCGAGAAGGACGACATCCTCGCCGGCCTCACCGCGGTGCTCACCGTGCGCCTGCCTGAGCCGCAGTTCGAGGGCCAGACGAAGGAGATCCTCGGCACGCCCGCCGTGCGCGCCATCGTCTCCTCGGTCATCACCAAGCAACTCGGCGAGCGCTTCGCCTCGACGAAGCGCGACGACAAGGCCCAGACCTCGCTCGTGCTCGAGAAGATCGTCTCCGAGATGAAGGCGCGCATCTCGGCGCGCACGCACAAAGAGACCCAGCGCCGCAAGAACGCGCTCGAGAGCTCCTCGCTGCCGGCGAAGCTCGCCGACTGCCGCTCGAGCGACGTCGCGCAGAGCGAGCTGTTCATCGTCGAGGGCGACTCCGCGCTCGGCACCGCGAAGCTCGCGCGCGACAGCGAGCACCAGGCGCTGCTGCCGATCCGGGGCAAGATCCTGAACGTGCAGAAGGCCTCCGTGGCCGACATGCTCGGCAACGCCGAGTGCGCGGCGATCATCCAGACGATCGGCGCCGGCTCGGGTCGCACCTTCGACCTCTCGGCCGCCCGCTACGGCAAGGTCATCATCATGAGCGACGCCGACGTCGACGGCGCGCACATCCGCACGCTGCTGCTCACCCTCTTCTTCCGCTACATGCGGCCCATGATCGAAGAGGGACGGGTGTTCGCCGCGGTGCCGCCGCTGCACCGCATCGTCGTGCAGAACCCGGGCTCGAAGCCGAACGAGACGATCTACACCTACTCCGAGGCCGAGCTGAACGGCGTGCTCGCGACGCTCAAGCGGCAGAACAAGAAATACCAGGACCCGATTCAGCGCTACAAGGGCCTCGGCGAGATGGATGCCGAGCAGCTCGCGTCCACCACGATGGACCGCCAGCACCGTACGCTCCGCCGGGTGAACCTCGCCGATGCCGAGAACGCCGGGCGCGTGTTCGAGCTGCTGATGGGCAACGAGGTCGCGCCGCGCAAGGAGTTCATCGTCGACAGCGCCACGGGCCTCAGCCGCGAGCGTATCGACGCCTGAACCCGCTCACGCGCCCGCGCTCGAACCCGAGCCCGGGCGCTGCAGGCGGTCCGGCGCGCGCCCGAGGCACCGGGCGGCTCAGCCGATCCGGCGGCCCACGGCGCTGACGACCGCGTCGAGCTGCACGCCGGAGGCGTCGCGCTTCGCCCCGGCCTCGGGCAGGGCGCGCACCGAGCCGTCGGCGCCGAGGGCGTACGCCGGCTCGGGCCCGGCCCACGCGACCGTGAGGGCGTCCTGCCCCTTCAGGAAGCGCTGCGCGCGCACGCCGCCCGTCGCCCGCCCCTTGCCGGGGAACTCGTCGAACGTCGACACCTTCGCGGCACCCGGGTCGGCGCCGAGCAGCGTGTCGCTCGTCGCCGCGATCGTGACGACGACCGTCGACTCGAGCTCGGCCGGCGTGAGCGCGGTGAACGAGAGCACCCGTGCGCCGGCCGACAGCTTCATGCCGGCCATGCCGCCGGCGGGGCAGCCCTGCGGGCGCACCGAGGACGCGGGGAAGTGCAGCAGCTGCGCGTCGCTCGCGATGAAGACGAGCTCGGCGTCGTCACCGCTCTGCACCGCGCCGACGACCTCGTCGCCGGGCTTCAGCGAGATCACCTCGAAGTCGGGACGGTTCGAATACCCGCCGGGCGCCACGCGCTTCACGATGCCCTGCTTCGTGCCGAGCGCGATCGGCTGCTCGCTCGTGAGCGACACGATCGCGAGCACGCGCTCGGCGCGGTCGCTGAGCGCGAGGTAGTCGGCGATGCGGACGCCGGCACCCAGCTGCACGGAGTTCGCCGGCAGGGTGGGCAGGTCGAGCGGCGAGAAGCGGACGAGGCGTCCCTTCGAGGTGATCGCCCCGATCTCGGTGCGGCTCGTGGTGTCGAGCGTCGAGGCCACGGCGTCGTGCTTGCTGCGTCGGGCGGGCACGGTGATCGCGAGGATGTCCTCGCCCTCCGGGCGGTCGACGCGGGCGATGCGGCCGGTCACGCTCAGGAAGACGCGGCACGGCACGTCGGCGTGCTCGAGCGAGGCGGCGACGGCCTTGCGCGAGGCCCCGGCGGGGAGGGCCTTCGCCTCGGTGAGGAGGGTGCGCCGCGGGGTGCCGTAGAGCTCGGCGACCTGCTCGAGCTCCTCGGAGACGAGCGCCCGGATGCGGGCCTCGCTGCCGAGCAGTTCCTCGAGCTCGGCGATCTCGGCCTGCAGCTTGTCGCGCTCGGCCTCGAGCTCGATGCGGGAGAACTTGGTGAGCCGGCGCAGGCGCAGCTCGAGGATGTACTCGGCCTGCAGCTGGCTGAGGTCGAAGACGTCCTGCAGGCGGTGCCGGGCCTGGTCGGTGTCGTCGCTCGTGCGGATGACCTGGATGACCTCGTCGATGTCGAGGATCGCGATGAGCAGGCCTTCGACGAGGTGCAGCCGTTCGCGACGGCGGGCGAGGCGGAACTCGCTGCGCCGGGTGACCACGCGGATGCGGTGCCCGATGTAGACGAGCAGCAGCTCTCGGAGGCCGAGCGTCTGCGGCTGGCCGTCGACGAGGGCGACGTTGTTGATGTTGAACGAGTCCTCGAGCGGGGTGAGCCGGTAGAGCTGCTCGAGCACCGCCTGCGGGTTGAAGCCGGTCTTGATGCCGATGACGAGCCGCATTCCGCGCTTGCGGTCGGTGAGGTCGGTGACGTCGGAGATGCCCGTGATCTTCTTGGCGTTGACGCCGTCCTTGATCTTCTCGATGACCTTCTCGGGGCCCACGAGGTAGGGGAGCTCGGTGACGACGAGGCCCGCCTTGCGGGCGGTGAGCTGCTCCACGCTGACCCGTGCGCGGGTCTTGAACGAGCCGCGGCCGGTGGCGTAGGCGTCGCGGATGCCGGCGAGGCCGACGATGGTGCCGCCGGAGGGGAAGTCGGGGCCGGGCACGAACTCCATGAGCTCGTCGAGGCCGGCGTCGGGGTGTTCGAGCAGATGGCGGGCGGCGTGCACGACCTCGACGAGATTGTGCGGCGCCATGTTCGTCGCCATGCCGACCGCGATGCCGCTCGCGCCGTTCACCAACAGGTTCGGGATGGCGGCGGGCAGCACCTCGGGCTGCTGGTGGCTGTTGTCGTAGTTCGGGACGAAGTCGACGACATCCTCGTCGAGGCTCTCGGTCATCGACATCGCCGGGGGAGCGAGGCGCGCCTCGGTGTAGCGAGCGGCGGCCGGGCCGTCGTCGAGCGAGCCGAAGTTGCCGTGCCCGTCGACGAGCGGGACCCGCAGGGTGAACGGCTGGGCGAGGCGCACCAGGGCGTCGTAGATCGCCGAGTCGCCGTGCGGGTGCAGCTTGCCCATGACCTCGCCGACGACGCGGGCCGACTTCACGTGCCCGCGGTCGGGCCGCAGGCCCATGTCGCTCATCATGTAGAGGATGCGCCGCTGCACGGGCTTCATGCCGTCGCGGGCGTCGGGAAGGGCGCGCGAGTAGATGACCGAGTACGCGTACTCGAGGAAGGACCCCTGCATCTCGGCGGCGACGTCGACGTCTTCGATGCGCTCGGCGATGGGCGGCTGCTCGGGGTCGTGGGGTGCTCGGGTCATCCGTCAATCTCGGTCGAGGCGCTCGCGCGCGAGGCAACTGGGGCGCGCCCGGCCTGTGTCAGACTGGGCGCGATGCCTGCCATGCTACCGGTGCCCGACGACACGACCCCGCGGCTTGCCGGGGTGCTGGCGAGTTCGCTCGCGGCCGTCTCCGGGGGCGGGGGCGGGTTCGATCTGCCGCCCGTGCGCTCCGCGCTCGTCCTCCTCGTCGACGGCCTCGGCGCGGCGAACCTGCAGGCGCGCGCCGGCCACGCGCGATTCCTCGCCGGACGGATGGCGAAGCGCGACGTGATCCGCACCGTCTTCCCCTCGACGACGGCCGCCGCCATCGCCTCGTTCGCGACCGGGGTCATGCCTGGCGAGCACGGCCTGGTCGGCTATCGCACGCTCGAACCCTCGCGCGACGTGCTGGCGAACCAGCTGAACGGCTGGGAGCACGGACAGCTCCCCGCCGACTGGCAGCGCAGCGCGACCCTCTTCGAACGCGCCGGTGAGCTCGGCGTCCGCCCGATCGCGGTCGGCGCCCCGCGGTACGCCACGAGCGGGTACACCCGGGCGGTGCTGCGCGGTGCGGAGTACCGCTCGGGCACGAGCATCGCCGAACGCTTCGCCGCGGCGCTCGGGGCGGTCGCCGCGCCCGAGCCCTCGCTCGTCTACCTCTACGTGCCCGAGCTCGATCAGATCGCGCACGCCCACGGCTGGGAGTCGGACCGCTGGCTCGCCGCGCTCGAGGAGCTCGACGCCGAGGCATCCGCGCTGGCCGCCCGTCTGCCGCGCGACGTCGGCATGCTCGTGACCGCCGACCACGGCGTGATCGACGTGCCGGAGCACCGCCACGTGCACATCGACGCACGGCCCGCCCTGCTCGACGGGGTGCGGCACATCGGGGGAGAGCCCCGCTGCCTGGCGCTCTGGTTCGACCCCACCTTTCCCGGCACCGAGCGGGAGCGGGTCGCCGGGCTCTGGCGGGAGGCCGAGGAGAAGCGCGCCTGGGTGCTCACCCGGGACGAGGCGATCGACGCCGGGCTGTTCGGCGCCCGCGTCGACGACGCCGTGCGCCCCCGCATCGGCGATCTGCTCGTCGCCGCCCGCGCGGGCGTGGCCTACTACGACGCCCGCGAGGCGAATCGTGCACCGGAACGGATGATCGGCCAGCACGGATCGCTGAGCGACGAGGAGACGCGCATTCCGCTCATCCGCCTCGGCGCGTTCGCCCGCTGAGCCGGACGCGCCCTCGCCCGGAAACGCCGCAGGGCCCCGCCGTGGAGGCGGGGCCCTGCGGCTGCGGGTCAGGCGGGGTACTGGCCGCGCTTGACCTGGGGCTTCGGGAGTCGCAGCGGACGCAGCTGCAGCGCGCGCATCGCCGCGTACCAGCGCACGCGCTCGGCCTTGTCGCCGTACTTCGCCCGGAGCTTCTTCGTCAGCAGGTAGCCGAGGAGGATGCAGTCGAGGACGGCGACGGCGAAGAACGCCCAGAGCACGAGGATGCTGATCGCCTGCACCTCGGCGCTCGGCACGAAGGTCAGGATGATGACCAGGAACATCACCGGGATCAGGATCTCGCCGATGCTGAAGCGGGCGTCGACGTAGTCGCGCACGAACTTCTTCTGCGGTCCGCGATCACGGGCGGGAAGGTACTTGTCGTCGCCCATCGCCATGCCGACGCGGGCGCGCTCGCGCGCCTCCGCGGCCTTGGCGCGGGCCTGCTTCGCCGCTTCCTTGCGGTCGGATGGCACGAGCGGCCGCTTGCGCGCGGCCTCCTGCTCGGCACGGGTCGGGGTGGGGACGCCTTTGCCGCCGCTCTTCAGACGCTCCTGCGTCTCCTCGAGCGTCTCGGTCGACGTCTGCTCGGTCTTCTGCTGCTTGGCCACTGGATTCCTCGAATCGGTTCACCTTTAAGATTACCGGCATGACCGACCCCACGAACCACGCATCCGCCGAGCCCACGACGCCGAACGCGGACGCGATCCGAGCCGCCGTCGATTCGGCCTTCCCCGGCGTCGTCGCCGAACTCGGCCGACTCGTCCGGATCCCTTCCGTCTCCTGGCCGGCCTTCGACCCCGCGCACGTCGCGGAGAGCGCGGAGGCCGTGGCGGAGCTGCTGCGCGGGACGGGGGTGTTCGAGCTCGTCGAGATCCGCCGCGCGCCGGTCGAGGACGGCTCGGAGCTCGGCCAGCCCGCGATCGTGGCTCGTCGCGCCGCACGCAACGGGCGCCCCACGGTGCTGCTCTACGCGCACCACGACGTGCAGCCGCCCGGCAAGGACGAGGACTGGGACACGCCGCCGTTCGAGCCGACCCAGCGCGGCGACCGCCTGCACGGGCGCGGCGCCGCCGACGACAAGGCGGGCGTCATGGCGCACATCGGCGCGATCCGGGCGTTCGCCGAGGCATCCGGCGACTTCGACCTCGGCCTCTCGGTCTTCATCGAGGGGGAGGAGGAGTGGGCCTCCCGCTCCTTCGGCAACTTCCTGCGCGAGAACCGCGAGCTCCTCGAGGCCGACGCGATCATCGTCGCCGACTCGGGCAACTGGGACATCGACACCCCCGCGATCACGGTCGCGCTCCGCGGCGCCGTCGCGTTCAACCTCCGCGTCGAGACGCTCGCGCACGCCTCGCACTCCGGCATGTTCGGCGGGGCCGTCCCCGACGCGATGCTCGCCGCGATCCGGATGCTCGGGACGATGTGGGATGCCGAGGGCGCCGTCGCCGTCGAGGGCCTCACGAGTGCGCAGCTCGACATCCCCGCCTACGACGAGGCGCAGCTGCGCGCCGAGGCCGGGCTCCTCGAGGGCGTCAGCCCGATCGGGCGCGGCTCGATCCTCGACCGCATCTGGGCCCAGCCGGCGATCACCGTCACCGGGATCGACGCGCCGGACGTCGCCAACGCTTCGAACACGCTGATCCCGTCGCTGCGGGTCCGCATCAGCGCCCGCATCGCGCCGGGGCAGGACGCCGGGGAGGCCTTCGAGGCCCTCCGCGCCCATCTCGAGGCGAACGCGCCGTTCGGGGCGAAGCTCGGCTTCGAGGACGTCGACCGCGGGCAGGCGTTCCTCGTGGACACGAGCGGCTGGGCGGTCGCGGAGACCCGGGCGGCGATGGCCGAGGCGTGGGGCAAGCCCGCCGTGGACACGGGGGTCGGCGGCTCGATCCCGTTCATCGCCGAGCTCGTCGAGGAGTTCCCGGGCGCGCAGATCCTCGTCACGGGCGTCGAGGACCCCGACTCGCGCGCGCACAGCCCGAACGAGTCGCTGCACCTCGGCGTCTTCAAGCGCGCCCTGCTGAGCGAGGCGCTGCTGTTCGGCCGCCTGAACGCCCGCGGGGCCTGACCCGCTCCCGGCCCGCGGCGGGCGCCCCGCCGCGTCGCTCGACCGCGGGCCGGGGAATATCCGGCATTCAGCCGACGCTCTACGGAGTGGACGTACAATCGTCGTCAGAACGGCGAGATCACGAGGAGTGACATGAGCGAGACCATCACCGAGACCACGCACGGCGTCAAGCTGAGCGAGCCCGCGGCCGACAAGGTGCGCAGCCTCCTCACGCAGGAGGGTCGCGACGACCTCCGGCTGCGCGTGGCGGTGCAGCCCGGCGGGTGCTCCGGCCTGATCTACCAGCTCTACTTCGACGAGCGCATGCTCGACGGCGACGCGGTCGTCGACTTCGAGGGCGTCGAGGTCATCGTCGACAAGATGAGCGTCCCCTACCTCGACGGCTCGACCATCGACTTCGAGGACACGATCCAGAAGCAGGGCTTCACGATCGACAACCCGAACGCGCAGGGAAGCTGCGCCTGCGGCGACTCGTTCCACTGATCCGCCCGAGAAAACTCGCTCCGAGGGAGACCGCTTCGCGGTCTCCCTCGCGTGTTTTTTCGCAGATCCACTTGGAAATCGTCGCGATTGCGATCGCGACATCCGGGTCGAGTGCACACCCGGGCCGCGGAGTCGGAGTAGGCTAGACAGCGATCACCGCGCTTCCCTGTGAAGCGCCTTCGAGTCTCCCGAAAGGTCTCCGGTGCGCAACAATCGCCGACTCCGATGGGCTGCAGTTCCGATCGCAGCGACGCTCACTCTTGTCCTCGCCGGGTGCACCCAGGCGCAGCTGAACGGATTCCTCCCCGGATTCATCGAGGGCGAGTCGCCCGCGACCAATCACACGGAGCGCGTCTCGGGTCTGTGGGTCACCTCCTGGATCGTGCTCCTCGTCGTGGGTGTGATCACGTGGGGCCTCACGATCTGGGCGGTCATCGCCTACCGTCGCCGCAAGGGTCAGACCGGTCTGCCCGTCCAGCTGCGGTACAACATGCCGATCGAGGTGTTCTACACGATCGTGCCGCTCATCCTCGTGCTGGGCTTCTTCGCCTTCACGGCGCGTGACCAGGCCGAGATCGAGAAGCGGTTCACCGCCGACGAGGTCGACGTCAAGGTCGAGGTCATCGCCAAGCAGTGGGCCTGGGACTTCAACTACGTCAACGAAGACGTGTACTCGCCCGGCATCCAGGCGCAGCTCGACGCGAGCGGCCCCGCCGGCTCGGTCGACCAGGCCGCACTGCCGACGCTCTACCTGCCGGTGGGCGCCAACGTCGAGCTCGAGCTCGAGTCGCGCGACGTCATCCACTCCTTCTGGGTCGTCGACTTCCTCTACAAGAAGGACATGTACCCGGGCAAGACGAACTACATGTCGTTCGTCCCCGAGCGCGAGGGCACCTACGCCGGCAAGTGCGCCGAGCTCTGCGGCGAGTACCACTCGCTCATGCTCTTCAACGTCGAGGTCGTCTCGCAGGCCGAGTACGACGACTACATCCAGTCGCTCCGCGACGCCGGCCAGGAGGGCCAGCTGTCGAACGAGTACGACCGGAACCTGAACCTGCCCGGCACGGGCGCGCCCGAACTGAAAGAGGAGCACGAAGCCGAATGAGCACCACGACCGCACCGGCTCGACCGCAGTCGTCGAGCCTGCCGTTCGGCGCTTCGAAGGTGGAGCGCAAGGGGAACATCCTCGTCAAGTGGATCACCTCGACCGACCACAAGGTCATCGGGTACATGTACCTGATCACCTCGTTCATCTACTTCTGCATCGGCGGCGTGATGGCGCTGATCATCCGCGCCCAGCTGTTCGAGCCGGGCCTGGAGATCATCCAGACGCGTGAGCAGTACAACCAGCTGTTCACGATGCACGGCACGATCATGCTGCTGATGTTCGCCACCCCGCTCTTCGCGGGCTTCGCGAACGTGCTCATGCCGCTGCAGATCGGCGCCCCCGACGTGGCGTTCCCGCGTCTGAACGCCTTCGCCTACTGGCTGTTCAACTTCGGTTCGCTGATGGCGGTCGCCGGCTTCTTCACCCCGCAGGGTGCGGCCTCGTTCGGCTGGTTCGCCTATCAGCCGCTCGCCTCGACGACGTTCTCGCCGGGCGTCGGCGGCAACCTGTGGATGCTGGGCCTCGGCCTCTCCGGCTTCGGCACGATCCTCGGTGCGGTGAACTTCATCACGACGATCGTCACGATGCGCGCGCCCGGCATGACCATGTTCCGCATGCCGATCTTCACCTGGAACACGCTCGTCACCTCGATCCTCATCCTGATGGCGTTCCCGGTCCTCGCCGCGGCGATCCTCGCCGCCGGTGCCGACCGCGTCTTCGGCGCGCACATCTACGACCCGGCCAACGGCGGTGTCATCCTCTGGCAGCACCTGTTCTGGTTCTTCGGACACCCGGAGGTGTACATCATCGCGCTGCCGTTCTTCGGCATCGTGTCGGAGATCTTCCCGGTGTTCAGCCGGAAGCCGATCTTCGGGTACAAGACCCTGATCTACGCGACGATCGCGATCGCGGCCCTCTCGGTCACCGTCTGGGCGCACCACATGTACGTCACCGGCTCCGTGCTGCTGCCGTTCTTCGCGCTGATGACCATGCTGATCGCCGTCCCCACGGGCGTGAAGATCTTCAACTGGGTCGGCACGATGTGGCGGGGCTCGATCACCTTCGAGACGCCGCTCATCTGGTCGCTCGGCTTCCTGATCACCTTCGTGTTCGGTGGCCTCACCGGGGTCATCCTCGCGTCGCCGCCGCTCGACTTCCACGTCTCCGACACGTACTTCGTCGTGGCGCACTTCCACTACGTCGTGTTCGGCACGGTCGTGTTCGCGATGTTCGCGGGCTTCTACTTCTGGTGGCCCAAGTGGACCGGCAAGATGCTCAACGAGACCCTGGGCAAGTGGCACTTCTGGCTGCTGTTCATCGGCTTCCACACCACGTTCCTGGTGCAGCACTGGCTCGGCGTCGTGGCCATGCCCCGTCGGTACTACTCGTACCTGCCCGAGGACAACATCACCTGGATGAACCAGCTGTCGACCATCGGCGCCGGCATCCTGGCGATCTCGCTCATCCCGTTCTTCCTCAACGTGTACGTCACGGCGCGGAAGGCTCCGAAGGTCACGGTCAACGACCCGTGGGGCTACGGCGGATCGCTCGAGTGGGCCACCAGCTGCCCGCCGCCGCGGCACAACTTCACGTCGATCCCGCGCATCCGTTCGGAGCGCCCGGCGTTCGACCTCAACCACCCGGAGGCGGGCGTGCCCGTCGGCATCGGACCCGCGAAGGACGCCCCTGAGGCGCCGGTGTACGACGCCGCCAAGGAGGAGATCAAGTAATGCGCGCGAATGTCATCCTCTTCTGGATCCTCGCGGTCTTCCTCGCGATCATCGCGGCCGTCTATGGCGTGTGGACCGCTGCGAGCGGCATCGAGGTGAACGGCGGCCCCGAGTGGGCCGGCATGATCGCCATCGCACTCGCCGCCATCCTGTCCGCGTTCATCGCGTTCTACCTGGGACGCGTGCACAAGGCGCAGGGCGCTGAGCTCCCCGAGGACCGCCTCGACGCCAACATCGACGACGGCGACCCCGAGCTGGGCTTCTTCAGCCCGTGGAGCTGGTGGCCGATCGTGCTCGCGGGCGCCGCGGCGCTGGGCTTCCTCGGCCTCGCGGTCGGCTTCTGGATCTCGTTCATCGCGGTCCCGCTCGTGCTGATCTCGCTCGTCGGCTGGGTCTACGAGTACTACCGGGGCAACTTCGCCCGCTGACGCATCGCGTTTCGAACGGCCCGGCATCCGAATGGATGCCGGGCCGTTCCGCGTATGTGCGCGAGCGTGAGCGGCGGCGGCATACGGCAGGGCAGGCCGCTCGTGCGGGGCGGCCGACCGCTGGCCGGCGTCACTCGCGAGCTGCGCCGGCTCCGGCATCATCGCCGACCGCCTCGAACACGAGCAGGTCGACCGCCAGGGTGATGGCGTCCGGGAGCTCCTGAGCGCCCGCTCCGGGCTCAGCGGCCCGATGATGGGCAGACGGGCCCATCGCGACGATGGCCGCGGCGAGAGCGCCGTCAGCGGCGGCGTCCTGATCGAGGACGAAGCGCGCATCGACGGACCGCGCGGTGTGGAGCGCGAAGCTCGGAGCGAGCTCGTCGACGAGCGCGGCCGCCTTGCCTTCGGGGATGGTCAGCACGCGACCATCGGCGCGGAGTTCCCGCAGGTGCTCCGGTCGGGGCACCACGACGAGCAGCAGCCCGCCCGGGCGCAGGATGCGCCGGAACTCGCGCGCGTTGCGCGGCGCGAAGACGTCGAGCACGACGTCGATCGATGCGTCGCGGACCGGCAGCGGCTGCCAGGTGTCGGCGACGAGGCCGTCGACGGAGTCCGGCCGACGGCGGACGGTTCGCACGACCGCGGCGGGGGAGAGGTCCATCGCGAGCACCCGAGGTGTCGTGCCGTTCGATCCGGACAGCGCCTCGAGCGCGAGCGTCGTGTAGTGGCCCGTGCCGCAGCCGGCGTCGAGCACGCGCGGCGCGGGACCCGGCGCTGAGCCCCGCAGTACGCTCGTGAGCTCGTGCTTGAGCGGATCGAAGAAGCCGGTGTCGTGCACGAGGTCGCGGGCGTCGAGCATCGCCGCATCGTCGCCGCGGAGACCGGCGGAGGGCGCGCCGATCGCCGTGAGGTAGCCGCGCTTGTTCGCGTCGAAGGAATGCCCGTTCGGGCAGCGCAGCTGCAGCGGGGGGAGCGCCTCGAGCGGCGACGCGAAACAGCTCGGGCACCGCAGCCACTCAGACATGGTCTGAATGGTCATGCGGTGCCCGAGCTGATGCTGAGCGGGTCGGCTCAGTGGTGCTCGCCGTGACCGGCCTCGAGCTCGCCCTTCGTGACCGGGGCGATCCGGTCCTCGAAGAACCAGCGCGACATGCCGGCGCGGAGGCGCTGACCGAAGGTGATCTTGCCGCGCGAGTTCGGGCGCAGCATGAGCGGCTCGTAGGTCTCGAAGCTGACCAGGCGCCAGCGCTCGTACTCGTCGAGCGGCTCGTGCACCTCGATGAACTCGCCACCGGGGAGCTTCACGATGCGGCCGGACTCGAAGCCGTGCAGCACGATCTCGCGGTCCTTCTTCTGCAGGGCGATGCAGACGCGCTTCGTGATGAAGTACGCCACGAACGGCCCGAGGATGACCACGGCCTGGAGCGCGTGGATCACGCCCTCCATGGTCAGCGAGAAGTGCGTCGCGAGGAGGTCGGAGCTCGCCGCGGCCCAGAGGCCCGCGTAGAACGTGACGCCGGCAGCGCCGATCGCGGTGCGGGTCGGGGCGTTGCGGGGACGGTCGGCGATGTGGTGCTCGCGCTTGTCGCCCTTCACCCAGGCCTCGATGAACGGGTACATCAGGGCGAGGACGATGAACACGCCGATCGCGATGATGGGCACCAGGATGTTGAAGGACCAGGTGCGGTCGAGCCAGACGAACTCCCAGCCCGGCGGGATGAGTCGCAGGGCGCCGTCGGCGAAGCCGATGTACCAGTCGGGCTGGGTACCGGCGGAGACGGGCGAGGGGTCGTACGGGCCGTAGTTCCAGATCGGGTTGATCGTGAACAGCGACGCGATGAGCGCCAGCACACCGAAGACGATGAAGAAGAAGCCGCCGGCCTTGGCCGCGTACACCGGGAGGATGGGCGGGCCGACCGCGTTGCCCGGGGTCTTGCCGGGGCCTGCGTACTGCGTGTGCTTGTGCACGACCACGAACACGAGGTGCAGTGCCACGAAGGCGACCACGAGTGCGGGCAGCAGCAGGATGTGCAGCGTGTAGAGGCGTCCGACGATGTCGGTGCCCGGGAACTCGCCGCCGAACAGCAGGAACGACATCCACGTGCCGACCAGGGGGAAGCCCTTGATCATGCCGTTGATGATCGCGAGGCCGTTGCCCGAGAGCAGGTCGTCGGGGAGCGAGTAGCCGGTGAAGCCCTCGGCCATGGCCAGGATGAACAGCACGAAGCCGATCACCCAGTTGAGCTCGCGCGGCTTGCGGAACGCACCCGTGAAGAAGATGCGCAGCATGTGCAGGCCGATGGCCGCCACGAACAGCAGGGCCGCCCAGTGGTGCATCTGGCGGACGAAGAGGCCGCCGCGGATGTCGAAGGAGATGTCGAGCGTCGACGCCATGGCGACCGACATCTCGACGCCCTTCAGCGGCACGTACGAGCCGTTGTAGTGCACCTCGGCCATGGAGGCCTGGAAGAAGAAGGTCAGGAACGTGCCCGAGATGAGCACGACCACGAAGGCGAAGAGCGCGACCTCACCGAGCAGGAACGACCAGTGGTCGGGGAAGGCCTTGCGGCCGAGCTCCTTGACGAAGCCCGCGATGCTCGTGCGTTCGTTGACGTAGACGGACGCCGCCGCGGTGAACGACCGCTTCTGCGGGGCGTTGGTGGTTGCGGTGCTCAATGACGCTCCCAGAAGCTCGGGCCGACAGGTTCGGTGAAGTCGCTCTGCGCGATGAGGTAGCCCTCGTCGTCGACGGCGATCGGCAGCTGCGGCAGCGGCCGCTTGGCCGGGCCGAAGATGACCTCGCAGTGGTTCGACACGTCGAACTGCGACTGGTGGCAGGGGCACAGCAGGTGGTGGGTGTGCTGCTCGTAGAGCGCCACCGGGCAGCCGACGTGCGTGCAGATCTTCGAGTACGCGACGATGCCGTCGTACGACCAGTCCTTGCGCTCGGGGAGCTCATTGAGGTCCTTCGGGTCGAGACGCATCAGCAGGACGGCGGCCTTCGCCTTCTCGTCGAGCTTGCCGTGCTCGAGGTCCTGGAGGCCCTCGGGGATGACGTGGAACGCACTGCCCATCGTGACGTCGGACGCCTTGATCGGGGCGCCGGAGGGGTCGAGCGCGAGGCGCGTGCCCTTCTTCCACATCGTGTGGCTGAGCAGCTCGATCGGGTTCTGGTCCTGCGGGGCGAGCCCGCGGAACAGCACGACGGCCGGGAGCGGGAAGACGAGGAGCGCGCCGATGAGGCTGTTCCGGATCACGGCGCGGCGGGAGAAGCCCGACTCGCGGTCGGCGTCCTGGAACACCTTGACCGCGGCGGCCTGCGTCTCGGGCGAGCCGCCGATCGGGTGGCGCTCGTCGACGAGCTCGACGTCGTACATGAGCGACTTCGCCCAGTGCACGGCGCCGAAGCCGATGCCGAGCAGGGCGAGCGTCGCGCCGAGGCCGATGAAGAGGTTGTTCAGCCGGACGTCGCCGACGTTGTTCGACTCCATCGGGAAGAGCATGTACGCGGCGATCGCCCACACGCTGCCGACGATCGACAGGTAGAAGAGCGTGTACACCGTGCGCTGGGCGCGCTTCTCGCGCTTCGGGTCCTCGTCGGTGACGCGCGGACGGTGGGGCGGGAAGCCCGGGTTCTCGAACGCATCCTGGGCGATGAGCGCGGTGCCCGGCGAAGCGGCGGGCGCGGCGTGCGACGAGTCGGCAGCGGCGATCTCCGTGCCGCTGTGGTCGTCCTGAGCCATGGTTCTCCTTTGTGAAGCTTCTTCGATGCCGGGGTGCGTCAGTTGGACTTGGCCGTGATCCACACGGTGATCGCGACCAGCGAGCCGAGACCGAAGATCCAGATGAACAGACCCTCTGCGACCGGGCCGATCGAGCCGAGCTCGAAGCCGCCGGGCGAGCGGTTGTCCTGCACGTACTTGAGGTACGTGATGATGTCGCGCTTGTCCTCGGGCGAGATGTTCATGTCGTTGAACACCGGCATGTTCTGCGGGCCGGTGACCATGGCCTCGTAGATGTGCACGCCCGAGACGTCCGTCAGCGGGGGAGCGAACTTGCCCTCGGTGAGCGCACCGCCCGCGCCGGCCACGTTGTGGCACATGGCGCAGTTGATGCGGAAGAGCTCCGCACCGTTCGCGGCGTCGCCGCCGCCGTTGGTGAGGTGGTCGGCGGGGATGTCCGGGCCGGGGCCGAGCGAGGCGACGTAGTAGGCGAGCTGCTTGACCTGCTCATCGGTGAACTGGACCGGCTTCTGCTGCGCCTGCGGGCCCTGCATCTGCATGGGCATGCGCCCCGTGCCGACCTGGAAGTCGACGGCGGCCGCGCCGACGCCGATGAGGCTCGGGCCCTCCGTGGTGCCCTGCGCCTCGAGGCCGTGGCAGGTGGCGCAGTTCGCCTGGAAGAGCTTCTTGCCCTCGTCGATCGTCTGCTGCGAGTTCGCGCTGGACTCGGCCTGGGCCGTGCCGGTGCTGAACGCCGCGTAGGCGCCGCCGGTGAAGACCAGACCCAGGGCGAGAAGTGCGACGGTGGCGAGCGGGTGCCGGCGGCCGGTGCGTCGCTTCTGGCGGTTCATAGGGCTCTTTCTGTTCTCGGACATACTGCGTCGGCGCTTCGGGATCATCACTTGAGCACGTAGATGACGAGGAAGAGGCCGATCCAGACCACATCGACGAAGTGCCAGTAGTAGGAGACGACGATGGCGCTCGTCGCCTCCTTGTGGCCGAAGTTCTTGACCGCGAAGACCCGGCCGATGACGAGCAGGAACGCGATGAGACCGCCGGTCACGTGGAGGCCGTGGAAGCCGGTGGTGAGGTAGAACGCCGAACCGTAGGCGTTCGAGTCGATGGCGATGCCCTCGCTGACGAGCTGGGCGTACTCCCAGATCTGGCCGGCGACGAACACCGCGCCCATGGCGTAGGTGAGGAAGAACCACTCGACCATGCCCCACTTGAGCGGGTTGTACCAGGCGCCGGTCATGTACGGCTGCATGCGCTCGGCGGCGAAGACGCCGAACTGGCACGTGAAGCTGGACAGCACGAGGATGATCGTGTTCGTCAGCGCGAACGGGAAGTTCAGGCGACCCGCCTCGAACGTCCAGAGCTCGGGCGAAGTCGACCGCAGCGTGAAGTAGATAGCGAAGAGGCCAGCGAAGAACATGACCTCGCTGCCGAGCCAGACGATCGTCCCCACCGCCACGGTGTTGGGCCGATTGATCACGGGCATGCTCGCCTGAGGAGTGATAGAGGTGCTCGTCACCCCTCCATTATGGCTGAAACCAGCGCTGAGTTTTCGTCAGGAGGGCAAGCCGTGTCCGTCCATTGAAGTAAGGTCACCCTCAGTTGCGCTGCGGGATCGCCGGGAATTCACCGTGAATCCGCGCCAGTAGGATCGAAGCCATGACGGCTCAACGCACCTGGCCCGCGATCATCAGCTCCCTCCTGGAGGGCGAGGACCTCAGCGTGTCGGACGCAGCGTGGTGCATGGAGCAGGTCATGACCGGCCAGGCGGGGGAGGCGCAGCTCGCGGGATTCCTCGTCGCGCTGCGGGTCAAGGGCGAGACCGTCGACGAGATCGTCGGCTTCCGGGACGCCATCCTCGAGCACGCGCTGCCGCTCCAGGTCGACCCCATGGCGCTCGACATCGTCGGCACCGGCGGCGATCGCTTCGGCACGGTCAACGTTTCGACGATGGCATCGGTCATCGCCGCGTCGGCCGGCGTCCCGGTGGTGAAGCACGGCAACCGCGCCGCGAGCAGCGCCTCGGGCTCGTCCGACGTGCTGGCCGCGCTCGGCATCGACCTCTCGCTGCCCGCCGAGCGCGTCGCCGAGGTGCTCGGCGAGTCCGGCATCACCTTCGCCTTCGCCGGCGCGTTCCATCCCGGGTTCCGGCACGCCGGCCCGGTGCGCTCGCAGCTCGGCGTGCCCACCGTGTTCAACTTCCTCGGCCCGCTCTGCAATCCGGCTCGGCCCGAGGCATCCGCGGTCGGCGTCGCGCACCTCGATCGCGTGCCTCTTATCGTCGGCGTGTTCCAGACGCGCGGGGCGACCGCCCTCGTGTTCCGCGGCGACGACGGCCTAGACGAACTCACGACGACGGGCCACTCGCACATCTGGGAGGTCTCGCGGGGCACGGTGAAGGAGCACGACCTCGACCCGCGCGATCTCGGTATCCCGCGCGCCGACATCAGCGCCCTGGTGGGCGGCGACGCGGCGCACAACGCGGAGATCGTGCACCGCGTGTTCGCGGGGGAGCGCGGCCCGATCCGCGACATCGTCGTGCTGAACGCCGCAGCGGGACTCGTCTCGTTCGAGTTGGCCAAGGACCCCGCCCAGGTGCAGCGCGCGATCATCGATCGCTTCCGGGACAAGATGGCGGTCGCCGAGGAGGCGATCGACTCCGGAGCCGCGGCGCGCAAGCTCGGCGAGTGGGTCGCGGCGACCCAGCGCTGAGCCGGTCGCGACCGGCGGACGCGAGGATGCCCCGCACGAGCGTGCGGGGCATCCGTCGTCCTTCCCGATCGCGCGGGGCGACCGCCGTCAGCGCACGTCCTCGTCGACCCAGTCGAGGGTCTTCGAGACGGCCTTCTTCCAGAGCCGCAGCTCGCGCTCGCGCTCCTCGGCGTCCATCTCCGGCTCCCAGCGGCGGTCCTCCTGCCAGTTGGCGCGGAGATCGTCGAGCCCCGACCAGAAGCCGACCGCGAGGCCCGCGGCGTAGGCCGCGCCGAGCGCGGTCGTCTCCGCGACCACCGGCCGCACCACGGGAACACCCAGGATGTCCGCCTGGAACTGCATGAGCGTGTTGTTCGCGATCATGCCGCCGTCCACTTTCAGCTCGCTGAGCTCGACCCCGGAGTCCGCGTTCACGGCGTCCAGCACCTCGCGGGTCTGGAAGGCGGTCGCCTCGAGCGCGGCGCGGGCGATGTGCCCCTTGTTGACGTACCGGGTGAGGCCGACGAGCGCGCCGCGGGCATCCGGTCGCCAGTAGGGGGCGAACAGGCCCGAGAACGCGGGCACGAAGTACGCACCGCCGTTGTCCTCGACGCTCTTGGCGAGCTCCTCGACCTCGGGTGCGCTGGAGATGAGGCCGAGGTTGTCGCGCAGCCACTGGATGAGCGAGCCGGTGACCGCGATCGAGCCCTCGAGCGCGTAGTGCGGTTCGTCGTCGCCGAGCTTGTACCCGAGCGTGGTGAGCAGCCCGTTCTTCGAGTGCACGATCTCGGTGCCCGTGTTGAAGATCAGGAAGTTGCCCGTGCCGTAGGTGTTCTTCGACTCGCCCGGGTCGAACGCCGCCTGGCCGAAGGTGGCCGCCTGCTGGTCGCCCAGGATGCCGGCCACCGGCACCTCGCGGAGGAGGCTCGACGGTTCGACGGTCCCGTAGACCTCGGACGAACTCTTGATCTCGGGGAGCATCGAGCGGGGCACGCCGAACGCCTCGAGGATGTCGTCGCGCCAGCTCAGCGTCTCGAGGTCCATGAAGAGGGTGCGGCTGGCGTTGGTGACATCGGTGGCGTGCACGCCACCGTCGGCACCGCCGGTGAGGTTCCACAGCACCCAGCAGTCGGTGGTGCCGAACAGCAGATCCCCGGCCTCGGCCTTCTCGCGGGCGCCTTCGACGTTCTCCAGGATCCAGACGATCTTCGTCCCCGAGAAGTAGGTGGCGAGCGGGAGCCCCACGTCCTGCTTGAAGCGCTCGACGCCGCCGTCCGCGGCGAGGCGGTCGACGATGCTCTGGGTGCGGGTGTCCTGCCAGACGATGGCGTTGTAGACGGGCTGTCCCGTGTTCTTGTCCCAGACGACGGCGGTCTCGCGCTGGTTGGTGATGCCGACCGCGGCGATGTCGTGGCGGGTCAGATCCGCTTTGCCGAGCGCCTGGCCGATGACCTCGCGGGTGTTGTTCCAGATCTCCATGGGGTCGTGCTCGACCCAGCCGGCCTTGGGGAAGATCTGCTCGTGCTCGAGCTGCCCGGTCGAGACGATCGAGCCGGACTTGTCGAAGATGATCGCCCGGGTGCTCGTGGTGCCCTGATCGATCGACAGGATGTAGTCGGCCATGGAATGGCTCCTCTCGCGTCCGCCCTCGGGCGGTCGCCGTCGTGGTGGTGCTGAGGTTCAGGCGGTCGGAACGACTCGGGGCCGCCCTCCGAGAGGACGGCCCCGAGGGGTTCAACCGAGGAGCGGCAGGGCGAAGATGGCCGCCCAGCCGGCGAGGACGCCGCCGATGATCGGGCCGACGACGGGCACCCAGGAGTAGCTCCAGTCGCTCGAGCCCTTGCCCTTGATG
>NZ_BMRJ01000004.1:162634-191075 GCF_014648575.1 Agromyces mediolanus | reverse complement strand
CGGCTCCTCCGGCGGCTCCGGCGGATTCGGCGGCGGCGGCAGCTCCGGGCGCCGCTCCGCCGGCAGCTTCGGCGGCTCAGGCACGCGATCCCGCCGCGGGAGCGGAGGCCGATTCTGATCCGCACCGCCCGCCCCAGACTCACCGGCACCGGCCGGCTCGACGACCCGAGGGATGCCGACGGCATCCGCTGACCCGCCACAGGAAAGGAACCGCCATGGTCAAACAGTCCATCTTCGGTCGCATCTCGCAGCTCGTCCGCGCGAACATCAACGCGCTCCTCGACGAGGCCGAAGACCCGCAGAAGATGCTCGATCAGATGGTGCGCGACTACACGAACTCCATCGCCGACGCCGAGGCCGCCATCGCGGAGACCATCGGCAACCTGCGCCTGCTCGAGGACGACCACCGCGAGGACGTCGACGCGGCCAAGGAGTGGGGCGACAAGGCCCTCGCCGCGAGCCGCAAGGCCGACGAGCTGCGCGCCGCCGGCGACGCCGCCGGGGCCGACAAGTTCGACAACCTCGCGAAGGTCGCCCTCAGCCGGCAGATCTCCTCCGAGAACGAGGCGAAGGCCGCCGAGCCGCAGATCGCCGCGCAGACCGAGGTCGTCGACAAGCTGAAGGCCGGCCTGAACGGCATGAAGCAGAAGCTCGTCGAGCTGCAGAACAAGCGCAACGAGCTCGTCGCCCGGGCGAAGACCGCCCAGGCGCAGCGCCAGGTGCAGGACGCCGTCAAGTCGATCGACATCCTCGACCCGACGAGCGACCTCGGCCGCTTCGAGCAGAAGATCCGCCGCGAGGAGGCGCTCGTCCGCGGTCAGGCCGAGATCGCCGCGTCGAGCCTCGACGCCCAGTTCAACGAGCTCGACGACCTCGGCGAGCTCACCGAGGTCGACGCGCGGCTCGCCGCGCTCAAGGCGGGCGGCAGCCAGGGCGCGATCGGCGGCTGAGCGCGCGCACCCCAGTCGGATGCCCCGGGCGGACGCCCGGGGCATCCGCCGTTCTCCCCCGATCGCCCGTGGAGGGGCGATACTGGAGACCATGCCGGCCACCTTCGTCGTCGTCCCCCTCTGGCAGGGTTCCGTCTCCGCTCGCGCGATGAGCCACGTCGACGGAGCCGAGGCGATCCGCGGCGATCTGCCGTCCGCCGCGACGCTCACCGTCGAGGTGCCCGTCGAGGCCGGCGAGGCGCTCGGCACCGGCATCCAGCGGTACAGCACGATCCGTCGCGTGCGCGAAGCCGCTGCGGCGGTGCTCGAGCAGGTGCCCGACTGGGCGCTCACGATCGGCGGAGACTGCGGGGCCTCGCTCGCCGCGGTCGGCCACGCCTCGGCGCGCGGCGAGGGCGAGCTCGCCGTGCTGTGGCTCGACGCCCACCCCGACCTCAACACGCCGGACACCTCGCCGTCCGGCGGCTTCGGCGGCATGACGCTGCGCGCCATCGCCGGGGAGGGGGCCGAGGGGCTGACGCTCGACGAGTCGCAGCGCGTCCCGCCCGAGCGCATCGTGCTCGGCGGCGCGCGCGCCTTCGACGACGAGGAACGCCGCTACATCGACGAGCACGGCGTGCAGACGCTCACCGTCGAAGACCTCTCCGACCCGACCGTCGTGGTCGGCGCGCTCGAGGCGACGGGCGCGAGCCGCGTGTTCGTGCACGTCGACCTCGACGTGCTCGACCCCTCCGCGCTCGCCGGGCTCTCCTACCCGCTGCCGTTCGGCGTCGACGCCGCGACGCTCGCCGCCACCCTCCGCGCCGTCGTCGCGCGCTTCCCGATCGCGGGCGCCGCGATCGCGGGCTTCGCGCCGGGGTCGCCGCTCGCCGCGGAGGACGACCTGCCGACCATCCTCCGCCTCGTCGCCGCGCTCACCTCGGCCGAGCGGGGCGAGGCGTGACGGGCGGCGTCCGCGGCCTCCCCGACCGGGAGCCGCGTCGCGTCGTGCTGCGCCTCACCGACTCGCCCGTGAGCCGCGCCGGCTACTGGTGGGCCACCGCCGTCGGCTTCGTCTGGGGCTCGCTGTGGAGCACCGGGCGCGTCGAGCGGCGCGACGGGCTCTGGATCTTCCAGGGGATGCCGAAGTGGGCCTTCGGCCGCGGCGGCTCCTGCGTCGGCGGCTGCTACCTCACCGACCGCAACGTCGGGCCGCGCGTGCTCGTGCACGAGGCCGTGCACCGGCAGCAGTGGCGGAAGTACGGGATGCTCTTCCCGCTGCTGTACTTCATCGCCGGCCGCGATCCGCTGAAGAACCGCTTCGAGATCGAGGCCGGCCTCGAGGACGGCGGCTACCTCCCCCGCCGCCGCCCCTGAGCCGCGTCGACGCTCGCCTTCGACGAGCTCCCCTTCGACGAGCTCAGGGGGCCAAGGACGGCGAGCTCCCTTCGGCGAGCTCCCCTTCGACGAGCTCAGGGGGCCGGCGGGAGACCGCGCCGACTACTTCTGCGCGAGCGCCGCGGCGATCGCGTCGACGAGCGCGGGCAGGCCGCCCTCCCAGTCGAAGCTGAGCGCCGTCGGCGGCGACACCGAGGAGACGGTGACGGGGTCGTACACCTGGGCGACCTTGCCCGCGGCGACGGCGGGGATGGCCTGCACCTCGGGCTTGGTGAGGAAGGCGTCGGCCTCCTCCTTCGAGGAGTGGTAGCTCACGATGAAGTCGGCGTCGAGCTGGTCGAGCTGCTCGTAGCTCAGCTCGTAGTAGAAGCCGCCGTCGCTCGTGTCGAGCTTCGACACGCTCGGCGCGACCTCGAGGCCGAGCTCGGTGAGCACCTCGATGCGCGAGTCGGCCGCGGTGTAGACGGAGACGAAGCCGTCGCCGTCCCAGATGCCGGCGAAGGTCTTGCCCGCGAACTCGGGGTGCGCCGCGGCGGTCTCGGCGAGCTGCTCGGAGATCGAGGCGAGCAGTTCGTCGCCCTGCTCGGCGAGGCCGAGGGCCTCCGCGGTGATGCGGATCTCCTCGTCCCACGGGGTGGTCCACGGCGCCTCGGGGTAGGCGACGACGGGGGCGATCTCGGAGAGGGTGTCGTACTGCTCCTGCGTGAGGCCGGAGTAGGGCGCCAGGATCAGGTCCGGGTCGGCCTCGATGAACTCCTCGTAGGGCACGGTCGCGCCGCCCTCGGGGTCGCTCAGCAGGGCCGGCAGCTCGACGCCGGCGTCCTCGTAGGCGGCCTCGACCCAGGGCAGGTAGTTGCCGGCGCCGACGGTCCAGATCTGCTCGCCGATCGCGACGGGGTAGACGCCCAGGGCGATGGCGGCCTCGGTCGAGCCCCAGCCCCAGGTGGCGACCCGCTCGGGGGCCTGCTCGATCACGGTCTCGCCGAGCGCGTGCTCCATGGTGATCGGGAAGCCCTCGCCGGTGACGGCCGCGTCGCTCGCGGCGGGTTCGGTGCTGCCTCCGGCGCAGGCGGACAGGGCGATCGCGGCGACGGCGGCACCGGCCACGGCGATCAGGGAACGGCGAAGACGCACGGGGACTCCTCGAGTCGATCGGGGGATGATAAGGACAGCCTAAGCTAACTCGCGACGGATTCGGAACCCGCGTTTCGCCCGGTGACGGGCGGCGCCGAGTGGAATCGTCCGATCGGCACGATGAGCGGGCCGCCGGAGACCGGGTCGTCGATCACCTCGGCCGAGAGCCCGAAGGCGCCGTGCACCGTGTCGCGGTCGAGCACGCGGGCGGGCTCCCCCTCCGCGACCACCCGGCCGCCCGACATCACGACGAGGTGGTCGGCGTAGCGCGCGGCGAGGTTCAGCTCGTGCAGCACCATCACGATCGTCGTGCCGCGCTCGCGGTTCAGCGCGGTGAGGAGGTCGAGGAGCTCGAGCTGATGGGCCAGATCGAGATAGGTGGTTGGCTCGTCGAGCAGCATCACCTCGGGCTGCTGCGCGAGCACCATCGCGATCCAGACCCGTTGCCGCTGCCCGCCGGAGAGCTCGTCGATCGGTCGATCGGCGAGTTCGGCCATCCCGGTCGCCTCGAGCGCCTCGGCGACGGCGCGGTCGTCGCCGCTCGAGTGCCGGCCGAACCAGCCCTGGTGCGGGTAGCGACCGCGTCCCACGAGGTCGGCGACCCGGACGCCGTCGGGCGCGACCGACGACTGCGGCAGCACGCCGAGCCGTCGGGCGAGCTCGCGGCGGGGCATCCGTCCGACGTCCTGGCCGTCGAGCGTGACCCGGCCGCCCTCGAGCGGGTGCAGTCGGGCGAGCCCGCGCAGCAGGGTCGACTTGCCGCAGGCGTTCGGGCCGACGATCGCAGTGATCCGGCCCGCGGGCAGGCGCAGCGAGAGGTCGTCGATGATGCGCCGGCCGTCGTACCCGAGGCTCACACCCTCGGCGGCGAGGCCGACGGGGTGGTCGGCGGACGGCCCGGGAGCGGCGGATGCCTCGAGCGAGACGGCCTCGGAACGGGTCGCCGGATCGACGGTGCGGGCGCGGGGGGTCATGCGCGGGTCCTCTCGGTGCGGGCGAGCAGCCAGAGCAGATAGGGGGCGCCGATCAGGCCGGTGACGATGCCGACCGGGGCCATCAGCCCCGGGATCGCGAACTGGCCGACGACGTCGGCGGACAGCGTCAGCACGCCGCCGACGACGGCCGAGGCGAGGAGCGCCGCACCGCCGCTGCCGACGAGCCGGCGAGCGATGGCGGGCGCGATGAGGGCGACGAAGGCGATGGGCCCCGAGATCGCCGCGGCGACGGCGACGAGCCCGACGGCCGCGGCGAGCAGCACCACGCGGCCCCCGTGCGCCCGGGCGCCGAGCGACGCGGCGTGGTCGTCGCCGAGCGCGAGCACGGTGAGCAGGCGCGAGGCGAGCGCGACGACGAGCGACATCGCGGCGACGCCGAGGAGGAGGCCGGCGAGGTCGTCGCCGCGGACGTCCGCGACGCTGCCGACCGTCCAGTGCAGGGCCTGCTGCGCCTGCCGGACGTCGCCGCGGGCGAGCAGCCAGCTGACCGTCGAGCCGCAGACGTAGGCGAGGCCGACGCCGACGAGCACGAAGCGGATGCCGTGCAGCCCCTGTCGCCAGGCGACGGCCCAGATGATCACGGCGACGAGGAGGCCGCCCGCGAAGGCGAAGCCCGTGACCCAGATCCCCGCGAGACCGAGCCCGAGCATCGCCCAGACGGCGCCGAGGCTCGCCCCGGAGGAGATGCCGAGGATGTCGGGGCTCGCGAGCGGATTGCGCAGCACCGCCTGGAACACCGAGCCGGCGAGTCCGAACGCCCAGCCCACGACGAGGGCCGCCACGATCCGCGGCAGGCGGAGTTCGAGCACGACGAAGCGCTCGACCTTCTCGCCCTGCCCGAGCAGCACCGCGAGCACCCGGTCCGGCGAGACGGCGGCCGCGCCGAGGGAGGCGGCGACGAGCGCGACGACGAGCCCGAGCGCCGCGACGACGAGCACGACCGCGAGGCCGCGACGGCGACGGCGACGGCGCACCTCGTGCAGCAGCTCGACGCCGGTCGACGCGTCCGCGCGGCCGGGCCGCACTCCGACGGCGGTCACAGGCCGGCCACCTTCCGGCTGCGCGCGACCGCGATGAGCACGGGGGCGCCGAGGAAGGCGGCGACGACGCCGGCCTCGAGCTCGGAGTTCGGCACGACGAGCCGGCCGAGCACGTCGGCGGCGAGCAGCATGATCGGCCCCAGCAGCAGGGCGAGCGGCATGACGAGGCGGTAGTCGCTGCCGATCAGCCGGCGCGCGGCGTGCGGCACGACGAGCCCGACGAGCGCGATCGGGCCGGCGAGGGCCGTCGCGGTGCCGCAGAGCAGCACGATCGCGACGCCCGCGAGCCCGCGGGTCACGCCGACGCGCTGGCCCAGGGCGCTCGCGACGTCCTCGCCGAGGGCGAGGAGGTTGAGCCGGTGCGCGAGGAAGAACGCGAGCACGGCGCCGACGAGCAGGAACGGCCAGAGCACGCCCACGGTCCCGAGCTCGCGCCCCGTCAGCGAGCCCACCGCCCAGAAGCGGTACTGGTTGAACGCCTCGGTGTCCTGCAGCAGCACGAGCGCGATGAGCGGGGTGATGAACGCCGTGACCGCGGCGCCGACGAGGGCGAGCCGCACGGGCTCGCCGCGGCCGATCGAGAACACCGCGACGGCCGCGAGCCCGGCCCCGGCGAAGGCGAGCCAGATGTAGCCGAGCGGGTCGACGATCCCGACGAAGGAGATGCCCAGCACGACCGCCAGCGAGGCCCCGGCGTTGATGCCGAGGAGGCCCGGGTCGGCGATCGGGTTGCGGGTGACGCCCTGGATCACCGTGCCGGCGAGGCCGAGCGCGACGCCCGCCGCGAGCCCGATGACCGTGCGCGGCACGCGCAGCTGGAGCACGACGAACTGATCGGGGTCTGCCGTGTCGGGCGAGAAGATCGCCCGCCAGACCTGTGCGGGGTCCATCGCCCGCACGCCGAAGGCGAGGCTCGCGAGCACCATCAGCACGAGCACGACGGCCGCGACGGCGAAGACGAGCGCGACCCGGCCGGGCCGCGAGCGGCTCGCCCGGCGCGCGGCGGGCGCGGCGGGCGAGGGCTGGTCCGTGGTGACGGCGCCGACGGCGCGCATCACTCCAGCTCGGCGCGACCGCGCCGCCAGTAGCCCATGAACGCGACCTGGCGTCGGTCGAGGCCGGCGTCGCGCACGAGGAAGCGGCGCAGGGCCGTGATGACGGATGCCTCGCCCGCGAGCCACGCGTAGCAGGCGCCGTCGAGGCTCCGCCCCTCCGGCACGTCCCAGAGCGGCACGTCGTCGCCGTCGGCCCGCTCCGCTGCGGCGAGCGCGGCGGCGGCCGAGGCATCCGTCGCGGGGGCCGCGTCGCTCGGCGTGGTGGCCCGCGCGACCCAGTCGCGCACCGCCGGCACCAGGCGCTCGCCGTGCACCGCGTCGGCCGCCGAGCGGGCGAGCCAGCGCACCTCGACCGCAGCGGGTGCGGCGACCGGGAGCACGTCCTCGGCGCTCGGCACCTCGATGAGGGCGGCGCCCGAGGCGTCCGCGGGCAGCTGTTCGAGGATCGCGCAGATCGCGGGCGCCGCGGTCTCATCGCCGGCGAGCAGCACGGTGTCGACGATGCCCGGTCGGAAGTCGATGCCCACGGCGCGGTCGGGGCTGCGCTCGTCGGGCCCGATGATGATGAGCTCGTCGCCGGCGGTCGCGCGGGCGGCCCAGGCCGAGGCCGGTCCGAGGTCGCCGTGCAGGGCGAAGTCGACGTCGACCTCGCGGAGGTGCGGGCGCACGGCGCGCACGGTGTAGGTGCGGAACACGTTGCGCCGCTCGGCGGGCAGCTCACGCCAGGCGCGGTACCAGTCCTCCCCCTCGGGGAAGTCGGCGAAGCCGCGGCCCTCGATCGGGAACACGAGCTTCACCCGCTGATCGAGGCCCGCGGTGCCGAAGTCGGCGAGCTCCTCGCCCGCGAAGGTCACCCGGACGAAGTGGGGCGAGAGGCGCTCGGCGCGCGCGACGGCGGCACGGAAGCTGCGGTACGCCGGTCGCGGCCGGATGATCGGCTCTGCCACTGAGGTAAGCATTACCTAAGTCTGACACACGACGACGCCGGCGTGAAGCGATGTGTCGGGATCCGGGTGCCGCGACCCGCTCACCAGACCGGCGGGCGCCGTCCCACGACGCCGGCACGGCGCTCGAACTGCGCCGCGATCGACAGCAGCACCGCCTCGCCGCCCGGCCGGCCGATCAGCTGGACCCCCATCGGCAGCCCCGCTTCGGTGAACGTCACCGGCACGGTGATCGCGGGCAGCCCCGTGACGTTCACGAAGGAGGTGAACGGCGTGAACGCGACCTGCTGGGCGAAGTTGCGCTCGCCGTCCTCCGCGTCGTACCAGCCGACGGGCCGCGGGGTCATCGCGAGCGCGGGGGTGAGCACCGCGTCGTAGCTCGCGAGACGACGGATGACGCGCTGCTCGTAGTCCGAGAGCCACGACAGCGCCGCGACGAGCTCGGTCGCGGGCAGGGCGCGGCCGCGGCGGAGCAGCCAGCGGGTCAGCGGCTCGAGCAGCTCCTCCCCCTCGCCCCGCACGGGGATGCCGCCCGCGCCCGCCTGCCAGACGGCGCGGAAGGCGTCGGCGTAGCCGGGCTCCGGCGCCGGCGGCACGGCCTCGACGCCGTGGCCGAGCCGGTCGGCGAGCTCGATGCCGCGCTCGAGGGCTGCGTGCGCCTCCGGCTCGACGACGATGTCGGTGAAGTCGTCCCACGGCGTCTCGGTCATCACGCCGAGCTGATAGCGCCCCTCGCCGCGGATGGCCGCCCCGAGGAAGGGCCCGTCGGAGCCGGGCGCGCGGAGGGCGAAGGGATGCTCCGCCGGGTAGCCGGCCGGGGCCACCAGCCCGTCGAGCAGCAGCGCGGCGTCCGCGACGGTGCGCGCGATCGGGCCGGCCACGCCGAGTCCGGCCAGGCTGCCGATCCCCGAGCCGCCCGGGACCCGCCCGCGCGAGGGCTTCAGCCCCACCAGCCCGCAGGAGGCGGCGGGGATGCGGATCGAGCCGCCGCCGTCCGAGCCCGGGGCGAACGGCAGGAGCCCCGCCGCGACCGCCGCCGCGGCGCCGCCGCTCGAGCCGCCGGCACCGCGCGAGAGATCCCAGGGCGTGCGCGCGGGCGGGAAGGCGAGCCCCTCCGTGTACGACGGCAGCCCGAACTCGGGCGTCGCCGTCTTGCCGAGGCTCACGGCGCCCGCCCGGTCGACGTCGCGCACGAGCGCGTCGGACTCCAGCGGCACGAAGTCGGCGAAGGCGCGGGAGCCGAAGCGCGCCGGCATCCCCGCGCGCAGCTGCAGGTCCTTGTCGGCGAGCGGCATGCCCCACAGCGGCGCGGTCTTCGGCACCTCCCGCTCGACGCGGCGCGCACGTTCGAGCGCGCCATCCGCGTCCACCTGGGCGAAGGCGCCGAGCTCGGGGCCCAGCCGCTCGATGCGGGCGAGGAAGTGCGCGGCGAGCTCGCTCGGCGAGACCTCGCCGCGCTGCAGCAGCTGGTGCAGTTCGAGGGCCGTCGCGTCGTGCAGTTCCACCGGGTCGCTCATCCGTCGAGCCTACGACCGTCGGCGGTGCCCGCGCTCAGCGCAGGTTCTTCTGCAGCAGCACGGTGCCGAGCCAGCGGTCGAACTTGAAGCCGACCCGGCCCATCCGGCCGATCTCGACGAAGCCGAACTTCTCGTGCAGCGCGAGCGAGGCCTCGGCGCCCTGATCGGCGATGACCGCGATCATCTCGCGCAGCCCCGCCGCCGTCGCGGCGTCGATGAGGGCCGTGAGCAGCGCCCGCCCGAGGCCCTTGCCGGATGCCGCGGGGCCGAGGTAGATCGAGTTCTCGACCGTGTAGCGGTACGCGCGCCGCTGCCGCCAGGGCGCGGCGAGCGCGTAGCCGAGCAGTTGACCGGACGGCGACTCGGCGACGAGGAACGGCAGGCCGAGCTTGTCGAGCATCGCGTACTTCTGCCGCCACTCGCGCAGGCTCATCGCGTCCTCGTCGAACGTCACGGTCGAGTTCGCGACGTAGTAGTTGTAGATCTCGCGCACGCTCGGCAGGTCGGCCGGGGTCGCCGGCCGGATGACGTACTCGAACGGCGGCTCGGCGGGCTGCGCCGGACGCAGGTGGGGCGGCGGGACGCGCCGCTGCTGGTATTCCTCCTCGAGCATGGCGGTCAGCCTACGCGCTCGGTGTTGCGGGCGCGTTTCGCGGCGGAGTCGCCTGAGGCGGCCGAGGCGGCCGAGGCGGCGGCGCGGCTCAGTCGGGCAGCGACCAGTCGACGGGGGCGCCGCCCTGAGCCTCGAGCAGCGCGTTCGCCCGGCTGAACGGCTTCGAGCCGAAGAAGCCGCGCGAGGCGGAGAGCGGGCTGGGGTGCACCGACTCGATGGTCGGGGTGTCGCCGAGCAGCGGCTTCAGGGATTGCGCGTCGCGGCCCCAGAGGATCGCGACGAGCGGCGTGCCGCGGGCCACGAGGGTGCGGATGGCGTGGTCGGTGACCGCCTCCCAGCCCTTGCCGCGGTGCGAGGCCGGGGTTCCCGGGCGCACGGTCAGCACCCGGTTCAGCAGCATGACGCCGTTGCGGCTCCAGGCGCCGAGGTCGCCGTGCGCGGGCGGCTCGACGCCGAGATCGTCGCGGAGCTCCTTGTAGATGTTGCCGAGGCTCCGCGGCACCGGTCGCACGTGCGCCTCGACGGCGAAGCTCAGCCCGATCGGATGCCCCGGCGTCGGATACGGGTCCTGCCCGACGATGAGCACCCGGACGTCGCCGATCGGCTGGGAGAAGGCGCGCAGCACGCGGTCGCCCGCCGGCAGGTAGCCGCGACCGGCGGCCTGCTCGGCGCGCAGGAAGTCGCCGAGCTCGGCGATGCGCGGGGCGACCGGCTCGAGGGCGGCCGCCCAGCCCGGGTCGATGAGCCCGGCCTCGGCGAGCTCCGGCAGGGTCTTCGCGGGGGGCATCAGGCGCCGATCGTCGAGACGAGGACGCCGCCGTCGCCGGGCAGCACGCGCCACACGCTGCCGTCGCCCTCGACGCGCAGCCCGCCCTCGCCGACGATGAGCACCGTGCGCTCGTCGATGCCGAGGGCGCCGTAGATGAGTCCGGACTCCACCGCGGCCACGAGCCGGGACAGGGTGCCGCGCTGCGCGACGTGCGCGTCGATCGCGACGTCGACGAGGCCGATGCCGGCGTCGACCTCGAACTCGGGGCCCGGCTCGGCCGGGTCCTCGGGCGAGACGAGCACGCCGTCGATGCGGGACCCGCCGCCGAGCGCGCTCTCGGCGGCGATCATCGCGCCGGCGGAGACGCCGAGGTAAGGCACGCCGCCCGCGACCTGGCGCCGCAGCTCGCCGAACAGCGGCTCGAGCGCGGCGCGCACCTGCTCCACGATGCCGCCGCCGACGAGGATGCCGTCGACGTCCGCGATCGCGGTGAGCGCGAGCGGCTCGCCGCCGGGCGAGCTCGTCACGTGCGCCTCGACCTCGCCCGCCGCGGCGAGCACCCGGCGCAGCACCTCGGCGCGCTCCGGACCGCCCGGGTGGATCGACACGATCGCGACGCGGGGCGCGGTGCGGCCGGCGGCGCGGGCGCGCGCCGACGCCTCGGCGAGGAACGGGGCGTACAGCGGGGCGTCCGCCGGCTCGAGCGCGCCGCCGCCCAGCAGGTGGACGCTCACGCGGTGACCTGCACCGGCGGCTGCGCCGACCAGGGGAAGACGATCCAGTCGTCGGTCGCCCGGTAGCTGTAGTCCGGCACGAGCACCGTGCGCGACTTCGTGTAGAGCGTCGCGGTGCGCACCTCCGAGCCGACGTCGGTGAGCAGTTCGAGCACCTTCGCGAGCGTGCGGCCCGAGTCGGAGACGTCGTCGACGAGCAGCACCTTCAGGCCGGCGAGCGCCGGGGCGTCGAGCATCGGCGGGTGCACGATCGGCTCGGGAAGCACCTGCTCGATGTCGGTGTAGAACTCCACGTTGATGGAGCCGCACTGCTTGGTGCCGAGTGCGTACGAGATCGCGCCGGCCAGCAGCAGCCCGCCGCGCGCGATCGCGATGACGACGTCGGGGCGGAACCCTGAGCCGAGCACGTCCGCGGCGAGGGTCCTCGCCGCTTCACCGAACTGGTCCCAGCCGAGGATCTCGCGACGCACACCGGGTTCGCCGATGGCCGCGTCATTCGCGTCGAAGGTCATCCTGCAAGGGTACGGCGTCGGGGGCCGCCCCGGCATCCGCGGGCCGCCCTTGGCGAGGCGGTCGCCGCTCGTGCGACTCGCGCTCCTCGCGCGGCCGCTCGCGGAGCTGCCCGAGGCGCTCGGTGAAGAGCGACACGATCGTGGCCGAGGCGGTGCCGACGATCGCGATCCCGCCGATCATCAGCATGACGGCGAAGATGCGACCGGGCACGGTCACCGGGTACATGTCCCCGTAGCCGACGGTCGCGATGGTGACGCAGGCCCACCAGATCGCGTCGCCGAAGCTCTGAATCGTCGCGCGCGGGTCGTCGCGCTCGGCGTTCAGCGTGGCGAGCGCGATGAAGATGATGAAGACGACGGCGTAGACGAGCATCGAGGAGACGATCCGCGCCCGGAACGCGTCACCGCCGTGGCCCCGGAAGTAGCGCACCCGGTGCACGAGGCTCACCACCCGCAGCGCCCGGAACACGGGCAGCACCGCCGAGAGCACGTCGAGCGGGTGGTGCACGAGGAAGGCCGTGCGGTGCCCCCGCGGGGTGAGCGCCCAGCGCACGACGACGTCGACGACGAAGGTCGCCCAGGAGAGGATGAGCAGCAGCTGCAGCGTCAGCACGAGCCAGGCCGGCAGCGCCTCCGCGAGCACGAGCGTCGCGTAGGCGACGAGGAAGCCGACGCCGAGCACCACGAGCGGCCCGGTCGTGCGGTCCTCCCAGGCGCGGCGGCGGGCGGTCTCCTGGTCGCGCTCGCCGCCGCCCGTCCCGCTCATCGCCCGGTCCGCACCTCGAGCGGGCCCCGCGCCAGCAGGTGCGGGGCGGCCTGCGCCACCGGCTTCACGACGATGAGGTCGAGGTCGACGTGCCGCGGCTTGCCCATCGCGTCGGCGATGACCGCGGCGACGTCCTCCGCGGCGAGCGGCTCCGCCACCCCGGCGTAGACGGCATCCGCCTTCTCCCGGTCGCCGCCGTACCGCACGAGCGAGAATTCCTCGGTGCGCACCATGCCGGGGGCGACCTCGACGACGCGGATCGGTTCGCCGTTCAACTCCAGCCGGAGCACCGCGGTCACGGCGTGGGCGGCCGACTTCGCGGCGTTGTACCCGCCGCCGCCCGCGTACGGCACGTGGCCGGCGACCGAGGTGACGTTGACGAGATCGGCGACCCCGCGCTCCGCCGCCCCCTGGCGCAGCAGGGGCAGGAGCGCCGCGGTGACGCGCTGCAGCCCGAGCACGTTCACCTCGAACATCCAGCGCCAGTCCTCGGGATCGGATGCCTCGACGGAGGCGACGCCCTTCGCCCCGCCCGCATTGTTCACGAGCCCGTGCACGGGCCCGCCCCGGGCGAGCTCGGCGGCGAGCGCGTCGACATCGTCCTGCCGCGTCACGTCGCAGACCGCGAACGCGGCCCCCGTCTCCTCGGCGAGCGCGCGCAGCCGGTCCTCCCGCCGCGCGACCGCGACGACCTCCCAGCCCCCGGCGCGGAGCGCCCGCACCGTGGCCTCGCCGATGCCCGAACTCGCCCCGGTGACCACTGCCCGCCTGCCGTTCATGCGCCTATTCTGCCCGTGCTGGGAGAATGGGGCGATGCCTTCCACGCCGACGACGCCGACGACGTCCCAGCCGCACGCGAAGAAGCGGGTGCCGCTGTGGGACAACGCGAGGTGGATCGCGATCGTCCTCGTCGTCGTCGGGCACGGCATCCTGCCGCTCATCGGCGAGTCCAACTCGGCCTACAGCGTCTACCTGTTCATCTACTCCTTCCATGTGGCAGTCTTCGTGACCGTCGCCGGCTACTTCGCGAAGTCGGGGCCGCCGACGGCGCGCTCGATCCGCCAGGTGATCACCGACATCGTGCTGCCGTACCTGATCTTCGAGACGATCTGGACGGCGCTGCGGTTCCTGCTCGGCACGGGGGTCGGGCTCGACTACGCGACCCCGTCCTGGACGCTCTGGTTCCTCATCGCGCTCGCGGTGTGGCGGGTCGTGCTGCCGTACCTGGTCCTGCTGCGGGCGCCGCTGCTCATCGCGATCGCGATCTCGGTCGCCGCCGGCTACTCCGAGACGATCGACTCGACGCTCGCCCTCAGCCGCACCTTCGGCATGCTGCCCTTCTTCGTCTTCGGCTGGAAGCTGCGTCAGTGGCGCATCACGGGGCGCTGGCTGGCACTGCCCGCCCGGGTGGCCTGGCGCTGGCGGGCGGGGGCGATCGCCCTGTTCGCCGCGGTCCTCATCGCCATGCCGACCGCGATCGAGTGGTGGCGCGACGTCAAGCTCCGACGATTCCTGCTCTACGACGAGTCCTACCCCGACCTCGGCTACGACGAGCCGTGGACGGGCGCCATCCGGCTCGGCCTGCTCCTCAGCGCCATGGTGCTCGCCGTCGCCTTCCTCACCCTCATGCCGCGCGGGGCGCACTGGTTCACGCCGTTCGGGGCGGCCACGATGTACATCTACCTGCTGCACAGCTTCGTGCTCTTCCCGCTCCGCGAGTCGGGCGTGCTCGAGGGCGATCAGCCGTTCTGGGTGCTGCCGGCGATGATCGTCTTCTGCGTCGGCATCTCGATCGTGCTCTCGCTGAAGCCGGTGCGCCGCCTCTTCCGCCCGCTCGTGGAGCCGCGCGCCAGGTGGCTGTTCCGCCCCGAGCCCTCGACGGCGACCGGCACGATCGTGCTGCCGCCGGAGGCGCTCCCGCCCGGCGCCGCCGGCCCGGGCGGCACCGCCCCGCCGTCGACGCCGCCCGCGCCGCGCGCGCCGCGCGCGCCGCGCGACTGAGCCACGCGACTGCGCCGACCGGCCAGCGGTTACGCCGTGTGTCGGGTCGCGTTGCCCGGCCTGCGCGCCCCGCCTAGCGTGGTCGCAACACGGCCGGGCCACCCGAGCCGGCCGAACCGAAGGAGAGCTCGATGAGCAACGCAGCCGACTGGCGCTTCGAGACCAAGCAGGTCCACTCCGGCGCCGCCCCCGACCCGATCACGAAGGCCCGCGCGACCCCGATCTACCAGACGACCTCGTACGTCTTCGACAACGCCGAGCACGCGCAGAACCTCTTCGCGCTCGCCGAGTTCGGCAACATCTACACCCGCATCCAGAACCCGACCCAGGCGGTCGTCGAGGAGCGCGTCGCCGCGCTCGAGGGCGGCACGGGCGCGCTGCTGCTCGCCTCCGGCCAGTCGGCGGCGACCTTCTCGGTGCTGAACATCGCGCAGGCCGGCGACCACATCGTCTCGTCGAGCTCGATCTACGGCGGCACCTACAACCTCTTCAAGTACACCCTCGCGAAGCTCGGCATCGAGACCACGTTCGTCGAGAACCAGGACGACGCCGAGGAGTGGCGCCGCGCGGTGCGCCCGAACACGAAGCTCTTCTTCGCCGAGACCATCGGCAACCCGAAGATCAACGTGCTCGACATCGGCCTCGTCGCGGGCATCGCGCACGACGCCGGCATCCCGCTCGTCGTCGACAACACGATCGCGACGCCGTACCTCATCCGCCCCTTCGAGCACGGCGCGGACATCGTCATCCACTCGGCGACGAAGTTCCTCGGCGGCCACGGCACCACCATCGGCGGCATCATCGTCGACGGCGGGAAGTTCGAGTGGTCGAAGAACGTCGAGAAGTTCCCGGGCCTCACCGAGCCCGACCCCTCGTACCACGGCGCGAGCTACACGGCCGCGGTCGGCGACGGCCTCGCCTACATCATCAAGGCCCGCGTGCAGCTGCTGCGCGACCTCGGCGCCGCGATCTCGCCGAACAGCGCGTGGCTGCTCATCCAGGGCATCGAGACGCTGTCGCTGCGCATCGAGCGCCACGTGCAGAACGCGCAGGAGATCGCCGAGTGGCTCGACGACCACCCGGACGTCGCGAGCGTGAACTACTCGGGCCTGCCCTCGAGCCCGTGGTACGCGGCCGCGAACAGCTACGCCCCGAAGGGCGTCGGCGCGGTGCTCTCCTTCGAGCTGAAGGGCGGCGTCGACGCGGGCCGCGCGCTCGTCGACAGCCTCTCGCTGTTCTCGCACCTCGCGAACATCGGCGACGTGCGCTCGCTCGTCATCCACCCGGCCTCGACGACGCACTCGCAGCTCACGCCCGAGCAGCAGCTCACGAGCGGCGTGACGCCGGGCCTCGTGCGCCTCTCCGTCGGCATCGAGAACATCGACGACCTGAAGGCCGATCTCGAGGCCGGCCTCGCCGCCGCCCGCGCCGCCTCGGAGGCGCTCCGCGCGTAACGCGAGACCCAGCGCGATCCGGATGCCGCAGGCCGACGCCTGCGGCATCCGTCGTCTCCGCGGGGTTCGCGTTCCAGCGGATGCCGCGACCGTAACAATGCCCGCGCGCCCTGCCCGCTCGGGGAGAATCGAAGGCATGGACTGGCAGACGCAGGCGGACGTCGTCCCGGCGAGCATCGTGCCGGAGGCGCGGGCGCACAGCCTGCTCGGCCGGGCCCCGGCGACCGGCGCCTGGCGCATCGGCGACCCGGTCGGCGACCGCCGCTTCGCCGAGATCGGCACGGTCCGGCTCGAGTCCGGCGAGACGCTGCCCGAGGTCACGATCGCCTACGAGACGTGGGGCGAGCTCTCCCCCGCCCGCGACAACGCCGTGCTCGTGCTGCACGCCCTCACGGGCGACAGCCACGTCCTCGGCTCGGCGGGCCCCGGCCACCCGAGCGCCGGCTGGTGGGAGGACGTCGTCGGCCCGGGCCGCGCGATCGACACCGAGCGCTGGTTCGTCGTCGCGCCGAACGTGCTCGGCGGCTGCCAGGGCTCGACCGGCCCGGCCTCGCTCGCGCCCGACGGCGTGGAGTGGGGCGGGCGCTTCCCGTTCCTGACGATCCGCGACCAGGTCGCCGCCCAGCAGGCGCTCGCCGACGAGCTCGGCCTCGACCGCTTCGCCGCCGTCGTCGGGGGCTCGATGGGCGCGATGCACGTGCTCGAGTGGGCGATCACGGCGCCCGAACGCGTCGAGCGGATCGCCGTGCTCGCCGGCCCGCCCGCCGCGACCGCCGACCAGATCGCCCTGAACTCGGTGCAGCTCGAGGCCATCCGCTCCGACCCCGCCTTCGCCGGCGGCGCGTACTACGACGCGGCCGACGGCGAGGGCCCGAGCCGGGGACTCGCGCTCGCCCGCCGGATGGCGATGCTGAACTACCGCACGGCGACCGAGCTCAACGACCGCTTCGCGCGCAGCTGGCAGTCGGGGCTCGACCCGCTCGGCGGCGGCGGCCGTTTCGCCGTCGAGTCGTACCTCGACTTCCACGGCAACAAGTTCACCCGCCGCTTCGACGCGAACAGCTACCTCGTGCTCACCGAGGCGATGAACTCGCACGACGTCGGCCGCGGGCGCGGCGGCGCGGCGGCGGCGCTCGCCCGCATCGAGGCGAAGAGCCTCGTGCTCGGCATCGAGAGCGATCGGTACTTCCCGCTCGCCGGGCAGCGCGAGATCGCGGCGCAGCTGCGCGGCAGCGTGCACGGCCCGGATCCGGTCGTCCTGGACTCCGAGTACGGGCACGACGCCTTCCTCATCGAGTCCGACGCCGTGGGCCGCGCCATCGCGGCGCTGCTCGCCGGTTGAACGAGCGCCGCCGGCCCGCTCTGCACTAGGGTTCGACTATCGGGCTTCCGTCGCGGGCGCCCTTGTTCGGCTGAGGAAGATCGTGCATCGCATCCACAACGAACGCGACCGGCTCCTCGCCCGGATCGCGCGGCTGACCGGCCTGTCCGGGTGCGCCGGAGCGGTGCTGTGCCTGCTCGTCCCCGACTCCACCGGGCTCGTCGCCCGGATCGCCGCCATCGTGCTGACCCTGCTCGTGGCCGGCGCGATCATGCTGCACACCGAACGCGGCGAGCTCGGCCCGGCGCTCGGCGCCGCGGCCGCGGGCGTCGCCGCCATCCTCCTCGTCGGCCTCGACACCCCGGGGCCGGCCGGGTCGACGGCGATCGCCGCGATCGCGGGAGCCGCGACCGCCTCGCTCGCGCTGACCCTCGTCCCACGACGGCACGGGCAGCTCATCGTCGCGAGCCTCGCCGCCCTCGTCGTCGTCGCCGTCTGGATCGGCGCCGTCGCCGGCCGCGGCTCGCTGCTGCCCATCGTCGCCGCCGTCGCGGGCTGGGCGGCGTGCGGGCTGCTCGCCACCTGGACGGCGCGGGCCATCGACCGGGCGGCGGAGCGCATCTCCGAGGTGGGCCGCGCGCACGAGGCGGAGCGGCTCGCGAGCGAGGCGGAGTCGCAGCAGCGCCAGGACGCCCGCCTGCTGCACGACACCGTGCTCGCGACCCTCAGCCTGCTCGCGCATTCCGGCGTGGGCGTCGGGCAGGCCGCCCTGCGCGACCAGGCGCGCGACGACGCCCGCCTGCTGCGCCAGCTGCGCCTCGGTGTGCCGCTCGAGGTCGGCTCGCACCCGATGTACGCGCCGGAGGCCGACGAGGACGCGCTCGGCTCGACGTTCGAGTCGGTGCGCCAGCGCTTCGCCCGGATGGGGCTCGACGTGAACTGGCACGGCGCCGGACAGCTGCTGCTCCCCCGGGACAGCCTCGACGCCCTGCTCGGCGCGCTCGGCGAATGCCTCGAGAACGTGCGCCGGCACTCCGGGGTGAACGAGGCGGACGTCACGGTCACCGACGACGAGCGCGCGGTGCGCGCGATGATCACCGACGCCGGCAGCGGCTTCCAGACCGACGCGGTCGAGCCCGGCCGCCTGGGCTTCGCCGAGTCCGTCGTGGGCCGCCTGCACGCCGTCGGCGGCCGGGCCCGGGTGTTCTCCTCCCCCGGCGCCGGCACGACCGTCATGCTCGAGGTGCCGAAGCCGTGAGCGGACTGCACTCGACCATCGAACGCTCGTTCCGGCGTCCGGCGCGCTCGGCGCGCGCCGCCGTCGACATGCGCGAGCGGCACGGCGGGCGGCGGATGTCGGCCGGCATCACGATCGCCGCCGCGGTGCTCGTCGCCGGCCACTTCGCGCACCTCCTCGTCACCGCCGGCGCGTATCCGGCCGGTCGCGACCCGTGGGCGGCTTGGATCGCGCTCGCGGTCGTCCTCGCCGGCGGGGTCGTCTCCCGGCTGTTCTCGCCGCGTATGCCGAGCTGGGTCTACCTCGCGCTGTTCACCGCCCTCGCGGTCCCGGTCGGACTCGACCTCGTCGCGACCCAGGGGCTGCTGCACCTCGGCGTCGCGCCGACGGCGGCCGCGGCATCCGCGGTCGTGCTGATGCCCGTCACGACGCTGCGCGGACCTCGCGTGCCCGTCGTGGTCGCCGGAGTCGTCGGCGCCGCGATCGCGATCGCGGCCCTGCTGCAGCTGCCCGCCGCGGGTCCGCTCGTCGTCGTGGGCGTCGCGGTCGCCGTCTCCGCCGTGCTCCCGGTCGTCGTCGCCGCGCTCGCGATCGTGGGCTTCCGCCGGCTCGTGGGGCGCGAGCTCGACCTCTCGCTCGTGCAGAGCACCGTGCAGACCCCCCGCAGCGCCGTCGGCATGCGCGCCTCGGAGGAGCTCGCGCGCCTCGACTTCGACGCCGAGTCGCTGCTCGAGGACGTCGGCTCCGGGCGGCTGCCGATCCCGCTGCCGACCGATGCCGCGCTGCGGGCCGGCGCGCTCGCCGCGAAGCTCCGCGTGCGCCTCATCGAGGGCCGCAGCGACACCTGGCTGAAGCACGCCGTCACGGAGTCGGCGTATCTCAGCCGCCGCGTCACGATCGACGACCCCGACGGCGACGCGGGCGTGCTCGCCCCCGCGCAGCGCGACGGGCTGCTGCTCACGCTCTGGCTGATCGCGGGCGAGCGCCGCCCGCGCCGCGCCGCCGGTGCGAGGGTCGTCGTGCGGGTGCGCAGCGAGCCGTTCGACGACGACGAACGGGGTCCGCTCGCGATCGAGATCGAGGTCTCCGGCGTGGCGCGGCGTCATCTGGACCCCGCCATCTGGGATGCACTCGGTAGTCTCGGAAGTCACGAGGTCGTGTCCGCGTCGGATTCGATCAGGATCGAACTCGTCTGCCCGGTCGACCCGAACGCCCCGGCAGCCGCTTCGGCGCCCCGTAGCGCCCGAACGAGGGGAAGATGAATGCCTGAACCGGCCGCACCGATCCGCCTGGCGATCGTCGACGATCACCGCATGCTGCTCGGCGCCCTATCCGAGTGGCTGCGGGGTGCTGCGCCCGACATCCAGCTCGTGGCCGCGGTGCCGTCCTGGTCGGAGCTGCTCGCGCATCCGGAGTTCCCGGCCGACGTCGTGCTGCTCGACCTCGACCTGCGCGACAACATCCCGGTCTCGCTCAAGCTGTCGATGCTGAAGTCGGCCGGCGTGCAGACGATGCTGATGAGCACCTACTCGGAGCCCGCCGTCGTCCGCGAGGCGCTGAACGCGGGCGCGCTCGGCTACCTCGTGAAGTCGGAGCCGGTCGAGACGATCGTCGAGGCGATCCGTGCGGCGCGACTCGGCGACTCGTACATCACGCCCGAGCTCGAGACGACCCTCGCCGACGCCGACGCCGTGCAGGCGCCGAAGCTGTCGGCGCAGGAGCGGCGCGTCATGGCGCTCTACGGCGCCGGGCAGCCGGTGAAGGCCGTCGCGTTCCAGCTCGGCATCTCCGAGGAGACCGCGAAGAGCTACCTCAAGCGCATCCGCGAGAAGTACCGCGTCGCCGGCTACGACGTCGGCACGAAGGTCGCGCTCCGCAAGCGCGCCATCGCCGACGGCATCCTGCTGCAGACCGACTGACGCGAGGCGCGGCCGGCGCCGCGCGACCGGCCCGCGCCGCGCGACCGGCCCGCACCGCGCGACCGGCCTGCACGGTGCCTCAGTCCCGCTCGGCCGCCGCGACCGCCCCGGTCGCGTAGGACACGTCGACGCCGCGGCCGATCCGCCGGCGGTCGAGCGCGAAGCTCGCGAACGCGAGGGCGATGCCCGCGAGCGTGAGCGCGAAGCCGACCCAGATCGGGGCGAGGTAGCCGAGGCCGCCGGCGATCACGAGGCCGCCGAGCACGGCGCCCATGCTGTTGCCGACGTTCAGCGCCGAGTGGTTCAGCGCGGCGGCGATCGACTGGCTGTCGCGGGCGACGTCCATGAGGCGGGTCTGGATGGTCGGGGCGAGCGCCGAGGACGTGACGCCGACGAGGAAGACCCCGCCGAAGAGGCCGAGCGGATGGCTCGCCGTGAGCGCGAGCAGCAGCAGGGCCGCCGCGAGGGCGACGAAGAACAGGTACATCGTGCGGCGCACACTCCAGTCGGCGAGCCGGCCGCCGATGAGGTTGCCGACCGTCATGCCGAGGCCGGTCGCGACGAGCACGAAGGGCACGAACGCGGCCTGGAGCCCCGTCACCTCGGTGGCGAGCGGGGCGATGTAGCTGTACATCGCGAAGAAGCCGCCGAAGCCGATCGCGCCGATCGCGATCGCGAACCAGACCTGCGAGCGGCGGAAGGCGCCGAGCTCGCGGCGGATGCTCGCCGCGGGGTCGCCAGCCTGCCACGGCACCGCCGCGGCGATCGCGAGGAAGGTGAGCACGAAGATCACGGCGACGGCGAGGTAGGCGACCCGCCAGCCGGCGAGCTGGCCGAGCCAGGTGATGCTCGGCACGCCGACGACGTTCGCGATGGTGAGCCCGGAGAGCACGAGCGCGACGCCGCGGGCGCGCTTGCCCGGCCCCATCAGGCTCGCCGCGACGAGCGAGGCGATGCCGAAGTACGCCCCGTGCGGCAGGGCGGCGACGAAGCGCGCGACGAGCACGAGTCCGAAGCTCGGCAGCAGCGCCGAGGCGAGCGTGCCGAGGGCGAACCAGGCGGCGAGAGCGAGCAGCAGGCGCTTGCGCGGCCACTTCGCGGCCGCCGCGGCGATCGTGGGCGCCCCGACGACGACGCCGAGCGCGTACGCGGAGATGAGCCAGCCGGCCTGCGCGTTCGCCTCATCGGGCGAGGTGGCGGCGAGGCCGGGCAGCAGATCGCCCGCGATGTCGGGCAGCAGGCCCATCGCGACGAACTCGGTGGCGCCGATGCCGAAGCCGCCGAGGGCGAGCGCCAGCAGCGCGAAACGAAGACGGGCCGGCGACAGCGTCGTCGGCCCGGAGGATTCGGGGATCACCCGGCGATTCTGCCACGCCTCGAATCGATTCGACAAGCGGATGGCGTCATCCGCCGTCGTGCGCCCGTGCGAGGGCGCCGACCGGACTCACCGTTGGGCGCGCAGCTGCTCGCTGATTCCTCCGGTCACGGGGATGCGGCGCCACCACCAGCCCGACCGCGAGTCCAGTCGGAAGTACTTCCCCAGCAACATCGCGGAATCCGGCTCTGTGGAGGCGAGGAACTCCTGGTCGGCACGCTCGACGAGCGCAGCAAGCCGCTCGTGCAACGCACCGGTGGTCCGTTCCAGGGCGAGCTCGAGCGCATCCCGAGCACACAGGTCATTGGTGTAGTCGTCGACGGTGTCGGAGCCCGCCCAACGCTGCCGCGCGACGTCGAACCACGTGCTGAGTCCTCGTCGGGTCGAGTAGTGCGCGGCCCAGCCGTCCTCATGCAGGGCGGCATCCAGGGCGTCGAGCAGTGCGTTCGCTTCCGCGCCGAAATCGAAGTCGAGATCGGACTCGGGTTCAGGCCCGCTCATCGTCGATCGCCTGCTCGAGCCGCTCGACCTTCGCGTCGAGCTCCCCGGAGTAGCCCGGGCGGATGTCGGCCTTCAGCACGAGCGAGACCCGCGAGCCGTACGCGCCGACGGCCTCGGTCGCCCGCCGGACCACATCGAAGACCTCGTCCCACTCGCCCTCGATCTCGGTGAACATCGAGGTGGTGCGGTTCGGGAGCCCGGACTCCCGGACGATCTTCACCGCCGCCGCGACGGCGTCGTGCACCGAGCCGTCGCTCCGGCCCGTGCCGCTCGGCGCGACCGAGAATGCCACCAGCATTGGGGTCCTCCTAGCCGGGCCGCGAGGCGAGCTCGTGCGCCGGGAGCGCGACCCGGTTTCCAGCCTGCCACAGCCGCCGCAGCGCCCACGCGAGCAGCAGCGCGAGCAGCACCACCTTGCCCGTCAGCAGCAGCACGAAGGCGGGGTCGGCGACGAGCAGCCAGCCGTACCAGTACGGGTAGATGACGTGGGTGAGCAGCGCGGCGCCGGCCGCGAGCAGGGCGGGGACCGCGAAGCGCGCGGGGCGCAGCACGAGGCCGAGCACGACCGGGGCGGCCAGCCAGGCGACGAACTGCGGCGAGCCGACCTTGTTGCCGAGCAGCAGCACGACGACGAAGGCGAGCGCGAGCGGGGGCAGCAGCCGGCCGAGCGGCGCGCCACGGCGGGCGGCCCGGATGCCGACCGCGAGCACGCTCGCCACGCCGACGGCGAGCAGCGGCGTGGTGAGCCAGGCCGCCACGTCGACCCCGGGTCCGGAGACCTGGTACGTCAGGATCTCGCGGTCGTAGGCGACCCGGACCCCGGGGGCGCCGGCGACGATGGCCCACAGCCACAGCACCGCGAGCGGCGCCTCGACCTGGAGGCCGCGCCCGGCCTGCTCGCCGATGAAGCCGATCGCGTTCCCGCCCGCTCCGGCGACGAGGCTCACGGCGAGGATGCCGAGGCTCAGCGCGAGCGCGATCATCACGACCTCGGCCCGCCGGCGGAGCGCCACCACGAGGGCGGCGACGAGGGCGGCGGGCCAGACCTTGATCCACGCGCCGATCGTGAGCAGCACGGCGGCGGCCCGGGGTCGGCCGGCCGCCCAGAGCAGGCCGAGCATCGCGAAGGGCACCGTGACGGCGTCGATCCGGCCGAGCGCGATGGGCCCGAGCAGCGCGAGGAAGCCGAGCCACCACCAGGCGGCGATCCGGCGGTGCCGCGAGAGCGTCGCCTGGCCGAGCAGCACCGAGAGGGTGAGGCCGTTCAGCACGGTGACGAGCGCGAGCCACGTCTCGCCGAACCACTCGCCGCCGAACGCGAGGGAGGCCGCCATCGGCGCGAAGGCGAGGATCGGGTACACCCAGGGCAGGTCGATGCCCATCCGCGCGTAGCCGTGCGCCGCGTTCTCGGCCCAGATCCGGTAGACGCCCGTCACGTCGCCGAGCGGCAGCCCGGGTGCGAAGAGGTTCAGCGCGACGAGCCCGGCGTGCACGAGCGCGAAGGCGACCCAGATCGCGCCGCGTCCGGCGAGGAGGCGGCGGATGCCGCGGCTCGATCGACGATCCCCCATCCCCCGATCCGGCATGGCTCAGAGCCTAGCCGCGCCTGGGCGTCATACGACGCCATCGGGCTGCGGATTGCGGCGAGTTCGGCCAAGCTTGAGTCATCCCGATCGGAAGGCCCCGCCATGACCCGTCGCACGCTCACCGCCGTCGCCCTTGCCGCCGCAGCGGCCCTCGCCCTCGCCGGCTGCACCGCCGGCGGCGACCAGGGCCCCACCGGTCCGAGCGCCGAGGGCTACGTGACCGACGGCAAGCTCACGATCGGCACGGGCCAGCCCGCGTACTTCCCCTGGGTGATCGACGACGCCCCCGAGTCCGGCGAGGGCTTCGAGTCGGCCGTCGCCTACGCCGTCGCCGACGAGCTCGGCTTCGCGAAGGAGGACGTCGTCTGGGTGCGCTCCACCTTCGAGCAGGCCATCGCGCCGGGCCCGAAGGACTTCGACTTCAACCTGCAGCAGTTCTCGATCACCGACGAGCGCAAGCAGGCGGTCGACTTCTCCTCGCCCTACTACGAGACCACGCAGGTCGTCGTGACGGTCGACAGCTCCCCGGCCGCGGGCGCGACCACGATCGCCGAGCTCAAGCCGTTCCTCATCGGCGCGCAGACCGGCACCACGAGCCTCACGGCGGTCGAGCAGACGATCGCGCCCGACGGCGGCGCGCAGATCTTCAACACGAACGACGACGCGAAGCTCGCCCTGCAGAGCGGCACCGTCGACGCGATCGTCGTCGACCTTCCCACCGCCTTCTACCTGACGGGCGCGGAGCTCGACGGCGGCAAGATCATCGGTCAGCTGCCCTCGACGGGCGGCGGCGATCAGTTCGGGCTCGTGCTCGCGAAGGACTCCCCGCTGACCGAGAAGGTCACCGCCGCGGTCGACGCGCTGCGCGAGAACGGCACCCTCGACGAGCTCGCGGCCAAGTGGCTCGGCGGCGACGACACGGCGCCCGTCCTCCAGTGACCCACGTGGCCGCTCCGGCCGGCTCCGTTCCGGCGGCCGCATGAGCGCAGCATCCCCCGACGACGGCGCCTGGCGGCCGAGCGAACTCGAGCTCAGCCGTCGGGCGTTCCGCCGTCGGCAGACCTGGCGCTCGGTGCTCGTGAGCGTGCTCAGCACGCTCGTCTTCGCCGGGCTGCTCGCCTGGGCGGTGCTGGGCTCGCCCGGGTGGGCACGGGTCGCGGAGACCTTCTTCGATCCCGGGGTGGCGCTCGCCTCCCTCCCCCGGATCGCCGAGGGGCTCCTGCTCAACCTCCAGGTGCTCGTCTTCGCGGCCATCGGCGTGCTGCTCGTCGCCATCACGCTGGCGACGCTGCGCACCCTCCGCGGCCCGGTGTTCTTCCCGCTGCGGGCGATCGCGGCCGGCTACACCGATCTGTTCCGCGGGGTGCCGCTCCTCATCGTGCTCTACCTCGTCGGCTACGGGGTGCCGGCGCTCGAGTTCTTCCCGCGCCTGCCAGCGGCGGTGTGGGGCACGATCGCGATCATCCTCGTGTACTCGGCGTACGTCGCCGAGGTGTTCCGGGCCGGCATCGAGGCGGTGCACCCCTCGCAGCGCCTCGCCGCCCGCTCCCTCGGCCTCAGCCACGCGCAGACGATGCGCCGGGTCGTGCTGCCGCAGGCGATCCGCAAGGTGACGCCGGCGCTCATGAACGACTTCGTCGCGATGCAGAAGGACGTCGGGTTGATCTCGGTGCTCGGCGCGGTCGACGCGGTGCGGGCCGCGCAGATCGAGACGGCGCACTACTTCAACTTCACGCCCTACGTCGTCGCGGGGCTGCTGTTCGTCCTCCTGGCTCTGCCGATGGTGCGGCTCACCGATTGGGTGACGGCGCGGATGCGGCGGCGCGAGCAGATCGGGAGCATCGTATGAGCCGCGCAGCCGCCGAGGCGCAGCCGCCCGCCGTCCCCGAAGGCGAGCGCGAGCCGGTGCTCGCCCTCACCGGCGTCCGCCGCGCCTACGGCGAGCACGTCGTGCTCGACGGGGTCGACCTCGAGGTGCGCGCGCACGAGGTCGTCGCGCTCATCGGCGCCTCCGGCTCGGGCAAGTCGACGCTGCTGCGCACCGCGAACCTCCTCGAGCCGATCGACGACGGCGTCATCCGCCTCGCGGGTCGCGACATCAGCGACCCCCGGGTGGATGCCGACGCGGTGCGCGCACGGATCGGCGCCGTTTTCCAGCACTACAACCTCTTCCCGCACCTGAGCGTGCTCGACAACGTGACCCTCGCCTCCCGTCTGGTGCACCGCCTGCCGAAGGCCGAGGCCGAGCGTCGCGGGCGGGAGCTCCTCGCCTCGATCGGCCTGGCCGACTTCGCCGGCGCGTACCCCGACCGGCTCTCGGGCGGGCAGCAGCAGCGCGTGGCGATCGTGCGCGCCATCGCGACCGGTCCCGAGCTGCTCCTCCTCGACGAGGTGACGAGCGCGCTCGATCCCGAGCTCGTCGGCGAGGTGCTGGCGCTCGTCCGCTCGCTCGCCGACGGCGGCACGACCATCCTGATGGCGACGCACGAGATGGCGTTCGCGCGCGACGTCGCCGACCGGGTGGTGTTCCTCGACGGCGGTCGCATCGTGGAGCAGGGGCCGTCGCGGGAGTTCTTCGCGGCGCCGCGCGAGGAGCGCACCCGCGCATTCCTCGCCCGCGTGCTGCCCGGCTGACGCCGCCGCCGTCCCCTGGCCCGGCGTCGCGAGCCGGTCGCTCAGCCCGCGAGCTGCCCGAGCACCCGCTGCAGCTGCGCCGTGAGGTCGGAGGCGACGATCGGCCCGCCGTCGACCTCGGCGACGGCGCGCTCGGCGGCGAGCCCGTGCACGAGCACGGCGGTCGCGGCGATCGGCGCGAGCGCGTGCGCGTCGTTCGCGAGCCGCTCGTGCGAGGCGGCGACGAGCGCGCCGAGGATGCCGCCGAGCACGTCGCCGGAGCCGGCCGTGGCGAGCCGATGGGTCGGCGCGGTGACGGTGATCGCCGCGCCGTCCGGGTCGGCGATGTGCGTCACCGCGCCCTTCAGCAGCACGACGACGCCGATCTCCCGCGCGGCGCGCGCCGCCCACGCGGCCGGGTCGCTGCGCACCTCCTCGACGCTCGTGCGCACCTCCCGATCGGCGAGCAGGGTGGCGAGCTCGCGGGCGTGCGGGGTGATGACGGTGGGCGCCGAATGCGCGCCGACGAGGTCGAGGGCGCCCGCGTCGAGCACGACCGGGACGCCGGAGGCGAGCGCGTGCTCGAGCTCGCCGATGAGCACGAACGATCGGCGCGCCGGGTCCATCCCCGAGCCGAGCAGCCAGGCCTGCACCCGGCCGGCGGTCGTGACCGCCTCGGGCGCGCGGGCCAGCACGAGCGCCCGCACCGGACGCGGCCCGGTGTAGCGCACCATGCCGACGCCGCTGCGGGTGGCGGCCTCGACGCCGAGGAGCGCCGCCCCGGGGTACTCGTGCGAGCCGGTGACGACCCCGAGCACGCCGCGCGAGTACTTGTCGTCGTCGGCCGTGGGCGGCCGCAGCCACTCCGCCGCGTCCGCAGCCCGCCATTCCTGCCATCCGCCAGCGCTCATGCTCCAACGATAGGTTGGCGGGGATGACTCCGACAGCCCTCGCCCCCATCGCCCTCTCCCCCGCCGTCGTCGTGTTCGACTACGGCGAGGTCATCTCCCGCGAGCCCGGCCCGGCCGACCGTGCCGCCCTCCTCGCCCGCGCGCGCGTCTCGCCCGAGCAGGAGGCCGCCTTCTGGCGCGAGTACTGGGCGCACCGCGAGGGCCTCGACCAGGGCACCCGCTCGATCGCCGACTACTGGTCGGCGGTCGCCGCCGGGCTCGGCACCGAGTTCTCCCCGATCGACGTGCACGAGCTGTGGGCGATCGACCACCGGGGCTGGCTCAGCGTCGACCCGGGCACCCTCGCCGTGCTGCACGCCCTGCGGGCGGGCGGCACGCGCCTGGCCCTGTTGTCGAACGCGGGCGCGGACTTCTCGGGCTGGCTGCGGCACGGCTCCTTCGCTCCGCTGTTCGAGCGGGTCTTCGTGAGCGGCGAGCTCGGCCTCGTGAAGCCGAACTCCGACATCTACGAGCACGTCATCGCCGAGCTCGGCATCGCGCCCGAGGAGTTCCTCTTCGTCGACAACCGGGCCGAGAACGTCGAGGGCGCGCGGGCGGTCGGCGGCGACGGGCACGTCTTCACCGATGCCGCCGGACTCGAGCGCTGGCTCCGCGGGCTGGCCGTCTGAGCGCGGCTCAGCTCGGGCCGCTCCGGGCGCGCAGCCGCTCGACGAGCGCCGCCGACTCCTCCGCCGGCTGACTGAGCGAGAAGATGTTGCCCTCGCTGTCGCTGAACCAGGCCGCGCGCTCCTCACCGAGTTCGGCGACGCCGTCGACCGTGCTGAGGCCCGGGAAGTCGTACTCGTGGAAGGCGACGCCCGCTGCGCGGAGCGCGGCCATGTCGCGGTCGAGGTCGTCGGTCAGCAGGTTGAAGGCGGTGTTCTGCGCGGTGCCGGCGAAGCCGGTGCGGTAGACCATGACGGGCACGCCGCCGATCTCGTAGAACAGCGTCTCGCCCTCGGGCTCGCCGCCGATGGGCTCGCGGCCGAGCACCTGCGCCCACCACTGCCTGGCGCGGTCGAGGTCGTGCGCCGGCAGAACCGCCGTCGCCAGGATCGTCTCGAACATGAGTGAACCT
>NZ_BMRJ01000004.1:91490-162529 GCF_014648575.1 Agromyces mediolanus | reverse complement strand
GACCCCGCCTCCGCGGGGTCGCCGTTCAGTCGCGGTGGCGTCAGCCCCGCCGGGTCGCGTCCTGCACCTCGCCGACGAGTTCCTCGATGATGTCCTCGAGGAACACCACCCCCGTCGTCGCGCCCTCCCGATCGAAGGCGCGGGCGACGTGCGTGCCGAGCCGGCGCATCGTCGACAGCGCGTCCTCGACCTCGGTGCCGTCGAAGACCGACACCAGCCGGCGCACGCGCTTCGCGGGAAGCGGGTCGTCGAACTCGTCGTCGTCGAGGTCGATGACGTCCTTCAGGTGCACGTAGCCGTCGGGCTCGCCGTCCGCGCCGAGGATGACGTAGCGCGAGAAGCCGTGCTTGGCGACCGCGCGCTCCACGTCGCGCGGGGTCGCCCCCGGCGGGAGGCTGACGAGCGAGTCCATCGGCACTGCGACGTCGGAGACGCGCTTCGTCGTGAACTCGAACGCCGCGCTCAGCGTGCCGCTCGCGTCGTCCAGCACGCCCTCGCGGCGGGACTGGTCGACGATGGTCTGCACCTCGTCGAGCGTGAACGTCGAGTTCGCCTCGTTCTTCGGCTCGACGCCGAACAGCCGCAGCACCCCGTTGGCCGTCGCGTTCAGCGCGACGATCACGAACTTCAGCACGCGCGCGATGAACACCAGCGGCGGGGCGAGGAGCAGCACCGCGCGGTCCGGCACAGAGAACGACAGGTTCTTCGGCACCATCTCGCCGAACACCACGTGCAGGTAGCTCACGAGCACCAGCGTGATGATGAAGGCGACGGTGCCGATGACCTCTTCGCTCCAGCCGGTGAGGGCCAGCGGGATCTCGAGCAGGTGGTGGATCGCCGGCTCCGAGACGTTCAGGATCAACAGCGAGCAGATCGTGATGCCGAGCTGGCTCATCGCGAGCATGAGCGTCGCGTGCTCCATCGCCCACAGGGCGGTCTTGGCGCTGCGCTTGCCCTGTTCGGCGAGCGGTTCGATCTGCGAGCGCCGCGCCGAGATGACGGCGAACTCGGCGCCCACGAAGAAGGCGTTCGCGAGCAGCAGCACGAACAGCCAGGCGAGTCCGGCCCAGTCGCTCATCGCTCGCCCCCTTCCTCATCGGCCGTCGGGAGCGGGGTCGGGATGAACCTCACCCGGTCGACGCGGCGGCCGTCGAGTCTGCGCACCTCGAGCCGGCCCTCGTCGATCTCGACCTCGTCGCCGACGGCGGGCAGCCGCCCGAGGGAGGCCGTGATGAAGCCGGCGACCGTCTCGTAGTCGCCGTTCTCGGGAACGCGGATGCCGGTGCGCTCCTCGAGCTCGTCGGGGCGCAGAATGCCGGGGAAGCTGATCTCGTCGCCGCGGCGCACGATGCCCGCGCGCGTGCGGTCGTGCTCGTCGGCGACCTCGCCGACCAGCTCCTCCACGAGGTCCTCGAGCGTCGCGACCCCGGCGGTGCCGCCGTACTCGTCGACGATCACCGCCATCTGGAACCCGCGCGCCCGCAGCTCGCCGAGGAGCGAGTCGAGCTTCATCGTCTCCGGCACCCGGAGCGCGTCGGACTGCAGGGCCGAGGTCGGCACCTCGCCGCGGCGCTCTCGGGGCACGGCCACGGCCTGCTTCACGTGCACGACGCCGACGATGTCGTCGAGGTTCTCGTCGTACACGGGGAAGCGGGAGAAGCCGGTCTGGCGGGCCAGCTCGATCACGGCCTCCGCCGGTTCCAGCCGCTGCACCGCGGCGAGCCGCGGACGCGGCGTCATCACGTCGGAGGCGTCGTGCCCCGAGAAACGCAGGGTGCGGCCGAGCAGTGTCGCCGTGTCCTGCTCGAGCACGCCGGCGCTCGCCGAGCGGCGCACGAGCGAGCTCAGCTCCTCGGCCGAGCGGGCGCCGGAGAGCTCCTCCTTCGGCTCGATGCCGAAGGAGCGGATGACCGCGTTCGCGCTGCCGTTCAGCACCGCGATCGCGGGTCGGAAGACCCAGGTGAACGCGGTCTGGAACGGGATGACGACCTTCGCCGTCGCGAGCGGCAGCGCGAGCGCGAAGTTCTTCGGCACGAGCTCGCCGACGAGCATCGACAGCAATGTCGCGATGACGACGGCGGTCGTCGCCCCGACGGGCCGCACGAGCTCCTCGGGGAGCCCGATCGCGGTGAGCGGCCCCGCCAGCAGCGAGGAGATCGCGGGTTCCATCGTGTAGCCCGTGAGCAGCGTCGTCAGCGTGATGCCGAGCTGCGCGCTCGAGAGGTGGGTGGAGGTGATCTTCAGCGCCTGGATGGTGAGGCCCAAGCGGGTCTCACCCCTGGCGCGACGCGCCTCGAGGTCGGCGCGATCGAGGTTGACGAGCGCGAACTCGCTCGCAACGAACAAGCCCGTGCCGATCGTGAGAAGCACACCGATGCCGAGCAGAATCCACTCAGACACGGGCACCTCCCCGACGCGTCACGGGCGAGGGTCTATGGCCGGGCGGAGTCGCAGAAGGAGGTTCGTCCATGGTGCGGCCAGTATATCGGCGGCGTCCCGCTCCGAGACTGGGAAGCCGCCGCATCCGTCACCAGCTGACCGGCAGCGCCTTGCCCTCCTCGTAGCCCGCCGCGGACTGGATGCCGACGAGCGCCCGGTCGCGGAACTCGGCGAGCGAGCGCGCCCCGGCGTAGGTGAAGGAGCTGCGCACGCCGGAGGTGATCATGTCGAGCAGGTCCTCGAGCGACGGGCGGAGCGGGTCGAGGTAGATCGCCGAGGAGGAGATGCCCTCGGCGAAGAGCTCCTTGCGGGCGAGCTCATAGGGCGAGAGCCGGTCGAATCGCTCGCGCACGGCCTTCGTGGAGGCCATCCCCCAGCTCTCCTTGTACAGCCGGCCGTCGGCGTCGGAGCGCAGCACGCCGGGCGCCTCGATCGTGCCGGCGAACCAGGAGCCGATCATCACCGACGCGGCCCCCGCGGCGAGCGCGAGCGCGACGTCGCGCGGGTAGCGCACCCCGCCGTCGGCCCAGACCTTCGCCCCGAGGCCGGCCGCCGCCTCCGCGGTCTCCAGCACGGCGGAGAACTGCGGGCGGCCGACGGCGGTCATCATGCGGGTCGTGCACATCGCGCCGGGACCGACGCCGACCTTCAGCACGTCGGCGCCGGCCTCGACGAGGTCGGCCACCGCCTGCTCGGTGACGACGTTGCCCGCGACGATGGGCAGCCCCAGCTCGAGGTCGCGCACGCGGCGGACCGCGGCGACCATGCCCTCCTGGTGGCCGTGCGCCGTGTCGAGCACGAGCATGTCGACGCCGGCCGCGGCGAGCGCACGCGCCTTCGCCTCGACGTCGCCGTTGATGCCGACGGCGGCGGCCACCCGGAGCCGGCCGTCGCCGTCGACGTTCGCCTCGTAGATGGTGCCGCGGAGCGCGCTGCGCCGGCTGAGGGTGCCGACGACCTTGCCGTGCCGGAGCACGGGCGCGAAGTCGAGCTCGGCCTCGACCATGAGGTCGAAGGCGCGGCGCGCGGTGTCGACGTCGTCGGCGTCGAGCGCCGCGCTGCCGCCGTGCACGAGGTCGCCGAGCCGCGCGTCGGGCAGCGCGGTGGCGAGGCGCTCGGCCAGGATGCAGCCGCGGAACTCGCCGTGCTCGTCCTCGAGCACGAGACCGTGGCCGGCCGCGGCGGGCAGGGCGACGAGGGCGTCGGCCACGGTCTGGTCCGGCGAGAAGCGGTGCGGGATGTCGAAGCTCGCGGATTGGGCCTTGACCCAGCGGATGGATTCTGCAAGGTCCTGCAGGTGCAGGTCCTGCGGGAGCACGCCGATGCCCCCGCGACGGGCGAGCGTCGCAGCCAGGCGCGGGCCCGTGATCGAGTTCATGTTCGCCGAGACGACGGGGATCGAGCCGCCGGAGCCGTCGTCGGGGGCGAGCGAGACGTCGAGCCGGCTCGGCACGGCCGAACGGCTCGGGACGAGGAACACGTCGGAGTACGTCAGGTCGTGCGTGGGCGCCGTGCGGTAGAACTCCATGGCTCCCACGGTACTGCCAGGCGCGGCGTCCTCGGCCGGGCCGCAACGGGTTTAGGCTTGGGTGGGTGATCGGGGCGCGGTCGCGAGCGCGGCCGGTCCGATCTCCGCGGAATCCTTTCATCAACGGAGAGAGTGGGCGAGAGGCTGTGTCGAGCCAATTGACCGGGGCGGGTGCCGAAGAGACGGCGTCGGGCGAATTCGGAGCCAACGAATGGCTCGTCGACGAGATGTACGAGAAGTACCTCGCCGACCCCGATTCGGTCGACGAGACCTGGCGGCCGGTGCTGGAGCACTACCACCGCTCGAAGACCGCCGAGCGCGCCGCCGCCGCACCGGCCCCCGCGGCCGAGGCCTCCGCCGCACCCGCGCCGCCGGCCGCGCAGGCCGCGACGAACGGCGCAGCGGCCCCCGCCGCGCCGGCGAACGGCGCCGTGCCCACCCCGACCACGCCGACGCCCGTCATCGGGCAGACGCCGGCGGCGCGCACCACCTCCCGGGCGCCGCGCTCCGAGCCTGTCCCCGCCGATGTGCCCGTCACGAGCCCGCAGCCCGTCGTCGCCTCCGAGCGCGAGGACGAGGTCGTGACCCTCAAGGGCATGCCGAAGACGCTCGCGGCGAACATGGACGCCTCGCTCACCGTTCCCACCGCGACGAGCGTGCGCACCGTCCCCGCGAAGCTCATGATCGACAACCGCATCGTGATCAACAACCACCTGCGGCGCACCCGCGGCGGCAAGATCAGCTTCACCCACCTCATCGGCTGGGCGCTGATCCAGGCGCTCAAGGAGTTCCCCAGCCAGAACGTCTACTACGCCGAGGTCGAGGGCAAGCCCTCCCTCGTGAAGCCCGCGCACGTCGGGCTCGGCATCGCGATCGACCTGCCCAAGCCCGACGGCACCCGCGCCCTCCTCGTCCCCGCCATCAAGCGCGCCGAGACGATGACCTTCAACGAGTACCTCGCCGCCTACGAGGACCTCGTCTCGCGGGCCCGGCAGAACAAGCTGAAGGCCGACGACTTCCAGGGCGGCACGATCTCCCTGACGAACCCCGGCGGCATCGGCACCGTGCACTCGGTGCCGCGGCTCATGAAGGGCCAGGGCTGCATCATCGGCGCCGGCGCCCTCGAGTACCCCGCCGAGTTCCAGGGCGCGAGCGAGAAGACGCTCGCGAACCTCGCGATCGGCAAGACGATCACGCTCACCTCGACCTACGACCACCGCGTCATCCAGGGCGCCGGCTCCGGCGAGTTCCTGAAGAAGGTGCACGAGCTCCTGATTGGTCAGCGCGGCTTCTACGAGGGCATCTTCGCCGCCCTCCGCCTGCCGTACGAGCCCATCCAGTGGGCGCCGGACATCGCGGTCGACGTCGCGAGCGCGATCGACAAGACCGCCCGCGTGCAGGAGCTCATCAATGCGTTCCGCGTGCGTGGCCACATGATGGCCGACACCGACCCCCTCGAGTACGTGCAGCGCACACACCCCGACCTCGACATCGCGAGCCACGGCCTCACCTTCTGGGACCTCGACCGCGAGTTCGTCACCGGCGGCTTCGGCGACCGGCGCAAGGCACTGCTCCGCGACATCCTGGGCGTCCTGCGCGACTCCTACTGCCGCACCATCGGCATCGAGTACATGCACATCCAGGACCCGGTGCAGCGCGCCTGGATCCAGAACGAGGTCGAGCGGCCCTACGAGAAGCCGACCCACGACGAGCAGATGCGCATCCTCGGCAAGCTGAACGAGGCCGAGGCGTTCGAGACCTTCCTGCAGACGAAGTACGTCGGCCAGAAGCGCTTCAGCCTCGAGGGCGGCGAGTCCGTCATCGCCCTGCTCGACGAGATCCTCCAGGGCGCCGCGAAGGCGGGCCTCGACGAGGTCGCGATCGGCATGGCGCACCGCGGTCGGCTCAACGTGCTCACGAACATCGCCGGCAAGACCTACGGCCAGGTGTTCCGCGAGTTCGAGGGCGCGACCGCCGGCCAGGGCTCGGGCGACGTGAAGTACCACCTCGGCACCGAGGGCACCTTCACCGCCGACGGCGGCCAGCAGGTCCCCGTCTCGCTCGCTGCGAACCCCTCGCACCTCGAGGCGGTCGACGGCGTGCTCGAGGGCATCGTGCGCGCGAAGCAGGACCGCAAGCCCATCGGCACCTTCTCGACCCTGCCGATCCTCGTCCACGGCGACGCGGCGATGGCCGGCCAGGGCGTGGTCGTCGAGACCATGCAGATGTCGCAGCTGCGCGGCTACCGCACGGGCGGCACGATCCACGTGAACATCAACAACCAGGTCGGCTTCACCACCGTGCCGGGCGACGCCCGCTCCTCGATCTACTCGACCGATGTGGCGAAGACGATCCAGGCGCCGATCTTCCACGTGAACGGCGACGACCCCGAGGCGGTCGTCCGAGTCGCGGAGCTCGCGTTCCGCTACCGCCAGGAGTTCAAGCGCGACGTCGTCATCGACCTCATCTGCTACCGCCGGCGCGGGCACAACGAGGGCGACGACCCCTCGATGACGCAGCCGCTCATGTACAACCTCATCGAGGCGAAGCGCAGCGTGCGCAAGCTCTACACGGAGGCGCTCGTCGGCCGCGGCGACATCACCGAGGAGGAGTACGAGAACGCGCACCGCGACTTCCAGGACCGCCTCGAGCGGGCCTTCGCCGAGACGCACGCGGCGCAGACCGGCGCCATCCCGGTGATCGGGGCCACCGAGTCCGTCGCCGAACCCGAGCCCGCGAGCGGCGAGCTCGAGACGACGGGCGTCGCGCTCGAGGTCGTGCACGCCGTCGGCGACGCCTTCGGCAACAAGCCCGACGGCTTCACCGTGCACCCCAAGATCCAGCAGCTGCTCACGAAGCGCGTCGACATGAGCCGCAACGGCAAGATCGACTGGGGCTTCGGCGAGCTGCTCGCCTTCGGCTCGCTCCTGCTCGAGGGCACCCCGGTGCGCCTCGCCGGTCAGGACGCCCGCCGCGGCACCTTCGTGCAGCGTCACGCGGTCATGCACGACCGGGTGAACGGCCAGGAGTGGCTGCCGCTCATGAATCTCGCCGAGAACCAGGGCCGCTTCTACGTCTACGACTCGCTGCTGAGCGAGTACGCGGCGATGGGCTTCGAGTACGGCTACTCGGTCGAGCGCCCCGACACGCTCGTGGCGTGGGAGGCGCAGTTCGGCGACTTCGCGAACGGCGCGCAGACCATCATCGACGAGTTCATCTCCTCGGCCGAGCAGAAGTGGGGCCAGCGCTCGAGCGTCGTGCTCCTACTCCCGCACGGCTACGAGGGCCAGGGCCCCGACCACTCGAGCGCCCGCATCGAGCGCTACCTGCAGCTCTGCGCCGAGAACAACATGACGGTCGCCCGTCCCTCGACGCCGGCGTCGTACTTCCACCTGCTGCGCCGCCAGGCCTACGCGCGGCCGCGCAGGCCGCTCGTGGTCTTCACCCCGAAGGCGATGCTCCGCCTCCGGGGCGCCACGAGCGAGGTGGCCGACTTCACGCAGGGCCGCTTCGAGCCGGTGATCGACGATGCGCGCATCACCGACAAGTCCGCCGTCAAGCGGGTCGTGTTCATGTCCGGCAAGCTCTACTACGACCTCGCGGCGGAGCTCGAGAAGTCGCCGAACCCCGAGATCGCCCTCGTCCGCCTCGAGCAGCTCTACCCGCTGCCCGCCGGCGAGCTGAAGGCCGTCGCCGACTCCTACCCGAACGCCGAGCTGGTGTGGGCGCAGGACGAGCCGGAGAACCAGGGCGCCTGGCCGTACTTCATCATCGAGACGAACAAGCTCGGGCCGCGCGAGGTGCGGGTCATCTCGCGGGCGGCCGCGGCCTCCCCGGCGACCGGCTCCGCGAAGCGGCACGCCGCCGAGCAGAGCGAGCTCGTGCAGCGCGCGCTCAGCCTGTAGCTCACGAGCGATGCGCCGAAGGGGCGCGGATGCCTCGGCATCCGCGCCCCTTCCGCGTTCCGGTGAGCGGAACCGCGCCGGCTCAGCGCGCCCCGCGCGCGAGCTTCGACGGCCACCAGATGGACCGACCCAGGTCGTACGCGAGCGCGGGCACGAGCAGGGTGCGCACCAGGAAGGTGTCGAGCAGCACACCGAACGCGACGATGAAGGAGATCTGCGCGAGGAAGAGGATCGGCAGCACCCCCAGCGCCGCGAACGTCGCCGCGAGCACGAGGCCCGCGGAGGTGATGACCCCGCCGGTGAGGCGGAGGCCCCGCAGCACGCCCTCCCGGGCCCCGAAGCGCAGCGACTCCTCGCGCACCCGGGTCATCAGGAAGATGTTGTAGTCCACCCCGAGGGCGACGAGGAAGACGAAGCCGAACAGCGGCACGCTGGGGTCGGCGCCCGGGAAGTGGAAGATCCCCTCGAACACCCAGGCCGAGACGCCCAGCGCCGCCGTGTACGAGAGCACGACGCTCGCGATGAGCAGCAGCGGCGCCACGACGGCGCGCAGCAGCAGCATCAGGATCAGGAGGATCGCGGCGAGCACGAGCGGGATGATGAGGGTGCGGTCGGCGATCGCCGCCTCGTTCGTGTCGAGGGCCACCGCCGTCGGGCCGCCGACGAGCGCGTCGGCCGACACCGCGTCGAGCGCGTCGCGCAGCTCCCGCACGGTCTGCTCGGCCGCCGCCGAGTCCGGGGCGTCGTCGAGCGTCGCCTGCAGCAGCACCCGCCCGTCGACGACGGTGGGCTCCGGCGCCGGCGTGCCGGGCGGGCCGAACGCGCCGATGCCGTCCGCCGTCACGGGAGCCGTGCCCGAGGGCGAGTCGGCGGAGACGACCGCGACGCTCGCCACCCCCTCCGTCGCGAGGGCGGTGTCGGCCATCGCCTGCAGCTCGTCCTCCGGGCCGACGATCGCGGCGGGCGCGCCGGAGCCGCCCGGAAAGTGCTCGGCGAGGAGTGCCTGCCCGTCGCGCGCCTCGGACTGGCCGAGCACGAACTCGCTCGACGGCACCCCGTCGGCGTCGAGCCTCGCGAGACCGAGCGACATTCCGGCGAGGAGCAGCACGGACAGCACCCAGACGAGCCGGGGCCGGCGACTCACGAGGCGCGCGAGGCTCGCCCAGAGGCCCGTGGCGGGCAGCTCGGGCTCCGCGGCGGCGCCGTCGGCCGAGGCATCCGGACGGTGCAGCTTGCGCGGCCAGAAGGCCGCCCGGCCCGCCCAGAGCAGGAGCGCCGGCAGCAGCGTGAGCGCGGCGAGCAGCGCCGCGACGATCCCGATGGCCGCCACCGGCCCGAGCGCCTTGTTCGAGTTGAGCTCGCTGAACAGCAGGATGAGGAGTCCCGCGATCACCGTGCCGCCCGAGGCGACGATCGGCTCCCACGCGCGGCGGAGCGCCGTCGTCGTCGCCGCCCACTTGCCGGGCTCGGACTCGAGCGCCTCGCGGTAGCGCGCGGTGTAGAGCAGCGCGTAGTCCGTCGCGGCGCCGATCACGAGGATGAAGAGGATGCCCTGGGTCTGGCCGCTCAGCAGCAGCGCGCCGCTGCGTGCGAGCGAGACGACGACGAACACCGAGGCGCAGAGCGCCGACAGGCTCGTGAAGAGCACGATGAACGGCAGCAGGAGCGAGCGGTAGACGATCACGAGGATCACGAAGACGGCGGCGAGCGCGACCGCGAGCAGCAGGCCGTCGATGCCGGCGAAGGCGGCGACGAGGTCGGCGGTGAAGCCGGCGGGCCCCGTGACCGCGCTCGTGACGCCGTCGACCGGGTGCTCGGCGACGAGCTCCCGCACCCCGCCGACGACCTCGTCGACCCCGCCCTCCGCGCCCGAGTCGACCGGCACGACGAACTGCGCCGCGGCACCGTCCTCGGACGGGATGACCGGCGAGGTCTCCCCCGCGCCGTCGACGCCGGCCACGAGCCCCCGGACGTCGTCGATCTCGGCGAGGGCCGAGGCGTCCAGTTTCGCGCCGTCGTCGCTCGCGTAGACGACGATCGCGGGCACCTCGTCGCCCGTGCGGAAGCCCTCCTCGAGGGACTGCACCTCGGTGGCCTCGGCGCTCGCGGGCAGGAACTGGGTCTGATCGTTCGTCTGCACCTCGGAGATGGCGCCGAACGAGGCACCGCCGACGCCGAACGCGGCGGTCCACAGCAGGATCAGGACGGCGGGCAGCAGCACGCGGAGCCAGCGCGGCACTCCGGAGCGGACGGGTCGAAGCTCTGCATCGTTCATGATGCTCTCGACGCTAGGCCGCGGGCGCCCCGCCGCGCGTCCATCGAAAGGTTGGCCGCGTGCGGGCGCGACTCGGCCTGGCGTGCGCCGTGGGGCCGACTCGGCTCAGTCGGCGAAGACGGCGTGCGTCTGGATCTCGCGGATCCGCGTGAGCACGACGGTGCGGAGCTCGTCGGGGGCGCTCTCGCGGCACGCCCGCTGCACGACCTCGGTGATGGTGATGCCGACCTTCAGCTCGCCGGAGCACTCGGGGCAGTTCTCCATGTGCGCACGGATGTCGGCGGCATCCTCGCTGCAGAGCTCGTTGTGCAGGTACTCCTCGAGCTCGGCCCGCGCCTTGTCGCAGCCGCAGTCGTTCATTTCTTGCTCCTGGTGGGGTTGGCCGCCGACTGGATGCCCTGCTCGAGGGCGTAGTCGGCGAGGGACTCGCGAAGCATCCGCCGGCCACGGTGCAGGCGGCTCATCACGGTCCCGATCGGGGTGTTCATCATGTCGGCGATCTCCTGGTAGGAGAAGCCCTCGACGTCCGCGAAGTACACGGCGAGTCGGAAGTCCTCGGGGAGCGCCTGCAGCGCGTCCTTCACGGCGCTGTCGGGCAGGTGGTCGATCGCCTCCGCCTCGGCGGAGCGGCTCGTCGCGGCCGTCGTCGACTCGGCGCCGCCGAGCTGCCAGTCCTCAAGCTCGTCGATCGTGCCCTGGTAGGGCTCCCGCTGCTTCTTGCGGTAGGTGTTGATGAAGGTGTTCGTGAGGATGCGGTACAGCCACGCCTTCAGGTTCGTGCCCTGCTTGAACTGCGCGAACGCGGCGTAGGCCTTCACGAAGGTCTCCTGCACGAGGTCCTGCGCGTCGGCGGGATTCTTCGTCATCCGCAGCGCGGCGGCGTACAGCTGATCGATGAAGGGCAGCGCCTGCTCCTCGAACAGCTCGCCCAGCGGGCGCTCGGCCTCGACCATGGGCTCGTCGATCTCATCACCGGTCATCACCGGCCATCCTAGATCGTCGACCCGCTCGGCCGTCGTCCGCTCCAGCAGTGCGAGGCTCACCTGCACCCTCTCCTCCCGCGCCCGCACGGACGCTACTGTTGATAACCGATGCAGATCACGCCATATTCCGAGCCCGAGTTCGACCCGTACGGCGACGCGCGCCGCACCGAGCCCGACCCGGGCTGGCTCGCGCCCACCGCGAGCCGGCCGCTGCAGGCGACGCTCTCGGTCCCCGGCTCGAAGTCGCTGACGAACCGCGAGCTCGTGCTCGCCGCCCTCGCCGAGGGCCCCTCGGTGCTGCGCGCTCCGCTCTGGTCGCGCGACAGCGAACTGATGATCGAGGCACTCTCGGCGCTCGGCGTGGGCTTCGAGCGCCTGCCCGGCCGCGGCGGCTTCGGCGACGATCTGCGCGTGACCCCCGCCGAGGAGCTGCTCGGCTCCACCACCGTCGACTGCGGCCTCGCCGGCACCGTCATGCGGTTCGTGCCGCCGGTGGCCGCGCTGGCCCTCGGGCCGACGACCTTCGACGGCGACGAGGCCGCCAGGCGGCGGCCGATGTCCGGCGTCATCGACGGCCTGAAGGGGCTCGGCGTCGACCTCGACGACGACCGCCGCGGCACGCTGCCGTTCACCGTGCACGGCACCGGCCGCATCGCGGGCGGCGCCCTCGAGATCGATGCCTCGGCGTCCAGCCAGTTCGTCTCCGGGCTGCTGCTGTCGGCGCCGCGCTTCGAGCAGGGGCTCGACCTCCGGCACACCGGCGAGCGACTGCCGAGCATGCCGCACATCGAGATGACGGTCGCGGCGCTCGCCCGGCGGGGCGTCGTCGTCGAGTCGCCGGAGCCCGGCCGCTGGGTCGTGGCGCCCGGCCCCATCGCCGCCGTCGACGTCGACATCGAGCCGGACCTCTCGAACGCCGCGCCGTTCCTGGCCGCCGCGCTCGTCGCGGGCGGCGAGGTGACGATCACGGAATGGCCCGACGCCACCACGCAGGTCGGCGCCCAGCTCGAGACGCTGCTGCCACGCTTCGGCGCCGCGGTCGAGCGCAGCGGCGAGCGGCTCACCGTCCGCGCTCCGGGCGCGGCGGCGGGCGGCATCCGCGCCGTGGAGCTCGATCTCGGCGAGGCGGGCGAACTCGTGCCCAACCTCGTCGCGATCGCCGCCTTCGCCGACGGCCCGTCGACGTTCACCGGGATCGGCCACATCCGCCACCACGAGACCGACCGGCTCGCCGCGCTCGCCGCCGAGCTGAACGGCCTCGGCGGTCGGGTCACCGAGCTCGACGACGGCCTGCTGGTCGAGCCGGTGCCGCTGCACGAGGGCGCCTGGCGCGCCTACGCCGACCACCGGATGGCGACGAGCGGCGCGATCGTGGGCCTCGCGGTGCCCGGGGTCGTCATCGACGACATCGCCTCGACCGGCAAGACGCTGCCGCAGTTCCCCGAGCTCTGGGGCGGGCTGCTGCGATGAGCTGGTGGGACGCCGACGACGAGGACGACGAGCCCGAGTTCGACGAATCCGACGTCCGGGTGCGTCCGAGCCGCCGCGGAAGCCGGCCGCGCACGAAGCAGCGCCCGGAGCACGCCGACGCCGTGCAGGGCCGCGTGCTCGGCGTCGACCGCGGCCGCTACACGGTGCTGCTCGAGGAGGGCGGCCCCGACGAGCGCGAGGTGACCGCCGCGCGGGCGCGCGAGCTCAAGCGCAAGTCCGTCGTGACCGGGGACCTCGTCGACGTGGTGGGCGACACCACGGGCGACGAGGGGACGCTCGCTCGTATCGTCCGCATCGGCGAGCGCACGAGCCTGCTGCGGCGGAGCGCCGACGACACCGACGCCGTCGAGCGCATCATCGTGGCGAACGCCGATCAGATGCTCGTCGTCGTCGCCGCCGCGAACCCCGAGCCGCGCACGCGGCTCGTCGACCGCTACCTGGTCGCCGCCTACGACGCCGGCATCACGCCGCTCCTCTGCATCACGAAGACCGATCTGGCCGACCCCGAGCCGTTCCTGCAGAGCTTCGCCGGCCTCGAGCTGCCCGTGTTCCGCTCCGCCGCCGAGGACATGCCCCTCGACGAGATCCGTGCGGCCCTCGTGGGCCATCGCACGGTGTTCGTCGGGCACTCGGGCGTCGGCAAGTCGACGCTCGTGAACGCGCTCGTGCCGAGCGCGGAGCGCGCCACCGGGCGGGTGAACGACGTCACCGGTCGCGGCCGGCACACCTCCTCGTCGACGGTCTCGCTGCGCCTCGAGGCATCCGACGGCGACGGCTGGGTGATCGACACGCCGGGCGTGCGCTCGTTCGGCCTCGGGCATGTGGACCCCGCGAACATCCTGCGCTCGTTCACCGATCTCGCCGAGATCGCGGAGCGCTGCCCCAGGGGGTGCACCCATCTGCCCGACGCGCCGGACTGCGCGCTCAACGAAGCCGCGGCCGACGGCGAGCTCGACGAGACGGGTCTCGCCCGGCTGGACTCGCTGCAGCGACTGCTGGAGACGTTCTCGACCGCGCCGGGCGGCGCCGACCGCGGCGCGCACTGATCGCTACGGACACTGATCGCTGCAGACACTGATCGAGCCGAGCACCGGACGGGGTGGTGTCGTCCGGCCTCGGCTCGATGGAGGTCGTGTCGCGGCGTTCAGCCGGCGCGGCGGGCGCGAGCGGCGCGGCGCTTCAGGGCGCGGCGCTCGTCTTCGCTGAGGCCGCCCCAGACGCCCGAGTCCTGACCGGTCTCGAGGGCGTACTGCAGGCAGATCTCGGTGACCGTGCAACGGGCGCAGACCGCCTTCGCCTTCTCGATCTGGTCGACGGCCGGACCAGTGTTCCCCACCGGGAAGAACAGTTCGGGGTCGGCGGTGAGGCAGGCGGCTTTGTCGCGCCAATCCATGGAGATGCTCCTTGTTGCTACTCGTCGCAGTCACACTCGCGCGCTCTCGCGCGGCCATTTCGTTCGTACGTACTCCTGTGCGCACGAACTCGGTGGCGGTGTTGCGGGGGGAAAGCCAAGTCTCGGGAAGTAGGATCATGATTGATCGGCTCACCACCCTGTGAGCATCAACTCGGCCTTGTAAATCGTGGCATAGCGACGGGGTCGAATCAATAGCCGTGTATGGGATATCGCTGTGAATCAGAGCTCCGACCGCCCCGCCTCAGCCGAGGAACCTCCCGCTGATCAGGGGGTCCCCCGCGCGGCGCTCGCGATCGTGAACGTGCTGCTCGTGCTCGAGGCGCTCGCCGTCGCGGGCGTGCTCGTCTGGCTCGTCGTCGACCTGCTGACCCTCGCCCCATCGTCCTACGCGACCGCGGTCGCGCTCATCGTGCTGGTCGCGATCGGCGCCGTGTTCACCGCCGCCGTCGCCGTCGCCTCGATCCGCCGCGCCGGATGGTCCCGCGCGGGCGCCATCGTCTGGCAGGTGCTGCAGGTGTCGGTCGCCGCCGGCGCCTTCCAGGGGCTGTTCGCCCGCCCCGACATCGGCTGGGCGCTGCTCATCCCCGCGATCGTCGTCGTGGTCCTCATGCTCGCCCCGTCGGTGCGCCGCGCCTACGGCAACGCCGGAGCGGCGCCGGAGCACTGAGCTTCCGGCGCCGCCCCGGCGGTGTGCGGCGGTGGCTCAGCCGTCGAGGCCGAGCTCGCGGCGGATGCGCGCGACGTGCCCGGTGGCCTTCACGTTGTAGAAGGCCTTCGCGATGCGGCCTTCCTCGTCGATGACGAACGTCGAGCGGATGGAGCCGACGACGATCTTGCCGTAGAGCGACTTCTCGCCCCAGACGCCGTAGGCCTGCTGGACGGCGAGGTCGGGGTCCGCGAGGAGGGTGAAGTTCAGCCGGTCCCGCTCGGCGAAGCGCTTGAGCTTCTCGACCTCGTCCTTGGAGACGCCGAGCACCCGGATGCCCGCGGCCTTGAAGGAGTTGAGGCTGTCGCGGAAGTCGCACGCCTCGGTCGTGCAGCCCGGGGTCATCGCCTCGGGGTAGAAGTAGAGCACCACCTTGCCGCCGCGGAGCGACGAGAGCGTCACCGGGGTGCCGTCCTGGTCGTCGAGCGTGAAGTCGGGGGCGAGATCGCCGGGGGCGAGTCGTGCATCGTTCATACCGACCATGGTAGGCCGCCTCCGCCGTGCCGCCCCGCGCCGGATGCCCCGCTGGCCGCCCCGGCACCGGATGCCCAGCCACCACCGGCGGCTCGTCGGCGGCGCGCCAGCTCAGGCCGGCGCGATCCAGCGCAGCGGCACCTCGATGGTCACCTCGGTGCCCGTGCCCACGACCGTGTGCCAGTCGATGGTTCCGCCGAGCTCGCCCTGGATGAGCGTGCGCACGATCTGCGTGCCGAGCCCCTCACCGACGCGCCCCTCCGGGAGCCCGGATCCGGTGTCGCGCACCTGCACCGTGAGCAGCTGCTCGGATCGGTCGGCGACGACCTCCACCTCGCCCACTTGGCCGGCGAGGCCGTGCTCGACCGCGTTCGTGACGAGCTCGGTCAGCGCGAGCGCGAGCGGGGTCGCGTACTCGCTCGGGAGCACGCCGAAGCTGCCCGACCGCTTCGGGTGCGCCGTCGTGTTGTGGGCGGCGGCGACCTCGGCGACGAGCAGCAGCGCGCGGTCGAACACCTCGTCGAAGTCGACGTTCTGCGAGAGCCCGGTCGACAGCGTGTCGTGCACGACGGCGATGGCGCCGACCCGGCGCATCGCCTGGGTCAGCGCCTCGCGCGCTTCGTCGGAGTGGGTGCGGCGCGCCTGGATGCGCAGCAGCGACGCGACCGTCTGCAGGTTGTTCTTGACCCGGTGGTGGATCTCCCGGATCGTCGCGTCCTTGGTGATCAGCTCCTGCTCCTGGTGGCGGAGCTCGGTGACGTCGCGGGTGAGCACGATCGCGCCGATGCGCGCGCCCTTACGCCGGATCGGGATGGCCCGGAGCGAGACCGTGACGCCACGGGACTCGACGTCCGTGCGCCAGGGTGCGCGGCCGGTGACCACGAGCGGAAGCGACTCGTCGATGACGAGCTTGCCGGCAAGGAGCCGCGTCGTGACATCGGCGAGCGACTCACCCTCGAGCTCGTCGTCGAAGCCCATGCGGTTGAACGCCGACAGCGCGTTCGGGCTCGCGAAGGTCGTCACGCCGTCGACGTCGAGGCGGATGAGCCCGTCGGAGGCGCGCGGGGCGCCCCGGCGCGGGCCGGTCGGCGCACCGAGGTCGGGGAAGTCGCCGGAGGCGATCATCTGGAAGAGCTCGCCCGCGCAGTCGTTGAAGGTGAGTTCCTGGCGGCTCGGCGTGCGCGTCGCGCCGAGGTTCGTGTGCCGGGTGATCACCGCGACCGGCTCGGGCGCGACCGCGGTGCTCGACTCCGCGAGCCGCCTCATGACGGGCACCGCGCGCACCCGGGTGGGCATCTCCTCGTACCAGTCGGGCGCGGAGGAATCGATGATCTCCGCGCTCGAGTAGGCCTGGGTGACGAGGTCCCGCCACTGGGGCTTGATGCGCTGGCCGACGAAGTCGCGGTAGAAGAGCGTCGCGGCGCTCGACGGGCGCGAGTGCGCGACGGCAACGAAGTCGTCGTCACCCGACGGCACCCACAGCACGATGTCGGCGAAGGCGAGATCGGCGAGCAGCTGCAGGTCGCCGACGAGCATGTGCAGCCAGTCGACGTCGGCCTGACTGCTGCGGCCCTGGGCGAGGACGAGTTCACTGAGGGTCGACACGGTTCAAGCGTAGTGCGGCGCACGTCGTCGCACGCGATCCAGGAGTCGTGTTCCGGGCGCGCCGTCGCCGAGCGCGCCCGGCTCGCCCCTGCCGCCGAGGAGCCGCTCCGCCGTGTACTCGCGAACCGCCGTGGCGAGGGCCGAGCGGGGCGCTGCGTCTCGGAGCGCCCGCGCCCGCAGGATGGCGGCGTCGGCCCCACGGACGTCCTGCGGGAGGAGCCACGCCCGCTCGATGCCGCCCAGCCGGTGCAGCGTCGACCGAACCTGCCCGTAGGCGTCGAAGCCGAGCGCCCCGGGGCGGACGCGGTTGACGAGCACGTCGATCTGCGCCGGGTCGACGTGCTCCGCGAGCTCCGCGCAGCCCCGGAGGAGACGGCCGAGCCCCAGCGGATCGGCGAGCCCGACGGCGATCACCCGGTCGGCGGCCTGGAGCGCGGCGAACGTCGCGGCATTGCGCCGCGGCGCGAACTGGTCGCTCGTGAGCTCCTCGTCGCGCTCGAGACTGAAGCCCGTGTCGATGACGACCGTGTCGGCCTGCGCCGAGATCGCCGCGATCGCCGTCGCGACACGCTCGGCGCCGAGCTCCGGCCAGCGGGCGGCGCCGATGAGCCCCGTGAACACGTCGAATTGCGCGCCGCTCGTCGTGCACGGCTGCGCCAGTCGCTCGAGTTCGGCGCGGTCGAGTGCTCCCATGCCGGCGAGCCGGCACGCCGCGGCGAACCCCGGCGTCTCGTCGAGGAGCCCGAGGGCGGCCGCCGTCGCCCCGCCGTACGGATCGGCGTCGATGAGCGCGACCCGCCCGCCGGCCGCCGCCAGCTCCGCAGCGACGTTCACGGCGATCGTCGTGCGCCCCGGTGCGCCGGCCGGCCCCCAGACCGCGATCGTCCGAACCGCCGACGGGCCCGGCGGTTCGGCATCCGGCGCGGCGAGCCCGACGACGACGGGCTCGAGCTCGGACCAGCCGAGCTGCGAGCCGAGCACCTCGTGGAGGCCGGTCGACCGTGCCGCGGCGCGCTGCCGGTCGTCGTCGGCGAGCGCGATGACCCGGATGCCGAGGGCATCGCAGGCGGTCAGCAGCGCTCGGTCGAAGGTGCCCGCACCGGCGCCGACGAGGACGACGTCGGGGGCGTGCTCGCCCAAGCCGGCGCGCAGTTCGGCCCAGCTGCTCGCGCGCGCGACGAGCTGATGCCCGTGCTCCATCGCGTCCGGGAGCAGCCGGCGCTCGAGCTCCGGCGAGAGTGCGACGGCGAGCCGGACCATCAGGCCGCTCGCCGCGCGGGGACGAGGTCGATCGCGTCTCCGGCGGAGAGCGACTCCAGCAGGAGCGGCAGACGCTCGCGGTCGAGCCGCAGCTCGACGAGCGGGCCGTCGGCGCCGGGCGAGTCGACCGCCAGCACGGACACGACCTCCGCACCCGGCACGAGCACGACGGGAGGCTCGAACCCGCGCTCGATCGCACCGGCCACCCAGACGTCGACCACGCTGCCCGGCTCCACCTCGGCCGGGAGCGCACCACGGCTCGGCACGACGACCGTCGCGACGGCGTCGTCGGCGGCCGAGCCGATCGCCTCGACCGGGATGAGCTCGCCAGACCCGACGGTGCGGGTCAGTACGGCGCCGGCCGGCGGCACGGTCTCGGCGGACAGGTACCGCGCCGTGTGCTCGCCGAGGACGACCCGGACGCGCTGGAGCCCGTCGAGCTCCAGCTTCGAGCCCGCCGGAATGGTGTCGCGCGCCGTGTAGACCTCGACCGAGCGATCGAGTCCGCCCACGATCACCCAGACGCCCAGCACCGATCCGACGACGAGCACGACGCCCACCGCCAGCCTGAGGTCGATGCCTCTCCCCCGTCGAGCGCGCCAGCCCATTCGTTCTCCTACTCCTTCGTTCGCGCGGCCGGTGCCGGCGTTCGCCGACGGCACCACGATCCCCGCCCGGTCACCCCATCGTCGCCACGGCGCCGACTGCTTGCCCGGAGTTATCCACAGACCGCACGTTCGACGCCCGCCGGGTCGATAATCGAGGGCATGACCTCACCTGGATCGACTGGCGAGCTCGGGCGGTTCCTGACCCTCGCCGATACCGCGGAGCTCCTCGCCGTCGACGTGGGCGTCGTCGACGCCCTCATCGGCTCCGGCGAGCTGCCGGCCATCCGGGTCGGCGAGCACGGCCCCTGGCGCGTCGAACGCGCGCAGCTCGAGGTCTGGATCGACGAGCAGTACGAGACCGCCCGTCGTCACGCAGCCTGGAACGAGGGCGAGTTCGCGACCCTCGCGGAGCTCTCCGGCGTGCGCCGCGGCGGGGTTCACCCGGTCGACTGAGCTCGTTCGGCACTCGCCGCGCGGGCCGAAACCACCACTGGATCACTTCGGGATGCCAATGGCTCGACGATCCCCGGTCGGCCCGCGAGCCGACGGAACGCTCAGAACGCGACCGTCGAGATCCGTTCGAACGGCACCAGCCGATACGCCCTGACCTCGACCTCCCGCCGCGGCGTGCCCGCCGGATGAACGGCGAGTTCCAGGTGGTCGCCGCCGACGCGATCGATGGTGCCGTGCCAGCTCGCGCCGCCGACCCCGTGCACGAGGACGGGCGCACGGCGGCGCGCGAGATCACGGAGGACGAAGCCGAACCCGATGCGCGCGGCGAGCGCCGTCGGCGGCTCCGGGACGGCCACGAGGCTCGCCGTGAGATCGTCCCGATCCGCCAGGATCGCCGTGATTGCGGGGATGCGCACGATGAACTGCCCGAGTCCCGGTGGCTCCGGTCGCGCCGCCACCCAGTCCCGACCGAACGACGTCAAGCCGAGCGACAGCGTGCGTCCGTCGACGAGTTCGCAGCGCAGGGGCCGCCCGGCCTCGTGCAGCGCGCGCATCCGCTCGCGCAGCGAGAGCCGACCGAGCCGATGGCGTTCCTCCTCGAGCGCGAGGGCCCGCTCCTCCTCGCGCTGCTCGTGATCGATCTGCGCCGCGAGGTCGTCGATGAGCCGTTCGAACCGCATGCCGGCGACCATAGTCCGCCCGTCCGCGAGGCCACCTGAGACTCTCCACAGGGCCGCCGTTCGCTTGACAGGGATTCCAGGCCCCGTCTAGCGTTCAAGCACGGGTCCCCCTCCTCCCCCATTCGGGGGTGATCCGGTCGTCGGGCTGCGCTCGGCGATCGCCACGATCCAGGAGCAGCATGGTCCCCCACTTCGAATCGGCGCAGCCCGCCGAGCCCTTCCACGACCACGTCCCGTTCGACCGCGACGACTTCTTCGGTCCGCAACCGGCCGGCCGGGCCGAGCTCCCCGATCCGATGCCGGTGCTTCGCAACCTCGCGCACTGCGTCGTCGAGGCGCTCGCCGGGGCGCGGGAGCTCGAGCAGCTCGCGCGCTGGGTCACCGACGATGTCTACCGCGGGCTCGAGAAGCGGGTCGCCCTCGCCGCACGTGCCCGCCGCGTGCGCGGCGCACGCCCGCAGCGCCCGGTCTTCGCGATCGGCACGATCCGGGCCAGTGAACCCGCCGACGGCGTGGTCGAAGCGGTCGTGCTCGTGCACCAGCGTCCCCGCACTCGCGCCATCGTCATCCGGCTCGAGGGCTTCGATGCCCGGTGGCGCGCATCCGTGCTCGGCGTGCTCTGAACGCGTCCCGCCGACGGCCCGGCCGGGCACGAGGCGTGGACACGGCGAGGGCCGCGCATCCTCGGATGCGCGGCCCTCGTCTCGTGATCCCTAGCGGCCCTTGCGGTCCTGGGCGCGCCGCTCGGCCCGGTTCTGCGGGGAGGCCTCGCCGGTGGCCTGCCCGAAGGCGCCGCGCGCGCCGCCCTGTGCGGGTGCGTCGCCGGCCCCCTCGCTCTGCGACTCGGCGACCGCACGACGGAGACGCTGCGTCGCCGCCTGCTGCAGCTGACCGCGCTGGTTCCGCACTTCGGCCTCGCCCGAGTCGCTCGGCGCGGTGTAGCTGAGCTTCTCCTCGGGGGTCGCCTGACGGCCGAGCCCCTTCGCCTCGATGTTCGGCCCGGCGACGCCGCCCTGCTGCGCGACCTCGACCTCGAGGTTGAACAGGAAGCCGACGGTCTCCTCGCGGATCGAGCCCATCATCTGCTGGAACATGGCGTAGCCCTCGCGCTGGTACTCGACCAGCGGGTCGCGCTGCGCCATGGCGCGCAGGCCGATGCCGTCCTTCAGGTAGTCCATCTCGTACAGGTGGTCGCGCCAGCGGCGGTCGATCACCGAGAGCACGACCCGGCGCTCGAGCTCACGCATCGCCGGGCTGCCGAGCTGCTCCTCGCGGCGCTGGTAGGCGAGCTTCGCGTCGGAGAGGATCTCGCGTCGGATGAAGTCGCGGTTGACCCGGCCCTTCTCGCCTGCCTCGGCGACGACCTCGTCGATGGTGATGTCGATCGGGTAGAGCGTCTTCAGCTCGGTCCAGAGCGCGTCGAGGTCCCACTCGTCGGGGTTGCCCTCGGCCGTGTGCTGGTCGAGGACCTCGTCGATGACGTTCTCGAGGAAGGCCTGCGTGCGCTCGTGCAGGTCGTCGCCCTCGAGGATGTGCCGGCGGTCGGAGTAGATCGCCTCGCGCTGCCGGTTCAGGACGTCGTCATACTTCAGCACGTTCTTGCGGATCTCGGCGTTGCGGGCCTCGACCTGCGACTGCGCCGAGCGGATGGCCCGGGAGACGACCTTCGACTCGATGGCCACGTCGTCGGGCACGCCCCGGGCCATGATGCTCTCGGCCGCGCCGGCGTTGAAGAGCCGCATCAGGTCGTCCGTGAGGGAGAGGTAGAACCGGCTCTCGCCGGGGTCGCCCTGACGCCCCGAACGACCGCGGAGCTGGTTGTCGATGCGTCGCGACTCGTGCCGCTCCGTGCCGAGCACGTAGAGGCCGCCGGCCTGGAGGACCTTCTCGCCCTCGATGTCGACCTCGCGCTTGACCTCGGCGAAGACGTCGTCCCAGGCGGCCTCGTACTCCTCGGGCGTGTCGACGGGCGACAGGCCCTTCTCGTGCATCCGCTGGACCGCGATGAACTCGGCGTTGCCGCCGAGCATGATGTCGGTGCCTCGACCGGCCATGTTCGTGGCGACGGTGACGGCGCCGTGGCGGCCCGCCTGCGCGATGATCGCGGCCTCTCGCGCGTGGTTCTTCGCGTTCAGGACCTCGTGGCGCACGCCCTTCTTCGCGAGCAGGCGCGAGAGGTACTCGCTCTTCTCGACGCTGGTCGTGCCGACGAGGACCGGCTGTCCGTTCTTGTGCCGCTCGACGATGTCCTCGACGACCTGCGCGAACTTCGACTCCTCGTTCTTGTACACGAGGTCGGGCTGGTCGATGCGCTGCATCGGCTTGTTCGTCGGGATCGGCACCACGCCGAGCTTGTAGGTCGACATGAACTCGGCGGCCTCGGTCTCGGCCGTACCGGTCATGCCCGAGAGCTTCGAGTAGAGGCGGAAGTAGTTCTGCAGGGTGACGGTCGCGAGGGTCTGGTTCTCGGCCTTGACCTGCACGCCCTCCTTCGCCTCGATCGCCTGGTGGATGCCCTCGTTGTAGCGACGACCGACGAGGATGCGGCCGGTGTGCTCGTCGACGATGAGCACCTCGCCGTTCATCACGACGTAGTCCTTGTCCTTCTTGAACAGGGCCCTCGCCTTGATCGAGTTGTTCAGGAAGGAGATGAGCGGCGTGTTCGCCGACTCGTAGAGGTTGTCGATGCCGAGGTAGTCCTCGACCTTCTCGATGCCGGGCTCGAGCACGCCGACGGTGCGCTTCTTCTCGTCGACCTCGAAGTCCTCGCCGGGGACGAGGCGCTCCGCGAGGCGGGCGAACTCGGTGAACCAGCGGTTCGCCTCGCCCGAGGCCGGGCCCGAGATGATGAGCGGCGTGCGCGCCTCGTCGATGAGGATCGAGTCGACCTCGTCGACGATGGCGAAGTAGTGCCCGCGCTGCACCATGTCGGACGCCTGCCACGCCATGTTGTCGCGCAGGTAGTCGAAGCCGAACTCGTTGTTCGTGCCGTAGGTGATGTCGGCGGCGTACTGCTCGCGGCGCTGCTGCGGCGTCTGGCCGGAGAGGATGCATCCGGTCGTCATGCCGAGGGCGCGGAAGACGCGTCCCATGAGCTCCGACTGGTACGACGCGAGGAAGTCGTTCACCGTGATGATGTGCACCCCGCGGCTGGTGAGCGCGTTGAGGTACGCCGCGGTCGTCGCCACCAGCGTCTTGCCCTCACCGGTCTTCATCTCGGCGATGTTGCCGAGGTGCAGCGCGGCGCCGCCCATGAGCTGCACATCGAAGTGGCGGAGGCCCAGCGTGCGCCGGGACGCCTCGCGCACGGCGGCGAACGCCTCGGGCAGCAGGTCGTCGAGCGACTCGCCGTTCGAGTAGCGCTCGCGCAGCTCGACCGTCTCGTGCTTCAGTTCCTCGTCGCTGAGGTCCTTGAAGTCGTCCTCCAGGGCGTTGATCGCCTTCGCGTAGTTCTCGAGACGCTTGAGGGTACGGCCCTCGCCGACGCGCAGGACCTTTTCCAGAATCGAAGCCACGAAATGCTCTCCCAGTGTCGTCGGCCGCACCCGCTCGGGTGGAGGGCGCGCCCGCTGCCGCCTGTGCAGACGGTCATCATAGCCATGCTAGTGGGCAGCGAGCTGGACACGAGCCGGATGCGCGCCGGGCGCGACCGGTGCGTCCGCCGGCCCAGATCGCAGCCCCAGGTGCAGACTGCGGGGCATCCGGCCGGCGACCGGATGCCCCGCGCGATCGTGCGGCTAGGAGGCGACCGCCTCGCGACCCTTGGTGACCGGGTCGTCGATGGCGGCGCCGGCCTGCTCGTCGATGCCGATCACTCCGTAGTCCCAGCCCTTGCGCCGGTAGACGACGCTCGGCCGGCCCGACTCGGAGTCGACGAAGAGGTAGAAGTCGTGCCCGACGAGTTCCATGAAGTAGAGGGCCTCGTCGACGGTCATCGGTGCGGACGCGAACACCTTCCGGCGGATGACGACCGGGGTGTACACCTCGTCCTCGCCGTGCTCGTCCTGCTCCTCGACGACCGGGATGCTGCCGGTGCGGACCCGTTCGAGCACTTCGGCGCCCGCGGCCTGCACGCCGACCCCGGCGAACCCGGCGTCCGCAGCCTCGCGCAGCGAGGTGTGCCGGTGGGCGCCGCCGCGGTGCACCTTCTTGCGGTCCTTCGCCCGCCTGATCCGTTCGAGCAATCGCCCGAGCGCCACGTCGAACGCGGCGTACTTGTCGCTGCCGTCCGCCTCCGCCCGGACGACGGGGCCGCGGCCGACGAGCGTGAGCTCGACGCGGTCGGGGCCCGGGTTCCCGTTCTTCTCGCTGTGGCGCACGAGCTTCACATCGAGCGCGATCGCCCGCTCGGCGAGGTGCGAGACCTTCTCGGCCTTCTCAGTGACGTAGGCACGGAATCGATCGGTGACCCCAAGGTTGCGTCCGACGATGTTCAGTTCCATTACGGCCTCCATCTCCCGGCGTGTCACCCGGTTCTGAAGGGTGGTTGGACCACGCCTGTGCTGCCACCGTAGCCCGCTTCGGGCCGCTTGTCACGGAGAGTTCGCCGAAGATCTCCTGCGATGTTCATCGGTGGCGGCGCGGGGTCTCGGCGAGCACGGCGAAGCCCGCGACCCGCCCCCCCGGCGGACTCGATCGCCGCCGCGGCGGCCGCGAGCGTGGAGCCGGTGGTGAGCACGTCGTCGACGAGCAGCAGGGTCCGCCCCGCCGCTCCCCGCGCGCGGAGCCAGCCGGTGGAGTTGCGTCGTCGCGCCTCGGCGTCGAGCCCGGCCTGGTCGAGGTGGGCGGCGACGGGCCGCAGTACGCGGGCGGACCGCAGCCCGAGCTGCGCGAGCAGGCGTTCGACGGGCCGGTAGCCGCGCGCCCGCAGCGCCGCGGGCGTCGACGGGATCGTGCAGAGCTCGATCCCGTCCGACCCTCCCGGCGCGGCGATCGCCAGCAGCGCGGCGGTGATCGCCGCACCGAGCGCGGGCGCGAGTGCCGCGGCCGTGTCGGTGCGGCCGGCGTCCTTGAACGCGCCGAGCACGGGCCGGACCACCCCGCCGAAGGAGAGCCCCGCCCAGGCGGCGAGCGCCGCGTCGCCCGTCTCGCGGACGACGAGCCGCGGGGCGGGGGCGAGCTCGCGCAGGCACCTCGCGCAGACGGATCGGTCGAACGCCCCGCACCCGGCGCAGGAGACCGGCAGCGCGAGCGCGACGGCCTCGGCGAAGGCGGCGCCGACCCGTGATCGATCCATGCCTCGAGGATCCCAGCGAGCCATCCGCCCGTACGCCGCACCCCCCGTTCCCGGGGGGAAGTGCCATCGTGCGAGAGCTGGGGAGGACGACTCCGCCTCGGCCCGCGAGCTGGGTGCCGAGGGAAACGGCTCAGCCCGCGAGCTGGGTGCCGAGGAAGCGCACGCCGCTCGCCCGGACCTGCCACCCGACGCCGCTCACCGTCTCCAGCTCGCCGTCCCTCGTGAGCACGCGGTACTCCCTCGGACTGGCCGCCGCGTCGAGCTGGATACCGCCGGCGGGGCCGTCGCGGCGCGTCGCGAGGCCGCCGAGCACCTGGCTCACGATGCCGCTGCCGCCCTCCGTGGCGGTGAGCGACGCCACCGTCGTCTGGTCGAGCCAGCTGACGTCCTCCGCGTCGCCCGTCTCCCCCGCGAGCACCAGTTGCGCGGTCCCGAGCGACTGCGGGACGCCGTCGCCGGTGCGCGCGACCGCCACCGCGACGAAGCTGCTCGTCGCGCCGTCGTCGAGCAGGGCGATGAGCCTCGTGCCGTCGGGCGCCAGCTCGAGCGCCGCGATGCCGCTCGACGCCCACGGCGGGGTGATCGCCACGGCGCTGCCGTCGGGCCCGGTCACGCGGATCTCCCGCGGCGAGCCGGCCGGCACGGTCCAGATGTACCCCTGGCCGTCGATCGCCGGCGCGATCAGCCCGGCGCGGTCGTCCACGCGGACGGGCTGGGCCTCGAAGTCGACCCGGTACACGTCCCCCTCGACGGAGCGCACCGCCGCCGCCTGGGCGTCGGGCGCGAGCGCCGCGGCGGTCGGCAGCAGGGAGGCGATCTGATCGGAGAGGCCGGGGATCGGCTCGATCTCGCCACCGCCCGCCGCGAGCCGGCCGAAGCTCGTCCCGTCGTAGACGACCGCCCGGGTGTCGGCGACGGGGTCGGTGATGGCGGTGAAGGCGAGGGGGCCGGTCTGCACCGTGCCGTCGAGGGAGAGCTGGACGTCGTCGACGTTCGGCACCGAGGCGAGGCTCTCGCGCAGTTGGAAGCGCATCCGCTGCGCCGCCAGCTCGTCGTCCACCGGCACGCCTTCGAGGGAGACGTCAGCCACGCCCCCGTCGATCGGCACCGCGTCCGGGTCGAGGCGGACGCCCTCCGGGAACGCGGACACCACCCCGGCGTCGAGCCAGTCCGCCGGCCCCGCGAGGAGCGCGCGGACGATGCTCGTCTGCACCGACTCGCGACCGGCGAACCAGCGCACGTCGGGGACGGCGAAGCGGAAGTCGACGTCGTAGAAGTAGAGGGTGTGGGTGCGGTAGACCCGCGAGAAGTTCGACTCGTCCATCAGCACGCCGGCCGGGGCCTCGCTGATCCGCCACTCCGCGCCGACCTTCACGAAGCGGTAGTCGAGCTGGATCGGCGCCTGCGACTGCGCCGCCTGGTACTGCCCGTTGGCGGCGAGCTCGGCCGCGGGCACGGCGTCGATCTGCAGGCGGGTGTCGTCGACGCGGACCGTGTCGCGGTCGGCGAAGCGATCGATCGTCGCCCCCTCGCCCGGCTGCCACTGGTCGGCGAACTGCGGGGCGAGGTACTGCCTGGCCACGGCGTAGTTGCTCCGCGGACTCGTCGCGGCGTTGATGAAGCCGCGGAGGATCTCCTCCTGGCTGGCGCCCTCGGTCGGCGACGGCGCCTGCAGGTCGAGCTCGAGCGTCTCCTCCCCCGTTCCCGGGCTGCCGGCGTTCACCCCGCCGGAGCTCGGCAGGGAGGCGCAGCTCGCGAGCAGCAGCGCGGCGAGCGCCGCCGCGGCGAGCGCGAGACTCTTACGCATCGGGCACCCCCAGGCTCTTCGTGTCCGTGGTCACCGTGTTCGGCGCGCCGGGCCCGACCGCTTCCGGGTCGACCGGTGCGAGCGGGAGCGGCGACTCGCCGAACTCCCCGCCCGCCTTCCTCGGGATGGTGAGCCGGAAGACGGTCCCCACGCCCGGGCGCGACCAGAGGTCGAGCGCCCCGCCGTGGGCGACCGCGTCCTCGAGCGAGATCGCGAGCCCGAGCCCGGTGCCGCCGATGGTCCTGGTGCGACTCGGGTCCGCTCGCCAGAAGCGGTCGAAGACGTGCGCCTGCTCCTCCTCGCTCATGCCGAGCCCGTAGTCGCGGACGCTCAGCGCCACCGCCTGCTCGTTCGAGTCGACCGCGATCACGATCGGTCTGCCCTCGCCGTGCTCGATCGCGTTGCCGAGGAGGTTCCGGACGATGCGGCGGATCCGCCGGGGGTCGACCTGCGCGTCGAGGTGGCCGCCGGGAGCATCGAGCCGCAGCTCACTGCCCCGCTCCTGCGCGAGTTCGTGCATCGACTCGATCGCATCGCCGGCGAGATGCACGAGGTTCGTGGGCTCCGTCGCGAGCTCGACGGAGCCGGCGTCGTAGCGGCTGATCTCCAGCAGGTCGGCGAGGAGCTGCTCGAATCGGTCGGTCTGGGTGTGCAGGAGTTCGACGGTCCTCGCGGTCGGGCCGGGGAAGTCGTCGCGCTGCCCGTAGAGCACGTCTCCGGCGAGCCGGATCGTCGTGAGCGGCGTACGCAGCTCGTGCGAGACGTCCGAGACGAAGCGCTGCTGCACGACGGAGAGCTCGGCGAGTTCCCGGATGCGCGCCTGCAGGCTGTCGGCCATGCCGTTGAACGAGGCGGCGAGGGTGGCGAGCTCGTCCTCGCCCTTCTCCGGCATCCGCACGCCGAGGTCGCCCGCGGCGAGCCGCCGACTCGTCATCGCCGCGGTACGGATCGGCTCGATGACCCAGCGGACGACGAGGAGCGTGACGACCGCGAGGAGCGCGAGGAGCGCGATCGCCCCGACGACGCCGGTGGCCTGCATCTGGTCGAGGGTCTGCTGGGCGTCGGCGAAGTCGTAGCCGATGTACAGCTCGTACCGGCCGGCGCCCGGCACCTGCAGATCGGAGCCGACGACCACCCCGGGGTCCGTGCCGCCCGCGCCGTCGTCGAGGGCCACGGACTGCCAGAACTGGCCGCCCGGGTTCTCCTGCACCCGCTCGCGCAGTTCGTCGGTCAACACGGCTTCGAGGCCGGGGGCGATGCTGCCGAGCGGGGCGATCGTCGACGGGTCCTGCTCGGGCGCCCGGTAGACGCCGATGAGCGAGCTCCCCGAGCTCGACTGCACGATCTTCACCGTCGAGTCCATGAGGGACTGCATGGCGGCCTGGTCGGACGCGTCCGAGGGATTGAGGATGCGCTGCGCGGCGGCCGTGGCGTTGTTCGATGAGCCGAGCACCTGGTCGAGCTGCGTCTGGAACAGGTTCGAGGCCACGCTGAAGCTGATGTACAGCCCGATGACGAGGATCGCGAGGCCGGACAGCGCGAGGGTGATCAGCACGGTGCGGAACTGCAGCGAGTGGCGCCAGAGTGACGCCAGCCGCCGCGGGATGCCTCGCCAGCGGCCGATCCGCAGCGTCGCCGGCGCCGCCTCGGCCGAGCTCATGGCCTAGGTGGTGGCGCCGGCGCGGTAGCCCACGCCGCGCACGGTCATGACGATGCGGGGATTGTCGGGGTCGTGCTCGACCTTCGCGCGGAGGCGCTGCACGTGGACGTTGACGAGCCGGGTGTCGGCCTTGTAGTGGTAGCCCCAGACCTGCTCGAGCAGCATCTCCCGCGTGAACACCTGCTGCGGCTTCGCGGCCAGGGTGTGCAGCAGGTCGAACTCGAGGGGCGTCAGATTGATGCGCTCGTCGCCGCGCCGCACCTCGTGCCCGGCGACGTCGATGACGAGGTCGCCGACGCCGAGCGTCTCGGGCGCCTGCTCGGGCGCCGGGCGCAGTCGGGTGCGGATCCGCGCGATGAGCTCCTTCGGGTTGAAGGGCTTCACGATGTAGTCGTCGGCGCCGGACTCCAGCCCGCGCACCACGTCGGCCGTGTCGCTCTTGGCGGTGAGCATGATGATCGGCGTGCCTGACTCGGCCCGGATGCGGCCGCAGACCTCGATGCCGTCCATTCCCGGGAGCATGAGATCGAGGAGGACGAGGTCGGGTCGCGCCTCGCGGAACGCCTCGACGGCCTGCGCGCCGTCGCTGCAGAAGATCGGCTCGAAGCCCTCCGAACGCAGCACGATGCCGATCATCTCGGCGAGGGCCGTGTCGTCGTCGACGACCAGGATGCGTTGGGACATCGATTCACATCTCCGCTCGGGCCGGGGCTTCTGCGACGTGGCCGGTCGTCCCAGCGTAGCCGTTCGGCGGCGGCGGGGGCGGGATCCGGGTGCTCGCGCCCCCGCCTGTGCACGGCGGCGACGCGTTCCGTTCCGGATGTGAAAGCATGGGAAGACCGCCGGAAGGAGCCCGTTCGTGACCGATCCGCAGTGGCAGCCGCCCGCAGAGGGCGCGTGGCCGCCGCCGGCGAACGGCGGCCCGGTCCCCGGTCCCTGGTCAGCCCCCGGCGCGCCGCAGTGGGCGAACGGCTCCCAGCAGGCCTACGGCGCCACGCCCCCGCCCGGATACGGCGCGCCCCAGCCGGGATGGACGCCGCCGCCGAAGCCGGGCCTCCTGCCGCTCCGACCGCTCGGCTTCGGCACGCTGATGTGGGCGCCGTTCCGCACGCTCCGGCGCAATCCGGGGCCGGTGCTGGGCAGCGGGCTGATCGTGCAGCTCGTCGTCGCGCTGACCACCGTCGGCGCCTTCGTCCCGTTCTTCTTCGCGATGACCGCGCGGCTCGGCTCCGCGAGCGTCGCCGACCAGGACGCGATCACCGCGGGGGCGGTCGGAGGCTTCCTGCTGCTGATGCTGATCCCCATGGCGCTGTCCATCGTGGGCAGCGCGTTCTTGCAGGGCATCATGGTCGTCGAGGTGGCGAGCAGCACGCTCGGCGAGCGGCTCCGCTTCGGCGAGCTGTGGCGGCGCACCGCCCGACGCATCTGGCCCCTCGTCGGCTGGACCCTGCTCGTCGCGATCGCCGTCGTCGTCGCGATCCTCGCCGTCGTGCTGCTCGGCGTCCTCGTGGGCGTCGGCTTCGCCTCGGTCACTTCGGGCGGAGTCGGCGGCATCGTCGCGACCGTCCTCATCGTCGGCGTGGTCGCGCTCGGCGTCGTCGCGCTCGGCGTCTGGCTCGCCGTGAAGCTGTCCCTCGTCCCGAGCGTCATCGTCATGGAGCACGTCGGCGTCGGCCGCGCGATCGCCCGCTCGTGGCAGCTCACGAACGGGTATTTCTGGCGCACGTTCGGCGTCGAGGCGCTCGTCGCCGTCATCCTGTACTTCGCCGCCCAGCTCGTGACGACGCCGGTCACGCTCATCGGCGGCATCATCGCCGGCCTCATCGATCCGACCGGCACGGGCAGCGGGGCGGGCGCGATCATCGCCGTCTACGCGATCTCGATGGTGCTCTCGCTCGTCATCGGCGCGGTCACGGCCGTCGTCCAGTCCGCCGTCGTCGCCGTCGTCTACCTCGACCTCCGCATGCGCAAAGAGGGGCTCGACCTCGTCCTGCAGCGGCACGTCGAGCTCCGCGAGGCCGGCTCCCCGGTCGGCGACCCGTTCGTGCCGTCCGCGGCACCGCTCGCGAGCTCGCCGGGCTGGGCCTGAACCGCCGTGCGCATCGAGATCCCGGTCGACCCGGATGCCGAGGAGGCCCGGCGCTGGCTCATCGACGAGCTCGCGAAGCCCGAGTACCGTGCGGCCGAGCCGAGCTGGTTCGACCGGCTGATGCAGCGCATCGGCGAGTGGCTGGGCGAGCTCTTCTCGGGGGCCGGCGGGGTGCCGCAGCCCTTCGTCATCGGGATCGTGGTCCTCATCGTGGTCGCCCTCGTCGTCATCGGGCTGCTGGTGTTCGGCGTGCCCAGGCTCCGACGACGGCGCGCCGCGCAGGTCCCGTTGTTCGAGGACGGCGACGTCCGCGGGCTCGACGAGCTCCGCAGGGCCGCCGCGCTCGCCGCGCAGCGCGGCGACTGGCCCCTCGCCATCGAGGAGCGGTTCCGGGCGCTCGCCCGCGGCCTCACCGAACGCGAGCTCGTGCGCGTCCATCCCGGCACGACGGCGCACGCGATCGCCGCGGCGGCGACGACACCGTTCCCCGAGCACGCCGCCGGGCTGCAGCAGGCCGCGCGGGCGTTCGACGAGGTCCGCTACCTGGGCCGCAGCGGCGGCGCAGCCGAGTACGAGCAACTGACCGCGCTCGAGACCGTCATCGCGACGACCCCGCCCGTCGACGCGGTCGCGCACGGACCGGCGGTGCCGGTGTGAGCGGCCCGAGCGTGCCCGAGGCCGTTGCGCCGGCGACCCCAACGGACACCGGCGCCCGGGCGGCGACCTCGCTCACGCCGACCCTGCGCGGCGGCCTGCACCGCGCCCGCACCTGGATCGCCATCGCGGCCGTCGCGGTGCTGGGCGCCGTCGTGCTGCTCGTGCTCCAGGGCCGGGTCAGCGGCGGTGGCACCCCGCTCGGCGCCGACAATCCCGGCCCGGCCGGGGCGAAGGCCGTCGTCGAGGTGCTCCGCGCGCAGGGCGTCGAGGTCGGCGAGGTCTCCACCTTCGACGCTGCGCGAAGCGCTGCCCGCGACGGGGCGACCGTCGTGGTCGCCGATGTGGCGGGCTTCCTCGAACCCGAACGGCTCGCCGAGCTCGCGGGCTCGGCCGATCGCCTCGTGGTCATCGCCCCCGACTTCGCCTCGCTCGACGCGCTCGCCGACGGCGTCCGGCTCGCTGGTTCGGCGAGCGGACCGCTCGAGCGAGCCGGCTGCGCCCTTCCGGCGGCCGAGCGGGCCGGGACCCTCTCCGATGGGCAGCGTCTGCTCCGAATCGACGACGAGGCCCGGGCCGCGGGCTGGCAGGGCTGCTTCCCCGACGGCGAGTTCGGCGTCGCTCTCGCCGAGGGGCCGAGCGACGGCGGACGGATCACGGTGGTCGCGGCCCCGACCGCGTTCGCGAACGACACGATCGACGAGGCCGGCAACGCGGCGCTCGCACTCGGGCTCCTCGGCGAGACGGCGGAGCTCACCTGGTACGTGCCGGGCCTCGAGGACGTGGATGCCGCCTCCGCCCCGACGCTCGGCGAGCTCACCCCGGGTTGGGTGACGCCCGTCATCCTGCTCACCATCGCGCTCGTCGTCGCGGCGGCGGTGTGGCGCGGCCGCCGTTTCGGACCGCTCGTCGCGGAGGACCTGCTCGTCGACGTCCCCGTCGCCGAGACCCGCGAGGGCCGCGCGCGCCTCTACGAACGCAGCTCGGTCCGCACCCACGCGCTCGACCAGCTGCGGATCGGCGCGCTCGGCCGCCTGCTCGGCCTGCTGAAGCTGCCCCGCTCCGCCGATGCCCGTGAGATCGCCGTCTCCGCCGCGCTCGCGACCGGACGGGCCCCCCACGCCACCGAGCGGCTGCTCGTCGACGAGGAGCCGGCCGACGACCGGCGGCTCGTCGAGCTCGCCGCCGCGATCCACGAGCTCGAGGCCGAGGTGCGGCGCACCCTGCGACCCGACGCGGACCCCACGCAGACCACCGAACGACCAGGAAGGCCCTCATGACCGACCCCATCCAGACGGATGCCGAGCTGCGCGACGCCCTGAACCGGGTGCGTGCCGAAGTGGGCAAGGCCGTCGTCGGCCAGGACGGCGCGATCACCGGCCTCATCATCGCCCTGCTCGCCGACGGCCACGTCCTGCTCGAGGGCGTTCCCGGCGTCGCGAAGACCCTGCTCGTGCGCACCCTGAGCCGCACGCTGCGACTCGAGACGCGCCGGCTGCAGTTCACTCCCGACCTGATGCCCGGCGACGTCACCGGCTCCCTCGCCTACGACCCTCGATCGGGCGAGTTCGCGTTCCGCGAGGGCCCGATCTTCACGAACCTGCTCCTCGCCGACGAGATCAACCGCACCCCGCCGAAGACCCAGTCGGCGCTGCTCGAGGCGATGGAGGAGCGGCAGGTCTCCGCGGACGGCGTCACCCGCCCGCTCCCGGACCCGTTCCTCGTGGCCGCGACGCAGAACCCCATCGAGTACGAGGGCACCTATTCCCTGCCCGAGGCGCAGCTCGACCGCTTCCTCATGAAGCTCGTCCTCGAGGTGCCCGAGCGCGACGCCGAGTTCGCGATGCTCCGCCGTCACGCCGACGGCTTCTCCCCGCACGACCTCGAGGCGGCCGGGGTCCAGCCCGTGCTCTCGGCGGGCGAGCTCTCGGCCGCGCGCGCCGCGGCCGGCCGGGTGGGCGCCTCCGACGACGTCCTCGCGTACCTCGTCGATCTGGCCCGGGCGACTCGGCGCGCGCCGTCGCTCCGCCTCGGGGTCAGCCCGCGGGCGGCGACCGGCCTGCTGGCCGCGGCGAAGGCCTGGGCCTGGTTGACCGGCTACGAGCGCCTGACGCCCGACCACGTGCAGGCCATGCTGCTGCCGGTCTGGCGTCACCGCGTCCAGCTGCGGCCGGAGGCCGAGCTGGAGGGCGTCGCCGTCGATCAGGTGCTCCGCGGCATCGTCCAGCAGGTCAGGGTCCCGCTCTGAGATGACGATCTCCGGGAGGTTCGTGCTGCTCCTCGCGCTCGGCGTGGTGCCCATCGTGGTCGCGGGTGCGCTGGCGGGCGCCGCGTCGGGTGCGCCGACGCCGGCCGCGGTGGCGGCCGCCGGGGGGCAGGCCGCGTGGCTCATGCTGCTCGCCTGGGCGGCGCTCTGCGTCGGGCTCGGCGCGATCGATCTCTCCCTGGCCGCCTCCCCGCGGCGGGTCGCGCTGCAGCGGGAGCTGCCGCCGCGGGTGCGGCTCGGAGAGGCCGCGGAGTCGCACCTCATCGTGCAGAACCTCGGCGGGCGGGCGCTCCGCGCCGTCGTCCGCGACGGCTGGCAGCCCTCCGCCGGCGTCGTCGGCGCGAACCGCTCCCGGCTCCGCATCCCCGCCGGCGAACGGCGTCGGGTGTCCCTCGTGCTGGTCCCCCGCCGACGCGGCGACCGTCGGGTCCAGCAGGTCACGATCCGCAGCGCGGGACCGCTCGGCCTGTGGTCGCGGCAGGCGACGCTCGCCGCGCCCGGCGTGCTGCGCGTGCTGCCCCCGTTCGCCTCGCGGGTGCACCTGCCGTCCCGGCTGACGAGGCTCCGGGAGCTCGACGGGCGCACGCCGATCCTGATCCGCGGGCAAGGCACCGAATTCGACTCCATCCGGGAGTACGTCCGCGGCGACGACGTCCGCTCGATCGACTGGCGGGCGACCGCGCGCCGCACCGACCCCGACGCCCCGGGCGGCACCCGGCTGATGGTGCGCACCTGGCGCCCGGAGCGTGACCGGCGCATCGTGATCGTCACCGACACCTCGCGGACCGCGGCCGCCCGCGTCGCCGACGAGCCCAGGCTCGACACGGCCTTCGAGGCCTCCCTGCTGCTCTCCGCCCTCGCCTCGCACGCCGGCGACCGGGTCGACTGGCTCGCCTGGGACCGCCGCGTCCGCGGCCGGGTGCACGGGGCGAACGGGGCCGAACTGCTCGCGAAGCTCGTCGACGTCATGGCAACCATCGACCCGGAGCTCATCGAGGCCGACTGGGCCGCCGTCCCCGCGCAGGTGCGGCGGCTCACCAGCCGTCGCGCGCTCGTCGTCCTCCTCACGGGCGTGGACTCGCCCGCGAACGCCGCCGGTCTGCTCGCCATGCTCCCGCAGCTCACCTCACGCCACCTCGTGATCGTCGCCTCGGTGGCCGATCCCGAGGCCGTGGCCGCGAGCGCCCGCACCGAGGACCTCGACGACGTCTACCGGGCCGCCGCCGCCGAGCGCGCCCTGCTCGACGGGGCACGGGTCGAGGCGGCCATCCGCCGGCTCGGCGCGGAGACGGTGAGCGCCCCGCCGCACGAGCTCCCGCCCGCGCTCGCAGACCGCTATCTGGCGTTGAAGGCCGCTGGCCGGCTGTAGCCGTCGCCTCCGAGCGGCCCGATGCGGCACGCGATGTCGCCCGCCGTCATCCGACGTCGTGGCGCGACACACCGGTGCGCCTCGCCGCTTCGGCGATCCGTGTTCTCGATAGGCTCATGCCCGGCGCGGAGGGGTCCCGCGCCGTTTCGTCGCCTCCGCAGGAGGCGATTCGTCTCCCTAGGAAAGGACACCAGCATGGCCGGAACGGCCGCCCCCTCGACGGGGCAGAAGCTCACCGCCGAATTCCTCGGCACCTTCATCCTCGTCTTCGGCGTCATCGGCGCGGCGATCTTCTCGTCCGCCAACGCCACCCTCCTCGGCGTCGCCTTCGCGCTCGGCCTCAGCGTGCTCGTCGCCGCCTACGCCTTCGGTCCGATCTCGGGCGGGCACTTCAACCCCGCGGTGACGCTCGGCCTCGCGGTCGCCGGTCGTTTCGCGTGGAAGGACGTCGCCGGGTACCTCGTCGCGCAGATCGTCGGCGGCATCCTGGGCGCCGTCGTGCTGCTCGGCATCGTCGCGAGCGCTCCCGGGGCCGACGTCGTCGCGACGTTCCGCTCGGCCTCGACGGGCTACGACGAGCTCTCCCCCGCCGGCTTCGGCATCGGTGCCTTCTTCATCGCCGAGATCGTCGCCACGGCGGTCTTCCTGTTCGTCATCCTCGGCGTGACCTCGGCGGGCCGCGCCGCGGCGAACTTCGCCCCGCTGGCCATCGGTCTCACGCTGACCGTGCTGGTGCTCGTCGCGGGCCCGATCACGAACGGCTCGTTCAACCCGGCCCGCTCGATCGCGACGGCGATCTTCGGCGGCAGCGAGGCGCTCGTGCAGCTCTGGGCCTCGATCGTCGCCCCGATCGTCGGCGGACTCATCGCAGGCGTGCTCTACAAGCTGATCTTCGACCGGGCGGCGAAGCTCAGCGCCTGAGCCGGACCACCACGATGGCGGATGCCCCGACGGGGCATCCGCCATCGGCGTCTTCGCGCCGCCTCGGCCGACTCCCGCCGGCCGGCGCGGCCGGACCGGACTCAGCCGGCGACGATGCGGCGCTCACCGGAATCGAACTCCGCGAGGTCGCCCGTCTCGCCCGCCTTCGCAGCGCGGCGGCCGAGCACGAGCATCGTGAACAGGAACGCGGCGAGCGCGAGCGCGCCGATGCCGATCTTCACGGCCCATGGCCACGGCTGCGGGGTGACGAAGCCCTCGATGAGCCCGGAGACGAACAGCCAGAACACGAGGCCGATCGCGATGGTGAACAGCGCCCTGGCCTCGGCTGCGAGCGCCGCGCCTCGCCCGCGCGGGCCCGGGGCGATCCAGGCCCAGAAGATGCGCAGCCCCGCGGCGGCCGCGACGAACACGCAGGTGAGCTCGAGCAGGCCGTGCGGCGCGATGTAGAGGAAGAAGGTGTCGGCCTCGTCGAAGTGCAGCATGATGCCGGCGGTCACGCCCAGGTTCTGCGCGTTCTGCAGCAGCACCCACGGCACCCAGACGCCGACGATGCCGAAGGCGATGCACTGCGCGGCGATCCAGGCGTTGTTGGCCCAGACGGAGCCGGCGAAGGAGGCCGCCGGGTGCTCGGAGTAGTAGGCGGCGAAGCCCTCGTCGGCGAGCTGCTTGAGCTCGGCCTCGCTGCCGAGATTCGCGATCACCCGCGGATCGGAGAGCACCCAGGATGCGAAGAGGCCGGCCACGACGACGGTCGCGACGGCCACGGCGAGGGTGATCCAGCGCACCCGGTACAGCGCGGCGGGGAGCGAGACGAGCCAGAAGCGGGTGAACTGGCGCAACGGGTTCTCGGGCACGCCCGTGAAGCGGAGCCGCGCCCGTGCGAGGAGGATCGACAGCCGCTCGCCGAGTGCGGTGGATCCGGCGGTCGTCTTCACCGTCGACAGGTCGGAGGCGGCGGACTGATAGCGCTCGATGAGCTCGTCGGTCTCGCGACCGTCGAGGCGGCGCTGCCGGGTGAGCGCGTCGAGACGCTGCCAGTCGTCGGCACGGGCTGCTGCGAGAGCGTCGAGATCCATCTGCTTGAATACTACCCATGACCGTCGCAGCGCCCGAGCGCCGTTCCACCGCGACCGACGAGGGCGTGCTCACGGGCGAGGCGGTGCAGCTCGACGTCCGCCCGGCCGGCGCGGTGCTGCGGGCCGCCGGCGCCGCGATCGACGTCCTGGCGACCCTCCTCGTCGGCGGCGGGCTGGTCTGGCTCGCCGCGAGTCTCAGCCTCGACGAGGCGGCGTTCCGCGCCGTCAGCATCGCCGTGCTCGTGGTCTGCCTCGTCGTCGTGCCGACGACGGTCGAGACGGCGAGCCGCGGCCGATCGCTCGGCAAGCTCGCCGTGGGCCTGCGCGTCGTCCGCGACGACGGCGGCTCGATCGGGTTCCGGCACGCCTTCATCCGCGCGCTCACCGGCGTGCTGGAGATCTACTTCACCCTCGGCGGGCTGGCGCTCCTCGTCGGCTTCCTGAACCCGTCCTCGAAGCGGCTGGGCGATCTGCTCGCGGGCACGCACGCGCAGATGGAGCGCGTGCCGAAGCTCGAGATAGATCCCTTCGGCGTGCCCGCCCCGCTCACGGCGTGGGCGGCGACGGCCGACGTCGGCCGTCTCCCGGCGCCGCTCGAGCGGCGCATCTCCGCGTTCTTCCGCAACGCGGCGCACCTCGTGCCCGAACGGCGCGCCGGATTCGCCGCGGCGCTCGCGCAGGAGGCGTCGCCGTACGTCTCGCCGATCCCGGATGCCCCGGCCGAGCTGTTCCTCGCGGGCGTCATCGCCCTGCGCCGGGAGCGCGACGCCGCCGCGCTCGAGCTGGAGGCGGCACGGATGCGCTCCCTCGAACCGGTGCTCACCGCACGTCCGAACGGCTTCCCCGAGCGCTGAGCGGCTGACGCCGACGTAGGCGCGGGCGCCGACGCAGGCGCGGGCGCGGGCGCCGAGCCGACACCGAGGCGGCGCCGGCGCGCCGCCGCGGCATCCGTCAGTAGCGGTAGTGGTCCACCTTGTACGGCCCCTCCACCGGCACGCCGATGTAGGCGGCCTGCTCGGGGGTGAGCTCGGTCAGCTCGACGCCGAGCGCGTCGAGGTGCAGGCGCGCGACCTTCTCGTCGAGGTGCTTCGGCAGCACGTACACCGCGGTCGGGTACGCCTCCGGACGGGTGAAGAGCTCGATCTGCGCGAGCACCTGGTTCGTGAACGAGTTGCTCATCACGAAGGAGGGGTGCCCGGTCGCGTTGCCGAGGTTCATCAGCCGGCCCTCACTGAGCACGAGGACGCTGCGCCCGTTCGGCAGCCGCCACTCGTGCACCTGCGGCTTGATCTCGATGCGCTCGGCGCCCGGGAGCGCCTCGAGGGCAGCCATGTCGATCTCGTTGTCGAAGTGCCCGACGTTCGCGACGACGGCGAGGTGCTTCAGCGCGAGGAGGTGCTCGAGGCGCACCACGTCCTTGTTGCCGGTCCCGGTGACGAGGATGTCGACGTCGCCGACGACCGACTCGAGGCGGGCGACCTGGTAGCCGTCCATCGCCGCCTGCAGCGCGTTGATCGGGTCGATCTCGGAGACGATGACCCGGGCGCCCTGGCCGCGCAGCGCCTCCGCCGCGCCCTTGCCCACGTCGCCGTAGCCCGCGACGAACGCCACCTTGCCGCCCATGAGCACGTCGGTGGCGCGGTTGAGGCCGTCGGGCAGCGAGTGGCGGATGCCGTACTTGTTGTCGAACTTCGACTTCGTGACGGAGTCGTTGACGTTGATCGCCGGGAAGCGCAGCTCCCCGCGGGCGTGCAGCTCGTAGAGCCGGTGCACCCCGGTCGTGGTCTCCTCGGTGACGCCCCGGAGCTCGTCGGCGATGCGGGTCCAGCGGTCGCTCGACAGCTCGAGCGAGCGGCGCAGGGTCTCGAGCACCACCCGGAACTCGGCGCTGTCGTCGGCGGCGGCCTCCGGCACCGCGCCGGCGAGCTCGAACTCGCGGCCCTGGTGCACGAGCAGCGTGGCGTCGCCGCCGTCGTCGAGGATCATGTTCGGGCCGATCCAGTCGGCCCCGGCCGCAGCGGCCTCCGCCGACCAGTCGAAGATGCGATCGGTGCACCACCAGTACTCCTCGAGCGACTCGCCCTTCCAGGCGAACACCGGCACGCCGGCGGGCTCCTCGGCGGAGCCGTCCGGGCCGACGACGACCGCGGCGGCGGCCTCGTCCTGCGTCGAGAAGATGTTGCAGCTCGCCCAGCGCACCTGCGCGCCGAGGGCGACGAGGGTCTCGATGAGCACCGCCGTCTGCACGGTCATGTGCAGGCTGCCGGCGATGCGGGCGCCGGCCAGCGGCTGCGCCTCGCCGAACTCCGCGCGGAGCGCCATGAGCCCCGGCATCTCGTTCTCGGCGAGCCGGAGCTGGTGACGGCCCGCTTCGGCGAGCGAGAGGTCGGCGACCTTGAACGGCAGGGTGGTGGCGAGGGGCTGGGAGCTCATGGCATCCATTCTCCGGCCTCGGCGGGAGAATCGGGAACTCCGGGCGCGAGTGTGACGCTGCACGCCCCGGACTCGAGGCGTGCGCCCGCGCCGCGGCTCAGGCGCGGATGAGCGCGAGCACCTCGTCGCGGATGCGGATCATCGTCGCCTCGTCGGCGCCCTCGACGTTGAGCCGCAGCAGCGGCTCGGTGTTGGAGGGGCGCACGTTGAACCACCAGAACGGCTCGTCGATCGCGGTGACGCCCTCGACGGTGAGGCCGTCGAGCTCGTCGAACTCCGCGCGGCCCGTGAAGGCCTCGAAGATGCGGGCGTAGGCGGCCGGCACGTCCTCGACGGTGGAGTTGACCTCGCCCGAGAGGGCGTAGGGCGTGAAGCGTGCGGACAGCTCCGAGAGCGGGCCGGTCTGGGCGCCGAACTCGGCGAGCAGGTGCATCGCGGCGAGCATCCCGTTGTCGGCGCCCCAGAAGTCGCGGAAGTAGTAGTGCGCGGAGTGCTCGCCGCCGAACACGGCGCCGGTCTCGCGCATGCGGTCCTTGATGAGCGAGTGGCCGACGCGGGTGCGCACGGCCACGGCGCCGGCGCGCTCGATCGTCTCGGGCACGACGCGGGAGGTGATCAGGTTGTGGATGACGGCGACCTCGCCGGTCTCGCCCGCGGCGCGGACCCGGGCGATCTCGCGGAGCGCGACGATCGCGGCGACCGCGGAGGGCGTGACGGCCGTGCCGCGCTCATCGACCACGAAGCAGCGGTCGGCGTCGCCGTCGAAGGCGAGGCCGAGGTCGGCGCCGTGCTCGACGACCGCGCGCTGCAGGTCGACGAGGTTCGCCGGCTCGAGCGGGTTGGCCTCGTGGTTCGGGAAGGTGCCGTCGAGCTCGAAGTACAGCGGCACGAGCTCGAGCGGGAGCCGGGGCAGCCCCGCGGCCTCGCCGAGCACGGCGGGCACGGTGAGCCCGGCCATGCCGTTGCCTGCGTCGACGACGATCTTCAGCGGCCGGATGCCGGAGAGGTCGACGAGGCCGCGAAGGTACGCGGCGTAGTCGGCGAGGACGTCGCGGGTCGTGACCGCCCCGGGCTCCGCGACGGACGGGATGCCGTGCTCGAGATAGCCTGCGGCGCGATCGCGGATGGCCGCGAGCCCGGTGTCGAGCGAGATGCCCTGGGCGCCGGCGCGGGAGAGTTTGATGCCGTTGTAGGCGGCCGGGTTGTGGCTCGCGGTGAACATCGCGGCCGGGGCGGCCAGGGCGCCCGAGGCGTAGTAGCTCTCGTCGGTGGAGCAGAGCCCGATCTCGGTGACCGAGGCGCCGCGCGCCGCCGCGCCGCGCGCGAACGCCGCCGCGAAGCGGGGCGAGGAGTCGCGCATGTCGTGGCCGACGACGACGGTGCCGCCGGCCGCGTCGACCTCGTCGACGAAGGCCGCGGCGACGGCCTCGACGATCGGCTCGGTGAGCTGTTCGTCGACGAGGCCGCGGATGTCGTACGCCTTGACGACGGCGGACAGGCTGGCGATGGAACCGGAGGAGTCGGCGGCGGAGATCACGCCTTGAAACCTACCTCACCCATCGGTTTGTGCCGCACGACCTGCCAGCCGCGCGGGGCGCTCGTGCGCTCGGAGTGCCTGGCGCAGAGGTCGTAGCCGTGCGGCTCGCGCACCGGCGAGAGCGGCCCCACGACGATCATGGAATCGGCGTAGTCGTAGCTCAGCGTGGCGACCGCCTCAGCGGTGCATGCGGTGCGCGAACAACGTCTCATGGCTCGATCAGCGTAGCGAGCCGCACGGACATTACGATGGAGGGCATGCCCCGTCCTCGTCGTGTCGCCCGGGTCCCGAGCTCGCCGCGGCGCCTCGCGAGGGATCGCCACGGTCGCGGCCTGCGCTCCCCCGTCACCGGGCCGCATCTGCCGTTGCTGACCACCCGCATCGACGAGTTCGAGATGACGATCGCCGCGACCGCGTCGTATCTGCGCGGACTCTGGCCGGAGCTCGACGGCGCGGTGTTCGAGGTCGCGCAGGCGCCGGCGGAGGCCATCCACGACGACCACGTCGACCGTTGGCATGTCTCCCACGACGAGCGGCGCATCGTCTTCTTCCGACTGCCGATCGTGCGCTTCCTCCGTCTGCAGGAGGGTGAGGACAAGGACGAGAAGCTCCTGATCGAGAGCTGCGTGTTCCGAGCAGTCGGCGAGCTCATCGGCCGTGATCCCTGGGAACTCGCCCCCGGACGCTACCGGCACTTCTGAGCCCGAGCGCCGCCCGAGCCGATGCTCAGCGCGGATAGATCAGGATCGGCGAGTCGAGCGGGCCGGGCGGCTGCACGGCGAACGCGGCCAGCTGCCGCTCCCCGGAGAAGCTGACGGAGGCCTGCAGCCCCGCCCCGCCCGTGATGAGCACACGACCGCCGCTCGCCGGCATCGCCGTGGAGACGGCTGCACCGGCCGGGACGGTGATCGCCTCCTCGCCGTCCTCGGCGACGAGGCTCGCCTCGACGTCGGCGTCGCTCGGGTTCGCGAGGTGCAGCTTCGCGCCGGGCCCCTGCGGCACCGCCACGAGCGTCTCGTCGAGCAGCGGCAACGAGGCGGGGAACCAGGCGAAGTCGCTCGGCAGCTCGTCTCCTGAGACCCGCGTCGCGGTGCGCGCGGCGGCGACGAACTCGCCGTCGCCGTCGATGCGGACCGTGTAGTCGCCCGCGGCGAGTTCGCCGAGCGGGATGTCGCTCACCTGCCCCGCCTGCAGCACGACGTCGAAGACGGACCCCTCCCCGCCGGTCTCCGGCACGACGGAGACGGCGGCCTCGACCGGCTCGGTGCCGGTCGCGAGCAGCCGCAGGCTCGGGTGCGCGTCGCCCTCGGCGTGGTCCTCGTCGACGGCGATGCCGCCGGACTGCTGCACCACCACGCCGGTGATGGTCTGCCGCTTCGCCGGGGGCGCCGTCGTGCCGATGAGCTCGGCCCCGCTCGGGGTGAGCACGTCGATCGACGTCTGCTCGAGGCTCGCCGCGACCGTGCCGCCGCTGCTCGTCACCTGCACGACGGGCGACGCGGCCGCGGGCGCGAGTCCCGCGAGCGAGACCACGCGCTGCGCGCCCGGCTGCACCACGAGGCCGAGTCCCGACGGCGCGTCCACCGGACCGGTCTCCGAGTGCACGCGCACGTCGACCGTGGCGGGCACGTCGCCGGGGTTGGCGAGCAGCAGCAGCGTCGAACGGCCGAGCTCGGTCGTGCCGCCGGCGAGCCACGCCTCGGCGACGGGTTCGGCGCACGCCGCCGCCACGAAGCCGGCGGCGGTCTCGGTGGCGAGCTGCTGCGCCTGCCCGCCGGCGAGCATGCCGGCATCCACCCCGCCCGGCTGCGTCGCGAGCGACACCGCGATGTCGTCCTCGGAGCCTCGCGGCGGGGCGAGGGTGAGCTGTTCGACGTCGGCGTCCGCGGGCTCGGTCGCCGTGACCAGGCGGACGCTCCCGAGCGCGGAGACGCTCTCCGCGTCGTCGCCGAGCTCGAGCATCGGGCCGGGGCAGACGCGGACCGTGCGGCTCTCGGCGGGCTGGATCGAGCGCGACAGCGGCTCAGCGCGATGCTCGGGCCACGGGACGATCGCGGCGGCGCCCAGCACGGTCACGCCGACGGCCGCGGCGACGAGGATGACGAGGCCTCGGCCGCCCGCGCGGATCAGGGTACGGCTATCGGGCATCTCGGCCTCCCTCGGGCTCCTCCGCCGGCGGTGTCCCGCCATCCCGGGCGTCGCCCGGCTCGGCCGACGCCGGCGCATCACCCGGCTCCGCCGAGTGCGAGGTCTCGGCGACTGACGGCGCGCCGTCGTCCTGCGCCGTCTCGCCCGGACCCGCGCCGGCGCCGTCCGCGGAGCCGGCAGCGTCCTCGGCCGAGTCCACCGCCGACGGCCGGGGCTTCGGCCGGCGGCGCGACGGACGTTCCGGCCGGGGGCGGCGCGGTCGCCTGCCCGGCTCCTCGCGGCCCACACCGGCCGGGATGGAGAGCAGGAGCACTGCGCCGAACACGAGCAGTTGCACGGTGGCGATCCAGCCCGTCAGCGGGGCCCCTGCCCGGGCCGGGATCTGCGCCGCCGGCGCGTCCGGCTCCGCGGCGGCGAAGCGCCACAGCGTGCCGAAGTCGGTCTCACCGACCGGGACGAGCGCCGCGTTGGCCTCGAGCGCGGCACGAGCACGATCGGCGGTCTGGATCTCGGAACGCTCCGCGTCCTCGCCGGCCGCCCCGAGCAGCACGTACGAGACGCCGAACTCGTCGATCGCGCGATCCGCGTCGAAGCCGCCGCGGGACGCGAGATTGCCGGCGATCTCGGCGAGCGCGAGTTCGCCCGCGTCGAGCTTCGTCCGCGTCTGCGCGAACGTCGACTGATCGTCGAGCGTCGCTCCGCTCCCGTGCTCGAGGGTCGCGCGGAGCCCGCCGGATGCCTCGGGGACGAGCCGCAGCGTGGTCACCCGCGGATCGTGGTCCGCCTCGGCCGTGACGAACGCGGGCAGCGACCGCTGGGCGGCCGGCGCCACGTCCGCGCGTCCGGTGCTCATCGAGACGCCGAGCGGGACGACCGCTCCCGCCGTCACGACGACGAGCAGCGCCGCGAGCCAGGCGGCGGCGCGACGCAGGCCGTCCAGGGCGACGACCGCCGCGAGCACCAGCCCCAGCCACATGAGGCTCTGCCCGGGGATCGTGGAGACCGGCACCGCCGTGTCGCCGACCACGGCGACGGAGAGCTGCGCCGCGGCGATCGCCGTGCCGAAGCCGAGGGCCACGGCCGCGAGCGTGAACGCGGCCGCACGGTACCGGCCCGTCGCGATCGAGGCGAACGCGGCGAGCAGCAGCGGGATCAGGAGCGCTGCGACCACCCAGCGCGGGTCGATCGGGGCGCCGATCGCGTCGAGCACCCCCTGCCACCCGCCGAGCTCGGCGCCGTCGAAGCCGAGGGCGATCGCGCCAGGGCCCGGCACCGCGGCGGGCACCGGGAGCCCCGGGTCGGCGAAGAGGGCGATCGCGTTGCCCGCGGCGAGCTGGGCCCAGATGAGCGGCGCGGCGAGCGCGAGGGCCGGGATCGGCAGCAGCGCGAGGCGGGCGGCACCGCGCCCGGAGAAGCACATCGCGACGATCCAGGCCAGGAGCAGTGCGGGCGCGAGGCTCGGCGCCGAGGCCACGACCGCCGCGAACAGCAGGGAGGCGGTGGCGGCTGTCGCCCAGCTCGTCGCCGAGCCGAGCGCGGCGTAGAGCAGCCAGCCGAGGAGGACGTGCGCGAGCACCGGCCCCGGCCGCCCGTCGGCGAGCGCCGTGAGCAGCGGCGGTGCGAACATCCAGAGCGCCGCGGCGAGCGCTCGGAGTGCGCCGCGCTCCGTCAGCCGGGCGGCGGCGAACCAGGCGCCGAGCGCGGCGACGGGGAGCGCGAGCAGCCACACCGCGACCATCGCCCACGACGGGGACCAGAAGGCGAGCGAGCCGAGCACGGCGAGGATCGCCTGGAAGGGGTCGGCGGCTCCCACGAAGCCGGTGCTGACGTCGCGCCAGCCGTAGGCCGCGTTCCGCCACAGCTCGTCGACCGCCGGGGACAGCGGGAGCAGCCCGCCACCCGCGACGCCGCCCGCCGTCAGCAGCGGGAACAGCACGACGACCACGGCGACGACCGAGGCGAGCAGCACCCAGCCGCCGCCGGTGGCGAGGAAGTCGACGCCGTCGACACGGCCGCGGGCGCGAGCGCGGCGCTCCTCCGCCTCGATCCGGCGGCGACGGCGCATCTCGTCGGGCTGGAGCCGCAACGGTGCGATGGCCGACCACCCCACCGTGCGGGCGCCGCGCAGGATCCGGCGGGAGTGCGCGATGGCCCCGAACGCGAACAGCGTGCGGAAGGCGGAGCCGAACTCGCCGACGATGCGGCCCGGCGCCTTCGTCACGAGCAGGACCACCGAACGCAGCAGCGCGAGCGGGAGCAGGCTCAACCAGTGCACCGGGAGCGCGGCGGCGGGGGCGTAGCTCATCCTGCGGTGCAGGGCTGCCCGCCGCGTCGCTGCGGCGCGCTTGCGGACCGCGCCGGCGCGATGGCCTGCGGCCGGTCCGATGAGCCCGCCGCCGGCGAATCGCACGTGCGCGCTGGGGACGACCGACACCCGGTGCCCGGCCAAGCGGGCGCGCACCGCCAGATCGAGGCCGTCGTCCACGACGGGCAGCGCGGGGTCGAAGCCGTCGAGCGAGCGCCAGACGGCGCGTCGGACGAGGATGCCGCCGGGGTCCACGCCGAGCACGTCGCTCAGCCCGTCGTGCTGCCCCTGGTCGAGTTCGCCGGAGACGAGCGGGACCGCGGCGCCGAAGCGGGTCATCGAACGACCGAGGCTCGCGATCCGGTCCGGCGCCTCCGCGTCGAGCAGCTTCGGTCCGGCGATCGCGACGGAGCGCGCGGTCTCGAGGGTGGTCTCGAGCGCGAGGAGCGCTCCGGGCTGCGGCTCGGTGTCCTCCGAGAGCAGCCAGACGGCGTCCTCGTCGTCCACGGGCGGGGGCAGGGTCTGCTCGGCGCGGCGCACCGCTTCGCCGAAGGCGACCCGCTCCTCGATCTGGATGAGACCGTCGGGGGCGGCCTCGGCCGCGAGGTCTCGGGTCTCCGCGTTCACCTGGGCGAGGACGATCAGCAGCCGCTCGGGCCGGCGCGATTGCGCGCGGATGGCGTCGAGCACACGGGTCAGGCGTTCGCCGCCGTGGTGCACGACGAGGATTGCGGTCACTCTGGGGGACATCGGAGTCAGCCTAAGCACCGGCTCGCCACCAGCCGGTGCCATCGGCGGGCGTGCCGCCGATCCGCGCGCCGGCCCGCCGGGGCATCCGTCCGCCCGCTCGCACGACGAAGGCCCGTGCGTCGCACGGGCCTTCGTTCGTCTCGCCGGTCTCGCTACACCGCTCGCTTGCGGAGCTTTCGTCGTTCTCGCTCGGAGAGCCCGCCCCAGATCCCGAACCGTTCGTCGTTCGACAGCGCGTACTCGAGGCACTGCGCACGGACCTCGCAGCCAGTGCAGATCTTCTTCGCGTCCCGGGTCGATCCGCCCTTCTCGGGGAAGAACGCCTCCGGGTCGGTCTGCGCGCACAGCGCGTCGCTCTGCCATGCCAGGGGGTTGTCGTCGTCCGTCGTTGGACGCACCCCCGGGACTCCCAGCCGCACCGGATCGATGAACCAGTCGTCAGGTACTCCAGAACGATATTCAGGAATTGCCATATCGTCTCCCACCCAGTTGTACCGCCCGCCGCTCCCGAGGATCCGGGGACCGCGTCACGACCAATTACAGCGGTGTAATTCGAGCGAGTCAAGTCGCAGATCGTAAACCCTCAAGCAGGGCTGGAGGCTTCCGCCTCGCCGCGACACGCCGGAGTCGTTCCGGAGTTGTGATCCCGTCCCCCGCTCTGGGGGCACGACGCTCCTGGCCGGAACCTCAGGCGGCGGCGCGTCGCGCCTCCCACGCGCTCCGCACCATGTCCTCGAGCGAGTGCCGCATCCGCCAGTCGAGATCGCGCGCGGCGAGCTCCCCGGAGGCCACGATCCGCGCGGGATCGCCGGGCCGCCGCGGCGCGGACTCGGGGACGAAGTCGATCCCGGTGACCTTCGCGACCGCCGACATGATCTCCGCAACGGAGACACCGTCACCCGAGCCGAGGTTGTAGACGGGGGCGACGGGCTCGCCCGCCTCGAGCCGCTCGGCCGCCACGACGTGCGCCGCGGCGAGGTCGGCGACGTGGATGTAGTCGCGCACGCAGGTCCCGTCGGGCGTCGCGTAGTCGTCGCCGTTTACCTTCGGCGTGCGTCCGTCGAGCAGCGCGTCGAAGACGAGGGGGAAGAGGTTGTGCGGGCTCACGTCGAAGATCTCCGGCGTCCCGGAGCCCACGACGTTGAAGTAGCGCAGGCTCGTGTGAGCCAGGCCGGTAGCTGCGGCCTGGTCGGCGAGGAGCCATTCGCCGATCAGCTTCGACTCGCCGTACGGCGACTGCGGGTGCTTCGCGGTCTCCTCGGTGACGAGGTCGACGTCCGGGGTGCCGTAGACGGCGGCGCTCGACGAGAACACGATCCGGGCGACGTTCGCCGCCTCCATCGCGGCGAGCAGCGTCGCGGTGCCGGTGACGTTCTGCTGGTAGGTGTGCAGCGGCCGCTGCACCGAGACGCCCGCGTACTTGAAGCCGGCGAGGTGCACGACGCCGCGCACGTCGTGACGGGCGAAGACGCTCTCGAGGAGGGCGCCGTCGAGGATCGAGCCGTGCACGAAGTCGACGCCGTCGGCCACGAAGCCGCGGCGGCCGGAGGACAGATCGTCGAGCACGACGACGTCGATGCCCTTCGCCTGGAACGCCCGCACCACGTGCGCCCCGATGTACCCCGCTCCCCCAGTGACCATCCAGCTCATCCGTCGTTCCCTCCGCAGCACCTCGACGCGGCGGCCGGTCCGGCCGCCGCCTCGACGATGCTAACGGCTGGAGATCGGCTCGTGCTGGGCGTGCCGCACGCGGTCGCGGATCTCCGGTCGGCCGTATCCGTCGGAGTCGAGGCGGAGCAGGGTCGCCACCACGCCCCAGACGGCGAGGCCGGCGAGAATCAGGAGCAGGATCGTGGTCATGGCAGGAAATCTATGACTTGTGAGAAGCTGCCGAAAGTGGCAGCATTGCCACGATTCCACCAGTTCCTGCCACGCGAGGTGCCCATGCTCCGATCCATCGCCTGCATCGCCGTGCCGCACATGGCGCCGTTCGAGTTCGGCGTCATCTGCGAAGTGTTCGGCATCGACCGGCGCGAGCACGGCGGCCCCGAGTTCGACTTCCACGTCGTCGCGGCCGAGCCGGGGCCGATCCCGACGAAGCTCGGCTTCGACGTCGTGGTGCACGAGGGGCTCGACGCGGCCCGCACGGCCGATCTCGTCGCCGTGCCCGCCGCGCTCATCGATCAGGACGCCGACGAGCGGGTGCTCGCGGTGATCCGCGAAGCGGTCGACCGCGGCGCCTGGGTGCTGTCCGTCTGCTCCGGCGCGTTCATCCTGGGACAGGCCGGGGTCCTCGACGGCCGCCGTTCGACGACGCACTGGATGTACACCGACCGCCTCGCGGCCGCCTTCCCTCGGACGGAGGTCGATCCGGACGTGCTGTTCGTGCAGGACGGCCTCGTCGTCACGGGCGCCGGCACCGCAGCCGGCATCGACGCGGCGCTGCACATCGTGCGCACCGAGCTCGGCGCGAGCGCCGCGAACATCGTCGCCCGTCGGATGGTCGTGCCCCCGCAGCGCGACGGCGGCCAGTCGCAGTTCATCCAGACGCCGGTCGTCGAGTGCAAGAGCGACTCCTTCGCGACCGTCACGGCCTGGATGCTCGAGCACCTCGACGAGGAGCTCACCGTCGACCGGCTCGCCAGGAAGGCGCTCATGTCGCCGCGCACCTTCGCGCGGCGCTTCCGCGCCGAGACGGGCACGACGCCGAACGCGTGGCTCAACCGCCAGCGCCTGCTGCGCGCGCAGCAGCTCCTGGAGGAGACCGGCCTGAGCCTCGAAGAGATCGCGCGGGAGTGCGGCTTCGGCGCCGCCGCAGTGATGCGGCACCACTTCGTGAAGGTCCTCCAGACGACGCCGACGGCCTACCGGCGGCTGTTCGGACGGCGCGAGCCGGTCGAGCTCGCCGGCTGAGCGGCGGCGGCCTCAGCCCGTCGTCGCGACCCAGAGGACGCCGGGGCGCTCGAGGCGCAGCACGCCTTCGTCCGGCGTGACGAACGCGACGTCGCCGCGCGCCAGCTCCACCGAGCCCCGCGCACCCGTGACCCGCACCGTCCCGCCCTCGGCGAGCACGATGGCGGGCCCGTCGAGGGCCACCTCCGGCTGCGGTCCCGCGTCGCCCGCCTCGAGCCGGTGCAGCACGAAGTCGGGCACCGGCGGCCGGAAGCTCAGCACCCCGGGCGCAGTCGGCTCCGGCGCGAGTCGGGGCGGGGGCATCGGCGTGAAGTCGAGCACCTCGACGAGTTCGGCCACATCGATGTGCTTCGGGGTCAGTCCGCCGCGGAGCACGTTGTCGCTCGCGGCCATCAGCTCGATGCCGAGGCCGCCGAGGTAGGCGTGGATGTTGCCCGCGGCGAGGAACAGCGACTCGCCGCGCGCGAGGCGCACACGATTCAGCAGCAGCGAGATGACGATGCCCGGATCGCCCGGGTAGGCGTCGGCGAGCGCCGTGACCGTGCGGAACGACGCCGCGTACGGCGAGGCGAGGGCGGCATCCGCCCCGGCGAGCGCGACCACGCGCTCGACGAGCCACGCGGACTCCCCCGTGTCGCCGCCACGGCCGTCGGTGAGCAGCCACTCGACCGCCCCCTCGAGCCCCTCGGCGTCGAGGCGTGCGGCGAGCAGCTCGATCGCCCCGGGCTGCGGGTCGGCCGAGGCGGCATCGGCGGCGCGCAGGGCCTCCACCACCCCGGCGACCTCCTCGAGCGGCCGGAAGCCGGAGAGCGCGTCGAACGTCTCGCTGAGCGCGACGACGAGCTCCGGCTTGTGGAAGCGGTCGCGGTAGTTGCGGTCGTAGGCGTCGACGGGCAGGCCCGCCGACTCCTCCTTGGCGAAGCCGAGCCGTGCGCGTTCCGTCGTCGGGTGCGCCTGCAGCGACAGGGGGCCGCCGGCGGCGAGCAGCTTCAGCAGGAACGGCAGCCGGGGCGTCCCCTCGTCGGCGAAGCGCTGCGAGACCTCGGCGCCGAGCGCGCGCTCGGGCTCGGCGGCGATCCAGCTCGCGAGCTCGTCGAACGGCGGCTCGGCGTCCAGGATGCGGGACGGCGAGCCGGGGTGCGCACCGAGCCAGAGCTCCGCCTCGGGCCCGCCGCTCGCCTCCCGGCCGCGGAAGCCCGCGATCAGCTCGCGGTCGCCCCAGGCGTAGTCCCTGGGCTCGTTGTCGATCCTGACGAACATCTCGGCGCAGTTCCTTTCGCGGCTTGGCTCCAAACTACCAACGGCTTCGGATGCCCCGACGCGGAGTCCTAGGCTCGGGGCATCCGACCCGCATTGGAGCAGTCATGACCTTCGCGCCCCTCTCGAGCGACTTCTACGGCTACGCCGAGGCCCTCCTCAGCGATCGCGAGCAGGAGGCCGTCATGGCCATCCGGGCCTGGGGCGAGCGGGAGGTGCAGCCCATCATCGGCGGCTACTGGGAGCGCGCCGAGTTCCCGACCGAGATCGTGAAGCCGCTCGCCGAGCTCGGCGTGCTGTCGTTCGCCTGGGACGAGACCAAGCCCTTCGAGAACTCGGCGGTGTTCCGCGGCTTCGTGGCCCTCGAACTCGCCCGCATCGACGCCTCGGTCAGCACCTTCGTCGGCGTGCAGAACGGTCTGGCCGCCGGCTCGATCGCCGTCGCCGGCTCCGCCGAGCAGCGTGCGGAGTGGATCCCCAAGCTCGCCTCCGCCGAGATCATCGGCTCCTTCGGCCTCACCGAGCCGCTCTCCGGCTCCGACTCGGCGAGGGGCCTGCGCACCACGGCGCGGCGCGAGGGCGACGAGTGGGTGCTGAACGGCCGGAAGCGCTGGATCGGCAACGCCACGTTCTCCGATGTGACGATCATCTGGGCGAAGGACGAGGCCGACGGCCAGGTCAAGGGCTTCATCGTGCCGACCTCCACCCCCGGCTACACCGCGACGAAGATCGAGGGCAAGATCAGCCTGCGACCGGTGCAGAACGCCGACATCGAGCTGCGCGACGTCCGCGTGCCCGAGGCGCTGCGGCTGCAGAACGCGAACTCGTTCCGGGACACCGCCGCGATCCTCCGCCAGACCCGTGCCGAGGTCGCCTGGGCGGCCGTCGGCACCGCGATCGGCGCATACGAGGCGGCCGTCGCCTACGCGACGGAGCGCGAGCAGTTCGGCAAGCCGATCGCCGCGCACCAGCTCATCCAGGAGCACCTCGTGAACGGACTCGGGAACATCACCGCCTCGCTCGCCATGGTCGTGCGGGTCTCGCAGATGCTCGACGCCGGCACCCAGCGCGACGAGCACTCCGCCCTCGCGAAGGCCTACGCCACCGCACGGATGCGCGAGACGGTGGCCTGGGCGCGCGAGACGCTCGGCGGCAACGGCATCGTGCTCGACTACGGCGTCGCCCGCTACTTCGCCGACGCCGAGGCGCTCTACTCCTACGAGGGCACCCGCGAGATGAACACCCTCATCGTCGGTCGCACCATCACGGGCGAGGCGGCGTTCGTCTAGGCGTCGGCCGCTTCGCGCCGGTCGAGCCAGGCGATCGCCTCGGCCTGATCGTCCGCGAGGACGAGGTCGAACAGCGCTCTCGTCCGCTGGGGAACCTCCCCGAGCACCTGTGCGCCCGCGCGTTCGACGAGAGCGCTCAGTCCGGTGCGCAGCGCGGCGAATGCCGCCTCGTCCATCCGCCGCAGCTCCGACGCCGCAATCGCCGCATCGTTCGAGAGGAACTGCGCCGCGCGGCGGTCGCTCACGCCCGCACCCGCCTCCCTTTCGAGGACGTCGAGGGCGCCGATCGCGGACGTGAATCGATCGCGCACCGCAGCAGCGCGAGCACCCTGCTGGGTCATCGAGCTGCCGTCGTCGCGGATCCGCCAGTCGACGGTCCGCCGGGCGAGCACATCGAACGACGTCGCCCGAGCGTAGGCCCGGGCGCTCACGAGCTGGTCCTGGAAGTGCCCGCCGAGCGGAAACCGGAGGCCAGCGGCGTTCCAGAACGAGCGACGGTAGAGCTTCGTCCACTGCACGGCGTTCACCATGATGTCCGGGAAGTCGGCGAGCGCGGTCGCCGGCCGCGCCACCGCGTGGGCGGTGTCGATCCAGGGGGCCGGTGCGACCCGTCGCCCACCGACGAGGCGGTCGTAGGAGCCCACGGCGAAGTCTGAGCCGGTCGATTCGAGACTCGCCACCAGATCCCGGAGGGCACCGGGGCGCAGCACGTCGTCGGCGTCGAGGAAGGTCAAGTACTCGCCGTCGCCGAGCGCGATCCCCTCGTTCCGTGTGGCGTTCACGTCGTGGTGCTCGACCTGGACGAGCGTGACGCGAGGGTCGCGTCGCGCCCAGCGTCGCACCCGTGCCGCGGTGTCATCGATGGAGGCATCGTCGAGCACGTAGAGCCGGAGCCGCCAGCGGTCCTGTGCGAGCACCGAGCGGATGGCTTCGTCGATGAACGCTGCGACGTCATGCGCCGGCATCACGATGTCGACCCGACCCGCCATCGTCGCCGTCCCGCCCGTCGCCATCAGCCGTCCGCGCAGCGCGTAGCCTCGCAGGGCCAGGCCGGTGAGGGCTGCACCGGGTGGACGGCCGATCGGGTTCAGCACCCGGGCAGCGTACCGCAGAGGGCGGCTCGGAGCGCGCTCGCCTGGAAGAGCTGGATTAGTCCGTTTCGGGCACCGCGGGCCGTGCGCCGACGGGTGGGTTCGGGCCGATCTGCGGAACGAACCGTCTCTTGGGCAACCGAGCGACGAATCCGAACCAGATGCGCTTCACCCGTCGGCGGAATCCCACCTTCCGTTGGAGCGTGAACAGGAGGGGTCCGAGCCCTCGCGAACGATGCATGCTCATCGGGAACGAGCGCGTGATCTCGCCGACCGGCTTTCCGCGGAGGTACGCGACGACATCACGGACGCGCAGACGGGGGGCGAACTCTCGTTCGGATCCGCCGAGTTCCACCGAGTAGCGAAGCGGTGCGATGAGCTCGAGGTAGTCCTTGAACGTGGGATTCGCCCGGTAGTGCTCGAAGCCGAAGCGGAAGGCGTCTCGCGCCAGCTGCGGGCGATCCAGCACCGGGAGCGCGAGGAACTGTTCCGTGAACTCCGGTAGCACTCGCTCAGCGGCCTCGAGCAGCGCGGCGTTGTGAGGCCGCGGGGAGGTCCGTGGTTCGATCCGCCCGTCCACCCTCTCGTACCCCTCAGTGGTGCCGTAGGGCAGATTCCCGAAGATGGACTCGACCATCAGCAGCGAGTACGACGCGGAGGTGTAGTTGTGCCGTTCGGACGATTCCTTGGGCGGGTAGATGCTGCGCGCGTAGTAGAACGGCGCGCCGTCGTCGACCCCCATCGTCCCGAAGAGCCGGACGAGGCAGTCCTGGGTGTATCCGCGCCCCCAGTATTCGACGAACGCGAATGGCTCGTCGAAATCGATCTCCTGAGCGAGATACGCCGTGACGAGCTCTCGGTCCTGGCGCGCGATCGCCGCGAGCCTTCCCCGGTACTCTGACGACGCACGAAGCGCCTCCACGATGCCAGCTGCCTCGGCCACGTCGAAACGGCGCGCGCGTCGGAAGCGATCGAACTCCGGGAACATCGCAAGCAGTTCGGCTTCGTCGAGCCGTGACGCCTCGACCAGAGCGTCGAAGGTGCGGATGCCTCCGAAGCTGCCGTGCGGAGAGAACGTGTCGTCGTCGATCCCGTCGAGCTGGGACGCCAACCGCCATGCACGGCGCGAACCGAAGAGGTACTGCGTCTTCAGATCGAGTCCCAGACTCCGGATGCACGCATCAGCGATGAAGCGCAGCAGGTACCCGTCGCGCGAGACGAAATACAGTGTCCGATACCCTCGGGCGACCGCGTCCATGACCAGCCAGAGCACGTAGGGCACCAGGTAGAGCGCGACGATGCGGAAGACGAAGAGCTCCTCCGGTGTCGCACCGGCCAGCCGACGCTCTCGGAGCATTCCGGCCAGAAGGAAGCCGTCATATGAACCGATCGTGCGAGTCAACGCCCGCTCGAACTCGTCGAGCCGCGGGGTCTCGAGCGCAACTGTGGAGATACCGAGCTGAGACGCCATCCTGACGTCGGTATGCGCGTTGTCACCGGTGTGCACCCAGCGCCCGAACTCATAGCCCACATCGACGAAGGCGCGCACATAGAGCTGCTTCGTCGCCTTCTCGACCCCGAACTCGCTCGAGAGGTAGAGCGGCAGCCCCGCCAGGAGAGGGTCCGCGCTCGCCAGCATCCGCTGGATAACCTCCCGCGGCAGATACATGTCGCTGATCAGGATCACGCGTTCGCCCGCGGCGACAAGCGCCCTGACCTCCTCGACGCGCGCGACGGCCGGGACCACGTTGCGCAGCTCGTAGTCGATCTCCCATGCAATGAGGCTGGCCACCTGGTCCTGTGTGAGATCGAACACCCTCGCGATCCGGTCGTAGATGGCCTCGAAGGTGATCTCGAACTCGCCCGCCTCGGCGAGAAGGGGGTCCTTCCGGCGCCCCTCCCGCACTGCGAACTCACTCTGCTGGCGAATCTCCACGAAGTGCTGCGCAAGAAACGGCGGAAACGCGCTGCCCGCACGCTGGATCTCCTGACGCACGGCGTGGAAGATCGCGACCGGCGCAACGGCGCGCCGATGGATGAGCGTATCGAACACGTCGAAGCTGTAGAGGGTCGGGAGCTGTTCGTCTCGGATCTCATAGGCGAGCGCGTGCTCGACGATCCGCTCGAGCGTTTCGTCGTCGTCGTAGGACCAGAACCGCCGTCGCAGCTCCTCGAGTTGCGCATCGGGTACTCGATTGTCGGATCCGAGCGCGACGAGCAGTTCGTCGAAGCCTTCGACCAGGGTGCCGCAGGAGGAGTCGAGATAGTCGAAGCCTGGTTCCAGGGCTGCCGGCGAGTCGAGATCGTAGGCGTACCGGATGAAGGAGTCGACTCCCGCAGCGATGAGGTCGTAGTGGATCGATGAGTAGTCGATGATCGCGGTGTCGATCTGACCGAAGACCTCGTACACGTCGAGCGCGTTGTCCCAGAAGAGGAGCCGCGGATGATGCCCATAGCGGGCGCGCAACTCGACGAACGCCCGATCGCCGAGCAGCTGCGGGTGCATCTTGAGGATCAGGAGCTGATTGTTCCGCTCGAGCGCTTCGACGACGAGATCGAGATCGGGGAGCGCCCTGAGCATGAAGCCGCTGTTGCCGCTCAGCCGGTAGGTGGGGGCGTACAGGACGATCCGCGTGTCTGGAGCGAGCCCTTTGGCGCCCAGGAGGTCGTGGTCGTAGCTGGCGATCGGGCCGTGGAGTCTGGGGTAGATGTTCTGGGGGTAGCCGCCACGGATGATCTGGTCCTCGGAGAATCCGATCTGCCGCTCGAAGTGCTCCTCCATCATCTCGGAGGTCACCAGGAAGAGCTGGGTGTCGCGGTACGCCTTGTTGTTGCGGATGTACTTCGCGGCAATGCGCGGCAGCAACAGACCGGTGCTCATCTCCCGCTCGACGCGCTTCACCCCGACGCCGTGCCACAGGTTGAGCAGCACGATTCCCCGCATTGCTTCGGGGATGCGTTCTTTGACTTGGTTGACGACGAAGACGCCAGCCCGAGCCTGGAGACGCTGGCTTCGCTCCCCTTTGAAGCCGACGGCTTGGAATCCCAAATCGCGAACCCTGCGGGCGATTTGTGGCGAGTCTGTGATCCAGTACGCCTCGATATCCGGACGGAATCGGGTCACGAAGGTGAAGAGCCACTTTGGGTTGCCGGAGAAATCCGCGGAATTGAACAGCCAAACCCGCCGATCACGCACAATTTGCGACAAGATACTCCACTTTCTGCCCCCGGCTCTCCCCTAGTCTAGGGGCTTGAACATTCGATGAACGAGTCCGAGAGGGATCCCAATGATGAGAGCCGACCGAGTGATCGCCGTCGTGCTCGCCGGAGGAGTCGGGACTCGTGTCGGCCTCGGCATGCCCAAGCAGCTCATCCGGATCGCCGGCAAGGCGATCGTCGAGCACACCCTCGAACGGCTCGAGCAGCACGCGACGATCGACGAGATCCTCGTCGTGATGAACGCCGGCGCGATCCACGAACTCGATCACCTCCGGGCCGATCCGCGCTTCACGAAGCTCTCCGCCATCATCCCGGGCGGCGAGACGAGAAACGACAGCACGCGGGCGGCCCTGGCCGCGATCCCGGATGTCGACGCGAAGGTGCTCTTCCACGACGCAGTCCGGCCGTTCCTCGACGACCGCATCCTCGACGACTGCATTGCCGCCCTCGACTCCTATGACGCGGTCGACACCGCGATCCCCTCGGCCGACACGATCATCGAGGTCGACGCCGACTCGGTGATCACGAGCATCCCGAAGCGCGCGGTGCTCCGTCGAGGGCAGACCCCGCAGGGATTCCGGCTTCCCGTCATCCGCCGCGCTTACGAACTGGCAGCCGGCGACCCCGACTTCGCCGCCACCGACGATTGCGGCGTCGTTTTCACGTATCTGCCCGAGGTCGCGATCAAGGTCGTCGAGGGCACGGCCGAGAACATGAAGGTCACCGAGCCGCTCGATCTCCACATCGCCGACAAGATCTTCCAGCTCCAGTCCGCCTCGTTCGCCGCGGAACCTTCGGAGTCGGCGCCCCCCGACCTCACCGGGCGGTCCGTCGTCATCTTCGGCGGCAGCTACGGAATCGGTGCGGCGATCGCCGACCGCGCTCGCGCAGCGGGCGCGCTGGTGCACGCCTTCAGCCGCAGCGGCAGCGGAACCGACGTCAATTCCCGGAAAGCGGTGCGCAGAGCGCTGGCCGAGGCGGCGCGCAGCGCGCCGATCGACTACGTCGTGGTCACCGCCGGCGTGCTCACGATGTCCGAGCTGACGCGAACCTCGAAGAAGCGCCTCCGTCGGACGGTCGAGACGAACCTGGTCGGACCTGCCAAAATCGCCCAGGAGGCCTATCCGTACCTCGAGGCGTCGCACGGTCAGCTCCTGCTGTTCACGTCGAGCTCGTACACGCGCGGCCGGGCCGGGTACAGCATGTACTCGGCGACGAAGGCGGGAGTCGTCAACCTGTCGCAGGCGCTCGCAGACGAATGGGCCGAGGCGGGCGTCTCGGTGAACTGCATCAACCCGCAGCGCACCAGGACGCCGATGCGCGTACAGGCGTTCGGAGAGGAGCCGGCGGGAACGCTGCTCGACCCGGACGAGGTCGCCCGGGTGTCGCTCGAGGTGCTCGCCTCCGGCCTCACCGGCCAGGTGGTCGACGTGCGAGTGCAACCGAAGACCGCCGCATCCGTGCGGCGCGCCTCGGCCGGGTGATCCGCCGCGCTACCCTGGTCCGCATGACCCCGGCCCGTCGCGACACTCTCGTGGGCGCGTACGCGACCTTCGCATTCTTCACGCTGTTCGCCGGGCAGTTCTGGCGGAACCTGCTCGGCTGGTGGGGCTTCGGGGCGATCGCGCTCCTCGTCGTCGCCGGCGGCGTCTGGCTCCTCCTCTCGCAGCGACCGGCCTGGAGCTGGCGGCGTGTGCCGAAGTCCACGCTCGTGTTCGCGCTCATCGCCACAGCCTCGATCGCCTGGTCCGCCTACCCCGGGTCCTCAGCGCTCGGGGTCGCGCTCGCGCTCGTCACCATGTTCGTCGGCGTCTCGCTCGCGACCGCGCTGAGCTGGAATCGCATCGCACGGGCGCTCGCGGCCGCCCTGAAGTGGATCCTCGCCCTCTCCCTCCTCTTCGAGCTCTGGGTCGCGCTCATCGTCCGCGGTCCGGTCCTGCCGAACTTCCCCGACTTCGAGGTCACCGGTGAGAAGCTGCCGATGGCGTTCTACTGGTCGCGCGGACTCCTGCTCGGCGGCGGCCCGATCGAGGGCATCGTGGCGAGCCGCAACCTCCTCGCGATGGTCGCGCTGCTCGCGGTCATCCTGTTCGCCACCATGCTCGCTGCGGGCAGCGTCCGTCGCGGGTCCGGCATCACCTGGCTCGTCGTCGCCCTGCTCACCCTCGCGCTCACCCGTTCCGCGACGGTGATCCTCGCCGGGCTGCTGGTCGCCGTCGCGCTCGGCTTCGCGGTCTGGGCGCGCCGGGTGGGCCCCGAACGCCGTCGACGCGTCTACGTGACGGCCCTCGCGGCCCTGCTCGCCGGGGTGGCCGCCCTCGTCGCCGGCTGGGATCTCCTGCTCCGGGTGTTCGGCAAGGGCGAGGATCTCACCGGCCGCCTGGACATCTGGAACGCGGTCCTCGGAATGGCCCTGGAACGACCGTGGTTCGGCTGGGGCTGGATCGGCTACTGGATGCCGTGGGTGCCCCAGTTCGAAGACCTCGCGGTGCGGAAGGGGGTCACCTATCTGCAGGCGCACGACGCCTGGCTCGACGTGTGGATGCAGCTCGGCGTGCTCGGCCTGCTCGCCTTCGCCTCCATCGTGATCGGTGCGCTCTGGCGCAGTTGGTTCCTGGCGGTCGATCCACCGATGGACGCAGTCGGCCACCGTCTCCGGCACACGGCCGCTTCTCTCGCCCCGCTGCTCCTGCTCGTCGCCCTGATCGGGCAGAGCTTCGCCGAGAGCCGGCTGCTCGTCGAAGGCGGGCTGGCGCTCCTCGTCGTCATCGCGTGGTCGACCAAGCGCGGTCAGTGGCTGCCGGAGCCGATGCCGGCCGAGGCGCCGCCCGTTCCAGCCCACCGGCTGCCGCCCGAGGCTGACGCATGACCCGGAGCGCTCGCCGATGACCGGAGGCTCGGCCGTCGCCGCGCTGCGCGAGTTCGCGGGCTCCGCCCGCCTCGCGCAGGCGCTCACGCTGATCGCGGTCGGCCTCGCCTTCTCGACGCACGCCGTCCGGAGCCTCATCGGCTGGCCCGGTCTTCTGGCCGCGCTCACGGCGCTCATCGCGCTCTGCGGCGTCTCGCTCGTCGCCAGGTGGCGCGCGGTCGAGTGGTACGGCATCCTTCCGCTCACGATCCTCGTCTTCGTCGGCTGGTGCGCGGCCTCGGTGATCTGGAGCGCGACGCCGGCGCGGAGCGCCGCCGGAGTCGCCTACCTGGTCGCGTTCACGGTGCTCGGGATCTACGTGGCGCTCATGCGCGACACCATCCAGATCGTCCGCGCGTTCGGGGACGTCCTCCGCTTCCTGCTCGTCGTCTCGCTCGCACTCGAGGTGCTGTCCGGCGTCCTCCTCGACCTCCCCATCGTGTTCCTCGGCATCGAGGGGGACATCGCGTCGCTCGGCCCGATCCAGGGGGTGTTCGGCTCCCGCAACCTGCTCGGCTTCGTCGCCCTCATCGCGCTGCTGACCTTCGTCATCGAATGGCGCACGAAGAGCGTGCAACGCGGGCGGGCGATCGCCTCCGTCGTCATCGCCGGGATCTCGCTCCTGCTCACCGGCTCGCCGACGACCTGGATCGCGCTCGGCGCGGCCCTCGTCGCGGCCCTGGCCCTGTACGGGCTGCGACGAGCTGCCCCAGCGACCCGGTGGAATTGGCAAGCGGCGCTGCTCGGCATCGGCATCATCGGCATCATCTCCGCCTGGCTGCTGCGCATCCGGATCATCGAGATCCTCGACGCACGAGCCGAGTTCGACGTCCGTCTCGACGTCTGGCGGGAGCTCTCCCGCTACCTCAATCAGAATCCGCTGCAGGGCTGGGGCTTCGTCGGACCCTGGCCCGACCGGATCCCCTACACCTGGATCGAACTCGCCACGGGCCGTCCGCACGGGTCGGCGCTCAGCGCCTATATCGACGCCTACTTCCAGGTCGGCGTCATCGGCGCCGTCCTCTTCGTCGCCCTGCTCGGGATCGCCCTGGCCCGTTCGTGGCTGCTGGCGTCGACGCGGCGGAGCGTCGTGTACACCTGGCCGGCACTCATGCTCGTCGTCCTCGTCGTGACGAGCTTCGCCGAGAGCTTCGCGCTGCTCGAGGGCGGCTGGATGCTGCTCGTCGTGTGCGCCGTGAAGGCCGCGCGTGACATGAGCTGGCGGGACGCGCTCGCGCAGGCCAGATCGGCCGCCGGCGGCTGAGCGCGCCCGGCCGGTCCTCGGCGAGCGTCAGCGCCGCTCGGCGAGCCGCTCGAAGACGAGGTCGTAGAGCTCGGCGATCCGCGGGGCGTCACGGCGGAGCTCGTCGATCTCGCCCGACGCCTCGTCGAGCCTCGCCACCAACTGCCCCAGATCCTCGCGAAGCTCGACGTTCTCCGCTCGAAGCCGCTCGATCTCGACCAGCACACCACCGTAGCGGCTCCGGATCTCGGCGAGCTCCGTCATCCCTTCCGCCGTGCGGGGGGCCAGTGCCCTGAGCATTCGGCCGATCGCACGTCTCATCGCGTGTCCTTCCCTTTCGGCCGGAGAATCCGGCTGTCGACGTTTTCGTCATTGCGCCGCTCCACTGCAGCGCGATCCGTCGCGATTCCGTCGAGCACCTGTGCGTTCGCCGGGTCTCGCTCCGCGAGCACCACGACCCCACCGCCGCTGACGACGGCATCGACCAGCAGGCGAGCATTCGTGAGCCCGTCGTCCGAAAGGTCCGAGAGGACGTCGCTCAGCACGACGGTCGCCCCGCTCCCGGCCAGCTCGACCCCGAACTCGAGCACCTGGCGCCGGTCGTACAGGTTGAGAGAGCGGGTGGGCACTCCGGCCGCTCGCTGGATCGCGAGTGCTTCGAGCGCATAGTCGAGCGCCACCGCCGTGCCGCTTCGGCGGATGAGCGCGGAGGCGAGCCCCGACGTGCCCGCGCCGACGTCGTACACGGGACCGCCCAGCTGCCGGAGCAGGGCAAGCAGCCGGCGGTCCGGTTCCGCGATCGCGGCGCCGCGGAAGACGGACTCCCAGTAATCGCGCCGATGGTTGAATGAGCCGAACCAGGCGTCGAACCGTCGACGAGTGCTCAACGGTGTATCGAACCGGAACCCCGGGTCCGGCTCGCGCCACCCCGGCCCGTAGCAGAGCGCGAGCCATGCGTCCGGGGAGGCGGGCGCGGGGAAGAGCCGCCCCTCGAGGTTCGTCGTGCCCAGGGGAAGGATCGCCTCTCGGCGCATCGTGCCACGCATGGCGAACGGCTGGTGGTACTCGCCGTCGCGGAAGTACCCGGTGAAGATGTCCAGATAGAAGCGAGGCGCGGATGGTTCCTCCGCCCCGAAGTAGAGCTGAAGGTGCGCTCCACTGTGCCGGACGACCGTGTAGCCGAGCTCGAGCAGCGCCCGTTCCATCCGATAGCTGAGCAGGTTGAGGTCTGCGGGGTGCCCGGTCGGTGCGACGAACCCGAAGTCGATGTCGTCGTCGTGCGCGAGCAGGACGCCGCCGCGAAGCGCCCCGAGGAGCGAGCCGCTGCAGAGGAAGAGGTCGATCCCGGCGCCGCGGACGTCCTCGACGAGCCGGCTCGCATGGTCGAGCAGACGCGCGGCGAATCCGGACGCGCGCCCCTCGATGGCGACCGCGAGATCCCCCCATTTGTTCACCGACAGCCGCTGACCGTGCTGGTCGGTCAGCTCGGGCCCGCCGTCGTCGTCGGAGAACCGGGCCTCCACCGCGGCGCCCGGCGCGCCACCGTTCGATGGCCGGACCTCGACCTGAGCCTGACCTCGCAAGCGCTGCGCGAGCGCCGACGGCCAATCGAAACGCTGGCCCGCACCAGCAGCATCCCTCACGGGATCGACGACGACCGACCAGACGCGATGGCCGTCGATGAGCACGTCGAAGCTGCCGCCGGGGGCCCCGGGCTCGATCACGACTCGGATCGACTGTGCGTCCGCGTCGATGCGTCGCACAACTGGAACGGTGAAGGGCAGGGGTCTCTTCGCTTTCGATCGCGTGCGGGGGCACGTGCCGCCATTCTTCCATGATCGGACGCGCCTTGCGCGCCCGGGTGACGGATTGGCGCGCCAGCCCAAGTACAATCGTGCGAGTGACGAGATCGACCCCGGCCGAGGACCTGAGCGGCTTCAGCGTTCCCGGTGCCGGCCGAGGAATCCTGGACGTCTTCCGGTATCGCTACCTGCTTCGCCTCCTCATTCGCAAAGGGACGCAGACGCGCTACCACGGTTCGGTGCTCGGCTGGACCTGGTCGTATGTGAAGCCCGCCGCGCAGTTCGCGATCTTCTACGTGGTGCTCGGCGTCTTCCTCGACCTCAATCGGGGCATCGAGGGCTTCCCGATCTACCTGTTCTCGGGGATCATCGTCATCAACCTCTTCAACGAGGCTTTCGGCAACGCGACGAAATCGATCGTCAACAACGCACCGCTGGTGAAGAAGATCTATCTGCCTCGCGAGCTCTTCCCGGTCGCCGATGTATTCATCGCGTTCGTCCATTTCCTGCCCCAGCTCGCGATTCTCCTCGTGGTCGTCCTCTTGAACGGGTGGGCACCGACGGCGGTGCAGATCGCGGGGGTCTTCGTCGCACTGATCCTGGTCCTGGTGCTCGCGCTCGGACTCGGCCTCCTCTTCGGATCGGTGAACGTCTCATTCCGCGACGCCCAGAACGTCGTCGAGATCATCCTGCTCTTCTCGACCTGGTCGGCTCCGGTGCTCTACTCCTTCACGCTCGTCCGGGACAAACTCCCCCAGTGGCTGTTCGAGCTCTACATGGCGAACCCTCTGACCAGCGCCGTCGAGCTGTTCCACTCCGCGTTCTGGTACCCGACCACGGTCACCTCGCCGGAGCGTCCTGAGAATCTGTGGCTGCTCGCAACAGTCGGGATGGTCATCGCGGCGCTCTTCCTCCTCATCGGTCAGCTCGTCTTCAGGAAGTTCGAGGGTCGGTTTGCGCAAGATCTCTGAACAGCCGCGCATCATCGTCGACGGTGTCAGCAAACGCTTCACGCTGAATCACACTCAGTCCTTCAAAGAGCTCTTCATCGCCTGGATCAAGCGCAAGCCCACTCGATCGACATTCCAAGCTCTCACCGACGTGGACATCCGCATCGGCGAGGGCGAATCGGTCGCATTGCTCGGTCTGAACGGCTCTGGCAAGTCGACCACCCTGAAGCTCATCTCGGGTGTCCTGCGACCGGATCAGGGGCGCGTGCTCACCAGGGGACGCGTCGCAGGTCTGATCGAAGTCGGGGCCGGGTTCCACCCGGATCTGACCGGACGCGACAACGTGTATCTCAACGCTGCCATCCTCGGAATGTCGAAGCCCGAGATCGACGAGCGGTTCGATGACATCGTCGCGTTCTCGGAGATCGGCGAGTTCATCGACACCGAGGTGAAGCACTATTCTTCGGGCATGTTCGTTCGGCTCGCCTTCTCGGTCGCGATCCACGCGGAACTCGACATCCTGCTCGTGGACGAGGTCCTCGCCGTGGGCGACGCACCGTTCCGCGAGAAGTGCAAGCAGAAGATCCGAGAGCTCTCGGCGCAGCGCAAGACGATGCTCGTCGTGAGCCACGACATCGGTATGGTCAAGCAGCTCTGCGAACGGGGCATCGTGCTGCGGCGCGGCGAGATCACCTTCGACGGGCCGATCGACGAGGCCGCGCGCCAGCTGGAGCAGAGCAGCCGCTGAGCGGCGTGGTCCGCATGGTCGACGGGTATCTCGATTGGAAGGGATGGAGCCAGGACAGCTTCGGCGCGCCCAGGCGCGGCGACGACGCCTACTACCGGCGTGAAGTGCGAGAGGCGGCCCGGATCCGGCGACCGCTCGATGTGCTCGAGATCGGCTTCGGCAACGGCGAGTTCCTCGGGTTCGGCCGTCGACGCGGCTGGCGGATGAGCGGCACCGAGCTGCTTCCAGAGCTCGTGGACGCGGCGAACGCGGCCGGGTTCTCAGCGCACGCCGCCGACGCCTTGCCCGCCCTTCCGGACGAGGACTTCGACCTCGTCGCCGCCTTCGACGTCTTCGAGCACATCCCGCCCGAGCTGAGCGTCGAGTTCCTTGGGCTGCTCGCGGACAAGGTTCGCCGCGACGGCTTGATCGTGCTGCGATTCCCCAATGCCGACAGTTGGATCGGCAACCCGTTCCAGTACGGCGACGTCACCCATGTGAACGCGATCGGCATCCTCAAGATGGAGTACTACGCCAGCCGGTGCGGCCTCGTGATCGAGCGAGTCCGTGGAGGGACCCGACGCGGCTTCCGGACGTCGCTGATCCACGGGCTGCACCTGATCACGGCCGGTGTCGCGATCCGGATCGGCGCCGGCGTCGCGAAAGCCATGTTCTTCCCCGGGCTGCGGGTCGTGCTCTCGTCGTCGAGCGTGGTCGTCGTACTGCGCCGCGCGTCGTGACGCCTGCCCGCTTCTAGCGTGCGGCGGCGTGCCCGCGGTACGCGGGCAGATGAGCCGCGACGCACGCGTCCCAGCTGAAGCTGGACGCGCGGCTTACCCCTCGAGCGGCCAGCTCCTCCGAACGGCGGATCGCACGCTCGACACCCTCGGCGATCGAGACCGGATCGGTCGGATCGAAGAGTTCGGCCGCATCCCCGCAGATCTCCGGCAACGAGGCTCGGTCGGATGCCGCGACCGGGCATCCGGACGCCATCGCCTCGAGCACCGGGAGACCGAACCCCTCGTAGAGACTCGGGAATACGACAGCGCTCGCGGTGCGGTAGAGCTCGGCGAGCCTCGCCTCCGTCACATGTCCCAGCACCTCGACGCCCTCGGGCAGCGGATGGAGCTTCGCAGTGTCTCCGCCGGTCAGGACGAGGCGGAGCTCCGGGCGGCGCTCGCGCAGCAGGCGGAAGGCCTCGAACAACCGCGCATGATTCTTGTGCGCCCACGCACGGGCCGGGTAGTAGATGAAGGGTTCACGAGCGCCGAAGTTCGGCGAGAATCGCTCGGCGTCGACACCCAGGTACGCGACGTGGATCCGATCGAGCGGCACCCCGAGGTGATGGTGAATGCGCTCCTTCGTGAACTCGCTGACCGTCACGACCGCGTCGGCGCGCTGCGCAGCGCGGTCGTAGGCGAATCTGCGGAAGAGCCGTTCGGCGGGGCTGAACAGCGCAGGCAGATCGCGGTGCTGCATGTCGGCGAGCGTGACCACGCTCCGTCGTGCACCGGCACCCGGCAACGGGATCGTCAGCGGATAGTGGACGACGGCGGCCTCGTCAATGGTACGGCGGACACTTCGACCGGCGAACCAGACCCCGAGCATGCTGAGGAGCCGGGGCACCGTGCCCGAGCGCGCCTGCACTCTGAGCACCCGTTCGGCAAGCCCACCGTTCCACCCTCGCGCGCCTCGGGGCAGCAGGACCTCCGCCTGGGCGGATTCGAGCAGGGGAAGCCGCGCGCAGAGCTCCTTCGCGTAGACCTCGCCGCCACCGTGATTCCCGGGGGCGAGGGTGAGCATCGAGAGCGTGACGAGCACCGGAGGCTCAGCGCTCATCGAGCGCCCTCAGCGCGGCCGCCGTTCCTGCCGTCCTCGGCGGCGTCGAGAGCTGCCTCGAGCCGCTGGATACGCTCGTTCTGCATGGCGACGTGCTCGGCGAGCGTCCTGGTCTTGTTCTCGACCACGGTGAGCTCCGAGCTGTGCTGAAGGCAGATCATCACCAGGATCGCGATACTGACGAAGAAGACGAGGTTCGTCGGCTGGCCGACGCCGAGCAGTTTCGCAGCCCAGTCGAGGAGTCCGGGGAACAGGCCGACGACGAGTGCGAGCACCCCGGCGATCAGCCACCACAGTGCGTGTCGCTCCCGCAAGCGACGGCGGCGCAGCATCTCGACGACGAGCAGGAAGACCGCCAGGGCCGCGACGACCCCGAACAGATAGCTGACCGGGCTCACGGGGTGGCCGTCCCGACTCGGAGGGTGGACTTCGGGCGGATCAGCGCGAAGATGAGCGCGATACCGGCACGACCGAGGTAGACGGTGGACTTCCACGGGTTGTGCGAAGGCGTTCCGCCCGTTCGCACCCGCATCTCCACCGGGACCTGGCGGACGACGCAGCCGCTGCGCCCAGCGATCACGAGGGCCTCGATGGTGTCGCCGAGGTACTCAGCCGGATAGTGCGCCGCGAACAGCCGCACCGCTTTCGGACCCGACGCACGGAACCCCGACGTCGTATCGGTGAGCTTCGCTCGAGCGACGCGGCTCAGCACGACCGCCAGCACCCGCATCGCCCACTTCCTCGGCCCACGCACCTCATAGTCGCCGACGCCGGCGAACCTCGCCCCCATGACCACATCGGCCGTCTCGAGTTCGTCGAGCAGGGCGGGGACCGCCGCCGGATCATGCTGGCCGTCGGCGTCGATCTGCACCACGTTGTCGAAGCCGTTCGCGAGCGCGTAGCGGAACCCGAGTCGCATCGCGCCTCCGACGCCGAGGTTGAACGGGAGGCGAAGGACCTCGGCGCCCGCAGCAGCCGCAGCCTGCGCAGTGCGATCGCTCGACCCGTCGTCGATGACGACGCAGCGGACCCCGGGGAGCACCGCCTCGATCTCACGGACGACCTTCGCAACGGAGGCTTCTTCGTTGAACGCAGGGAGCACGATCAACGTACGGTTCAGAGCTGCGTTCACGGAGCCGATCCTACCAACTCCCACCCCGCCGGATCGCCGACGGCCAGGCGGGACACGCAAGCCGAGAGGGTACAGTGATCTCTCGGATCGCCCGCGCGGACAGTGATTGGAACGATATGGCGAAGATCGCGCTCACCGGAGCGAGAGGCTTTCTCGGCTGGCATGTCCGGTGCGCGGCCGCATCGGCCGGCATCGAGACGATTCCCATTCCCCTGGGCGACGGCTTCGACCTCTCGTCAGCCGCTGCGGCCCTCTCGGATTCCGATGAGGTGATCCACCTCGCCGGTGTGAATCGCGGGAGCGACGAGGAGGTCGAGTTCGGCAACGAGCGCTTCGCGCGCCAGCTCGCAGAGGCGATCGCCCGTGCCGGGAACAGGCCTGCGCGGCTCGTCGTCGCCAACTCGATCCAGGCAGGTTCGCCGACCCCCTACGGACGGGGCAAGGCGCTCGCGTCCGGCATCCTCTCGGAAGCGGCTGATCGCTCAGGGATCGACTTCCGCTCGGTTCTCCTCCCGAACTTGTTCGGCGAGCACGGCCGACCTTTCTACAACTCCGTTGTTGCGACCTTCGCGCATCAGCTCGCCGTCGGCGAGGAGCCCCGGGTCGATGGCGATCGTGCACTGACGCTGCTGCACGCGCAGGACGCCGCGGACGTCCTGCTCGGCACCAGCGACGCGTCGCAGCACGAGACGGTGGCGACGGTGCGCGAGGTCCTCGATGAGCTGCGGAGCATCGCGTCCGCGTACGCGGACGGAACGATTCCCGATCTCTCGAGCCCGTTCCGCCGAGACCTCTTCAATACGTATCGCGCGGCCTCGTTCGATGCCCGCCCGACCATCCCGCTCCAGCGCCACGCCGATGCGCGGGGCTCGTTCTTCGAACTCGTCCGAGTGGCCGGCGGCGGGGGGCAGTCCTCCTTCTCGACGACTGTGCCGGGAGTGACGCGGGGCGAGCACTACCACCGGCGCAAGATCGAGCGCTTCATCGTGCTCTCCGGCGAAGCGACCATCTCGATGCGGCGACTCTTCCACGACGAGGTCGTCGAGTTCCATGTCCGAGGAGACGAGCCCACAGCGGTCGACATGCCGACCATGTGGTCGCACGACATCACGAACACCGGGGCGGAGGCGCTCTACACCGCGTTCTGGATCAACGAAGTGTTCGATCCCAGCAACCCCGACACCTACGCGGAGAAAGTACAGCCATGAATGCAGCCAAGCTGAAAGTCCTGACCGTCGTCGGAACCCGCCCGGAGATCATCCGGCTCGCCGCGACGATCGACCGCCTCGACCGATCGACCGAGCATGTGCTCGTGCACACCGGTCAGAACTACGACTACGAGCTCAACGAGGTCTTCTTCGAGGACCTCGGCCTTCGCCGGCCCGATCACTTCTTGAACGCCGACACGAGTTCGCTCGGAACCGTGCTCGGAACCGTGCTGAGCGGCATCGAACGTGTGCTGATCGAGGAACGCCCCGATGCCATGGTGGTGCTCGGCGACACGAACAGCTGCATCTCCGCGCTCATGGCCCGCCGGCTGAAGGTCCCCGTGTACCACATGGAGGCCGGCAACCGCTGCTTCGACGAAAACGTGCCGGAGGAGGTGAACCGCAAGCTCGTCGATCACGTGTCCGACTACAACCTGGTCTATACGGAGCACGCACGCCGCAACCTGCTCGGCGAAGGTATCCACCCGTCCAGGATCCTGCTCACGGGATCACCGATGCGCGAGGTGCTCGAGCGCAACGCCGAGGCGATCGATGCGAGCGAGGTGCTCGACCGGATGTCGCTCGAAGAACGCGGATACTTCCTGGTGAGCCTTCACCGCGAGGAGAACGTGGACGATCCGGCGCGCCTCGAAGCGGTCCTCAACTCGCTGCTCGCCGTCCGGCAGCAGTACGGACTGCCCGTGCTGGTGTCGACCCACCCTCGCACGCGCAAGCGCCTCGAAGCTCAGCCGGACGAGCTGAAGGAGGGCATCGTCTTCCACCCGCCGTTCGGCTTCCACGACTACGTGCGACTGCAGAAATCGGCGAAGCTCGTGCTCTCAGACAGCGGCACCATCAGCGAAGAGTCCTCCATCCTCGGGTTCCCGGCGATCTCCGTCAGAGATGCGATCGAACGCCCGGAGGCGATCGACACGGGAGTGACCATCACGTCCGGAACCTCGAGCGAGGACGTCCTCGGCGCCATCGCTCTCACGCTCGAGGAGTTCGACCAGGACGGCCCGGCCGCGACTCCGTGGGAGTACGACATCGACGACACCTCCCGCAGAGTCGTGAACTTCATCCGATCGACCGCGAAGACGCATCACCGCCGCGCCGGCATCCGGATGCCGGCGGTCGACTGAGCGATGCGCATCCTCTTCGTCCACGAGGTCAACTATCTCGAGAAGGTGATCTTCGAGATGCACGAGTTCCCGGAGCTGCTCGCGCTCCGGGGGCATGAGGTGTCCTTCTATCACTTCCCAGAGGCGAGCGGCGAGCGCAGCGCACCATCGCTCCGGACGACACGAGAGCGCGTGCGAGGACGCGTGCACCCCGACGCGAATCTGGAGCTCATCACGCCGCCCCACCTCGGAGGCGGCGGCCTCGATCGGTACCTCGCACCGGTCATCGACGTACCCGGGCTCCGTCGTGAGATCCGAGACGGCGGCTACGACGTCATCGTGCTCTACGCCGTGCCGACCACCGGGTGGCAGACCGTGGCATTCGCGAAGCGGTTCGGCGTCCCCGTGGTGTTCCGCGCACTCGACGTCTCCCACCTCATCCGACGCACCCCCGTCGCCCCCCTCATCCGGCGGGCCGAGCACTACGTGTACCGCAACGCCTCGTTGCTCTCCGCCAACAACCCCGCTATGGCCGACTATTGCGTGGAGGCCTCCGGTCGGACCGGTCCGACGCAGGTCGACCTGCCGCCGGTCGACCTGAGCCACTTCGCCGATGAGGGGGTTCGGATCGATCGCAGCACCATCGGGCTCCGCGAAGACGACGAAGTGCTCCTCTACATGGGAACCTTCTTCGAGTTCTCCGGCCTGGACACCGTGCTCGAGGCGCTCGTGCCCGAGTTCGCACGACGGCCACGGCTCAGAGTCGTCCTGGTCGGCGGAGGCGAGCTCGAGCCCGAACTTCGACGCATCGTCGAGCGGGAGAGCCTCGGCGACCGGGTCGTCTTCACCGGGGTCGTCCCGTACGCGCAGCTTCCCGGCTATCTGCGCCTCGCCGACGTGGCGATCAACCCGTTCCGACCGGAGCTCGTGACGCACGTCGCGCTCCCTCACAAGGTTCTCCAGTACATGGCAGCGGGCGTCCCCGTCGTCTCCACGGCGCTCCACGGCATCGTCGGCATCCTCGGCGACGACGCCGGCGTGACCTGGGCGGCGGAACCGGCCGCGGTCGCCGCCGAGGCGCTGGCGCTGCTCGACACCCCGACGGAACATCGCCGGGGCATCGTCGAGCGCCAGCGCGATACCGCGCTGCGCACCTTCTCGGAGGCCGCATCGGTCAGCGGCTTCGAGGAGACCCTCCGGTCCATCGACTAGCATGGCGAGGTCGATGTCAGCACACACGAGCCGCAGGGTATGGAAAGGCGCATGACGCACAGGCAGATCAAAGACTCCACGGTGACCATCACCGGCGGCACCGGCTCCTTCGGATCGACGATGGCGAAGTTCGTCCTCGCCGAGGGCGCCGCTGAGGTTCGCATCTTCAGCCGCGACGAAGCCAAGCAGGACGCGATGCGCCACGCGCTCAACGACTCGCGGCTCCGCTTCCACATCGGAGACGTCCGCAACGAGCGGAGCGTCGACCAGGTCGTGCGCGGCACCGATCTCGTGTTCCACGCGGCGGCCCTCAAGCAGGTTCCGTCGTGCGAGTTCTTCCCGCTCGAGGCGGTGGCGACGAACGTGCAGGGAAGTGCAAACGTGCTGCACGCTTCGATCGAACACGGTGTGAAGTCAGTCGTTTGTCTGAGCACCGACAAGGCCGTCTACCCGATCAACGCGATGGGGATGAGCAAGGCGCTCATGGAGAAGACGGCGATGTCGATCGCGAGGAACAACCTGGACTCCGACACGGTCATCTCCGTCACCCGGTACGGCAACGTCATGTACTCGCGCGGCTCTGTGATCCCGCTCTTCGTCTCGCAGCTCGAGGCCGGTCGGCCGTTGACGGTGACTGATCCGAACATGACCCGCTTCCTGATGTCCCTCGCCGAGTCGGTCGACCTCGTCCGCTACGCGTTCAGCGAGGCCTCACCCGGTGATCTCTTCGTGCGGAAGGCTCCGGCGAGCACCGTCGAGACGCTCCTCCGAGCCGTTTCCCGGCTGCTCGGCTACGGTGAGCCGGAAGTCCAGGTGATCGGCTCCCGGCACGGTGAGAAGCTCTACGAGTCGCTCCTGAGTTCCGAGGAGCGTGCCCTCGCCGAGGACCGCGGCGGGTACTTCCGAGTCCCGCTCGACAGCCGCACGCTCGACTACAAGCCGTTCGTCGATGAAGGAACGAAGCTTGCCGCGGGTGACGATGACGCCTACACCTCGCACAACACGCAGCGTCTCGACGTTGCGGGCGTCGAGGAG
>NZ_BMRJ01000004.1:52781-91395 GCF_014648575.1 Agromyces mediolanus | reverse complement strand
CCCCGGCGCCGAAGGCGCCGGGGCTTCGTCGTCTCCGCGGGGACGGAACCGCGAGTCGCTAGCGGCTGCCCCGCCGGCGCCCTCCGACCACACCGACGACGTGCACGACGATGGCCGCGAGCGGGGCGATGAGCATCGCGAGCAGACTCCGAGGGATGAGCTCGAGTGGCAGGACGAGCACGATGACCGTGACGACTGCAGCGAGAACCCAGCCGAGGGTGTAGATCGCGTGCCTCGACTCGGCGAGTGCGAGTGGACCGCTCAGGCAGAGCACCCCGAGGAGTCCGGAGGCGAGCACGAGGCCTGCGGCCACCAGCGGCGTGATCTCATACGCGGGCCAGAGCAGCGAGAAGGCCCATGGAGCGAAGAACCACGCGCCCACGGCAAGCAGGAGGGCCACGGCAAGCACGACCGCGCTCCCGGTGACGAAGAGTCGGATCGCGTCTCGTGGACGCGCGCTGAATCGGACGATGAAGTAGCTCTGCAACGACATGACGACCACGACGAGCGGGGCGCGCACGATGTTGATGGCGAAGAGCAGGCTGCCGAGGCGCCCCGGCTCCGCAGATCCGGAGGTCATCGTGAGCAGCAGCGGGAATCCGCTCACCAGCAGTCCGGTGGCGATCGACGCGACCACGGTCCTCGAGGAGTTCCACGCGAGACGGCCGAGCCCGACGTCGAGCGTGGAACTGCCGACCAGCCGCGAGCGGAACGTCCACCAGAGGATCGCCAGGGTGAGCGGGAACGGGAGGACGACCGCCCAGGCGAGCATCTCGAACGAGCCGCCTGCGAGGAGCGCGAGCCCGATTCCCGCGAGTCGAAGCAGCCCGTCGAGGCCGATCATGCCGGCGATCGCCAGCCAGAGGCGATGCCCGTAGAGGAGCCCGCAGACGACTGCGACGAACACGTAGCCAGCCGCGCCGAAGGCGATCGGCACGGCAAAGCCGATCACCGAGGATTCCGCCACCGCCCGTGTCCAGAGCGGCGACGTGCCGACGACGGCGACCGCGACGACGGCCGCCGCGATCAACGCGAAACGGCCGGCGATCGCTCGAGGCCCGGGCCCGGCGCTGACGTTGGCACTGGCGCTGGAGGCGCGCGTGACCTCCTGCTGGATGCCGGAAAGCGCCGCGATGACCAGGTAGAGAGCCGACCAGAAGGCGCCGAACACCAGGTACTGGTCGGGGCTCTTCGCCGCCGCCACGACGGCCGTCGCGAGGTACCCGCTCCCACCGGCGACGGCGGTCGCGACAAGGATCAGCGGCGCCCCCGACAGCATCGAACGTAGGCGCGCGATCATCGTGACCTCGCCGCCATCGTCACCCGCACGCGGTGACGCGATAGAGCCGCGCGGCGCCCACCTCGTCGACCAGCTCGACGGCATCCGAATCCTCGAGGTCTTCGAAGCCGACGAAGATGTGCGTGCCGCCGTGCACCTCCTGCGGGCCGAAGTCGAGGATGTACCAGGCGTTCTCGCGCTTCAGCGCGCTGCACACCTCCGGTCGGGCATCAGCGTCGCGGAGGCCGTCCATGATCAGCTGCACGTCCTGGTCGCGGTCGCCGTAGATCGCCGGCATCAGCGCCCGGTACCCGCTGATCGCGTACACGAGCGATGTGCCGGTCCAGGGGCTCCCGACGACCACCGAGTCCTCGGGGAGCTCGCCCCGGATCTCTTCGAGCAGTTCGAGCTCATCCGTCGAGAGCAGCAGCGACTCGTCGGTCATGGCGTAGCTCGCCTCGGCATTCTCCGTGGCTTCGGCCATCGGCGCGCTCCACTGCGTGCCGAGCACGAGCAGAGCCGCCGCCGCGGCCGGGACCGCGATCCGGAATCCGCGCGCCGTGTTCCGGCGCGCGATCAATGCGAGCACGGTCGTGACGAGCCATGCGGCTCCGGCCGCTGCAATCGGCAGCGCCAGCACCGGGATCAACGACGCGAGCCGGTTCGAGTCGTTGTACCAGGTTCCGGTGAGCCCGTAGCGGAAGTAGCTGGCGGGCAGACCCGCGCTGATCACGTACAACCCGACGGCGAAGAGATAGGAAAGAAGGAGCCAGCGCTGGTTCTTCCGTCTCCAGATCGCCCAGAGGCCGGCGATCGTCAGCCCGGTGATGACGAGATCGACGGGGTAGCCCACCGTCGAGTTCGTGAAGCCGGCGAACACCGATCGGAGGAACGACTCGCGCGGCCCCCAGAACGCGGCCTCACTGGTGGGCCGGGCCTTGATCAGCAGCACCGCCGCCGCCGCGACGCCGACCACGAGGATGACCGACGTGAGGACGTATCGCCAAGCGGCGGCATGCTCGGCGCGCAGCCGGCGATAGTGACGGAACACGGCGACGCCGACCGGCGCGGCGGAGAACGCGATCAGCGCCATCAGCGTGCTCGGGTGGGCGAGCGAAAGCCCCGGGAGCGTCGCCGCGAGGCCGAGCCACGCTGCCGGCACAGACATCGGAACCGCGTCGTCGAGGCGGCAACTCGCGACGACGAAAGCGAGCGCGGCGGGCAGGAGCGCGATGGACAGGACGTTCGGGTAGAGCACGCCGAAGTCGAGCATGAGGTAGGGGAACGCAGCGAACCCCGCGGCGAGCACCCCCGCTGCAAGGAGACCGAACCGGTTCGCTCCGAGCACGACCCGCGTCAGGAGGAGGACTCCGAGCGGCCAGACCGCAGCGACGATCACCAGATTCACCGCGTTCACCGCGACGGGAATGGTCGCTCCGGTCAACTGGACCACGAGGGCCGTGATCGCATGCCAGGCAGCCGGGTAGAAGGATCCGGCGCCGTCGAAGGCGTAGGTCAGACTGCCGAGGCGCAGCGGGGACGCGTCACCCGTCTCGACGATGTACTGCACCGCGTTCAGATGGAAGATGTTGTCGAACGTCTGGGAGACGTCGCCCGGCTGCCCGACCATGACCGTGAAGCGCGCGGTGAGCAGCACGGCAGCGACGACGGCCGCGGTCGGAACGGCCCAGCCCGCCCCGGCGGGCTTCGTGGGCGCGGCGCCGCTTCGCGAGATCCAGATCCGGCGGGCGGCATACGCCGCGAGCGCCAGGACGGCGGTGACCGCGGCGACGGGGAGCACTCCCCATTTGAAACCGATCACGTGCCCGGCGAGGCTGGTCACCGCGACGACGGAGACGCCGGCCGCAGGAACGAATCCTGCGAACGCGATCCCGCGGAGCCCGAGTGCAGCGGCGACGAGCGCACCCGGAACACCGAGCACGAGGACGCTGACGAGCACCGCCGGGACTATCGCGAGCCACTCAGCCACGTCAGCCGTCTCCTTCTCGTCCGGTATCTCGGCCGCCACCGCGTTCGGCCTGTACGAGTATCGCAGACGCGTTGCTGTGACCACGCCGAACGTCGCCGAGCGGCGCGACGAAGGGGTGCGCCGGCCGGAGCCAGCCGACCCGGCCGGATAGGCTCGAGTCCTCCCCTCGTTCCCATGCACTGGAGGCCCCCCTCGATGACGTCGCCCACCGACGCGTCCCCTGCACGCACGCGACTCGCCAGATTCGCGAACTCGCCGTGGACCCAATCGTTCGCGATCGCCGTGCTGTGGCAGCTCACGCTGACCGTTATCGGTACCCTCATCGACGCGTCGACGCATGGCCGCGCGGCCTCAGTCGGGCTGCTCGGGCACACGGAGCGCTGGGACGCCCTCTGGTTCGAGGGGATCATCGACAACGGGTACGGCGCTGAGCCCGCATCGGTGGCGTTCTACCCGGCGTTCCCGCTCCTGATCTCGATCCTGCGCATCGTCACCGGCGGGCAGGTCGGCGTGCTCGTCCTCGGGCTGGTCCTGAACACCGTCGCCCTCGGCTTCGCGATCCGCGCGCTCCTCGTGATCGCCGAGCGGCTCGGCTTCACCGCTTCCAACCGATGGACCCCTGCGGCGATGCTGCTCACGGCTCCCCCGGCACTGTTCTGTCACGTCTTCTACTCGGAATCCGTGTTTCTCGCCTTCGCGGCCTGGGCCTACGCCTTCGCCCTGCGGCGACAATGGGCGCTCATGGGGCTCATGCTCGTCGGCGTCACCGCATCTCGGCTACCGGGTCTGCTGATGCTCGCCCTGTGCGGACTGGAGTTCTGGCGATCGAAGGGCTGGAGTCTTCGTGGCCTGCTCGATTGGCGGATCCTGTGGCTGCCGTTCGGACTGCTCGGATTCGGGGCCTATGCAGTGCACATGTGGGCGGTGTTCGGGGACCCGCTCGCAATGATCAACAACGTCCGGACCAGCGGGGCTTGGCCGTACCACGTGCTCCAGCCGAATGTGCTGCTCACGCTCGCCGACCAATCCGCCGATGTCATCCGTGCCGTGTTCGGCATCGATGGCGCCGTACTCACCCCCGAGGTCCTCCACTACCAGGCGATCCCGCTCATCTCCCTTCTCGTCCTCGCCGTCTCGGCGGTGTTCCTCGCCGTGGTCTGGCGCCGCGACTCCATCCCTCTGGTCGTCTTCTCCGCTCTCGCGATCGTCATGTACACGCTGAACAGCAACGTCATCTCGGTGCACCGCTACGTCTTCGTCTGCTTCACGATCTACGTCGCAGGCGCCGCGCTGGTGCAACGATTCCCGAAGTGGCGCCCGCTCGTCGCCTGGGTGATGTATCTCGGAGTCTTCGCGCAAGGCTGGTGGTACTACATCTGGATCACCCATCCGACCCCCTGCTCACCTCATGAGTGCGCCCAGCGCGTAGGCTGTCGTTCGGCCGCGCCTCGGCCGGAATGGATGGAGCACCGCTGTAATGACCGAACGCAAGAAGATCGCCTACGTGTTCCCGATCTACAACGAGCGCGGGAACATCGAGGTCCTCTATCGGACGTTGGTCGAGGAGCTCAAGCGGATCGAGAGCCGCTACACCTTCGAGTTCGTCTTCGTCGACGACGGCAGCAAAGACGACTCGCTGGAGCTGCTGCTCGAACTGCGCGAGCAGGATCCGCGAGTGACCGTGCTCTCCTTCGCCCGGAACTACGGGCATCAGATGGCGGTCACCGCCGGCATCGACTACGCCGAGGCCGATGCCGTTGTGATCATGGACTCCGATCTCCAGGATCCCCCCGCAGTCAGCATCCAGCTCATCGAGCGGTGGGAGAGCGGCGCCGACGTCGTATACGCCCAGCGCCGCACCAGGAAGGACACCGCCTTCAAGCGCACGACGGCGCACGCCTTCTACTGGGCGCTCAGCAAGCTCGCCTCGATCGAGATCCCGCGTAACACCGGTGACTTCCGGCTGCTGGACCGACGGGTGGTGGCGGAACTGCGCAAGTATCGCGAGCACAACCGGTTCCTCCGCGGCCTCGTCAGCTACGTCGGTTTCCGTCAGGAGGCGGTGCTCTTCGATCGGGACGCGCGACTGAGCGGTGAGACCGGATATCCACTGCGCAAGATGATGAAGTTCGCCGCCGACGGCATCCTCGGCTTCTCCACCGTTCCGCTCCAACTCATCAGCCGCGTCGGACTGGCGATCTCGGCGCTCGCGTTCCTGGGGATCATCTACTCGGTGACCGTCCGTCTCGTGGCACCGGAGACCACGGTGCCAGGCTGGGCGTTCGTGACGGTCGCGATGTTCCTGCTCGGCGGCATCCAGCTGACCATGCTGGGCGTCCTCGGCAGTTACGTCGGCCGGATCTACGTCGAGGTCCAACACCGACCGCTCTACAGCTTCGCGCTCGTCGCTGGGGGCACCGAGGGCCGCGACGACCGCACCGAGACCGTGCGGCGCATTGGCTGACCGCGGCGGACTCTTCCGACGCACCGAAGTCCGCTTCGTAGCAGTCGGAATCGCCAATACCCTCGTCGACCTCGTCAGCTACACCGTGCTGCGGTCTTGGCACGTCGACGTGCTGCTCGCGAACTTCATCGCGACGTCGCTCGGGATGTGCCTCTCGTTCGTGCTCAACCGCAGCTTCACGTTCCGCTCAACCGGTGGCAGCCGAAGCGAGGTCGCGCGGCAGATCACCGGCTTCGTGATCGTGACCGGATTCGGTCTCTGGGTCATCCAGCCACTCGTGATCTTCGGTTCGACCTGGCTCTTCGAGGCCTTCGGCCTTCGAATCGTGCCGCCGCTCGATCTGCTCCCGAAGCTCTGCGCCATCTGTGTGGGGCTGGTCTGGAACTACGTGCTCTACGCGAAGCTCGTGTTCCGCCGACCGCGCCGCGGCTGAGTCGCGCGCAGACCCGCCGGGTGGCGCAAACGCACCCGCGTCGATCGATCCCCGTCAGCGACGGACGATACGGGCCCCCGCGCTATCGACGATGATCGATCCACGTTCGAAGTCCTGTCGCCATTCCCGACCGCTCCACCACTCGTTCCCCGTCGGCCAGCCGAGGCTTCCCCCCGCGCCGCCGTCACCGGCGTATGCCGTCGCGATCGCCCCCTGTACGACGAACACCCGGCCGCCGCGCGCGTAGTACGATCCGCCCACGAACACCTGACTGAATCCGCCGCCGACGACCGTGGCGTCCGAGACCGGCCACTTCACCTGCGAGTCGGACCCGCCTGCGGCCGCATAGGCGCGAAGGATGTCTCCGCCGACCAGCGCCGTCCCGGCCGGCGAATTGTGAACGGTGCCGTTGTCGAACTCCTGGATCCAACCACCCGGGCGCGCTCGCTCGGCGGAGACCGGCCAACCGGCCGCGCCCGCCTGCTCACCGGCACCCGCGTAGTACGTCCCGATGTCGCCCCAGACCACGATCGGCGCCCGACCGTCCTTCGCGTAGACCGTGCCACCGGTGAAGGACTGCCGCCATCCGCCGTCGACCTTCGTCTCCGCGCCGGACGGCCAGCCGAGCCGGCCCTGCACTCCGCCATTGGCGTCGTGGTAGCCGCGAATCGCCCCCATGACCGCGTAGACGCCGGCCGGGCTGGAGTACAGCACACCGCTCGAGAACGTCTGCGCCCAGCCGATGCCGGACTGGCGCTCCTGCGAGGTCGGCACACCGAACTTCGACGCGACGTCCCCCGCTGCCAGGTAGCCCCGGCCGAGATCCCCCTGGACGACGAAGGCTCGCGCGGAGGTCACGTAGACGATTCCTCCGACGAACCGCTGCCGGACTCCGCCGGTCACCTTGGCTTCTGCCTCGGTCGGCATGCCGAGTGCAGAACTCGCCCCGCCGACGCGCGCGTACTCCCGGTAGACGGCGCCGGCGACGGCGACATCGGGGTTCGTGGAGAGTTGCCCGTTCTGGAACGACTGCGAGACACGTGCGTCTTTCGTCACGGCATCGCTCGTCGGCCAGCCGAGGGACCCGGTCGGCCCGCCGGCCGCCTGGTACTGAGGGCCGAGTGCGTTCGGGACGGCGCGGGTGCCGACCGACGACGAGTACAGGATCCCCTGCTCGAACGACTGAGTCCAGCCGGTGCCGAGCCTGGCTTCGTTGGAACTGGGCCATCCGAGAGCCGACGCCTCGGCACCGGCGCGGACGTAGTACGCACCGAGGTCGCCCTTCACCACGCGGTCAACGCTCTTGCGAACCACGATCGCGCCGCTCGTGAATTTCTGGCTCCAGTCGGACCCGACACTGCGCTCGTCCTCCGTCGGCCAGCCGAGACCGCCTGCAGCTCCGCCCGCCGCGTCGAAGCGCTTCTGGATCGTCCCAGTGATGACGAAGGTGCCCGCCGTCGAGGAGGCGATCACCCCGCCCTGGAACCTCTGCAGCCATCCGCCGGAGCCCCAGGCCTCGTCCCCCGTGGGGAAGCCGAGCCGCCCCTGCTGAGCACCAACTGACAGGTACTTCTTCGCGATCTCGCCCCGCACGGCCTTGACCGTGCTCCCGGTCACGAGGATGCGGCCGCGTTCGAACGCCTGATACCAGTTCCCGTTCCCGAGCGAGACCTGCTGCTCGACCGGCCAGCCGAGGCCGTCGGCCTGCTCTCCGACACCGCGGTAGTAGTCGCGCATCAGCCCGCGAACGGCGAACACGGGCGTCCCGACGCGCGTGAAGAGCGTGCCGCCGCTGAAGCGCTGCTTCCAGCCGCCGTCGACCACCATCTCGTTCGAGGTGGGGGCGCCGAGGAAGCCTTCCGGCCCGCCGTTCGCCCGATAGAACTCGGCGAAGGCGCCCTTGACCGTGTAGCCGGTGGAACCGAACCAGTCGGTGAAGATCCGCCAGAAGTTCCGGTTGCCGTACGCGGAGCACGAGTCGCCCACACCGTAGAGATTGTCGAGGGCGGCCTGGTTGGGACGGTACGGCGTGTACAGGTACAGTCCGGCGGTCGCCTGATTCTCGATGAACACCTGCGAGCTTCCGCAGGAGGCGTTCGGATGCCACTGGATCGTGTTGTTCCGCCCGGCCCGATAGGCGCGATCGGGGCGCGCCTGGTACTTCTTGAACTGCCACGCCGCGTGGTACACCTGGTTGAAGAACCCGTAGTAGTTGGTATCGCAGTCGGAGGTGTCGGGGCATCCGTACCCGGTCGCCGAGCGGTACTGCCGCGATGACGGCCAGGTATCGGTGATGAGGCTCTGCTCCTTCTCGAGCAGCACGATCAGCGCCCGGGGGTTGATCCCGCAGACGTTCGCGACGCGCCAGATGATCTCGGCGGCCGACTGCCACCCGCCCGGGTAGGCGGCGCACCCCTCGCTCTTCGCGCTCTGAGATGCGGTCGACTGCGCGTAGTCCTTGAGGCAGGTGTATCCGGAGCGGCAGGAAGGCACGCGCGCGTTGAGGAACGCCTGGATATCGCCGACCGACATCGTGCTGCTGTCGTAGAACACTTCGTCGCTGATGATCATGCCCGCGTTGAAGTCAGAGCCGCTGGCCGCGACCGCGGGCGCCGTCACCGCCCCGAGACCCGTCAATCCGGCAGCCACCATGACGATGGCAGTCACCGCCGCCCACAGCTTCGCCACCCGATGCATCGCTCCCCGACTTTCGCGTTGCTTCACGGGCGCACCCCGTTTGGCGCCCCTTTCGGAGCATAGTATCCCGCCAAGGGGGATCAGCTATCCTAGGACGTCGGCCGGCGCGCTGGAAAGCGCGAAACATTGCCAGCTGCTACACCTGGAAACCGGAGGAAGTGCATGACTGTGGATCTCGTCGTCGTCGGATCGGGGTTCTTCGGCCTCACCATCGCCGAGCGGGTCGCGAACGAGCTCGGCCGAAAGGTCCTCGTCATCGACCGGCGCAGCCACATCGGCGGCAACGCCTACAGCGCGGCGGATCCAGAGACGGGCATCGAGGTCCACGAGTACGGAGCGCACCTCTTCCACACGTCGAACCGGCCGGTCTGGGAGTACGTGAATCGGTTCACCGCGTTCACCTCCTACCAGCATCGCGTGTACACCACCCATCGCGGCGAGGTCTACCCGCTGCCGATCAACCTCGGCACGATCAACCAGTTCTTCCGGGCCGCGCACTCCCCGGAGTCCGCGCGCCAGCTCATCGCCGGACAGGCCGCAGAGTTCACGACCGCCGATGCCGCGAACCTCGAGGAGAAGGCGATCTCGTTGATCGGCCGTCCCCTCTACGAGGCGTTCATCCGCGACTACACGGCGAAGCAGTGGCAGACCGACCCGACCGAGCTGCCCGCCGATGTGATCAGTCGCCTTCCGGTCCGCTACACCTATGACAACCGCTACTTCAACGACACGTACGAGGGACTCCCCGTCGACGGCTACACGGCCTGGCTCGAGCGGATGGCCGATCACCCGAACATCGAGATCCGTCTCGGCGTCGACTTCTTCGACGATTCGCAGGACGTCAGCAAGAGCCGCGTGGTGGGCCAGGTGCCCGTGATCTACACGGGACCGGTCGACCGCTACTTCGACTACTCGGGCGGGGAGCTCTCGTGGCGCACGCTCGACTTCGAGCGCGAGGTGCTGCCGATCGGTGACTTCCAGGGCACCTCGGTCATGAACTACGCGGATTCGGACGTCCCGTACACGCGCATCCACGAGTTCCGCCATTTCCATCCGGAACGGGACTACCCCACCGACAAGACCGTCGTCATGCGCGAGTTCTCTCGCTTCGCGACCCGCCAGGACGAGCCGTACTACCCCGTCAACACGCCGAGCGACCGAGCCGCGCTCCTGGGCTACCGGGAGTTGCAGCAGGGGGAGCCCGACGTCCTCTTCGGCGGTCGCCTCGGCACCTACAAGTACCTCGACATGCACATGGCGATCGGCTCCGCGCTCTCGATGTATGAGAACCGCGTGAAGCCGCTCCTCAGCCCCGTCGCGCTCTGACGCCGACCGATCGATCACGAGAACGAACTGCAGATCATGTCCAATCAGACACTCAGCAAGGTCTTCTTCCCGACTGCCGGCGACCCCGACGTCGTCCCGCTCTACCTCGACGCGGACGAGTGGACCGAGGTGCGCGAGGAGCGCCGACCGATCGCCGAGGCCGTCCGGCATCGGCGGGGTCCGGTGCCGAACGAGGTGCACTCGACGCCGCTCCGAATCTCGCATGTGAACGCGACCGGGTACATCACCGGCCGCAGGAGCCTCAGGGTCCCCGCCAACGAACGGGTGTCGCTCGGCACCTACTTCAACGCGTTCCCGGCGAGCTACTGGCAGCGATGGACCACGCTCGATCGCGTCGTGCTCCGCGTCGTCACCCGTGGCAGGGGGGACGTCACGGTGTACCGGTCCAACGCGCGCGGCGTCGTGCAGACGGTCGACTCGGCTTCCCTGAGCGGCGACGGACGGCACACCTTCGAGCTTCCCCTCGGAAAATTCATCGACGGCGGCTGGTACTGGTTCGACCTGACGGCGAGCGATGAGGACTTCGAACTCATCGAAGCCGACTGGGCGGCACCCGAGGGCGTCGCGCCGAACCGGGACGGCCGGATCACCGTGTCGATCACCACGTTGAACCGCACCGCATACTGCCTCGAGCTCCTCGCGGCGATCGCCGGCGACGCGGACGCGCTCGAAGGGATCGACCAGATCCTCGTCGTCGATCAGGGCACCCAGCTCCTCCGCGATGCGCAGGGCTTCGAATCCGTCGAGGCGTCCCTCGACGGACGCCTGCGCGTCATCGAGCAGGCGAACGTCGGCGGCTCGGGCGGGTTCTCCCGCGGAATGCTCGAAACGCTCGACGCCGGCACCTCCGACTACGTGCTGCTGCTGGACGACGACGTCGCGGTGGAGCCCGAATCGATCCGGCGGATGCGGTCGTTCGCGAGCTACACCGCCGAGCCGACCATCGTCGGCGGGCACATGTTCGACATGTACGACAAGACGAAGCTGCACGCGTACGCGGAGCGCGTGGACCGCTGGAGCTTCATGTGGGGCCCCATCACGCCGGATCGCCACGACTTCACCTCCTCCAACCTGCGCCAGACGAAGTGGATGCATCGACGCTTCGACGTCGACTACAACGGCTGGTGGATGAGCCTCATCCCGGTCCCGATCATCCGGGAGATCGGGCTCTCGCTGCCGGTGTTCATCAAGTGGGACGACGCGGAGTTCTCCCTTCGCGCGGCGTCCCGCGGGTACTCGACCGTGACGATGCCGGGCGCCGCGATCTGGCACGTCTCGTGGGTGGACAAGGATGACAGCCGAGACTGGCAGGCGTTCTTCCACGCGCGGAACCGGCTGATCGCCGCCATGCTGCACTCCCCTCACCGACGCGGCGGTCGACTGCCGGTCAGCAACCTGGCGAGCGATGTCCGGCACGTGCTGACGCTCGACTACTACGCGGTCGCCCTCCGGCAGCTCGCGTACGAGAGCGTGCTCCGGGGCCCGGAAGCGCTGCACGGCGAGATGAAGACGCGTCTGCCGCAACTGCGCGCCCTCGCCCCACGGTTCCGTGAGACGGAGCTGCACCGCAACCCGGAGGATGTGGAGCATTTCCCGCAGACCGCCTACTTCGGGGATGACCCTGCGGCGGACGGCTCGAAGCCGAGCGGACTCTCCGCGTACCGCTTCGTCGTCCGCGAGGTCTGGTCCCACTGGTTCGACAAGTCGGATGCCGGCGCGTCCCCGTCCGTGCATCTCCCCCACGGGACGCCGTGGTGGAAGCTGACGGCGCTTCGGAACTTCGCGCAGAGCAACGCGGAGGGGTCGGGGTTCGCGTGGCACGTCCACGATCGTAAGAAGTTCCGCAAGCTCCTCGTCTCGAGCGTCCGCTACAGCCTCCGCATCCGGCGGCAGTGGCCCGAGCTCTCCGGCCGGTATCGCGAACAGTTGTGGGATCTGACCTCGATCGCCCGTTGGCGGGACTCCCTCGGCGTCACGCCGGGAGGGAGTGCCGTCGAGGCGGCCCCGGTCACCCCGGCTCCGGAGGACGCCGCAACTCCCCGTACGCGCTGATCCGACCTGCCGCGCGCGGTGCGGGGGGGGCAAATCTGTCACCCGCAGTCAGCGGGTCGGCATCAGCCTGCGGATCCGCCGCGCGCGATGAATCGTCGGTACGCGATCTTCCGCACCCCCACCGGGACGAAACGGTACGCGCCCCGGACGGCGACATTGCGCAAATACTGCATGGGCGTCGTGAACCCGATGCGACGGAAGGCACGTTGAAGCGCGAGCTCGCTTCGAAGCTGCGCGAACCCGCCACGGCGGGCGTACGCGCCCGCCCCCACTCGATACATCACGAGCGGCTCGGTGAGGTTCGCGACCGTCGCCCCGGACTGGATCATGCGCGCGAACAGCCAGTAGTCCTCCATCAGCCCCATGGGCTGGTAGCCACCTGCGGCCTCGACCGCGGCACGGCGGTACACCACGGTCGGATGGGAGAAGGGGTCGTGGAACCGCGCGTAGCTCGCGATCCGTTCCTGCCCCGAAGGAGGGACCCGGCGTCCCACGATGCTGCCGATGTCGTCGAGGAACTCGAGCATTCCGGTTCCGACGAGGTCGGCGCCGGCTTCGATCTCGGGGAGCTGGCGTTCGAATCGTTCGGGCAGCGAGATGTCGTCGGCGTCCATTCGTGCGACGACATCGAAACGCGCGAGCCCGAGACCCGTCGAAAGCGCGCTGGCGAGGCCGGTGTTGCGCTCGAAGACGTGGAACGTCGTCTCCACCGGGCTCTCGGCGATCCGTCGGGAAATCTCGAGCGCGAGCTCGTCGGGAACCGGTCCGTCCTGTACGAGTACGACCTGCGAGGGCCGCCTGGTCTGCTCGTGCACCGCGGAGAGGAAGGCCCGCCGGAAGTGCGCGGCGTCGTCCCCGCTGTAGACGGACATCAGCAGGCTGAACTCGCTCACCGCTCGACTCCGTCGAAGGCCTCGACGGCGATCGTCACCTGCCCCAGACCGGACAACGCCTGCGCGTTACGTCGGGGCCGGCTACGGAGCCCGTCGCGGCGGCCTCGCCTCCAACCGTCCGCGATGACGGAACGCTCTCGGGAACGGAGATAGGTCCGAAGCCAACGGCGAACGCTGGATGCTCCGTACATCACTTTCTCCGGGACGGTGAGGCCTTGGGAGAAGCGGAACAGCCACAGCTTGTTCCGCACCTCGAAGAAGAACCGTTCGCCGGGGTCCGCGTCGGTGGACGCGAGTTCCTTCGTCTTGTGAACGACGACGGACGCGGGGACGTGCACGCCCCGCCGTCCCCGGAGCGCGCGCGCCGAGTACTCGAAGTCGTCATTCCAAATGAAGTAGTCGGCGATCGGCAGGCCGATCTGACGGACCACGTCGGCGCGAATGAGCATCGAGACGAACGACGTCGTTCGGATGGGCACCGACCCGTAGCGCTCGGCGGCGCTCCGCTCGCCACGCGACGCGAACGGCTTGCTCCGCGGCGTGTTCATGGGATGCTCGCGGCCGTCGACCCACACGACTCGCGACCCGCCGACGGCGTATCCTCCCGGCTCGACGACGCCGAGTAGGGCGGCCAGAGCCTCGGGCTCAGGGACGGTGTCGTCGTCCATCAGCCAGATCCAGTCCGCCGGTTCCGCGTCGAGTGCGACCGCCATCCCCGCTGCGAAGCCGCCGGCGCCGCCCGTGTTCCGCTCGAGCCGGACGACATCCAGCGGGAGTCGGTCGATGTACGACGCGGCGACGGCTGCCGAGTCATCCGTGGAAGCGTTGTCGACGACGACGACGCGGTCGAGCGCCCGAGTCTGCCCCGCGAGAGCGTCGAGCGTCTCGGCGAGCAGATCCCGCCGGTTGTGCGCGACGATGACTGCCGTCACCAGACGCCCGCCCGATCGTTCCGACATCTGCTCTCTTCCAGTTGGTTCCCATGGCGACCTGGCGGTTGCTCCGGAGCAGCTGTCCCGCTTAGGGGATGACCCCCGCCAGCTGCAACTGCAGGGAGCCGGCGAGGCTCCTCGCGTACGTCCCCGTCAGATGATTGTCATCGAGGTAGACGAAGACGTTGCCGAGGACTGCCCGGCAGTCACCGTCCGGACACAGCTCCTCAGTGAAGTCTACGAGGTACACCCCGTCGATGCTGCCAATGGCGTCGAGCGGGCTCTCGTCGGCCAGCGCCAGCGCCCGCGGCACACTGCAGGACGCGCCGCTGGAGAGCGCCTCGAGCGCGCACTCGTACATGTTGTGGCCGAAGCGCGGGTTGTCACGGACCGCGATGAGGTTGATGCCTCGGTCGGTGAGCTGGATCGCGACATCGTCGAGGCCGGACGTGAGCTGCTCGTCCGGGCCGTCGACCTCCGCGGCGGTGCCGACGGTGAAGACGGCGTCCGGCGCTACATCCAGCACGTACGCGAGGGCCGCCGAGCTCCATTCCGGGCACTTCCCCTCCGTGCCGAAGGAACAGCCGCCACGGAGGACCGAGACCAACTGCCAGCCCGACTCCTCCGCGATCGGGATGAGCGCACCCATCATCTGTTCACTGTGGGAGTCTCCGACGACCACGACCGTCGCCGCGGGGTCTCCGATCTCAATCGACTGCGCGCATCCTTCGACGAGGAGCGGGTCGTTCGTCGCGAACCTGCCGCTGCAGGACTCGGGGAGGGACACCCACTCGCTGTCCAACATCGTCGCCGCCGGGATCGGCTCGACGGTGGGAACGAAGCGATCGGCGATCAGAGGATCGAGCGCGATCGCCCCCGGGTGCTCGCCCGCCGCGATCAGCGCCTCGGCTTCGGCTTGCTCCTGGAGCTGCCAAGAACCGAGCGGGACCACGACCGCCACGACGCTGGCCGCAACCACGACCAGCCCGTTGCGCTTCGTCCGGTTGCCCCAGGAGAACTCGCGGAGCGGACGCTCGACGAGCAGGTGGATCACGATCGCGAGCGCGATCGATACGCCGATGATCCCCGCCCCGGCGAGCGGTCCGGGGTCGCCCCGGCCGGCCAGCGCCATCCAGAACACCAGGATCGGCCAGTGCACCAGGTAGAGCGCGTACGCCGAGTTGCCGAGCCAGCGGAGCGGGCCGAAGGCCAGGAGCCGGTCTGGGCCGAAGCTCGTCGGCGAGCTCCCGGAGACGATGAGCATGGCCGCGCACATCGTCGGCCAGAGGGCGAGGTAGCCGGGGAAGCCGCCTTCCACGTCGAAGAGCACCCCGCAGAGCACGATGCCGGCGAGGCCGGCCCAGCCGAGCACCGCGCGCACCGGCTCGGGGAGCCGGACGAACGGCAGCACGAGCGCCACGAGCGAGCCCAGGGCGAACTCCCAGAGCCGTGCGCCCGTGTCGAAGTACGCCCACTGCTGGTTCGCCGCGGTGATCACGACGGAGTAGCTCAAGGAGGCGGCGAAGACGACGCCGAAGACCGCGACGAGCGTGAGCCGCACGGAGCGGCCCAGTCGTCGCGCGAGCAGCGTGCCGCCGAGGATGAGGATCGGCCAGAGCACGAAGATCTGCCCCTGGATCGACATCGACCAGAAGTGCTGCAGCGGGCTCAGCATCGCGCCGTGCGGGGCGTAGTAGTCGACCGCGGTCGTGGCGAGCTCCCAGTTCTGGAAGTAGAACAGCGAGGCGACCGTCTGGGACCAGATCGTCGGCCAACGCGTCGCCGGGAGCAACAGCGCGGTGGCCACCAGCACCCCGAGCAGGACGACCGCGGCCGCCGGGAGGAGTCGCTTGAACGTCTTCGTCCAGTACGCGAGCGGGGCGATCGCGCCGCCGGCCTCCGCGCGCTTCGCGAACGACGCGGTGAGGAAGAACGCCGAGAGCATCAGGAACACGTCGACGCCGCCCGAGACGCGCCCGACCCAGACGTGGTAGACGACGATGAGGAGCACGGCGAGCGCCCGGAGCCCGTCGAGGTCGTGTCGATAGCGCAGCTGCGGGGCGCTCTGAACGTCCCGGCTCGGCGCGTCGGGGGTTACGCGAAGAGTCATGTGTGAAATCGCTCTCATGCAGTGGGGGAAGCCCGAGAGCAAGGCTGATTTCGATACAGGGTAATCGAACTGCCTGAAAGGAGCCACAACCGATTCGACCGGTCTCGGCTCTCGCCCCGGGGCCGGCCGGGCGCCTCGCGCAGCTCGGGGTGATAGCTTGGCTCGTCTGAGGAGGTCCGATGCCCGTCACCCTGCGCGTCGTCGTCGATCAGCTCATCGCCCCGGTACCCGGCGCATTGGGCCGCTACACGGAGGAGCTGACCCGCGCCGTCATCCGCACGACGCCGCCCGATTGCGCGGTCGAGGGCATCGTCTCCTCGTCTCCAGAGGCGGACTACGAGCGGGTGCGCGCGGCCCTGCCCGGACTCGCGGACCTCTACAAGACGAGCCTGGCCCGGCGCGAGCTCGCCGCTGCCTGGCAGCTCGGCCTCACCACCTCGCCCGGCGGCGGGATGATCCACGGCACCGGCCTGTTCGCCCCGCTGCGCAAGCACGATCGGCGTGCCGGCGATCAGACGGTCGTCACGGTCCACGACGTCCTCGCCTGGACGAACCCGGAGGCGATGAGCTCGACGGCTGTCGCGTGGCAGAAGGGCATGCTGAAGCGGGCCCGCAAGCACGCGGACGCCGTCGTCGTGCCGACGCACGCGCTCGCCGACCAGCTCTCGATGATCGTCGACTTCGGTGAGCGGCTCCGGGTCATCGGCACCGCGCCCCGGACCGGACTCGTGCTCGGACCGGACGCCGGCGCTCGAGCGGAGCGACTCGGGCTCCCCGCCGAGTACCTCCTCGTCCAGGGCACGCTCGAACCCCGGAAGGGTCTCGTCGATGTGCTCGCCGCGCTCGGCCGGACGGGCGTCCCCGAACTCCCGCTCGTGGTGCTCGGCCCGGAGAGCTGGGGCGACCAGCACCTCGTCACCGTCGCGGAGGAGAACGGCGTCCGCGCCGATCGACTGGTCCGACTGGACGCCCTCGACCCCGCGGATCTCGCGGTCGTGCTCGGCCGCGCGACGGCGGTGGTCGCGCCGGCGCACGACGAGGCCAGCGGCACGTGGCTCATCGAGGCGTTCAGCCTCGGCGCGCCCGTCATCCACTCCGACGCGCCCGCGCACCAGGAGATCGCCGCGGGCGCCGGCCTGTCCGTCGCCGTCGGCGTCGGCGGCTCCGACGGCTTCGCCGACCGGCTGGCCGCCGCCATCACCCGGGTCGCCGAGGATCGCGAGCTCGCGGCACGGCTCTCGCTGACCGCCGCCGACCGCGCGCGCGCGTTCAGCTGGCAGGACGCCGGGGAGCGGGTCTGGCAGCTGCACGCCGACCTCTGAGCGTCCGAGCGACGGACGAGCCTCAGCCGGCGGGCTGTTCGCTCGGGTCCGGGCTCGGCGGCACGAGGGCCTGGGCGATGAGCGAGCGGATGTACTCGAAGTCCGGATCCGTCGGGTCGACCCCGTTGTCCGGGACGAGTTCGACCTGCCCGATCGGCAGCTCCTTCGTCTTCATCGCGAGGTTCGCGAAGTAGCCGAGCATCGACTGCGGGATGTCCGTCTTCACCGTGTCGGCGCCGGCCGAGGCCACGTCCTGGAACTTCGCGAGCACGTTCCCCGGCGTGAACTGGTGCAGGATCGCCTCCTGCAGGACCCGCTGGCGGGCCATCCGCTCGTAGTCGCCGCCGGCCACGCCGTAGCGCGCCCGACCGTACCAGAGCGCGTGGTAGCCGTCGAGGTGCTGCTGGCCCGGCTCGATCCAGCCGTCGACGCCGTCGTTGTCCTCGTCGCCGCCGATGGGGATGCGCGTCTCGACGTTGATGTCGACGCCGCCGAGCGCGTTGATGAGCTGCTCGAAGCCCTGCATGTCGATGAGCACGTAGTACTGGATGTCGAGGCCGGTGACCCCCTCGGCGGCGTCGCGCATGCCCTCGATGCCGGGCTCGCTGCCGCGTGCCACCGCGTCCGGGTACATCTCGGGGCTCTTCAGCTCCACCTCGGTGTAGATCGAGTTCAGCATGCACACGTCGACCTCGCAGCCGTCGATCGCGCCGTAGCCCTCGGGATAGACCTGGGCGAGCGGCGAGTCGTCGGGGAAGGGGACGTCCTCGAGGTCACGGGGCAGGCCGATCATCACGGCGTGCCCGGTGTCGGCGTCGATGGAGACGACCGACATACTGTCGGGTCGCATCCCCTCACGGTCGGGGCCGGAGTCTCCGCCGAGCAGCAGGATGTTGTAGCGGCCGTTCTCGTCCGGCGGCTCCGTGGGGCCGGCGATGAACACCGAGTTGAGGAAGCCGCTCGCGGTGAACGCGAGATACGCACCGTACGAGGCGCCTCCGGACAGCGCGATCATCAGCACCGTCGTGAGGCCGGCGATCCAGCCGCGAGCCGACGGGGCGGTCTTCACCAGTCGGACGATCCGCAGCGTGTCGAAGGTCAGGACGACCCAGAGCACCGCGTAGAACACGAGGACTGCGGCGAGGATCCAGAGCGACCAGGCCATCGAGACGGCGCTGAACACCACGGTCGGCCAGACGAACCAGCAGACGAGCGCCGCGACGAGCAGCAGCCACAGCACGAGCGTCGCGCCGAGGCCGAAGCGGCCGAGCCGCCGACTGCCTGCGAGCACCTGCGGCGAGCCGGGGATGAGGAAGTTCAGCACGACGAGCCACCAGCCCCGCCGGGTCATCAGCGGGCGCGAGGCGACGTCCGGGTACCGGATCGGGCTGGCGGCGAGGCTCATCGGGACTGCTTCAGCCGTTCGTTCTTCTCCTCGACGAGCTCCGCGAGCGCCGTCGCGTAGGCGGCGAGCGCCTCGCTGAGCGACGGGTCGGCCGTCGCGAGGATCTTCGTCGCGATGAGCCCGGCGTTCTTCGCCCCGCCGATCGAGACGGTGGCGACGGGCACGCCGGCGGGCATCTGCACGATGGAGAGCAGCGAGTCGAGGCCGTCGAGGCGGGACAGCGGCACGGGCACGCCGACGACGGGCAGGGTGGTGACGGAGGCGAGCATGCCGGGCAGGTGCGCCGCTCCCCCGGCCCCGGCGATGATGACCTTGAGCCCGCGGCCGGCGGCCCGCTTGCCGTAGTCGATCATCTTCTCGGGCGTGCGGTGGGCGGAGACGACCTCCACCTCGTGCGGGATGCCGAACTCGTCGAGCAGCTCGGATGCCTCGCGCATGACGTTCCAATCGGAGTCGGAACCCATGACGACGCCGACGAGCGGAGCGGGAGAGGTCTCAGTCACTCGAACGAGTGTAGGGGCGAGGGCTGGGAGATGCCCGCAACGACGCCGCGCGTCAGCCCTGGTTGCGCCCGAGGCTCGCCGTCAGCGCCGAGGCCCGGCGTCCCACCCACCCCGAGGCGCGGTGGGACGGCGCCTCGACGATGCGGTAGAAGACCGTGCCGACGAGCAGGGACAGCGGGATGCCGAGGGCCATGATCCAGTGCGCCGGCAGCTCGGGCAGCGCGAAGCGGAGCGCCACGATCACCGGCACGTGCACGAGGTAGAGGCTGAACGAGATGCGCGCGAGGAACTGCACAGGGCGGGAGCCGAGCGGGCCCGCCGCACCGCGCGAGCCGAGGCAGCAGAAGACGAGCAGCACGGCCCCGATCACGACGACGACCTTGAGCAGCGGGGCGAACGCGGCGATCGAGCCGAAGGCGCCGAGCTCCCAGCGGAGGACCAGCAGCACGCATGCCGTGACGAGCAGCCCCGTCCACGCGAACGGCGCCCAGCGACCGCGATTGATGGCGGCGGCCGCCCGCTCGAGCACGTCGAGCTTCGCCGCGAGGAGCACGCCGATGAGGAAGACCGGCAGGTACTCGAGCGCCGCCGTCCCGGTCTCGGCCCCGACCCAGACGCCCGCGAGGGCTGCGACGAGGCCGAGCGGCCACCAACGGCGCACCGCGAGCGCCAGCACGACGAAGACGGGCAGCGTGACGGAGAAGATCATCTCCCACTGGATCGACCACAGCGGGTTGTCGAGCTTGTACGAGCCGTTGAAGAGGTTCAGCGCGTTCAGCACGAGGTGCCAGTCGAGCTCCTTCGCCGTGCGCTCCTCGACCCAGGGCGAGAATCGTTCGACCGCCGGGCGCGGCACCACGGCGATGAGGAACGCGGCGAACGCGACGGCGCCCGCGACCGGCAATCCGAGTCGCACCATGCGACGCGGGAAGTAGGACACCCAGTCGAAGCCGCCGCGCAGCACCGGCAGCGCGAGCACGAAGCCGCTCAGCACGAAGAACACGGTGACCGCCTCGTGCCCAGCGTTCGTGAGCTTCAGCGGGCTGTATGTGAGCCACCAGAGCACGGTTCCCGGTTCGGGTGCGCTTCCGCCCTTGACGTAGAGCGAGGAGATCGAGGGGTTCAGGAGCAGGGCGTGGTGCACGAGGACGACGAGCGCCGCGATGCCGCGCAGCCCGTCGAGCGCGAGGAAGCGGCCCCGTCCGGCGCCGGCCCTTCCACCCGCACCCGCGGGCGCGCCGGATCGCGCCGACGACAGCGCCGTCGAGTCCAGCGATGCGGTCATCGCGCCGGACATCAGTCCTGGAACACCGCCGCAGCGGCGCGGGCCTGGTAGACCACGTCGTCGAGTTCGGAGCCCACTGCGGTGACGTGCCCGATCTTGCGGCCGGGCCGCGGGGCCTTGCCGTAGTTGTGCACCTTCACCGTCGGGTGACCCGAGAGCGCCTCGGGGTAGCGGTCGGCGAGCGAGCCCTCGGCGGGGCCGCCGAGGATGTTCACCATGACCGACCAGGCGTCGTGGGTGCCGGTGCCGCCGAGCGGCAGGTCGAGCACGGCGCGGAGGTGCTGCTCGAACTGCCCGGTCGTCGCGCCGTCCATCGACCAGTGGCCGCTGTTGTGCGGGCGCATCGCGAGCTCGTTGACGAGCACGCGGTCGTCGTGCGTCTCGAAGAGCTCGACCGCGAGCACGCCGGTGACGCCGAGGCCCTCGGCGATCGCGATGGCCACGTCGGCGGCGACGTCGGCGAGGCGGCCGGCGGAGCGCGGCGCCGGGGCGATCACCTCGCTGCAGACCCCGCCGACCTGCACGGTCTCGACGACGGGCCACGCCGCGAGTTCGCCGGAGGGACGACGGGCGACGAGCTGCGCGAGCTCGCGACGGAACTCGACGAGCTCCTCGACGAGGAGGGCGCCCGGCCGGCCGTCCTCGGCGAGCGCGGCGAACCATTCCGCGACCTCGGCGGAACCGTGCACGACGCGCACGCCCTTGCCGTCGTAGCCGCCGCGGGGGGTCTTCACGACGGCCGAGCCGCCGTGCGCCTCGATGAAGCGGTCGAGCTCCTCCGCGGTCTCGACGCGGGCCCAGTCGGGCACCGGCAGGCCGAGTTCGGAGAGGCGCTCGCGCATGAGCAGCTTGTCCTGCGCGAAGCGGAGCGCATCGGGGCCCGGGTTCACCGGGATGCCGGCGTCGACGAGGGCGTGCAGCACGTCCTGCGGGACGTGCTCGTGGTCGAAGGTGACGACGTCGACCTCCCGTGCGAAGGCCAGCACCGACTCGGCGTCGCGGTAGTCGCCCACCGCCGTCGCGGCGAGCTCGGCGGCCATGCCCTCGGCCTCGGCGAGCACCCGGAGCTCGACGCCGAGCTCGATCGCCGCAGGGATCATCATCCTCGCGAGCTGCCCGCCACCGATCACTCCGACCCGCACCCGACCGACCTCTTCCTCTGCTCCGCCTCGCGAGGTCCGGGAGACCCCGCGCCCGGCCGAACGGCCGGATCCGATGCCCCCCAGTCTACGGGCGGCGCCTGTGGCTAAGATGTGCCGGGTGACGACGCGCGATCTCGCGGCGGGAGCGGCGACCGGTTCCCGGGCCGGAGATCTCGCGCGCCGACTGTGGCGGGGCGTGGTGGCGTACGCACTGAAGTTCGGCGTCGTCGGCCTCATCGGCCTCGCGATCGACGTCGCGCTGTTCAACGCGCTGCGGCTTGGCGCGTTCGGAGCGGACGGCTGGGCGCAGTCGGCCCTCGGCGCGAAGACCATCTCGACGAGCGTCGCGATCGTGTTCAACTGGCTCGGCAACCGCTACTGGACGTTCCGCAGCCATCGCCGGAAGAACTACCTCCGCGAGTTCGCGGAGTACGTCATCGTCTCGCTCGGCGGGATGGCGATCGCGCTCGCCTGCCTCTGGATCAGCCACCACGTCCTCGGCCTGACGAGCCTCGTCGCCGACAACATCGCCTCGAACGTGATCGGCCTGGGCCTCGGCACGCTCTTCCGCTTCGTGCTGTACCGCTACTGGGTGTACGGCCACCACCGCGCGGACGGGCTGTCGCAGCTCGCCCGCGCAGAGGAGGCGCAGCGCACCCTCTTCGAGGAGCCGGCTCAGTCCTCGGCGGGCAGGAACCAGGGCGGGTAGACCGCGATCCGGGTCTTCGCGCCCACCGCGGAGAGCGCGGCGCGCACGCGGTCGCGGACGCGCTCGTTACCGACGGCGATGAGCGCGATCCGCTCGAGCGGGACCTCGCCGCGCACGAGGAACTCGGCGGTGCGCAGGCGCGCGGCCTCCTGCTCGTGGGCGAGCAGTCGGAGCATCCGCTCGACCGCCGGCCACGCGACGGCGAGCTCAGCGCCGGGCAACGCGGCGTCGACGTCGCTGACGGCGACCGCGCCGTCGGCCGTGGCGGCGCCGCGGGCGGCCGCCACCGAGCTCACGAGCATGACGTGGTCGGCCGCGGGGCGCTCGACGGCCTCGGCGGTGAGCCGCGGGTCCGGGGTGCCCTCCCGCACCGCGTTCCAGACCAGCGCGTCGGGAGTGAGCAGGAAGGGCACGTAGTCGGCGATGACCGCGTCGGTGCCGTCGACCGCGCGAGCGCGACGGAACTCGCGCACCGCGGGGGCCGAGAGGTCGACGAGCGGTGCGGCCCCGGCCGCGTCCGGCACGAGCGCGCCGGCGCCGAGGATGCGAGCCAGGTTGTCGAGGTGCGTCACGTGGTAGATGCGCACGGCCCCGGCGTCGATGGGCGGGGCGCTGAGCGCACCGGCGCCCGCCTTCGCGCGGGCGGGCTTCGCGACCGGCGCGCGCAGCGACGCCGCGCTCGGCCGGCGGCCCGGGACGCGGCTCGCCCGAGCCGCCGGTTCGGGCTGCGGCGCGGGCTCAGGGGCCTTCGGCGGGAAGCAGATGGCGCACAGGCCGTCGTCGAAACCGTGGATGCATTCGTCGGCCAACAGGCACCTTTCCTCTGCGTCCCGCGCCGGGGGCGCGCGGGAACCGCCCGTCTACTTTACGCGTGCGCGGAGGCCTCCGCCGCCAGGTGCGGCGACTCGCGGGCTGCGTCAGCGCTGGCCCCACATGACGGTGTCGGCGTCCGTCTGGGCCGGCTGCAGCGGGGCCACCGAGGGCGCGCCCGCGATGAGCTCGTGCAGCGCCTGCTGTGCGAGCTCGGGCCCGGGGAGGTCCTTCAGCACGAAGGGGCGGTCGCGGCCCACGTCGATCCGGACGTCGCCCGAGCCGAACATCCGCTGGCCGGGCGTCCGCCGGACGGTCACGTCGTAGCCGCGGCGCAGCGGCAGCTCGCGACGGACCCGGACGAACACCCCGTTCGTGACGATGACGCGGCGGTCGGTGATGGTGACCCGCCCGGCGAGCCAGGACAGGAAGGGCAGGAGGCACGCGAGCAGCACGAGGAGCACCGAGCCGCCGAGCAGCGCCCAGCGCTGCCAGTCCTCGAGCAGGATGCCGCTCGCGTACGCGGCGCCGCCGGCCACGCCGATCAGCACGATCGCCGGCAGGATCAGGCGCCGCCCGTGCCGGCGCAGACGCGCGACGACCCGTTCGGGGGTCGCCTGACGCTGCTCGGTCTCGGGTGGCCTCATACGGTCATTCATACCGCAGGTGCGTCACATCGCCCGCGGCGACGGCCTGCGATTCGTCCGACTCGCGGTCGAGCACGAGCAGGCGGCCGTCGGGGTCGAGCCCCTCGGCGGTGCCGAGGAGCATCCGCCCGCCCGGCAGCTCGACCCGCACCTCCTCGCCGATCGTCCCGCAGAGCGAGGCGACGCGCGCCGCGACGCCGGACGCGACCGCGTCGCCGCCCGCCGCGCGGTAGGCGTCGAAGAGCTCGAGGAAGCCCGCCAGGTAGTCGGCGAGCACCGCGTCGGCGTCGGGGCGGCGCCCGCTCGCGAGCAGCAGCGACGTCGAGGTGAGGGTCGGCAGGTCGTGCTCGTCCAGGGTGAGGTTCAGGCCCGCGCCGACGACGACGCCGGCGGGCGCGGCCTCGCCCGGTTCGGGCGGCAGCAGTTCGGAGAGGATGCCGCAGACCTTGTAGCCCGACACGAGCACGTCGTTCGGCCACTTCAGCTCCACGTCGAGGAGGCCGGGGCCGTCGGCGTCGCCGTCGTCAGCGGTCTCGTCGAGGCGCGCGGCGCGGGCGGCGTCGAGCTCCCGTCGCACCGCCTCGGTCATCGCGGCGCCCGCGATGAGCGGGATCCAGCCGTAGGCCTCGAGCGGGAGGGCCGGCGCCCGGCCGTCGCCCGGGCGCAGCAGCAGCGAGATCGCGAGCGTCTTGCCGCTCGGGGCGAGCCAGCTCCGCCCCAGCCGGCCGCGCCCGGCGGTCTGCTCGTCGGTCACCACCACCGCGCCGTGCGGCCACGTCGAGGCATCCGCCCCGGTCGCCGCGATCCGCAGCTCGTCGTTCGTCGATCCGGCCCGTTCGAGGAACTCGAACCGGGGCACGGCGGCCCGCGATCGCTCCCAATCCATGGCCATCACCCTAGCGACGGCGGTCGCGCCCGGGTGCGCGCCGCGTGGCGGGAGGCGGGAAAGGAGCGCCCCAGATTTGTAGGGTTCCGTCAACGATCCGGCCGGAGTGCTCACCGGTAGAGTGATCCGGTGACCGAAGCGACGAACGACGGCCCCGACCTCTCGACCACCGCGGGCAAGCTCGCCGACCTCAAGGCGCGCTACCACGAGGCGGTGACTGCCTCGGGGCAGGCCGCCATCGAGAAGCAGCACGCCAAGGGCAAGATGACCGCCCGCGAGCGCATCGAGGGCCTGCTCGACCCGGGCTCCTTCGTCGAGCTCGACGAGTTCGTGCGGCACCGCACCCACGCCTTCGGCATGGAGTCGAAGCGCCCCTACGGCGACGCCGTCGTGACCGGCACGGGAACCATCCACGGCCGCCAGGTCGCCGTGTACTCGCAGGACTTCACCATCTTCGGCGGCTCGCTCGGCGAGGTCGCCGGCGAGAAGATCATCAAGGTGATGGAGCTCGCGCTGAAGATCGGCGTGCCGATCATCGGCATCCTCGACTCGGGCGGCGCCCGCATCCAGGAGGGCGTCGTCGCGCTCGGCAAGTACGGCGAGATCTTCCGCCGCAACACCGCCGCCTCCGGCGTCATCCCCCAGATCTCGATCATCATGGGCCCGGCGGCCGGCGGCGCGGTCTACTCCCCCGCCCTCACCGACTTCGTGATCATGGTCGACAAGTCGAGCCACATGTTCGTCACCGGCCCCGACGTCATCAAGACCGTCACGGGCGAGGAGGTCGGCTTCGAGGAGCTCGGCGGCGCCCTCACCCACAACACCGTCTCGGGCGTGGCGCACTACCTCGCGAGCGACGAGGACGACGCGCTCGACTACGCGCGCACCCTCGTCTCGTTCCTGCCCGACAACAACATGGCCGACCCGGTCGTGTACGAGTCGGAGATCGAGCTCGAGATCACCGACGAGGACCGGCGCCTGAACACCGTCATCCCGGACTCGCCGAACCAGCCGTACGACATGCGCACCGTCATCGAGGGGCTCGTCGACCACGCGGACTTCCTCGAGGTGCAGCCGCTCTACGCGCCGAACATCGTGATCGGCTTCGCCCGCATCGAGGGGCGTTCGGTCGGCATCATCGCGAACCAGCCGAGCCAGATGGCCGGCACCCTGAACATCGCCGCGGGTGAGAAGGCCAGCCGCTTCGTGCGCTTCTGCGACGCCTTCTCCATCCCGATCCTCACCCTCGTCGACGTGCCGGGCTACCTGCCGGGCACCGACCAGGAGTGGACCGGCGTCATCCGTCGCGGCGCGAAGCTGCTCTACGCGTACGCCGAGGCGACCGTGCCGCTCGTCACGGTCATCACCCGCAAGGCGTACGGCGGCGCGTACATCGTGATGGGCTCGAAGCAGCTCGGCGCCGACATCAACCTCGCCTGGCCGACCGCGGAGATCGCGGTCATGGGCGGGCAGGGCGCCGTCAACATCCTCTACCGCGCCGAGATCAAGCGCGCCGAGGAGGCCGGCGAGGACGTCGCCGCGGTGCGCACGCAGCTCGCGAACGAGTACACCTACAACGTGGCCTCCCCGTTCCTCGCCGCCGAGCGCGGCGAGCTCGACGGCGTCATCGAGCCCGCGGCCACCCGCGTCGCCATCGCCAAGGCGCTCCGCACGCTGCGCACGAAGCGCGCGAGCCTGCCGCCGAAGAAGCACGGCAACATCCCCCTGTAAGGAGCCGCTGTGACCGATCAGGACGCCCCGCCCGCCGTCGACCTCCACTTCGTCGACCGACGGCCGCCGACGCCCGCCGAGACGGCGGCCGTCATCGCCGTCGTCACCGCCGTGCTCGAGGAGCACACCCCCGAGACCTCCGTCGCGCCCGCCGGTCGGGACGAGTGGGTGCGCTCGGGATCGGCGCTCCGCCGCCCGGTCGAGACCGGTCAGGGGCGCTGGCAGCGGTCCCTCCGCTAGGGGGACGCGATGAGGACCCGTTGTCCTCACAAATGCTGACTATTGCGAACCTCGCCCCTGTTGCACTATTGATGTGCAGGCTCCAGAGGAGTCGCCATCATCACCGGTCGGGTAACCGGTGATTGTTGGGGGCGAGCCAGGGCGATATTCGGGTTGTCGCCGTGGCTCGGGCTGTGAGGGGGCCGGTCATCGACCGGCCCCCTCCTCATTTAACTCGTAGCGGTCTTCGCGGGCCTCGCCCACGGCGCGGATGCCTCGGCCAGCCCGACCCGCAGCGGCTCAGTCCGCAGCAGCTCAGTCCTCGGCGGACTCGATCTCGGCGGCCCGCATCGCCGCTTCGGCCTCACTCTCGGGGAGCCTCGGGATCTCGAGCCACAGCTCGACCTCGGCGTCGTCGCCGTCGTCGCCCGGCACCGCCGAGGTGCGCAGGCCGACGACCGTCACCGCGGCGGCCGAGCCCTCGGCGGCGGTGCGGGCGATGATCCGGTCGGCGTTCGAGCCCGCGATGGCCTCGGCGAGCTGCGAGAGCACGCGGTCCCGCGCGACCTCGTCGAGGTCGTCGATGCCGCCCTCGTCGAGGAGGGTCACGGTCATGCCCCGCTCACGGGCGCGCTGCACCTCGACGCGGACGGCGTCGGTGAGCAGCATCCGGCCGCGGATCTCGTCGCGGATCGCCGCCTCGAGCCGTCGGCACTCCTCCCGCTGCGACTCGCTGAGCACACCGTCGCGGTCGATGATCCGGCGGAGCATCGGCGCGGCGACCCGGTTCGTGTGGGCGAGCCGCATCCGCCCCTCGAAGAGGTACGCGTCCTGCGCCGCCTGCCAGGCCGCCGCCTCGCGCTCGGCCTGCGCGTAGCGCCGGGTCTCCCGGGCGGAGTTCGCCAGGGCGGAGGTGAGCGCGTGGGCGATGGCCACCCAGACCACGCTGCCGATGACGCCGAGCGAGCCGAGCGCGAGCGGCCCCGCCCACACCATCGTCTGCACCGCGAGCGCGATGACGCCGAGCCACGCGACGACGAGCTGCCGGCGCGCGGCTGCGATCGTCATCAACGTGCCGACGGCCGCGACGTACCAGGTGGCGTAGCCGTTGTCGCCCGCGGCGTCGAGCTGGCTCGTCGCGAGCAAAGGGAGAGCGATGCTCACGGCGAGGTCGAACGCGGCGAGCCAGTCGGGCATCCGCGCGCGCGAGGAGGGCCAGAGGCTCAGCACGGTCGCGAAGGCATAGCAGGCGAGCGCGACGACCGCCGGCCAGGGGCTCGCGGGCACCGCGAGCGAGTAGACGCCGAGGATGACGTGGTAGGTCGAGAAGAGCGCCGCGAGGACGAGCAGCAGCCACCTGGGGACGGAGATCACGCGTCGCCCCCGATCGCACCCGTGGGCCAGGCGAGGATGACCGTCGTGCCGTGGCCGGCGAGCGACTCGATCTTCGCGAGGCCGCCCGCGTTCGTCATCCGCTCCTCGATGGAGACGCGCACGCCGAGCCGCTCGTGCGGCACCGTGATGGGGTCGAAGCCCACCCCGTTGTCGGCCACCTCGACGACGCAGCCGTTGGCGCGCACACCGCGGACGCGGAGCTCGCGCCGCGTCACCCGGCCGGGCTCGTCGGCGTGCTGGAGGCTGTTGACCATCGCCTGCACCGCCGCGGAGTAGAGCGCTTCGACGGCCTCGACCGGCAGCTCCACGCCGCCGGCGTTCACGACGCGCACGGCGAAGCTCGCATTGAAGGTGCCGATCGCGGTGCGCAGCCGGCGCACGAGCACGCCGAGGGAGACCCGGTCGAGGGAACGCGGGCCGGCGACCCCGGCTTCGTCGAGCCGGGCGATGGCGTCCTTCGCCATGCGCGCGGCGAGCGCCTGCTGCTCGGGCCTGGTGGCGGCGGCCGCCGAGAGCAGCTTCGTCAGCACGCTGTCGTGCACGAGGGCGTCGACCTTGACGCGCTCGAGCTCGTTCGCGTGCAGCCGGGCGGCGAGGTCGTAGCGCTGCAGGGCCGCCTCCTGCGCCTGGTCGACACCGATCGCCGCCTGCCGCAGCATCGTGATGATGACGAGCACGACGATGCCGAGGATGAGCGCGTAGGTGGCGTCGAGCACGGCGAGCAGCGGCTCGGCCGCACCGCCCGACGGCGAGACGCGGACGATGCCGTACACGATCGGCACGACGACGGTGTACGCCGCCGCCCACCAGCTCGGCAGCGCGACGACGGCGGCGGTCGTCGCGACGGTGCAGAGGAAGTAGAGCCAGGGCACCTGCCCGGCCATCGCGCCGAAGTCCTCGACCAGGGTCGGCCAGGACAGCAGGGCGAGCAGGTAGAGGATGGCGAAGGAGAGGCACGCGGCACGGATGGCGACCTTCGAGAGGGTGGCCACGGCGAGGGCGACGATCGCGCCGTACACGACGGCCATGAGCGCGGCGCCGGCCCCGGGCCGGAGCACCGCGGCTTCGGCGAGGGCGGACGGCACCGTCTGCGCGGCGAAGACGAGGCCTGCGATCCCGACGGCGCGAGCGGAGATCGTCTCGACCTGGCTCCGGCTGACCGACATCCTCCGCCGTGCGGTGGGCCGGGCGACGCGCCACTCAGCGGAGGGCATCGCCCGCTTCGCCGTCGAGGCCGGGGAGGATGCCGTCTTCGACCGCCCGGCGCAGCAGGTCGACCTTGGTCGGTGCGGGGCGGCCGACCTCGACGTACTTGGCGCGGATGCGGTCGAGGTACTCGCGGGCGGTCGAGTGCGCGATGCCGAGCTGGGCGGCGACGAGCTTCAGGGGCAGGCCGGAGGCGTACAGGTGCAGCACGTCGCGCTCGCGGCGGCCGAGCTGCGCCCTCGCGAAGTCGCGGTCGGCCTCGATCGCGCTCGCCCACTCGACGTTGTTCAGCACGTCGCCGCGAGCGACGGTGGAGATGGCGCCGATGACCGCGGCCATCGGCGAGGCCTTCGGGATGACGCCCGCGGCCCCCGCGGCGAGCGCCTCGCGGACCGCGGCGACGCGGTCGGCGATCGAGTGCACGAGCACGTGGCTGCCGGTGGCGAGCACCTGGCGCACGTTGTCGGTGACGCTCGAGCCGTCGCCGAGCGAGAGGTCGAGGACGACGACGTCGCAGCTGCCGCCGCCGAGTGCGGCGAGGAGCTGGGGCACATCGGCCGTGTCGGCGATGACGTCGTAGCCGGCGTCCTGGCAGGCGGCGCGCAGCCCGAGCCGGACCGCCTCGTGATCATCGACGATCGCGACCGTCGCCTGGCGTGCGTCGCTGTCGCGCTCGTCGCTCACAGCACCCCCCGTTTCCTCAGGTGCCACCCTAGCGGGCGAGACGCACCACTGCTTCGAGGTGATGCGTGTTCGGGAACAGATCGAACGCCTCGATCGCCTCCGGTTCGTAGCCGTGCCCTCGGAAGAGGGCCACGTCGCGCGCGAGCGCGACCGGGTCGCACGCGACGTAGACGATCTGGGCCGGTGCGAGCCCGGCGATCCGGTCGACGACCTCGCGGCCGGCGCCCGCGCGCGGCGGGTCGAGCACGACCGTGCCGGCCGTGAGGCTCGCGCGCTCGGCGGCGCCCGCGCCGGCCTCGAGCTCGGCGAGGAACCGGTCGACGCGGCCGGTCACGGCCTGCGCTCCGACCCACTCGGCGAGGTTCTCCCCCGCGTGCAGCGTGGCGCGCGCATCCGCCTCGACGGTCGTGATGCGGGTGGTGTCGCCGAAGCGGTCCCCGACGGCGGCCGCGAGCAGGCCGACGCCGCCGTAGAGGTCGAGGTTCGCGGCGCGCGGGTCGAAGCGCTCGGCGTCGATCGCGCGCTGGACGGCGGCGTGCAGGGTGGCGGCGGCGCCGCGGTGCACCTGCCAGAAGCCGCCGCGGTCGACCTGGAAGCGCCGCCCGGCGACGAGCTCCTCGACGATCACGGTGTCGCGGGGCGGCGCCGGGGGCGCGGGCTGCGCGCGCCGCTGGCCGCCGCGCCGTCCACGCTGGCCCCGCTGGCCCCGCTGGCGCGGTTCGGCGGTCGCCTCGACGGTGACGAGCTGGGCCTCTCCCGCGCTCGGCAGCACGAGGTCGATCGCCCCGACGCCCGGCATGCGAGCGTCGAGCGGCGCGAGCGCCGCCAGCTCGACCGCCGCGAGCGGCAGCGAGGCGACGGGGACGACCCGGCGGCTGCGGGCGGCGTACGGCCCGACACGGCCCTCCTCGTCGACGTGCAGCCGCACCCTGGTGCGCCAGCCCGTGCCGTTCGCGGCATCGACCCCGGGGGCGAGTTCCTCCGCCACGGCCGCGACCTCGGGGGCGAGCGCGACGCCGCCCATGCGCGAGAGGGCGTCGGCGAGGACCTCGCCCTTGAGCGCGCGCTGGCGCTCGATGCGGATGTGGCCGAACTCGGCGCCGCCGGCGCGCGCGGCAGGGTCGCGATCGACGGAGGCCTCGGCCCAGACGTGCTCGCGGCGGTCGGGCGAGGCGTCGAGGACCTCGACGGTGTCGGCGCGCCAGAAGCGGTCCTTCGAGGCATCCGTCACCCGTGCCCGCACCCGCTCGCCGGGGATGGCGTCGGCGACGAAGACGACGCGGCCGTCGTGGCGGGCGACCGCGATGCCGCCGTGGGCGATGCGGTCGACCTGGAGGTCGAGCAGGGTTCCGAGCATGCATCGAGCATCCCACAGCAGCGCGGGGCGGCCTCCGCCCGGCAAGATGGTCGCATGCGCCTCTACCTCGCCTCCACCTCCCCCGCCCGGCTGCAGACGCTCCGCGCGGCGGGCATCGAGCCGATCGCCGTCGCCCCCGGCGTCGACGAGCGCGCGGTCGTGGAGGCGTACGAGGGGCAGCACGGGCCGCTGCCGGTCGAGCGGATGGTGCAGCTGCTCGCGCAGGCGAAGGCGGAGGCGCTGCTCGGCACGACCCCCGGCGGCGAGCCGATCGACGGGCTGATCTTCGGCGGCGACTCGGCGTTCCTCGTCGACGGCCGCATCCACGGCAAGCCGCACACGCCGGAGGTCGCCAAGGAGCGCTGGCTCGCCCAGAACGGCGGCAGCGGCGCGCTGTGGTCGGGGCACTGGCTCATCGACCACCGCGGCGGCCGGGTGAACCGGGCGGTGGGTCGGGCGGATGTCGCGACGGTGCGCTTCGCGACGCTCGACGAGGCCGAGATCGACGCCTACATCGCGACGGGCGAGCCGCTGGCCGTGGCGGGGGCGTTCACCGTCGACAGTCTGGGCGGCCCGTTCATCCGCTCGGTCGAGGGCGACCCGTCGACCGTCGTCGGCCTCTCGCTCTCGACGCTCCGGGAGCTCGTGCGCGAACTCGGCGTGCCGTGGACCGGGCTCTGGAACCGCTGAGCCCCGAATCCACCGATCTGATCGGCAACTCCGCCGAGCTGAGGCCGCAGTTGTGAGCTGCCGCACCATGCACCCGTGTCTTTTTGTGGGAGCCCTTCAAAGCCGAGGGGGTCCCGCGCAATAGAGTTGAGAACTATGCCGCGCATCACCAAGGTCCTCATCGCCAACCGTGGCGAGATCGCCGTCCGCGTCATCCGGGCGGCCCGCGACGCCGGAATCGGCTCGGTCGCCGTCTACGCCGACCAGGACCGCGACGCGCGCCACGTGAAGCTCGCCGACGAGGCGTACGCCCTCGACGGCGCCACGAGCGCCGACACCTACCTCGTCATCGACAAGCTGCTCTCGGTCGCCCGCCGCTCCGGCGCGGACGCTGTGCACCCGGGCTACGGCTTCCTCGCCGAGAACCCCGACTTCGCCCGCGCGGTCATCGCCGCCGGCCTCGTCTGGATCGGCCCCTCCCCCGAGGCCATCGAGCGCCTCGGCGACAAGGTCTCCGCGCGGCACGTGGCCGAGAAGGTCGGCGCACCCCTCGCCCCCGGAACGCTGAACCCCGTCGCGGGCGCCGACGAGGTGCTCGAGTTCGTCGACCAGCACGGTCTGCCCGTCGCGATCAAGGCGGCGTTCGGCGGCGGCGGCCGCGGCCTCAAGGTCGCCCGCACCCGCGAGGAGGTGCCCGAGCTCTTCGACTCGGCCACCCGCGAGGCGGTCGCCGCCTTCGGCCGCGGCGAGTGCTTCGTCGAGAAGTACCTCGACAAGCCCCGCCACGTCGAGACCCAGTGCCTCGCCGACCAGCACGGCAACGTCGTCGTCGTCTCGACCCGCGACTGCTCGCTGCAGCGCCGGCACCAGAAGCTCGTCGAGGAGGCGCCCGCGCCGTTCCTCAGCCAGGTGCAGATCGACGCCCTCTACTCGGCTTCGAAGGCCATCCTGAAGGAGGTCGGCTACGTCGGCGCCGGCACCTGCGAGTTCCTCATCGGCCAGGACGGCACCGTCTCCTTCCTCGAGGTGAACACCCGCCTCCAGGTGGAGCACCCCGTGTCCGAGGAGGTCACCGGCCTCGACCTCGTGCGCGAGCAGTTCCGCCTCGCCGAGGGCGGCGTGCTCGACTACGACGACCCCGAGGCGAGCGGCCACTCGATCGAGTTCCGCATCAACGGCGAGGACCCGGGCCGCAACTTCCTGCCCGCGCCGGGCCCGATCCACCAGCTCCGCTTCCCCGGCGGCCCCGGCATCCGCGTCGACTCGGGCGTGACGAGCGGCGACGAGATCTCGGGCGCCTTCGACTCGCTGCTCGCGAAGCTCATCGTGACCGGCAAGGACCGCCAGGAGGCGCTCTCGCGCGCCCGCCGCGCCCTCGACGAGTTCGAGGTCGCCGGCCTGCCCACGGTGCTGCCGTTCCACCGCGACATCGTGACGAACCCGGCCTTCGCGCCCGAGGGCGAGCAGCCGTTCTCGATCTACACGCGCTGGATCGAGACCGAGTACGAGAACACGCTCGAGCCCTGGTCGGGCGAGCTCGAGGAGGTGCGCGGCCCGGCCGCGCGCGCGAGCGTCGTCGTCGAGGTCGACGGCCGCCGCATCGAGGTCTCGCTGCCGAAGAAGCTCGTCGGCACCGCCGGGTCCAACGGCGGCGCCTCGGCCGGCGCCCCGGCTCCTCGCCGCCGCGCCGCGGGCGGGGCCGTCGACACCGCCACCGGCGACGCCGTGAAGGCCCCCATGCAGGCGACCGTCGTGAAGGTCGCCGTCGCCGAGGGCGACAAGGTCGTCAAGGGCGACCTCGTGCTCGTGCTCGAGGCGATGAAGATGGAGCAGCCGATCATCGCGCACAAGGACGGCATCGTCGGCGTCGTGAACGCCGAGCCGGGCGTCACGGTGTCGAGCGGGCACCTGCTGCTGTCGATCGCCGACGCGTAAGCGCCGAGCCGGCGCTCTCCTCGGCTTCCTCGGGACTCCGCGCAGCGTGGCGACCCGGGGAGATCCGGCGCGCGCGAGCCTTAACTTCTCTACTTGTCTGAGGAGCTGTAGGGTGGGTGCCGCACGCGGACGCCTCCGCGGCGCATCGAGAGGACCCCATGCGCGCCACCACGACCCCCGCCCCCGCGACCGCTTCCCGTTCCCGCACCATGCTCTGGACGTTGACGGCCACGCACGCGGCGAACGACTTCTTCACCGGGGCGGTCGCCGCGCTGCTCCCGTTCTTCGTGCTGCAGGCCGGCTACAGCTACGCAGCCGTCGCGGGCATCACCCTCGCCGCCACCGCCCTGTCGAGCGTCGCGCAGCCGGTCTTCGGCTACCTGGGCGACCGCTTCGGGCTGCGCTGGCTGAGCCTCGCGGGCCTGCTCGTCGCGGGAGCCGGCGTCGCCGTGAGCGGACTCCTCGCCGACTGGTACCCCGCCGTCTTGGTGGCCATCGCCCTGTCCGGCATCGGGGTCGCCGCCTACCACCCGGCCGCGACCATGGAGGCGCGAGCGGCCGGCGGCGGCACGAGCGGCGCCATGAGCGTGTTCTCGGTCGGCGGGAACGTCGGCGTCGCCCTCGCCCCCGCGGCGGTCGTGCTGGCGGTCGGCTGGTTCGGGCTCCCCGGCACCACACTGCTGTTCCTGCCCGCCGTCGTACTCGGCGCGGTCTACCTCGTCGCCACACGCCGGTCCAGTCGGGCGGCTCGCTCCGCAGCGAGCTCGGCCATCTCGCCGGCCAGAGCGCCGATGACCGCGCGCGACGACTGGCGCTCGTTCGTCTGGCTCACGGTCGTGCTCGCGATGTGGTCGGTGGCCTACGTCGGCACCTCGGCCTTCGTCGTGCTCTACTCCATCGACCGCTTCGACGCCTCTCCGGAGTTCGCCTCCCTGGCGCTGTCGCTCTTCCCGGCGGCAGGCGCGGTCGGCACCCTGCTCGGCGGATGGCTCGCCGACCGCATCGGCCGACTCCGCATCGTCCGGATCGGCTACGCGCTCGCCGTCCTGTCGATCCTGGGGATCGTGCTCGCGCCCAGCGCCGAGATCGTCATCGCCGCGACGGCGGCGCTCGGGTTCAGCCTGTTCCTCCCGTTCGCCCCGCAGATCACGCTCTCGCATTCCTACCTCCCCAACCGGATCGGCGTCGCGAGCGGACTCACCCTGGGGCTCACCCTGTCCCTCGGCGGGCTCGCCACCCCGCTCCTCGGCGTACTCGCCGACGCCGGCGGCATCCAGCTGGTCTTCGTCGCGATGGCCGTCCTCGTCGCGGCGGGACTCGGCCTGTCGTTCGTCCTCGCTGAGCGGGCGAGCGAGCACCTCCCTCCGCAGGAGCCGGACGCCGTCGCCGAAGCCCCGGTCGCGGCTCAGTAGCCCGCGCGGCCGGGCGCCCGCCAGCGCAGCGCCGCTGCGAGAACGGCGAGCAGCACGACGACCGCGCCGTAGCCGTAGGTCGTCGCGCCCAGCGAGATCGCGGGGGCCAGCAGGCCGGCGACGACGGCGGGGATGCCGAACGCCAGGTAGGACACCGTGTAGAGGGCGGCGAAGGTCGCGGCCCGCTCCGCCGGATCGACGCTCGGGATGATCGACCGCAGCACACCCATGAAGGCGGTGCCGAATCCCGAGCCGGCGACGACGACGGCGGCGAAGTACGCGGCGAGCGAGTGCGCGCCGAGCGCGAGCAGGCTCAACGCCGTTCCCGCCGCGAGCGCGGCGGCCCCGTAGATCGTGATGAAGCGCGGGGTGCGCGAGCGGATGAGCGCCGCCGACACCGCCCCGGAGCCGGCGAGCGCGGCGACGGCGAGGCCCTGCCAGAGGTGGAGTTCGGCGCCGAGTTCGCGGTGCACGATGCTCGCCCCGAGCGAGAGGAACAGTCCGCCGGTCGCCCAACCGGCGAGCACGACGGGAGTGCTCTTCACGAACAGACCGCGCACGTGCGCGGGAACCCCCAGCCGCGGGCGGAGCGAGGCCAGCCAGCCGGGGTGGCGCGGGGAGGTCTCCGGCGCGACCCAGGCGAGCAGGGACATGGCGAGGAAGGCGATCGTGAGCGGGAGGAACACGGCGGCGAGCGGCTCGGGGGCGACATCGAGCACCGCGCCCGCGGCGAGCGCCCCGAGCGCGAGCCCCGCCATCGGCGCGACCGCGTTCCAGAGGGCGGCGGAGCCGGGACGGCCGGCCGGCTCGAGGTCGGCGATGCTCGCGGAGAGCGCGGAGAGCAGGACCCCGCTCGCCGCCCCCTGCACCGCCCGCGCCGCGAACAGGGTCGCCGTGGCATCCGCGTGCCAGAAGAGGAGCACGCTCACCGCGAGGAGCAGGAACCCGGCACTGACGACCGGGCGGCGGCCGAGGTGGTCCGACAGCGAGCCGGTCGTCAGCAGCGCACCGAGGAGCGTGATCGCATAGACCGCGAACACCGCGGTGATGGTGCCCGAGTCGATGCCGAGCTCGGCCTGGAGCACGGGATAGAACGGCGAGGGGGCGCTCGCGCCGGCCATCATCACGGTGACCCCGACGATCGCGAGGGCGAATCCGGGGCCGGTCGGGCGAGTGCGCATGAGACATCCTGTCTGTTCCAAAAATGTCGAACGATTGGACGCTACTCGCCATCCGCGCATTATTCAACTATTCTCGAACCATGCGCGCCCCCGTCGAGCTCCCGCACCCCGAGCGGGCGGAGCTCACCCTCAGCGCCGTGCTCTTCGCGCTGAGCGACCCCGAGCGGCTCGCCATCGCGCAGCAGCTCCACGACGGCCCGCTCGACATGGCCGCCTGCCACCTGAGCGACCCGAACGTGCCGAAATCGACCAAGTCGCACCTCATGAAGGTGCTCCGTGAGGCCGGGGTCATCCGAAACGAGCCGAACGGGCGCGGGCGCATCCTCACCCTGCGCCGCGAGGACCTCGACGCCCGCTTCCCCGGTCTCCTCGACACGATCCTCGACGCGGCCGGGCCCTCCTGACCCGCCCGGGCGAAACCCGGCGCGAATCCCGTCCTCCGCCCGTTGTCGACGCACGGCGGCCCACCTAGGCTGAGCGGATGACCGAGCGGACCCCCGCGCGACCCCTGACGCCGCTGAGCGAGCGGGTGCGGCGCAGCCCTGCGCCGCACCTGGCACATCCGGACGTCGCGGACTGGCGTCCCGTCGGAGAACCGGAGCTCGACGCCGTCGCCGAGCTCGAGCGCGCGATCTCCGAAGCCGATCACCCCGAGTACTCGACGAGCCGCGACGATCTCGCCGACGAGCTGGGCATGTCGTTCGTCGACCGCGAGCACGACTCGATCGTGGCCCTCGACGACGCGGGCCACGCGATCGCCTGGGGCCTCGTGCAGCAGCCGCCCGGGCAGGACACGCTCGTGCGCTCGATCGCCATGGGTGGTGTGCACCCGCGCCATCGGCGGCGGGGCGTCGGGCGGCTCCTGCTCGACTGGCAGCGGGCGCGAGCCGAGCAGCAGCTCGCGGCGTCCGAGCACCACCTCCCCGGCTGGATCATGGCCTTCTCCGACGACCGCGCCGCGGGCGCCGCTCCGCTCTTCGACGCCGCAGGGTTCACCGCGGCCAGGTTCTTCGCGGGCCTGCGCCGCGACCTCGCCGAACCGATCGAGCCGCTCGAGCTCGGCGGCGGACTCCGGCTGGAGCGCCTCACCGCCGAACGCTTCGAGCAGGCGCGCGAGGTGCGCAACGACGCCTTCCGCGACCACTGGGGCAGCCAGCCGTCCTCAGCCGAGCAGTGGCGGGCGTTCGTGTCGCGAAGGGCGTTCCGGCCGCAGCTCTCATTCGTCGCCGTCGACCCGGCGATCGACGCGGCCGTCGGCTTCGTGCTCGCCGATGTCGACGAGGACGACTGGGCCCGCCAGGGCTTCTCGAGCACCCATGTGCCGCTTGTCGGCGTCGCCCGCGCGGCGAGGGGACGCGGCGTCGCCAGCGCTCTGCTCGCTGCGCACCTCCGGGCAACCGCCGCCGAGGGAATCGACTTCTCGACGCTCGAGGTCGACGCGGCGAGCCCGACGGGAGCCTTCGCGCTCTACGAACGGATGGGGTACCGACCGGCGGCCCGGGAGACCGGGTACACGATCGTGTACTAGTCCGGGTCGGAGTCCGCCCAGCCTCAGCACTGAGCAACGGACTTCGGCAACCATTGCTCGTCGTGAGGCATCCGGCTTCCGCCGCTCGCCGTCGGGCTCGGGAGCCGCGCGGTCGCGCTCGGCTCAGCAGACCTCTTGGGACTGCTCGGTCAGGATCCAGCGGCCGCCCTCGGGCACGAGCGCGACCGTGCCGCAGTCGCCGGAGCCGTAGGTGACGAACAGCTCGGTGCGATCGGCCGCCTCGTCGAGCGTCTCGACCTCGGCATCCGCCGTCTCGCCGAGCGCGGCGTACAGTTGCGCTGTCGTCGCGATCAGCTCGGTGCAACCGCCGAGCGAGACGCCGCTCGCCGCGAGCTCCGCGAGCATCTTCGCGACGAGCTCGTCACTCAGG
>NZ_BMRJ01000004.1:18051-52646 GCF_014648575.1 Agromyces mediolanus | reverse complement strand
CGGCGAGGCGGGCGCCGGCGACGCAGGGGCCGACGCCGCCCCGCTCGGCGCGGCTCCGCCCGCCGGCGCGCTCGTGCAGCCGGCGAGGAGGCCCGCGAGAAGCGTCGCGGCGAGCAGCGGGCGGATGGCGCGGCGAATCGAGCGAGACGTGGTCACCGTCCCATCCTGCCGGGTTCCGAGCGACGGCGGCGACGCCGCCCTCGACCGTCAGCCCGGCCCGGTGAGGTGATCGAAGTCGCCGCGCGCCCAGGCGGCGTGCCTGACTGCCGAGGCGCGCAGTCGAGCCTTCCCCTCGGAGCGGATGGCGCCGCCGAAGTTGCCGTAGATGCGCTCGAACTCGTACCGCTCGACATGATCGGCGATCCGCAGCACGACGCCGGCCGACAGCGGGATCCGGTTCGGGTACGAGCGCATGAACGCGAGCGACTCCCCGTCGGGGTTGACCCCGATCGTGTCGCCGGTCAGCAGCACCCCGGCTCCATCCCGACCCGCCCAGTGCACCACGCAGCTGCCCGGGAAATGCCCGCCGGGCTGCGACGCCATGACGCCGGGGACGAGCTCGATCTCGCCGTCCCAGTACACGACCGGCTCCGGTGTGACGCCGAGCCACTCGCGGTCGACGTTCGAGACGTACACCGGCGCCCCGCCGAGCGCCCGCGACCACTGCGACTGCAGCCCGTACATGTGCGGGTGCGAGGCGATGATCGCGGCGAGCGGGCCGAGCGCGCGAACCGCCTCGACCGCGGGCTCGGTGATCGACGCCGGCACCTCCACCATCACGTTGCCGGCCTCCGTGACGACGACCTTGGCCTGCTGGTCGATGCCGGGGCCGCCCTCGACCGCGATCGACCACAGCCCGGGCTCGGTCTCGAAGACCCCGATGCCGCCGGCGAAGTCGGCGGGGTCGACCCAGTGCTGCCGCCGATCCGCGGCCAGGTACTGGCGTTCATCGGCGCAGATCGGACAGACCTCCGGCAGCGCCTCGGGGTCGTACTCGACGCCGCAGACGGCGCACTGCAGGACGGCTGGGTTCATGCGGGCTCCTCACCTCGCGCCCCAGTCTCCGACCTCAAGCGCACTCGAGGTCAAGCCGGCGTCTCACCGCCAGACCTCCACGAGCCGCATCGCGAGCGCGCGGTCGACGTCGGCCGGCACGGCGTGCGGGCCGGTGGACGGCGCCCGCCCCGTGGCGATCGCGGCGAGGCTCGCGGCCTGCAGCGAGAGGCCGAGGTCCATCGCCTGGATGGGGTTCCCGCTCGCGGCGACGAGGTTGATCATGCGCGTGCCATGCAGCACGACGATCTCGCGACCGTCGGGCATCCGGTAAAGCGTACGCGCCGAGGCCTCGCCGCCCGGGGCGGACAGCGAGCGCTGTTCGACGGCCGCCTCGGCGAGCGCGGCGAGGTCGAGTTCGTAGGGTTCGTGGCCGACCCCGGCGACGATGAGCCCGTCGGGCAGCAGTGGGAAGGCCTCGGCCGGCACGACCTCGGGATGCCCCGTCGCGAGGAAGAGCGCCTCCGAGCCCGGCAGCAGCTCCGCGAGCGGGCCCACCCGGTGGCCGTGCATGATCGCCTCGAGCGCCCGGTACGGGTCGGAGTCCACGACGCTGACCCGCGCGCCGAGGCGCTGCAGCGTGTCGGCGACGCCCTTGCCGCACGGCCCGTAGCCGATCACGGTCGCGCGGATGCCGGGCAGCATCGCGTTCGTCGCGTTCATGAAGCCCTGCACGATGCTCTGCCCCACCCCGAACTCGTTCTCGACGAGGAGCTTCAGCCGGCTGTCGTTGATCACGACGACCGGGAAGTCCGCGGCGACGTCGAGCTCGCGCAGCCGCCGCCCGCCGGTCGTCGTCTCCTCCGTCGCGCCGAGGAAGCCGGCCGCTCGCGGGCCGCCCCGCAGCACGAGCTCGATCATCTCGCCGCCGTTGTCGAGCAGCAGATCGGGCTCGGCGGCCACGACCCGCGCGACGTTGCGGGACTGCTCGGCCGGGTCATCCGTCCGCTCCCCCACGACGGTCGCCCCGAGCTCGGCGAGCGCCGCCGCCGTCTCGGGCACGGTGGTGCCGAGATTGCCGGTGATCGTGACGCGCGCGCCGACCCGGAGCAGCCACTGCACGAGCACGCCCGTCTTGGGCTCGGTGTGCAGGCAGATGCCGACATGGCGTCCGGCGAACGCCTCGGCGTGCTCGCGCATCGTCGCGGCGAGCACGGGCATCGAGCGGGCGGCCCAGTCGAGCGCGGGGAACCCGCTCGGCGGGAGGTGGAGCTCGGTCATCGTCGGGTCCTTTCCGATGAGCGAAACCTACCGCGCCGGCTCCCCGACCCGCACCCGGTAGCGGAGGTGCGTCGTGAGCGGCGACGCCTCGGCGGCCAGTTGCTCGACGCCGATCCTCGCGGCGTCGATCCGGTCGAAGAGGCGCACCCCGGTGCCGAAGAGCACCGGCGAGACGGCGAGGTGGAACTCGTCGACGAGCCCGGCGTTCAGCGCCTGCACGATCGTGTCCGCGCCGCCGGCGATCCGGACGTCGCGCGCGCCGGCGGCCGCACGAGCCTGCTCGACCGCGGACTCGATGCCGTCGGTGACGAAGAAGAAGGTGGTGCCGCCGGCGCGCACCCACGGCTCGCGCGGCGCGTGGGTCACCACGAACACCGGGGTGTGGAACGGCGGCTCCTCAGGCCACATCGCCTCGCCGGCGTCGAACATGCGCCGGCCCATGACGCTCGCACCGGTGCGCTCGAAGGTGGCGCGCACGAGGTCGTTGTCGCGTCCTTCCTCTCCCCCGGTGCCGAGCTGCAGGTTCTCGCGGAAGTGCTTCTGCCGGAACACCCACTGCTGCAGCTGCATCCACTGCCGGCCCATCAGCTCGTCGGCGGACGCCGGGGCGATGTAGCCGTCGAGCGACATCGAGACGCTGAAGAACACGGTGCCGGCCATCAGCGCGCCCGCTCCGTCCGGTCCGCCCGTTCGACGTAGGCGGCGAGTTCGGCAAGGGTCTGCCGGCCGCCCTCGACGGCGCCGTGCCGTTCGATCGCGGCATCGCGCAGCTCTCGACTCCGGAACACCGTCTGCATCCGCACCCTGGTGGCCCCTCCGAGCTCCTCGAAGCTCAGCACCGACTCGAAGGCCTCGGGATCGTCGCGGTGCTCGCCGTGGAGCATGGCGATCCGCTCCGGCGGGACGATCTCGGTCCAGCTGATCCACTCGGGATACTTCGTGCCGTCCGGCCCGTGCATCACGAACTCCCAGACCCCGCCCTCGCGGAACTCGAACGCGCGGGTGGTCGTCGTGAAGCCGTGCGGGCCCCACCACTGCGCCAGATGCGCCACCTCCGTGAAGGCCTCGAACACGAGGGCCCTCGGGGCGTCGATCAGGCGGGTGATGACGATCTCGCGGTCGGCCGTGGCCGACTCCGCACCGTTCGTCGCCGCATCGTCCGTCATTGCGCACTCCCGTTCCGCTTGAGGTCCTGCACGTACGCGTCGAGCCGCTCGAAGCTCTCGTTCCAGAACCGCTCGAATCCGCCCGCCCACTCGTGCACCGGCTCGAGACCGCGCGCGTCGAGCCGGTACACGCGCTGCCTGCCGTCGCGCCGGTCGTCCACGAGCCCCACCTCCCGCAGCACGCGGAGGTGCTTCGACGTCCCGGGCTGGCTCAGCCCGAGTTCCTCGGCGATGGCGGTCGCGGGGCGCTCGCCGTCGCGGAGCAGCAGCAGGATGTCTCGTCGCTGCGGTTCGGCGATGGCGTTGAAGACGTCGGAGGTCGTCGCTGCACGGGCCATCCCCGCATCATATTCCCATATGGGAAAGCAATGCAAGGACCACCGGGGCGGCACCCCCGCTCGCGCCGCGCCTGCGCGCCGCCCGCCGGCGAGGAGAGGAGGATCCGAGGCGTGGATCACCCCGGTTCACAGTTGAGTACTTTGCAATACGTACATATACGTCTATGCTCCTTTTCGTACGGTACGGATCAACGACGTTTCGGAGAGAACCCATGACCCCCAGCACTCCCCCAGCCGCCCAGATCGTCTGCGTCGGCAGCACGATGGTCGACCTCATCTCGTATCTCGAACGGATGCCCGCGCAGGGCGAGACCGTCTTCGGACGCGGCTTCGCCCAGGGCTTCGGCGGCAAGGGCGCGAACCAGGCCGTGATGGCGGCGCTCCTCGGCAGCCGCGTGGTGATGGTGAACACCGTCGCCACGGACTCCTTCGGGCGCGACACCATCGAGAACTTCCGCTCCTTCGGGATCGACGTCGAGCACATGGCGCAGGCGCCGGACAGCTACAGCGGCGTCGCCAATGTGATGGTCGACCCGAGCGGCGACAACCGCATCATCCTCGGCGCCGGCGCGAACGAGCTCATGACGCTCGAGCAGGTCGACGGCGCGTTCGCCGCGAACCCCGCGCCGGCGCTCGTGCTCAGCCAGCTCGAGGTGCCGCAGCCGATCATCGAGCGCGGCTTCCGGCACGGCAAGGACGCCGGCGCGATCACGGTGCTGAACCCGGGGCCGGCGGCCCCGGTCGCGCCGGGTCTGCTCGCCCTCACCGACTGGCTCATCCCGAACGAGACGGAGTTCGCGCTGCTGTTCGAGGCGGAGTTCGGCCGGGCCCCCGAGGACATGACGACGGACGGCGCGGCCTTCGCCGCCCGCCTCGGGGTGCGCCTCGTGATCACCCTCGGCGAGGACGGCGCCAACCTCGTGCACGAGGACGGCAGCGTCCAGCACTTCCCCGCCCCGGTCGTCGACGCGGTCGACACGACGGGAGCCGGCGACGCGTTCTGCGGCGGATTCGCGCACGGCCTGGCCGCCGGCCTCGATCCGATCGCCTCGATCGAGCTGGCCGTCGTCGTCTCGGCCGACTCGGTCACCCGGCGCGGCACCCAGGCCTCCTACGCGCGCGACGAGGCGCTGCAGCGGCTGCTCGCCGAGGGGGTCGCCCGATGACCGGCCACTGGCGCGCCTACGCGGGCGAGGCGCTCGGCACCTTCGCGATCGTCCTGCTCGGCTGCTCCGGCGTCGCCGTGGCGATCCTGCTCGCCCAGGTCGCGGACCTCGTCTCGATGGGCATCATCTGGGGCTCGGCCGTCGCGATCGCCGTCTGGCTCGCCGCGACGTTCTCGGGCGCCCACCTGAACCCCGCCGTCACGCTCGCCTTCGCCATCGCGGGCAAGCACTCCTGGCGACTCGTCCCCGGCTACTGGATCTCGCAGATCGCCGGCGCGCTCGTCGGCGCCTCCGTCGTCATGCTCTGGTTCGGCGGGACCCTGCGGCAGTGGATGGCCGAGCAGGGCATCGCGAAGGGCGCGCCGGGCGCGGAGGCGGCCGCGATGGTCTTCGTGCCCTACTCGCCGAACCCCGCGATCATCGGCACCGACGCCGCCGCCTACGAGGCGGTCCCCGTCGGCGTCGGCTTCTCCGTCGAGCTCATCGCGACGGCGGTGCTGATCCTCTTCGTCGTCATCATCTCGCACCGGCGGACGGTGAACGCGCCGGTGTCGTGGGCCTTCCCGCTCGCGATCGGCGTGCTCATCCTGATGCTCACGGTCGCCACCGGTGCGCTCTCGATGACCTCGCTGAACCCGGCGCGCGACCTCGGCCCCCGACTGCTGCTGCTCCTCGACGGCTGGGGCGCGAACGCGTTCCCCGGGCCGCGCGACGGGCTCTCGCTGCTCATCACCGTGGGCGCCCCGATGCTAGCCGGCGCCGTGATGGGCCTCGTGCTGCGGTTCGGCCTGGACCGCGCACTCGACCGACGAACGACCGACGAGCCGGCGGAGCAGACCGCCGACGTCATCTGAAAGGCAGGGAATGAACACGCTGACGACCGCACCGAACGGAGTGGACCGACGACTCGCGCGCGTGCTCGGCGATGACGGGCGCGCCCTCATCGTCGGCTACGACCACGCCGTCTCGGCGGGCACCAGCGGCGGGTACCTCGGCGGCCTCCGCCAGCTCGCGCACGCGAGCTGGCGGGGCGGCGCCGACGGCCTGCAGATGGGGCTGCACTCGGCCAAGACCCTCGACCCGGAGGTGCACGGCTCCCCCACGACGGGCCTCGTGCTGCGGGTGGACCGCTCGCCCGTGACCGACGACCCGCACGAGCGGCTCGAGGCATCCGCCCACTGGGCCGGCGCGGAGCAGGTCGTCCGCGCCGGCGGCGACTGCGCCGTGGTCTTCCTCATCTACGACGTGCGGGCGCCGCGGGTCGTCGACATCGGCGCCGAACGCACCGGGGCGCTCGCGCGCGAGTGCGAGCGCCTCGGACTGCCGCTCATGGTCGAGGTGATGGCGAAGGCCGCCGACGTCGACGACGCGGCGCTCTCGCAGATCATGATCGACGGCACCCGGGTCGCTTTCGAGCTCGGCGCCGACCTCGTGAAGATCGACCGGACGCCCTCCCGCGCGGCGCTCGCCGACCTCGTCGCGGCCGTGCCGGTGCCGGTCCTGCTGCGGGGCGGGCCCCCGCGCAACGGCCCCGCCGCCACGATCGCGGATCTCGAGGCATGCCTCGACGCGGGCATGGCGGGCGCGGTCTACGGGCGCACGGTCTGGCAAGATGAGGATCCGGAAGGGATCACTCGCGAGCTGCGATCGGTCATCCATGGTCGGTGATCCGTAGGGCTCCACGCGCAGGAACGAGACGCTTTGACCGTGCCCCAGCTGGACCCGCTGATCCGTGACACCGCCTGGGCGCTGCACGATCAGATCAGCGACCAGATCCGCCGGAACATCACGAGCGGCGCCTGGCCGCAGAACTACAAGCTCCACGCCGAGTCCGATCTCGCCGAGGAGCTCGATGTGAGCCGGGGCACGGTCAGGCGCGCACTCCGCACGCTCATCGACGAGGGGCTCCTCCGCCAGATCCAGGGCCGCGGCACCTTCGTCGCGGCGGGCGAGCTGCAGCAGGACTTCAGCAATCCGCTCCGCTCGATGGCCGAGGAGCTGCAGGCGCAGCGCATCGACTTCACGACCGCCCTCGTCTCGGCGGAGCGGGTCGCCGTCCCCGCGGGCGTGGCCGGACTGCTCGAGCTCTCGCCCGGTACGCCGACGTGGAAGCTCGTGCGCGTCCGCAGCAACGCCGACGGCGAGCCGATCATGGTGCTGGAGAACTGGATCAGCACCGCGGCGCTGCCCGAGCTCGACGAGGGCGCGGTGCTCGGCAAGGGGCTCTTCCGGCACCTCGAGGAGGATGCCGGCATGCGAATCACCCTCGGTCGCCGCATCGTCGGCGCCACCGCGCCGACGCCGCAGTTGTCCGAACTGCTGCGCGTTCCGGCGGGCGAGCCGCTGCTGCACGTCGAGCAGACCACCTACACGCGCGGAGACCGCCCGGTGGAGTACTCGAACGTGTGGATGCCGCCCTCGCGAATCCGGCTCACCTCGCTCGTCCGCCGGAGCTGATCGCCGACGCGCCGGCGCCCTCGTCCGCTCGGCGCTGATCGCCCGCGCGCGAGGAGACGATCCAGATCCCCGCGGTGACGATCGCGCACACCGCGATGCCGAGCAGCTGGCGCGGCGAGCCCTCGGCGTCGGGGTCGGCGACGCGGTGGTCGCCGCCGAGCCACACCGTGACCACGATGGCGGCGAGGTTGTTCGCGGCGTGCATGATGCTCGCCGACTCCACGCCGCCCGTGCGCCAGGTGACGAGCGACGCCGCCACGCCGAAGGCGAGGTAGAAGGCGAGCCGCCACGGATCCGCCGTGCCGTGGAACGCCGCGAAGAGCACCGCGGTGACGAGCAGGCTCATCGCGAGGCTCACGATGCTCGGGCCGAACCAGGTGGCGACCGAGCGCGTGAGCAGCCCCCGGAACAGGTACTCCTCGGCCATGGACTGCAGCGGGGCGAGAAGGAGCGCGAGGAGGATGGCCGTTCCCATCGCGAGCGAGGTCGCGGGCGGCGCCGGCGCGCCGTCGAGCACCCAGTCGGCGGCACCGAGCAGCGCGAACGCGGGCACCACGACGAGCGCGGCCCGGCCCGCCACGGCCCACCGGAACCTCCCGGCGACCGAGTGCAGCCAACGACCCGGAACCCCGAAGCACACCCGCTGCACGAGGAAGACGAACGGCAGCACCGCGGCGATCGTGAGGAACGAGAGCGGCAGCCGCGCATCCGGGAAGCCCGCCGCGACGATCGCGGGCACGACCCAGCCGCCCATCGCTGCCGCGAGGCCGAAGTAGATCGCGAGGATCGCGACGGCGGCGACGGCACCGCGCAGACCGGAACGGCGGATGCCCCGGAAGAACTCGTGGTACTCGCGCGCTTCCGGGGCCATCCCTCCAGTCTCACATCAGCGGGGGCGGAGCGCGCCCGCCGTCGCCGTCGCCGTCGCCGTCGCCGTCGCCGATCGAGTCTGCATCCCTCGAACTGGGGATGCGGAACCGGAGGCACCCGGCCGTATGCTTCCGGACGGCGCTCGACCCGCGGGCGTGGGAAGGCGGCATGGTGAAGCTCCGTCGGCGCATGCGGACCACGATGGCGGGGCTCGCCCTCGGCATCGGCACGGTGCTCGCTGGCACGGCCGCGGCGGCGGCCGGCGCCCCGAGCGCCCCGGCGGATCCGCCCGTCACCGCCACTGCCTCGGCCGGCGCCCACGGCAGCCCCCTGCGCCTGACCTCGGGGCGGGTGATCGCGACGGTCGAGTTCGACCTCGAGCTCTCGACCACCGAACGGCTCACCGCGTACTGCGTGGAACTGCACATCCCCTTCGACGCCCGGCGCCAGCTGGTCGAGACGCCGTGGGCGCAGTTCCCCGACCCCGCCTCGCCGGCGGTCGACCACGAGGACGAGATCGCGCAGGCGCTCGCCCTCGGCTATCCCGCGACCTCGCTCGCGACGCTGCAGGCGATCGATGCGCCCTGGGCCGCCGCACTGACGGAGGCGCAGGCGATCGCCGGCACGCAGCTCGCCGTCTGGTACCTCAGCGACGCGGCCGAGGTCACGAACATCACCGATGCCGCGGTCATCCAGCTCGCCGGCCACCTCCGGGACGCGGCCGTCGCCGCCGCGGCCACCGCCCGCGCCGGCCGACCCACGGCGAGCGTCTCCCCGGCCTCGGCGACGGGGCAGGCCGGTGAACGGCTCGGCCCGTTCCAGCTCTCCACCGACCATGCCGCCTCGAGTACCGTCGTGCGCGAGCTGCCGTCAACCGTCCGGCTCGTGGATGCCGGCGGCGACGAGCCCACCGACGGCGAACTGGCCGCGGGCGTGCCGTTCTGGTTCGATGTCCCGGCCGCCGCCCCGGCCGGTTCGGCCTCGGTCGCCCTCACCGCCGTCGGCTCCCCCGAGCCCGCCACGCGACTCTTCACGCCGGAGCAGTCCACGCCCGCGGCGCAGGCCCTGGTCGCGCCCGGCACTCGCACGCCCAGCGCCACCGTCGACGCCGTCGCGAGCTGGCGGGCGCAGGATGTTGCGCCGGGCTTCACGACCCCGCCGGGTGCCACCGTCGTCGCCGGCGGGCCGTTCGAGCACCGCTTCGAGGCGAGCGGATCCCCGCGGCCCGCATTCTCGGCCGGCCCCCTCCCGCCGGGCTTCACCCTCGACGCGGACAGCGGCGTGCTCCGCGGGACGGCTCCCACCGCGGCGGGCGAGTACCCGGTCGAGGTCACCGCCGCGAACGGCGTCGGCACGGCCGCCGGGCAGCGCTTCGTCCTGCGCGTGGAGCCCGGGCCGGCATCGACCGTCGCCGCGACGCCCTCGGCGACGAGCGTGCCCGTGCGCGGCTCGGTCGACCTCACCGTCGACGCCCGCGACGCCTTCGGCAACCCGATCCCGGATGCGGCCTCCCGCGCCGTCGTGACGAGCGACCACCCTCGCGACGTCATCGACGGCACCCGGGTGACCTTCCCGTCGGCGAGCCCCCACGTCCTCACGGTGAGCGTCGACGGCGTCTCGACGACGGTGCGGATCGAGGTCGTCCCCGATCCTGCGCCCGCCGCACCGCGCGCCCCCCTCGCGGCGACCGGCGTCCACGTGGCCTCGACGGCCGGTGCCGCCGCCCTCGCGCTCGCGCTGGGCCTCGTCGGCCTCCTCGGCGTGCACCTCGCTGCGCGGCGACGACGCGTCGACGGCTAGCCCGGCTCCTCGGCACCGAGGAGCGCGCTGGCTGCCGAGGACGCTGCTGCCCATCGTCTTCGCCCCGGCCGGCGACGTCGTGATCGCCGAGCCGGTCGCGCCCAGCGTGCTCCGGGTGAGGCGCCCGGCCGCGCCGCCGCCTAGAGCTCCTTGACGAGGCTGACCGAGCGCTGCGACTCGCGGAAGCCGAGCCCTTCGTAGAGCCCGACGGCCCCGGTCGGGCTCTCGGCGTCGACGTCGAGCACGGCGAGCGCGAACCCGGCGTCGCGGTAGACGCGCATGGCATCCGCGAGGAGCGCCGACGCGAGCCCCCGACCGCGCCATTCCGCCCGGACGCCGAGGGCGTCGATGTAGGCGAACGAACCGCCCCGCAGCGCCCACTCCTGCTCCGACACGGTGACGATGACGAACCCGACGACGAGGTCGCGGCCGGCCTCGTCCGACGCGACCAGGACGCGCGAGAGCTCGGGCCGGGAGGACTCCAGGCGCTCGTCGGCGTCCCATTCCCTCGCCGTCGCGGGCTGACTCCCCCAGTGGTCCTCGAACGCGGCGTTGTACGCCAAGCGGGTCTCCTCGCGCCAGTCCAGGTACGGTTCGAGCCGCACGCCTTCCGGCAGCGGCCGTCGAGGGATCGGCTCCCCGAGGTCGCGTTCGAGTTCGAGCCACCACCGGGTGGGCGCGTATCCGTGGCGCTCGAACAGCGCGATCGCGTCCGTCACGTGCTCCTCGGTGCCCGCCGCCAGCCACGCCGGCAGGCGCTCCTCGGACGAGCCGAGCAACTGCCGGCCTCGGGCCTCCTGCCAGGCGAGCAGCGCGGTGCCGATGCCTGCTCGCCGGCGCGCGGGATGCACCGTCCCGTCGAGGGTGATCCAGACGACGGTGCGGTGCTCCTCACCGGCGATCACCGCGCCGTACGCGACGATCCGTCCGCCCGGCTCGACGCCGACGATCGTGTCGAGGGCGAGGTCCACCGTCGGCATCTCGAGCAGCTGGGCGACCTCGTCCTCCGCCACCACGACGGTCGGATGGTCGAGCCGCCCGGCCTCCGCGAACAGCTCCGTGATCGCGGGGACGTCCTCGGCGGTCATCGGGCGCCACTCGAGCCCGCCGACACCGTCGAGCACGACCGGCTCGAGGAGTTCGACGCGGTCGCGCAACGGCCGGAGGTCAGGAGGGGTGGATTGGATCACTGTTCGACGCTATGCCGTGGGGAGGGGCTCGGACATCCGCCGCCGGAGGGATCCGGCCCCTCCATGATCGTCCCGCGGTACCACGCGCCGGCCCGAGCCGGACGTCATCACCGCGGATGACCCGGGTCATCCGGGCGTCGGACGCGGCCCGCTCCGGCCGCGTCGAAGCTGAGCCGGTGACCCCCCTCGACGTGCTGCTCGCGCTCACCACGCCGCTCCTGCTGGCCTCGTCCGCGCTGCCGCGGCGCACCCGCCCCGTCGGCGTCGCAGCTTCCGCCGCCGTCAGCGCGGCGCTCGTGCTCACCGCGCTCGTCCTCGACGGCGTGCGCTGGCCGACCGCGGTGCTCGCCGCCGCCGCGGTGCTCGCCCTCGCCGTGGCCCTCGCACGGCTCCGCCCGCCGAGGCGACCACGGCGCCGCGCGGCGACCGTGCTCGCCCGGCTCGGCGGTGCGACGGCCGGCACCCTCGCCGTGCTGCTCGCGCTCGGCGCCACGGGCGCGAACTGGGCGCTGCCGAGGTTCTCCCTGCCCGCACCGAGCGGACCGCACGCCGTCGCGGAGACCACGCTGCAGTGGGAACGACCGCACCCCGGCCCGAGTCCCCGCACCATCGTGGGTCGGCTCTGGTACCCGACCGTGCAGCGCCCGGACCCCGGCGGCGTCGCCTACCTCGGCCGCGACGCCGGGGAGTCGACGATCGTCGCGGCGGCGCTCGCCGAGGACTTCGGCGCGCCCGCGTTCCTGTTCGACGAGGTCGCGCGCGGGCGAGTCCCGGCCGCCGCCGATGCGATGCCCTCGCCGGGCCGATGGCCGGTCATCGTGCTCTCTCCCGGGCTCGGCGGCGTCCGCGCGCAGAACACCTCGCTCGCGATGGAGCTCGCGAGCCACGGCTACGCCGTCCTCGCCATCGACCACCCGGGCGACAGCTCGGCGACGGTGCTCGAGGACGGCACCGTCGTGCGCAGCAATCTCGCCGACGACCCGGCCACCGCCGACGCCCTCATCGGCGAATGGGCGCTCCGGCGGGCGGCCGACCTCTCCTCGGCGCTCGACGAGCTCGAGCGGATCGCCGAGGGTGCGCGGACGGACGCGGCAGGACGGCGCCTGGCGGGCGCCCTCGACCCGGCACGGGCGATCGCGGCCGGGCATTCCCTCGGCGGCGCCTCCGCCATCCTCGCCGCCGGCCTCGATCCTCGCTTCGCCGCCGCCGTCGACCTGGACGGCTACCCGTGGCTCGCGGAGACGCTGGGCGCGCTGCCGCCGGTGCTCGCGCTCGTCGCGGGCGAGGGCACGGGCGACGCCGAGGCCGACGACCGCTACCGCGCGGCGCTCGACGCCATGCTCGCCGCGTCGAGCGCCCCGCAACGCGTCGAGGTCGCCGGGGCCTCGCACCTCGGCTTCACCGATGCCCCCGCCTATCTCCCACCGCTGCCCGAACTCGTCGGCGGCAGCGGGCGCGACGGAGCGAACGCGGAGTCGGCCGAGGCGATCCTGGCGTTCGCCGCTCGGGTCCTGCACGGCTGAGCCGCCGGCGCTCCGCCGACGTTCCCCGAGTGCCGCCACCCCTTGACAGCCCGGAAACCGAGTGCTTCACTCTTCTCACTCATTGGAATCAAGTTTCCGCTTTGCGAAATCAGATTCCTCCGGCAGGGTCGCCGGCCTCGCGTCGGCGACCCTGCCGCCTCGGTCCGTTCCCCACACGGCCCCGGTGAAGACACATGCGACATCGCATCAACGGCAACCGACAGCAGAGGAACCATGGGACGCACACGATCGGCCGCGAAGGCCACCCCCACGAGGCCCGAAGACACGAAGCTCGGCCTCGGCCCGACCTTCGCCTACGGGCTCCAGCACGTGCTCACGATGTACGGCGGCATCATCGCCCCGCCGCTCGTCATCGGCCAGGCCGCCGGCCTCAGCCAGCTGGAGATCGGCGTGCTCATCGCGAGCGCGCTCTTCATCGGCGGCCTCGCCACCATCCTGCAGACCATCGGCATCCCGTTCTTCGGCTCGCAGCTGCCGCTCGTGCAGGGCGTCTCGTTCGCCGGCGTCGCGACGATGCTCGCGATCCTCTCCGGCGGTGGCGGACTGCCGGCGGTGTTCGGCGCCATCCTCGCGTCGGCGGTCATCGGCATCCTCATCGCGCCGTTCTTCGCGATGATCGTGAAGTTCTTCCCGCCCGTCGTGACCGGAGTCGTGATCACCTCGATCGGCCTGACGCTGATCCCGGTGGCGGGGACCTGGGCGATGGGCGGCGCCGGCGCACCCGACTTCGGCGACCCGGCGAACCTCGGCCTCGCCGGCGTGGCGCTGCTCATCATGGTGCTGCTGACGAAGTTCGGCACCCCGGCACTCGCCCGCCTCGCCATCCTGCTCTCCCTCGTGCTCGCGACCGTGGTGGCCGCGTTCTTCGGCCGCGTCGACTTCGCCGGCGCCCTCGAGGGACCGATCTTCGCCGTGCCGATGCCGTTCCAGTTCGGCCTGCCGACCTTCGAGCCCGCGGCGATCATCTCCATGCTCATCGTCGTGCTCGTCACCTTCACGGAGACGACCGCCGACATCCTCGCGGTCGGCGAGGTCGTCGGCACGAAGGTCGACTCCAAGCGGATCGCGGCGGGCCTGCGCGCCGACATGCTCTCGAGCGCGGTCTCGCCGATCTTCAACTCGTTCACGCAGAGTGCGTTCGCGCAGAACGTTGGACTCGTCGCCATCACCAAGGTGAAGAGCCGCTACGTCGTCGCCGCGGGCGGCGTCGTGCTCGTGCTGCTCGGCGTGCTGCCCGTGCTCGGCCGGATCGTCGCGGCCATCCCGACGCCCGTGCTCGGCGGCGTCGGCGTGGCCCTGTTCGGCACGGTCGCGGCGAGCGGCATCGCGACGCTCTCGAAGGTCGACTACAGGAACAACCTGAACCTCATCATCGTCGCGATCTCGCTCGCCTTCGGCATGCTGCCCGTCGTGCTGCCGGCGATCTACGACGCATTCCCGACCTGGTTCCAGATCATCTTCCACTCCGGGATCAGCTCGGCGACGATCATGGCCGTGCTGCTCAACGTGCTGTTCAACCACGTCGTGCGGCGCTCGAACTCGCGCGGCGATCGTTCGACCTTCGTCGCGGCGCCGACACGCCTGGTGCCCGAGGAGGCGCTCACTGCGCTCGAGGAGGGCGACTACTACGTCGGCGGCAAGCTGATCGACAAGGACGGCGCCGAGGTGAGGATCGTGCCCACCGGCTCGATCCCCGCTGTCGACCCCGAGCGTCCCTAGCCCCGGAGCGCGCCCGCGTCAGCGCACGACGTGCATGGCGCGGGCCGCGTCGGTGAGCGAGCCCGAGAGCGAGGGGTACACCGGGAAGGCCTCGGCGAACTGGTCGACCGTGAGGCGGTGCTCCACGGCGAGCGCGAGCGGGAAGATCAGCTCCGACGCCTTCGGGGCGACGATCACGCCGCCGATGATCGCGCCGGAGCCTGCGGAGGCGAAGAGCTTCACGAAACCGTCGCGGATGCCCATCATCTTCGCGCGCGGGTTCGAGGCGAGCGGCAGCTTGTACACGGTGCCGGGCACGACGCCCTCCTCGATCTCCTTCTGCGTCCAGCCGACGGTCGCGATCTCGGGCTGGGTGAAGATGTTCGACGTGATGTTGCGGTTCTCGGGCGGGTTCACGACGTCGCCCATCGCGTGGAACACGGCCGTGCGGCCCTGCATCGAGGCGACCGAGGCGAGCGGGAGGAACGTCGTGCAGTCGCCGGCGGCGTAGATGTTCGGCATCGAGGTGCGGGCGACCCGGTTCACCCGGATGTGCCCGGACTCGGTGAGCTGCACGCCGGCCTCCTCGAGGCCGATGCCCTGCGTGTTCGGCACCGAGCCGACGGCCATCAGGCAGTGCGAGCCGCGCACCTCGCGCCCGTCGGTGAGCGTCGCGACGACCGAATCGCCGTCGCGCACCACGGACTCGGCGCGGGACTTGTTCATGACCTTCATGCCGTTGCGGGTGAAGACCTTCTCGATGACGGCGGCGGCGTCGGCGTCCTCGCCGGGCAGCACCTGGTCGCGGCTCGAGATGAGCGTCACCTTGGCGCCGAGCGCGCGGTACGCCGAGGCGAACTCCGCGCCCGTGACGCCGGAGCCGACGACGATGAGGTGCTCGGGGATCTGCTGCAGGTGGTAGAGCTGCGTCCAGGTGAGGATGCGTTCGCCGTCCGGCACGGCGGTGGGCAGCACGCGCGGCGTGGCGCCGACCGAGATGACGAGGGTGTCCGCCTCGATGCGGTCGAAGTCGGTGCCGCCCTTCGAGGTCGACACGATGACGGCGTTGGCCCCGTCGAGCCGACCCTCGCCCTGCACGAGGTGCACGCCCGCCTCGATGAGGTTCGAGCGCATGTCCTCCGACTGCTGGGCGGCGAGGCCGAGCAGGCGCTTGTTCACGGCGGCGAGGTTGATGGCGACCTTGGGCTTCACGGCCTTCTCGGACTCGCCCTTCGCGTAGAACTGCACGCCGAGGTCGGCGGCCTCCTTCACGGCGTTCGAGGCCTCGGCCGTCGCGATGAGCGACTTCGAGGGGACCACGTCGGTGAGCACGGCCGAGCCGCCCACGCCGGCCCGTTCGATGAGCGTGACTTCGGCGCCGAGCTGCGCCGCGGCGAGCGCCGCCTCGTACCCGCCGGGACCGCCGCCGAGGACAGCGATTCTCTGGGTGCGCTCGAATTCATAGGCCATGCTCAATATTCTGGCGCAGGCCGCGAAAGGGCAGCAAACGAGCAGGCGGATGCCACGGCCCTCCGCGCTGATTAGCATGGTGGGATGACCGAGCAGAACCCCCTCGACGATCCCGCCGCCGACCCTTTCGTGGTGGCCCAGCAGGCGGCCGACCGCATCGCCGAGCTCACCGGGGTCGCCCGGCACGACCTGGCCCTCACCCTCGGCTCCGGCTGGGGCAAGGCCGCCGAGATCATCGGCGAGACGACGCACACCATCCCGGCGACCGAGGTGCCCGGCTTCTCGAAGCCCGCGCTCGAGGGCCACGTCGGCACGCTGCGCTCGGTGCTGCTGCCGAACGGCAAGCGGGCCCTCGTGATCGGCGCGCGCACCCACTACTACGAGAACCACGGCGTGCGCCGGGTCGTGCACTCGGTGCGCACCGCCGCCGCGACCGGTGCGAAGACGATGATCCTCACGAACGGCGCCGGCGGCATCAAGTCGCACTGGAAGCCGGGCACTCCCGTGCTGATCAGCGACCACATCAACCTGACCGCCGACTCGCCGCTCGAGGGCGCGACGTTCATCGACCTCACCGACCTGTACTCGACGCGCCTGCGCGAGCTCGCCCGCTCGATCTCGCCCGAGCTCGACGAGGGCGTCTACTGCCAGTTCCGCGGCCCGCACTACGAGACGCCGGCCGAGGTGCAGATGGCGAAGACCATCGGCGGCCACATCGTCGGCATGTCGACCGCGCTCGAGGCCATCGCCGCGCGCCAGTCCGGCATGGAGGTGCTCGGCATGAGCCTCATCACCAACCTCGCCGCCGGCATCCAGACCACCCCGCTCAGCCACGAGGAGGTCATCGAGGCGGGCCGCGAGGCCGAGCCCGTGATCTCCAAGCTCCTCGCGGACATCGTCGCCGCGATCTGAGCCCAGCGCCGCCCTGTTGGCGGCTCCGGCGTTTCGCCGACCCCGAAAGGACCATCGGATGCCCGAGCAGCACCCCACCGACGACGCCCGCGTCGCCCTCGCCGAGGCCTGGCTGGCCCAGGACCCCGACCCCGAGACGCGGGAGGAGCTCAGCGGCATCCTCGACGCCGTCCGCGCCGGCGACGGAGCGGCGGCGGCCGAGCTCGCCGACCGCTTCGACACCCGGCTCGCGTTCGGCACGGCGGGGCTCCGCGGCGAGATCGCCGCCGGGCCGAACCGGATGAACCGGGTGCTCGTGTCGCAGGCGGCGGCCGGGCTCGCGGCTTACCTGCTCGAGCAGGCCGCGCCCGGCGAGACCCCCTCGGTCGTGATCGGCTACGACGGCCGCAAGAACTCGGCGGTCTTCGCCCGCGACTCGGCCGAGATCATGTCGGGCGCCGGCGTGCGCGCCGTGCTGCTCCCCCGGCTCCTGCCGACGCCGGTGACGGCGTTCGCGGTGCGGCACCTGGGGCTCAGCGCCGGGGTCATGGTGACCGCGAGCCACAACCCGCCGAACGACAACGGCTACAAGGTGTACCTCGGCGGCGACCACGGCGGATCGCAGATCGTCTCGCCCGCCGACGCCGAGATCGCCGCGCACATCCTGCGCGTCGCCGAGTCCGCTCTGGTGCCAGAGCTGCCGCGCGGGGACTACGAGACCGCCGACGAGTCCGTCGTCGACGCCTACGTCGCGGCGACGGCGCAGGCGGCCGGAGGCGCCCCCGCGGCGCAGCCCAAGGTCGCGTACACGGCGATGCACGGTGTGGGCTGGGAGACGACCGCCAAGGTGCTCGCGGCCGCCGGGTTCGACCGCCCGACGCTCGTCGCCGCGCAGATCGAGCCCGACCCGGCGTTCCCGACGGTGGCCTTCCCGAACCCGGAGGAGCCGGGCGCCATGGACCTCGCGTTCGCCACGGCGCGCGAAGCCGGTGCCGAGCTCATCGTCGCGAACGACCCCGACGCCGACCGGCTCGCCATCGCGATCCCCGACGAGACCGCTGCCGAGGGCTATCGCCGGCTCACCGGCAACGAGGTGGGCCTGCTGCTCGGCTGGCAGGCGGCCGAGCGCGCCGTCGCCGCGGCGACGGGCGACGGCGGACCCGAGGGCACGCTCGCGTGCTCGATCGTCTCCTCCCCCGGTCTCGAGACGGTGGCACGCCACCACGGGCTGGAGTTCCGGGCCACGCTCACGGGGTTCAAGTGGATCTCCCGCGCCCCGCACCTCGTGTTCGGCTTCGAGGAGGCCCTCGGCTACCTCGTGAACCCCGGCACGGTGCGCGACAAGGACGGCATCTCCGCCGCGGTCGCCTTCCTCGGCCTCGCCGCGGAGCTGAAGGCCGCCGGCCGCACGATCGCCGACCACCTCGACGACTTCGTCGAGCGCTTCGGCTGCTTCGCCTCCGCCCAGGTCTCGATCCGCGTCACCGACCTCGCCCGCATCGGCGAGGTCATGGCCCGGCTGCGCGCGAACCCGCCCGCGGAGGTCGGCGGCATCCGCGTCGAGCGCATCGAGGACCTCGCCGAAGGCGGCGAGCTGCCGCCCTCGGACGTGCTGCGCATCGTCCTCGCCGGCGGCGGACGCGTGATGGTCCGCCCAAGCGGCACCGAGCCGAAGCTGAAGGTCTACATCGACGCCGTCTCCGACGAGGGCACCGTCGCCGAGCGCCGCGCTGCGGCGACGGCCGCCGCGGCCGCGCTCGAGGCCGGCATGCGCGAACTCGTCGCCTGAGCGATCGGTCGCTCGGGCGCCGGCCTGCTCGGGCGCTCGCGTCGGTTCAGCCGAGCGAGCGCTCGAGCAGCACGGCGAGCTCGTCGAGGTCGAGGAAGTTCCGCACCTCGACGATCTCGGCGTAGTTGCGCCCGATCGCCCGGCGCACCGCCGGCGCGAGTTCGGTGGACGTCAGGATGACCTGCGCGTCGCTGGCCGCTCGGGCGACCCCGTCGAGGTCGCTCGCGCTCACCTCAGCGTCGATGCCGAGCCGCTCGAGCACGCGCTCGGCGTTGACCTTGAGGATCGCCGAGGTGCCGATCCCGGCGCCGCAGACCGCCACGATCCTCATCGCCCGGCCGCCAGCCCGAGGATCGTGCGCACCTCGGCGGCGTTCCCGGCCGCGGCGAGCCGTTCGATCGCCTCTGGGTCGTTGAAGGCGTTCGCGAGGGCGGCGACGCTCGCGACGTGCTCCTCGGCGTTCGCCACGGCGAGGCCGACGACCACGCGCACCGGGTCGTTGTGCGGATGCCCGAACGCGACCGGCTCGGCGAGGGTGACGACGGAGAGCCCCTCGTGCAGCACGTCGGGACCCGGCCGGGCGTGCGCGAGCGCGAGGCCGGGGGCGATCACGACGTACGCGCCGAACTCGTCGATGACCGAGATCATCCGCTCGGCGTACTCGATGCGCACCGCACCGGCGCGGGTGAGCGCCCGGCCGGCCTCGCGCACGGCGGCGCGCCAGTCGGCGGCGTGCGCGCCGAGTGCGACGGCTTCGTCGGGGAGCGGCGGAAGGGTCACTGGCGGTTCCGTTTCACAGCCCGGCGTTCGTGGCGCGGCGGGCGGGTTGCGACGGGACGTCGCGGCCGGTCAGGCCTCGTCGAACCCGTCTTCGATCAGCTCGGCGAGCTCTTCGCGATCGTCGAGCGGGAGGAAGGCGGCGGCCGCCGCGTTCAGCTGGAACGCCTCGAGGTCGTCGAGGTCGTAGCCGAAGGCGTCGGACAGCAGGGCGAGCTCGCGCGTGAGCGAGGTGCCCGACTGCAGCCGGTTGTCGGTGTTCACGGTGACCCGGAAGCCGAGCTGGTACAGCAGATCGAAGGGGTGGTCGACGAGCTCGTCGCCCCAGGCCGCGATGGCGCCGGTCTGCAGGTTCGAGGACGGGCTCGTCTCGAGGGCGATCTCCCGATCGCGCACCCACTGCGCGAGCTGGCCGAGCGAGACGTACGTGTTCTCGTCGTCCTGGCGCTCGATGACCAGGTCTTCCGCCAGGCGCACGCCGTGCCCGAGCCGGAGCGCTCGGCCGTCGACGAGGGCGCTGCGGATGGAGTCGAGGCCGTCGGCCTCGCCCGCGTGCACCGTCACCGGCAGGAACTGCCCGGCGAGGTAGTCGAAGGCGGTGCGGTGCCGGCTCGGCAGGAATCCCGCCTCGGCGCCGGCGATGTCGAAGCCGACGACGCCGCGGTCGCGGTGGCGCACCGCGAGCTCGGCGATCTCGAGGCCGCGGTCGGCGTGGCGCATGGCGGTGACGAGCTGGCCGATGCGGATGCCCCGGCCCTGGTGCCGGGCGTCGTCGATGCCCTGCTCGATGCCCTCCTGCACGGCCTCGACCGCCTCGTCGAGGCTGAGGCCCCGGGTGAGGTGCTGCTCGGGCGCCCAGCGCAGTTCGCCGTAGATGACGCCGTCGGCCGCGAGGTCCTGCACGGACTCGCGAGCGACGCGGGTGAGCCCCTCACGGGTCTGCATGACCGCGGTGGTGAGCTCGAAGGTCTTCAGGTACTCGACGAGCGAGCCGGAGTTCGACTGGGTGGAGAACCACTCGGCGAGACCGGCCTCGTCGGTGGCGGGCACGTCGAGGTCGATCTCCTCGGCGAGCTCGATGAGGCTCTGCGGGCGCAGACCTCCGTCGAGATGATCGTGCAGGCTGACCTTGGGCAGGCTCCGCAGCTCGATGCCGTCGCCCTCGAGGCGGTACTCAGTCGTGTCCACGAGTCAACGATAGCCGGTCGCGACTCGGGAGCATCTGCCGAATACGGCGAACGCCGCGTCGCGGCATCCCCGGAGTTGCGGGGATGCCGCGACGCGGCGTTCCTGAGTTCAGCGGGGCTGCGCGCCCTCAGCGGCCGATCCGGTCGGCGATCAGCGGGCCGCCGTCCTGGACCGGCTCACCGGCGTCGCCGATGCGCCACGCACCCTCGACGGCCTCGAGCGCCCGCCCGAAGCGTTCCGGCTCGTCGGCCGAGAGCGTGAACAGCGGCTGACCGGCGCGCACCTCGTCGCCCGGCTTCGCGTGCAGCTCGATGCCCGCGGCGTGCTGCACCGGGTCCTGCTTGCGGGCGCGACCCGCGCCGAGCCGCCACGCGGCGATGCCGAACGGCAGCGCGTGCTGCTCCACGAGGACGCCGTCGCGGTCGGCCGTGACGACGTGGTGCTCGCGGGCGACGGGCAGCTCGGCATCCGGGTCGCCGCCCTGCGCCGCGATCGCGCGACGCCAGGTGTCCATGGCCCGGCCGTCGTCGAGGGCGCCCTCGACGTCCTCGCCGTCGCGCCCGGCGAGGGCGAGCATCTCGCGGGCGAGCGCGATCGTGAGCTCGCGCACGTCGGCGGGGCCGCCGCCGGCGAGCACCTCGACTGACTCGCGCACCTCGTTCGCGTTGCCGATCGTGCGACCGAGCGGCACGTTCATGTTCGTGAGCAGGGCGCTCGTCGCGACGCCCGCGTCCTCGCCCAGCTCGACCATGGTGCGGGCGAGCTCGCGGGAGCGCTCGATGTCCTGCAGGAACGCGCCGGAGCCGAACTTCACGTCGAGCACGAGCGCGCTCGTGCCCTCCGCGATCTTCTTCGACATGATCGAGGAGGCGATGAGCGGGATCGCCTCGACGGTGCCGGTGATGTCGCGCAGCGCGTACAGCTTCTTGTCGGCGGGGGCGAGCCCGGCGCCCGCCGCGCAGATCACGCCGCCCACGTCGCGCAGCTGCGCGAACATCTCGTCGTTCGTGATCTCCGCGCGCCACCCCGGGATCGACTCGAGCTTGTCGAGGGTGCCGCCGGTGTGCCCGAGGCCGCGGCCCGAGAGCTGCGGCACGGCGACGCCGAAGGTCGCGACGAGGGGCATGAGCGGCAGGGTGATCTTGTCGCCGACGCCGCCGGTGGAGTGCTTGTCGCTCGTGGGCTTGCCGAGCCCCGAGAAGTCCATCCGCTCCCCCGAGGCGATCATCGCCATCGTGAGGTCGCGGATCTCGCGACGGCTCATGCCGTTCAGGAAGATCGCCATCGTCATCGCCGACATCTGCTCGTCGGCGACGTAGCCGCGGGTGTACGCCTCGACCAGCCAGTCGATCTCGGCGGTCGTGAGCTCGCGCCGGTCGCGCTTCGCCCGGATCAGGTCGACGGCGTCGAAGGCCTCGACTGCGGCCATGGTCATGCTCCCTTGCTCGGGCCGGCGGACTCCTCCGCCTGGCCGCGGTAGACGGCGAGGGTGCGCGGGCCGAACGCGTCGGGCAGCACCTCGTCGATGGTCTTGAATCCGGAGACGGTGTCGAGCACCATCCCCTCCGCCGAGTGCTCGAAGAGCAGCTGGCGGCAGCGGCCACACGGCATCAGCGTCTCGCCGTGGCCGTCGACGCACGCGAAGGCGACGAGCTTGCCGCCGCCCGACATGACGAGGGCGGAGACGAGCGAGCACTCCGCGCAGAGCGTCACGCCGTAGGAGGCGTTCTCCACGTTGCAGCCGGAGACGACGCGGCCGTCGTCGACGATCGCGGCGGCGCCGACCGGGTACTGCGAGTACGGCACGTAGGCCTTCGCCATCGCGTCGCGGGCGCGCTCCCGGAGGAGCTCCCAGTCGATCTCGTCGGTTCGGGTCATGGTGCTCCCCTTTCCGGGCAGTGCTTGGCGGGTGGAACGGCCGGGTGGATGACGCGACGCGCGGCGGCCGGATGGAACGCCGGAGGCCCCGGGCGGGCTGGCCGCACGAGGCCTCCGGATGCGTCGCTCAGGACTTTATGTAGGGTTTGCCCGCTGCGGCCGGCCCGCGGACCTTCCCGACGAGGCCGGCGACGGCGATGATCGTGACGAGGTACGGCAGCATCAGCATGAACTCGCTCGGCACCGGCGAGCCGATCACCGAGAGCGTGTTCTGCAGGTTCGACGCGAAGCCGAACAGCAGCGCCGCGAGCGTGGCCCGGATCGGGTCCCAGCCACCGAAGATCACCGCGGCGAGGGCGATGAAGCCCGCACCCGCCGTCATCTCCTTGTTGAACGCGATGCCCGAGCCGATCGTGAAGAACGTGCCGCCGAGGCCGGCGATGGTGCCCGCGAGGGCGACGTTCCAGAACCGGGTGCGGTTCACGTTGATGCCCACCGTGTCGGCCGCCTGCGGGTGCTCGCCGACCGCGCGGAGGCGGAGGCCCCAGCGGGTCTTGAAGAGCCCGATGAAGACGACGATCACGGCGATGTACATCAGGTACACGATGAGCGTCTGCCGGAACAGCACCGGCCCGATGATCGGGATCTCGCTGAGGAGCGGGATCGGCAGGCGCGGGAACCGCGGCGGGGAGTTCAGCACGGCGGCGTTCGGGGCGAGCACCTGCGAGAAGAAGAAGCTCGTGAGACCCGTGACGAGCACGTTCAGCACGACACCGACGATGACCTGGTCGACGAAGTACTTGATCGCGAAGGCGGCGAGCACCATGCCGACGAGCGCGCCGGCGACCATCGCGCCGATGACGCCCGCGAGCAGGGCGAGGCCGACCGACCCCGTCGAGCTCATCACCACGGAGGCGGTGACCGCCGAGGTGAAGGCGCCGGCGAGCAGCTGCCCCTCGATGCCGATGTTGATGACGCCGACCCGCTCGCCGATGACGCCGGTCAGCGCACCGAAGATCAGCGGCACCGCGAGGCTCAGCGAGCCGTAGAGCAGGTTGATCATCGGCAGCATCGCCCCGGCGCCGGCCCAGGTGAGGAAGCCGAACAGGAACACGATCGCGAAGACGACGATGAGCCAGAGCGGCACCCGGCGCTTCTGCGTGACGAGCCAGACGGAGAACGCCGTCGCGAGCAGGAGCAGGACGACCACGACCCAGAGCGCCGGCATCGCCGGCACCGAGATGTTCGCGATGATGATCGCGTCCTTGTCGGAGGCGTTCAGGCGGTAGGTCGTGTCGCCCTCGCGCGGGGCGAAGACGGCCAGCGCGAGCGCCGCCAGGGTGAAGACGGCGAAGGCGATGGGCGCCTTCCAGCTCGTGACCACCGTGGTGGCGAGCGCGTCGGGCTGCGGGGACACCTGGTGGTGTTCGGTCACGGTGGTCACTTCGCCGTCACCTCCTTCGTGACGATCGGTCGAGGTCGCTTCGGACCTCGGCTCGGGTCGGGCAGGCGGAAGATCGTGCGCACAAGCGGCGGAGCCGCGATGAACAGCACGATGAGGGACTGGACGACGAGCACGATGTCGACCGGCACGCCCTCGGCGGCCTGCATCGAGTAGCCGCCGGCCTTGAAGGCGCCGAAGAGCAGGCCCGCGGCGAAGATGCCCCACGGGGTGGAGCGGCCGAGCAGGGCCACGGTGATCGCGTCGAAGCCGACGCCCGCGTCGATGCCGGCGGTGAAGCCGGTGGTCACGGTGCCGAGCACCTGGTTGACGCCGGCGAGGCCGAGCAGCGCACCCGAGATGAGCATCGCGTAGACGTAGATCGACGGCACATTGATGCCGGCGACGCGCGCGGCGTTCGGGTTCTCGCCGACCGCGCGGAAGCGGAAGCCGAGGCTCGAGCGGCTGAGGATCCACCAGACGAGCACGGTCGCGGCGACCACGACGAGGAAGCCGAGGTGCAGGTTGTAGCCGTACTCCTTCAGGTTCCAGAAGATCGCCGTGTCCTTCATCGGCGGCGTCTTCGGGTTGGAGGAACCCGGCGCCTGCAGCAGCCCGGGCGTGCGCAGCAGCCACGACACCAGGTAGAAGGCGACGAAGTTCAGCATGATCGTCACGATGACCTCGTGCGCGCCCGTCTTCGCCTTCAGGAGACCGGCGATGCCGCCCCAGAGCGCACCGCCGAGCAGGCCGCCGACGAGGGCGACGAGCATGTGCAGGCCCCACGGCAGCTCGAAGCCGAAGGCGAGCCATCCGGCGACCGAGGCGGCGATCAGCATCTGGCCGCGTCCGCCGATGTTGAACATGCCGACGCGGAAGGCGAGGCCGACGCCGAGACCACCGGCGATGAGCGGCGTCGCGAAGGTCAGCGTCTCCGTCAGCGGCTTGATGCCGGCGGCGAAGCTGTCGCGGCGGAAGTTGTAGATCGAGCCCTGGAAGAGCGCCGAGTAGGCGCCAGACACCGACTGCCAGATCGCGACGAAGGTGTCGCCCGGCCGGGCGAAGAAGTAGCCCGCCGCCTTCTGCACGTCCTCGTCGGTGAACGCGATCATGATCGCGCCGACGACGAGGGCGAGCAGCACCGACAGCACCGAGATGAGCGCGTTGCCAGTGGTGATCTTCTGGAAGGTCTGGTGCCAGCGCGAGGGCTCCGGCGCCTGCGCGGGAACCGTCGTGGTGTCCCTCGGCGTCGTGCTGGTCTTGGGCTGGGGCTCGCTCACGCTGCGGCTCCTTCGGGCTGTTCGCCGGCCATCATGAGGCCGAGCACGTCACGGGGGGTGGTGCCGGGCACGATGCCGACCACGCGACCGCGGTACATCACCATGATGCGGTCGGCGAGCGCGACGACCTCGTCGAGCTCGGTCGACACGACGACGACGGGGACTCCGCTGTCGCGCGTCTCGACGATCCGCTTGTGGATGAACTCGATCGAGCCGACGTCGACGCCGCGGGTCGGCTGGGCGGCGACCAGCAGCGAGAGCTCGCGGCTGAGCTCGCGCGCGAGCACGACCTTCTGCGCGTTGCCGCCCGAGAGCTGGCGCACCTGCTCGTCGATGCCCTGGGTGCGGACGTCGAACTCCTTGACCTTCTCGCGCGCGAACTCGGCGAGCGTGCCGCGCTGGATGCTGCCGGCCTTCACGAAGGGAGCGCCCGAGGAGCGGTCGAGCATGAGGTTCTCGGCGATCGTGAACGCGCCGACGAGCCCGTCCTCGTTGCGGTCCTCGGGGACGAAGCCGACGCCCTCGTCGAGGATGCGCTGGACGCTCGCGGTCGTGAGCTCCTCGCCGTTCAGGCGGATCGAGCCGCGGACCCGGGGCTGCAATCCGACGAGCGCCTCAGTGAGCTCGGTCTGGCCATTGCCCTGCACGCCCGCGATCGCGAGGATCTCGCCCTTGCGCACCTCGAAGCTGACATCGTTCACGACGAGCTGACCGATGTGGTCGACGACGGTGAGGCCCTCGACGACGAGCGCCTCGTCGCCGAGCTGCGGCGGGTTCTTGTGCACCGTCAATTCGACGGCGCGGCCGACCATGAGCGAGGCCAGCTCGGTGTTCGAGGCGGTCGGGGATGCCTCGCCGACGACCTTGCCGAGGCGGATGACCGTGATGCGGTCGGCGACCTCGCGCACCTCGCGGAGCTTGTGGGTGATGAAGACGATGGAGGTGCCCGCGTCGCGGAGCTGACGCATGATCTGCATCAGCTCGTCGGTCTCCTGCGGGGTGAGCACGGCGGTCGGCTCGTCGAACACGAGCACCCGGGCGTCGCGCGAGAGCGCCTTGATGATCTCGACCCGCTGCTGCACGCCGACGGGGAGCTCGTCGACGAGGGCGTCCGGGTCGACGTCGAAGCCGAAGCGCTGGCTGATCTCGCGCACCTTCGCGCGGGCCGCGTTCAGGTCGAGGAACACCCCGCCCTTGGTCGCCTCGTTGCCGAGCATGACGTTCTCGGCGACGGTGAAGACGGGGATGAGCATGAAGTGCTGGTGCACCATGCCGATGCCGGCGGCCATGGCGTCGCCGGGGCCCGAGAAGTGCTGGACGACGTCGTCGAGCAGGATCTCGCCCTCGTCCGCCTGGTACAAGCCGTAGAGCACATTCATCAGCGTCGACTTGCCTGCACCGTTCTCACCGAGCAGGCAATGGATCTCGCCGGCCTCCACGGTGAGGTCGATGTGGTCGTTCGCGACCAGGCTGCCGAACCGCTTCGTGATTCCGCGAAGTTCGAGCTTCATGTCCTTGATCCTAGTGAGCGCACAGCATCTGCAGCAGATGCTGCGCCGATGTTGGGGCGGGGCGATTCGCCCCGCTCAGATGTTGCGGCGCGTGCGCCGTCGCGCGCACCGCGGGAAGCAGATCGGGGAGGCCGGCGTACCGACCTCCCCGATCATGGCTGGCGTGTCTTAGCCAGCCAGGTAGGACTCGACCTTGACGTCGCCCGAGATGATCTTCGCCTTCAGGTCGTCGAGCTCGCCCTGGAGCGAGGGCGAGACCTTGGACTCGAAGTCGTGGAACGGAGCCATGCCGACGCCGTCGTTCTCCAGCGTGCCCACGTACGGGGTCGCGTCGAAGTCGCCCTTGCCGGCCGCGAGGACCGAGTCGTACGTCGCGACGTCGATGCCCTTGAGGATCGAGGTCAGGATGAGGTCGGCGACCGAGGGGTCGGTCTGGGTGAGGTCGGCGTCGACGCCCACCATCGCGATGTCACGACCGGAGTCGCGGACCGCGGCGGCACCCGACTGGTAGATCGGGCCGCCGACGGGCAGCAGCACGTCGATGTTCTGGTCGATCAGGGCCTGGGCGGTCTGGCGAGCGGTGTCGTTCGCCTCGAAGCCGCCGGTGAAGGAGCCGTCCTGCGCGGCGCGGTCCCAGCCGACGACCTTGACGGCCTTGCCCTTCTCCTGGGTGTAGTAGTCGACACCCTGGGCGAAGCCGTCCATGAAGATCGAGACGGTCGGGAAGTTCATGCCGCCGTAGGTGCCCACGACGTTCGTCTTCGTGTAGTCGGCCGAGGCGTAGCCGGCGAGGAACGCGGCCTGCGCGGTGTCGAAGAGGATCGGCTTGATGTTCTCGGCGTCGGTCTTGCCGTCGAAGTCGTTGTCGGCCGCGTCGTCGATGATGACGTACTCGACGTCCGGGTTCGCGGTGGCGGACTCGACGGTCGCGGCGGAGAGCGCGAAGCCGACCGTGACGATCAGGTCGCAGCCCTGGTCGACGAGGCTGGTGAGGTTCGGCGCGTACTCGGTCTCGTCCTTCGACTCGACCGTCTTGACCTCGACGCCGAGCTCGTCGGCGGCCTTGGTGATGCCCTCGAAGCCGAGCTGGTTGAAGGACTTGTCGTCGAAGCCGCCGGCGTCCGAGACCATGCAGGGGAGGAAGTCGATCGCCTCGCCGCTGCCCGAGCCGCCCTCTTCGGGAGCCGAGGCGCAGCCGGCGAGCAGCGCGGCGCTGCTGAGCAGCGCGAGGCCGCCGATGGCGGCCTTCTTGGTCGTGACCTTCACAGTGTCCTCCAAAGACGTGAGAGGCCCCCGCCTTCTCGCAGGGGGCTGATCGTCGTTACGTTACCGAATGTTGCGCCGGATGCCTCGGGCGCGAAGAGCCGCAGCGTCAATGGTTATCAAGACGCGACATTCTGCTCATATGAGCACGGCCCCCGGGCTCCCTGAGCTCGTCGAAGGGGCTCGTCCCCTGAGCTTGTCGAAGGGGTTGGTTCCCCGATCCTGTCCAGGCCTCTGGCCCCCTGAGCTTGTCGAAGGGTCTCGTCCTCCACAGCGCCCTCGCGCACTCGCCCATCCCCGGGCCATCCCGCCGCCCGGCGCAGGCCGCGCTCGTCGGGCACGATCAGCCCATGCCATGGATGTACATCGTGCGCTGCACCGGCGGCGCCTTCTACTCGGGCTCGACCAACGGCGACGTCGAGTTCCGCGTCGCCGAGCACAACGCCGGCCTCGGGGCGAACTTCACTCGCCGCCATCGTCCGGTCACGCTCGTCTACTGCGAGGAGTGGCCGACCGTCGCGCAGGCCTACGAGCGCGAGAAGCAGGTGCAGGGATGGGGGCGTGCGAAGAAGCTCGCGCTAATCGAGGGGCGCGGTTCGGAGCTGCCGGGGCTCGCGCGCGGGCGCCAGCGGAAGGATGTCGGGTGAGCTCACTCCATTCCCTTCGACAAGCTCAGGGAACCAACCCTTCGACAAGCTCAGGGAACCAACCCTTCGACAAGCTCAGGGAACCAACCCTTCGACGGGCTCAGGGAACCAGCCCTTCGACGGGCTCAGGGAACCGGGGTCAGGGGGCGCTCGGGGAGGTGATCTCGAGCTCGCCGGAGATGATCTGCTGACGCAGCCCGTCGATCTCGGCGTCCAGCTCCGTACTGACGAGCGGCGCGAGGTCGTGGTAGGGCGCGATCTCGACGCCGCCGTTCTCGAGCGTGCCGACGTACGGCTCGTTCGTGAACGCGTCGTCGAGCACCTCGCCGACGATCTGCACCATCGCGTCCTGCGTGTTCTTCAGCACGCTCGTGAGGATGACGGGGCGGTACTGGGCGGCGAGCGTCTCGTAGCCGTCGCTGTCCACCCAGATCACCGACACCCCGCCGCGCTCGACGGCGGCCGAGGCGGCGCCCTCGCCGACCTGGCCCGCGACCGGGAGGATCACGTCGGCGCCCTGGTCGATGAAGCCCTCGGTGAGCGCCTTGCCCTTGTTGATGTCCTCGAAGTCGCCGGTGAACGCGCCGTCCTGCGCGGCCTTGTCCCAGCCGAGCAGGCGCACCGTCGCGCCGTGCACCTCGTTGTACTTCGCGACGCCGTCGGCGAAGCCGTCCATGAAGAGCGTCACGGGCGGCTGGTTGCCGCCGCCGAAGGTCGCGACGACCCCGGTCTTCGAGACGCCGGCCGCGAGGTAGCCGGCGAGGAACGCCGCCTGGGCGGTGTCGAAGACGACGGGCTTGATGTTGTCGCCCTCGACCGTCTCGTCGACGATCGCGAAGGCGAGATCGGGGTTCTTGCCGGCCTGGTCGGTCGTCGCCTCGGCGAGCTCCCAGCCCACCGTCACGACGAGCCCGCAGCCGCTGTCGACGGCCTGCTGCACGTTCGGGGCGAGGTCGGTCTCGCCGGTCGAGACGATCGCCTCGGCCTCGATGCCGTACTCGGTCTGGGCCTGCTGCAGCCCCTCCCAGCTCGACTGGTTGAACGAGCGGTCCTCGAGACCGCCGGAGTTGGTCACCATGCGCACGCAGGCCTCGCTCTGCGTCCCGCCGTCGCCGGCGGGCGCCGGGGCGCACGCCACGAGGACCAGGGATGCCGCGGCCAGCACGGCGCCGAATCCGAACCGAGTGCGTCGGGTCATCCGTCCGCCTCCCCCATCTCTCGCGCCCCGCGGGGCTCCGCTGCCGGCCCGGTCGGGCTAGAGCACGTCGCTCGAGCCGCCGAGCCGCAGGGCGTCGACGACCGCTTTGACCCGCTGGGCGTGCTCGCTCGTGGTGACGAGCAGCGCGTCGGGCGTGTCCACGACGACGATATCGTGCACGCCGATCAGGCTGATCACGCGCTTGGAGCGGCTCACGACGATGCCGCTCGACGCGTCGGCGAGCACCCGCGCGCCCTCGCCGAGGATCGCGAGCTCACCGGAGCGGCCCGCGGTGTTCAGCTTCGCGAGCGAGGCGAAGTCGCCGACGTCGTCCCACTGGAAGTGCCCGCGCACGACGGCGAGCCGGCCCGCCTCCGCGGCCGGCTCGGCGACGGAGTAGTCGATCGCGATCTTCTCGAGCTTCGGCCAGATGCGGTCGACGGCGGGCCCGCGGGTCGCGGGGTCGTCCCAGGCGGCGGCGAGCTCGACGAGCCCGGCGTGCAGCTCGGGCTTGTTGCGCTCGATCTCGGCGAGCAGCTGGTCGGCCCGGGCGATGAACATGCCCGCGTTCCAGAGGTGCCGGCCGCCGGCGAGGTAGCGCTTGGCGGTCGCGAGGTCGGGCTTCTCGACGAAGCTCGACACGGCCTCGACGTCGTCGGCGCCGGCCACCTCGAGCCGGTCGCCGCACTCGATGTAGCCGAAGCCGACCGCGGGTTCCGTCGGGGTGATGCCGATCGTCGCGATGTAGCCCGCCTCGGCGGCGGCGACCGCCTGCGTGACGGCGTGCTGGAAGAGCGCGTCGCCCGAGATGACGTGGTCGGCGGCGAAGGAGCCGACGATGACGCCGGGCTCGCGTCGTTCGAGGATCGCCGCGGCGAGGCCGATGGCGGCCGTCGAGTCGCGCGGCTCACTCTCGAGCACGACGTTCTCGTCGGCGAGCTCGGGCAGCTGCGCCTCGACGGCGGCGCGGTGCGCGCGGCCCGTGACGACCATCACCCGCTGCTCGCCGGACAGCGGCGCGAGGCGGTCCCAGGTGTCCTTGAGGAGGGTCTGCCCGGATCCGGTGAGGTCGTGCAGGAACTTCGGCGCGTCGGCGCGCGAGAGCGGCCACAGGCGGGAGCCGATGCCCCCGGCGGGGATCACGGCGTAGAACCGGTCGAGCTTCGCTGGCATCAGCCCAGGATAGCCGGAGCGCACTCCGCCGTGGCGATCGGCTAAGGATGCCCTAACCCGCGTGGCGAGCGGCACGGGTCTAGACTCGGCACAGGGCGCATTGCGCCTCGACGCGCCCGCTCGTCACGGGCCGATCGTCACACAGCCAGGGAGGGTTGTTCATGCCAGAGTCCTCGGCAGGAACCCTGACCGCACCCGAAAAGCCGGCGAAGCAGAAGCCGGGCGGCACGCTGTATCGCGGCCGCGAGGGAATGTGGTCTTGGGTGCTGCACCGCATCACGGGTGTCGCCATTTTCTTCTTCCTGCTGGTGCACATCCTTGACACCGCGCTCGTCCGGGTCTCCCCCGAGGCGTACAACGCGGTGATCGGCACGTACCAGACCCCGATCATGGGGCTCGGCGAGGTCGCCCTCGTCGGCGCGATCGTGTTCCACGCCCTGAACGGCCTGCGCATCATCCTGGTCGACTTCTGGACCTGGGCCACGCGCCACCAGAAGGTGCTGTTCTGGATCGTCATCGCCCTCTGGGTCGTGACGATGCTCGCCTTCACCCCGCGCCACCTGATCAACGTCTTCAGCCACTGAGGAGTGCGAGCGTGACCACCATCGAAGCACCCCGCACCCCGGTCCGCCCCGCGCCCAAGCGCGGCGTGAACCTGGAGAAGTGGGGCTGGATCTACATGCGCGTCTCGGGCGTCGTGCTCATCGTGCTGATCTTCACCCACCTGTTCGTCAACCTCATGCTGGGCGACGGCGTCAAGGCCATCGACTTCGGCTTCGTCGGCGGCAAGTGGGCCGACCCGTTCTGGCAGTGGTGGGATGTCGCGATGCTCTGGCTCGCCCTCATCCACGGCGCGAACGGCATGCGCACCATCGTGAACGACTACACCAAGCCGGGCACGGCGCAGAAGCTCATGAAGCTCGCGCTGTTCCTGGCCGCCGCCGTGCTCATCGTGCTCGGCACCCTCGTGGTCTTCACCTTCGACCCGTGCCCCGCCGGCGCCCCGGCGGACCTCCTCCCCTCGTTCTGCGCCGCCTAGGAGACACGTGACCAGCGAGACCCACGCCGAGACCCAGGTCGTCGACGGCGTTCATTACCACCAGTACGACATCGTCATCGTCGGCGCCGGCGGCGCCGGCATGCGGGCGGCCATCGAGGCCGGCCCCGGCGCGAAGACGGCCGTCATCTCGAAGCTCTACCCCACGCGTTCCCACACGGGCGCGGCGCAGGGCGGCATGGCCGCGGCGCTCGCGAACGTCGAGGAGGACTCCTGGGAGTGGCACACCTTCGATACCGTCAAGGGCGGCGACTACCTCGTCGACCAGGACGCGGCCGAGATCCTCGCCAAGGAGGCGATCGACGCCGTCATCGACCTCGAGAACATGGGCCTGCCGTTCAACCGCACGCCCGACGGCAAGATCGACCAGCGCCGCTTCGGCGGGCACACCCGCGATCACGGCAAGGCCCCGGTGCGCCGGGCCTGCTACGCCGCCGACCGCACGGGCCACATGATCCTGCAGACGCTGTTCCAGAACTGCGTCAAGCTCGGCATCGAGTTCTACAACGAGTACTACGCGCTCGACGTCGTGATGACCGAGGTCGACGGGGTCCCCCAGCCATCCGGCGTCGTCGCGTACGAACTCGCGACCGGCGAGCTGCACGTCTTCCAGGCGAAGGCGATCATCTTCGCGACCGGCGGCTTCGGCAAGATCTTCAAGACCACCTCGAACGCCCACACCCTCACGGGCGACGGCGTCGGCATCATCTGGCGCAAGGGCCTGCCGCTCGAGGACATGGAGTTCTTCCAGTTCCACCCGACCGGCCTCGCGGGCCTCGGCATCCTCCTCACCGAGGGCGCTCGAGGCGAGGGCGCGATCCTCCGCAACGCCTCCGGCGAGCGGTTCATGGAGCGCTACGCCCCGACCATCAAGGACCTCGCCCCCCGCGACATCGTCGCGCGCTGCATGGTGCAGGAGGTCGCGGAGGGCCGCGGCGCGGGCCCGCACAAGGACTACGTGCTCCTCGACTGCACCCACCTGGGCGCCGAGGTGCTCGAGACGAAGCTCCCCGACATCACGGAGTTCGCCCGCACCTACCTCGGCGTCGACCCGGTGTACGAGCCGGTTCCCGTGATGCCGACGGCGCACTACGCGATGGGCGGCATCCCGACGAACACCGCCGCCGAGGTGCTGCGCGACAACACCACCGTCGTGCCCGGCCTCTACGCCGCCGGCGAGTGCGCCTGCGTCTCGGTGCACGGCTCGAACCGTCTCGGCACCAACTCGCTGCTCGACATCAACGTCTTCGGCAAGCGCGCCGGCCGCAACGCGGTCGAGTACGTGAAGACGGTCGACTTCACCCCGCTCCCCGCGGACCCGGCCGCCGGCGTCCGCGAGCTGCTCTCGGGCCTGCGCGACTCGACGGGCACGGAGCGCATCGCGGCCATCCGCAAGGAGCTGCAGGACGAGATGGACCGCAACGCCCAGGTGTTCCGCACCGAGGAGTCGCTGACGCACGCCGCGGGCGTCGTCGCCGAGCTCCGCGAGCGGTACAAGCACGTCGCCGTGCAGGACAAGGGCAAGCGCTTCAACACCGACCTGCTCGAGGCTGTCGAGCTGGGCTTCCTGCTCGACCTCGCCGAGGTCGTCGTGACGAGCGCCCGCAACCGCAAGGAGAGCCGCGGCGGCCACATGCGCGACGACTACCCGAAGCGCGACGACGAGAACTTCATGCAGCACACGATGGCCTATCTGTCGGGCGACGCGCACTCGTCCGACGCGAGCGACCACATCCGGCTCGATTGGAAGCCGGTCGTCGTCACTCGCTACCAGCCGATGGAGAGGAAGTACTGAGGTGAGCACCGCTACGCTCGAGCACCCGCCGGCCGAGGCCGACGCCATCCAGTCGTTCACGGTGACCTTCCTGATCCGTCGATTCGACCCCGACGTGGACACCGAGCCGCGCTGGCAGGACTTCGACGTCGAGATGTACGCCACCGACCGCGTGCTCGACGCCCTGCACAAGATCAAGTGGGAGCAGGACGGCTCGCTGACGTTCCGCCGTTCGTGCGCCCACGGCATCTGCGGCTCCGACGCCATGCGCATCAACGGCCGCAACCGCCTCGCCTGCAAGACGCTGATCAAGGACCTCGACATCTCGAAGCCGATCTACGTCGAGGCGATCAAGGGCCTCCCCCTCGAGAAGGACCTGATCGTCGACATGGAGCCGTTCTTCGCGAGCTACCGCGAGGTGCAGCCGTTCCTGCAGGCCAACTCCGCCCCGGAGCCCGGCAAGGAGCGCGTGCAGTCGGTCGCCCAGCGGGCGATCTTCGACGACACCACGAAGTGCATCCTCTGCGCCGCGTGCACGTCGAGCTGCCCCGTGTTCTGGACCGACGGCCAGTACTTCGGCCCGGCCGCGATCGTGAACGCGCACCGCTTCATCTTCGACTCGCGCGACGACGAGGCGAAGGTGCGCCTCGACATCCTGAACGACAAGGAGGGCGTGTGGCGCTGCCGCACGACCTTCAACTGCACCGAGGCGTGCCCCCGCGGCATCGAGGTGACGAAGGCGATCGCCGAGGTCA
>NZ_BMRJ01000004.1:0-17956 GCF_014648575.1 Agromyces mediolanus | reverse complement strand
CCGCCGTTTTCGTGCCAGCCGGCCTGCCTCGCGCACCGCCCGAGCGAGCGGGAGCGCCCTCCCCCGGAATGCACTCACCCGGGCCGCTCTCGGGGGAAAGCAGCCCGGGTGGGTGTTATGGGGAACGGGCCCGGAGCTCGGGATGGACTCCGGACCCGCTGGAGCGAAGAAGGCTCCAGCCTCGGCGGCGACGACGGCCGCCGGGGTCTTACTCCGCGGTGCGGCGGCGGCGGATGATCAGCAGCAGCCCGACACCCCCGATCACGAGGATCGCGGCGCCCCAGATGCCCCAGCTCGGGTCGAAACCGGTGTTCGCCATGCCACTGGCGTTCGGCTTCGGCTGGGTCGGAGCGGCGTTGCAGTCGGGCGTTGCAGGCGGGTAGGCCTCGACCGCGTCCGTGCTCGGGTTCATGCGGATCTCGACGATCGCGTTCCCGCGCAGATCGTAGAACGGCGCGGTCGGGTCGAGCACCCAGCGACCGTTCGGCAGCAGGCGCCAGCCGGGCCAGGCGATGCCGTTGCCGGCCGCGTCGACCGCGGCACCGGGCCAGAGCTGCTGGCCGGTGATGGTCACGCCGCTCTGCGCGTTCGCCGGGGGCACGATCTCATCGACCTTGGCGGCGCCGTCGGCGAGGATGCCGTCGATGTCGCTCGCCGGGATGTTGGGGTTGCGGGCGGCGTAGGCCTCCGGCGTCCACCAGATCATCACGACCCGCGGCATCTCGACGTTCTCGATGTTGTACGGCGTCAGCTCGTAGGTGACCCACGGGGCGTTCGCGATGCACATCGCGAGCGCGTTGACCTCGATCGACTTCACCGGCGTCTCCTCGGTCGACGTGTTGTCGTCCGGGGTGCCTTCGACGCCGCCGCTCGTGACCGTGGCGCTGTTCACGATGTCGAGGATCTTGCCCGTGTCGCTGCCGTCCTCCCGCGGGAGCTCGGCCGCGGTCGTCACCTGGAAGCCGAACTCGTAGCTCTGCGCCTCCTCCGGCGTCCACGAGGCGTCCTTCGTGAAGGTCGCCGTGCCGCCGAAGCCCTCGGCCGAAGCGCCGCTCAGCGCCGCGGTCCAGCCGGCGGGAACCGTCCATTCCTCGACCGGTGCGGCCTTCAGGGTGGCGGGCAGCTCGTCGGTCACGACCACGTTCGGCACGACCAGGTTCGGCGTGTTGTTCTTCACGGTGATCGAGTACGGGTAGCTCGAGTCCTCGTCGGTGGGCACGAGCCAGTCGCCGCCGTCGTTCTGCTCGACGTGGTGCTTGTCGATCGACAGGTCGACCGTCTTGGCCGTGTTCAGGATGGTGCAGGTGCCGTCGGCGCCCGGCTCGAGCGTCAGCACGCCCTCGCTGAGGGAGACGCCCTCGCCGACGCAGCGCCAGTCGCCCGGGCTGTAGAAGCCGAGCAGCGGGTTCGTCTCGTTGTCGAGCGACTCCAGGAGCGTGTAGGCGCCCGGCTTCACCTCGCGGTCGAAGATGTCCGCCGAGCCGCCGAGGCCGTGGAACACGGACTCGCCCTGACCGAGCAGGCGCAGGCGCCAGTCGGCCGGCTTGCCGGGCACCTGGCCCTCGCCGAGCTTGCCCTCGAAGGCCGAGTTGTCGACCTCCTTCACCAGGGTGAGGTGGGCGGGCTCGGGGTCGGTGTGGTGGTCCGTCGTGCACGGCTCCTCGGGCGTGCACTCGTCGGACGGCACGTCGCCGCCGGCGGTGACCGAGTTGCCGATCGTGGCGTCCCAGGCGTCCGCGTTCACCTTGACCGAGTAGACGAGCGTCTGCGTCCCCGCGTCCGCGGCGAGGTCGCCGACGGTCCAGGTGAGCTTCTGCGTCGCGTCGTCGAAGGCGAAGGTGCCGACGCTCGCGGTGATGCCGTCCTCGTCGAGCACGGCCTTGCCGAGCACGCCGCTGAGGTCGTCCACCGCAACGATGTCGTGCACGGTGACCGCGCCGGTCGGGGTCACCGTCACCGTGTAGGTGATGGTGTCGCCCGGGAGCACGGTGCTGCCGCTCGGCGGGTTCGACGTCTTCGCCGTCGTGAAGGCGCCCGGGGTCTTCGTGATCGGGTTGGTCGCGGTGACGAGCACGTGTCCGAGCTCCTCGGCGCCCTTGCCGGCGATCGTGAAGGTGATGCTGCGGCCCTCGGTGGTGGCGCCGCCGTCGGAGGACGTGTAGCTCACGTCGCCCCACGAGTAGGCGTCGTCCTTCAGGCCCGGCAGCTGGTCCGCCGGCTCGGTCACGGTGCACTCGGTGCCCGCGGGGAGCTCCACGCCGGCCGGCAGGTTCGCCGGGGTCGTCGCGGTCGCGGTCAGCTCGCCCGTCACCGGGTCGCCGCCCTCGGGGAGGGTGCACGAGTACTCGAAGGTGTACGAGGCATCCGGGTCGACGCCCTCGAGCGCCGCATCGCTGCCGGAGACGACCTTCTCGATCGTGAAGTCGCCCTTCAGACGGAAGGTGTCGTTCGTGACCGTGACGACGGGCCAGTCGTCGCCCGCTGCGGGGACGGTGGCCGGGTTGCCGTCGTAGCCCACGACCTCGACCCACTGGTACGACGGGTCGGTCGGGACGGGGCCGCTCGTCGGCGCGGTCTCCACGGCGGTGCACTCGCTCGTCGCGAGCACACCGGTGACGGTCGCGTTGCCCTCGGGGGTGGCCGTCCACTCGTACTCGACCGCGGGGTCGTCGCCGTAGACGCAGCTCAGGGTGCCCGTGAACGGCATGTCGCCCGCCACGAGGTCCTTCGCCGGACCGGTCACGACCTTGTCGATGATGACCGTGCCGCGCACGCGCTCCACCGTGTTCGTCACGGTGATGCCGGCGGTCTGGCCGTCGACCAGGGTGACGGTCTCGCCGTTGTCCGGGGCGGCCCAGGCGTACGACGGGTCCTTCAGCTCACCGTTGTCGAGCGTGTCCTCCTGCACCTGGCAGTCGGCGCCGACCGGCACCTTCTTCTGCGCGGCGGTGAAGAGGGAGACGGTGCCGCCGGTGGCCGGGACGGTCCACTGCCCGCCGGCCTGCGCGTCCTCGCCCTCGCCGTCGACCCAGTCGCAGGTCCACGAGCCGGTCACGTCGAGCCCGGCGGGGATGCCGGCGGTGTCGCCCTCGGTGACCTTCGTGAGCTCGAGCGCGCCCCAGAGCTGGGACACCGAGTTGGTGACCGCGATCGTCGGCACGACGTCGGAGGAGACGATCTCGACCGGGTCGGCGATGGCCGGCGTGTTCCACGACCAGCCGGTCGCGAGGTCGCCGTCGCTCGGCTCGTCCTCGGTGATCGAGCACTCGCTCGTCAGCGGGACCGGCCCGAAGGCCTCGGTGGTGCCGCCGCTGGCGTCGTCGATCTGCCAGTCGCCGGACGCCACGACGTCGCCGTCGTAGCTGCAGCTCCAGGTGCCGGTGTAGCCGGTGCCGTCGGCGACGACCTTGCCGGGCACCTGATCGAGCTGCTTCGTCACCGTGAAGGTGCCGAAGGCCTGCGAGATCGGGTTGGTGACATTCACGAGCTTCGTCTCGCCGTTGGAGCCGAGCGTGAGCTGCGCGGGCGACACGGTCGCCTGACCCCAGCTGTACGAGGCGTCCTTCAGCGTGTCGGGGTCGAGCTGACCCTCGCTGAGCGAGCAGCTCCAGCCGAGCGGCACCCCGTCGACGAGGACCGTCTTCTGGCCGTCCGCGACGTTCACGGTGCCCATCAGGTGGCCGGCGACGCCGTCCACGGAGCAGTCGTAGTTGATCGGGAAGTCCTTGCCCCCGGCGGCCTGGGCGACGTAGCCCTCGGTGTCGCCGGTGACGGCCTTCAGGACCTCGATCTTGCCGGTCTCCCGGCTGAACGAGTTGCCGACCACGAGCAGCGCGGGCTCGGCCGCGCCGACCGTGTCGCCCGTGAGCACCGGGGTGCCCCAGGTGTACGACGGGTCGTTCGACGGCGCCTGCGAGAGGTCCTCGCCGAGCACCACGCAGTCGGAGTCGACGAGCACCTCGTCGCTCAGCGTGATGGCGCTCGCACCGGCGGTGGTCGTCCAGTCGCCGCTCACCGGGGCGTCACCGTCGTGGGTGCACTGCCAGGTGCCGGAGTACTCGCGGTCTGGGTCGACCACGCCGCTCGGACCGCTGAGGGTCTTCTCGAGGGTGACCGCGCCGTACACGCGCTTCAGGGTGTTCGTGATCGTGACGTCGACCTTCTGGCCGGGCGCCGTGATGGTGAAGGTCTCGGGCGAGACGGTCACGCCGTCCCAGGCCCAGCTGCCGTCGGCGAGGCCGCCGACCGGCGTGACCTCGGTCACGGTGCACTCGGAGCCGAGGGGCAGCTGGAGCGCGTCGCTGCCGCCGGTCGTGAAGGTCACCGACTCGGTGCCGTTCACGCCGCAGGCGACGGATGCCTCGAACTCCTGCTCGGCGCCGCCGATGTAGCCGTCGCCCTCGACCACCTTGGTGAGCTCGACCGAGCCGTACTTCTTCGACAGCGCGTTGACCGCCGAGACCTGCACGGTGACCGGGTCGCCGTTCTGCGGGGCCGGGATCGTGAAGGACACCGAGCGGCCGTCCTGCGGGCTGCCGCCCGGGGTCGCCGTGAGGGTCACGCCGTCCCAGGTGTAGGCCGAGGCGGGCGCCGGGGCGTCGTGCTCGGTGACGGTGCAGTCGCTGCCCGCGGGGATGTTCTGCCCGGGGCCGCCCACCGCGCCGGCGAGCACGTCGAAGCTGCCGCTGTACTCCTTATTGCTGTCGTCGGTGCAGACCCAGTCGAAGCCGAACGGCACGGCGGGGTCGTAGCCGGCGGCGTCGCCCTCGACGGTCTTCGCGACCGCGAAGGAGCCGGACTGGCGCACGACGGAGTTCGTCACCGTGACGCCGGGGTTCGGCGTGGCCGCGCTGAGCGTCACCTGGGTGCCCGGCGCGTAGTCGATGCCGGCCCAGACGTAGGAGGCGTCACCGGGGGCCGGGGCGGCGGGCGCCGTCTCCGTCACGGTGCAGCTCGAGCCGAGCAGGATGCCGGTGACGGTCGCCTGACCGCCGTCGCCCAGCGGGCCCCAGTCGCCGCTCGTGCCGTCGGTGCAGCTGTACGTGCCCGAGAAGCCGGGACCGCTGTACACGCCGTCGGGGTCGACGAGGTCCTTCGTGATCACGAGCGAACCGTAGACGCGCTGCGTCGTGTTCGTGATGACGACGTTCTTCGTCTCGTTCTTCGCGACGGTGACCTTCACGTCGTTCGCGACGGGGGTCGCGGCCCAGGCGTAGGAGTCGTCGACGAGGCCCCCGGAGACCGCGCCCTCGTGCACGGTGCACTCGGTGCCGGCGAGGAGCTCGCCGGCCGGGGTCGTGTAGGTCTCGCCGGCCTTGATGGCGGCGTTGTACGTCTTCGCGCCGCAGCTGACCGTGACGTCGAAGGTCTTGTCGGCCGCGATGCCGCCGCCCTCGGTCGCCTTGGTGACCGAGACCTGGCCGTAGACCGGCACCGTCGTGTTGGTGACGGTGACGAGCTTCGTCTCGCCCTTCACGACCGTGACCTGGGTGCCCGGCGCGTACGTCGGGGCGCCCCACTCGTGGCCCGCGTCGAGCGGGGCCGTGATCGGGGTGACCTCCTGCACGGTGCAGAGGCTGCCGACCGGGATGTTCTGGACGGTCTCGGTCTCGCCGTTCTTCAGGGTGAGCGGCGTCGTGGTCGAGCCGCAGACGACGTTGACCGTGAAGTCGTCAGCCGTCGAGGTGTACCCGGCGCCCGTGACGACCTTCTTGACGTCGAGCTTCGTGAAGTTCCGCACGAAGGTGTTCGTCACCGTCGAGTCGACGGTCGCGTCGACGCCCTTCGGGATCGTGACGACGTTCGGCAGCACCGTGCGGCCCGCCCACTCGTACGAGGCGTCCGCGAAGTCGCCGGCCTTGGCCGAGAAGGCGGGCTCGGTGAGGGCGCAGCTCGTGCTCGTCGGCAGCGTCGGGCCGGAGACCGGCGTGCCCGGCGTCACCTGCAGGTCGCCCTCGGAGACCGTCTGGCCGCCGAGCGTGCAGACGTAGTGCACGGTGAACTGCCGGCCGGTGCCGCCCGTGTAGCCGCCGGCGGGGGTGTTCGCGTCGGCCGGGGAGACCTTCTTCTCGACCGTGAAGGTGCCGGTGTTCTGCTTCGTCGAGTTGGTGACCGTGATGGTGGTCTTCTGGTTGTCGACGATCGTCTTCGGCCCGTCGGTGGCGTACTGCACCCACTCGTAGGAGCCGTTCTTCAGGTTGCCGCTCGGCCCGTTCTCCGTCACGGTGCACTCGGCGCCGGCGGGGAGCGTGGTGCTCACGGTCTGCGCGGTGCCCGTCGAGACGGTGTAGTTGCCGCTCTGCACGACGCCCTGGCCCGCGACGGTGCAGCTCCAGGTGCCGGTGAACGGCGTGGAGGCGGTGCCCGAGAAGCCCGAGGCATCCGTGATGACCTTCTTCACCTCGAGCGAGCCGGTCTGGTAGCGGTTCGTGACGGTGCAGGTGACCGAGGCCTTGTCGACGAGGTCGACGCTGCCGTTGGTCACGGTCACGCTCGAGCCGTTGCCGTCGTTGGTGCAGACCCAGTTGCCCTGCTGCGTGTACCCGCCGGGGCCGCCGGACTCGGCGAGCGCGTAGGTGCCGGCCGAGAGGTTCGCGTTGCTGACGCCCGAGCCCTGGTCGTTGCCGGAGAGCTCGGCGGCGCCGCCACCGGTGTTCGCGGAGAGGGTCCAGGCGTTCTTGTTCGCGGTGCCGGAGACGACGATCTTCTTCAGCGTCAGCTTCGCCTTCGTGGCGTAGGTGTTCGTGAAGGTGCAGGTGATGTCGGAGTTCGCGCTCGCCGGGATGTTCGTGAGGGTCACGTTCCGGCTGCCGAGGTTCGGCGTGCCGATCGGCTGGTTCGCGCTGTCGACGCAGGCGACGCCCGTGAGCGACCACTGCGCGTCGGCGACGGCGTTCTCGGCGATCGTGATGGTCTCGCCCTGCACGGCGTCGGCCGTCTTGGACTGGCCGCCCTTGAGCGCGAAGCTGCTCTTCCACGGCGAACCGTCGAGGTTGCTGGTGGGAGCGAAGTTGAACGTGGTGTCGGGGGCGCCACTGCCCACGACGACCTTCTTGACGGTGAGCTTGCGGACCTGGGCGAGCTTGCCGTAGAGGCAGGCCTGGGTCTGCTGGCCCTCGTAGGTCAGCCACTCGTTGACCGCGCTGCCCGGGTCGGCGGGGCACGCCGCGCCGTTCGAGACGGTGCGGAAGCCGAGGATGACGAGCTTGTAGTCGACGCCGCCGACGGAGATCGTCGTGTCGGACGCCTGGTTCAGGAACTTGAACTGGTCGCGGTTCTGGTTGTCGTTGCCGTTGTTCGGCGTCTCCCACATCCACCAGTTGAAGTCGAACTGCTTCGACAGGCTCGGCAGCCGGTAGCTGACGGTGCCCTTGAAGTAGTCGCTGCTACCCGAGTAGTTGATCGGGTTGTTGTAGTGCGTGATCTTCCCGATGTTGAACGCCGCACCCGGCTCCGGCGCCAGCGAGCCCGCGGCGGGCTGCACGCCGATCGCGCTCTGGCTCGAGGTGCTCAGGTTGTTCGGACAGTTGCTGCCGCCACGACCGTGCGCGGTGAGGGCTTCGCTGCCGCTCGCCACCCAGTTCGACGGCCCCGTCTCGCTCGAGGAGTTCGGCGGACTGTACCGGATGCAGTAGCCGCTCGTGGTGCCCGTGTTCTGGCCGGTGCTGCCGGCGTCGCCGCGGTGGTTCGAGACCTGCGCCTCCACCGTGCCGAGGTTCACGGGCGCGGCCTGGGCCGGCGCAGCGGCGAAGAGTGCGCCGCTCACCCCCATGCCGATGACGAGCGCACCGCTCGCGAGGACCGAGAGCGCCTTCTTCAGGCGGCCCTTTGGTAGGGAGTCGCGGTGCCGAGGGGTCGACGAAACACGGGTTCGGGTAAGCATGGCTGCACGCCTTCGGGTTCGACGCGAAATTTCGGGTTGCGCGTCATTCGGGTTTCGGGTTTGCAACCCACGCAGAACGTGAGTCCTTCGTAGCGTGGCAGAGATGAGGGTCGTTCGGAATACTGGCACCACCACCAAAACGGGGGTCAACTGACGGATGACTGGCCCCCGTGCCGCCGGCAGGCTCCCCTTTTGGCGCCGCACCTGGGCATTCGCCCGGTTCTGGGCAAAAGTCGCGGCCCGATCGCAGGCATGGCGGATGCCCCGGCAGGCACGGCGGATGCCCCGGCGCGCACGGCGGATGCCCCGGCGCGCACGCCGGGGCATCCGTTTCCAGGGTCGGCGCGGACCGGGGTCCCCCGACCCGGTCCGCCCCGACCGGGCGGGGCACCGCCGCGCCGAGTCACGGCGCGGCGGCGCGCGGGCTCAGCCCGCGTCGTCCCGTCGCTGACGGCGGGCGACGAACCAGACGCCGAGCGCTCCCACGGCGAGCAGGCCCGCCGCGAGCGGCAGCAACCAGCCCTGGTCGAAGCCGGTCGAGGCCATGCCCGAGGGCGTCGGCTTCGGCGGCTTCGGCGAGTTCGTCGGCGCCGCGTTGCAGTCGGGCGTCGCCGGCGGGTACGCCGTGATCGTGTCCGTGGACGGGTTCACCCGGATCTCCACGACCGCCTCGTTGCGGAGGTCGTAGAACGGCGCGGACGGGTCGAGCACCCAGGTGCCGTTCGGCAGCAGGGTCCAGCCCGGCCAGTCCGTGGGGTTGCCCGCGGCGTCCACCTCGGCGCCCGGCCAGAGCTGGGCCCCCGAGATCGTGTCGCCCGGCTGCCAGCCGGGAGGCACGGTCACGTAGTCGACCTGGGAGGCGCCGTCGGCGAGGATCGCCGCTTCGTCACCGGCCGGGATCGACGGGTCGTGCGCCGCGAAGGCGTCGGGCGTCCACCAGATGAGCGCCACGTCGGGCAGCGTGTCGAGGTTCGACGGCGTGATCGCGTAGCTGAACCACGGGGTGTCGTTCAGGCACTGCGCGAAGCCGTCGAGGGCGATCGACTTCACCGGCGTCTCCGCCTCGTCACAGTCGGCGAGCGGGCCGTCCGGATCCGGCTCCTCGTCCGCGACCGCCGCGACGATCTCGGCGAGCGAGGCCGGGGCGAGCTCGAGCACGGGCTCCTCGGGCGGCGGCGGCACCTCGGCCGCCACGCAGGCGGTGTTGACGAGGTCCGGGATCGGCACCGTCGGGTCGGGCTGGGCGAGCTCGCCCACCTCGACGTCGAAGGTGATCGTCACTCCCGGGTAGGCCATGCTGCCGAACTCCCCCGTGTAGGAGAAGGTGAGTTCCCCCTCCACCGAGTCGTCGAGCGTCCAGCCCGCCGGCAGCACCTCGCTGCCCGGCACGAAGGTCACGCCCTCGGGCAGGGTGTCGGTCACCACCGGGTCCACGACCGCATCGCCGTCGTTCCACACGTTGAGCGTGTAGCTGATGACGTCGGGCGGGGCGTCGCCGGAGTCGACGGGGTGCTCACCCTCGTCGTGCGACCACAGTTTCTCGATCCGCACATCGGGCTCGGCCACCTCGTGGTCGGTCTCGCAGGAGGCGAGCACGAGCTCCTCGCCCTGCTCGAGCGGCGCGAGGTCGTCTCCGCCCTCGGGCGGGCACTCCCCCACGCCGTCCGGCGTGACCACGTTGTGCAGCGTCTCGCCCCAGGCGTCGTCCGCGACGGTCACCGTGAAGGAGACCGCCGCCTCCTCACCGGGGGCGAGGTCGGGGATGGACCAGGTGAGGTCCGTGCCGTCGAGCTCCAGCTGCGGATCCAGCGGCTCCACGAGGCTCGCGTCGTCCAGCACGTCGGAGAGGTCGTCGACCGCGGTCGCGCCCGACACCTCCGCCTGCGAGAAGTTGTACGCGTGCAGCGTGTAGACCACGTCGTGACCCGGGTAGACCGTGCTGCCCGAGGCCGGGTCGGCGGTCTTCCACAGCTCCCAGCCGGGCGTCGGGTGCTCGGTGACGCACGGGTCGGGCTCGGCGTCCGGCACCGCGGCCACCGTCACGGGCGGCTGAGCGGGCGGGCAGTTCGTGAGCACGTGGTTGCGCAGCACCGCGCCGGGGTCGGCGTCGTCCCGCACCGTCACGCGGTACACGAGGTCGAGCGTCTCGCCCGGGTCGAGCTGGTCGAGCTTCAGCCAGAGCTTGCCCGGCTCGTCGTCGTCCCAGCTGAACTCCGCCGGCTGCGTGCCGATGAAACCCTCGAAGTCGACGTAGGGCGCGAGCTGCGAGATGTCGTCCTCGATCACGAGGTCGCTCACTCCGGGACCGGAGACGTGCTGCACCGAGAGCGTGTAGTCGATCGTGTCGCCGCGCTCGACGGAGGTGCCGCTCGGCGGATCGCTCGACTTCGTCACGCCCCAGACCGGTTCGTTCTCCCGGTTCGCGACGCTGCAGTGCACGATCTCGAACTTGCCGACGTCGACGGTCCAGCCGTGGTCGCCGACGAGGGTGACCGGCCGGTCGTCCCCGCCGACCTCGCAGCTGACGGCCGCCATCTCCCAGTAGGGGCGGTCCTCCTCGGTGAAGGTGATCGCCCGGGTGTCCGCGTCGCCGTAGCCGGAGACGTCGTACGGGTCGGTCATGCCGTCGGCCGCGGTCTGCTGCGACGCCGGCGTGACGTCGGCGTCGCTCGTCGAGAACTCCCAGCCCTCGGCGGGCTGGCCGTTCACCGTCTTGTCGATGACCACCGAGCCGCCGCAGAGCGCGATCGCGACCTCCTTCAGGGAGTCCGCGAGGGTCGAGTAGTCGGTCGTGGTGAGGTAGTCGGCGGTCGTGATGTTCGTGCCGTCGAAGGCCTCCGGACCGGAGATCGCCTCGATCGGCTGGAGCGAGACGCTCCCGCCCACCGCGATCACCAGCACGTGCGATCCCGCCGCCTTGATGGCGTTCGCCTGGGCGATCGCCGGGTTCACCGCATCGGGCGAGCCGTCGGGGAACTCGCCGCCGTCGGAGGGGTCGACCGTGTTCGGGTTGCCGTCGGTGATGACGATCGTGAGCTCGACCGGGCCGTCGGTGAAGCCGCCGAAGGTGCCGAGCCCGACTTCGAGCCCGCGCTTCCAGTTCGTCCAGCCGTCGGAGCTCAGCCCGCTGTACGAGCCCTGCACCGTGCCCACGTTGCCGCTGCTGAGCTCGGTCGCGCCGAGCAGCACGGAGGCATCCTGATCGAACGAGGTGACGGACACCTCGGAGCCCGTGTCGACGAGCGCGCCGGAGAAGGCGTCGGCCGCGTCCTTCAGGTTCGCGATGCCGCCGGCTCCGATCGAGCCCGACTTGTCGAGGATGAACGCCATGTCGAGGCCGCACACATCGGGCAGGTCGGGGTTCGCCGCCGGCTCGTCGTACGGCCAGGCGGCCGCCATCGTCCGCATCGACGACTGCTGCGCGGCGAGACACGCGTCCCGCTCGCTGCGGTCGTCATTGGCGATCGGGATCGCCATGCAGTCGATGGGTGCCGGAGGCGCGTCCGCCTCCGGCACCGTGGCCGGCGCCTGCGGGTCAGGCGCCGCCGGGGCATCCGTTTCGGGTTCTACGGCTGCGTCCGGGGGGTCTGCTGGGGCGGGAGGGGGGACCTCCTCGGCCGGCGGAGCGGGCTCCTCGGCCGGTGGGACGGCGGGGTCGGGCGCCAGTGGCGTCGTCGCCGCGGCGTCGGTGCCCTCGCCGGCCGCCGGGTCGGCGACGAGCGTGTCGGCGCTCGCCGCCGAGTCGGGCAGCTCCTCGGCGGCGGCGAGCGTCGGCGCGCCGAGGAGGATGAGTGCGGGAATCGCGAGCATGGACACGAGCGCGACGGCGGGTCGCCGCCTCGGTCCGGATCGTGCGGGCGCGCTGAAGCGCCCACGACTGAGTGCGTGCATGACAGCTCCTGTGTTTCATCGGGTTGGAGCCGGCTCGAACTTCGGGTCAGCTGGCGCCAGTTCTGCCACACTTCGGCGCCATCCGCAAGGATTCCTCATCTTCGACCCCCCGAATGCGGGGTGTCCCCCGAGCGGGGTTCAGGGCGGCCACCGAGCGCGACCCCGGGCGCGCGCCGGCTCAGCCGGGCGCCGCGCCCGGTCGGGCGCCCCGCGGCGTGAGGGCCGTCGGTATGGTGAGAGCGTGAGCGGACGGGATGCCTCGGGGCCGGCGCGGCGAGCGGGCGAGCCCGCGCCGGAGCTCGCGCACGACGAGGCATCCGAATCACCGCCCGCGGCGTCCCGGAGCGCGAGGATCCGCGCCGAGCTGTCGGCGGCCGGCCAGGAGGCGAAGCAGCGGATCGAGACTGCCGAGCAGCCGATCCGACAGCGCTTCGACGAGCCGATCAAGCGGGTCTCGGCCATCACCCAGCGCACGCTCGCGCTCTTCCCCGTGCGGGTCTGGCGTCGATTCCTCGACCGCAACGGCTTCATCCTCGCCGCCGGGCTCAGCTACCAGGCGCTGTTCGCGGTGTTCGCCGCGCTCTACGTCGTCTTCGCGATCGCGGGCCTCTGGCTCACGAACAACCCGGACGCGCTGAACGCGCTGCTCGGACTCATCAACACCCTCGCCCCCGGGCTCGTCGGCGAGAACGGCAGCGCGGGCGTCATCTCCGAGCAGGACGTCACCGAGATCGCCCGCTCCAGCACCAGCCTCTTCGGCTGGACCGGCGCCGTCGCCCTCGCCGGCCTCATCTGGACCGCGATCGGCTGGATCACCTACACCCGCACCGCCGTACGCTCGATCTTCGGCCTGCCCAAGGACACGCGCGCCTACCTCCTCCTCAAGGCGCGCGACCTGCTGGCCGGACTCGGCTTCGGACTGGTCCTCCTCCTCGCCTCCGTGCTCTCCCTCGCCGCGACCTCGTTCGTGAGCTGGGTGTTCTCGCTGCTCGGCTGGAGCAGCGAATCGGGCTGGTTCACCTTCTTCGTGCAGCTCGGGTCGCTCGTCGCGGTCTTCCTCATCGACACGCTCGCCCTCGCGGTGCTGTTCCGCTTCCTCTCCGGGGCGGCGATGCCGTGGCGGCGGATGTGGATCGGCTCGCTGCTCGGCTCGGCCGGGCTCTCGGTGCTGCAGCTGTTCAGCAGCCTGCTGCTGTCGAGCACCTCGCGGAACCCCCTGCTCGCGACCTTCACCGTGTTCATCGGTCTGCTGCTGTGGTTCCGGCTGACGAGCATCGTGATCCTCGTCGCCTCGGCCTGGATCGCGGTCGAGGCCGGCGACGCGCACGAGTCGCTGCGGATGGTGACGCCCGAGCAGCTCGAGGCCGAGCGGCTCGCCGAGGAGCACCGGGCGCTCGTCACCGCGGCGCGGGTGCGGGTGCGCGAGGCGGAGCACGAGCTCGGCGAGGCGGGCTGGTTCGCCCGGTTCCCGGCCCGGCGCCGGCTCGAACGGGCGCGACTCGAGCTGGAGGAGATCGAACAGGGCGGGCCGAGGCCGCACGAGCGCCCGTGAGCCGCTCCGCCGAGCACGGCCGTGTCGGCGGCCTCCCGTAGGATCGTCTCCATGCCCGCTCAGCCCCTCCGCATCGCCAGTGTCAACGTCAACGGAGTGCGCGCCGCGTTCCGCAAGGGCATGGGCGACTGGCTCGCCGCCCGCGACGTCGACATCCTCGCGCTGCAAGAGGTGCGCGCCTCCACCGACGACCTCGTCGGTCTCCTCGGCGACGAGTGGGACGTGCTGCACGACCCCGCCACGGCGAAGGGGCGCGCGGGCGTCGCGCTCGCCAGCCGGCACCGTGCGAGCATCCACCGCGTCGAGCTCGGCCCGGCCGACTTCGACAGCGCGGGGCGCTGGCTCGAGGCCGACTACGAGGTCGGCGGCAAGGTCATCACGGTCGTCAGCACCTACGTGCACTCCGGCGAGGTCGACACCCCCAAGCAGGTCGAGAAGTACAAGTTCCTCGACGCGATGCTCGAGCGCCTCCCCCAGCTCGCCGCGCACTCCGAGTACGCCGTCATCATGGGCGACCTGAACGTCGGGCACCGCACCCTCGACATCAAGAACTGGAAGGGCAACGTCAAGCGCGCCGGCTTCCTGCCCGAAGAGCGCGCGTACTTCGACCGCTTCCTCGGCGCCGAGGGCGAGCCCGGGTACAACGACGGCGCCGGCCTCGGCTGGATCGACGTCGGCCGCCGGCACGCGGGCGAGGTCCCCGGGCCGTACACCTGGTGGTCGCAGCGCGGCAAGGCCTTCGACACCGACACGGGCTGGCGCATCGATTACCACCTGGCGACGCCGCAGCTCGCCGCGACCGTGCAGAACTACGTCGTCGACCGCGCCGCGGCCTACGACGAGCGATGGTCCGACCACGCCCCCGTCGTGGTCGACTACGCGATCTGACGCCCGCACCCGACCCTCGACTCGCTCCCCCGCGAAACCGGCCTCCGGCCGCCCCGACCGTGCGTCATCCGAACTTCATCGAGGACACCATGAGCACCGAACGACCCGTCGTCTTCTCCGGCATGCAGCCGTCGAGCGACTCCCTCCATCTCGGCAACTACCTCGGCGCGCTCGTGAACTGGGTCGCCCTGCAGGACACCGTCGACCCGATCTACTGCGTCGTCGACCTGCACGCCATCACCGTGGCGCAGGACCCGGCCAAGCTCCGCGAGAGCTCCCGGCGCACCGCGGCGCAGTACCTCGCCGCCGGCATCGACCTCGAGCGGTCGACGCTCTTCGTGCAGTCGCAGGTGCCCGCCCACGCGGAGCTCGCCTGGGTGCTCGGCACCATCACCGGCTTCGGCGAGGCCGGGCGAATGACCCAGTTCAAGGACAAGTCGCAGCGCTACGGCGCCGAGTCGACCACGGTCGGGCTCTTCACCTACCCGGTGCTGATGGCGGCCGACATCCTGCTCTACGAGACGAACCTCGTGCCCGTCGGCGATGACCAGCGCCAGCACCTCGAGCTCACCCGCGACCTCGCCGGTCGCTTCAACTCCCGTTACGGCGAGACCTTCGTCATCCCCGAGGCGTACATCCCCGAGGCCTCCGCGCGCATCTACGACCTGCAGGACCCCTCGGCGAAGATGTCGAAGTCGGCCGCGTCCGAGGCCGGCCTCGTGAAGCTGCTCGACGACCCGAAGGTCACGGCGAAGAAGATCAAGAGCGCGGTCACCGACGCCGAGCGCGAGATCCGCTACGACCGGCAGGCGAAGCCCGGCATCTCGAACCTGCTCGACATCTACGCCGCGGCGAGCGGCGAGTCGATCGAGACGATCGCGGCGCGCTACGAGGGGCGCGGCTACGGCGACCTGAAGAAAGAGCTCGCCGAGCTCGTCGTCGAGCGGCTCGAGCCGTTCCGCGCGCGCACCTTCGAGCTGCTCGACGACCCGGCCGAGCTCGACCGCTTGCTCGCGATCGGCGCCGACAAGGCCTCCGAGCGGGCCGAGCGCGTGCTCGCCCAGGTGTACGAGCGTGTCGGCTTCCTCCGCCGCCGCTAGGCCGGGCGACGCCGCGGCCGGCTCGGCCGCGCCGGCGGACCAGTCAGCGCCGAGCCGCCCATCACCGAATCACCCCGCGCCCGTCGTGCTCTTCGATCTCGACGACACCCTGATGGCGCACCGCGAGGCGGTGCGGCTCGGCATCGAGCAGCACATGCGCGTCCGGGCATACGACGTGGTCGCGGGGCTCGACGTGCCCGTGCTGTGGCACGAGTTGGAGGAGCGGCACTACCACGCCTACCTCGCGGGCGAGCTGACGTTCGAGGGCCAGCGGCGAGCGAGGGCGCGCGACTTCGCCCGCGCGCACGGCGAGTCCCTCGACGACCCGGCGGCCGGCGCCTGGTTCGACGAGTACTTCGCGCACTACCGCGCCTCGTGGAGCCTGCACGCCGACGTCGCCCGCAGCTTCGCCGCCCTCGAGGCGGGCCTGCCGGGCGTGCGCTTCGGCGTCATCACGAACGGTGAGCTCGACTTCCAGCTCGCCAAGCTCGACCGGCTCGGGCTCACCGAGCGGTTCGAGCACGTCATCGCCTCCGGCGCGCTCGGCGTCGCCAAGCCCGACCCGGCGATCTTCCGTGCCGCCGTCGAATGCTTCGCCGAGACCGGTCCGCTCGGGCCCGTCGCGTACGTCGGCGACCGGCTGCGCACCGACGCGATCGGCGCGGCCGAGGCGGGCCTCCTCGGCGTCTGGCTGAACCGCGTCGACGCGACGCCCGATCCCGCAGAGGCCGCCCTCGCCCGGGAGCTCGGCGTGCTCGAGGCGGCGACGCTCGACGAGGCATCCGCGCTCCTCATCGAGCGGCTCGGCTGATTCGGGCAGCACCGACGCCGCTCGGCTGAGACCCCGGGAACGCGGACGGGCCGGATGCCTCGGCATCCGGCCCGTCCTCCCCTTCGGGTCCTCCCCAGGACCCGGGTGCGCGGGATCGACGGGCGGGGCCGAGGCCCCGCCCCACCGATCAGCGCACGTCGTCGTCGACCCAGTCGAGGGTCTTCGTGACGGCCTTCTTCCAGTTGCGGTCGAGGCGCGCGCGCTCGTCCTCGTCCATGGACGGGGTCCAGCGCGTGTCCTCCTGCCAGTTGGCGCTGAGCTCGTCGAGGCCCGACCAGAAGCCGACCGCGAGGCCCGCGGCGTAGGCCGCGCCGAGCGCGGTCGTCTCGGCGACCACCGGCCGCACGACCGGCACACCGAGGATGTCGGCCTGGAACTGCAGCAGCGTGTCGTTCGCCGTCGCCCCGCCGTCGACGCGGAGCTCGGTGAGGTCCACCCCGGCGTCCGCGTTCACGGCCTCGATCACGTCGCGGGTCTGGAAGGCGATCGCCTCCAACGCGGCGCGAGCGATGTGCCCCTTGTTGACGTAGCGCGTGAGCCCGACGAGCGCACCGCGGGCATCGGGACGCCAGTACGGCGCGAACAGGCCCGAGAACGCCGGCACGAAGTACGCACCGCCGTTGTCCTCGACGCCCTTCGCGAGCTCCTCGACCTCCGCGGCGCTCGAGATGAGCCCGAGGTTGTCGCGCAGCCACTGGATGAGCGAACCGGTGACCGCGATCGAGCCCTCGAGCGCGTAGTGCACGGGGGCGTCGCCGAGCTTGTAGCCGACGGTCGTGAGCAACCCGTTCTTCGAGTGCACGATGTCCGTGCCCGTGTTGAAGATCAGGAAGTTGCCCGTGCCGTAGGTGTTCTTCGCCTCGCCGGCCTCGAACGCGGCCTGGCCGAAGGTCGCGGCCTGCTGGTCGCCCAGGATGCCCGCGATGGGCGTCTCGCGCAGCAGGCTGGATGCCTCGGCGGTGCCGTAGACCTCGGACGAACTCTTGATCTCGGGGAGCATCGAGCGGGGCACGCCGAAGGCCGCGAGGATCTCGTCGTCCCAGGCGAGCGTCTCGAGGTCCATGAACATCGTGCGGCTCGCGTTGGTGACGTCGGTGGCGTGCACGCCGCCCTCGACGCCGCCGGTGAGGTTCCACAGCACCCAGCTGTCGGTGGTGCCGAACAGCAGGTCACCTGCCTCGGCCTTCTCGCGGGCGCCCTCGACGTTCTCCAGGATCCAGACGATCTTGGTGCCGGAGAAGTACGTCGCGAGGGGCAGCCCGACCTTGGCCTTGAAGCGCTCGACGCCGCCGTCCGCGGCGAGGCGGTCGACGATGTCCTGGGTGCGGGTGTCCTGCCAGACGATCGCGTTGTACACGGGCTCGCCGGTGGTCTTGTCCCAGACGACGGCGGTCTCGCGCTGGTTGGTGATGCCGACCGCGGCGATGTCGTGGCGGGTCAGGTCGGCCTTGGCGAGGGCCTGGCCGATGACCTCGCGGGTGTTGTTCCAGATCTCCTTCGGGTCGTGCTCGACCCAGCCGGCCTTCGGGAAGATCTGCTCGTGCTCGAGCTGCCCGGTCGAGACGATCGAGCCGGACTTGTCGAAGATGATCGCGCGCGACGAGGTCGTGCCCTGGTCGATCGCGAGGACGTAGTCAGCCATCTGAGAACTCCGTTGCTGTCAGTGCGGGTGGTGGGTGGGAATCGGTTCGGCTCAGCCGAGGATGGGGAGCAGCGGGATCGCCGCGAGGCCGGCGAGGACGCCGCCGATGATCGGGCCGACGACGGGCACCCAGGAGTAGCTCCAGTCGCTCGAGCCCTTGCCCTTGATG
>NZ_BMRJ01000003.1:186932-223656 GCF_014648575.1 Agromyces mediolanus | reverse complement strand
CCCGCGGCGGGATCGCGTGCCTGAGCCGCCGAAGCTGCCGGCGGAGCGGCGCCCGGAGCTGCCGCCGCCGCCGAATCCGCCGAAGCCCCCGGAGGAGCCGGAGCCGCCGCCCCAGCCGCCGCTCGAGCGACGGCCGCCGCCCCCGCCGCCGAGCAGGTTGTCGATGAGGATGCCGCCCAGCACCGCGCCGAAGAGGTCGCCGCCGGAGCTGCGACCGGCCGGGGCCGCGCCACCGCCGTAGCCGGCGCCGTACCCGCCGCCGCCGAAGCCGCCGACGTCGGTGCGGGCGAGCGAGATCGCCTCGTCGGCGAGGCGCTCGGCCTGCTGCGCGGTGGCGAGCGCCGCGACGGGGTCGCCGGACGCCTGCGTGCCGGCCTCCGAGACGAGCCGGCGGGCCTCGGCGACCCTGGTCCGAGCCTCGGGGCCGATCGCGCCGCGGCGCGCGACGATGTAGTCCTCGGCCGTCTGCGCCTTCGCCGAGGCGGCGGCGAGCGTGCGCTGCAGCTGAGCCGCGGCGCGTTGGGCGCGTTCGGCGGCATCGCGCGCGCCGGCGATCGCCTGGTCGATGGCGGCATTGGCCTGCGTGAGCCGAGCCTGGAGCGCGAGCGGATCGCGCGGGGTCGCGGCGAGCGCGCCGCGCAGCGCGGCGGCCTCGGCGGCGGTCTGCTCGGCGAGCGCGGCGAGCTCCCCACCCGGCATCGCGCGGGCGGTCTGCACGTCCTGCTCGAGGTCGGCGGCACCGGCGGAGATCGCCGCATCGGCCGCGGCGAGCTCGGCCGCGAGCCGTTCCACCGCGGCCGCGAGCAGCTTCGCCTGGTCGACGGCCTCCTCGGCGGCCCGGATCTCGACGGCGGCGGGCCCCTGCTCGCCCCGGGCGAGCGCCGCGTCGGCCTCGGCCATCGACTCGCGGGCGAAGTCGAGGCGGGCCCTGGCCTGCGCGGGGTTGTCGGCGATCGCCGCGAGCGCCGACGGCGCGTACTGGGCCTGGAGCGAGGTCAGCCGGGCGGCGGCGGGCGCGGCGTTCGTCTCGACCGCCGCGGCCGTCTGGCGCACCCGGGCGAGGGCCTCTGGGGCGGTGCGCTCGAGCTCGCGGAGGGCGTCGAAGCGCTCGGCCTGCGCGTCGAGCAGCGCGTCCGCCTCGGCCGTCACCCGGATGATCGTCGAGTACCACTCGCGGCGCTGCTCGTCGGTGTCCGGGACCTCGTCGTCGAGCTGCTGCTGGATCGCGAACGCCTCCCGCACCTTGCCCTTCGCCGCGGTGAGCGCCTCGCGGAACGGGGCGGTCGCCTCGTCACCGTAGGAGGCGACCGCGAAGCCGAGCTCCTCCTCGCTCGTCTTCAGCGCGTCGTCGATCTGCACGAGCGCGCCGCCCGCCGTGCGGCGCAGCTCCTCGAGCGACGGCGGCGGAGGGCCGGCCGGGCCGGTGGACCCGGCGCCGCGACGGCGGCGTGCGCGGACGACGAGCACGATGACGACCACGACGGCCGCCACGAGGAGGAGGGCGATGAGCCATCCCCACCCGCCGACGCCCGCGCCGCTGCCGCCGGCGATCGCGTCGGCTGCGGCGGTGGCGGCGCCGGCCCAGTCGCCGTCGCGGAGCCGGGGCTCGATGATCTCGGAGCTGATCCGATCGAGCTCGGCGTCGGAGAGCGAGGCGTTCTGGTCGGCCGAGAGGTAGTAGGCACGGCCGTCGACCGCGACGGCGAGGAGGTAGTCCTCGGCACCCATGTTCGCGCCGACCGCGGTGTCCGCCGCCCATTCGACGGCGGACGAGGGGTTCGTGAACTCGTCGACGTAGGCCACGTAGAGCTGGCGGCCGCTGCGCTCGCCGGCATCGGCGAGGGACTGCTCGACGGAGGCGAGCTGATCGCCGAGCACCCCGGCCTGATCGACGACGGGGGAGCTGCCGAAGGCGACCGGATCCTCCGCGTGCGCGATGCCCGTGGGCGCGGCCACCGCGGCGATGACGGCGCCGAGCGCCAGCAGCATCGAACCCAGACGTCGCTTCGACATGTACCAGCAGCCCTCCGCCCCGGGACCAGACGCTCCAGAGTCTATGTCCCGCCCCCGAACCGGCGCCACCGGAGCGGGCGGCGTTCAGCGGACGGTCAGCTGCACGGCCTCGGAGACGAGCGGGATGCCGAGCGCGGCATCGGGAGCGGCGATCGCGACGGCGGCGCTCAGCGCGTACGAACCGGGCGCGAGCGCGGGGAGGGCGTCCGGTGCGGCGAGCGCCGCGTCGTCGTCGCAGCGCGCGGCGCGCACCGGCGCGGTGAACGCGGCGGACTCGCCGGGTTCGAGCACGAGCGGGATCCGCACCGCCTCGAGTCCGCTCGTGTGCCACCGGGTCACCCCGTCGGCGATCGTGAGCGCCGGGCCGGCGAGGAGCTCGCCGCGGTAGGGGATGTCGCCGGTGTTGCTGAGCGTCACGGTGGCCTGCGCGGTGCCGCCGGCGTCGAGCGCCGGGACCGCCGAGATCGCGATCGCGAGACCGTCGGCAGTCGGCGTGTTCGCCGCGGCGGGCGGCGTGCCGCACGGGTTCAGCCGGTCGATCGGGCGCAGCGCGAGCTCCTCCTGCGGCGGCTCGTCCGCGGGGGCGACGCCCGTCGCGGGCAGCGAGGGCGGCCCGGCGTCGCCGTCGGCCTCCGTCGAGTTGCTCGCGGGGGCGTCGGCCGTCGTCGAGGCCGTGTTCGCGCCGAAGCCGCCGGTGAGGGCGACCGCGCCGCCGATCGCGAGCACGGCGATCGCGGACGCCGCGCCCGTCACGAGGGCGGTGCGCCGGCGTCGGCGCTCGCGCCGGCTGCGCGCGAGCACGCCGTCGACGTCGAGGCGGGCGCCGTCGGCGTTCGAGGCATCCGCTCGCAGCGCCCGGCGCAGCTCCTCCGGATCAGGGCTGGACATCTCCGCCTCCCGTTCCCACGGCCGGCTCGGCCGTGATCATGCTCGAGGAGAGCGCCCGCAGCCCGTCGCTCAGGTACCGCTTCACCGAGCCCTGCGCGATGCCGAGGACGCGGGCGATCTCGGCGACCGGCAGGTCCTCGTAGTAGCGCAGCACCAGGCACGCGGACTGCCGCGGCGAGAGCGCGCGGAGCCGCTCGGCGAGATCGATCCGCTCGTCCACGGCCTCGGCGGCGGCGACCGGCCGCTCGGGCTCGACGGCGAGGTGCCTGACCCGCCGCCAGGTGTCCCGCCGCCTGGCGCGGTCGATGACGAGGTTCAGGACGGCCCGGCGCACGTACGCCTCGGCTCTCGGCAGCTCGAGCGAACGGCGCGGCCGGCCGAAGGTGCGGACGAGGGCGTCCTGCACGAGGTCGGCGGCCTCGTCGCGATCACCGCAGAGCAGGTAGGCGTACCGCACGAGGGCGTCGCCACGTTCGGCGACGAGCCGCTCGGCGACCCGGTCCCACTCGCTCGCCACGTTCGTTCCTCCCGACGACGGACGATCCGCCGTCACCCATACAGACGAAGGAGTCGGCCGATCGGTTGGGGGCGGAGACGCGAATGGCGCGGGACCCGCGTCCCGCGCCATTCGAACTCGTGCCCCCGGAGGGATTCGAACCCCCGACCTACGGTACCGGAAACCGGCGCTCTATCCCCTGAGCTACGGAGGCGCACAGCTGTCAACAGTAGCACCCCGCGAGGGGCGCGCCGAACGCCGCGATCAGTGCACGACGAGGCTCGCGACGGTGTCGAGCAGATCCTCCCGCACCTTCGCGCGCAGGTAGGTGCGAGCGCCGCGGAGCACAGGCACGTCGCGCACCTCGGTCGCGACGACCTCCGGGTACCAGCGGCTGATCCGGCGGACCGCCGCCTGCACCACGGCCGCGAGCTCGTCGCCGCCGATCGCCGCGACGGGGCCGGCGAGCACGAGCTGGCGGGGATCGAGCGTGGCGAGCAGCGGCAGGACCGCGTGCGCGATCCGCTCGCCGAACTCGGCGGTGAACCGGGCGCGGACCTCGGGCGAGGCCGCGGCGAGGGCGGCCAGGGCGGTCGGATGATCGCCGGCGGGGAGCCCCTCGGCGCGCACGAAGCGCTCCACGGCGCGGCCGCCGACGAGGTCCTGCACCGTCTGGGCGTCGGGGTCCATCGCGCGCGCCTCGGCGGACAGCGGCAGGAAGCCGATCTCGCCGGCGCCGCCGAAGCTGCCGCGGTGCAGGTCGCCGGCCACGTCGAAGGAGGCGCCGACGCCGTTGCCGAGCCAGACGAGCGCGAACACCTCGCCGTCGACCCCCGCGCCCGAGTCGCGTTCCGCGACGGCCGCCAGGTTCACGTCGTTCTCGATGAACACCGTGCGGCCGAGGGCGGCTTCGAGCGTCGCCCGCACGCGGAGCACCGGCCAGCCGGGCAGCGTCTCGGTGAAGAGCGTGCCCTCCTCGCCGGGGTCGACGTAGCCGGCCGTGCCGATCACGACGGTGTGTACGGCCTCGGGATCCGTGCCCGCCGCCGCGCTCGCGTCGGCGATGGCGCGGCGGATCTCCGCGACGGCGTCGCGGTCGGCGACCGCAGCGGGGAGGGCGAAGCGCGCGACCGGGTGCTCCGTGCCGACCGCGTCGACGACGGTCGCCCGGAGCTCGGCGGCGTCGAGGTCGACGGCCACGCCGAGGGGGCGGTCGATGCGCGCCGCGTACAGCGCGGCGTTGCGGCCGGGGGAGCCCGCGACGGTGCCGCGCTCCTCGATGACCCCGGCGGCCAGCAGCCGGGTCATCATGAGCGACGCCGTGGGCTTCGAGACGCCGACGATCTCGCAGATCCGGTTGCGGGTGAGCGGGCCGTGGTCGAGCAGCGCGGACAGCCCGACCCGGTCGTTGACCGCGCCGAGCCACGATGGCGTGCCCTTGGCAGATCGCGCCGCCATCCTCGCTCCTCTCCGTCCGACCCGGTCGGGGCCCGACGTCACGCCGGCAGGTTCGACAGCACCGCCTCGACGAGCTGCTGGGCGTCGCCCGGCTCGAAGAGCGCGCTCGACTCGATGACGATCCAGTAGCCGGACTCGGTGAAGATCTGCGCCTCGCCGGAGTTGCCGGACTGGCGGAAGTAGCCCTCGACCGCGGGCGGGGTGCCGTAGGTGGGGACGGCGTTCGACGAGGAGGCGGCCTGGTTGCGGGCCGATTCCAGGGCCGAGGGGGCGGGGGTCGCCACGCCGAGCTGGATCGGGTCACCGCTCGTCTGGTTCAGCCAGCCGCAGGCGGTGCCGCCGGCGTCGACCGTCGCGGTGACGTCGGCCGAGGTCGGCTCGAAGCCGTCCTGCAGCCCGAAGTTCGGGTTGAAGGCGTAGATCTGCTCGGCGGTGATGAGGGTGTCGCAGTCGGCGGCGAACGGCGTCGGCGTCTCCGTGGCGGTGGGCGCCGGCGTCTCGCTCGGAGCCGCGTCCGTCGCGGTCGGCGTCGAACTCGGCGACCCGGTCGGCGCCGGGGCGTCGCCCGCGCAGCCGGCGAGGGCGGCGACCGCTGCGGCGGCGACGAAGGCGGCGGCCACGGCCGTGCGGGACCGGATGGCGGGGGAGCGGAGCGTGCGCGACATGGGAGGAACCCTATCAATCGCGAACGATAGGATTCGTGCGTGACTCCAGCCGATCTTTCGCATGCCCTGTCCGACCTCGTCGCCGCCCTCGTGGAGCGACGTCGCGCGGCGGGCGCGGAGCTCGAGCTGAGCGTCACGCCCGAGCAGATCGTGCTCGAGCGGCCGAAGCTGCGCGAGCACGGCGACTGGGCCTCGAGCGTGGCGCTGCGCATCGCGAAGCCGCTCGGCGCGAACCCCCGCGAGGTCGCGACCGAGCTCGCCGCGGGCCTCGCCGAGCTCGACGGCGTCGCGAGCGCCGAGGTCGCCGGTCCCGGCTTCATCAACATCCGCCTCGATGCGGCGGCCGCCGGTGCGCTCGCGAAGACGATCGTCGACGCGGGCGCCGACTACGGCCACGGTACGAGCCAGGCCGGCCGGGTGATCAACATGGAGTTCGTCTCGGCGAACCCCACCGGCCCGCTGCACATCGGCCACACCCGCTGGGCGGCGCTCGGCGACTCGATCAGCCGGGTGCTGCGCGCCGCGGGCGCCGAGGTCGCGAACGAGTACTACATCAACGACGCCGGCAACCAGATGGACAACTTCGGCGCTTCGGTGCTCGCGGCCGCGAAGGGCGAGCCGACGCCGGAGGGCGGCTACCCCGGCCAGTACATCGCCGACCTCGCGAAGGTCGTGCTCGAGCGCGAGCCGAAGCTCGGCGAACTCGACGACGCGGCCGCGCTGCACACCGCCCGCGAGATCGCCTACGAGCACCAGCTGGCCGAGATCCAGGCCTCCCTCGACCGCTTCAACGTGCACTTCGACGTGTGGACGAGCGAGCGCCGGCTGCACCAGAAGGACGAGCACGGCGTCTCGGCGATCGACGCCGCCCTCGAGCGGCTGCGCGCCCAGGGGCACGTCTACGAGGCCGACGATGCGATCTGGGTGAAGACGACCGACTTCGGCGACGACAAGGACCGCGTGTTCTGCCGCTCGAACGGCGTGCCGACCTACTTCGCCGCCGACGCGGCCTACTACCTCGACAAGGGCGACCGCGGCTTCGAGCACAAGATGTACCTGCTCGGCGCCGACCACCACGGCTACGTGCACCGGCTCAAGGCCGTCGCGGGCGCCGCGGGCGAGGACCCCGAGCGCGACATCGAGATCCTCATCGGCCAGCTCGTCTCGGTCAACGGCGCGCGGCTGTCCAAGCGCGCCGGCAACATCATCGAGCTCGACGACCTGCAGGCCTGGCTCGGCACCGACGCGCTGCGGTACACGCTCGCGCGCTACCCGGCCGACTCGCCGATCGCGATCGACCCCGAGGTGCTGAAGCGCCGCACGAACGACAACCCCGTCTTCTACGTGCAGTACGCCCACGCCCGCACCGCGGCCGTCGCGCGGAACGCGGCCGCCTCCGGCGTCGATCGTTCGGAGTTCGCCCCGGAGCTGCTCGAGCACGAGACCGAATCGGCGCTGCTCGGCGCCCTGCAGGAGTTCCCGCGGGTCGTGGCGCAGGCCGCGGAGCTGCGCGAGCCGCACCGCGTCGCCCGGTACCTCGAGGAGCTCGCGGGGCTCTACCACCGCTGGTACGACAACTGCCGCGTGCTGCCCCTCGGCGAGGAGCCGGTCGGCGCGCTGCACCGCACCCGGCTCTGGCTGAACGACGCCTCCGGCCAGGTGCTGCGCAACGGCCTCGACCTCCTCGGCGTCTCGGCGCCCGAGCGGATGTGACGGCGGCGCGATGAGCGAGGCCGCGACCGTGCCCATCGACCCGGCCCCCGGAGCCCGGGAGCCGAGGCCGAAGCGGCGCGGGCTGCGCGCCCTCGTCATCGTGCTCATGGTGGTCGTCGTGCTCGGCGTGGCCGCGGTCGTCGCCGACGGCATCGCCCGCGGCATCGCCCAGCAGCAGGTGGCGGCGCAGATCCAGCAGAAGCTGCCCGAGCGCGTGCAGGGCGACGTCGACGTGCGCATCGGGGGGTTCTCCGTCATCGCCCAGTACCTCTCGGGGCGCATGGACGAGGTCGAGCTCTCCGCTCCCGAGCTCGAGGTCCGCGGCGCGCCCGTGGCCGTCGACGTCACCCTGCACGGCGTGCCCGTCGACCTCGCCGAACCCGTCGGCCGGCTCTCGGCGCGCGTCACGATCGGCCAGGAGGCGCTGAACACGCTCATCGCCGAGTCGGGCAGCGCCGCCGCGGTGGGCACGGTGGAACTCGGCGACGGCACGGTCGGCTACGCCGGTCAGGCCGAACTGCTCGGCCTCGCCGTCGACTACACGGCGAGCGCGCGTCCGGAGGCGGCCGGCGACGAGGTGCTGCTCACGCCCGTCGACGTCTCGGTGGGCGCCCTCGGCGGCAGCATCGACGTCTCCGGACTCGTGGAACGGCTGCTCGGCCAGGAGCCGATCGCCGTCTGCGTCGCGCAGTACCTGCCGGACGGGCTCCGGGCCGAGCGCATCCAGGTCGAGCCGGGCACGGCGACGGCGTGGCTCGGGGCGGAGCGCTTCACGCTCGACGGGGCGAGCCTGTCCGCGACCGGCAGCTGCGACTGACCCACACGTTTCCGGGGCGTCGTCATGAATTTCAGCGGCTCCCGCTCCGTCGATAGACTCGCGATGATCCGCCGAGGCGGATGACGCCGACTGGCTTCAGGGACCAATCCGGGTTCGCTCGCCGCGCAGCACCCCCAGCTCCCGCATCCCGTGAGGTTCGTACGTGGCAGGACACGCAGCAGACCGCCGCACCCTCGAGGTGCCCGCGGACCCCAACGCGCTCGTCGAGGGCGTCTGGCCCGCGAGCGCGACCCGCGACGAGGTCGGCCGGCTCGTCGTCGGCGGCGTCGACGCGGAGACCCTCGCCGCCCGCTTCGGCACCCCGCTCTACGTGCTCGACGAGGGCGAGGTGCGAGCCAGGGCCGCCCGCACCCGCAGCGCGTTCGAGGCCGCCGCGCACCGCATCGGCACCGAGGCGACCGTGTACTACGCGGGCAAGGCGTTCCTCTCCACCGCGATCGTCCGCTGGGTGACCGAGTCCGGCCTCGCCGTCGACGTCTGCTCGGGCGGGGAGCTCGCCGTCGCGCTCGCCGCGGGGGCCGAGCCCGCGCGACTCGGCTTCCACGGCAACAACAAGTCGGAGGCCGAGATCGCCGCCGCGGTCGAGGCAGGCGTCGGCGCCCTCATCATCGACAGCGAGATCGAGATCGAGCGGGTCGCCCGGGCGGCGGCCGCCGCCGGCCGCGTGCAGCGCGTGCGGCTCCGCGTGAACAGCGGCGTGCACGCCTCGACGCACGAGTTCCTCGCCACCGCGCACGAGGACCAGAAGTTCGGCGTGACGCTCGGCCGCGCCGTGGAGCTCGGCGAGCGCATCCGCTCGCACCCCTCGCTCGAGTTCCTGGGCCTGCACTGCCACATCGGCTCGCAGATCTTCGACGCGGCCGGCTTCGCCGAGTCGGCGGCGCGGCTCCTCGCCGAGCACGCCGCGCTGCTGGCGACCGGGCCCGTGCCCGAGCTGAACCTCGGCGGCGGCTTCGGCATCGCCTACACCGCCGCCGACGATCCGGCGCCCATCGAGCGCATCGCCGACGGCATCGCCGACGCGGTGGCCGAGGGCTGCCGCGCCCTCGGCATCCCCGTCCCGAAGCTCGCCTTCGAGCCCGGCCGCACCATCGTGGGCCCTGCGGGCATCACCCTCTACCGCGTCGGCACGGTGAAGCCCGTGCCGACCGAGGAGGGCTGGCGGCACTACGTCTCCGTCGACGGCGGCATGAGCGACAACGCGCGCTTCGCCCTGTACGGCGCCGACTACTCGGCCCGGCTCGCCTCCCGCAGCTCGGCGGAGCCCGCCGCCCTCGTCCGCATCGCGGGCAAGCACTGCGAGGCCGGCGACATCGTGGTCGACCGCGAGTACCTGCCGCACGACGTGGGCCCCGGCGACCTCGTCGCCGTCGCCGCGACTGGCGCGTACTGCTGGTCGCTGTCGAGCAACTACAACCACGTGCCCCGCCCGGCGGTCGTCGCCGTCGACCAGGGCGCCGCGCGGGTCATCGTCCGCGGCGAGACCATCGCCGATCTCCTCGCCCGCGACGTCGGGCACGAGGCATCCGGAACCTCGGACGCCGTCTCCACCCCAGCCGAAGGGACCTCAGAATGATCGAGTACCGCTCCATCCGCGTCGCACTCCTGGGCGCCGGGTCGGTCGGATCGCAGGTCGCGAGGCTCCTGCTCGAGCACCGTGACGAGCTGGCCCAGCGCATCGGCGCGCGGCTCGAGCTCGTCGGCGTGGCCGTCCGCGACGTCGATGCGCGGCGCGACGTCGAGCTGCCCCGCGAGCTCCTCACGACCGACGCGGAGACGCTCATCCTCGGCGCCGACGTCGTCATCGAGCTGATGGGCGGCATCGAGCCGGCCCGCACCCTCGTGCTGCAGGCGATCGGCTCGGGGGCCGACGTCGTGACCGGCAACAAGGCGCTCATCGCCGCGCACGGCCCGGAGCTCTTCGCCGCGGCCGAGCAGGTCGGGGCGCAGCTGTCCTACGAGGCCGCCGTCGGCGGGGCCATCCCGATCATCCGTCCGCTGCGCGACTCGCTCGCCGGCGACCGGGTCGAGCGCATCCTCGGCATCGTGAACGGCACCACGAACTTCATCCTCGACCGCATGGACACCACGGGCGCCTCCCTCGAGGACGCGCTCGCGACCGCGACGGAGCTCGGCTACGCCGAGGCCGACCCGACCGCCGACATCGGCGGCTACGACGCGGCGCAGAAGGCCGCGATCCTCGCGAGTCTCGCGTTCCACACGAACGTCCCGATCGAGGACGTGCACCGCGAGGGCATCACGCAGGTAAGCGCGGAGCAGGTCGAGTCCGCCAGGAAGGCCGGCTACGTCGTCAAGCTGCTCGCGATCTGCGAGCGGATCGCGGATGCCGCGAGCGGCGAGGAGGGCGTCTCGGCCCGCGTCTACCCGGCGCTCGTGCCCCGCAGCCACCCGCTCGCCGCCGTGCACGGCGCGAACAACGCGGTCTTCGTGGAGGCCGCCGCCGCCGGCCCGCTGATGTTCTACGGCGCGGGCGCCGGCGGCGTGCAGACCGCGTCGGCCGTGCTCGGCGACCTCGTCGCGATCGCCCGCCGCCACGTCATCGGCGGTCCGGGCACCGCGGAGTCGACGCACGCCGCCCTGCCGGTGCTGCCGATCGACCGCATCACGACCCGCTACGCCATCACGCTCGAGGTCGCCGACGAGCCGGGCGTGCTCGCCACCATCGCGCACGTCTTCGCCGACCACGGCGTCTCGGTCGAGCAGCTCGAGCAGACCGTGGACGAGGTCTCCGGCCGGGCTACGCTGGTCATCGGCACGCACGAGGCCAGTGAGGGCGCCCTCGCCCAGACCGTCGCCGCGCTCGCGGCGAGCCCGGTCGTCGTGTCCGTCGCGTCCGTCCTCCGAGTCGAAGGAGCCCAGTGAACCAGCCCACCCCCAAGCCGGGCTCGCGCCAGTGGCGCGGCGTCATCCGCGAGTACGCCTCGAGGCTCGACGTCACCGACGCCACCCCCATCGTCACGCTCGGCGAGGGCGGGACGCCGCTCCTGCCGGCCCCCGCGCTCGGCCGCCGCACCGGCTCCGACGTCTGGGTGAAGTTCGAGGGCATGAACCCGACCGGCTCGTTCAAGGACCGCGGCATGACCATGGCCGTCACGAAGGCCGTCGAGCGCGGCGCCGAGGTCGTCATCTGCGCCTCCACGGGCAACACCTCGGCGTCGGCGGCCGCCTATGCGGCGCACGCCGGCATCACGGCGGCGGTGCTCGTGCCCGAGGGCAAGGTCGCGATGGGCAAGCTCAGCCAGGCCGTCGCGCACGGCGCGCGCATCATCCAGCTGCAGGGCACCTTCGACGACTGTCTCGACATCGCCCGCGAGCTCGCCGACGTGCACCCCGTGCACCTCGTCAACTCGGTGAACAACGACCGCATCGAGGGGCAGAAGACGGCGGCCTTCGAGGTCGTCGAGGTGCTCGGCGATGCGCCGGACTTCCACTTCGTCCCGGTCGGCAACGCCGGCAATTACACGGCCTACACGCGCGGCTATCGCGAGGACATCCAGGCGGGCAACGCGACGCGGATGCCTCGGATGTTCGGCTTCCAGGCGGCCGGTTCGGCCCCGATCGTCCGCGGCGAGCCCGTGCGCGACCCCGAGACGATCGCGAGCGCCATCCGCATCGGCAACCCGGCCTCGTGGGAGCTCGCGCTCTCCGCGCGCGACGAGACCGACGGCTACTTCGGCGCGATCGCCGACGAGCGCATCCTCGAGGCGCAGCGCATCCTCTCGGCCGAGGTCGGCATCTTCGTCGAGCCCGCCTCGGCGATCTCCGTCGCCGGCCTGCTCGAGCGCGCGGAGGCCGGGCAGATCCCGGCCGGCGCGCGCGTCGTGCTGACGGTCACCGGCCATGGGCTGAAAGACCCGCAGTGGGCGGTCCGCCGGGCCGACGGCACGGAGGAGCAGCCGGTGGTCGTCCCCGTCGACACCGCCCAGGTCGCCTCGCTGCTGGGACTCGGCGCGTGAGCGGCGGGATGGCCGGCGCGCTGCCGGAGCAGGAGCTCGCAGAGGCCCCCGGCATCGCCGGACGCTCGATCCTCGTCAAGGTGCCCGCCACCTCGGCGAACCTCGGCCCCGGCTTCGACACGCTCGGGCTCGCGCTCGCGCAGTACGACGAGCTCGAGGTCAGCGTGATCGACGCGGGGCTCGAGATCGAGGTGCACGGCGTCGGCGCCGGCGAGGTGCCGCTCGACGACTCGCACCTCGTCGTGCGCGCCGCGGCGCACAGCTTCGCCCGCGCGGGGTACGCCCTGCCGCCGATCCGGCTCGTGGCGCGCAACACGATCCCGCACGGTCGCGGGCTCGGCTCCTCGGGGGCGGCGATCGTCGCCGGCGTGATGATCGCGAAGGGGCTGCTGGAGGGCATCGTCGAGTTCGACGCCGACCGCCTCCTCGAGCTCGCCACCGAGCTCGAGGGCCACCCGGACAACGTCGCGCCCGCGCTCTTCGGCGGGCTCACGATCGCGTGGACCACGCCCGAGGGCCCGCGGCACAAGAAGCTCATCGTGCACCGCGGCGTCTCGCCGCTCGTGCTCGTGCCCGAGCACGAGATGTCGACGGCGCTCGCGCGTTCGCTGCAGCCCGAGCAGGTGCCCCACGAGGACGCCGTGTTCAACGTCTCGCGCTCGGCGCTGCTCGTCGCCGCGCTCATCCAGAGCCCCGAGCTGCTGCTCGCGGCCACCGAGGACAAGCTGCACCAGAACTACCGCGCGCAGGCGATGCCCGAGACCGACGCCCTCATCCGGGCGCTCCGCGCCGCGGGGCATCCGGCCGTCGTCTCCGGCGCGGGTCCCTCGATCCTCGTGCTCGCGAGCGACCCGGCCGAGCGCGCCGAGGCGGCCGCGCTCGTCGCCGAGCGCGCGGAGACCGCCTGGCAGGCGCTCCCGCTCGCGGTCGACTTCAAGGGCGCCACCGTCCACGCGGCCTGACTCGGCGGGCCGGCGGACGCTTCCGTACGGATTGGCGCGTCGCGGTTCGTCCCGGGGCGGGGTCGGGTGCTAGACTCGACCCCGCACCCGACGACCGACACGCGGTTCGCGTCCGTCGCCGCATGGTGCGATTCCCGGCAATTCATTGCTCTCGCTCTTGCGCAGATCTGCGCCCCCGCGCGCATCGATCGCCCGCTGTCGAGCGACCAGCCCTTCCGAGCCCGCGAATCTCGCGGCCGGGGGAAAGGAACATACCCCAGTGACCAACGGAACCGACCGCGTCCAGAACGCGGCCAGCACCGCAGAACTCAAGAGCCTCAAGGTGGCCGAGCTCGTCGAGCTCGCCGGCTCGCTCGGCATCGCCGGCGCCTCGAAGCGCCGCAAGGGCGAGCTGATCGAGCTCATCGAGGCGCAGCAGGCAGCCGGCAACGTCGAGCTCGACGTGCCGACCGAGGCCGCAGCGGCCGACGTCGCCCCGGCCGAGGCGGCGCCCGCCGTCGAGCCCGAGGCGCCCGCCGCGGAAGCGGCCCCGGCCGCCGCCGAGGCATCCGTCCCGGCCGAGGCATCCGCTTCGGCGGACGCACCGGTCGCGGAGGCGCCCGTCGCCGAGGCTCAGGCCGAGGCGCCCGCGCGTCGCGGCCGCCAGTCGCGCCGCGTGACGAGCAGCGGCACCGCCGCCGTGCAGCACGTGAACGGCGGCGGCGCCGGCGTGCCGCTCGTCCCCGGCGACGAGGAGGCGGCCCGCGAGGCCGCTCGCGCCGCCGTGCGCGAGGAGCTCGCCGCGGCCACCGGTGAGGCCGGCCAGCGTCCGGCCGCCGCCGAGGGTGAGTCGGGCGAGGCGCCCGAGCCCCGGCAGGGCCGTCGTCGCGGCCGCCGCGGCGGCGAGCGCAACGCCGACGACAAGCAGCAGAACGGCCGGGGCGAGTCCCAGGCCGACGGCGAGAAGTCGCAGGGCGGCCGCAACGGCGACGCCCGCAACGCCGAGCGCAAGAACGACAAGCAGGACGGCGAGAAGGCCGCCGACGGCGACAAGGCCGGCGAGAAGCAGGGCCAGGGCCGTGACAAGCAGGGCCAGCAGAACCAGCAGGGCGGCCAGCAGAACCAGCAGCAGGACGGCGAGGGCGGCCGTCGCAGCCGCTACCGCGACCGTAAGCGCCGCGGCCAGGGCGGCGGGGGCGACGAGGTCGAGCCCGAGATCCTCGACGACGACGTGCTCATCCCCGTCGCCGGCATCCTCGACGTGCTCGACAACTACGCCTTCGTGCGCACCACCGGCTACCTGCCCGGCCCGAGCGACGTCTACGTCTCGCTCGGCCAGGTGAAGAAGTACCACCTGCGCAAGGGCGACGCCGTGGTCGGCGCCATCAAGCAGCCGCGCGACGGCGAGGGCAACAGCCGCCAGAAGTACAACGCGCTGGTCAAGGTCGACTCGATCAACGGGCAGACCCCGGAGGAGGCGGCCGCGCGCGTCGACTTCCAGAAGCTCACGCCGCTGTACCCGCAGGACCGGCTGCGCCTCGAGACCGAGCCGACGAAGCTCACCCAGCGCATCATCGACCTCGTCGCCCCGATCGGCAAGGGTCAGCGCGGCCTCATCGTCGCGCCGCCGAAGGCCGGCAAGACGATCGTCCTGCAGCAGATCGCGAACGCGATCTCGCAGAACAACCCCGAGGTCCACCTCATGGTCGTGCTCGTCGACGAGCGCCCCGAAGAGGTCACCGACATGGAGCGCACGGTGAAGGGCGAGGTCATCGCCTCGACCTTCGACCGCCCCGCCGAGGACCACACCACCGTCGCCGAGCTCGCCATCGAGCGCGCGAAGCGCCTGGTGGAGCTCGGTCACGACGTCGTCGTGCTGCTCGACTCGATCACCCGTCTCGGCCGCGCGTACAACCTCGCCGCGCCGACCTCGGGCCGCGTGCTGTCCGGCGGCGTCGACGCCTCCGCGCTGTACCCGCCGAAGCGCTTCTTCGGCGCCGCGCGCAACATCGAGAACGGCGGCTCGCTCACCATCCTCGCCACCGCGCTCGTCGAGACCGGCTCGAAGATGGACGAGGTCATCTTCGAGGAGTTCAAGGGCACCGGCAACAGCGAGCTGCGCCTCAGCCGCCAGCTGGCCGACAAGCGCATCTTCCCCGCGGTCGACGTGAACGCCTCGTCGACCCGTCGCGAGGAGATGCTGCTCAGCCCCGACGAGGTGAAGATCACCTGGAAGCTCCGTCGCGCCCTCGCCGGCCTCGAGCCGCAGCAGGCGCTGGAGGCCGTCCTCGGACGCCTCAAGGAGACCCAGTCGAACACCGAGTTCCTGCTCCTCATGCAGAAGTCGGCCCCGGTCGGCGGGCACTCGAACGAGTCCGACCACCGCTGATCCGCCGATGTTCGAAACCGTCCGACCGCTGATCGCCGAGTACGGCGAGCTCCAGCAGGAGCTCGCCGACCCGGCGCTGCACGCCGACCCCGCTCGCGCGAAGAAGGCGAACCGGCGGTACGCGGAGCTCTCGAAGATCGTCGCCGCGCACGGCGCCTGGGTGCAGGCCGGCGACGATCTCGAGGCCGCCCGCGAGCTCGCGAAGGAGGACGAGGCGTTCGCCGAGGAGGTGCCCGCGCTCGAGGCATCCCTCGCCGAGGCCCAGGAGAAGCTGCGGCGGCTCCTCATCCCGCGCGACCCCGACGACGGCCGCGACGTGATCATGGAGATCAAGGGCGGCGAGGGCGGCGCCGAGAGCGCGCTGTTCGCCGCGGACCTGCTGCGCATGTACATCCAATACGCGCAGTCCAAGGGCTGGAAGACCGAGCTCCTCGAGCGCAACGAGTCCGACCTCGGCGGCTACAAGGACGTGCAGCTCGCGATCAAGTCGAACGCGAGCGATCCCTCGCAGGGGGTCTGGGCGCACCTCAAGTACGAGGGCGGCGTGCACCGCGTGCAGCGCGTGCCCGTCACCGAGACGCAGGGGCGCATCCACACCTCGACGACGGGCGTGCTCGTCTTCCCCGAGGTCGACGAGCCCGAGGAGGTCGACCTCAACCAGAACGACCTCAAGATCGACGTCTACCGCTCGAGCGGCCCCGGCGGGCAGTCGGTCAACACGACCGACTCCGCGGTGCGGATCACGCACCTGCCGACCGGCATCGTCGTCTCGATGCAGAACGAGAAGTCGCAGCTGCAGAACCGTGAGGCGGCCATGCGCGTGCTCCGCGCTCGCCTCCTCGCCCGGCAGCAGGAGGAGCTCGCCGCGGCCGCCTCCGACGCCCGCCGCTCGCAGATCCGCTCGATGGACCGCTCCGAGCGCATCCGCACCTACAACTTCCCCGAGAACCGCATCGCCGATCACCGCACCGGCTACAAGGCGTACAACCTCGACCAGGTGATGAACGGCGCCCTCGACCCCATCATCGAGTCGGCGATCCGCGCCGACGAGGAGTCGCAGCTGGCCGTCTCCGGCGACGAGTAGGCCGGCTCCCCGGCGGTAGGCGGCCCCGGCACGGTCTCGGGCAGGCGCGCTGGTTCATGCTCGCCGCGCCGCGTCTCCTCGCCCAGCGCGCGGGCGCGACGCGGTTCGTCTCCTCGCTCCTCCTCCACATCGCGGTACGCCGCTGCCGCCTCCACGGATCACGCTCGCGCCCGCGAAGCGCCCCCAGCTCGGCCGATGCTGGGGCGGTGACCAGCCGTTCCGATGACTCCCCGCCCCTGCCGATCGATCGGCAGGGGCTCATTCATGCGTCGACGGTGCTGCGCGCCGGGCAGCAGGGGCAGCTCGTGCGGGCGGTGCGCGCCGGCGAGCTGCAGCGCGTGCGTCGGGGCGTCTACTCACCGGTCGGCGCCGATCCGCCGCCACGCGGAGCCGACCACCACGTCCTGACCGCGTTCGCCGCGGCCGCACAGCGCGACCACCCGGTCTTCGCGGGCTACACGTCCGCGCTGCTGCACGGCATGCCGGCGGTCGGCGCGGTTCCCTCGCAGGTGACCTTCCTCGCGAGCGGCGCCTCCGGGCGCATCCGCAACGGCGTCATCGAAGTGGGGCGTCGCGACGACACGGTCGTCGAGACGCGGGGCGGCGTCCGACTCACCTCGCTCGCCGACGCGGTGCTCGAGGTCGGCCGTCGTTCGCCGCTCGTGACGGCGCTCGCGATGGTGGATGCGGCGATCGGCCCACGGCTCGTCGGTGATCGGCGTCCCGCCTGCAGGCTCGACGAGCTCGTGGCGATCCTCGAGCGTCGGCGCCCGTTCCGGGGGAGTCTGCGGGTCGCGGCCGTTCTCGCGCGCGCCGACCCCGCGGCCGAGAGTCCGCTCCAGTCGTTGAGCAGACTCCGGTTCGAGGAGTACGGCTTCCCGCCGCCGCTCACGCAGCACGAGCTCGCCCTCGCCGACGGCCGGATCGTTCGGCTCGACTTCGCCTGGCCGGGCCTGGGGGTCTGGGGCGAGGCCGACGGCATCGCCAGGTACGGCGGCGGCCAGCGCACGGCGGCGACCGCCCTCGAAGAGGAACAGCGGGCGGAGGCGATTCGAACGACGACGGGGTGGCGCTGCGTGCGCTGGGGCTGGCAGGACGCGTGGCGGGGCGTGCCGCTCGCTCGCGCCCTGCTCGACGCGGGGCTCACCTCGAGCGGTCGGGCCCGAAGGCGATGAACGGCCGCGGCAGCGCGCGCCGTGCGCGTCAGATCTGCCAGTGCCAGTCGTGCACGCCGCGCGCGGCGTCGGCCGCGGCATTGGAGAGGGGGCGCACGGTGGCCGGCACGCCGACGACCAGCGAGTGCGGCGGGGCGTCCTTCGTGACGACCGCGTTCGCCCCCACGGCGCTCCAGGCGCCGATCGTGATGTCGCCGAGCACCTTCGCCCCCGCGCCGACCGTCACGCCGTCTTCCAAGGTGGGGTGGCGCTTCGTGCCGGGCGGGGTGTTGCGGGGCGCCTTCCCGCCGAGCGTGACGCCGTGGTACAGCATCACGTCGTCGCCGATGACGGTGGTCTCACCGATGACGACGCCCATGCCGTGGTCGATGAAGAAGCGCCGGCCGATCGTCGCACCCGGGTGGATCTCGATCCCGGTCAGGAAGCGCGCCAGCTGCGAGACGAGCCGCGCGAGGAAGCGCCAGCGGCGGCGCCACATCCGGTGCGTCAGCCGGTACGTCCAGATGGCGTGCAGCCCCGAATACACGAGGAAGACCTCGAGACCGCCCCGTGCGGCGGGATCGTGCGCACGGGCGGTCGCGAGGTCTTCCTTCAGGCGCGAGAAGATCGTCACCCGATCAGTCAAGCAGACCTTCGTACAGCACCGTCGACAGGTAGCGCTCGCCGTAGCTCGCGACGATGACGACGATCGTCTTGCCGGCGTTCTCGGGGCGCTTCGCGAGCTCGAGCGCGGCGTAGACCGTCGCCCCCGAGGAGATGCCGCCGAGGATGCCCTCCTCCTGCCCGAGCCGGCGCGCCGTGGCGACGGCCTGGTCGATGTTCACGTCGATGATCTCGTCGTAGACCTCGCGGTCGAGCACCGCGGGCACGAAGTTGGCCCCGATGCCCTGGATCTTGTGCGGGCCGGGCTCGCCGCCGTTCAGGATCGGCGACTCGGCGGGCTCCACGCCCACGATCTTCACCTCGGGCTTGCGCTCCTTCAGCACCTGCCCGGTGCCGGTCAGCGTGCCGCCCGTGCCGATGCCGGAGACGAAGATGTCGACGCCGCCGTCGGTGTCGGCCCAGACCTCCTCGGCCGTCGTCCTGCGGTGGATCTCCACGTTCGCCTCGTTCTCGAACTGGCGCGCGAGGATCGCGCCGGGCGTGGAGGCGGCGATCTCCTCCGCCTTCGAGACGGCGCCGCGCATGCCCTCGGAGCCCGGCGTGAGCACGAGCTCGGCGCCGTAGGCCTTCAGCAGCGCCTTGCGCTCGGCCGACATCGTCTCGGGCATCGCGAGGATGACCCGGTACCCGCGGGCCGCGCCGATGAGGGCGAGCGCGATGCCGGTGTTGCCGCTCGTGCCCTCGACGATCGTCCCGCCGGGCTGCAGCTGGCCGGATGCCTCGGCCGCGTCGACGATGCCGACGCCGAGCCGGTCCTTCACGCTGGCCGAGGGGTTGTAGAACTCGAGCTTCGCGAGCACGGTGGCGCCGGCGCCCTCGGTGAGTCGGTTCAGCCGCACGAGCGGGGTGCCGCCGAACGTCCGGGTGATGTCGTCGTAGATCTTGGCCATCTGGAGCCCCTCTCGGAGAGCAACGGGTCGGGCGCTGCGGAGCGCAACTGGGTCGGGCGCTGCCAGACTACGGCGGGAGCCTCACAGCCGGGTGTGCGTTACATTCCATTGCGTGAGTTCGTTCGACCCGCCCGCCCGTTCCCTGCGTCACCTGCGAGAGGAGACGGTGGCCCGACTCGCGGCCGCGGGCGTTCCCGACCCCGAGGTCGACGCGGAGCTGCTGCTCGGCCACGTCATGGGGCTCAGCCGCGGGGGAGTGCAGGCGAAGCTCGTCGTCGGCGCCGAGGTGCCCGACGCCGAGGTCGCCACGCTCGACGGCCTCGTGGCCCGCCGTGTGCGGCGTGAGCCGCTCCAGCACCTCACGGGGCGTGCCGCGTTCCGCTCGCTCGAGCTGCGCGTCGGGCCGGGCGTCTTCGTCCCGCGCCCCGAGACCGAGCAGGTGACGGAGCTCGCGGTCGAGGCCCTGCGCGCGGTCGCGGCGCCCGAACCGGTCGCCGTCGACCTCGGCAGCGGCAGCGGGGCGATCGCGATCGCCCTGGCCACCGAGGTGCCGCACGCCAGGGTCTACGCGGTGGAGAAGTCGGACGACGCGATCGACTGGACCCGCCGCAACGTCGAGGAGCTCGCGGGGTCGAATCTCACGCTGGTGCACGGGGACCTGGCGGACGCGCTCCCCGAGCTCGACGGCGGGGTCGACCTCGTGATCTCGAACCCGCCCTACGTGCCCGACGAGGCGGTGCCGCGCGACCCCGAGGTGTGGCTGCACGACCCGGCGATGGCGCTCTACGGCGGGGCGGACGGACTCGACGTCGTGCGGGTGCTCTCGCAGCGGGCGCTCCGGCTGCTGCGCCCGGGCGGCCTGCTCGTGATCGAGCACGGCGAGCTGCAGGCGGCGCCGATCGCGGCGCTCCTCGCCGGCGACGGTTGGCGCGGCATCTCGCACCACCGCGACCTCACCGCCCGGGACCGGGCGACGACCGCGCTGCGCTGAGCTCGGCGGTCAGCTCTGCCGCGCGGCCTTCTGCCTCGCCTGCAGCTCCTTCTCCCGGGCGTGCTGTTCGCGTTCGCGGGCCTGCTTGACGGCCTCCCGCTCGCGTTTCCGCGCCTCGCGCAGGGCCTTCTCGGCCTCGCGAACCTTCTGCTCGGCTTCCTTCCTGGCCTTCGCCGCGTCACGCACCTTCGCTTCGCGGGGGGGCACGAGCATCGGGTCCTCCTCGGGGCGGGGCTCGCTCGCGCGCGCGTTCGCGCCTGCCGGCGCGGCGTTCTCCGCCGCGGCGGTGCGGTCGAGGTGGTACTGGAGTCCGTCGAGGATGCGCTCGAGCCCGAAGGTGAAGTCCGCGTCCGCGTCCTCCTCGACCTCCTCGGGCGGCGGCACGTAGCCGCCGGCGGCGAACAGCGGACTGAGTGAGGGGAAGCGCTCGGGCGTCACGAGCTCGGCGAGCGCCGCGAACGCCGCGGAGCCGGAGGCATCCGCCCCGTCCGCTCCCGCCGCGCTGAGATCGCGCTCCTGGGCGCTCGTGGCGCGCACGTAGGCGGTGAGCAGCAGCAGCGCCGACATCTTCTCGCCGTCGCTCAGCGGCAGTTCCCGGACCTCGTGCAGGAACCAGTCGACGATCTGGAGGCTGTTCGGGGTGATCGGCGCGCCCGAGATCGGGATATCCACGAGCCAGGGGTGCTCGCGGTACGTCGAGCGCATGGCGAGCACCCATGCCGTGACCCCGGCGCGCCAGTGCCGCTCGACGGATTCGCTCGGCGGCGTGGGCAGGCTCGCGCCCTCCTGCATCAGCAGGACGAGGTCGTCCTTGCTCGTGACGTAGCGGTACAGCGACATCGTGGTGAAGCCGAGCGCGGTGGCGACCTTGCTCATCGAGACCGCGGCGAGCCCCTCGGCGTCGGCGATCTCGATCGCCGTCTCGACGATGCGCTCGATCGACAGCTCCCGCTTCGGTCCGCGCTGGGGGTGCGCGGCGATGCCCCAGGCCAGCGCCACTCCGCGGGGCAGCTCGGGATCGGTCGGCGGCTCGGGTCGATTCACTCGGCACTCCTCGATTCGGCTTGACCACAGTCTAGAACTGTGTATTACTTAAACAACTGTAGGCGACATAAACAGTTTGCGTAATACGCAGACAATCGACGAAGGGAACCACCCGTGGAACTCGCCATCCAAGCCCGCGGCCTGCGCAAGCGGTACGGCAGCACGGAGGTGCTCGCCGGTCTCGACCTCGCCGTCCCGACGGGCAGCATCTTCGCGCTGCTCGGCCCGAACGGCGCGGGCAAGACGACCACCATCGGCATCCTCACGACGCTCGTCCGAGCGGACGCGGGCGAGGCGACCGTCGTCGGCGCCGACGTCCGCACCGCGCCCGGCGAGGTGCAGCGCCGCATCGCACTGACCGGCCAGTCGGCCGCCGTCGACGGCGAGCTCACCGCGATCGAGAATCTGGTGATGCTCGGGCGGTTGTCCGGGCTGGACCGCAGGCAGGCGCGCGCGAAGGCCGCCGGACTGCTCGCCCGCTTCGAGCTCGAAGGCGCGGCGAAGCGCCGCGTCAGCACGTTCTCGGGCGGGATGCGTCGCCGACTCGACCTCTCGCTGAGCCTCGTCGTCGACGTGCCGGTGCTCTTCCTGGACGAGCCGACGACGGGGCTCGACACCCGCAGCAGGCAGGAGCTCTGGGCCATCATCCGCTCGCTCGCCGACGCCGGCACGACCGTCTTCCTCACCACCCAGTACCTCGAGGAGGCCGACCGGCTCGCCGATCGCATCGCGGTGCTCGACCACGGCGTGATCGCGGCCGAGGGCACCGCGGCCGAGCTCAAGGCGCGGGTCGGCGGCGAGTTCGTCGAGCTCCGCGACGCCGACGGGGATCTCCTGCGCGAGATCCCCACCGACGGCAGCGTGCACGCCCTGCGCGGCGCCATCGACGAACTCGACCGCAGCGAGCTCGGCGCCGTGCCCGGCGCGCGCATCGGCATCCGCCGCCCCAGCCTCGACGACGTCTTCCTCGCGATCACCGCGGGCGGGACACCGGGACGGACCGCGGCGTCGGCGGCCCGGTCGGGCGAGCTGCTCGAGACGAAGTGACCACGTGACGGAGCGAGACCACCTGACGCAGCGAAGCGAAGCGACCACGAAGGGACGACCATGACCACAACCACGACCACCACCACCCCGCCCGCGCGCACCGCGACGGCCGCCGCGCCGCCGCGCGCCCTCCGCCCCCGCATCCGCGGCACCGTCGCCGAGCGCGTCTTCGTGACGCGGAGCCTGCTCCAGGAGCTCCGCGACCCCGAAGCGCTCCTGATGGCCGTCGTGCTGCCGGTGATGCTCATGCTGATGTTCACCTTCATCTTCGGCCAGGCGATCGACCCGAGCGGCGGCTACGTCGACTACGTCGTGCCCGGCATCATCCTGCTGTGCGCGGGCTTCGGCGCCTCCTCGACCGCCGTCTCGGTGTCGCGCGACATGACGACGGGCATCATCGAGCGCTTCCGCACGATGCCGCTGCGCAGCGGAGCCGTGCTCACGGGCCACGTGATCGTGAGCGTCATCCGGAACCTCCTCGCCACCGCCGTCGTCATCGGCGTCGCCCTGCTCGTCGGCTTCCGGCCGAGCGCGACGGCGCTCGACTGGCTCGCGATGTTCGGCGTCGTCGCGCTCTACATCCTCGCGATCACCTACCTGTTCGCGGCGATCGGCCTCGCGGCCTCGAGCCCGGAGGCGGCGAACGGCTACGGCTTCATCCTTTTGTTCCTGCCGTACGTGTCGAGCGCGTTCGTCCCCGTCGAGACCATGCCGGACTGGCTCCGGCCGATCGCGGAGCACCAGCCGATCACCCCGGTGATCGAGACGATCCGCTCGTTCCTCGTCGGCACTCCGCTCGGCAGCTCCGGCTGGATCGCGCTCGCGTGGTGCCTCGGCATCGTGCTCGTCGCGGCCGTCTGGGGTGCCTGGCTGTTCCGGCGCAAGGCCGGCCGCCGCTGAGGCGCCGACACGGCGGATGCCTCGGGCGCGCGTCGCCAGAGGCATCCGCCGCGCCCCGGCCGGACGCCGTCGCCGCTCGTGGGCCCGGACTAGAATCGGCAGGTCATGACTGCCATCTACGACTGCTCGGTCGACTCCCAGCTGCTCACCGGAATGCGCCTCGCGAGGGGCGCGATCGGCCGGGGCGAGCTCGTCGTGCTGCCGACCGACACGGTCTACGGGCTCGCCGCCGACGCCTTCACCCCCGACGCCGTGCAGCGACTGCTCGACGCCAAGGGCCGCGGGCGCACCTCGCCGCCGCCCGTGCTCGTGCCCGGCATCCCCACGCTGGACGCCCTCGCCGCGGAGGTACCCGACGCCGTGCGCGAGCTCGTCGCCGCGTTCTGGCCGGGCGGCCTCACCGTCATCCTGCACGCCCAGCCCTCGCTGCAGTGGGACCTGGGCGAGACGCGGGGCACGGTCGCGCTCCGCATGCCCTCGCACCCGATCGCGCTCGAACTGCTGAGCGAGACGGGCCCCCTCGCGGTCTCCTCGGCGAACCTCTCCGGCCGGCCCAGCGCCACCACCGCCGCGGAGGCCGAGGCCATGCTCGGCGACTCGGTCGCCGTCTACCTCGAGGCGGGGCCGAGCGGCACGGGCTACGAGGCGGTCGGCGAACGGCCGGGCGACCTGTCCTCGACCATCGTCGACGCCACGGCGCTCGCCTCCGGCGGACTCCTGCGCATCGTCCGCGCCGGGGTCATCACCCGCGAGCGCATCGCCGAGGTGGTGGGGGAGGAGCTCCTCGCCCCGATCGCGGAGCCCCCGGCCCCCGCGGCGTCCAGCGAAGCGGATGCCGCGACGACCGCGGACGACGCGACCGAGAGCGCCCCCGACGGGACGGACGCCGCCCGCTCATGACCCTGTTCGTCGCACTCGCGCTCCTCGCCGCGCTCGTCACCTTCGGTTGCGCGGTCGTGGTCTGGCGGCTGAGCCTCAAGTACCGGCTCTACCCGAAGATCCGCGAACGCGACGTCCACACCCGGCCGACCCCGAGGCTCGGCGGCATCGCCATGTTCATCGGCGTGCTCGCCGCGTTCGGCGCCGCCTGGTTCGTGTCCTCGCTCGGCTCGACGCGCTTCGCGAACGTCGCCATCATCTTCCAGAACCCGGGCCAGGTGCTCGCGATCCTCGGTGCGGCCCTGCTCATCGTCCTCATCGGCGTCGCGGACGACCTCTGGGACCTCGACTGGATGACGAAGCTCGCCGGCCAGTTCATCGCCGCCGGCCTCATCACCTGGCAGGGCGTCTCCATCGTCTCGCTGCCGATCGGCGGCATCACCGTCGGCTCCTCCTGGATGTCGGCCGCGGTGACGGTCTTCGCCATCGTGCTCGTGATGAACGCGGTGAACTTCATCGACGGCCTCGACGGGCTCGTGGCGGGTGTCTCGCTCATCGCGAACGGCGTCTTCTTCGTCTACACCTATCTGCTCGTGCAGCAGACCTCGCCGACCAACTACTTCAATCTCGCCTCGATCATCGCCGTCGTGCTCGTCGGCGCCTGCGCGGGCTTCCTGCCGCTGAACTGGCGCCCCGCGAAGCTGTTCATGGGCGACGCCGGTGCGCTCCTCGTGGGCTTGCTGATGGCGACGTCCGCGATCTCGGTCACGGGTCAGCTGAACCCGGGCAGCGTCGGCTTCGAGCAGCTCTTCGCGGCGTTCATCCCGATCCTGCTGCCCTTCATCGTGCTGCTCATCCCGCTGCTCGACTTCGGCCTGGCCATCGTCCGGCGCCTCCGCGCTGGCAAGTCGCCCTTCACGGCCGACCGCAAGCACCTGCACCACCGGCTGCTCGACATGGGCCACAGCCACCTGAACGCCGTGCTCATCTTCTACGGCTGGACGGCCGTGGCGTCGGTCGGCTGCCTCCTCACCTACGTCTTCCCCGTCTACTTCGACCTCGACGTGGTCTGGGCCTTCGTGTTCCTCGGGGTCGGCTTCGTCGTGTGCACCGCGTTGACGCTCGCTCCGCTCGGCCGGCGCAAGCGTCAGACGGTCGCCGCGGAGGAGCGCCCGGTCGAGGGGCCCGTGAACGCCGCCGGGGGAGCGCCCGAGGCGCCGCTCGACGCCGACGGGCTCGACGAACTCGCAGGGACGCCCTCAGTAGAATCGGGCGACCCCGGAACAGGAGCCCGATGAACGACGTCGCCCCCGCAGACCGCACGCCCACCTCGAACCCGGTGCTCCGCCGGGCGCTCACCTGGGGCGGCCTCCTGGCCGCCGTGATCCTGGTGGTGAGCTCGGTGCTCGGCCTCGTCTTCGCCGGGGTGCCCGGTCTCGTGAGCGCCCTCATCGGCACGGTGATGGCCGTCGTGTTCATGGGCATCACCTCGGCGAGCATCCTCCTCGCCAACCGCTACGCGAACAGCGACCTCTTCGTCGGCATCTTCTTCGGCGTCGTCCTCGGCGGCTGGATCGTGAAGTTCATCGTCTTCATCGTGCTCGTCGTCGTCCTGCGCGGCGTCGACTGGCTCGACCCGACGGTGCTCTTCCTCAGCATCGTGGCCGGCGTGCTCGCCTCGCTCGTCGTCGACGTGCTCGTCGTGGCCAAGTCCCGGCTGCCCTACGCGAGCGATGTGGAGCTCCCGAAGGCGCCCACCGAGGACTGATCCCGGCGAAACTCCCGGCCACGGCGAATTCGTCTCGATGTAGAAGTATTGCTAGAGTAGACGGCGATCCCCTACGGTTTGCGCCGCTCGCGCGTGTGCGAAACCGTATCCGATGTTCGTCGTCGCGAGAGCCCCGCTCCACGCCCCGAAACAGGAGAACGCGCTGCTAGCACACGCTGTGAACCTGCTGGTTCCGATGTCAACCGATGATGGTGAATTCCACGGCCCGTCGATCGGCGAATTCTTCCCGGGCCCGCTCCTGTTCGAGGACACGCCCTTCGAGATCAACCGCATCATGCTGGTGCGCTTCGTCGCCGTCGCCGCGCTCCTCCTGCTCTTCTGGCTCGGCACCCGGCGCATGCGCGTCGTCCCCGGTCGCTTCCAGAGCGTCGTCGAGATGGGCCTCGACGTCGTCCGCGTGAACATCGCCGAAGATCTCCTCGGCAAGAAGGACGGCAAGCGCTTCCTGCCGATCCTCACCACCATGTTCTTCATGGTGCTGTTCATGAACATCACGGGCATCATCCCGTTCCTGAACATCGCCGGCACCTCCGTCATCGGCGTGCCGCTGGTCCTCGCGATCGTCTCGTACATCACCTTCATCTACGCCGGTGTGCGCAAGAGCCCGAAGAACTTCTTCAAGAACGCGCTCTTCCCCGCGGGTGTCCCGTGGCCGGTGTACATCATCGTCACGCCGATCGAGTTCATCTCGACCTTCATCATCCGTCCCGTCACGCTGACGCTGCGACTCATGATGAACCTGATCGTCGGCCACCTCCTGCTCGTGCTCTTCTTCTCGGCCACGCAGTTCTTCTTCTTCACGGCGCCCGGGCTGTTCAAGCTCCTGGGCGTGGGCAGCCTCGCCTTCGGCCTGGCGTTCACCCTCTTCGAGATCCTCGTCGCCGTGCTGCAGGCATACGTCTTCGCTCTTCTCACCGCGGTCTACATCCAGCTCGCGGTCGCGGAAGAGCACTGAGCCGGGCAACCGCCCACACCAATCCCTAAGAAAGGAAACCCCAACGTGGACGCAACCACCGTTCTCGCTGAGATCAACGGCAACATCGCGACGGTCGGCTACGGCCTCGCTGCCATCGGCCCGGCCATCGGCGTGGGCATCGTCGTCGGCAAGACGATCGAGGGCGTGGCCCGCCAGCCCGAGCTCGCCGGCCGCCTGCAGGTGCTGATGTGGATCGGTATCGCCTTCACCGAGGCGCTGGCCTTCATCGGTATCGCCACCTACTTCATCTTCACCAACTAGTCCCCTTCCGCAGCGAGTTAGGAGGCCACTGTGCTTCACGCAGTACTCAAGGCTGCGACGGAGGAGTCGACGCAGAACCCGGTGATCCCGGAGTGGTACGACATCATCTGGTCGTCCGTCTGCTTCGTCATCATCCTCGTCTTCTTCTGGAAGTACGTGCTGCCGCGCGTCCAGAAGATGCTCGACGAGCGCGCCGAGGCCATCGAAGGCAACATCGCGAAGGCCGATGAGGCTCAGCGCAAGGCCGAAGCGGCCCTCGAGGAGTACACCGCTCAGCTCGCCGACGCGCGCGCCGAAGCCGGTCGTATCCGCGAGACCGCCCGCGAGGACGGCAAGCAGATCGTCGCCGAGGCCAAGGACACCGCGGTCGCCGAGGCCGCTCGCGTCACCGCGAGCGCGCAGGCGCAGATCGAGGCCGAGCGCCAGTCCGCGCTCGTCTCGCTGCGCAGCGAGGTCGGCACCATCGCCATCGACCTCGCCTCGGGCGTGGTCGGCGAGACGCTGTCCGACGACGCGAAGGCGAAGGCGGTCGTCGACCGCTTCCTCGCCGATCTCGAGGCCGACACGGCCACCGCCGGAGGGAAGAACTAGCCCATGGGGAGCGCCACGACCCAGGCCCTGGCCGCCACGCGCACCGCACTCGGTGCGCTCGGCCCGGCCGAGCTGTCGGTCGCGAGCGAACTGCTCGCCGCCGTTCGCGTGATCGGTGCCACGCCGCAGCTGCGCACCGCACTCACCGACAACGAGGCGGATGCCGCGCAGAAGCGCGCGCTCGTCGAGTCGGTCTTCGGCGGCAAGATCTCGGCCGGCGCGGCCTCGCTCCTCGTGAGCGCCGCGTCGAGCCGCTGGTCGAGCGCCGCGGACTTCCTGGCGGGTGCCGAGGAGCTCGGCATCCGGGTCGCAGCCCGTGCGTCCGGCGACGCCGAGGTCGACGCCGAGCTGTTCGCCTTCGACCGCACGGTCGCCGGCGACTCCGAGCTCGAGCTCGCGCTCGGCTCGAAGCTCGGCGGCCCCGAGCCGAAGGCGGCGCTCGTCGACCGTCTGCTCAGCGGCAAGGCCTCGCCCGCCACGGTCGCCATCGTGCGTCACCTGGTGCAGCAGCCCCGCGGCCGCCGCATCGGCGAGATGCTCCGGGGCGCCGCGTCCGTGGTCGCCGACGAGCGCGGCTTCGAGGTCGCGACCGTGACGACCGCCGTCCCGCTCACCGCCGAGCAGCTCGCCCGGCTCGAGCGCGGCCTCGCCGCACAGGCCGGCCGTGCCATCCGCTTCGACACCATCGTCGACCCCGCCGTCGTCGGCGGAGTCCGCGTGCAGATCGGCGACGAGGTCATCGACGGCAGCGTCGCCAGCCGCCTCAACGAGCTGCGGCAGAAGCTTGCCGGCTGACGCCGGACGACAACGACCGGCGTCCCGCGCCGCGACACATCAGTAGCTGTACCGCGGTACAGGCCAGCCCAGGAAAAGGAAAAGGCAATGGCAGAACTCTCCATCAGCCCCGATGAGATCCGTTCGGCTCTCTCGGAGTTCGCTCAGGCGTACGAGCCTGGCGCGGCGCAGAAGACCGAGGTCGGGTACGTGACCGACGCGGCCGACGGCATCGCCCACGTCGAGGGCCTGCCCTCGGTCATGGCGAACGAGCTCGTCCGCTTCGCCGACGGCACCCTGGGTCTGGCGCAGAACCTCGACGAGGACGAGATCGGTGTCGTCGTGCTCGGCGAGTTCACCGGCATCGAGGAGGGCATGGAGGTCACCCGCACGGGCGAGGTCCTCTCCGTCCCGGTGGGCGAGGGCTTCCTCGGCCGCGTCGTCGACCCGCTCGGCAACCCGATCGACGGCCTCGGCGAGATCACGGGCATCGAGGGCCGTCGCGCCCTCGAGCTCCAGGCGCCCGGCGTCATGCAGCGCAAGAGCGTGCACGAGCCGATGCAGACCGGCATCAAGGCGATCGACGCCATGATCCCCGTCGGCCGCGGCCAGCGCCAGCTGATCATCGGCGACCGCCAGACCGGCAAGACCGCCATCGCGATCGACACGATCATCAATCAGAAGGCGAACTGGGAGTCGGGCGACCCGACCAAGCAGGTCCGCTGCATCTACGTCGCGATCGGCCAGAAGGGCTCGACCATCGCGAGCGTGAAGGGCGCCCTCGAGGACGCCGGCGCGATGGAGTACACCACCATCGTCGCCGCGCCGGCCTCCGACCCGGCGGGCTTCAAGTACCTCGCGCCGTACACCGGCTCGGCCATCGGCCAGCAGTGGATGTACGCCGGCAAGCACGTCCTCATCGTGTTCGACGACCTGTCGAAGCAGGCCGAGGCCTACCGCGCCGTGTCGCTCCTCCTCCGCCGTCCGCCGGGCCGCGAGGCCTACCCGGGCGACGTGTTCTACCTGCACTCGCGCCTGCTCGAGCGTTGCGCCAAGCTCTCCGACGAGCTCGGCGCCGGCTCGATGACCGGTCTGCCGATCATCGAGACCAAGGCGAACGACGTCTCGGCGTACATCCCGACCAACGTGATCTCGATCACCGACGGCCAGATCTTCCTGCAGTCCGACCTCTTCAACGCGAACCAGCGTCCGGCGGTCGACGTGGGCATCTCGGTCTCGCGAGTCGGCGGTGACGCGCAGGTCAAGTCGATCAAGTCGGTCTCCGGCACGCTCAAGCTCGAGCTGGCCCAGTACCGCTCGCTCGAGGCCTTCGCGATGTTCGCGTCCGACCTCGACGCGGCGAGCCGTCGTCAGCTCGCCCGCGGTGCGCGCCTGACCGAGCTGCTGAAGCAGCCGCAGTACTCGCCGTACCCCGTCGAGGACCAGGTCGTCTCGATCTGGGCCGGCACCAAGGGCCACCTGGACGAGGTCCCGGTCGAGGACATCCTGCGCTTCGAGTCGGAGTTCCTCGACTACCTGCGCCGCAACTCGGACGCCCTCACGGTGCTCCGCGAGTCCAACAAGCTCGAGGACGAGACCATCGCCAAGCTCGAGTCGGCGATCTCGACCTTCAAGAGCGAGTTCCAGACCGGTGAGGGCAAGCCCCTCGCCTCGGTCGGCAGCGAGCAGTTCGAGGCTATCGCCGAGGAAGACGTCAACCAGGAGAAGATCGTCAAGGGTCGCCGCTGAGGCATCCGGCGATCTAGCCAGGTCACCAGGGATACAGGAGAGACATGGGAGCGCAACTTCGGGTCTACCGGCAGAAGATCAAGTCTGCCCAGACGACGAAGAAGATCACCAAGGCGATGGAGCTCATCGCCGCCTCGCGCATCCAGAAGGCGCAGGCCCGAGTGACGGCGTCGACGCCGTACTCGCGGGCCATCACCCGTGCCGTCTCGGCCGTGGCGACGTACTCCAACGTCGACCACGTGCTGACGACCGAGCCCGAGAAGATCGAGCGTGCGGCCGTCGTGATCCTCACGAGCGACCGCGGCCTCGCCGGCGCCTTCAATTCGCAGGTCCTGCGTGAGGCGGAGGAGCTCGCCGAGCTCCTCCGCTCGCAGGGCAAAGAGGTGGTGTACTTCCTCGTCGGACGCAAGGCGGTCGGATACTTCCAGTTCCGCCACCGCGGGTTCGAGCAGCAGTGGACCGGCAGCTCGGAGAACCCCGAGTTCGAGCTGGCGAAGCAGATCGCCGACGCCGTGCTCGAGGCCTTCCTCCGGGACGCCTCCGACGGCGGCGTCGACGAGATCCACGTCGTCTACAACACCTTCGTGAGCATGATGACGCAGACCCCCACGGTCGTGCGCCTGCTGCCGCTCGAGGTGGTCGAGGGCGTCGAGGAGCCGGATGCCACGGTGCAGCCGCTCTACGAGTTCGAGCCCGACGTCGAGACGGTGCTCGACGCGCTGCTTCCGGTGTACATCGAGAGCCGCATCTTCAACGCCCTCCTGCAGTCGGCTGCCGCCAAGCACGCCGCGACGCAGAAGGCGATGAAGTCGGCCTCCGACAACGCCGACAAGCTGATCACCGACTACACCCGCCTCGCGAACAACGCTCGCCAGGCCGAGATCACGCAGCAGATCTCCGAGATCGTGGGCGGCGCGGACGCGCTCGTCGTCGCCAAGTAGCAATCCAGAAAGAGTGAGCAGAATGACTGACACCATCGACATGGTCGCTGACCAGGCCGTCGCGGTCGGCCGGATCGCCCGCGTGACGGGCCCGGTCGTCGACATCGAGTTCCCGCACGACTCGATCCCCGACATCTACAACGCCCTGACCACGCAGGTCACCATCGGCGGCGAGACCTCGACCCTGACGCTCGAGGTCGCCCAGCACCTCGGCGACGACGTCGTCCGCGCGATCGCCCTGAAGCCGACCGACGGCCTCGTCCGCGGCCAGGAGGTCAAGGACACCGGCGCGCCGATCTCGGTGCCCGTCGGCGACGTCACCAAGGGCAAGGTCTTCAACGTGATCGGCGAGGTGCTGAACCTCGAGCCCGGGCAGACCATCGAGGTCACCGAGCGCTGGCCGATCCACCGCAAGCCCCCGGCCTTCGACCAGCTCGAGTCGAAGACGCAGCTCTTCGAGACCGGCATCAAGTCGATCGACCTCCTCACCCCGTACGTGCAGGGTGGAAAGATCGGCCTGTTCGGTGGTGCGGGCGTCGGCAAGACGGTCCTCATCCAGGAGATGATCCAGCGCGTCGCGCAGGACCACGGTGGCGTCTCGGTGTTCGCCGGTGTCGGCGAGCGCACCCGTGAGGGCAACGACCTCATCCACGAGATGGAGGAGGCGGGCGTCTTCGACAAGACCGCCCTCGTCTTCGGCCAGATGGACGAGCCGCCGGGCACGCGTCTCCGCGTCGCGCTGTCGGCGCTGACGATGGCCGAGTACTTCCGTGATGTCCAGAAGCAGGACGTGCTCCTCTTCATCGACAACATCTTCCGCTTCACGCAGGCGGGCTCGGAGGTCTCCACGCTGCTCGGCCGCATGCCGTCCGCGGTGGGGTACCAGCCCAACCTGGCCGACGAGATGGGTATCCTCCAGGAGCGCATCACCTCGACCCGTGGCCACTCGATCACCTCGCTGCAGGCGATCTACGTGCCGGCCGACGACTACACCGACCCGGCCCCGGCCACCACGTTCGCGCACCTCGACGCGACCACCGAGCTCTCGCGTGAGATCGCCTCGAAGGGTCTGTACCCGGCGATCGACCCGCTGACCTCGACGTCGCGCATCATGGACCCGCGGTACCTGGGCGCCGACCACTACCGCGTCGCCACTACGGTGAAGCAGATCCTCCAGAAGAACAAGGAGCTCCAGGAGATCATCGCGATCCTCGGTGTCGACGAGCTCTCCGAGGAAGACAAGATCACCGTGGCCCGCGCGCGCCGCATCCAGCAGTTCCTCTCGCAGAACACCTACATGGCGAAGAAGTTCACGGGTGTCGAGGGCTCGACGGTTCCGCTGAAGGACACCATCGAGTCGTTCGACGCTATCGCCCGCGGTGACTTCGACCACGTCGCCGAGCAGGCCTTCTTCAACGTCGGCCCGATCTCGGACGTGGAAGAGAAGTGGGCGCAGATCCAGAAGGAGAACGGCTGATCATGGCCGCCCTCAACGTGAGCGTCGTCTCGGCCGACCAGGAAGTCTGGTCGGGCGAGGCGGCGATGGTGGTCGCGAAGACCGTCGAAGGCGAGATCGGCATCCTGCCGGGTCACGAGCCCATGCTCGCGATCCTCGCCGGCGGCGAGGTCCGCGTGACGCTGGACGGAGGGGAGAAGCTCACCGCGAACGCGGAGGAGGGCTTCCTCTCGGTGCAGCAGAACTCGGTTCAGATCGTGGCGTCTCGCGCCGCGCTCGTCTGAGCGATCCACCCAGCTGAGAAGGAGTTCGCGGATGCCTGGGGAGCAGCCGTTCGACCGCCAGTTCGGTGACCTCGCGGTCACCCAGCTCATCGTCATGGCGGGGCTGCCGGGCGCGGGGAAGTCGACGATCGGTGAGATCGTCGGCGCCCGCCTCGGCGCCACCGTCGTGTCGGTCGATCCGATCGAGTCAGCCGTGCTTCGTGCCGGCATCGATGCGGATCAGCCCACCGGCCTCGCCGCGTATCTCGTCGCCGAGGAGATCGCGCGCAAGGAGCTCGAAGCCGGCCGCACCGTGATCGTCGACGCGGTGAATGCCGCAGAGGCCGCGCGGCTGCAGTGGCGCGATCTCGCCGAGCGCACCGACGCCCGGCTCCGGGTCATCGAGGTCGTCTGCTCGGACGAGGGCGTGCACCGCTCCCGCCTCGAGAAGCGCGAGCGGAATCTCCCGCACCTCGACGAGACCACGTGGCGCGCCGTGGAGCAGAGCCTCGAGGGCTACGCCGCCTGGAACGGCCCGTCGGCGGCCCTCCCGCGCGTGACGATCGACTCGGTCCGCTCCCTCGGCGAGAACGTCGACGCGGTGCTCGCGTTCATCGCCTCGTAGTGCTGCTCGTCCTTCCGCCCTCGGAGACGAAGCGCACCGGGGGAGCGCTGCCGCCGCTTCGTCTCGACGCGCTGTCGTACCCCTCGCTCGAGCGGATCCGCGCCGAGCTCGTGGCGGCTGTGGTGGAACTCGCCGCCGATCAGGATGCCGCGATGCGCGCCCTGAAGCTCGGACCGCGTTCGGCGGCCGAGGTCGAGCACGACCGACGGCTCGCGACGTCGCCGACGATGCCGGCCCTCGACCGCTACACGGGCGTGCTGTACGACGCCCTCGACGCGCCGAGTCTCGACGCCGGTGCGCGCGCCTACGCCGGTCGGCACGTCGTCGTGCACTCGGCGTTGTTCGGACTCGTGGGGGCGCTCGATCCGATCCCTGCGTACCGGCTGTCGCACGATTCACGGGTGCCCGGCCGCCGTTTGAAGCAGCTCTGGCGGGAGCCGATCGCAACTGCGCTCGCCGCGCATGACGGGCTCGTCGTCGACCTTCGCTCCGAGGGCTACGTCGAACTCGGCCCGGCACCGCCCGGTTCCGTGTTCGTGCGCGTCGTCGCCGTCGACGGTGACGGCCGAAAGCGCGCCCTCAATCATTTCAACAAGCGCGCGAAGGGGGAGTTCACCCGTGCGCTGCTCACCGCACGTCCGGAGCCCCTCGACGACGTCGACGCGCTGATCGCCTGGGCACGGTCTGCTGGGTTCGAGCTCAGCCTCGGCGCCGGCGCCGCGGCCGGGAGCGCGACCGCAGAGCCGGCCGTGCGCGAGCTGGAGCTGCTCGCGGCCTAGCGGCGCGCGGTCCGGGCCGCAGCGTTTTCCGGCGGATCAGCTCCCCGGCTCGCTCGCCTGGCTCGGGGAACGGAAGCATCCCGCGAGGTGATCGTCGACCATGCCCGCGGCCTGCATGAGCGCGTACATCGTCGTCGGGCCGACGAAGCGGAAGTCGAGCCGGCGGAGTTCCTTGCTCATCGCCGTCGACTCGGGCGTCGTCGCGGGGACGTCGGCGAAGCTCGCGAACGGCGCGTCGCGGGGCGGCGGTGCGAACGACCAGAGCAGCTCGTCGATCGGGGTGTCGAGGGCGAGCGTCGCTCGAGCGTTCTGGATCGTGGCCTCGATCTTGCCGCGATGCCTGATGATCCGCGCGTCACCGAGCAGTCGCTCGACGTCGTGCTCGTCCATCTCGGCGACTCGGACGGGATCGAAACCGTGGAAGACCTCCCGGAACACCGGGCGGCGTCGCAGGATCGTGATCCACGAGAGCCCGGCCTGGAAGCCTTCGAGGCAGAGCTTCTCGAACAGCCGCACGGGGTCTCGCATCGGCGTGCCCCACTCCTCGTCGTGGTAGCGGGAGTACTCGGCGTCGCCCGCGCCCCAGGCGCAGCGGGTGATTCCGTCGTCACCGACGACGAGGTCGGGGCGTGCAACGCTCACGCGGCGAAGCCGATCTGCTCGTGCCCGAGCAGCCAGAGCTTGGTGGAGATGCCCTGTCCGCCCGAGTAGCCGGTGATGCGCCCGTCGGAGGCCAGCACCCGATGGCACCCGATCACGATCGGGATCGGGTTGGCGCCGACCGCACCACCGATCGCTCGCGCGGAACCCGGGCGGCCGACGGCCTGGGCCAGGGCGCCGTACGAGGTCGCCTCGCCCCAGTGCAACCGCGCGAGCTCGGCCCACACGGCGCGCTGGAAGTCGCTGCCGCCCGTAGGTCGCACCGGAAGTTCGAAGTCGGTGCGCGTACCGGCGAAGTACTCGGACAGCTGCTCGCGGGCGAGCTCGAGGACGGGGTTCGGACGCTCGGGCTCGTCGTCGTGGGGCAACGAGCCGTCGGCGTCCTCGATCGTCAACGCGACGAGGTGCTCGTCGTCGCCGAGGAGCTCGATGCGCCCGATGGGGGAATCGATACGGAGGAGGAAGACGTTGCTCATGTTTCGAGCGTAGCTGCGGCCACCGACGGCGGCTCGCGGGAATCGGACACCTGTGGAAGCGCGCATGAAGTCGGCGGATGTGGGGGAGAAGCGTCGGATCGAGTCTCGGAGCATCGAGGCATCCGTCCTCCCCATTCCGCGGTACGAACCCGCGCTCCACAGAAGCTGCTCGGCGGGGGAGGAGCCCCTCGCCCGGCGCAGAGGCTTTGGCGCATGACGAAACAGATCACCGTCCGCGCCGTCGGCGGACACGAGTTCCTCGCCCTCCTTCCACAGCTGGCCGGCACCTCGCTCCGTCGTTCGCTCGTGTGCGTGGCCTTCCGCGGCAGCACCGTCATCGGGGTTCTGCGGCACGACCTCCCGCGACGCATGGCGGATCATCCCGTGCTCGTGGCGGCCGTGGTCGGCGCCGTGTGCCGCATCGAGCAGGCCGAGGGCGTGATCGTGACCGTCTACACCGACCGCGAGTATCCACGGTCGGCGGCCGCAGCCGAACGGCGCCTGATCGAGCGGGCGAGCGCACGGCTCGAGGACGCGGGCTTCGAGGTTCGCGACGGATTCATCGTGGCGTCGACCGGCTGGGGCTCCGTCGTCGATCCGACGGTCCCGGTGCGCGGGCGCGAGCTCGAGCTCATCGACGCGGCGGCGGCCGAGCTCCCGGTGCTCGCCGAGCTCGCCGAGGAACCGCCTCCGCCGAGCTCGGACCGCGCTCGAGCTGCTCGGCTGCGTCGGCGCCTCGTCGCCCTGCGCGAGCACGGCTCGATCGAGTGGCTCCAGCGCGAGCTCGGCGGGCAGATCGATCCGATCGAGCTCGTGGAGCGGGTGCTGCTCGAGCCGGCGGCGACCGCGGCGCAGGGGGCCTGGTTCGCCGAGCTCTCCGCATCAGCGGTGTTCCGAGACGCGATCGTGCTGCAGATCGCGTTCGGCACCTCGGTCGGCGAGATCGCGCTCCAGGGCGTCGCCGGCTTCTCGCCGACCGGTGACGATGCGGCCGACGCGTCGCTGCGCGATGCATCGGGAGGATCCGAGGAGTTCGTCACCGAGCTGTATCTCGGCCGCACGAGGCTCAGGCCGGAGACGAAGCGAGTCGAGGCCGGAATCGAATTCGTCGAGCGGCTCCTCGTCGACCTGCCACGGAGCTACCGGCCGGGGGTGCATTGCGTCGCCGGCTGGCTGCACTGGGCCCTCGGGCGGGGGAGCCGTGCCGGTTCGCACCTCGACCGCGCGCTCGAGATCGATCCCGATCACGCGATGGCACGGCTGCTCGACACCTACCTCGGTTCGGGGGCGCTCCCCGAGTGGGCCTTCGTGCGCCAGGACGAGCGTCGCGAGC
>NZ_BMRJ01000003.1:107462-186806 GCF_014648575.1 Agromyces mediolanus | reverse complement strand
CCCGCCCGGGGCCTTCTCGAGCCGGCAGATTCAGTGCGGCCGCGCGCCGAGAAGTGCGCGGCCACCAGCGATCACAGGCGGTTCGACGCCTCGGTCAGCACGCTGCGCAGGATCTGCTCGATCTCCTGGAACTCGGGCACGCCGATGGTGAGCGGCGGCGAGAGCTGGATCACGGGGTCGCCGCGGTCGTCGGCGCGGCAGTACAGGCCCGCATCGAAGAGCGCCGTCGAGAGGAAGCCGCGCAGCAGGCGCTCCGATTCCTCCTCGTTGAAGGTCTCGCGCGTGGCCTTGTCCTTCACGAGCTCCACTGCGAAGAAGTACCCCTCGCCGCGGACGTCGCCCACGATCGGCAGGTCGTTCAGCTTCTCGAGCTCCGCGCGGAACAGCGGGCTGTTCTCGCGGACGTGCTCGTTGAGCTTCTCCTCCTCGAAGATGTCGAGGTTCTCGAGCGCGACCGCGGCCGAGACCGGGTGACCGGCCCAGGTGTAGCCGTGGTAGAAGGTCGTGTCGCCCTTCTTGAACGGCTCGTAGATCCGCTCGTTGATGATGGTCGCGCCCATCGGGGCGTAGCCCGAGGTCATCGCCTTCGCGCAGGTGATCATGTCGGGCACGTAGCCGAGCTGGTTGCACGCGAAGTAGTCGCCGATGCGGCCGAAGGCGCAGATGACCTCGTCCGAGACGAGCAGCACGTCGTACTTGTCGCAGATCTCGCGCACTCGCTGGAAGTACCCGGGGGGCGGCGGGAAGCAGCCGCCGGAGTTCTGCACGGGCTCGAGGAAGACGGCGGCGACCGTGTCCGGGTCCTCCATCAGGATCTGCTCCTCGATGCGGTTCGCCGCCCAGAGGCCGAAGGCCTCGATGTCGTCGGCCGGCGCGCCCATCTCGGCGGCGCGGTAGAAGTTGGTGTTCGGCACGCGAAGACCACCGGGGGTGATCGGCTCGAACGGCGCCTTGATCGGCAGGCCGGTCACCGCGAGGGCGCCCTGCGGGGTGCCGTGGTAGGCCAGGGCGCGCGAGATGACCTTGTACTTGGTCGGCTTGCCCATGAGCTTCCAGTAGTTCTTCGCGAGCTTGTAGGCGGTCTCGACCGCCTCACCGCCACCCGTCGAGAAGAACACGTGGTTCAGGTCGCCGGGCGCGTACTCCGCGAGACGGTCGGCGAGCTCGATCGCCTTGGGGTGCGCGTACGACCAGATCGGGAAGAACGCGAGCTCTTCGGCCTGCTTCGCGCCCGCCTGAGCGATGCGCGAACGGCCGTGGCCGGCGTTCACCACGAAGAGGCCCGCGAGGCCGTCGATGTAGCTCTTGCCGTTGATGTCGTAGATGCGGTGGCCTTCGCCGCGAGTGATGATGGGCACACCCTGCTCCATCGTCGACTGGCGCGCGAAGTGCATCCAGAGGTGATCCTTCGCCTGCTTCTGCAGCGTCGCATTGTCGTAGCGGACATCGGTCATGGTCATCGGTTCCTCACGGTTCCCCAGTTGTAATGCTGCTTCTGCAGCCTCAGGTAGACGAATGTCTCGGTCTGCTGGACGCCGTCGAGCGACCGGATGCGAGCGTTGAGGAGATCGATGAGCTCCTCGTCGTTCTCGCACACGACCTCGGCGAGCAGATCGAAGCTGCCGGCGGTGAGCACCACGTAGTCGATCTCGGGGATCGCGGAGAGCTGCTCGGCGAGCAGCCGGGTGTCGCCTTCGGCGCGGATGCCGATCATCGCCTGCCTCGTGAACCCGAGCTGCATCGGATCGGTGACCGCGACGATCTGCATGACGCCGGCCTCCTGCAGCCGTTGCACGCGTTGGCGCACCGCGGCTTCGGAGAGGCCGACGGCCTTACCGATGTCGGCATAGGAACGCCGGCCGTCGGTCTGGAGCTGCTCGATGATCGCCTTCGACACATCGTCGAGTTGCACCGGACGCGACGTGAGTCGTCCCGTGTTCGTCATGGCTCGATCATGACAGTCAAGAGGGGCAGAAGCAAGGGAATCAGTCGAATGAGCCGTGTTTCACAACTGATTCCATGGATGGGCGGCGGGGAACGCTCCGGGATCACCCGTCCCTCGCATCGAGATGTCCGCAGCCGCACGCGGGTTCGAGGCGCTACGATCGACGGGTTCCCCTCACATCCTGACGCGTCCCCCCGCAGACAGGCGAGATCCGTGACCCAGATCGGCATCGGCAATCCGCGCCATCGCGTCGTGCTGCCCGGCGGCACCGAGATCGGGATCGCGTGGTCGGCGATGACCGACACCGGTCTCCGACGCGAGGTGAACGAGGACAGCTTCCTCGCCCAGCCGCCGATCTTCGCCGTCGCCGACGGAATGGGCGGCCACGCGGCCGGCGACTTCGCGAGCGCCGCGGTCGTCACGAGGCTCGCCGAGTACGGTGGTCGAACCGTCGTGGGCACGCCGGACATCGACCAGGCGCTCCGCTCCGCCGTGCAGGACATGGGCCGCGGCCGGGGAGTGACCGACGAGGGAAGCGGGACCACGGTCACCGGCGTCGCGCTCGGCTCGATCTCGGGCGAGCCCGCATGGATCGTCTTCAACATCGGCGACTCCAGGGTCTACCGGCTCATCGGCGGCGTGCTCGAACAGCTCACCGTCGATCACTCGATCGTGCAGGAGCTCGTCGATGCCGGGCAGATCACGCGAGAGGAAGCCGAGACGCATCCGCATTCGAACGTGATCACGCGCGCGGTCGGCTTCCACGAGGCGCCGTTGCCCGATTACCGGGCCATCGCCATCGAGCCGGGGATGCGTCTGCTGATCTGCTCCGACGGGCTCACGAAGGAGATCACCGCCTACGGGCTCCGCCATTTCCTCGCGTCCAATCCGACGGCGGATGCCGCGGCCAGGCACCTGATGGACGCGGCGCTCGGCAACGGCGGTCGCGACAACGTCACGGTCGTCGTAGTCGACGTGCTCGACGTGGTGCCGCCCGTCGAGGGCGGCTGAGCGATCCGGCGCTCGGCGACACGGGCGGCACTCGCCTGCACCGCCTCGGCCGCCCCCGCCGGTACGCTGGAAGCGGAGATGAGGAGTGTGCACGTGAACTGCCGGATCTGCGGTGCGGACCTGCCCGAAGGGGCGATGTTCTGCGGTGAGTGCGGGAGTTCGACGAGCGCGACGCCCGAGTCGAGGCGCAAGCCGGATCCGCGACCGGGCGACACCACGATCATGAGCCCGCTCCCGCGCCGCAACAGCGGCGTCATCAGCATCCCGGTCGGCGGGTTCCTCGCGCCATCCGCCGAGGCCCAGCACGGGGATGAGCCTGGGGCCGCGGTCGACCAGTCTCGCTCGCAGCACGCGCCCGAGACGGCATCGCCCGTGACGAACGCGCCGGGGGAGTCCGATCGGTTCCGCCTGCGATTCAGCACCGGGGAGACCCGGATCGTGTTCGGCACCGGATTGATCGGGCGCAAGCCGCTGCCGCAACCGGGTGAGCGGTTCGACCATCTTGTGCAGATCGCCGACCGCACGCTCTCCGTCTCGAAGACGCATCTCGAGTTCGGTTCGCACGATGGCGTGCTCTGGATCGCCGACCGATTCTCCGGCAACGGCACACTGGTGCGCCGCCCCGACGACGGTGCCGTGCGCTGCGAACCCGGCCGTCGCTATCAGGTGCCGCGAGGCAGCACGATCGAACTCGCGCAGCAGCAGATCGTCGTCGATTAGCGGGCGCGGGTACCCCTCCTCCACATCGGAGCGCGCGTCGGACGCATCCCCCGAACCGCATCGCCGAGCTGGCTCAGTCGCGTGACCGTGCTGAGCTGAGCGCATGCACGCCCAGCCCGATCGACTTCCGCCGCTCCGATTGCCGCCGCCGCTGGCTCGTCGGTCACGGCCTCCCTTCCCGCTCCTCGCGACGCTGGCACCCGTGGCGACCGCCGGTCTGCTGTTCGCGCTCACCAACTCTCCGCTCGCGCTCGTGTTCGCCGCGGTCGGCCCCGTCGTGGGGCTCGCCGCCATCGTCGACGGTCGTCGCGGCGCACGGCGGCAACTGCGTCGCGATCGGGCCGAGCGGGCCGAGGCACTGCGCAGGCTCACCGACGAGATCGACGCCCGCCACGCGGGCGAACGCGAGCACGCGTGGCAGCGCGTCGGCGAGCTCGGCGTGGTGCTCGAGGAACCGGCCGGTGCGAGATGGAGCGGTGCCGGCGCGAACGAGCTCGTGCTCGGCCGCGGTGCGATACCGAGCGGTCAGCGAATCGAAGGCGAGGCGTCCGACGCGGACGACCGTGCCCTGCTCGCCAGAGCATGGACGCTGTCGGATGCGCCGATCCGAGCCGATGCCGCGGCGGGCATCGGATTCGTGGGGCCGCCTGTGCTGGCTCGTGCGGCCGCCCGCGCGGCGCTCGTCCGCTGGAGTGCCGCCGTGCGCCCGGGCAGCTCGGGCCTTCGCGTTCCTGAGACCAAGGAGTGGCGCTGGGCAGCGCGGCTGCCTCAGCGCGGCGCTGAGCCGACCGTCACGGTCGTCGAGGGGGAGCAGGTGACGGACTCACGCGGGGTGATCGCGATCGCGACCGCGCGTGAGCTGTTGCCGCCGGGACTCGGCACCGTGGTCCAGCTGCACTCGCCACGTCGCGCGCGCGCCGAGGTGCTCGCCTCTCCCGAACAGCATCGCGAGTTCGTGCCCGAACTGCTCGGTCTGCGGCAGGCGATCACGGCGGCGGCCCGTCTTGCCGAGGCCGCCGCCCGGAGCGGTCTGGAGGCGAGGCCGCTCCCGAGCCGAGTGGATCTCGCGGCGCTGGCCCAGCCACCCGCGGCAGGGCGCGCGAGCCTCGTCGCCGCGGTCGGAACGGCGCCCGGGGGAACACTGGAACTCGACCTCGTGCGTCAGGGACCGCACGCGCTCGTCGGCGGGACGACGGGCAGCGGCAAGAGCGAGTTCCTGCTCGCGTGGCTCGCGGCCCTCGCCATCTCGTACTCGCCGTCGACACTCGCGATGCTGTTGGTGGACTTCAAAGGCGGCGCGGCCTTTCAGCCGATCGCCGGGCTCCCGCACGTCGTCGGCGTCGTCACCGACCTCGACGAGTCGGAGGCGCTCCGCGCCGTCGAGAGCCTCCGGGCGGAGATCAGACGACGAGAGCGCCGGCTGCGCGAGTGCGGCGTGCGCGACTTCATCGAGCTCGATCGCGCGGTCGAGCTGCCGCGGCTCCTCATCGTCGTCGACGAGTACCAGGCGTTGCTCGAGCGCTTCGACGAGCTCGGTCGGGTGTTCGCCGACCTCGCGGCGCGTGGCCGTTCGCTCGGCATGCATCTCATCCTCTCCACGCAGCGCCCGAACGGCTCCGTTCGGGAGCAGATCACCGCGAACTGCCGGCTGAGAGTCTGCCTCCGCGTGCTGCATCCGAGCGATAGCCGGGCGCTCGTCGGGGTCGATGATGCGGCCGATCTCCCGCCCTCGCTGCCGGGCCGGGCGATCGTCGACGATGGCACCGGGCCGCCCCGGCCGTTTCAATCGGCGATCGCGGATCCCCTGCACCTCGAGCTGCTGCGAGCCGGGCGATCGAGCGATGGCCAAGCCATTCGCCCGTGGCTCGATCCGCTGCCCAGGCGGATCGCTCTGGCCGAGGTCGGGCCGTCGCCGGACGGGATCGAGTTCGGTCTGCTCGACGCCCCCGACCAGCAGCGCCGCCTGAGCGCGGTCTGGTCGCCCGAGTCCGACGGGGCACTGCTGGTCTGCGGCACTCCGGGAAGCGGGAGGAGCTCGACGCTCGACACGATCGCGTCATCGTTCGCGGCGCGCCACGGCATGGGCCGGGTGGTCAGGCTACCTGCGAACCGTTCCGCCGCCTGGGACGTGCTGATGGAGCTGGCCCGACCGGATGCATCGGACGACCTCGGCTCCGCTCCCAGGCTGCTGCTCGTCGACGGCGCCGACGTGCGCTTCCGGGCCTGGCCCGACGAGTACCGGCTCGCCGCGTCCGAGGCGCTCTCGACGATCCTCGAGGACGGGAACGGTCTCCACGTCGTCGCCTCGGCGACGAGGCCGATCGGCCTCTCCGCCGAGCTTCGGGACAGATTCAGGTCGCTGCTGCTGCTCCGGCAGTCGTCCCGCGGCGAGCTCGCGCAGCTGGGCGGCGACCCCTCCCTGTGGCGAGCGGACGACGGGCCCGGAAGCGGGCAGTGGCGGGGGCTGCGGCTGCAGGTCGCGCTCGCGGATCCGCCGCCTTCGTCGGCTCCACCCACCGCGAACGCGCCGCGCGTGCAAGCCGCGCCTGCGCCTGCGCTCGTCTTCCACCCCGGGGTGAGCTACGCACTCGTGACGCGGAACGTGCCGGTCGCACTCGCACGGCTTTCGGAGATCGGGGGAGTCCGAGTCTCCGTCCTGACGGCGGCGGGGAGCATCGGGGACCCGCTCACGGCAGCGGCCGAGACCGAATCGGCCGAGGTGATCGTCGGCGACCTGGACGCGTGGGCGGCCGCCTGGCGGGTCTGGACCGAGCTGAAGCACACCGGGGTGGCCATCGTCGACGGCGGGCTCGCCGAGTTCCGCGCGCTGCTCCGCGGGCGGGAGCTGCCGCCGTTGCTCGATCCGGGCGCCGCGCAGGGCTGGCTCATCGCTCCCGACGGGGGAGTCGAGCGCTTCAGCTGGCCGGAACGGCGATTTCGACGGATTCATCCGTCGAACCCGGAGCACGCAACCGAAACCATCGCGTCCGACGCGGGATCGTAACGAATCAGACATCGACTCGTGATTCCAGCCGGGCAGTGTGGCAGGATCAATCCACCCCGCAGTGCTGCGAACCCGAGAGGAAGCCCGTGACTCGGCAACCCCCGACGGATCCACGAATCCGTTCCCTCATCGATCTCGCACGCCGCCAGCAGTTGAGTCGCAGGACCTTGCTCGCCGGTGCCGGCGCCGGGGCCACCGCGCTCGCGCTCGCCGCGTGTCAGAGCGGACCGCGCGCGAAGCCGACGCCCGCCGCCGACCGTTCGGACGGCGATCCGACCGTCCGCTGGGCGAACTGGGCCGCATACATCGACGAGGACGACGACGGCAACTACCCGACGCTGCAGGCGTTCACCGAGGCCACCGGCATCTCGGTCGACTACCAAGTCGCCGTCGACGACAACAACACTTACTACGGCAAGGTGAAGGACCAGCTCGCGCTCGGCCAGGACATCGGCTCCGACACCGTCTGCCTCACCGACTGGATGGTGGCTCGCTGGATCCGCTTCGGCTACACGCAGGAGCTCGACCACGGCAACATGCCGAACCTCGCGAACCTCAACCCGGCGCTCCGCGACCCCGACTTCGACCCCGGCCGCACGTACTCCGTGCCGTGGCAGGGCGGCTTCGGCGGAATCTGCTGGAACAAGGAGGCGATCCCCGGGGGCATCACGCGGGTGTCCGACCTCTGGGACCCCTCGCTCAAGGGCCGAGTCGGCGTGCTCTCCGAGATGCGCGACACCATGGGCTGCATCATGCAGGACCTCGGCACCGACATCGCCGGGGACTGGGGCGACGACGAGTTCACCGCGGCGATCGACGTGTTCCGGGAGCAGGTCGACCGCGGTCAGGTGCGCAACATCAAGGGCAACGCCTACCTGGAAGACCTGAAGTCCGGCGACACGCTCGCGGCGATCTGCTGGTCCGGCGACATCACCGTCATCAATGCGGAAGCCGGCGACAAGTGGGAGTTCGCCCTGCCCGCAGGCGGCGGCACGCTGTGGAACGACAACTTCCTCGTCCCCGTCGGCTCGCCGCGCAAATCGAACGCCGAGCGGCTCATCGACTTCTACTACCAGCCCGAGATCGCCGCGGAGGTGGCGGCCTGGGTGAACTACATCACTCCCGTCGAGGGGGCGAAGGAGGCCGCGATGGCCATCGACCCCGAGCTCGCCGAGAACCAGCTCATCTTCCCGAACGCCGACACGCTCGAGCAGGCCCATGTCTTCCGAGGGCTCACGGCGCGCGAGGAGCAGAAGTACCAGACCCAGTTCCAGTCGATCCTGTTGGGAGTGTGACCATGGCGATGCGCGAATTCGCCGAGCGCGGCGCGGACCTCGAGCTCGTCGGCATCCACAAGCGATTCCCCGGCTTCACCGCGATCGAAGAACTCGATCTCACGATCCCGGCGGGATCCTTCTTCGCCCTCCTCGGGCCGTCGGGCTGCGGCAAGACGACGACGCTCCGGCTCGTGGCCGGGCTCGACGAGCCGACGAACGGACGGATCCTCATCGGGGGAACCGATGTCACCGCCACTCGATCGCATGAGCGCCCGGTCAACACGGTCTTCCAGAGCTACGCGCTCTTCCCGCACATGACGATCCTCGAGAACGTCGCGTTCGGGCTTCGCCGCCGACGCATCGACGACCCGGCCGGGAAGGCGCACGAAGCGCTCCGCCTCGTCGAACTCGATCATCTCGCCCAGCGACGGCCCCAGCAGCTCTCCGGCGGTCAGCAGCAGCGCGTCGCACTCGCCCGGGCGATCGTGAACCGACCCGCGCTGCTCCTGCTCGACGAACCGCTCGGCGCGCTCGACCTCAAGCTGAGGCGGCAGATGCAGCTCGAGCTCAAGGCGATCCAGGAAGAGGTCGGCCTCACCTTCCTGCACGTCACCCATGACCAGGAGGAGGCCATGACGATGGCCGACACCGTCGCGGTCATGAACAAGGGGCGCATCGAGCAGATGGGCGCCCCCGAGGAGCTCTACGAACTGCCGAGGACGGCGTTCGTCGCGAACTTCCTGGGCCAGTCGAATCTCTTCACCGGCGACGTCGTGGGCGCCACGGACACGGCGATCGCAGTCGACGCCGCCGGCTCGCGCATCGTCGTCCCGACGGCACGCGCGCAGCGCCACTCGGGGCAGGTCACGGTCGGCGTCCGCCCCGAGAAGGTCGAACTGCACCGCGAACAGCCCGTGGTCGAGGCGGACCGAAATCTCATCGGCCCGGGCGTCGTCACCGACGTCTCCTTCTCAGGCGTGAGCACCCAGTACCTCGTCGAGATCCCCGGAGCCGGGCGCGTGCTGGTGTTCGCGCAGAACATCGGTTTCGGCCCGGCGGCCGCTGAGGGCGACCGCGTCTGGGTGAGCTGGGCGGTCGAGCACGGCTTCGGTCTCGAGGACACGCCGGACGAATCACGCTTCCAGGCGGATGCCTCGACGAGCGCCATCGCGGCCCAGCACCGCGACGCGCTCGTGGCGGAGCTCGAGGAGCACTGAGGTGGCCTTCGCAGCCTTCGCCACGGCCGAAGCGCAGCCGCAGGCACCGAGGAAGCGCAGCGCGATCGCCCTCGTGCTGCTCGCCCCCGGCATCGCCTACCTCGTGCTGTTCTTCCTCACGCCGCTCGTCTCGCTCCTGCTCACCTCGCTGCAGGTGCAGAGCGAGTTCGGCGACATCGGCGAGTTCGACTACGCCTTCAACTGGCAGAACTACGTCGACGTCGTCACCTCGTACTGGCCGCACATCCTGCGCTCGTTCGGGTACGCGCTCGTGGCGACCGTGCTCGCCCTCGTGATCAGCTATCCGATCGCGTACTTCATCGGCGTGAAGGCGCGCAGCAAGCCGCTCCTGCAAGGCATCCTGCTCGTCCTCGTGATCGCCCCCTTCTTCATCTCCTTCCTGCTGCGCACCCTGGCCTGGAAGCAGGTGCTCTCCGACGAGTCGTTCATCATCACCTCGCTGAAGGCGCTGTCGCTCATGGCGCCGGACGCGCACTTCACCGGCACCCCGTTCGCGGTCATCTTCGGTCTGACGTACAACTTCATCCCGTTCATGACCCTGCCGCTCTACACCACCCTCGAGCGGCTCGACCTCCGCTACCTGGAGGCGGGCGGCGACCTGTACGCGAGCCCGGCGACGGTCTTCCGCAAGGTCACCGTGCCGCTGTCGATGCCGGGCATCGTCGCCGGCACGCTGCTCACCTTCATCCCCGCGGCCGGCGACTACGTGAATGCGAGCCGCGACTTCCTCGGCGGGCCGGGCACGCAGATGATGGGCAACGTGATCGAGGCGAACTTCCTCGTGCTGTTGAACTATCCGGCGGCGGCGGCACTCTCCATCATCCTGATGGCGGCGATCCTCATCCTCGTCGGCATCTACGTCAAGCGGAGCGGAACGGAGGACCTGCTGTGAGCGGTGAAGGACAGGCCGGAGCGGTCCTCGGCGGACTCGCCGAGAGCGAGCAGCTCGAGCAGCGCCCGCAGCCGACGCGCGAGCGGCCCCGGCGCGGGCTCGGCCGCTGGCTGCTGCCCACCTACGTGACGATCGCGTTCGCGTTCCTCATGATCCCGATCGTGTACACCTTCGTGTTCAGCTTCAACGACTCGGTGAAGTCGAACATCGCGTGGCGCGGGTTCACCTTCGACAAGTGGCTGAACGTCTGCAACGTCGAAGGCGGTGCCGTCTGTCAGGCGTTCGGCAACAGCATCGTGATCGGGCTCGTCGCGACGGTCCTGGCCACGACGCTCGGCACGATGATCGCGATCGCGCTCGTGCGCTACCGCTTCCGCGCCCGCTCGGCGATCAGCCTGCTGCTGTTCCTGCCGATGGCGACGCCGGAGGTGGTGCTCGGTGCGGGCCTGGCTGCGCAGTTCCTCGCCGTCGGCGTGCCGAAGGACATGCTGACGATCATCCTGGCCCACACGATGTTCTGCATCAGCTTCGTCGTGGTCACGGTGAAGGCGCGGGTCGCGAGCCTCGACCCGGCGCTCGAGGAGGCGGGCCGCGACCTGTACGGCTCGCCGTCGCAGGTGTTCTGGCGGGTGACGTTCCCGCTGCTGCTGCCCGGCATCCTCGCGGCCGCGCTGCTCTCCTTCGCGCTCAGCTTCGACGACTTCATCATCACGAACTTCAATTCCGGTTCCGTGTCGACGTTCCCGAAGTACATCTACATCTCTGCGGCACGAGGCATCCCGGCCGAGGCGAACGTGATCGCCTCCGCGGTGTTCCTGTTCGCCATGATCCTCGTGATCACGGTGCAGGTGTCGCGCGCGGCGCGCGAGAAGCGGCTCGCCAAGCTGAGCTGAGCGGAGCAGACCAGGGCAGAGCGGACCAGGGCAGAGCAGAGTTGAACTGAGGCGGGGCGGGCGCTCCGACGAGCGCCCACCCCGCCTCAACCGGCGGACGAGACTGGCGGCGTCAGACGGTCGCCCGGATCTCGCCGACCGGGCGGTCGCCGCCCATCACCCAGAGGTCGAGCTCCGCACGTGCGAGGTCGACGTCGTCGTGGTCGAGGGCGCGCGCGTCGGCGAGCAGGCGGAGCGCGACGATCGTCGAGGCCCGCGAGGAGCCGTCGAGCACCTTGAGTGCGACGGTCGTGCCGTTCGGGGCGGTCATGACCATGACGCCCTCGGCGCCGAACTTCGCGAACACGCCGAGTCGTTCGATCGCCACGGTGTCAGGCTGCCCGGGGCCCGCGACCGCCCACGGATGCGCCCGTGCGGCCGAGGCCAGCTCCGCGGCTTCGCGGTAGAGCGCGAACGGCGAGCTGGTCTGCGCGGTCGTGATCTTCTGAATCCCGCGGGCGAGCCCGGTGAGACTGACGGCGTGCACCGGCGCGCCGCAGCCGTCGACGGCGCTCGCCGCCGGACGCTCGCCGGTCAGCCGCTCGAGCACGTCGAGGATCTTCTTCTGCAGGGGGTGCTCGGGGGAGAGGTAGCCCTCGACGGGCCAGCCGTTCTGCACGCAGGCGAGCAGCATGGCCGCGTGCTTGCCCGAGCACGTCATGAAGACCCGTTCGGCCGAACCGCCCGAACGCAGCAGCTGCTCGCGCGCCGTGCGATCGCCGGGCAGGGCGGGCGGGCAGCCGAGCGCCGATGCGCTCAGGCCCTCCCGGTCGAGCAGCCCCTTCACGAGCGCCACGTGGGCGGCCGTGCCGGAGTGGCTCGCCATCGCGATGGCGGCGTCCTCACCGCGCAGGACGACCCCGGAGGTCATCACGGCCACGGCCTGGAACGGCTTCAGCGCCGAGCGCGGGAAGACCGGGGTGCGCACGTCGCCGAGACTGCGCAGCACCTCGCCCTCGGGGGTGAGCACGATGGCGGAACCGGCGTGCCTGGACTCGATGAAACCACTGCGTTCGACCACTGCGAGTTCGACGGAATCGGCGATGTTGAAGGTGCCGGCCATTAGCCGAGCGTCGCGAGGCCGGACTCGAGCACGCCGAGCGCGTCCTCGATGAGCTCGTCGGTCACGGCGAGGCTCGGCAGGAAGCGGAGCACGTTGCCGTAGGTGCCCGCGCTCAGCAGCAGCACGCCCTGCTGGGCGGCGTGGGCGATGAGCGCCCCGACCGCCTCGGGGTACGGCTCCTTCGTCGTGTCGCGGGTTCCGGGCCGGACGAGCTCGATCGCGATCATCGCGCCCTTGCCGCGGATGTCGCCGATGACGTCGAAGCGCTCGGCGAGCGAGCGGAGCCCGGCCGTGAGGCTCGCCTCGATGCGGCGGGCCTCCGCCAGGAGGTCGTCCTCCTCGATCGCCTCGAACACGGCGACGGCCGCCGCGCAGGCGACCGGGTTGCCGCCGAAGGTGCCGCCGAGGCCGCCGGGCTGCGCCGCGTCCATGATCTCGGCGCGGCCCGTGACGGCGGCGAGCGGGAGTCCGCCGGCGATGCCCTTGGCGGAGAGCACGAGATCGGGCTCCCAGCCGAACTGCTCGCTCGCGAAGTAGCTGCCGCTGCGGGCCATGCCCGACTGGATCTCGTCGGCGATCATGACGACGCCGTGCTCGGTGCACCAGGCCTGCAGCGCCGGCAGGAACCCGTCGGCGGGCACCATGAAGCCGCCCTCACCCTGGATGGGCTCGACGACGAGGCACGCCAGGTCTTCGGCGCCGACGACCTTCTCGAGGTAGGCGATCGTGCGGGCCGCGGCCTGCTCGCCGCTGAGCCCGTCGCGGTACGGGTAGGAGTTCGGCGCGTGGTAGACGTCTCCCGCGAGCGGACCGAAGCCGGAGGCGTACGGGTGGGCCTTGTAGTTCATGGCCATCGTGAGGTTGGTGCGACCGTGGTAGGCGTGGTCGAGCACCGCGACGCCGCGACGGCGGGTGAACTTGCGCGCGATCTTCACGCCGTTCTCGACGGCTTCGGCGCCCGAGTTCACGAGCACGGACTTCTTCGCCCAGTCGCCCGGCGTGTGCTGGGCGAGGAGCTCGGCGACCCGCACGTACTCCTCGTACGGGGTGACGGTGAACAGCGTGTGGGTGACGTCCTGCAGCTGCGCGGTGGCCGCCTCGACGACGTGCCGCTCGGTGTGGCCGACGGTGGTGACGCCGATGCCGCCGCCGAAGTCGACGAAGCGGTTGCCGTCGACGTCGACGAGGATGGCGCCATTGGCGCGCTCGATGTAGACCGGCAGGGCGCTCGAGACGCCCGCGGAGACGACGGCGGTGCGTCGCTCGTGCAGCGCGATCGACTTCGGGCCGGGGACGGCCGTGACGAGCTGGCGCTGCTGCGGCACCGTGTGCGAGGGTGCGATCTGGGTCTCAGTCATGATGCGCCCAAGCTTATCCCCGAGGCAGAATCGTGTGGGCGGTCGATCCGGCCGCCGACCCGGACCGCCGAGCCGCGCCCGGGCTGAGGCATGGTCGGACGGAGTCGGGATGCTGGGCGAACACCACTACGAGGTCGCGGTCGAGTGGACCGGCAACCTGGGCGCGGGCACGAGCGGCTACCGCGCGTACTCGCGTCGCCATCTCGTCCGCGGGGCGGGCAAGGAGCACGAGATCGCGGGGTCCGCCGATCGCACCTTCCACGGCGACCGCGAGCGCTGGAACCCCGAGGAGCTCCTGCTCGCCGCGCTGAGCCAATGCCACATGCTGTCGTACCTGCACGTGGCGACGAATCACGGCGTCGTCGTGCTCGGCTACGAGGACGCCGCGACGGGCACGATGAGCGAGGACGGTCGAGGCGGCGGGGCGTTCGTCGCCGCGACCCTGCGGCCCCGGGTGACGGTCGCGGACGCGGCCATGGCCGAGCGCGCCCAGCAGCTGCACGCCGAGGCCGCGGAGAAGTGCTTCATCGCGGCATCCGTCGCCTTCCCCGTCGGCCATGAGCCGAGCGTCGAGGTCGCGACGGCCGACTGAGCCGCGCCGGCCGGCGCCCGGCGACGGCCCGCGCCCGGCGACGGCCGGCGCGGTCGAGACGGGCTCAGTCCGCGCGCGGCGGCGCGGTCGGGATGCCCGGGGTCGGGCAGACCTGCCCGTCGACGAGGCGGCTGCACGGCGGCAGGAAGCCCGGGTAGCGCTCGCTCGTGGGGTCGCCGAACCACCGGTTCCACAGCAACCAGAAGTTCAGATTGCCCCAGGCCGAGCAGCCGTCGCCGCCCGCGTCGGCCGAGGCGAGCGCAGCCTCGTTGGGCTGGTAGGGCGTGTAGTTGTAGAGGTTCGCGGTCGCCTGGTTCTGGATGAGCACGGTGCTGACGCCGCACGCGGCGTCGGGGTTGTAGGAGACCGGCACCGCCCCGATCCGGTACTGCCGGTCCGGCTGCTGGGTGTACTGCCGGAACTGCCACGCCGCGTTGTAGAGCTGGTTGAAGAAGCCGAAGTACTTCACGTCGCAGTCGGCGGTGTCGGGGCAGGCGTAGCCCGTCGCCCGCAGGTAGCCGTGCTCGCTCGGCCGGGTGAGCAGCGACTGCTCCTTCTGCAGGAGCACGAGCAGCGTCTTCGGGCTCACTCCGCAGGCGACCGCGGTCTTCGCGATGATGCGGCTCGCGCGCTCCTTGACCGCGCCGCGGTACTCGGCGCAGTGCCCAGGACCCGCGGCGGGCTGCGTCTCGGTCGTCTGCCGGTAGTCGGCGAGGCAGGTGATGCCCGCGTCGGGCCGGCAGGGCAGCGCTTCGAGGAAGTCCTGGATCTGTTCCTCGTCGAGTGCGGTCGAGTCGAAGAAGCTGTCGTCGCTGACGATCAGGCCCGGGTCGAAGTCGGAGGTGTCGACCTCGTCGATCTGCTCCGGGTTCGCCCGGACGGTCGCCGCGGGGTCGACCGCCGGGGCGCAGGCGGCGAGCAGCACGACGACGCCGGCGGCGAGCGCGGCGAGGGCGGAGAGCGGTCGGAGCCTGGTCACCCGCTCGACGCTAGCGGGTGCGGGTGCCAAGCGGCTGAGAAGCGGCGGCACGTCGCGACGCCGGCGCGCTCGTCGCTCAGACCCGTTCGCGCGGGACGACCCGGTCGGCGATGCGGGCGATCGCGCTCTGCGGGGGCGTCTCGTTGTAGCGGCCGGCGAGCTCCTGACCGCTCAGGGCGTGGATCGCGGCCATGATCTCGTCGGTCGCCGCCCGCCGGGCCTTGCCGGACTCGGCGCTGCCGTGCACCGAGAGGTCGAGCGGCTCGCCGAAGCGGACCTGCACGGGCCGGATGCGCGGGAACTTGGCGCCCACCGGCTGGATCTCCTGGGTGCCGACGAGCCCGACCGGCACGACGGTCGCCCCGGTGGTGAGCGCGAGCCAGGCGACGCCCGTGCGGCCCTTGTACAGCCGGCCGTCGAGCGAGCGGGTGCCCTCCGGGTAGAGCGCGAAGGCGTTGCCGCCCTCCAGGATGCGACGGCCGAGATCGAGGGCCTCTTGGGCCTGGGAGCCGGCGCCGCGCTCGACGCTCACGGCGCCGATCGAGCCGAAGAAGGTGCGCGAGACCCACCCCTTCAGTCCCTTGCCGGTGAAGTAGTGCGACTTCGCGAGGAACTGCACGGGGCGGGGCGCGGCGAGCGGGATCACGATGCTGTCGATGAACGAGAGATGATTCGAGGCCAGGATGACCGGCCCGCGTCGGGGCACGTGCTCGCGGCCCGTGATCTTCGGCCGGTAGACGATCGCCACCAGGGGACGGAGGATGCCTCGCACGATCGTGTACAGGGGGCCAGGGCGCTTCGGCGCAGCAGGGACGGCTTCGGCCTCGATCTCGCTCACCAGACGAGCGTAGGGCCAGCCGTATGCGGCTGACGGCATACCCGGAACCCCGGGCGGCGAGGCGTCGTCGGCCCTAGGGTGGAGGCGTGCGCAGCGTGATCGTCCTCGGCTCATCCGGTTCCATCGGCACCCAGGCGCTCGACGTCATCCGCGCGAATCCGCGGCGTTTCGAGGTCGTCGGCCTCGCGGTCGGCTCCGACCGGGCGACCCTCGAGCGGCAGGCCGCGGAGTTCGGCGTCGAGCACACGGCGGTCGGCATCGAGGAGGCCGTGCAGCTCGTGCGCGACGTCGACGCCGACGTCGTGCTGAACGGCATCACCGGCTCGGTCGGGCTCGGCCCGACCCTGGCGACCCTCCGGCGGGGCACGACCCTCGCGCTCGCGAACAAGGAGTCGCTCATCGTGGGCGGCGATCTCGTGACGGGGCTCGCGGCCCCCGGGCAGATCGTGCCGGTGGACTCCGAGCACTCCGCCATCGCGCAGGCGCTGCGCTGCGGCACCGATGACGAGGTGCGCCGGCTCGTGCTCACCGCGTCCGGCGGGCCGTTCCGTGGCCGGACGCGCGAGCAGCTCGAAGCGGTCACGCCGGCGGAGGCGCTCGCGCACCCGACCTGGGACATGGGGCTCGTCGTCACGACGAACTCCGCGACGCTCGTGAACAAGGGCCTCGAGGTCATCGAGGCGCACCTGCTCTTCGACGTCGACTACGAACGGATCGACGTGGTGGTGCACCCGCAGTCGATCGTGCACTCGATGGTGGAGTTCATCGACGGCTCGACGGTCGCGCAGGCCTCGCCGCCCGACATGCGGCTGCCGATCTCCCTCGGGCTCGACTGGCCGAACCGGGTGGGGGCGGTCGGCCGGCCGCTCGACTGGACGCAGGCGCAGAGCTGGACCTTCGAACCGCTCGACGACGAGGCGTTCCCCGCCGTGCGGCTCGCCAAGCAGGTGGGGCGCGCGGGCGGCGAGTACCCGGCCGTGTACAACGCGGCGAACGAACAGGCGGTCGCGGCGTTCCACGCCGGCCGCATCGGCTTCCTCGACATCGTCGACACCGTGCGAGAGGTCGTCGGGCAGCACGAGGCCGCCGGCACGCTGACCCTCGAGTCGCTCGCCGCGGCCGAGGCATCCGCCCGCCGCTCGGCCGACGCGCGCATCGCACGCCGCTCAGCGGATCGATAGCCGCCGCCCAGCGGCCTCCGAGCGGATCGCAGTACGCTTCACCCCGTGGAATCCGTGCTCGCCTTCGTGATCGGCGTCGTCATCATCGTGATCGGCCTCGGTCTGTCGATCGGCCTGCACGAGATCGGGCACCTGGTGCCCGCGAAGCTCTTCAAGGTGAAGGTCACCCAGTACATGATCGGCTTCGGGCCGACCATCTTCTCCCGCCGCAAGGGCGAGACCGAGTACGGGGTGAAGGCGATCCCGCTCGGCGGCTACATCTCGATGATCGGCATGTTCCCGCCCGGCAAGGGCGGGCAGGCGAAGGCCGACTCCACCGGGTTCTTCCGCGGCCTCGTGCAGGACGCGCGCGACTCCAGCGCGGAGTCGATCACGCCGGGCGACGAGGACCGCGCCTTCTACCGGCTGCCGGTGTGGAAGCGCATCATCGTCATGTTCGGCGGCCCGTTCATGAACCTGCTGCTCGCCGTGCTCTTCTTCGGCATCCTCTTCATGGGGCTCGGCATGCCGCAGCCCTCGACCACGATCGGCAGCGTGAACGCCTGCGCGCTCCCCGCCACGAGCGAGCGGCAGACGTGCGAGAGCGGCGACCCGCAGGCGCCCGGCGCCGAGGCGGGGCTGAAGCCCGGCGACCGCATCGTCTCGATCGACGGCACCCCGATCACCAGCTGGGCCCAGTCGACGGCACTCATCCGGGAGCACCCGAACGAGGCGATGACCTTCGTCGTCGAGCGCGACGGCGCCGAGCGCGAGCTCACCGTCACCCCCATGCTGAGCGAGCGCTACGCGCTCGACGAGCGGGGCGAGGTCATCACGGGAACGGACGGCCAGCCCGAGACCATCTCCGCCGGCTTCGTCGGCATCGGCGCCGCGAACGAGCGCGTCGCCCAGTCGCCCGGCACGACCCTCGAGGCGGTCGGTCAGCAGATCTCCGGCGTCGCCGGCATCATCGTGAACCTGCCGCAGCGCATGATCGACGTCGCGAACGCGGCGTTCGGGCCGGGGGAGCGCGACCCGAACGGGCCGATCTCGGTCGTCGGCGTCGGCCGCGTCGCGGGGGAGATCGCGACGATCGACACGATCCCGCTCGTCGACAAGGCGGCCGGCATGATCGGCATCCTCGGGTCCCTCAACGTCGCGCTGTTCGTCTTCAACCTCATCCCGCTCCTGCCGCTCGACGGCGGCCACATCGCGGGAGCGCTGTGGGAGGCGATCCGCCGCGGCTTCGCGAAGCTGTTCCGCCGCCCCGACCCGGGGCCCGTGGACCTCGCGAAGCTCATGCCGCTCACCCTCGGCGTCGTGGTCGTCGTCGGGGCGATGAGCGCGCTCCTCATCTACGCCGACCTCGTGAAGCCGGTGACGCTGCTCTGAGCCGGCCCGACCGCGCAGCAGCACGTCCGGCCCGGCGCCGGGCGCCGCGCTGGCTACGCCGCGGGGAGTACGGCGGCCGACTCCCGTGGGCGGATCCGGGCGGGATGCCGCGGGGCTACGATCGGGACATGCCCGTGCCCCCGTGGGACGACCCGGCTGCGCGGCAGGGTCCGCCGCCCGCCGTCGCGCTGGTCCTGCCCGTCGTGCTCAGCCTGCTCGTGCAGGTGCCGGCGGCGATCGGCATCGCCGTCTGGACGGCCGCCCCGCCGGCGCTCGCCGCGCTGCAGATCGCGCTCGCCGTAGCCGGCGCGCTCGCCCTGCTCGGCTCACGGCGCTGGCCCGGCCCGACCGTCGCGCTCGTCGCGCTGCTCGCGCTCGCCGCGGTGCTCACCGGCCCCGACGTTGGTCCCCCGTACCTCGCGCTCGCCTTCGCGATCGTGCTGGCGATCGTGCGCGGGGCGGCGGTCTGGGCCGCGAGTTCGGTCGGCGTCGCCTGGGTGGCCGCCGTCGCCCTGGGGCCGGCGACGGGGCACGGCTGGTCGCCGTTCCGAGTCGCCGCGACCACCGCGGGCCTCGGGCTCTGCTTCGCGATCGGCTGGTTCGCGCGTCGTCGTCGGGAGCGGGCGAGCGCCTTCCGGGAGGCGATGGCGCGGCGCCGGCGGAGCGCCGAGGAACGCGAGCGCGTGCGGATCGCGCGCGAGCTGCACGACGTGCTCGGCCACGCGCTCTCGCAGATCAACGTACAGGCGAGCGTGGGGCTGCACCTCATGGACCGCGACCCCGAGCAGGCGCGCAGCGCACTCGCGAGCATCAAGGGCGCCTCGAAGACCGCGCTCGAAGAGGTGCGGAGCGTGCTCGGTGTGCTCCGCGAGGGCGAGGCGCCGCTCGCGCCCCAGGCCGAGCTCGCGCAGCTGCCGCGCCTCGTCTCGGAGTTCGCCGTGCCCGGGCTCGCCGCAGGCATCGACGACCGGCTCGGCGGCGAGGTGCCGGCCCGACCCACGCAGTTCGCCGCCTACCGCATCGCGCAGGAGGCGCTGACGAACGTCGCGCGGCACGCCGAGGCGACGCGGGTCGAGCTGCGCCTCGAGCGCGACGGGAACGTCTTCGTGCTCACGGTCGACGACGACGGGGTCGGGTTGCCCGCCGCCGCCGAGGCGACGACGGGCGCCATCGCGCTCGGCGACGGGCTGGAGGCCGGCCGCGGCATCCTCGGCATGCGCGAGCGGGCGGCGCTGCTCGGCGGCACCGTCGACTTCGCGGGCTCGCCGTTCGGCGGCACGCGGCTCACCGCGCGCCTGCCCTGGGGAGCGCCGCCATGAGCGTGCACGCCGAGGGGGACGTCGCGCCCCCGACGATCCGCGTCGCGCTCGCGGACGACCAGCTGCTCGTGCGCGCCGGCTTCCGGGCGTTGCTCGACGCCGAGCCCGACGTCGAGGTGGTGGCCGAGGCGGCCGGCGGCCGGGAGCTCCTCGCTCGGATCCGCGAGCGGCCGGTTGACGTCGTGCTGATGGACATCCGGATGCCGGACGGCGACGGCCTCTGGGCGACGGAGCAGATCGCCGCCGACCCGGCGCTCGCGGACGTGCGGGTCGTCATCGTCACGACCTTCGAACTCGACGAGTACGTGGCGCGGGCGGTGCGGGCCGGGGCGAGCGGCTTCCTCGTGAAGGACATCGAGCCGGTCGACCTCATCCGCGCCGTGCGCGTCGTCGCCGCGGGCGAGGGGCTGCTCTCGCCCGGGGTCACGCGACGGCTGCTGGAGCGGCTCTCCAGGGGCCTCCGCGAATCCCCACGGAGGGCCGAGCTCGAGGTGCTCACCGAGCGCGAGCGCGAAGTGCTGCGCCTCGTCGGACTGGGCCTCACGAACGAGGAGATCGCGGCACGGCTCGTGCTCAGCCCGCTGACCGCGAAGACGCACGTCTCCCGCATCATGTCGAAGGTGCACGCCCGCGACCGGGTGCATCTCGTCGTGCTCGCCTATGAGACCGGACTCGTCGCGCCGGGCTGGCAGGACCCGGCCGGCTGAGCTTCGCCGCGCGGCGCGCCTCGCCCCTCGGGCCTGCTCCCGGGGGAGCAGTCGAGGTGTCTCCCGCCGGCGGATTCGCGGGACGCCTTCGACGAGGAGGCTCGGATCGGATCGGCCCGTCCGGGGCCGACCGGATCGCAAAGGACCGCACCATGCTCTCCACCACTCTCGCAGCGGCCGTGGCCGCGCACGCCGGCCCCTGGGCCGCCGGATTCGGCTGGGTGTTCTTCCTCATCCCGCTGTTCTGGATCCTCGTCTTCGTGCTCCTGTTCGGGGTGCTCGGTCGCCGCTGGCGCCGCGCCGCGTGGGCGCAGGACGGCGGCTACGGGCCGCCCTGGGCGCGCGGGGCGAGCGCCGAGCAGACGCTCGCCGAGCGCTTCGCCAAGGGCGACATCGACGAGCAGGAGTACCGCGCCCGGCTCGAGGTGCTGCGCGCGAACCGGCCCGCCGGCTGAGCCCGGATGGCGGGCGCCGCGGGCGCCCGCCATCCGCTCCGCCTCAGCGCCCGAGGATCTCCTCGAGCGCGCGGCGCTGGTGGCGGTGACCGACGGTCTCGTAGCCGATCACGACGACGAGCGGCGCGAGCGCCGCGATCAGGATGCCGACGGGCAAGCTCGCCCCAGCCGCGACGGCCGCGACGGCGAGTGCCAGCACCACGAGGCTGCCGAGGTACAGGCCGATGTGGAACGGGTCGAAGCGGCCGAGCAGGAACGAGTACAGGGCGAACAGCATCGTCAGGAAGACGGCGACGGGCACGACGACCGTCGCGAGCGCGGCGAGCTCGGAGATGGCCACGTCGCCGGCGATCGCGTTCGCGGCGACGTGCAGGCCCGCACCGCTCGCGGCGAGCGAGCCGAAGACGATCATGTGCCCGTATCCCCACACGAAGGAGCGTCGCGGGAATCTCGCGAGCAGCGTGCCGGACGGCATGGTGAAGTAGCTCCACCAGAGGCCGAAGGCGAGGAGCACCCCGCCGAAGGCGACGATCACGGCATCGGCCGACCAGCCCTGCTCCTCGACCACGGCGGAGATGGCGAGGATCGTGCCGAGCACGATCTCGCCGAGGGTGATGATGACGAGCAGCGAGTAGCGCTCGGCGATGTGATGCGGATGCCACGGGGTGGTCCCGCCGCGACGCTCGGCCAGGAGCGGCACGAGCATCTCGGCCGCGCCGAAGAGCACCATGAGCCAGATCGCGACCCCGAACGGCGGGTACACGACGATCTGCACGATCCAGGCGATCTGCACGATGCCGAGGAGTCCCGCGTAGCGGAGCGCCGTGCGACGGTACCGCGGATCGTGCCGGGCGACCCGCAGCCAGAGCGCGATCGTCGAGACCCGCATCACGACGTATCCCGCGATCATGATCCCGTTCTCGACGTGCGCGCCCTCCTCGATCGAGTGGAACAGCGGCGGGAGGCCGAGCGCGAGCACCAGCACGCCGAGCATCTGCACCATCGTGGCGATGCGCACGAACACGTCGTCGTTGTCGAAGGCGCTGGCGAGCCAGGAGTAGTTGATCCAGGCCCAGCAGATGGCGAAGATCGCGAGGCAGAAGGCCAGGAGCGCCGGGCCGAAGCTGCCGATGCCGAGCAGGTGCGCCGCTTGCGAGCCGGCCTGGCTGAACGCGACGACGAGGGTGAGGTCGTAGAGCAGTTCGAGCGGCGTCGCCGCCCGGTGCTGCTCCTCCGGGTCGCGGCCGACCATGCGGCGCAGCCGATGGTCGAGCGGCGGATGCGCGGTCGAGGTCATGCGCACATCGTCGCACGGCGGGCGGGAACGGCGACAGCCCCCGGATCGGCGGCGATCCGGGGGCTGTCGGGGTGGTCGGAAGGTCAGCGGGACAGCAGCAGCGCCTCGCCCTGGCCGCCGCCGCCGCAGAGCGCGACGGCCGCCCGCCCGCCGCCACGGCGCGAGAGTTCGAGCGCGGCGTGCAGTGCGAGCCGGGCGCCGGAGGCGCCGATCGGGTGGCCGAGGGCGATCGCGCCGCCGTGCACGTTGACCCGCTCGTGGTCGAGGCCGAGGTCGCGGGCGGACTGCAGGGAGACGGCGGCGAAGGCCTCGTTGATCTCGACGAGGTCGAGCTCCTCGGCCGTCCAGCCCGCACGCGTCAGCGCCGCCTGGATCGCGTTCGACGGCTGGGAGTGCAATGAGTTGTCGGGACCCGCGACCTGTCCAGCGGCGCCAATCACGGCGAGCCAGCTGAGTCCCCGCTCCTCGGCCCAGCTGCGGCTCGCGACGACGACCGCCGCCGCGCCGTCCGACAGCGGCGAGGAGTTGCCGGCCGTGATCGTGCCCTCGGCGGCGAACGCCGGGCGGAGCTTCGCGAGCACCTCGACGGAGGAGTCCGGGCGGACGCCCTCGTCGGCGGACACGGTGACCGGCTCGCCCTTGCGCTGCGGGATCTCGACGGGCACGATCTCGTCGGTGAAGACGCCCTCCGCCTGGGCGCGGCCCGCCCGCACGTGGGAGGCGGCGGCGATCTCGTCCTGCTCGGGGCGGCCGATGCCGTAGCGGCCGTTGACCCGCTCGGTGGAGGCCCCCATCGACTCGCGGTCGAAGGCGTCGGTGAGCCCGTCGTGCGCGGCGTGGTCGATGAGCTCGATGCTGCCGTACGTGTGCCCGGCGCGGGAGCCCGGGAGCAGGTGCGGCGCCTTGGTCATGGACTCCTGCCCGCCGGCGACGACGACGCTCGCCTCGCCGAGGCGGATCAGGCGCGCCGCATCGGTGATCGCGACGAGGCCGGACAGGCACACCTTGTTCAGCGTCGTCGCCGGCACGCTCCAGGGGATGCCCGCGGCGACGGCGGACTGCCGGGCGGGGTTCTGCCCGGCGCCGGCCTGCAGCACCTGGCCCATGATGACCGCGTCGACGTCCTCCGGGGCGACGCCGGCGCGCTCGAGGGCCCCGCGGATCGCGGCCGTGCCGAGCTCGACGGCCGTGCGGCTCGCGAGATTGCCGTTGATGCGGGCGAACGGGGTGCGGGCGCCGGCGATGATGACGACGTCTTCGGTGCTCATGGTGGGTGGACTCCTTCGTCGGGGCGCGGGCTTGCGCGACCTCACCATTCTACGGTTCAGTTAACGGTGATTCACCGGAATCGCGGCGAGCGGCCCGATTCCCGGCGGTCGACGTGACGAGGAGGTCGCGACATGACGCTCGACAAGACCGTGCCCGATGCCGCGACGGCGGTCGCCGACATCCCCGACGGCGCCTCGCTCGCCGTCGGCGGCTTCGGCCTCTGCGGCATCCCGATGGTGCTCATCGACGCGCTGCTCGCGCGCGGGTCCCGCGAGCTCGCGGTGGTGTCGAACAACTGCGGCGTCGACGACTGGGGGCTCGGCGTGCTGCTCGCCGCCGGACGCATCCGCAAGATGACCTCCTCGTATGTGGGCGAGAACAAGGAGTTCGAACGGCAGTACCTGTCCGGTGAGCTGGAGCTCGAGCTGACCCCGCAGGGCACCCTCGCCGAGAAGCTCCGCGCCGGGGGAGCGGGCATCGCCGCCTTCTTCACGCAGACCGGAGTCGGAACGCAGGTCGCCGAGGGCGGGCTGCCGCAGCGGTACGCCGTGGACGGCGGGATCGCCGTGGCATCCGCCCCGAAACCGGTGCAGCGCTTCGAGGTCCGCGGCGAGCTGCGCGACTTCGTGCTCGAGGAGGCCATCACGACCGACTTCGCGCTCGTGCACGCGCAGCGCGGCGACCGGCACGGCAACCTCGTCTTCGAGAAGTCGGCTCGCAACTTCTCGCCGCTCGCCGCGATGGCCGGGCGGATCTGCATCGCCGAGGTGGAGGAGCTCGTCGAGCCCGGCGAGATCGATCCGGACGCGGTGCACCTGCCCGGGATCTTCGTCGACCGGGTCGTCGAAGTGGGCGCCGACGTCGAGAAGCGCATCGAACGTCGCACCGTGCGAGAGGAGCACTGAGATGGCGCTCAGCCGACTGGAGATGGCGGCGCGAGCCGCGAAGGAGCTCGCCGACGGCTCGTACGTGAACCTCGGCATCGGACTGCCGACCCTGGTGCCGAACTACGTGCCCGACGGTGTCACCGTGGTGCTGCAGTCCGAGAACGGCATCCTCGGTGTCGGCCCGTACCCGCGCGAGGACGAGGTCGATCCCGACCTCATCAACGCGGGGAAGGAGACCGTGACGGTGCTGCCCGGCGCGGCCTTCTTCGACTCGGCGACCAGCTTCGGCATGATCCGCGGCGGCAAGGTCGACGCCGCGATCCTCGGTGCGATGCAGGTGTCCGCCACGGGCGACCTCGCGAACTGGATGATCCCCGGCAAGATGGTGAAGGGCCCGGGCGGGGCGATGGATCTCGTGCACGGCGCCCGTCGGCGGATCGTGCTGATGGAGCACGTCGCGAAGGACGGCTCGCCCAAGATCGTGCGCGAGTGCTCGCTGCCCCTGACCGGCCGCGGCGTGGTCGACCGGATCATCAGCGATCTCGCCGTCATCGACGTCACGCCGGCCGGGCTGCGGCTGGTGGAACTCGCACCGGGCGTCGGGGTCGAGGAGGTCGTCGCCGCGACCGAGCCCCCGCTCGACGTCACGGCCGTCGCGCACTAGCGCGGATCCGGCGACGGCGGAAGGGGCTGCGGCATCCCGCCGCGTTCGGCCAGAATCGCAGGGTGGAACGCCCAGCATCGCCCGTGCAGCTGAGCCGTGCCGCGTGGTGGGTCGCCGCCCGTCGCACGGCGCGGACCTTCTTCGAGGGCAACGGCATCGACCGCGCAGCGGCGCTCGCCTTCTTCAGCGTGCTCGCGCTCTTCCCGGCGATCCTCGTGACCGCGTCGATCCTCGCCCTCGCCGGGCAGGAGGGCCGCGCACTCGGCGCGGCGATCGACCTCGCGGGCGACGTGCTGCCTCGTGAGACGGTCGAATTCCTCAGGGAGCGGCTCGGCGAGTTCGCGGTCTCGCCGGCGGCGACGCTCGGCGTGGTGACGGGTGCAGTCGTGGCGCTCTGGACCGCCTCCGCGTACGTGACGGCGTTCGGCCGAGCCATGAACGACGTCTACGGCGTCGACGAGGGGCGGCCCGTCTGGAAGCTGCGGGGCATCCAGCTGCTCGTCACGGCGGGGTTCCTGGCCCTCGTCTCGATCATCGTGCTGCTCCTCCTCCTCGGCGGCGGGATCGCCACGGCGGTCGCCGAGCAGCTCGGCGCGGGCGAGGCAGTTCAACTCACCTGGGCGATCGCGCGCTGGCCGCTCATGTTCGCGGTGCTCGTCTGCCTCATCGCGCTGCTCTACCGGGCGACGCCGAACGTTCGGCAGCCGAGGTTCCGCTGGTTGAGCGTCGGTGCCGTCCTGGCGATCGTGGTGGTCGCGGGCGCCTCGGCGGCCTTCGCCTGGTACCTCACGGCGTTCGCCGACTACGACCGGGTGTACGGCTCGCTCGCCGGCGCCGTGGTCTTCCTGGTGTGGCTCTGGCTGGTGAACGGCGGTCTACTGATCGGTGCCGCCTTCGACGCCGAGCTCGAGCGTGCACGCGAACTTCAGGCGGGGGCGCACGCCGAGGATCGGATCCTCCTGGAGCCGCGCGACACGACGCGCATGGCGCGGAACGCCGAGCGGATCGCTGCCGAACGGGAGCGGGCCCGGCGGCTGCGCCGCGACGCCGGCGAGTAGCTCGTTACCGGATCGTACTCTCCGCTCGCTGCGCAGGGGTGGATGCGTCCAGCAGAATGTACTCGACGGGCGGGGGATGCCCGGAGAGGCATGGTGGGGAATGCGCCGGATGCGCGTGGGGATGTTCGGGGCCGTCGTGGCGGCTGCGCTGGTGTTGACAGGATGCGCGGCGGAGCCGGTTCCGACCCCGATTCCGTCGGCGAGTGAAGCCGCGCCGACACCGAGCGAGTCCGCCCCGAGTGCAGATCCGTCGGCATCGGTCGTCGCGCTGGTCCTGCGTCCGACGGAGCTCGAGCTGCGCAACGAGGCCGGGGAGGTGCTCGAGCGGCTCGACTACCGCAGCGACTTCGACCAGGTCAAGGCCGAGCTCGAAACGGTGCTCGGCGCAGCCGAGGAGACGGAGGAAGCTCGCGGGACGAGCCACTTCCCGCCGAGCACGATGCACCGCTGGGGCGGATTCGAGCTCTGGGAGCAGCGCTACGTGGACCGTTGGGAGAGCTTCGCGGACGACGAGCGCTCGTTCGTCAAGCCCAGCTTCCTCGTTCGCTTCACCGGGCCCGAAGCCGCAGGTGTTCGGCTCGAGACGATATCCGGGATCGGGGCGGGGGCGGCATGGACGGACCTCGAGGAACTGCCGGAGCTTCAGACCAACCCGTCCGGCTGCTCCGGTCCCTACGTCGATTTCCTGGATGAACCGGCGGTCAACGCCGACGGAGAGGCATACGTGTCGCGTACGGGCGTGGACTTCGTGGAGTCCGAGGACGGACTGACCGTGGCGGCCGTTCGTGCGCCGATCGCCGTGACGGCCGGGTGCGCCTGATGCGCCGCACGCGTGTGGGGATCCTCGGGGCCGTCGTGGCGACCGCGCTGGTGTTGACGGGATGCGCGGCGGAGCCGGCTCCGACCCCGACTCCGAGCCCTTCGGCGGCGCCGCCCGTCTCGCCGACCCCCACTCCCAGCGCCGACCCGCTGGCCGCCGTCGACGCGCTCGTCGTCCGGCCGACCGTGCTCGAGCTCCGCGCCGGCGAGGAAGTGGTCGAGTCGCTCGACTACATGTCCGACCCGAGTGAGGCCGTTGCCGTGCTCACCGCGCTGTTCGGTCGCCCGGCCGCCGAAGAACCCTACGACGGCGGCAACCACCGGCCCGACGGCATCCGCCACGCGTGGGGCGACTTCGTCCTCGATGAGCGGTTCTACGACGAGGATCGCCGGCAGCGCGATGGCTACGACTGGCTCATCTGGCCGCGGTTCGCGGTCTACTTCGACGGTCCGGTCGCAGAAGGCATCGCCCTTCGGGCGCACGACGGCTCGCAGGCCGGGGAGGAGTGGGCGGTGCTCGCGGAGCTGCCGTCGTTCGACCCCGAGCTCCGGGTGTGCGTCGGCACGTCGATCGAGGCGGAGACGATCCAGGTGCCCGGCGACTCGCCCGACCGGGCGAACGTGGTGGCGACGGAGAACGAGGACGACGGCACCGTGCGCTGGATCGGCGCTCCCGAGATGGAGGCGGACGGCTGCGCGTAGCGCGACCACGGGACACGTCGGGACTTCGCCCCACTCGGCCGCGACCCAGCCGGGCGGAACTAGACTGCAAGACGTGCCTGCAGTGAATCTCGGAATGCCGAAGGTCCCCGAAGTCCTGGCCCCGCGACGCAAGTCCCGCCAGATCAAGGTGGGCAAGGTGCTCGTCGGCGGCAACGCCCCGGTGAGCGTGCAGTCGATGACCACGACGCCCACCACGAACATCAACGCGACACTGCAGCAGATCGCCGAGCTCACCGCCTCGGGCTGCGACATCGTGCGCGTCGCGGTGCCGAGCCGCGACGACGCCGAGGCGCTGCCGATCATCGCGAAGAAGAGCCAGATCCCGGTCATCGCCGACATCCACTTCCAGCCGAACTACGTGTTCGCCGCGATCGACGCCGGCTGCGCGGCCGTGCGGGTGAACCCCGGCAACATCCGCAAGTTCGACGACCGGGTGGGCGAGATCGCGGCCGCGGCGAAGGCCGCCGGCGTCTCGCTGCGCATCGGCGTGAACGCCGGGTCGCTCGACCCGCGGCTGCTCGAGAAGTACGGCAAGGCGACGCCGGAGGCGCTCGTCGAGTCGGCGGTGTGGGAGGCCTCGCTCTTCGAGGAGCACGACTTCCACGACTTCAAGATCTCCGTGAAGCACAACGACCCCATCGTCATGGTGAAGGCGTACCGACTGCTCGCCGAGCGCGGCGACTGGCCGCTCCACCTGGGCGTGACCGAGGCGGGTCCGGCGTTCCAGGGCACCATCAAGAGCGCGACGGCCTTCGGCATCCTCCTCGGGGAGGGCATCGGAGACACCATCCGCGTCTCCCTGTCGGCCCCGCCGGTCGAGGAGGTCAAGGTGGGCCTGCAGATCCTGCAGTCGCTGAACCTCCGCGAGCGCAAGCTCGAGATCGTGTCCTGCCCGTCCTGCGGGCGCGCGCAGGTCGACGTCTACACCCTCGCGAACGACGTGACCGAGGGCCTCAAGGACGTCACCGTCCCGCTCCGCGTCGCCGTCATGGGCTGCGTCGTGAACGGCCCCGGCGAGGCGCGCGAGGCCGACCTCGGCGTCGCCAGCGGCAACGGCAAGGGCCAGATCTTCGTCAAGGGCGAGGTGATCAAGACGGTGCCCGAGGCGGAGATCGTGCAGACGCTCATCGCCGAGGCGCAGCGCATCGCGGACGAGATGGGCGGGGACGCCCCGACGGGCGCCCCGACGGTCGTCACCGTCTGATCCGAGCTCCGCGTCGAACGACCCCCACTCGGGTGCCCCGAGCTGGGGGTCGCTCCGTGTGCGCCAGGGGTGGAGAATCGGGGCACTCCCTGATCTGAGAAAACCTCACAGATCAGTACCGTGATGGCGTGAACCGGGACGCCGCGCCGGTACCGCCTCCGCCCCGTTCCGGGAATCGCCGAACCCGACTGCCGCCTGCCCGGGCGGCTGCACGAATGGAGCGATACCCATGTCCATCCGAACGCGCGCTCGCGCGCGGCTCGGCGCCGGCCTCGGTGCCGGTGCCGCGCTCGCCGCGCTGAGCCTCCTGATCGCGCCGCTCGCGGCGCAGGCCGAGGAGCCGGCTCCGGCCGATCCCGCGGCCGTCACCGCCCCGGCAGATCCCGCGGCCGCCGAGCCGGCGCCCGAACCCGCCCCGGCGCCCGCCGAACCCACGCCGGAACCCGAGCCGGCACCCGACCCTGCCACGGCACCGGTCGACGCGGCATCCGACGAGTCCGATCCCGCCGCCGCACCCGAGCCGGCGCCCGTTCCGCCCGCGGTGGTCGTCGCCGAACCCGGCACGAGCGCGGCGGACTCCTTCGCCGAACCGGCGACGGAACCCATCGTGACGCTCTTCGGCGCCACCGAGGCGTCGGCACTGCTCCCGCTGGCCGTCCCCGAGCCCGGCGACCCGTGCTACCCCGCGGTCTGCATCGACAACGGCACGATCCTGCTCGCCGTGAACCCGACGGGCGAGCTCAACACCTCGAACGCCGCCGGCTCGAAGGCCGGACCGGGCGACGCCGGGCTCGACTTCCTGCCGACGAACAACGACGCCACCTCGCCGGGATGCCTCTGCGAGGGCTGGGGCGTCGCAGACCCGGCGAGCGGGGTCTGGGGCGGCGCGAACCTCGACACCGAAGGACCGGGCGGCACCAACCTCGTGCTCGAGTCCTTCACGCACACCGCCTCGACGGCGACGTCCGTCGTCGTGATCCAGGACGCGGAGGCCCGACCGGTGTTCCGCGTCACCCATCAGTACGTGCCCTCGACGGCGACGAGCAACCTCTACCAGGTGAACGTGACGATCGAGAACCTGACGGGGGAGACCATCGCCACCGTGAAGTACCGCCGCGTCATGGACTGGGACATCGAGCCGACGGCGTTCAACGAGTTCGTCACGATCGACGGCGGCTCGGCGAGCGCGCTCGCCTACTCGAGCGACGACGGCTTCGCGAGCCCGAACCCGCTGGCGGGACCGAGCTCGATCCGCTTCGAGGGCAACGCCGTCGACGACGGTCCCGCCGATCACGGGGCGCTGTTCGACTTCGCCTTCGGTCCGCTCGGGCCCGGTGCCTCGCTCGGCTTCGTGATCTTCTACGGGGCGGCCGCGAACGAGGCGGAGGCGCGGGCCGCCCTCGCCGCGGTCGGCGCCGAGGCCTACTCCTTCGGCCAGACGAGCAGCGACCCGAGCGGCGGCACGCCGAACACCTTCATCTTCGCCTTCGGGAACGTCGGCGGTGCGCCGATTTTCCCGAACGAGGGGGAGGAGCCGGCGGCGCCGGCGCCCGCTCCGGCCGCGGCACCCGCCGCGTCCGTCGTCGTCGCGGACCTGGAGCCCGCCGCGGTCTCCGGCGACGAGCTCGCGTCGACCGGGGCGGAACCCGCCGGTGGCCTGCTCGCCGCGGCGCTCCTCGCGTTCGCGGGGATCGGGCTCGTCACGACGGCAGCGCTGCGCCGCCGCCGGGCCTGAATCCGATCGAGCCAGAGCGGATGTCGGCGTGCTCCAGCACGATCGGCATCCGCTCGCCGGCTCGCGGCATCGGCCGTCCGGCCGGCGCCTGGCAGTTCGCGGTGACCGCCGGCTCGTCAAGCTGGACGACGAGGCGGTCCTCGCCGCGCGCCTCGACGACGGTCGCCTCGAAGACCTCGCCCACCCGGTCGGCCAGGAGCGCCGCCTCGACCCGGTCGAGGGTCGCCTGCTCGAGCCGGCTCGCGCGGGCGGCGGCGGCCTGCATGAGCGGCGGCAGCTCGGGCAGGCTCTCGCGGAGCCAGGCGGGCACCGGCCGGCCCTCGGCGATCGCGAGGCTCGCGACGAGTCCCCAGCGGTCGACGAGCCGCCGGATCGGCGCGGTGACATGCGCGTACGGCGCGGCGATCGCGGCCTGCCCGGGATCGGCGGGCGCGGTGCCGTCGAACACCTCGTAGCCGGCGCCGCGGAAGAGCGAGGCGGCGGCCCGCAGCACCGGTCCGGTGCGCGGGTCCCGCCGATCGAGGCCGCGCAGGTAGTCGCCGTACGCCATCCGCTCCGGCCATGGCAGCCCGAGCGCGGCCGCCCGGGTGCGGAACGCCGCGATCGCATCGGGGGCGGGCGGCGGCATGGTCCGCAGCACCCCGACCCCGCCCTCGAGCATGAGCCGGGCGGCTTCGATGCCCGTCAGGATCGAGAGCTGCGCGTTCCAGGTCTCCACCGGCAGGGGCAGTCGCCGCTCGATGCGGTAGCCGCCGTGCTCGTCCCGCACCACCTCCTCGTCGGGCAGGTCCAGGCTCGCACCGCCGCGGAGCCGTTCCTGCTCGAGCCGGGCCGCCCCGAAGGCGGGCAGCTCGGCGAGCGGTCCGTCGTGCTCGCCGCCGTCGACGGCGCGCTGCGCCGACTCGTAGTCGAGCTGGGCCCGCGAGCGGACGAGCGCGCGCTCGAGACCGCTCCGCTGCACGGCGCCGCGGTCGTCGAGCTCGAAGGACCAGACGTAGGCGGTGCGGTCCTCGCCCGGCAGGAGGGACGCGTGGTCCACCCCGATGACGGGCGGATGCAGCGGGATCATGCCGTCCGCCGCGTACAGGCTCTGCCCGCGGCGGCGGGCTTCGGCGTCGACCGCGCCGCCCGGGCGGACGAACGACGGCACGTCGGCGATCGCGTAGCGGACGAGCCATCCGCCACCCGCCCGCGGCTCGATCAGGAACGCCTGATCGAGATCGCGCGCTCCGGCCGGATCGAGCGTGACGAACGCCAGCTCGCGGAGGTCGCGCGCGGGCGGGGGCTCCGCGGCGCGCGCCGCCTCGGCCTCGGTGAGCACCTCGGGAGAGAACTCGCCCGGCAGCTCGAGCTCCGTGCGCAGCGCCGCGAGGGCCTCGCCGAGCTCGCTCTGCGCGGTGGACAGGGCGAGGTGCGTGCGTCGGGCCGGCATGCAGCCAGCCTACGAGCCGCCCGCGCGCGGAGGGGTCCGCCGCTCGCAACTAGACTCGTCGCGTGCCCACACGTCTTACGAACTTCTTCCTCCGCACCCTCCGTGAAGACCCCGCCGACGCCGAGGTCACGAGCCACAAGCTGCTCGTCCGCGCCGGCTACATCCGGCGCCAGGCGCCGGGCATCTTCGCGTGGCTGCCGCTGGGCCTGCGGGTGAAGGCGAAGATCGAGCGCATCGTCCGCGAGGAGATGACCGCGGCCGGGGCCCACGAGGTGCACTTCCCCGCGCTGCTGCCGCGCGAGCCTTACGAGCTCACGAATCGCTGGACCGAGTACGGCGACGCACTGTTCCGCCTGCAGGACCGCAAGGGCGCCGACTACCTCCTCGCGCCGACGCACGAGGAGTCCTTCACGCTGCTCGTGAAGGACCTGTACTCCTCGTACAAGGATCTGCCGCTCACGATCTTCCAGATCCAGGACAAGTACCGCGACGAGGCCCGGCCGCGCGCGGGCCTCCTCCGCGGCCGCGAGTTCACGATGAAGGACGCCTACTCCTTCGATGTCAGCGACGAGGGGCTGGATGCCTCGTACCAGGCGCAGCGCGACGCCTACGAGCGCATCTTCACGCGGCTCGGCCTCGAGTACGTCATCGTGCAGGCCGACGCCGGCGCGATGGGCGGCTCGAAGAGCGAGGAGTTCCTGCACCCGACGCCGGTCGGCGAGGACACCTTCGTGCGCTCCGCCGGCGGCTACGCGGCCAACGTCGAGGCGTTCACGACCGTGGTGCCGGATCCCATCCCCTTCGACGGCCTGCCCGCCCCCGTCGTGGTCGACTCGCCGAACACGCCGACCATCCAGACGCTCGTCGACCTGGCGAACGCGGAGGTGCCCCGGCCCGACGGTCGCGACTGGACCGCGGCCGACACGCTGAAGAACGTCGTGCTCGCGCTGACCCAGCTCGACGGCAGCCGCGAGCTCGTCGTCGTCGGCGTGCCCGGCGACCGCGAGGTCGAGATGAAGCGCGTCGAGGTCGCGTTCGCGCCGGCCGAGGTCGAGCCCGCCACCGAGGCCTATTTCGCCAAGCACCCCGGTCTCGTCAAGGGCTACATCGGCCCCTGGTCGGAGGACGGCCCGGTGCTCGGCGAGGAGTCGGCCACCGGCATCCGCTACCTGCTCGACCCGCGCGTCGTCGACGGCACCGAGTGGATCACCGGCGCCAACGTCGACCAGAAGCACGTCTTCGGGCTCGTGGCCGGTCGGGACTTCGTCGCCGACGGCACGGTCGAGGCCTCCGACGTCCGCGACGGCGACCCCGCCCCCGACGGCTCCGGCCCGGTCGAGATCGCCCGCGGCATGGAGATCGGCCACGTCTTCCAGCTCGGCCGCAAGTACGCGGAGGCGCTCGGCCTCAAGGTGCTCGACGAGAACGGCAAGCTCGCCACCGTGACGATGGGCTCGTACGGCATCGGCGTCACCCGCATCCTCGCGATCATCGCCGAGCTCAACAACGACGAGAAGGGCCTCGTCTGGCCCGCCGCGGTCGCGCCGTTCGACGTGCACGTCCTCGCGACGGGCAAGGACCAGGCCGCCTTCGACGCCGCGGAGCGCATCGTCGCCGAGCTCGAGGAGAGCGGACGCGAAGTGCTCTACGACGACCGCCCGAAGCTCTCGCCCGGCGTGAAGTTCGCCGATGCCGAGCTCATCGGCGTGCCGAAGATCGTCATCGCCGGCCGCGGCGTCGCCGAGGGCGTCGTCGAGCTGTGGGACCGTGCGAGCGGCGACCGCGTGCAGCTGCCGATCGACGGCGTCGTCGCCGCGCTCGACGCCGACTGAGCCGGATCGCGCGGGCGCGGCGGGCGAGGATCGCCGCGCCCCGTGCGAGGCTGGGGGCATGAGTCTCACGCCCGCCGACACCCCGAGTCTTCCGCCCGAGCTGCAGGGCGCCGTCGACGAGCTGATCGCCGAGGCGGGCATCTCCGCGAACCGCTCGCTGATCGAGCGGATCCTCGTCACGGGCCTCCACCTCGGCACCGATCCCACCGATCGGCTCGACCTCAAGATCACCGCGGCCGCGCTCGAGGAGATGCGGGCGGCGTTCCGGCTCTTCGCGCCGTACGCGGACGTGCCGAAGGTGACCGTCTTCGGCTCGGCACGGACGCGGCCCGACGATCCGGGCTACGCGCAGGCGGAGCAGGTCGCCGCCGCGCTCGCCGAACAGGGCTGGATGGTCGTGACCGGCGCCGGTCCCGGCATCATGGAGGCCGCCACGAAGGGCGCCGGGCCGCGCCGCTCGCTCGGCGTCTCGATCCGGCTGCCGTTCGAGGAGAGCCCGAACCCGGTGCTCGTCGACCCGAACCGCGTCGCGATGAAGTACTTCTTCACCCGCAAGCTCATGCTCGTGAAGGAGTCGCGCGGCTTCGTCTGCCTCCCTGGGGGCTTCGGCACGCTCGACGAGACGTTCGAGCTGCTGACCCTGCAGCAGACGGGCAAGGCCGAGCCGGTGCCGATCGTCCTGCTCGACCGGCCGGGCGGCCACTACTGGCGCGGACTGGCGGACTTCGTCGAGACCGAGCTCGCGGGCGGCGGCTTCATCGCGAGCGACGACCTCGAGCGGGTGCTGATCACCGAGGACCCGGTGCGGGCGGTCGACGAGATCGTCGGCTTCTGGCGCAACTACGACTCGCTCCGCTGGGTGGGCGGGCGGCTCGTGCTGCGCCTTCGGGCCGAGCCGAGCGACGCCGAGATCGCCGGGCTCAACGAGCGCTTCGCCGGGCTTCTCGCGGGAGGCCGGATCGAACGGGTCGCCCCGTTCGCCGTCGAGCGCAACGACGACGACCGGCTCGAGCTGCCGCGACTGGCGCTCGAACTCGTGCCCCGGCAGGTGGGGGAGCTGCACCGGCTCATCCGCGCCATCGACGAACTGCCCAGCGCGCCGACGGAGCCGCCGCTCGGCGTCTGAGCGGCGGCGCCGCCGGGTGGGATCGGGCGGTACTGACCGGCCGGTCGATCCGGTACCCTGGGATCTCCGCCGAATCGGCGGGAAGAGCTGAATAGAGGAGGCCGGCGATGGATATCGACCTCAGCATGCTCCGCATGGTGGAGCGCGAGAAAGAGATCCCGTTCGACGAACTGGTGCAGATCATCGAGCAGGCGATCCTGATGGCCTACCTCAAGCACAGCAATCCGAATCAGCACGGGCACGCCAATCCGAACGGCGCGCGCGCCGAGCTCGACCGCAAGAGCGGGCACGTCGCGATCTTCGTGCCCGAGCTCGACGAGGAGGGCAACGTCCTGGGCGAGGCCGAGGACACCCCCGACGACTTCGGCCGCATCGCGGCCTACGCGGCCAAGCAGGTCATCAGTCAGCGGCTGCGCGACATCGCCGACGACGCAGTGCTCGGCGAGTTCCGGGGCCGCGAGGGCGACATCGTCGCCGGCGTCATCCAGCAGGGCCCGAACCCCAAGATGGTGCACATCGACCTCGGCACCGTCGAGGCGATCCTGCCGCCCGAGGAGCAGGTGCCGGGCGAGGAGTACCCGCACGGTCAGCGCATCCGCGTCTACGTGACGAGTGTCGCGAAGGGCGCGAAGGGCCCCTCGATCACGGTGTCCCGCACGCACCCGGCGCTCGTGCGCAAGCTGTTCGCCCTCGAGGTGCCCGAGATCGCTTCGGGCGTGGTCGAGATCGTCTCGCTCGCCCGCGAGGCGGGGCACCGCACGAAGATCGCGGTCCGCGCCACCCAGCCCGGCGTGAACGCGAAGGGGGCCGCGATCGGCGAGCTCGGCCAGCGCGTGCGCGCGGTCACCGCCGAGCTCGGCAACGAGAAGATCGACATCGTCGACTTCTCCGACGACCTCGCGACCTTCGTCGCCTCGGCCCTGTCGCCCGCGAAGGTGACCCGGGCGTACGTCGTCGACGAGACCCTGCGCGCGGTGCGCGCGCTCGTGCCCGACTACCAGCTCTCCCTCGCCATCGGCAAGGAGGGGCAGAACGCGCGCCTCGCGGCGAAGCTCACGGGCGCGAAGATCGACATCCAGCCGGACACGGCAGAGTAGGGAACCGCGCCGGCGGCTCCGTCGCGTCCCGGCGCGACGAAGGATGCGGCCCGGGGGTGTAACATGGAACCCGTCAGAACGTGCATCGCTTGCCGTGCGCGTGCCCCACGATCCTCACTTCTGAGGGTCGTTCTCCAAGATTCCCACCTCGTCGCAGATGCGGCAGCGGTGCGTCCTGGGCGGGGCGCGTGGCTGCATCCGACGCGCGAGTGCTTCCTGCTCGCTGACCGGCGCCGTGCCTTCGGACGCGCGCTCCGATTCACGGGCTCGCTGGACACCAGCGACGTACAGAACAGGCTGAACGGCTAATGGACCACTGATGAGCGGCTCGAAATGAGACCCGTCCACTAATCGGTCTGCCCCTGTCCGGGCGCAGACCCGGAACAGGAGAGTTGTGGCTGCCAAACCACGCGTACACGAGATCGCCAGCGAGCTCGGGGTCGACACCAAGATCGCCCTCGAGAAGCTGAAGGAACTGGGCGAATACGTCAAGGGCCCGTCCTCGTCGATCGAACCCCCCGTCGCCCGCAAGCTCAAGGCCGCCCTCGAGGCCGCCGGAGCCGCTGGCACCGCGGCGCCCGCCGCGGCACCGAAGCCGGCGGCGGCGAAGCCCGGCCCCAAGCCGGGTCCGAAGCCCGCTGCGGCTCCCGCGCCGGCACCCGCCCCCGCTGGCGAGGCCCCGCTGACGGTCGCCGAGCGCCAGGCGCAGGCCGAGAAGGCCGCCGCCGAGAAGGCTGCTGCCGAGAAGGCCGCCGCCGAGCAGGGCGGCGCCCCGCAGGCGCCCGCCGCCGAGCAGCCCGCCGGCGACGCCGTCAAGCCCGGTGGCGCACCGAAGCCCGGCGCGCCGCGTCCGGCCGGCCCGAAGCCCGCCTCCTCGCGTCCGGGCAACAACCCCTTCTCGAGCTCGCAGGGCATGGGCCAGCGCCCCGCGCAGCCCCGCCCGGGCAACAACCCGTTCTCGAGCTCGCAGGGCATGGGCCAGCGCCCGAGCCCCGGCAACATCCCGCGCCCGCAGGCGCCCCGTCCCGGTTCGCCGCGCCCCGGCGCCCCGCGTCCCGGCGGCCCCGGTCGTCCGGGCGGCGCAGGTCGTCCCGGCGGTGGCGGCGGCTTCCGCCCCGGCGGCGCTCCCGGCGGCGCAGGCCGTCCGGGCGGTCCCGGTGCAGGTGCCGGCGGCTTCCAGCGCCCCGGCGGCGGCTTCGGCGGCCCGCGTCCCGCGGGTGGCGGCGGCCGTGGCCGTGGCCCCGGCGGCGGCACGGCCGGCGCGTTCGGCCGCGGTGGCGGCAAGAGCAAGGCGCGCAAGTCGAAGCGGACGAAGCGGGCAGAATTCGAGATGCGGGAGGCTCCGTCGCTCGGCGGCGTGAGCGTGCCCCGCGGCGACGGCTCGACCCCGATCCGTCTGCGCCGCGGCGCCTCCATCTCGGACTTCGCCGACAAGATCGATGCGAACCCCGGTTCGCTCGTGACCGTGCTGTTCCACCTCGGTGAGATGGCGACGGCGACCGAGTCGCTCGACGAGGCCACCTTCCAGGTGCTCGGCGAGGAGCTCGGCTACAAGATCCAGATCGTCTCGCCCGAGGACGAGGACCGCGAGCTCCTCGAGGGCTTCGACATCGACCTCGACCAGGAGCTCGAGGACGAGACCGACGAAGACCTGGCCCAGCGGCCCCCGGTCGTCACCGTCATGGGTCACGTCGACCACGGTAAGACCCGACTGCTCGACGCCATCCGCAACGCGAACGTCGTGGCGGGCGAGGCCGGCGGCATCACCCAGCACATCGGTGCCTACCAGGTGCACACCCAGCACGAGGGCATCGACCGCGCGATCACCTTCATCGACACCCCGGGTCACGAGGCGTTCACCGCCATGCGTGCCCGTGGTGCGCAGGTCACCGACATCGCGATCCTCGTGGTCGCGGCCGACGACGGCATCATGCCGCAGACGGTCGAGGCGCTGAACCACGCGCAGTCGGCGAACGTGCCGATCGTGGTCGCGGTGAACAAGATCGACAAGCCCGAGGCGAACCCCGCCAAGGTGCGCCAGCAGCTCACCGAGTTCGGCCTCGTGGCCGAGGAGTACGGCGGCGACGTCATGTTCGTCGACGTCTCGGCTCGCGAGGGCATCGGCATCCAGGACCTGCTCGACGCGGTGCTGCTCACGGCCGACGCCGGGCTCGACCTGCGGGCCAACCCCGACAAGGACGCCCGCGGTGTCGCGATCGAGGCGAAGCTCGACAAGGGCCGCGGCGCCGTGGCGACCGTGCTCATCCAGTCGGGCACGCTCAAGGTCGGCGACGCGATCGTCGCGGGCACGGCGTACGGCCGCGTCCGGGCGATGAGCGACGAGAACGGCGAGCCGGTCGAGGCCGCGCTGCCGTCGCGTCCGGTCCAGGTGCAGGGTCTGTCCTCGGTGCCCCGCGCCGGCGACACCTTCCTCGTGACCGAGGACGACCGCACGGCGCGCCAGATCGCCGAGAAGCGCGAGGCCGCCCAGCGGAACGCGCAGCTCGCGAAGGCCCGCAAGCGCATCTCGCTCGAGGACTTCACCCGGGCCCTCGAGGAGGGCAAGGTCGAGGCGCTCAACCTCATCATCAAGGGCGACGTGTCGGGTGCCGTGGAGGCGCTCGAGGAGTCCCTGATGAAGATCGAGGTCGACGACTCGGTCCAGCTCCGCATCCTGCACCGCGGCGTCGGTGCGATCACGGAGTCGGACATCGACCTGGCCACCATCGACAACGCGATCGTGATCGGCTTCAACGTGCGGCCCGACGTGAAGGCGCGCGAGCGCGCCGCCCGCGAGGGCGTCGACGTGCGCTTCTACTCGGTCATCTACAACGCGATCGACGACATCGAGAACTCGCTCAAGGGCATGCTCAAGCCCGAGTACGAAGAGGTCCAGTCGGGTGTCGCCGAGATCCGCGAGGTGTTCCGCTCCTCGAAGTTCGGCAACATCGCCGGTGTCATCGTCCGTTCGGGCACGATCACCCGCAACGCGAAGGCGCGCGTCATCCGCGACGGCGTCGTCCTCGCGGACGGGCTCGCCATCGAGTCGCTGCGCCGGTTCAAGGACGACGTCACCGAGGTCCGCACGGACTTCGAGTGCGGTATCGGCCTCGGCAAGTACAACGACATCCAGGTCGGCGACGAGATCGAGACCGTGGAGCTGCGCGAGAAGCCTCGCGTCTGATCGAAACGGCCGGGGCGGTTCGCCGCCCCGGCCTTTCGTTCGAAAGGAGACCCTGCATCATGGCTGATCCCCAGCGCGCCAGGAAGATGGCGGACCGGATCCGCGAGATCGTCGCCCGTCGGCTCGAGAAGGGGCTGCGCGACCCGCGCCTCGGCTTCGTGACGATCACCGACGTCCGCGTGACGGGCGACCTGCAGCACGCCAGCATCTTCTACACGGTCTACGGCAGCGAGGAGGAGCGTCGCGACTCGGCGCTCGCCCTCAAGGCGGCGACCGGGATGCTGCGCACCGAGGTCGGTCGCAACATCACCGCTCGGCTCACGCCGTCGCTCGAGTTCATCGCCGACGCGATCCCCGAGAACGCCGAGCACATCGAGGAGCTGCTCCGCGAGGCGCGCGAGCGCGACGCGGAGACCACGGCGCTCGCCTCGGGCGCGAGCTTCGCGGGGGAGGCAGACCCCTACGTGAAGCCCCGCGTGGACGAGGACGACGAGGACGAGGCCCCCGCCGCCGCTCGCGACTGAGCCGCATCCGGCCCTCTGGCCCTGCGTCGCTGAACGCCCGGCGCCGCCGGGCGTTCGGCGTCTCCGCCCGCAGGCGGGCGTCAGGCGTCAGGCAACGAGTACCCCTCGTCGCCGACGACCGCGAGGCCGTCGGCGACGAGCGTGCCGAGCGCGCGCTCGAGCTGCGCCGCATCGCTCCAGCGGGCGTCGAGCAGCGCCCGGTCGACGGGCGCGTGCGCGGCGCGCAGCTCCGCGAGCACGATGCCGCGCACCTGGCGGTCGGAGCCCTCGTAGCGCGCCTGCCTCCGCTTCGGTGCGCCGTCGTCGGGGCGCCCTGCGGCGAGCCAGGCGCAGCGCGAGCGCACGGGGCAGCCGTCGCAGTCCGGCGTGCGCGCCGTGCACACGGTCGCCCCGAGCTCCATCGCCCCGGCGTTGAAGCGGCGTGCCGCGTCGCGCTCGACGGGCAGCTGCGCCGACATGGCGGCGAGGTCGCGCGCCGTCGAGGGCGCGCCGGCGTGGGCGCGGCCGTCGATCGCGCGGGCGAGCACCCGGCGGGTGTTCGTGTCCACGACGGGATGGCGCTCACCGAAGGCGAAGGCGGCGACCGCCCGTGCCGTGTACGGGCCGATGCCCTTGAGGGCGAGCAGCTCGTCGAGGCCGGACGGCACCTCGCCGCCGTGGCGCTCCACGATCTCCGTCGCGGCCTCGTGCAGCCAGAGCGCGCGCCTGGGGTAGCCGAGGCGGTCCCAGGCCCGCACGGCCTCGGCCGGGGGAGCTGAGGCGAGGGCGGCGGGCGTCGGCCAGCGCTCCATCCACGCCGTCCAGCGGGGGAGCACGCGCGAGACCTGCGTCTGCTGCAGCATGAACTCGCTCACGAGCACCGCCCAGGGCGACACCTCGGCGGCGCGCCAGGGCAGGGGCCGCGCGGCGTCGGCGAACCAGTCGTCGACGAGCTCGGCGAAGCTCGGCTCGGTGGGGTGTGGCATCCTCTCGAGCCTAGGCCGTGCCGAGGCGGGCCGCGGCGGTTAGGCTCGCAGTATGCGACTCGTGACGACCCCGCGAGTGACGTTCCTGCGGGACCTCGCCGACCTCGTGCAGCTGCGCACCGCCCGGGGCCGGGTGGTGCTCGCGGTCGACGGTCCGCTGCGCTCGGGCAAGACCGCATTCGCCGACGACCTCGGCGCGGTGCTCGAGGAGCGCGGTGCGACGGTGTTCCGGGCGCGCATGGAGGGCTTCCACCGCTCGCGCGAAGCGCAAGCGGCGTTCGGTCCTGACACGGCCGAACGGTACGTGGACTACGGCTTCGACGAGTCGGCGCTGCGCCGGGTGCTCGTCGAGCCGTTCCGGCTCGCGGGCTCGACGGGGTTCGTCACGCGGGTTCGCGACGTCGGACGGGATGCCTGGGTGGAGCCGAAGTGGCTCACGGGGCCCGAGGACGCGCTGCTCCTCCTCGACGGCCGCTTCCTGCTGCGCGACCGGCTCCGCCCGCTCTGGGACTTCTCGATCGCGATCGCCGGTGATCCGGTCGACCCCGCCGACGCGATCGCCTATGCCAGGTGCGACCCGCGCCGCGTCGCGGACGTGGTCGTCGACCTCGCGGACCCGGCGAGGCCGCGAGCGCTCTGAGTCGCGACGGTCGCATCGCGACGGTCCGGTCATGGGGCGGTATCGCCGGGTGCGGCGGCCGCCCGCACCCGGCCGGGCTCAGCGCTTGCGCGCCTTGATGATGCCCTCGTCGGCCTTCTCGCGCTTCTGCGCTCGCTTCTCCTTCAGCGAGAGCTGAGGCTGCTTCTTCGACGTGCTTGCCTTGGGTGACTTTCCGGCCATGATGAGCTCGCTTCCCTTCGTCAGCTGGCGGGCTTCCGGACACCATAGTCCATTTTCTGTGCGAGGGTGGCCCGGGGTGGTCAGCACCGCTCGCGGCGCCGGGAATTGCCGTTCACCAGGGAATCTGGGATGATAGTCAGTTCAATCGGAATCTTTGCAGGGAGGGCAGTCGTGATGGTTCACCGCACCGCGGACGCGCTGCTGCGCGACCGCGTCGTCACCCCCGACCGCCCCGCCCGACCGCCAGGCAGCTGAGCCGGACACCCAGACGCTCAACGCCACCCGGTCGACGACCGGGTGGCGTTCTCCGTCCCCGCCGTCCACCGCCGTCCGACCGCAGAAAGGACCACGACCATGGCCACCACCACCACCGACCGTCTCGCCAGCCTCGACGCCGAGCAGCTGCACCGGATCGTCGTCGCGCACGAGGCCGCCAAGCGCGCCCGCTTCAGCGCGGAGTACCTGCGCGCCCGGGTCACGATCGCCGGTGCCCCCGAGTTCGCCCAGGCCTCCGCCGAGTTCACCGAGGAGATCATGGAGCTCATGGACCGGGTGGGCTACACCGGCGGCCGGAACACCGCGCTCGCGACCATCCGCTGGGCGCTCCTCGCCGACCGCTTCCGGGACTCGCTGAGCGAGGAGGAGCACCGCGCCCTCACCGCCTCGTTCGACGCGGCGGCGGTCCCGGCCGCCTGAGCCTGGCCGGGCGACGCCGCGCTCAGCTCGGGATGGCCGCGAGCAGCTCGCGCTCGTCGAGCGGCGCGCCGGCGCGCTCGACGCGGTGCACGAGCTCGACGAGCGCCGCGTTCACCGGTGCGGCGAGCCCGGCCGCCCCAGCCTCGCGCACGACCGCGCCGTTCAGGTAGTCGACCTCGGTCGGCTGCCCGCGGCGGAGGCTCTGCTGGGTGGAGCCGAGGTTCGGCACCTGACCCATGCGCACGCCCATCAGCCACGGCAGCACCTGGCCGAGCACGACGGGGAGCGCGGCGAAGCACCGCAGCCGTCGGTCGCCGAGTCCCTGCAGCGCGCCGAACCGCACGCCGCGCGCCACGCCCACCCGCACGGTCTCGCGCATCGAGCGGGCGACGACCCGGCGGGTCGGGCCGTGGCGGAGGACGTCCTGCACGGGGCGGCCGAGGATCGCGGGCACCGCGTTGACCATGTTGACGACGAGCTTCGACCACTGCGCGCCGCGGAAGTTGCCGATCGCCGTGACCGGCACGGCGTCGCTGAGCAGTGCCGCGATGCGCCGGCTCTCGGCGTCGGCCGGCCCCTCGCCGCGGCCGAGGTAGCTCGTGGCCGTGGTCGTCACGCGCACGACGCCCGGCTCCGTGTAGTTCGCGGCGATGATCGACAGCACGCCGAAGCACGGTGTGCCGGGCAGCAGGCGCTCGGCCGTGGCGACGCCGTCGAGCCCGTTCTGCACGACGACGGTCGGCAGGCCCTCGATCGACTGCGCGTTCGCGGTGATCGCGGCCTCGGCATCCTGCGCCTTCGTGCAGACGAGCACGAGCTCCGGGCGGCGGGTGAGCCGGGGGTTCGCCGCGACCTCGACGGCGGCCTCGCCGTAGCCGCCGGACAGGCGGATGCCGCCGGCGCGGATGGCCTCGAGCCCGGCGCCGCGCGCGGTCACTTCGACCTCGTGGCCCGCGCGGGCGAGGAGCGCGGCGAAGGTGCCGCCCAGGGCGCCGGCGCCGATGATCCCGATCCGCATCCCACCAGCGTAGGGGCGGCGCCCCGGCCCGCGGGCGACTGTTAGCCTGGTCGGCGTGAACAGCGGCATCCTTCTCGTCGACAAGCCGCAGGGGATCACCAGCCACGACGTCGTCGCGCGCGTCCGCCGCCTCGCCGGCACCCGTCGGGTGGGCCACGCCGGCACGCTCGACCCGATGGCGACCGGACTCCTCCTGCTCGGCGTCGGCGGCTCCACCCGGCTGCTGCACTACCTCGTCGGGCTCGACAAGCAGTACCTCGCGACCATCCGTCTCGGCTGGGGCACCACGAGCGACGACGCCGAGGGCGAGCCGCACCCGGCGACCGATCCGAGCCGCATCGCGGCCGTCACCGACGCGGCGATCGCCGCCGGAATGTCGGCGCTCTCCGGCGAGATCGAGCAGGTGCCGAGCTCCGTGAGCGCCGTGAAGGTCGACGGGCGACGCGCCTACGACCGCGTCCGCGCGGGCGAGCAGGTCGAGCTCGCGCCCCGCCGCGTCACCGTCTCGGCGTTCGAGCTGCTGGAGACCCGGCGCGCGGACGACCACCTCGACCTCGATGTGCGCGTCGACTGCAGCTCGGGCACGTACATCCGCGCGCTCGCTCGCGACCTGGGCGCCGGCCTCGGCGTCGGCGGGCACTTGACGGCGCTCCGGCGCACCAGGATCGGGAGCTTCCCGGTCGAGCAGGCCGCGCCGCTCGAGGGGCTGGACGTCGCCGCGCGCATCCTGAGCCCCGCCGATGCGGCGAGCCGCGCGCTGCCGGTCGTCGCGATCGACGCGCAGCAGGCGATCGACCTCGGTCACGGCAAGCGCATCCCCGCGGGCGACGCCCCGACGAAGCAGCCGCTCGCCGCGATCGGGCCCGCCGACCGGCTCGTCGCCATCGTCGAGCGCCGCGGCGAGGAGCTCCGCGTCGTCACCGGCTTCCCGAACGAGGAGACGACCCCATGATCGAGTGGTACACCTGGGTGCAGCTCGGCGTCGCCGTCGCGGCTGGCCTGCTCTGCCTCGTCCTGGGCCTCGCCGGGCGCCAGCCCAGCGACCTCACCATCGGCGCGCTCGCCCTCGTCGAGCTGCTGCTCGTCGCGCAGCTCGTCGTCGCGCTCCTGGCGCCCGCGTTCGGCAACGCCCCGAGCGGCAGCGTGCTCGAGTTCTACACCTACCTCGTGAGCGCCCTGCTGCTGCCGCCGGCGGCCGCGCTGTGGGCGCTGCTGGAGCGCAACCGCTGGTCGACGGTGGTGCTCGGCGTCGCCGCCTTCGCCGTGGGCGTCATGGTGTACCGGATGCTGCAGATCTGGACCGTCCAGGGGCTCTGACCCCGCGCGCCGCAACGCCCGGCGCGTCTGAGAGAATCGAAGCGACATGAACAGCGCACCCCAGAGCCCGGACGCGCCCTCCGCGCGTCGGCGGATGAGCGGCATCGGCCGCGTCCTCGTCGCCGTCTACGGCGTGCTCGCCCTCGCGGCCCTCGGCCGCTCCTTCGTGCAGATCGTGCAGAAGTTCGACGAGGCGCCGCTCGCGTACGCCCTCTCGGCGCTCGCCGCGGTCGTCTACGTCATCGCCACGGTCGCCCTCGTCCGCTCGGGGCGCGGCTGGTACCGCGTCGCCTGGGCGACGATCGTGTTCGAGTTCACCGGCGTCATCGTCGTCGGCACGCTGAGCGTCGTGCTCCCCGGCCTCTTCCCGCACGACACGGTGTGGTCCTGGTACGGCCGCGGCTACCTGTTCATCCCGCTCGTGCTGCCGGTGCTCGGCATGTGGTGGCTCGCGAAGCACCGCCCCGACGCCGCCCCGGCCGAATCGCCCCTCGCCGCCGCCGAACGGCCGGCCTCGTGAGGGTCTTCGACGACCTCGCCGGCGTGCCGGCGGGGTTCGGCCCCGCTGCGGTCACGATCGGCAAGTTCGACGGCGTGCACGTCGGCCACCGCGCGGTCATCGGCCGGCTGCGCGAGATCGCGGCCGAACGGCAGCTCTCGGCGGTCGCGGTCACCTTCGACCGTAACCCGCTCGCGCTGCTCGCACCCGACAAGTGCCCGGATTCGCTCGTGAGCACGAGGCAGAAGCTCGAGCTGCTCGCGACGACGGGGCTCGACGCGACCCTGCTGCTGCACTTCGACCGGGTGCTGGCCTCGGTGCCCGCCGAGGAGTTCGTCGAGCGCATCCTGGTCGGCGCGCTCGGCGCGAAGGCGCTGCTCGTCGGTGACGACTTCCGCTTCGGCGCCAGGGGCGCGGGCGATGTCGCGCTCCTCGAACGCCTCGGCGAACGCCACGGGTTCACGGTCGAGGTGCTGGGCGACATCCGGCCCGACGGCGAACGCCGGGTCTCCTCGACCTGGGTGCGCGAGCTGCTCGACGAGGGCGACGTCGCCCGCGCCGCGGAGCTGCTCGGCGGCCACCGGCCGACGGTGAGCGGCGTCGTGGTGCACGGCGCCGCGCGCGGGCGCGAGCTCGGCTTCCCGACGGCGAACCTCTCGCCGGAGTCGGAGGGGCTCATCCCCGGCGACGGGGTGTACGCGGGCTGGCTGACCGACGCCGGCGTGCGGTATCCGGCGGCGATCTCCGTCGGCGACAACCCGACGTTCGAGGGCGTGCCGAAGAAGCAGGTCGAGGCGTACGTGCTCGACCGCGAGCTCGACCTGTACGACCACCTCGTCGACGTCGAGTTCGTCGAGCGGATCCGCGGCATGGTGGCGTTCACGACCATCCCCGACCTGATCGCGACGATCCAGGACGACGTCGACCGCATCCGCACCATCCTGCTGGGCTGAGCGTGGCCCCCGCGGGTCCGGCCTCGCCCAGAGCCCCGTGGCGCGGCCGGCTGCTCGCGCTCCTCGGCATCGTGCTCGTCGCGTTCAACCTGCGCACGGCCGTCGCCGCACTCTCGCCGGTGCTCGGCCGGGTCGGCGAGGACATCGCGCTGAGCCCGGCGTTCGTCGGCTTCCTCGGCATGCTGCCGCCGCTCTGCTACGCGGCCTTCGGCATCCTGACGCCGTCCGTGGCCCGCCGGTTCGGGCTCGAGCGCACGCTCGTCGGCTCGCTCCTGCTGCTGACAGGCGGGCTGGCGTGGCGCGGGCTCGCCGCGGACGCCGCGCAGCTCGTCTTGGCGAGCGTCGTGACGTTCGCGGCGATGGGGGTCGGCAACGTGCTGCTGCCGCCGCTCGTGAAGCGCTACTTCCCGGAACGGATCGGGCTGCTGACGACGGTCTACGTCACGGCGATGTCGGTGAGCACGCTCGTGCCGCCGCTCCTCGCCGAGCCGGTGGCCGAGGCGGCCGGCTGGCGGGTGTCGGTGGGGGAGTGGGCGGTCGTGGCGGCCGTCGCGCTCGTGCCGTGGGCGATGCTCCTCGCGCGGCCGGCGAGCCGGGCCCCAGGGGGCTCCGACGAGCCGGCGGCGGGACTGCTCGCGCTCGCCGCGCGCTCGCCGCTCGGCTGGGCACTGCTCGTCGTCTTCGCGGCGGCCGGCTTCAACGCGTACTCGGCGTTCGCGTGGCTACCCGAGATCCTGCACGACCTCGCGGGGTCCGCTCCGGCGGAGGCTGGGGCCCTGCTCTCGCTGTACGCGGCGATGGGGATCCCGGCGGGGCTCTTCGTGCCGGTGCTCGCGGTGCGGTTCGGCTGGGTGCGGCCGCTCGTCTGGTTCGCGGTGCTGGCGTTCGTGATCGGGTACCTGGGTCTCCTCCTCGCCCCCGGCCACGTCACCTGGCTCTGGGTCGCGCTCGTCGGCTGCGGTCCGATGCTGTTCCCGCTCTCGCTCGTGCTCATCAACCTCCGCACGCGGAGCCACGACGGGGCGGTCGCGCTGAGCGGCTTCGTGCAGTCGGCGGGCTATCTCGTGGTCGCCGCGGGCCCGCTCGCGGTCGGTCTGCTGCACGAGGCGAGCGGGGGCTGGAGGTGGCCGCTGCTACTGCTGCTCGCGTCTGCGCTGCCGGCCGCGGTCGCGGGCGCCGTCGTGGCGCGATCGCGGTTCCTGGAGGACGAGCGGCGCTGAGCGCCGGATCGCTCGGGCGCCTCGCGCGCGGATGCCTCCTCGCGGTGCTCGCGCGCGTGCACCGCGGGGCCCGGCTGCTCATCTGAGCAGAATCGCCTGCGAGTGTTGCTGGGCGCGGATCCGGTGCCTACCCTGGAACGAGGGGAAGGAGACGGATGGACGAGACCGATGAGCTGCTGTCGATCCGGGCCGCTGAGCTCTACTACGAAGAGAACAAGACCCAGGACGAGATCGGTCAGGCGCTGCGCCTGACCCGCTGGAAGGTCGGGCGGCTGCTCGCCCAGGCCAAGCAGCGCGGGTTCATCCGCATCGAGATCCTGCACCCGCGCGCCCGGCGCCTGCCGATCGAGCGGCGCCTGCGCGAGGAGCGCGGGCTGAGCGACGCGATCGTCGTGTCCTCCGCCGGCGTCGCCGGCCCCGAGGAGCTGCAGGCGCGAACGGCCCAGGCCGCCGCCGACTACCTCACCGCGCTCCGCCCGGTGCCGCGCACCCTCGGCGTGAGCTGGGGGCGCACGCTCTACGAGATCTCGCAGCACCTCCGCAACGGCTGGGCCACGGGCGTGAACGTCGTGCAGATCAACGGCGGTGTGAGCCTCAACCGGCGGCCGGGCACCGCCGCGGCCACCGCCGTCGGCATCGCCCAGAAGGGCGGCGGGCAGGCCACCCTGCTGCCGAGCCCCGCCATCCTGGAACGGCTCGAGACGAAGCAGGCCATCGAGTCCGACCGCGTCGTCGCGGGCGTGATCGAGCTCGCCCGCTCCGCCGACGCCTACCTCTTCAGCGCCGGCGCCGCCGACGAGAGCTCGGTGCACGTCGAGAGCGGCTACCTCTCCGTCTCCGACGTCGATCTCCTCGTCGCGAAGGGGGCCGTCGGCGACGTCGTCGGCCGCTATCTCGACTCCGACGGCAACATCGTCGACCCCGCCCTCGACGCGCGCACCGTCGGGCTCACCCTCGACGAACTGCGCCAGGCCCCGCTCGCGATCGCCGTCATCGCCGGCCAGGCGAAGCATCCCGTCGCCGACGCGGTCGTGCGCAGCGGGCTGTGCACCGTGCTCGTCACCGACGAGGCCACGGCGCTCCACCTCCTCGACGGCTGAACGCCGCGCACCTCCCCACGAACCACGTATCGCCACAACAGCCGGAAGGCAGGTCACCCAGAATGACTGGCACCACCCTCGTCACCGCCCGCGAGCGCGCGCTCGCCGTGCTCGGCGGCGACCCCGACGACGCGACGCTCCGCCGCTATCTGCACGGCATCCCCGGCGTCGACGCGGTCGGCCTCGAACAGCGGGCCGCCGCGCTCGGCACCCGCTCCGTCAAGACCAGCTCCAAGGCCTGGGCGCTCGACCGGATCATCTCGCTCATCGACCTGACCACGCTCGAGGGCGCCGACACCCCCGGCAAGGTGCGCTCGCTCGTCGCGAAGGCGCAGAACCCCGACCCCGCAGACCCCGCCACTCCGCGGGTCGCCGCCGTCTGCGTCTACGGCGACATGGTCCCGTACGCGGTCGAGGCGCTCGGCGCCGCGCACGGCGACCCCGACGACGGCGGCATCTCGGTCGCGGCCGTCGCGACCGCCTTCCCGTCCGGCCGCTCCTCGCTCGACATCAAGCTCGCGGACACCGCCGAGGCCGTCGCGGCCGGCGCCGACGAGATCGACATGGTGATCGATCGCGGGGCGTTCCTCGCCGGCCGCTACGGCCTCGTCTTCGACCAGATCGCCGCCGTGAAAGACGCCTGCCGCCGCCCCGACGGCACGAGCGCGAGCCTCAAGGTGATCCTCGAGACCGGCGAGCTCGTGACGTACGACAACGTGCGCCGCGCCTCGTGGCTCTCGATCCTCGCCGGCGGCGACTTCATCAAGACCTCGACCGGCAAGGTGCAGCCCGCCGCGACCCTGCCCGTGACCCTGCTGATGCTCGAGGTCGTCCGCGACTGGCACCGGCTCACCGGGCACAAGGTGGGCGTGAAGCCCGCCGGCGGCATCCGCACCTCGAAGGACGCCATCAAGTACCTCGTCACCGTCGCCGAGACCGTGGGCGAGGAGTGGCTCGTGCCGCACCTCTTCCGCTTCGGCGCCTCCAGCCTGCTGAACGACGTGCTGCTGCAGCGCCAGAAGCTCGCGAGCGGGCACTACTCCGGCGCCGACTACGTGACCATCGACTGACCGAGACGAGACCTGCAATGAGCTTCCTCGAATACGCACCGGCCCCGGAGTCCCGGGCCATCCTGTCGCTGCGCGACCGATACGGCCTCTTCATCGACGGCGAGTTCGTCGACGGACGCGGCACGCCCTTCCAGACCATCTCCCCGGCGAACGAGGAGCGGATCGCCGAGATCGCCTCCGCGAACGCGGAGGACGTGGCCGACGCCGTCGCCGCGGCCCGCCGCGCCTACGAGCGGGTCTGGTCCAAGATGAGCGGCCGCGACCGCGGCAAGTACCTCTTCCGCATCGCGCGCCTCGTGCAGGAGCGCGCCCGCGAGCTCGCCGTCGCCGAGTCCCTCGACAACGGCAAGCCGATCAAGGAGTCGCGCGACGTCGACGTGCCGCTCGTCGCCGCCTGGTTCTTCTACTACGCGGGCTGGGCCGACAAGCTCGACCACGCCGGCCTCGGCGCCGACCCGCGCGCCCTCGGCGTGGCCGGGCAGGTCATCCCGTGGAACTTCCCGCTGCTCATGCTCGCCTGGAAGATCGCCCCGGCGCTCGCCGCGGGCAACACGGTCGTGCTGAAGCCGGCCGAGACCACGCCGCTCACGGCACTGCTGTTCGCCGAGATCCTGCAGCAGGCCGAGCTGCCCGCCGGCGTCGTGAACATCGTCACCGGCGCGGGCGAGACGGGCGCGGCGCTCGTCGCCGCCGACGTCGACAAGGTCGCCTTCACCGGCTCGACGGGCGTCGGCCGGGCGATCGCGAAGCAGGTCGCGGGCACGCAGAAGAAGGTCACCCTCGAGCTCGGCGGCAAGGCGGCGAACATCGTCTTCGACGACGCGCCCATCGACCAGGCCATCGAGGGCATCGTCAACGGCATCTTCTTCAACCAGGGCCACGTGTGCTGCGCCGGCAGCCGCCTGCTCGTGCAGGAGAGCATCCACGACGAGGTCGTCGATCGGCTGAAGCAGCGCCTCTCGACGCTCCGTCTCGGCGACCCGCTCGACAAGAACACCGACATCGGGGCGATCAACTCCGCGGCGCAGCTCGCCCGCATCCGCGAGCTCAGCGACGTCGGCGTGGCCGAGGGCGCCGAGCGCTGGAGCGCGCCGTGCGAACTGCCCGCCGAGGGCTTCTGGTTCGCGCCGACGATCTTCACGGGCGTCGAGACGAGCCACCGCATCGCCCGCGAGGAGGTGTTCGGCCCGGTGCTCTCGGTGCTGAGCTTCCGCACCCCGCAGGAGGCGATCGCCAAGGCGAACAACACGCCGTACGGCCTTTCGGCCGGCATCTGGAGCGACAAGGGCAGCCGCATCCTCGCGGTCGCCGACCAGCTCCGCGCGGGCGTCATCTGGGCGAACACCTTCAACCGCTTCGACCCGGCGAGCCCGTTCGGCGGCTACAAGGAGTCCGGCTACGGCCGCGAGGGCGGTCGGCACGGGCTCGGCGCCTACCTCGCGCCCGCCGCGAGCCGCAGCGCGCGTGCCGCGCGCGCCGTCGAGGCATCCGCCGCGCCCGCCGCGAAGACGCGCCCCGCCGCGAAGGCGGATGCCGAGGCGAAGCCGGCCCCCGCGAAGCGGAGCCGCCGAACGAGCAAGTCCGCTGAGAAGGGAGCCGCGAAGTGAGCCGCCTCACCGTGCCGAAGACGTACAAGCTGTTCATCGGCGGGGCCTTCCCCCGCAGCGAGTCGGGCCGCACCTACGAGGTGACGAGCGCCTCGGGCGGCTTCCTCGCCAACGCGGCGAAGGCCTCGCGCAAGGACGCCAGGGACGCGGTCGTCGCGGCCCGCGGCGCCGTCGCGGGCTGGGCCGGCGCGACCGCCTACAACCGCGGCCAGGTGCTCTACCGCATCGCGGAGCTGCTCGAGGGCCGCCGGGCGCAGTTCGTCGCCGAGATCGAGGAGGCCGAGGGCGTCTCCCGCGCCGCCGCGGGCGCGCAGGTCGACGAGGCCATCGACCGCTGGGTCTGGTACGCGGGCTGGGCCGACAAGTTCGCCCAGGTCGCCGGCAACGCCAACCCGGTCGCCGGGCCCTACTTCAACCTCTCCGTGCCGGAGCCGACCGGCGTCGTCGCCATCGTCGCGCCGCAGGACTCCGCGCTGCTCGGCCTCGTCTCGGCCGTCGCCCCCGCGCTCGTCGCGGGCAACGCGGTCGTCGTCGTCGCGAGCGAGCGCTTCCCGCTCTCGGCGATCTCGCTGGCCGAGGTGCTCGCCACGAGCGACGTGCCGAAGGGCGTCGTCAACGTGCTCACGGGCTCGCCCGCCGAGATCGCGCCGTGGCTCGCGAGCCACGCCGACGTCAATGCGCTCGACCTCGTCGGCGCGGGCGCGCTCGACTGGATCGACCTCGAGATCGCGGCGGCCGACACCCTGAAGCGGGTGCACCGCCCCGAGCAGGGCGCGGATGCCGCGGCGCCGAGCCTCGAGCGGATCGTCGGCTTCACCGAGACGAAGACGGTCTGGCACACGAAGAGCCTGCGCTGAGCGTGGCCGGTCGCCGGGGCGCCTCCGACGAACGCGGTCGTCTCGTCGACGACCCGTTCGCGTGGCGCGCCACGGCGGCCGGCCAGCTGCTCGTCTCCCGTGGCGGCCGCCACGTCGTGACCGTCGGGGGAGCGGAGGCCGCGCGCCTCCTCGCGCGCCTGGAGCGGGCCGAGTCGGCCGGCGACGAGCCCGCGGTGCAGCACCTGCTCGCCCGCGCGACCGGCAACTACCGCCGTGGGAACGAACGGCGCGGCCGGGGCTGAGCCCCGGCGCCGTTCGCGGGGATCAGCTGCGGTTGTTCGACAGCTCGAAGATGCGGATCAGCTCGGCGACGGCGGCCTCGCGCTCCTCGCCGCCGGCCTCGTACTGGTGGCTCACGTGCGTGCGCAGGTGGTTCTCGACGAGCAGCTTGTTCAGCGAGCCGAGGGACTTCTGCACGGCGAGCGACAGCGTGATGATGTCGACGCAGTAGTCCTCGTTCTCGATCATCTTCTCGATGCCGCGCAGTTGGCCCTCGATGATCTTCGTGCGGTGCAGCGCGCGCTTCTTGATGTCCTCGATCACCCCCTCAGGATAGCGCCTGCGAATCCGGTACCGACCGGGGTATTCAGCGCCGCCGAGTCGGCCGGGTTCGCTACGGTGGCAGCATGAGCCGCCGGATGCCCCGCACCGCCGCCGCCCTCGTGGCCGGCCTCCTCGCCGGTGCCGGGCTCGCGCTCGCCGGCGCCCCGCTCGCGTTCGCGGAGCCGGGCGGCTCGGCGGCCCCCGCGGCCGCGCTCGGCCCGGCCGCGCTCGCCCCCGCCCCGCCGGCCGGCGTGTCCGTGCTGCCCACCGGCACCGACGACTTCGTCTTCGACTCCTTCGACGCCGTGTACGAGCTCGGCACCGACGCGGACGGCCGATCCGTGCTCGACACCACCGAGACGCTCGTCGCGGTGTTCCCCGAGTTCGACCAGAACCGCGGCATCCGCCGGGCCATCCCGCTCTCCTACGACGGCCACCCGGTCGACCTCGAGGTGCGCTCCGTGACCGACGAGAACGGCACGCCGCGCGCCTACTCGACCGAGCCGGACGACGACGACGAGTTCCTCCTCGTCTCCATCGCGGGCGACGAGTATGTGCACGGCCGGCAGAGCTACGTCATCGAGTACCGCCAGCACAACGTGACCCACGTGCCCGACGACCGGCCGATCGACGAGTTCTACTGGGACGTGAACGGCACGGGCTGGGCGCAGCCCTTCGGACGGGTGAGCGCCGAGGTGCGGCTCTCCGGGGCCGCGGCCGCGGGATTCACGCGGGAGGGCGCCTGCTATCAGGGCCCGTCCGGCTCCGCCACGCCGTGCACCGCGCTCGAGCTCGGCGACGAAGGGGCCCTCGCGACGGCCGAGGGGCTCGGGCCGTACGAGAACCTCACCGTCGCGCTCGCCTTCGAGCCCGGCACCTTCGTGCCGCGCGACGACGCCTTCACCTCCTCGCCGGCGGCGCTCGCCGGGGCCGGGGGAGCCCTCCTCGCCCTCGGCGCGGCGGGCGCGGCCATCGTCGCCCGGGCCACGCGGTGGCGGGATCATCCGGGACGCGGCACGATCATCGCCCAGTACGAGCCGCCGCCCGGGCTGAGCGTGATGGAGGCCGCGGAGCTCGTCGGACAGCCGGGCAAGGGCGTCACCGCGACGATCCTGCAGCTCGCGGTGCAGCATCGGCTCCGAGTCGTCGAGCTCGGCCCGAAGCGCTTCGCGGTCGAGTACGGGGGCGGCGAAGGGCCGGATCCGGATGCCGACCGGCTGCTGCGCGAGCTCTTCGCCACGAGCGGCCGGCGGGAGCTGAAGCAGCAGGACACCGCGCTCGGCAAGAAGCTGCTCGCGCTGCGCAGCGCCGTGCGCAGCCGGGTCGTGACCGAGGGGCTCCGCCGCACGCCGGCCGTCGGGCCGCGACTGCTGCTCGGCCTGCTCGCCCTGCTCGGCGGCATCGTCGCCGTCGTCTTCGGCATCGTGGCCCTCGACCAGGCGATGGGCGGCGGCTGGCCGGTGCTCGGCCTCGTGCTCGGCATCCTCGCGGTGCTCGCCGCGGCGTTCGCGGTGATCGACGTGCGGCCGCTGACCGAGCCGGGACGCGCGGCGAAGGATCACCTCGAGGGACTCAGGGTCTACCTCCGGCTCGCCGAGGCCGACCGCATCCGCATGCTGCAGAGCCCGGAGGGCGCGCTGCGCACCGGCGGCCCCGAAGCCGTGCTGAAGCTGCACGAGAAGCTCCTGCCGTACGCGGTGCTCTTCGGCATCGAGCGGGAGTGGAGCCGGGTGCTCGCCGCCGAGTACGCGGAGCGCGGCGCCCAGCCCGACTGGTACGCGGGACGCGGGCCGTTCGATGCGCTCGCGTTCAGCGCCGGGGTCTCGGCGTTCTCGACGACCGCCTCGAGCTCGTGGTCGGGCTCGAGCTCCAGCTCCTCCTCGAGCGGGTCCGGCGGCGGCGGCGCCTCGGGCGGCGGCGGGGGCGGCGGCGGAGGCGGCGGACTGTGAGCCCGGCCGCGGGCGGCGCGGGAGCGCTGCGGTGATCCCCGAGTGGATCGCCCCGGGGGTCGCCGGCCTGCTCGCCGGCGGCGCCCTCCTCGTCGGCGCGCTCGTGGCCTGGTACGTCGACGTCCCGAAGCGGATCGTCGCCGGCATCATGGCGTTCGGCGCCGGGGTGCTCGTCTCCGCGCTCGCCTTCGATCTCGTGCTCGAGGCGCAGGAGCAGGGCGGGCTCTGGCCGACGGTGCTCGGCTTCGCCGGCGGCGCGGTCGTCTACGTCGTGCTCAACCAGCTCCTCGACCGGCTCGATCAGCGCAACCGGCCCGGCAGCGGCGAGGACCCGGGCACCGGCACCGGCATCGCGGTCGGCGCGCTCCTCGACGGCATCCCCGAGTCCGCGGTGCTCGGGCTCAGCATGGTCGGCGGGTCGGGCGTCAGCGTGCCCGTCTTCGTCGCCATCCTCATCTCCAACCTGCCGGAGGGGCTGTCGAGCACCGCCGAGTTGAAGACCGCCGGCCGCAGCCGCCGCTACGTGCTGCTGCTGTGGTCCGGCATCGCGATCGCGAGCGCCGTCTCGGCGATCGCCGGCTTCATGCTGCTCGACGGGGCGAGCGGTGAGACGACCGCCATCGTCACCGCGATCGCGGCGGGCGCCATCCTGGCGATGATCTGCGACACGATGATCCCCGAGGCGTTCCGCACGGCGCACGCCGCGACCGGCCTGCTCGCGACCGCCGGCTTCCTGCTCAGCTACACCGTGCACGTGCTCGGCGGCTGAGCGCCGCGCCGATCCGCGCGAACTCGCCTGTTCGGCGCGATTCCCGCTAGAATGGCGGGTGCGCCGGGCGATTCCGCTCAGGGGCAGGCGGTGCGATCCGCGCCAGCCGTCCCAGATGCCGCCCTGCAGTCGACGATCGACACCGCGCAGTCCGCGGTTCCGGTCGTGCGGCATCCGTCAGCCGGGGGCCGCGAGGGGGAGTCGTCGTTCCGAACGGGCCGACGCTCGGCGCGACGGCCAAGAGACCGGAGGACCATGGCCCAGACCAGGCAGCGCTCCCGCACGCGCTCCCGCGACGACGACGCGCCCATCATCCCGATCCTCGCGCGCAAGGTGCGCGAGGTCGAGCAGAAGGCGCAGAAGAACAAGCTCGGCCCGACCAATCGGACCAAGTTCCAGGTGATCGCCCTGCTCATGCGCGAGGAGCGCACCCGCGTGAAGGCCGATGCCGAGCTCAGCGACGCCCAGCGCGCCGAGCTGCTGAAGCGCCTCGACGGCATCGCGCAGATCCTCGCGAAGACCGCGGCGCGCGACACCAGCCTCATCACCCTGCTCGAACCGGATGCCTCGATCTCCACGGTCGCGCAGCGCTTCCGCCGCGACTGGCTGCTCGAGTCCGGCGCCGAGCTCAGCGCCGACGAGCTCATCATCACGCGCGAGCCGGAGCCCGCGCCGATGCTCGCCGAGAACCAGGTCGTGCCGCGCTCCGTGAAGTCGCGGCAGCTCGCGAGCCCGTTCCTCGCACCCGACTTCTCGCGGCAGCCGCAGGCCGCCGTCCCGGCCCGGCGGCTCGCGAACTGGGAGCTGCTGAGCCCGCTGTTCAAGGCCTTCGAGCTCGGCTCGGGCGGCCAGTCGGCCACGATGCCGCTGCCCGAGGCGCCGAAGATCGACCGGGTCACCCCGCGCGGCCTCGAGCTCATGAAGCACCAGGCCCGCTTCGTGGAGGCGGCCCGGCTCGGCCACCGCACCTTCCTGCTCGCCGACGAGCCCGGCCTCGGCAAGACGGCGCAGTCCGTGCTCGCGGCCTCCGTCGCCGACGCCTACCCGCTGCTCGCGGTGGTGCCGAACGTCGTGAAGATGAACTGGGCGCGCGAGGTCGAGCGCTGGACGCCGCAGCGGCGAGCCACGGTCATCCACGGCGACGGCCAGAGCGTCGACGCCTTCGCCGACGTCGTCGTCGTGAACTACGACGTGCTCGACCGGCACATGTCGTGGCTGTCGACCCTCGGCTTCCGCGGCATGGTCGTGGACGAGGCGCACTTCATCAAGAACCTCGGTTCGCAGCGCTCCAAGAACGTGCTCGCCCTCGCCGAGCGCATCCGTCGCAGCGCCCCGGGCGGCGACCCGCTGCTGCTCGCCCTCACCGGGACGCCGCTCATCAACGACGTCGACGACTTCCGGGCGATCTGGCAGTTCCTCGGCTGGATCGACGGCGACAAGCCGGCCCCGCAGCTCCTCGCCGAGCTCGAGCGCATCGGGCTCACGCCCGCCGACCATGGCTTCTACGCCGAGGCGCGCCGCGCGGTCATCGACCTCGGGATCGTCCGCCGCCGCAAGGTAGACGTCGCCGCGGACCTGCCCGCCAAGCGCATCGCCGACCTCCCGGTGGAGCTCGACGACGAGCTGGGCCGCTCCGTGCGGGCCGCCGAGCGCGAGCTCGGCAACCGGCTCGTGCAGCGCTTCCGGGCGCTCGTCGAGGCGCGCGACCTCCGCGTGGGCGACCTCGACGAGGACACCCGCGACCAGTTCGTCCGCGCGGTCGCGAGCGCCGAGCTCGAGGAGTCGAAGCAGGCGAAGTCCGGCGAGAACGTCTTCACGATGGTGCGCCGCATCGGCCAGGCGAAGGCCGGGCTCGCGGCGGACTACGCCGCCCAGCTCGCCCGCTCGGTCGGCAAGGTCGTCTTCTTCGCGAAGCACATCGACGTCATGGACCAGGCCGAGGCGGCGTTCGCGGCGCGCGAGATCCGCACCGTCTCGCTGCGCGGCGACCAGACGGCGCTCGCCCGCCAGGCCGCGATCGACGCGTTCAACTCGGACCCCGAGGTGCACGTCGCGGTCTGCTCGCTCACGGCGGCCGGCGTCGGCGTCAACCTGCAGGCGGCCTCGAACGTCGTGCTCGCCGAGCTCAGCTGGACGAGCGCCGAGCAGACGCAGGCGATCGACCGCGTGCACCGCATCGGTCAGGACGAGCCGGTCACCGCGTGGCGGATCATCGCCGCGCACACGATCGACGCCCGCATCGCCGAGCTCATCGACCAGAAGCAGGGCCTCGCCGCCCGCGCCCTCGACGGCCAGGACGTCGAGCCGGGCTCGGCGGACTCGGTGCAGCTCGACGCGCTCCAGCACCTCCTGCGGCAGGCGCTCGACGGCGCGCTCTGAGGCGATCCGCGCACGACGGGGCCGGGGCGACGCCCCGGCCCCGTCGGCGTCTCCGGACGGCTCCGGCGACCGTATAGACTCCGATTCGACCCCGCCGACGTGGTCATGCACCCTTCCCGCCTTCCCACTTCCCCAGGAGACGTGCACCTATGAAGATCGGCCTGCTCACTTCAGGCGGCGACTGCCCCGGCCTCAACGCGGTCATCCGCGGCGCCGTGCTGAAAGGCGTCATCTCCCACGACACCGAGTTCGTCGGCTTCCGCTGGGGCTGGCGCGGCGTCGTGGAGCGCGACATCGTGCCCATCACTCGGCACGACGTGCGCGGCCTCGCCCGCCAGGGCGGCACCATCCTGCACTCCAGCCGCACCAACCCCTTCGAGGGCGAGCTCGGCGGCCCCGAGAACATCCAGCGCACCCTCGACGAGCACGGCATCGACGCCATCATCGCGATCGGCGGCGAGGGCACGCTCACGGCCGCCCGCCGGCTCTACGACGAGGGCGGCATCAAGGTCGTCGGCGTGCCGAAGACGATCGACAACGACCTCGCCGCGACCGACTACTCCTTCGGCTTCGACACCGCCGTCGAGATCGCCACCGAGGCCATCGACCGGCTCCGCACCACGGCCGACTCGCACGGCCGCTGCATGGTGCTCGAGGTCATGGGCCGGCACGTCGGCTGGATCGCGCTGCACTCCGGCATGGCGGGTGGCGCCCACGCCATCCTCATCCCCGAGCAGCCGCAGTCGATCGAGCAGATCTGCGAGTGGGTGGAGTCGGTGCGCTCGCGCGGCCGCGCCCCGCTCGTCGTCGTCGCCGAGGGCTTCACCCTGCCCGGCATGGACGAGCCGCACTCGCACAAGGGCCTCGACGCCTTCAACCGGCCGCGCCTCGGTGGCATCGCCGACGTGCTCGCCCCGATGATCGAGGAGCGTACGGGCATCGAGTCCCGCGCGACCGTGCTCGGCCACATCCAGCGCGGCGGTGAGCCGAGCGCCTACGACCGGGTGCTCGCGACCCGGCTCGGCATGGCCGCCGTCGAGGCCGTCTACGACGAGGCCTGGGGCTCCATGGTGACGCTCCGCGGCACCGACATCCGCACGGTCTCGATCGCGGAGGCGACCGGCAGCCTGAACACGGTGCCGCAGTCGCGCTACGACGAGGCCAGGATCCTCTTCGGCTGAGGGGCGGGCCCGCCGGATGCGGCACCCAGAGGTGTGCGTCTGCTACCTGCTGCGCGAGCGGGAGGGGCGGCTCGAGGTGCTGCTCGGGCGCAAGAAGCACGGCCTCGGCGAGGGACGGCTCGTCGCGCCCGGCGGCAAGCTCGAGGCGGGAGAGTCCCCGGCCGCCGCGTGCGTCCGCGAGGTCGCCGAGGAGGTCGGCCTCGACCTCGACCAGGCCGACCTCGAGGCGCGGGGCGTGATCGACTACCGCTTCCCGAGCCGGGAGTCGTGGAGCCAGCGCTCGCACGTCTTCGTCTGCCGCCGGTGGCGGGGCGAAGCGAGCGGCTCCGACGAGCTCGACCCCGAGTGGTTCCCGGTCGACGAGGTGCCGCTCGAGCGCATGTGGGACGACGCCTCGCGCTGGCTCCCGGGCGTGCTCGCGGGCGGCCGGGTGGAGCGCTCCTTCGTCTTCGGCGACGATCTCGCGACCGTGGTGGAACCGGGCCCGTCCGTCGCGTAGGATCGACGGGTGCGCGGGCTCCCCGGAGGCCGCAAGCGATACCCCATGAACTTCTGGTGAACGTCTTCACCGATCACAAGAGGCAGCGTCCACTACAGAAAGGCGCCGGTGGATCTCACCCTCATCGTCGTGCTGGTCATCGCACTGGCGCTCTTCTTCGACTTCACCAACGGCTTCCACGACACGGCGAACGCCATGGCGACGCCCATCGCCACCGGCGCGCTCCGGCCCAAGGCCGCCGTCACGCTCGCCGCGATCCTGAACCTCGTCGGCGCGTTCCTCTCCACCGAGGTCGCGAAGACCATCTCGGGCGGCATCATCCGCGAGGGCGACGGCGGCGTGCTGATCACCCCCGAGCTCGTGTTCGCGGGCCTCATCGGCGCCGTGGTCTGGAACATGATCACCTGGCTGCTCGGGCTCCCGTCCTCGTCGAGCCACGCCCTGTTCGGCGGCCTCATCGGCGCGGCGATCGTGGGCGCCGGCCTCGGCGCGATCGACTTCCCGGTCGTCGTGTCCAAGGTCATCCTGCCGGCGCTCCTGGCGCCGCTCACCGCGGGGCTCGTGGCCTACGCCGCCACGAAGCTCGCCTACGCGATCACCCGGCGCTACGACGGCAAGCCCGACGGCCGCGACGGGTTCCGCTACGCGCAGATCTTCTCGTCCTCGCTCGTCGCGCTCGCGCACGGCACGAACGACGCGCAGAAGACCATGGGCGTCATCACGCTCACGCTCGTCGCCGCGAACCTGCAGTCGCCCGGCAGCGACGTGCAGTGGTGGGTCATCGTCACCTGCGCCGTCGCGATCGCGCTCGGCACGTACATGGGCGGCTGGCGCATCATCAAGACGCTCGGCACCGGCCTCACCGACGTGAAGCCCGCGCAGGGCTTCGCCGCCGAGACGGCGACCGCCGCGACGATCCTCGCCTCGAGCCACGTCGGCTTCGCGCTCTCGACGACGCAGGTCGCCTCGGGCTCGGTCATCGGCTCGGGCCTCGGCCGGCGGGGGTCGAAGGTGCGCTGGCGCACGGCCGGTCGCATCGGCGTCGGCTGGCTGCTGACGCTGCCCGCCGCGGGCGCCGTCGGCGCGCTCGCCGCGCTCGTCGCCCACCTGGGCGTCGGCGGCGTCATCATCGACGCGGTCGTCGGCGTCGTCGTGATCATCGGCATCTTCATGTGGTCCCGGCGCAGCGAGGTCTCCCACCACAACGTGGTCTCCGAGGTCGCCGACTCCGGTCGCGCCGTCAAGATCAAGCGCAACCCGAAGCCCAAGCGGAAGGCGAAGAAGTGATCGACTGGCTCGACTTCCTCCTCGTGCTCGTCTCCGCGCTCGTCGGGGCCTGCGTCGTCGTGAGCGCCTACGCGCTCGGCATCCGCCTGCTCACCCTGTCCGGTCGCACCCCGCTCGTCACGCCCGCCGAGTTCACCGACGCGATCACCATCGTCACGCCCGCCGAGATCAAGGCCGCAGCGAAGCGCGCCGCGAAGGCGGCCAAGAAGAGTCCGCTCACGGAAGGCCAGAAGCGGCTCGCGCTCATCGGAGCGTGGGGGTGCTTCGCGCTGAGCGCGATCGCCGTGCTCGTCGGGATCTACCTGATCCTCGGCGAGCACCTCACGCGGCTCGTCGGCGGGGCCTGACGCCCGAGTCGCTGCTCCACCCTTCGGATTCCCCACCTCCGAGCGCGAGCTCGGCGACCCCACAGAAGGCGCAGCCAATGACGACCACGACCCCGACTGCTGACACCCCGCAGCAGACCCCCAAGAACGCGTTCGACCGCTTCTTCGAGATCACCGCCCGCGGCTCCTCCGTCGGCACCGAGATCCGAGGCGGCATCGTCACCTTCGTGACGATGGCCTACATCGTGATCCTGAACCCGATCATCCTGTCCTCCGGCGTCGACGTCGACGGCGACCAGCTCGGCTTCGCCCAGCTCTCGGCGGTCACGGGCCTCACCGCGGGCGTGATGACGATCCTCTTCGGCGTCGTCGCGCGGCTGCCGTTCGGCTTCGCCGCGGGCCTCGGCATCAACTCCTTCCTCGCGGTCTCCGTCGTGGGGCAGGTCACCTGGCCCCAGGCGATGGGCCTCGTCGTCGTGAACGGCCTCATCATCGTGCTGCTCGCGGCCACCGGCCTGCGCCGCATGATCTTCAACGCGGTGCCGATCCAGCTGAAGCTCGCGATCACGGTCGGCATCGGCCTGTTCATCGCCTTCATCGGCTTCGTCGACGCCGGCTTCGTGACCGCCACGGGCGTCGCCTCGCCGCCGGTCGGCCTCGGCGCCGGCGGCTCGGTCGCCACCGTGCCGAGCCTCGTCTTCATCCTCACCCTCCTCATCACGGGCGTGCTCGTGGCGCGCAAGGTGAAGGGCGGCATCCTCATCGGCCTCGTCTCCGGCACCGTGCTCGCGGTCGTCATCGAGGCGATCTGGAACCTCGGCCCGAAGATCGCGAACGGCGAGCTCGTGAACCCGAACGGCTGGGGCCTGTCGGTGCCGGAGCTCTCCGGCTCGCCCGTGAGCCTGCCCGACCTCTCGCTCGTCGGCCAGGTCTCCTTCGGCTCCTTCGAGCGCATCGGCGTGCTCGCCGCGCTCATGCTCGTCTTCACCCTCGTCTTCACGAACTTCTTCGACGCGATGGGCACCATGACGGGCCTGTCCAAGGAGGCCGGTCTCGCCGACGAGCGCGGCGACTTCCCGCGCATCAAGTCGGCCCTCGTCGTCGAGGGCGTCGGCGCCGTCGCGGGCGGCTTCACCTCGGGCTCCTCGAACACGGTCTTCATCGAGTCGGGCGCCGGCATCGGCGAGGGGGCCCGCACGGGCTTCGCGAACGTCGTGACGGGCGTGCTGTTCCTGCTCGCGATGTTCTTCACACCGCTCGTGTCGATCGTGCCGACCGAGGTCGCGGCGGCCGCGCTCGTCATCGTCGGCGCGCTGATGATGTCGCAGATCCGGTACATCGACTTCAGCGACTTCTCGGTGCTGCTGCCGGTGTTCCTCGCGGTCACCGTCATGCCGCTCACCTACTCGATCGCGAACGGCATCGGCGCGGGCTTCATCGCCTGGGTCGTGGTGCGCTCGCTCGGCGGCAAGGCGCGCGAGATCAGCCCGCTGCTGTGGATCGTCGCGGCCGGCTTCCTGCTCTACTTCGCCCGCGGCCCGGTGGAGGCGCTGTTCGCCTGATCGACCCCGGAACGACGGATGCCCCGGGCAGCACTGCTGCCCGGGGCATCCGTCGTTCGAGCGGGCCTACGCCGTGCCGCGCGCCTTCCCGATGGCGTTCATCGCGTGGTACACGACGATCGCGGCGACGGTGCCGAGGGCGATGCCGTTGAAGACCACGGAGCCGAACTCGATCGTGAAGTTCGCGATGCCGATGATGAGCGCCGTCGCGGCCGTGAACTGGTTCACCGGGCGCGAGAAGTCGACCTTGTTGTCGACCCAGATCTTCACGCCGATGATGCCGATGAGGCCGTACAGCGCGACCGTGGCCCCGCCGAGCACGCCGGCGGGGATCGTGTTCACGAGCGCGCCGAACTTCGGCGAGAGGCCGAGCAGGATCGCGACGAAGCCGGCCACCCAGTAGGCGGCCGTCGAGTAGACGCGCGTCGCGGCCATGACGCCGATGTTCTCGCCGTAGGTCGTCGTGCCCGAGCCGCCGAAGAAGCCCGCGATGGTGGTCGCGACGCCGTCGGCGAAGAGCGCGCGGCCCGTCTGCCGGTTGACGGAGGGGTCGGTCATCTGCGCGACGCCGCGCACGTGGCCCACGTTCTCGGCGATGAGCACGAGCACGATCGGCAGGAACGCGGGCAGCAGGCCCCAGAGCGCGGCATCCGCGAAGGGGTTGCCGGCGAGGTGGAACTCGGGCAGCCCCAGCCAGGCGGCCTGCTGGATCGCCTCGAAGTCGACCTGGCCCTGCAGCACGGCCGCGATGTAGCCGACGAGCACGCCGATGAGGATCGAGATCCGGCCGAGGATGCCGCGGAACAGCACGGTCGTGAGCAGCACCGCCGCGAGCGTGATGAGCGCGGTGAGCGGCGCCTGGTCGAAGTTGGACTTCGCCGCCGGGGCGAGGTTCAGACCGATGAGCGCGACGATCGCACCCGCGACGACCGGCGGCATGAGCACGTCGATCCAGCCGGTGCCCGTCCAGATCACGAGCGCGCCGATGAGGGCGAGCATCACGCCGACGGCGACGATGCCGAAGAGCGCGGCCCCCATCGGGTCGGCGGCCTGCTCGGAGGCGAGCGCGGCGGTGACCGGGGCGATGAACGCGAAGGAGGAGCCGAGGTAGCTCGGCAGCCGGTTCTGGGTGATCAGCAGGAAGAGGATCGTGCCGATGCCGGAGAACAGCACCGTCGTCGCCGGCGGGAACCCGGTGAGCAGGGGCACGAGGAAGGTGGCGCCGAACATGGCGACGACGTGCTGCGCGCCGAGGCCGATGGTGCGCGGCCAGCTCAGGCGTTCGCCGGGGGCGACGACCTCGCCCGGGGCGACGGTCTTGCCGTCGCCGTGAAGGGTCCAGGGGAGTGCCATGGGGCTCCGTTTCGCGTGGTGGGGGTGCCCGTCATCGCGGATCGCGCGGCGGGCCGGGGCTGGAGCGGCGCGGTCGGGACCGTGCGCTGCATCGGAGCATAGCGAAGCGGAGGGGCCCCTGTCGCGACTTCGAGCGGAGAAGCGACGACGTGGCGAGGACGGGCTGCCGCGCGGGCCGTGCTCAGCGGTCGAGCAGCTGCTGCTGACTCGGCCGACCGTCGGCCGCGCCGGCCATGGGCCAGTGCGACAGCGCGCGCTCGGCGAGCGCGGTAATAGTGAGCGAGGGGTTCACCCCGGGGTTCGCGGGCACGGCTGCGCCGTCGACGACGGAGAGCCCCGGATGGCCCCACACCCGGTGGTAGGCGTCGACGACGCCGTCGGCGGGCGACGCCGAGATCGTGGCGCCGCCGAGGAAGTGCGCCGTCAGCGGGATGCCGAACACCTCCGGCCACGAGCCGCGCGCCTCGGCGGGCACGCCGCCCTCCACGGCCATCCGGGCCGCGATGGCTTCGGCGGCACGGTGCGCCTCCGGCAGATGGCTCGGGTTCGGCTCGCCGTGCCCCTGCTCGCTCGTGAGGCGAAGCCGGCCGAAGCGGCGGCGCAACGAGAGGGTCAGCGAGTTGTCGGCCGTCTGCATGACGAGGGCGATGATGCCGCGCTCGCTCCAGCGGCGCAGCGAGGCGAGCCGGAGCTGACGCGCCGGTGAGCGCAGCACGAGCCGCACGACCCGGCCGAAGCGGCGGGCGAGCGGGAGCTCGCCCGGCACCAGCACGGTGGCCAGGGCGCCCATCAGGTTCGAACCGGGCCCGTACCGCACGTTCTCGACGTGGGTGCGGTCGTCGACGTGGAAGGAGGTCGTGATGGCGACGCCGCGGGCGAGGCCGAGCGACTCGGGCACCGCGGTGGCCACGGCCCCGTCGAGCGCCTCCGAGTTCGTGCGGGTGAGCCGGCCGAGCGCGTCGGAGACGGCCGGCAGCGCGCCGGAGCGCTTCATCCGGTGCAGGAGCTGCTGCGTGCCCCAGGTGCCGGCGGCGAGCACGACCCGCTCCGCGGTGACGGTGCGCTCGCCGCGGCGCAGGCGGCCGTCGGTGCGGCGGGTGGTGACGGCGAAGCCGCCGCCCGCCAGCTCGCGCACCTCGGTGACGGTGCGCAGCGGCTCGATGGCGACGCCGCGGCGCTCGGCGAGCGCGAGGTAGTTCTTCACGAGCGTGTTCTTCGCGCCGACCCGGCAGCCGACCATGCAGTTGCCGCAGAGCGTGCATCCGGTGCGCTCGGGCCCCTCGCCGCCGAAGAAGGGGTCGGCCGTGCGCTCGCCGGGGCGGCCGAACCAGACGCCGACCGGCGCGTGCCGGAACGTGTCGCCGACGCCGAGGTCCTCCGCCGCGCCCGCCATGATCCGTTCGACGGGGCCGCGGTGCGGATACCGCTCGACGACGCCGAGCATGCGCTTGGCCGTCGCGTAGTGCGGGGCGAGCTCGCCCGCCCAGTCCGCGAGGCCCTCCCACTGCGGGTCGGCGAAGAAGCCGGGTCCGGGTTCGTAGAGGGTGTTCGCGTAGTTCAGCGAGCCGCCGCCGACCCCGGCGCCCGCGAGGATCATCACGTGGGGCAGACGGTGGATGCGCTGCACGCCGTAGCAGCCGAGCGCGGGCGCCCAGAGGTAGCGGCGCAGGTTCCAGCTCGTCTTCGCGAAGTCCTCGTCGGCGAAGCGCCGGCCGGCTTCGTAGACCCGGACGCGGTAGCCCTTCTCGGCCAGCCGCAGCGCCGCGACCGAGCCGCCGAAGCCCGAGCCGACGATGACGACGTCCTCGTCGAAGCCGGTGGCCGCGTTCATGCCGGGCCGCCCGCCGCGTGCGCCGCGTCGGCGGCCGACGGCCGGCCCTGGGCGTGCGGCACCATGATGCGCAGCGCGCCCGCCCGCGAGACGATCTCGCAGGCACCGCTGCCGACGCGCTCGCCGTCGGCGTAGACGGTGAGTCCAGGGGCCGAGACCCGCACCTCGCGGGCGCGCCGGTGGGTCACCTCGGGGCGGTGGTCGTGCCGGCCGCGCAGCAGCAGCGGAAAGAGCCGCACGAGCCGCAGCCGCGTGAGCGGGGCGACGTGCACGACGTCGAGCAGCCCGTCGTCGGGGAGCGCGCCCACGCAGACGGGCATCCCGCCGCCGTAGCTCTCGGTGTTGCCGACCGCGACGAGCGTGCCGGGCGCGCGGAGCTCGTCCTCGTCCTCGATCCGGATGGTGAAGTCCATGGGGCGCAGCCGCACGAGCTCGATCGCGAGGGCCAGGTAGTAGCGGAGCGCGCCGTGCGGCCAGCGCAGCCGGTTCGTGCGGTCGCTGACCTTCGCGTCGAAGCCGAGGGCGGCGACGGTGAGGAAGGGGGTCGTCCGGCCGGCGCTGCGCACCTCGCCGACGTCGATGACCCGGGCGGTGCCGGTGAGGGCGAGCGCCGCGGCCGCCGCCGCGTCGTCACGGGGGAGTCCGAGCGCGCGGGCGAGGTCGTTGCCGGTGCCCGCGGGCACGAGCACGATCGGCACGGACGCGCGGAGGAGGGGCTCGAGGATCCCGGAGAGGGTGCCGTCCCCGCCGACGACCACGAGCGCGGTCGGGGCGCCATCGAGTGCCCGCGCCGCGAGCGCGGCGGTCTCGGCGGCCGAGCCCCCCTCGTAGCTGCGCACCTCGACGCCGTGCGCGCGGAGTCCGGCGATGGCCGAGGCGGCGGCGGCGCGTCCGCGCCCCTTTCCGGCGAACGGATTGGCCAGCACCGCGATGTGCCCGCCCACCGTCATCCCTCCCGGCTTGGTGCGGACGCGGGGTGCGCGGCCGGCTCGGCCGCGATGACCGCGCCGGGGTTCAGGATCGCGCGCGGGTCGAGTTCGCGCTTGATGGCCCGGAGGATGCGGATGCCGGTCTCGCCGATCTCGCTCGGCAGCCACGGGGCGTGGTCCCGGCCGACGGCGTGGTGGTGGCTGATGGTGCCGCCGGCGGCGAGGATGGCGTCGTTCACCTCGGCCTTCACCCGCTCCCAGACTCCGAGCGGCTCCTCGCGGATCCCCGCGAGGACGGTGAAGTAGAGCGAGGCGCCGGTGGGATAGATGTGCGAGACGTGGCACATGACGTACGACTTCGCGCCGGCTGCGCCGAGGCCGTCGCGGAGGGTGCGCTCGACGGCCTCGCGCAGCGCCGGCAGCTTCGACCAGGTGGTGGCCGTCTCGAGCGTCTCGCAGAACACGCCGGCGTCGAGGAGCGCGTCGCGCAGGTAGGGGCCGTCGAAGCGGCCGGCGAGCCAGTCGGCGGCGGCGCCCGCGCCGGAGGAGGTGCCGGCCGCGGCGCGCAGCAGCTCCGAGGTGCGCGCCCGGCGCTCCTCGATGCCGTCGCCCTCGTAGACCGTGACGGCGCTCGCGCCTTTCGCGAGCGCCTTGCCGAGCTTGCCGAGCTGTGCGAGGCTCACGGCGGTCTCCGCCTCGTCGGAGAGGCGGATGACGGTGGGCCCGCCGCCGTGCTGGGCGACCCGGCGGAGCCCCTCGGCGCCCGCCGCGAAGTCGGGGAAGGTCCAGGCCTCGAAGACGCGCTCGCGAGGCACCGGGTGCACGCGCAGCCGGACCTCGGTGATGACGCCGAAGATGCCCTCCGAGCCGAGGAACACCCGGACGAGATCGGGGCCGGCGGCGGAGCCGGGGGAGCGGCCGAGCTCGAGCTCGCCGGTGGGGGTGGCGACCCGGAGTCCCGTGACCATGGTGTCGAAGCGGCCGTAGCCGGCCGAGTTCTGCCCGGAGGAGCGGGCCGCGGCGAAGCCGCCGATGGTCGCGTAGCGGAAGCTCTGCGGGTAGTGGCCGAGCTCGAAGCCGTGCGCGGCGAGCAGCGCCTCCGCCTCGGGGCCGGTCGTGCCGGCGCCGAGGACGGCCTCGCCGCTGAGCTCGTCGAGCGCGAGGAGGCCAGTGAGCCGGCGGAGGTCGAGGCTCACGACGGCGTGGTGGGCGCCGCGTTCGGGATCGAGGGCGCCGACGACGCTCGTGCCGCCGCCGAAGGGGATGACCGCGATGCCGCGGGCGTGCGCAAGCTCGAGGCAGGCGAGCACCTCGCCGTGATCGGCGGGACGCACGACGGCGTCGGGCGCGAGCTGCTCCGGCGCTCTGCGACGGAGCAGGTCGGGCGTGGATCGGCCGCCGGCGTGCCGGAGCCGCGCCTCGGCGGAGAGCTCGACGTGCGCCTCGCCGACGACGGCGCGGAGCGCGTCGAGCTCCTCGGCGGTGAGCGCGGGCGGCGCAACGCGCACGGCGTCGAGCTCCGCGGCCGGCGCCGGTCGCCGCACCCGGCCGAGCAGGAGCGGCAGGAGCGTGCGCACGGCGAGGGGCAGGTCTTTCGCCTTGGCCGGGTCGCCCCAGCCGTTCCACCGCATCGGCGGGTCCGCGTCGACCCTGTCGCGTGCATCGCTCATGCATTACAGTGTGACAGATCATGGAAGAACGTCAAGCAGTGCTGCCGCCCTTCGGCGCCGAGCTCCCCGAGTGGGACGCCACGCAGTCGCGCGTGCTCGACGCCGCGGACGAGCTCATCCGCCGCCGCGGCGTCGGCGGGGTGACCATCGCCGAGCTCTCGCGCCGTTCGGGCCTCAGCCGCCCGACCGTCTACCGCAGCTGGAGCGACGCCGACGACGTGGTCCGTTCAGCGCTGCTGCGCCGCGTCATCCGCATCCTCGCCTCCTTCGAGACCCCCGCGAGCACGCGCGCGGGCCTCGTCGACGACGTGCTGCGCTTCTCCGCCCGCTTCCGCAGCGACGCGGTCTACGGGCGGCTGCTCGACGACGAGCCGGAGGCCTTCACGCGCTACACCCTGCAGCGGGTCGGCTCGAGCCAGCGGATGATCCTCGCCTGGCTCGCCACGGCGATCGCGGCCGCGCAGGAGGACGGCTCGGTGCGCCAGGGGGCGCCGCAGGAGATCGCGGTCATGCTGCTGCTCATCGCCCAGTCGGCGGTGCTCTCGCACGGCACCGTGACCGAGCTCATCGACGAGGAGGCCTGGGAGCGCGAGCTCCGAGCGGCGCTCGACGGGCACCTGCGGCCATGACGGGCACCGACGCGCTCGACGCCACCCGCCGCGGGCGGGAGATGGAGCGCGCCGCCGCCGAGACAGCGGACCTGCTCGTCGTCGGCGGCGGCATCACCGGGGCCGGAGTCGCGCTCGACGCGGCCTCGCGGGGGCTCCGCGTCGTGCTCGTCGAGGCCCAGGACCTCGCCTTCGGCACGAGCCGGTGGAGCTCCAAGCTCGTGCACGGCGGCCTCCGCTACCTCGCCACCGGCGACGTCGCGACCGCCAGGGAGAGCGCCGCCGAGCGCCACCTGCTGATGACCTCGATCGCGCCGCACCTCATCCGCCCGCTGCCGCAACTGCTCCCGTTCCTGCCGGGCGTCTCGCTCCGTCAGCGCGCCGCCGGGGCCGTCGGCATGGGCCTCGGCGATCTGCTCCGCGTGCAGGCGCGCACCCCGCGGGCGGTGCTGCCGCCGCCCCGGCCGGTCACGGCCGGCACGGCGCGGCGGCTCGTGCCGGCGCTCGAGGGGCGGGGGCTCCGCGGCGGCATGCTCTCGTACGACGGGCAGCTCGTCGACGACGCGAAGCTCGTCGTCACCGTCGCCCGAACCGCGGCCGCGCACGGGGCGTGGATCCTCACCCGCGTCCGCGCGCTCCGGCTCCGCGCCGACGGGGCCGAGGTGGCGGACGTGCTGAGCGGGGAGCGCTTCGAGCTCCGCGCGCGGGCCGTCGTGAACGCGACGGGCGTCTGGGCCGGCGGCCTCGACGGCGGCATCGCCGTTCGGCCGAGCCGCGGCACGCACCTCGTGCTCGACGGCGCGCTCCTCGGCCAGCCGTCGGCGGCGCTGACGATCCCGCACGAGGGCTCGATCAGCCGCTACGTGTTCGCCCTGCCGCAGCGCTCCGGCCGCGTCGTCGTCGGCCTCACCGACGAGGAGGCCCCGGGGCCGGTGCCGGACGTGCCGGAGCCGAGCGAGGCCGAGATCGCCTTCCTCCTCGCGAGCCTGAACCGGGTCGTCGAGACCCCGGTGCGACGCGAGCAGCTGCTCGGTGCGTTCGCCGGGCTGCGGCCGCTCATCGACAGCGGGGCCGACCGCACGGCCGACCTCTCGCGCCGCCACCTCGTCGCGGTGTCCGACGCGGGCTTCGTCTCCGTGCTCGGCGGCAAGCTCACCACGTACCGGCGGATGGCGGAGGACGCCGTCGACCTCGCGCTCGCGACCCGGACCATCGCGGCGCCGCCGAGCCGCACCGCCGGACTGCGGCTCGTCGGGATCGACGACGCCCTCGCCCGCACCCGTCTGAGCGAGCCGGCCGTGCCGATCGCCGAGGGCGTCGCCGTGCGCCGCGCCGACGTCGAGTACGCCGTGCGCGTCGAGGGCGCGCTCACCGCCGACGATGTGCTCGACCGGCGCACCAGGATCGGCTTCGTCGCCGCCGACCGCGCGCGCTGCCTGCCCGTCGTCGAGCAGCTCGTCGCCGAGGTGCTCGCCGAGGGGTGAACCCGTTCGGCCCGTTCGGGGTGCTCGGGGTCCGGAATCGGGGGATATCCCCATACCGACGCCGCGGCGCGATCCGTAGCGTTGGAGCCATGACCACCACCATCGATCCCACCGTCACTCCCGTCCACCCGGCGGGCGGGGCCCAGCAGCCCGCCCCGGCGCAGCCCCGGGCGGCCGAGACGAACGGCTTCTCGATCGCGAGCCTCGTGCTCGGGCTCGTGTCGATCGTCGCCGGCTTCACCTTCCTGGTGCCGATCGGCGGTCTCGTACTCGGCATCGTCGGCCTCCAGCGCGAGCCGGCGTCGCGCACGATGGCCATCTGGGGCGTCGTGCTCAACACGGTGATGCTCGTCGGCACCGTGCTCGTCGGCTTCGGCATGCTCGCCTTCGGCGCGCTCACGCTGCCGTTCCTGCCCTTCTTCGCGACCGCTTTCTGACGCTCGCATCGCGAACGGGGCGCGCCGTCGGGCGCGCCCCGTTCCGCGTCGCCTGCGGTCAGCCGTAGAAGCCGCGCAGCAGCGCCTCGGTGCCGATGAGGTGCTCGGCCATCGCCTGCGCCGCCTCCTCCGGGCTGCCCTTCAGGATCGCCGCCACGATCGCGCCGTGCTGCTCGTCGGAGTGCGCGATGTTCGGCGCGAGCAGCGGGATGCCGTCGAGCAGCTCGTTGATGCGCATCCGCACCTCGGCGACGAGCGGGGTCACCGACTCCGCCCCCACCACCTCGGCGATGACGAGGTGGAGGCGGGAGTCCGCGACCCGGTAGCCCGCCTCATCGGCCTGCCCGCAGGCGAGGTGCGCCTGCCAGAGGCGTTCCCGGTCGGCGGCGCTCAGCTCGCTCTCGGCCGCCCGCCGGGCGACGCCGACCTCGACCACGGCGCGCAGCGCCAGGGTGTCGTCGAGGCTCCGCCGCTCGATCGGTCGGGGCACGCCCGGCCCGGGTTCGGGCAGCGGATCGGAGACGAAGGTGCCGCCGTAGCGGCCGCGCCGCGCGACGACCCAGCCGGCGTCCGCGAGCGAGCCGATCGCCTCGCGGAGGGTGTCCCGGCTGACCTCGAGGGTCGCCGCGAGTTCGCGCTCGGCCGGCAGCCGCTCGCCCGGGGCGATGAGCCCGAGCCGGATCGTCTGCAGCAGCCGCTGCACGGTCTCCTCGAAGGCGTTCGCCGGCCGGGCGGGTCGCAGCAGCAGCCCGGCGTCCAGCACGCCCGGCTGCTCCGCTCCCCGCTCGTCCATGCTTCCGAGCCTAGAGGGGCGTGACGTAGGCGGCGCTGATGCCGCCGTCGACGAGGAAGGTCGACCCCGTGATGAACGAGGCGTCGTCGCTCGCGAGGAACGCGACGGCCGCGGCGAGCTCCTCGGGGTTCGCGAAGCGCCCGACCGGCACGTGCACGAGCCGGCGCTGCGCCCGCTCGGGGTCCTTCGCGAAGAGCTCCTGCAGCAACGGTGTGTTGACCGGGCCCGGGCAGAGCGCGTTGACCCGGATGCCCTGGCGCGCGAACTGCACGCCGAGCTCACGGCTCATCGCGAGCACGCCGCCCTTCGACGCGGTGTAGGAGATCTGCGAGGTGGCCGAGCCCAGCACCGCGACGAAGGAGGCGGTGTTGATGATCGAGCCGCGGCCCTGCGCGACCATGTGCCGCAGCGCCGCCCGCGAGCACAGGTACACGCTCTTCAGGTTGACGTCCTGCACCTTCTGCCACGCCGGCAGCTCGGTCGTCTCGATGGAGTCGTCGTCGGGCGGCGAGATGCCCGCGTTGTTGAAGGCGATGTCCACGGAGCCGTAGACGCGGGCGGCCTCGTCGAAGAGGTGGTCGACCTGCGCCTCCTCGGTGACGTCGAGCTGCACGAAGAGGCCGTCGACCTCGCTCGCCGCGGCCGCGCCGCTCCTCGGGTCGAGGTCGCCGATGACGACCTTCGCGCCCTCCGCCGCGAGGCGGCGCGCGGTGGCGAGGCCGATGCCGGAGGCGCCGCCGGTGATGACGGCGACGCGGCCGGCGAGGCGCTGGGTGAGGTCGAGCGGGGTGACGGTCATGGTGCTCCCTGGGTTGCGGTGGTCGAATCGGGGCGATGCGTGATGGGCCGGCTCAGTCGACGGCGATGAAGACGTTCTTCGTCTCGGTGAAGGCGGCGGGCGCGTCGGGGCCGAGCTCGCGGCCGAGCCCGGACTGCTTGAAGCCGCCGAACGGGGTCGAGTAGCGCACGGAGGAGTGCGAGTTCACGGAGAGGTTGCCGGACTCGATGCCGCGCGCGACGCGGATGCCGCGGCCGATGTCCCGCGTCCAGATCGAGCCGGACAGGCCGAAGCGGCCGGCGTTGGCGAACGCGACGGCATCCGCCTCGTCGTCGAAGGGGAAGACCGACACGACCGGGCCGAAGATCTCCTCGGTCGCGGTGCGGGCGTCGCGAGCGGGGGTGAGCACCGTCGGCGGGAACCAGAACCCCGGGCCCTCGGGCGCGCTCCCGCGGAACGCGACGTCGCGGTCGTCGGGCACAAACTCCCGGACCCGCTCGCGGTGCGCCGCCGCGACGAGGGGCCCCATCTCGGTGGCCTCGTCGCGCGGGTCGCCGACCTTCACTCCCTGGACGGCGGGTTCGAGCAGCTCCATGAAGCGCTCGTACACGCTCCGTTCGACGAGGATGCGGCTGCGGGCGCAGCAGTCCTGGCCGGCGTTCTCGAACACGCCGTACGGCGCGGTGGCCGCGGCGCGCTCGAGGTCGGCGTCGGCGAAGACGAGGTTCGCGCTCTTGCCGCCGAGCTCGAGCGTGACCCGCTTCACCTGCGCCGCGCAGCCGGCCATGATGCGCTGACCGACCTCGGTGGAGCCCGTGAAGACGACCTTCCGCACCGTCTCGTTCGTGACGAAGCGCTCGCCCACCACCGAGCCCCGGCCCGGGATCACCTGGAACAGGCCCTCCGGCAGCCCGGACTCGAGCGCGAGCTCGGCGAGCCGGAGGCTCGTGAGCGGCGTCCACTCGGCGGGCTTCAGCACCACCGCGTTGCCGGCGGCGAGCGCCGGTGCGAAGCCCCAGGAGGCGATCGTCATGGGGAAGTTCCACGGCGTGATGACGCCGACGACGCCGAGCGGCTCCTGGAAGGTGACGTCCAGGCCACCCGCGACCGGGATCTGCCGCCCGAACAGCCGCTCGGGGGCGGCCGAGTAGTACTCGAGCACGTCGCGGACGTGGCCCGCCTCCCAGCGGGCCTGGCCGATCGGATGCCCCGAGTTGCGCACCTCGATCGCCGCGAGTTCCTCGACAGCGCCGTCGACGGCCTCGGCGAAGCGGCGGAGCGCCCGCGCCCGGTCGGCGGGCGCCGCGGCGGCCCACTCGCGCTGCGCCACGGCGGCCGCGGCGATCGCGGCATCCGTCTGCTCGACGTCGGCGCCTTCGACGGTGGTGACGAGCTCCTCGTCGGCGGGGTTCACGATGGTGTGCGTCATGGCGCGGTCCTCTCGGGGGCGACGGATGCGGCGGATGCGGGAACCGAGGCCGCGGGCGGCGCTGCGGCGGCCCGCTCGCGCGCGACCCGGTGCGCCCGGGCGGCCTCGACGAGCCCGGCGAACAGCCGGCGGTCGCGGGCGTTCTCCTCCGGGTGCCACTGCACGGCGACGCCGAACGGGGCGGTGGGCAGCTCGACGGCCTCGATGACCCCGTCATCGCTGCGCGCGGTGACGACGAGGCCGTCGGCGACCCGGTCGAGCGCCTGGTGGTGGTAGACGTGCACAGGCAGGGCGTCCGTCTCGCCGACGAGCCCCGCGAGGCGCGAGCCCGGGGCGACGCGCACCGTCGTCTCGCCGAACACGGCGGGCGCCGGCTGGTAGGCCTCGGAGCCGACGACGTCGGGCAGGTGCTGGTGCAGGGTGCCGCCGAGGGCGACGTTCAGCATCTGGGCGCCGCGGCAGATGCCGAGGAAGGGCACGCCGTCGTCGATCGCGGCGGTGAGCAGGGCGTCCTCCCAATCGTCGCGGTCGCCCCTGGGCGCACCCGTGCGCTCGTGGGCGGGCTGCCCGTAGCGGGCCGGGTCGACGTCGGCGCCGCCGGCGACGATCAGCCCGTCGAGCGAGGCGAGCACCCGGCGCGCGAGCGGCGCGTCCACGGGTTGGGGCGGCAGCAGCACGGCGATGCCGCCCGCGTCCGTGACGGCGTCGAGGTAGACCTTCGGCAGGAAGGACGCCGGCACGTCCCAGACCCCGGTCCGGGCCTGCTCCAGGTAGGTGGTGATGCCGATGACGGGCGCGTCCGCGCTCGCCGCGGGAGGGCGCTGCGGCTCAGAGTCGTTCGAAGCCACGAACCCGCTCCCAGTCCGTCACGGCCGCGTCGTAGGCGGCGATCTCGACCCGCGCATTGTTGAGATAGTGCTCGACGACCTCGTCGCCGAAGGCCTCGCGCGCGATCGTCGAGTCCGCGAAGAGCTCGGCGGCCTCGCGGAGGGTCGCCGGGACCCGCGCGACATCTGACTCGTAGGCGTTGCCGGCGAAGAGCTCGTCGGGCTCGAGCTCCTGCTCGATGCCGTGCAGGCCGGCGGCGATGAGCGCGGCGACCGCGAGGTACTGGTTGACATCGCCGCCCGGCACCCGGTTCTCGACGCGCATGCCGTGGCCGTGGCCGACGACGCGGAGCGCGCAGGTGCGGTTGTCGAGTCCCCAGGCGATCGCGGTCGGCGCGAAGCTGCCGGCGACGTAGCGCTTGTAGGAGTTGATGTTCGGCGCCGAGAAGAGGGTGAGCTCGCGCATGGCGGCGAGCTGCCCGGCCAGGAAGTGCCGGAACAGCTTGGACATGCCGTGCGGGGCGGACCCGTCGGCGAAGACCGCCTCGCCGTCGGCGCCGCGGAGCGAGATGTGGATGTGGCAGCTGTTGCCCTCGCGCTCGTCGTACTTCGCCATGAAGGTGAGCGCCTTGCCGTGCCGGTCGGCGATCTCCTTCGCGCCGTTCTTGTAGAGCGAGTGGTTGTCGCAGGTGGTGAGCGCGTCGGCGTAGCGGAACGCGATCTCCTGCTGGCCGAAGTTGCACTCGCCCTTCACACCCTCGCAGTACATGCCGGCGCCCTCCATCGAGCGGCGGATGTCGTGCAGGAGCGGTTCCATGCGGGTGGAGGCGAGCAGGGCGTAGTCGATGTTGTAATCGCTCGCCGCCGTGAGCTCGCGATAGCCCTTGCGCCAGGCCTCGCGGTACGAGTCGTCGAAGACGATGAACTCGAGCTCGGTGCCGACGAAGGCGGTGAGGCCGCGCTCGGCGAGGCGCTCGAGCTGGCGCTGCAGGATGCGTCGGGGCGACGGCTCGACGGGGGAGTCGTCGAGCCAGCGGAGGTCGGCGGTGACGATCGCGGTCTGCGACAGCCAGGGCGCCATCCGCAGCGTCGCGAAGTCCGGGATGAGCGCCATGTCGCCGTAGCCGCGCTCCCAGCTCGACATCGCGTAGCCGTCGACGGTGTTCATCTCCACGTCGACCGCGAGCAGGTAGTTGCACGCCTCGACGCCGTGCGCGGCGGCGTCCTCCAGGAAGAGCCGGGCCGAGACCCGCTTGCCGACGAGCCGCCCCTGCATGTCGGTGAACGAGACGATGACCGTGTCGACGTGGTCGTCGGCGATCGCCTGGCGCAGCTGCTCGAGCGTGAGGGGTCCCGTGGGTGCCGACATTCGATGCTCCTCCTCGAGTGGAATGGTCGGTTGTGGCGACCATTACATCACGAGTGCGCGCCGCTGGGAATGGATGCCTCGCGCTCGATCTGGATGTTTCCGAGAGATTTCTTCGCGAAAGGTCTGTACGGCCGACCATTGACGCCCCTATCATCGTGGCCAATACACCGCACCCCCGCGCTCGCCCCCGAACGGCGCGCGCCATGAATGCAAGGGAGCACCATGGCCAAGGACACGCTCAAGGTGTCGGGCGTCACGTACTCGACGGCCGACGAGGGGTACTTCGAGAAGCGCAGGCTCAAGCGTTCGGCGGGCGTCTGGGGGCTCTGGGGCCTCGCGGTCGCCGCCGTCATCTCCGGCGACTTCTCGGGGTGGAACTTCGGCATCGACTTCGCCGGCTTCGGCGGCATGCTGATCGCCTTCGCCGTGCTCATCGTCATGTACTACGGCCTGATCTTCTCCATCGGCGAGATGAGCTCCGCGATGCCGCACACGGGCGGCGCCTACTCCTTCTCGCGGGCGGCGATGGGCCCCTGGGGCGGCTTCATCACGGGCCTCGCCGAGACCATCGAGTACGTCGCCACCACGGCGGTGATCGTCTACTTCTCGGCCGCGTACGCCGACGGCATCACGAGCGAGCTGCTCGGCTTCTCGATGCCGGCGCCGATCTGGTGGGCCATCCTCTACCTCGCGTTCATCGCGCTCAACGCGGCCGGGGCGAGCATCTCCTTCAAGTTCGCGATCGTCGTGTCGATCATCTCGATCGCGATCATCCTCGTGTTCTCGGCCATGGCGCTGTTCTCCGGCCAGTTCTCCTGGGACGCGCTCTGGGACATCGCGCCCGACGCCGGCCAGACGGCGTTCCTGCCGCACGGCGTGCTGCCGATCCTCTTCGCGCTGCCGTTCGCGATGTGGTTCTTCCTCGGCATCGAGGAGCTCCCGCTCGCCGCGGAGGAGTCGCACAACCCGGTCCGCGACATCCCGCGCGCCGGGCTCATCGCCCGCGCGACCCTCATCATCACCGGCCTGCTCGTGCTGTTCCTCAACACGGGCGTCATCGGCGCCGAGGCGACAGGCACCGCGGGCGAGCCGCTGCTCGACGGCTTCCGGGCGATCGTCGGCGACGGCGCGGCCGCCGTGCTCGCGCTCTTCGCCCTCGTCGGCCTGCTCGCCTCGCTGCAGGGGATCATGTTCGCCTACGGCCGCAACATGTACTCGCTGTCCCGTGCGGGCTACTACCCGAAGTTCCTCTCGCTCACCGGATCGCGGCAGACCCCGTGGGTGGCGCTCGTCGCCGGGGCGGTCATCGGCTTCGTGGCGCTCAACATCGTGGACCTCGCGGGCGGTGCCGGCGGTGTCGCCGGTGCGATCGTGCTGAACATCGCCGTGTGGGGCGCGGTGCTCGCCTATCTCATGCAGATGGTCGCCTTCGTGCTGCTGCGCCGCAAGTTCCCGAACGCGAGCCGCCCGTACCGCAGCCCCTGGGGCGTGCCGGGCGCCATCGCCGCGGCCGTCATCGCCGGGCTCATCTTCGTCGGCTTCCTGCTGAACCCGACCTTCGTGCCCGCGATCATCGCGATCGCGGTCGTGTACCTCGTGATGCTCATCGGCTTCGGCGTCTGGGGCCGGCACCGCCTGGTGCTCTCCCCGGAGGAGGAGTACGCGGTGTCCGGCGGCCTGCACGGCGACCCGCAGGCCGAGGGCTACGGCGGCACGGTCGAGGAGGAGCTGCTCGCGAGCGACGGCGTGGACGAGCCCGCCGAGGGGCGGGCGCCGGGCGGACCGGGCGGTGCGGCCCCGCTCGGCTGAGCGGGCGACGGATCCCGGTGCGGGGGTGCCGGGAGGAGCCGAGCGGCGGGGCGCGGGGGGCGCTCCGCCGCTCGGCGCTTCGGGCTAGGCTCGGGGGAGGCGCGGAACCGCGCCGGTACCACCCGCCGGGCGATCCCCGGCGGCCGAGGCGATGGAGCCAGCGTGTCGATCTCCGCACACCCGACCCACGAGCGCCGCCTGGAGGCGAACATGATCGGACCCGACGTCCCCACCCGAGTCGAGCGGGACTCGCTCGGCGAAGGCCACGTGCCCATCGACGCCTACTGGGGCGTGCATACGCTCCGCGCCCTCGAGAACTTCCCGATCACGAAGCGCCCCATCTCGGTCTACCCGGAGCTCGTCGTCGCCCTCGCCTCCGTCAAGCAGGCGGCCGCCCGGGCGAACCGCGAGCTCGGCGTGCTCACCGAGCAGAAGGCCGCCTGGATCGACGAGGCCTGCCAGCGCATCATCGACGGCGAGCTGCACGACCAGTTCGTCGTCGGCGTCATCCAGGGCGGCGCGGGCACCTCGACGAACATGAACGCGAACGAGGTCATCGCGAACTTCGCGCTCGAGATCGGCGGCTACGAGAAGGGGCGCTACGACGTCCTGCACCCGATCGACGACGTCAACCGCAGCCAGTCGACGAACGACACCTACCCGACCGCGGTGAAGCTCGCGATGGCGTTCTCGCTGCGCACGATGCTGACCGAGCTCGATCTGCTGCGCATCGCCTTCGGCAAGAAGGGGCGCGAGTTCCACGAGGTGCTGAAGGTCGGCCGCACGCAGCTGCAGGACGCCGTGCCGATGACGCTCGGGCAGGAGTTCCACGGCTTCGCGACCACGCTCGGCGAGGACGTCGACCGGCTCCGCGAGACCATCAAGCTGCTGTCCGAGGTGAACCTCGGCGCCACCGCGATCGGCACCGGCATCACCGCGGAGCCCGGCTACACCGCCGCCGTGGTCCGCACGCTGAGCGAGATCACCGGGCTCACGCTCGAATCGGCGCCCGACCTCATCGAGGCGACGAGCGACACCGGCGTCTTCATGACGTTCTCGAGCGCGCTGAAGCGCAGCGCCATCAAGCTCTCGAAGATCTGCAACGACCTGCGCCTGCTCTCCTCGGGCCCGCAGGCGGGCCTCGGCGAGATCAACCTGCCGCCGAAGCAGGCGGGCTCGTCGATCATGCCGGGCAAGGTCAACCCCGTCATCCCCGAGGCGGTCAGCCAGGTCGCGTACGCCGTCGCGGGCGCCGATCTCACGGTCACGATGGCGGCCGAGAGCGGGCAGCTGCAACTGAACGCCTTCGAGCCGGTCATCGCGCACTCGCTGCTGCAGTCGATCACCTGGATGCGTCAGGCCTGCTGGACGCTGCGGGTGAACTGCGTCGACGGCATCACCGCCAACACCGAGCGGCTCGAGCACATGGTCTCGACGAGCGTCGGCGTCATCACGGCACTCATCCCGTTCATCGGCTACACCGAGGCCGCGACGCTCGCGAAGCTGGCGCTCGCGACCGGTCGCCCCGTGGCCGACCTCGTCGTCGAGGCCGGGCTGATGAGCCGCGAAGACGTCGAGCGGCAGCTCTCGCCGTCGAAGCTCTCCGGCATCCGCCCGATCACGACGGCGATCCCG
>NZ_BMRJ01000003.1:88977-107386 GCF_014648575.1 Agromyces mediolanus | reverse complement strand
GGCCCCCCGGCCCCGGCCGGGGCGCCGTTCGCCTCGCTGCGCGGGCGTCGCCTCAGACGACGCGGCAGTGGGTCGTGAGCGAGCCGATGCCCTCGACCGTGATGGTGACGGTGGAGCCGTCCTGCAGGAACACCTGCGGGTTGCGCGAGTAGCCGGCGCCGCCGGGGCTGCCCGTGCTGATGAGCGTGCCGGGCGGGATCGTCGCCGAGCGTGACAGGTAGGAGATGATCTCCGCGACGCTCCGCACCATCTCGTTCGTCGAGGCGTCCTGCAGGATGCGGCCGTCGAGGTTCGTCGTGAGCCAGAGGTCCTGCGGGTCGGCGATCTCGTCGGCGGTGACCACCACGGGGCCGGTCGGCGTGAAGCCGTCGAAGGACTTGCAGCGCGACCACTGCGCCTCGCTGAACTGGATGTTCCGCGCCGTGATGTCGTTCACCACGGTGTAGCCCCAGACGTAGTCGAGCGCGTCGCGCACGTGCACGCCGCGTGCCGGGCGGCCGATGATGACGCCGAGCTCGGCCTCGTAGTCGACCTGCGTGGAGAGGTCCTCCGACCAGCTCGTCGTGGCGCCGTGCGCGGTGAGCGAGTTCGGCCAGAGCGAGAAGATCGTCGGGGCGGTCTCGTGGCGCAGCTTCAGCTCCTGCGAGTGCGCGGCGTAGTTCGCGCCGATCGCGAGGATGTGCGGCGGGCGCAGCACCGCGGAGGCGTGCCGCAGCTCGGAGACCGGAGTGAGCCGGGCGCCGGCCTCGAGGGCGACGTCGACCGCGACGCGGACGGCGGCGAGCCCCTCCGGGCCCTGCTCGATGAGGTCCTGCAGGTCGCGCGGGGCCGGCTCGAGCACCTCGTCGAGGAAGAGCGCTGCTTCGGCGATCACCACCGCGAGCCGGGGGGTCGTCTGGCCTTCGACTCTCAGGTGCGCGAATTTCACCATTCCAAGCTATCGGGTGGGTTCCGGGCGAAACCTGACGGCATGTACAACACTCCGGCGCGATCCTTCCACAATGGCGACAGTCGCTTCCGCCATCCGAAATGAAGGCCTCACGTGGCGGCGCGCCAGAGATGCATCGAGGCGTAGCTGCGCCAGGGTGCCCAGCCCGCCCCGCGCCGGTCGAGCTCGCCCGCCTCGCCCGGCAGACCGAGGGCCCGCGCGCCGGCGCGCAGCGCCAGGTCGCTCGTCAGCAGTACGTCGGGGGCGCGGGTGACGCGCATCGAGACGTAGCCGGCCGTCCAGGGGCCGATGCCGCGGATGGCGAGGAGGTCTGCGGCGAGTTGCTCGCGCGACCGCTCGGCCGAGACGAGGAGCTCGCCGCTCGCGAGCCGCTCGGCCACGTCGAGGATCGTCGCGATCCGCGCCTTCGGGCCGGCGAGCACCTCCGCGCCGCGCTCTGCGATCGCGGCCGCCGTCGGGAAGAGCAGGGAGAGCTCGCCGGGCGCCGCCGCCGGCATGGGTTCGCCGAGCGCGGCGGCGAGGCGGCTGAGCGCGGTGCGGGCCGCGGCCACCGAGATCTGCTGACCGATGAGGGCGCGGAATAGGAGCTCGTGCGGGTCGAGGCAGCCGGGGACGCGGATGCCGGGGACGCGCGCCACGGCCGGGGCCAGCGCCGGGTCGTCTGCGAGCGCCTCGTCGATCGCGACCGCGTCGGCGTCGAGGTCGAAGAGCCGCCGCACCCGGGCGACGAGCGGCGGGAGGTCGCCGAGCGCGGCGAGCCTGGCCTCGACCTCGATCGCTGCGCCGCCCTCGGCTTTCGTGAACGCGAGCAGCGCCGGGCCGCCCGGCAGCCGCAGCGTGCGCTCGAAGCCGCCGTCGATCGCCCGCTCCACGCCGGCGACCGCGCGCACCGCGAGCCAGGTGAAGACGCCGTCGGCGTCGAACGGCTCGCGGGCGGGCAGCCGGAGCCGCACATGGGCGCCGCCGTCCGCGGTCGCCTCCGGCGGCGCCCCTGCCGTGCCGGGGCGGTGCGCCGCGTGCCGCAGCTCGAGCGGGCTGCGGTCGTAGACCTCCCGGATCGTCTCGTTGAACTGCCGCACGCTGCCGAAGCCCGCGGCGAACGCGATGTCGGCCGCCGGCATGCTCGTGGAGAGCAGCAGCGTGCGCGCCGTCTGCGCCCGGTGCGCCCGGGCGAGGGCGAGGGGGCCCGCGCCGAGCTCGGCGCCGAGCACCCGGGTGAGGTGGCGGGCGGTGTAGCCGAGCCGGGCGGCGAGACCGGGCACGCCCTCGCGCTCGACGACGCCGTCGGCGATGAGGCGCATCGCGCGGGCGGCGAGGTCGTCGCGGAGGTCCCACTCGGGGGAGCCGGGGACGGCGTCGGGGAGGCAGCGCTTGCAGGCGCGGAGGCCGGCCTCGTGGGCGGCCGCCGCGGTGAGATAGAACGTCACGTTCGAGGGCTTGGGGGAGACGGCCGGGCAGCTCGGCCGGCAGTAGATGCCGGTGGAGTGCACCCCCGTGATGAACTGCCCGTCGAAGCGGGCGTCGCGGGCGCGCATCGCCCGGTACCGCTCGGCGAAGACCGGGTCGGCGAGCGCGGCCTCGTCGCGGGCGGCGGCCCGCTGGGGGCGGTCGGTGGTGAGGGTCATGGCTCCAGCCTGCCACCGTCCGCCGACATCGACTCGCGGAAATCGGACACGAGCGGCGCGGCTAGGCTGCATCCATGTCGAACGAGGTCGTCCAGCAGCTGATCGCCGAGCTCGGGAGCGCCGTCGTCCTCGACGAGGCCGCGCTCGAGGCGAGCCGCGAAGACCGCTCGGGGCACCGCGCAGCCGAGCGCCCGCTCGCCGTCGTCCGACCCGGCAGCATCGCGGAGGTGCAGACGACGATGCGCATCGCGCACGCGAGCCGCACCCCGGTCGTGCCGCGCGGTGCGGGCACCGGTCTCGCGGGCGGCGCGATCGCGAGTCCGGGGGCCATCGTCCTCGACGTCTCCGGCATGGACCGCATTCTCGAGATCGACGAGGACGACGAGCTCGCCGTCGTCGAACCCGGCGTGCTGAACGGCGCGCTGAACGCCAGGCTCGCGCAGAGCGGTCTCTGGTTCGCCCCTGACCCGGCGAGCCGGGAGATCTCCTCCATCGGCGGCAACATCGCGACGAACGCGGGTGGCCTGCTCTGCGCGAAGTACGGCGTCACCCGGGAGGCGGTGCTCGGGCTGGCCGTGGTGCTCGCCGACGGCCGCCTGATCCGTACCGGCCGTCGCACGGTCAAGGGCGTCACCGGCTACGACCTGACCGCGCTCCTCACCGGCTCCGAGGGCACGCTCGGCATCATCGTCGAGGCGACGGTGCGGCTCCGTCCGATCCCGCTGGGCGGCCCCGTGACGATCGCCGCCGCCTTCCCCGACGTCGAGGCGGCCGCCGCGGCGTGCACCGCGGTCACGGCGGCGAAGCTGCGGCCCGCGATCCTCGAGCTCCTGGACTCGGGATCGATCGCCCGCATCGCCGAACACCTCGGCGAGGCGGCGCTCGTCGGCACCCCCCTCGCCGGGCTCGCACCCGGCGAGGCCTTCGTCGTCGCCCAGTGCGACGACGCCGGGGCCGAGGCCGATGCGGTCGCCGTCGCCGCGGTGTTCGAGGCGGCGGGCGGGCGCACCCGACGCTCGGGCGACGTGGCCGAGGGCGAGCGGCTGCTCGGCATCCGCCGCGCGATGCACCCCGCCATGGCCGCGCGAGGCGAGGTGCTCATCGAGGACGTCGCCGTGCCGCGCTCGAAGCTCGCCGAGATGTTCCGCGCCATCGAAGCGATCGGCGCGCGCCATGGCGTCGAGATCCCGACGATCGCGCACGCCGCCGACGGCAACCTGCACCCCAACTTCGTCTACGAGGGCGGCGAGGTCCCCGCGCACCTCTGGGCCGCCGCCGACGAGATGTTCCGCACCGCCGTCCGCCTCGGCGGCACCCTCACGGGCGAGCACGGCGTCGGCATCCTGAAGCGCCGCTGGCTCGCCGACGAGCTCGGCCCCGACGTCTTCGAGCTGCAGCAGGGCGTCAAGCGACTGTTCGACCCGCTCGGCATCCTGAACCCCGGGGTGATGTTCGAACCGGCGCCGCCCGCTCGCTAAGCTGCGCGCGTGAGCTTCCATCCGCAGGCCCAGCCCCAGTTCCTGCCGCCGGCCGCGACGCCGCCGCGTCGCTCGGCGGGCCTCGTCTTCGCGATCGTCGGCATCTCGATCGCCGGGCTCGTGGGGCTGCTCGTCCTCGCCTACCTCGCCGTCGCGCTCGGCCTGTCGAGCCTCGTCGTGGGCTCGGTGCTCGCCCTGGTCCCGCTCGCCATCGTGCTGCTCGCGGTGCGCTGGGTGGACCGCTGGGAGCCGGAGCCGCGCTGGGCGCTCTGGTTCGCCTTCCTCTGGGGCGCCGCGGTCTCCGTCGCGATCGCGCTGATCGTGGACCTCGGCGTGCAGATCGCGGTCGCGGTGACCACCCCCGGCGGCGCGAGCGACGAGGTGCTGCAGTCCGTCGTGCAGGCGCCGATCGTCGAGGAGACCGCGAAGGGCGTCGGGGTGCTGCTCGTGTACCTGTTCTCGCGCTCGCACTTCGACGGTCCGGTCGACGGGCTGGTGTACGCGGCGACGGTCGCGGCGGGCTTCGCCTTCACCGAGAACGTGCTGTACTTCGGCGTCGCTCTTGCGGAGGGCGGCACGGAGGAGCTCGGCGCGACCTTCGTCGTGCGGGGGCTCTTCTCGCCCTTCGCCCACGTGCTCTTCACCGCGTGCACGGGCCTCGCCCTCGGCATCGCGGCGAACCGCGGTGGCGGAGCCCGGGTCGTGGGCTGGTTCCTCGGCGGGCTCGCGCTCGCGATCGGACTGCACGCGCTCTGGAACGGTTCGCTCGCCTTCGCCGACGCCGTGCTCCTCTACACGACCGTGCAGGTGCCGATCTTCGTCGCCGCGATCGTGCTCACCGTGCTGCTGCGGCGCCAGGAGGTGCGGATCACCCGACTCCGGCTCGGCGAGTACCAGGCGGCGGGATGGTTCGACGCGGGCGAGGTCGAGGGCCTCTCGACTCCGGCGGGACGCCGGGCCGCGCTCGCCTGGGCGAAGGCGCAGCGCCCGCCGCGCACCGCCGCCGTGCGGAGCTTCATCGCCGACGCCACGCGACTCGCCTTCACCAGGAACGCGATCGCCACGGGCCGGGCCGACGTGCGCCGACTCGAGGACGAGCGGGTGCTGCTCGAGCGCGTCACCGCCGCCCGCCGCGCGATCATGGGGTAGTGGCGGGCCGCAGCCGCGGGCGGGTACGGAAGAAGCTCGTCGCCCTGGGCCGCTGATGGGCGCAGCGCGCTGCCGGCCGACGGAAGAAGCTCGTCGCCCTGGGCCGCTGATGGGCGCAGCGCGCTGCCGGCCGACGGAAGAAGCTCGTCGCCCTGGGGTGTGGCACTGCCGACAGCTCTCCTGGGCGACGAGCTCCTTAGGGTTCCAGGGTGCACGCTGTTCGCAGTCAGCGCAAGAGCGGAGTGGACGCCCGTCCGCGATTGCCCTCGGCCATGGCATCCGTTTGGATGGAGACATGACCGACACCAACAGCAAGCCTGAGATCGACGCCCCCGAGGGGCCCGCCCCCACCGAGCTCGTCATCGAGGACATCGTCGTCGGCGACGGCGCCGAGGCGCAGCCCGGTTCGACCGTCGATGTGCACTACCTCGGCGTCGAGTACGACTCGGGCGAGGAGTTCGACTCCTCGTGGAGCCGCAACCAGTCCATCAACTTCCCGCTGCAGGCGCTCATCGCCGGCTGGCAGGAGGGCATCCCCGGCATGAAGGTCGGCGGGCGCCGCAAGCTCACCGTCCCGCCGCAGAAGGCGTACGGCCCCGCGGGCGGCGGACACCGCCTCTCGGGCCAGACCCTGATCTTCGTGATCGACCTGCTCGGCGTCAGCTGAGCGACCACGACCACGACGAGGGCCGGCGGGGATTCCCGCCGGCCCTCGTCGCATCCGCGTCGCGCTACGATGCCTGCTGTGCTGCCGCCGTTCCTGCCCTATCTGGTGCTCTCCGTCGTGCACCTCGTGCTGCTCTCGATCGGCCCGGACTGGTCGGTGACCGCGACGAAGGCGCTGCTGATGCCCGCGCTCGCGCTCGCCGTGGTGCTCGCCGCACCGCGGCCGAGCGGGGCGGCGTGCTGGCTCCTCGTCGCGGGCCTCGGCTTCTCCTGGGGCGGCGACGTGGCGCTGAGCTTCCCCGGTGACGGCTGGTTCACGATCGGCCTGGGCTCGTTCCTCGCCGCGCACCTCGTGTACCTGGCGCTGTTCCTGCGGCTCGGCCGCGGAGCCGGCGAGGTGCGTCTGCGTCGACGTCGGCGGGTCCCGCTCTGGGCGCTCGTGGTGTATCCGGTGTGGTTCGCCGGCTTCCTCGCGCTGCTCGGCCCGCACACGGGCGCGCTCCTCGTGCCCGTGGCCGCCTACGGGCTCGCGCTCGGGGCGATGGCGGCGTTCGCCGCCGGCAACGGCCCGATGCTCGCCGCGGGCGGCGCCCTGTTCGTCGTGTCGGACTCGGTGCTCGGGCTCGGCCGTTTTCTGCCGGGCTACGACTTCGCATGGCACGATGCCGTCGTGATGGTGAGCTACCTCGCGGCGCAGGGCCTCATCGCCCTGGGCGTCGTGGTGCACCTCCGCGTTGCGGCGATGCGGTCTGGCGCACCCGTTCGACGAGCTGCTGCCACGGCCCGGTGAGCTGGCGCTCGGCGAGCTCGACCTCGTTCGGCGGGCAGCTGATGCGGTAGACGTAGCGGTCTGGCTCCGGCGGCGCCGCGGGCACCTCGTGCCAGGGCAGCTCGTCGAGCAGCAGCACCCAGTCGTCGCGGTCGGGTTGCGCGTCGACCTCGACCTGCCAGGTGAGGCGGAGCCCGGCGAGCCCGCCGCTGCGTTGCACGATGACGTCCATCGCGCCAGATGCTACTCCGCCGAGCGTGGCGCCGGGCGGTCGGCGCCGGCGTCGTCGCCCGCCTCGGGCTCGACGCCCACCGCCTGCCAGCCGCGGAGCACCGCCTGCCGCTCTCGCGACTCCGCCCCGAATCGCTCGCCGGCGGTGCGCAGCGTCTCGGCCGCGAAGCCGGCGAAGGTCTCGTCCTCGCGGAGCCGCCCCGAGACGAGCGCGTCGTACCAGATGCGGCCCACGTGCTCCCAGGCGAAGCCGCCGAGCTCGCGCGCCGCGAGGGCGAACGCGCGGTTGGGGATGCCGGAGTTCAGGTGCACGCCGCCGTGGTCGTCGCTCGTCTCGACGTAGTCGCGGAAGTGCCCGGGCTGCGGGTCGCGGCCGAGCACGTCGTCGTCGTAGGCGGTGCCCGGTTCGAGCATGGAGCGCAGCGCCCGCCCCTCCACCTCGGGGGTGAAGATGCCCTCGCCGATGAGCCAGTTCGCGGCCTCGGCGTCCTGGCCGAGGGCGTACTGCTCGACGAGGGCGCCGAACGCGTCGGAGACGTGCTCGTTCAGCGCGCCCGACTGGCCCTCGTAGCGGAGCCGTGCGGTGTGCTCGGTGACGCCGTGCGCGAGCTCGTGCCCGATGACGCTGAGCGAGCCGGTGAAGCCCTGGAACACCTCGCCGTCGCCGTCGCCGAACACCATGCGCTCGCCGTCCCAGAACGCGTTGTCGTAGCGGTCGCCGAAGTGCACGGTGGCCTCGAGGGGCATGCCGGCGCCGTCGATCGAGTCGCGGCCGAACACCCGCTCGAACAGGCGGTGGGTGTCGCCGAGGCCGTTGTACGCCTCGTCGACCGCCTCGTCGCCGGTCGCCGGTTCGCCCTCGCGGCGGACGAGCCGGCCGGGCAGCTTCTCGAGGCCTTCGGCGTCGGAGATGCGGCGGACCGGCGCGGAGGGCGCGTCGGGCAGCGCGCTCGGCTGCTCCGGCAGCGGGCCGGGACCGAGCCTGGGCGAGGGAGGCCGCAGCAGCGCCCGTCGGGCGGCCTCCGCGGCGAGCGGGAAGCGCGGCCCGGCGGACTCGGCGATGCGATCGAGCAGGTAGGGCGGGACGATCTCCGGCATGCCTCGATGCTGCCACCGACCGCCGACAGCGGCCACCCGTAGGCTGGGACGGTGCCAGCGCTTCCGACGGGCGAACTCCGCCGCCATGCGATCGGTCTCCTGCCCGCCGCCGCGGTCTGCGGTGCGGCCGTCCTGCTGTTCGGTGTGCAGCTGGTCTGGCCCGGCTACGTGCTGCTGGCCGTCGGCCTCGTCGGTGCCTGGCTCTGCGACCGCAGCGGCCGCACCGAGCGGCTCGCCCCCGATCTCGCGCTCATCGCCCTCGGCCAGCTGATCATCTCGACCGTCTCGTTGAAGGCCGACCTGTCGAACGAGGGGATGGTCCGCTTCGCGGTCGTCCTCGGGCTCGCCGTCGCCGTGCCGTTCCTGGTCTCGCGCTTCCTGTACCGCGAGAAGACGATCCGCTTCCCGTGGCGCACGGGGCAGCGCTGGACGCTCGTGCAGTGGGGCTACCTCGCCGCGGTGGTCGTGGCGGGATGGCTCATCCTGCCGTTCTACTTCATCACCTCCGGGGTCTACACGAACTGGCCGACCGTGGTGACGCCCGACGAGATCGCCCGCCTCTTCGTCGGGGTGAACGCCGTCGGCACCTGGGACGAGCTGTTCTTCATCTGCACGGTGTTCACGCTGCTGCGCCGGCACTTCCCGGTCTGGCAGGCGAACCTGCTGCAGGCGACGGTGTTCGTCTCCTTCCTCTGGGAGCTCGGCTACCAGTCGTGGGGGCCGTTGCTCACCATCCCGTTCGCCCTCGTGCAGGGCTGGACCTTCACCCTCACGAAGTCGCTCACCTACGTGCTGACCGTGCACCTGCTGTTCGACGCGGTGGTCTTCGCGGTGATCGTCTATGCGCACAACGGATGGCCCGCGATCTTCCTGCTCGCGCCCTGAGCTCCCACGGGCGGGGGAGACGATTCCGCCGCACGGGGGAGGCGCGGCATCCGTCCGCCCCGCTTCGATGGGACGCATGAGCGATTCCGAGACCACCACCACGGTGCCGGGCCCGGCCGGAGCGGGCGCCGTGCGCGCCGCCGAACACCAGCGGGCGAAGAACTCCGAGCGCGGGCCGGTGCTGCCGACCGCGGTGCCGTGGCGGGCGGTGATCGTCTTCCTCGTCATCGCGCTCGGCGGTGCGTGGCTCGTCGAGCTGCCGGTCTGGCTCTCCGGCGAGGGGCTCGCGAGCCCGTGGTTCGGTCCGTTGACCCTCGCGATGATGTTCACCCCGACCATCGCCGCCCTGGTCGTGGTGTTCTGGGTGCATCGGGCGCCCAGCGTGCCCCGCTGGCTGGGGCTCTGGCCCCTGCGGCCGGCGGGGCGGACCTGGCTCTTCATCGCCCTCGGCGCGGTCGGCTTCACCGTCATCCCGTTCGCCGCGCTCCTCCTCGGCGACGCGATGGGGCTCATCCGGCTCGACCTGAGCGGCGTCAGCGGCGTCGCCGCGGCGCTCGCCGCGAGCGGCGGGCAGGGCGCGGATGCCGCGACCGTCGTGACGATCACCCTCCTGATGCTCCCGATCGTCACGCTCGTCAACTGCGGGGCGACCTTCGGCGAGGAGCTCGGCTGGCGCGGCTGGCTGCTGCCGGCGCTGCGCCCGCTCGGGACCTGGGCGGCGCTCCTGGCGAGCGGGGTGATCTGGGGCGTCTGGCACGCGCCGGTCGTGCTGCTCGGCTACAACTACGGCCGAACCGACGTGCTCGGCGTCCTCTGCATGGTCGTCTTCTGCGTGCTCGTGGGCACCGTGATCGGCTGGCTGCGCCTGCGCAGCGCCTCGGTGTGGCCCGCCGTGATCGCGCACGCGGCGCTCAACACCGCCGGCTCGCAGTTCCTGATCTTCGTCGACGCGAGCGATCTCCCGGCCGATCCGTGGGGCTCGATGCTCGGCTGGCCCGGCTGGATCCTCTTCGCCGTGATCATCGTGCTGCTCGCGGTGACGGGGCAGTTCCGGAAGCAGCCGCAGCCCGGCCTGACGCTCGCCGAGTCGCGCGCCTGAGCCGCGGCGCCCGCGCCGCACACGAGCGGCTCGGCTCAGGCCGGTCGCTCCACCTCGGCGCCGTGCGCGGCGAGCCAGTCGAGCAGCACCGCCGCATGGTTCACCCGCTCGTCGCGCGCACCGAAGAGGAGCGTGACCCGCGGATGCTCCCGGCCGAGCTCGAGGAGTTCGGCGCCCGCCGTGCCCGCGTCGAGCTCCTGCCGGTACTGCGCGGCGAAGTGCGCGAAATCCTCGAGCTGGTAGTGCCAGGCGGTGCGCAGCTCGGGGGATGGGGCGACGTCCTTCGCCCAGCGGTCGAGCTCGGCGCGCTCCCGGCTCACCCCGCGCGGCCAGAGCCGGTCGACGAGCACCCGGACTCCGTCTTCGGCGGAAGCCGCCTCGTAGACGCGCTTGATCGCGAACACCATGCCTCCAGTCTGGGGCAAGACGGGCGCCCGCGCTCTGCTAAGCTAGTTCGGTTGCCGTCCACCGGCCGCGCATGAAGAGAGCCCAGGCATCAGGCCCCGGGCAGCGCGCAACGAGAAGAAAGGGGATCCCTCTATGGCGCTGGATTCAGAGACCAAGAAGGCGATCATCGAAGAGTACGCGACGCACCCCGGTGACACTGGATCCCCCGAGGTCCAGATCGCGATCCTCACCAAGCGCATCAAGGACCTCACCGAGCACCTGAAGGAGCACAAGCACGACCACCACTCGCGTCGTGGTCTGCTGCTCCTCGTCGGTCAGCGTCGTCGTCTGCTCGGCTACCTCGCCGACGTCGACATCGAGCGCTACCGTGCGCTCATCGAGCGTCTCGGGCTGCGCCGCTAAGTGCCGCCGGCGCCGCCCTCGTGCGGCGCGCCGAAGTCCGGCATGGCTCTCGATGAGCCGCGAACTTCTTGCGAAGGCCCCCGCACCTGCTCCTCGGAGCAAGGCCGGGGGCCTTCGTCATGCCCGCGCGCGGTCGTGACCCTCGCGCGCGGTCGTGACGCCCGCGCGCGGTCGTGACGCCCGGATGCGGTCGTCAGGCCCGGGCGCGATAGGCGCGCACGGCCATCCGATTGCCGCAGCGGGTCGAGCAGAATCGGCGTGAGCCGTTCTTCGAGAGATCCAGGTAGGCGGCCTCGCAGTCGTCGGCGTCGCACGTGCGGAGCCGCTCCAGCTGATCGGCGCGCACGACGTCGACGAGGGCCATGGCCACCTCGACCAGGATGCGCTCGGCGAGCGGGGCCTCGGCCGAGGTCGCGTGGATGTGCCAGTCGAGCGCGTCGTGCCGGACGAGCCGGGGGACCGCGTTCGACTCGGCGAGGATGGCGTTCACCTCGGCGACCGCGTCGTCGCGGTCGCGCGACCACAGTGCGCGCAGCCGGGCCCTGGCGGCGGTCACCTCGGCGAGCTCCCGGGTATCGCCGTCGCGCCGGCCGGAGTACCACCAGCGGTCGAGGATCGCGACGAGGGCGGCGGGATCGCCGAGCTCGTCGACCCCGGTCGCGCTCGCCTCGGGCACGGTGTTCACGAGGGCGGCGGCGAAGTGCAGCGCGTCGATCGTGTCATTGGTGAAAATCATTTGACTCCTGACTTCGGCGTGCCGTACTGTCACGAGCATAACCGCGTTCGCCCATGACGAGCGGACGCGTCGGCAGCGGAGTCGAGGAGGGCTCGTGCGCGGATCGCGCGGCGTGACGGGAATCGCCCTGGGCGTGGCGGCGGGGCTCGCCTTCGGCGTGGGCGGCGTGTTCGTGAAACCGCTGCTCGAGAACGGCTGGAGCCCCGGTGCGGCCGTGCTCGCCCGCATCTCGATCGCCGCCGTCATCCTCGCCGTCCCCGGCATCCTCGCCCTCCGCGGCGACCTCCGCCCGCTCTGGCGGGCGCGCTGGACGGTGCTGCTGTTCGGCCTCATCGCCGTCGCCGGCGTGCAGTTCTTCTTCTACGCCTCGCTCGAGCGCATCCCGGTCTCGCTCACGCTCCTCATCGAGTACCTCGCGCCGATCGCGCTCGTGCTGCTCGCCTGGGTGCGCTCCCGACGGGTGCCGCAGCGCATCGTGCTCGCCGGCTCGGTGCTCGCGCTCGCGGGCCTCGTCCTCGTCATCGGTCCGGGCGGCGGCCGGCTCGACCCGCTCGGGCTCGCCTTCGCCGCGCTCGCGATGCTCGGCGTCTGCGTCTACTACCTCGTGGGCGAATCCTCGGCCGCGCAGCTGCCACCGCTCGCGCTCATCGCCGCAGGCTTCGTCGTCGGGGCCGTCGCGCTCGCGCTGCTCGGCGTCACGGGACTGCTGCCGATGCGCTTCGTCTTCGACGACGTCGCGTTCCTCGGCGCCGAGGCGCCGTGGTTCGTGCCGCTCCTCGCCGTCGGCGTGCTCTCCACCGCCTTCGCGTACACCGCCGGGCTCGCCGCGATCGGCCGCCTCGGCTCCCGGCTCGCGGCGTTCCTCGGCTTGTCGGAGGTGGTCTTCGCGGGCATCGCCGGTTGGGTGCTGCTCGGCGAGGTGCTGAGCGTGCTGCAGATCCTCGGCGGAGTGCTGATCCTCGCGGGCATCGTCTGCGTCAAGCTCGAGCGCCGGCCGGCCGCGCCCGGCGCCGCCGGGGGATCGGGCGAGGAGTCGGCCGCGCCCGCCGTCGAGCTCGGTGCGGAGCCGATCCCCGTCACCGCCGCGCTGCCGCTGCCGCCGAGTGCGGGTGAGGGTCGAGGGGCCTAGGCTCGCCCCATGCGCTTCGGCATCGTCATCCTTCCCCAGTTCCCGTGGCCGGAGGCCGCCCGCCGTTGGCAGGCGGCGGAGGCGTACGGCTTCGACGTCGCCTGGACGTACGACCACCTCTCCTGGCGCTCCCTCGCCGACGAGCCCTGGCACGCGACCGTGCCGACGCTCACCGCCGCGGCCATGGCGACCTCGACGATCCGGCTCGGCACCTTCGTCGCGAATCCGAACTTCCGCCACCCGGTGCCGTTCGCGAAGGAGCTCGCGACCCTCGACCAGATCGCGGGCGGGCGGGTGGTCGCCGGGCTCGGCTCCGGCGGCACGGGCTTCGATGCGCACGTGCTCGGGCAGGAGCCCCTGTCACCCGGGCAGCGGCACGAGCGCTACGTCGAATTCGTCGAGGCGCTCGACCGGCTGCTGCGCTTCGAGCAGCCCGGCTCAGGCGGCATCTCGTTCGCGGGCGAGTGGTTCACCGCGGAGCGCGCCCGCATGGTCGGCGCCCCGGCGCAGTCGCCGCGGCTGCCGCTCCAGCTCGCGGCGAACGGACCGCGCGGCCTCGCGCTCGCCGCGCGGCTCGCCGACGGCTGGATCACGACGGGGCGTGCCGAGCTCGATGCCGAGGCGTGGTGGCGGAACGTCGGCGAGCTGTCGCGGCGCTTCGCGGAGGCGTGCGCCGAGCACGGCCGCGACGTCGCCGGGGTCGCGCGCGTGCTCTCGCTCGACGAGGGCGACCGCTACTCGCTCGCGAGCGCCGCCGCGTTCGAGGACGCGGTCGAGCGGGCCCGCGGGCTCGGCTTCGACGAGGTCGTCGCGCACTGGCCGCGCGAGTCGGGCATCTACGCCGGCGACGAGCGCGTGCTGGAGGAGGTCGCGGCCCGGCTGCCCGCGCTGCGCTGAGCGCTGAGAAGCCGCCGTGAGTCGGCGGCGAGCGAGCAGATACCGTTGAAGGCATGCCAGCCCCCCGCCGCAAGCCCCTGCTCCTCTGGGAGCCGTTCCCCTACCTCGCGCTCTTCGTCGTGCTGCTCGCGACGAGCTTCGTGCGGCCGGGGGCCGAGCCGTGGCTGTTCTGGCCGCTCATCGTGCTGCTCGCGGTGACCCTCGTCTATCTCGTGATCTCGATCGGCCGGGAGAAGCGCGGCGCGAACCCCGATCAGTGGGGCAACCTGCTCGGCCTCGACGACCTCACGCTCGTCGAGGCGCCGTCGGCCGATCGCGAGGTGCGCACCGTCGTCCCCGTCGACGGCGCGGCCCACCGGCAGTCCGGCATCGAGATCGCGCGCACGCAGGGCGGACCCGAGCAGACGGCGGTCCTCGTGCCGCGGGCGAGTCGCTGGATGGCCCGCCGCTACCGGGTGGGCGTGCAGCTCGTCGGCGGGCAGCGGCCCCGGCACGCGGGCTACCTCGGCCAGGCGGCGGAGGAGCGCTACGTGGATCGCCTCGACGCCCTGCGCAGCGAGGGCAAGTACGTCCGGGTGCCGGCGCGCATCGTGGGCGACGGGCGGCCGTTCAAGGTGGAGCTCGATCTCAGCGGGCTCGACGAGACGGCCTGAACTCGGGCGCGCAGCGCGCGCCGGTTCGGGTCAGGAAGCCTGACCGTCCTCCTCGCGCGCGAGCTGCTCGCGAACCTGGTCCATGTCGAGCTCGCGCACCTGCGAGACGAGGTCGTCGAGCACCGGGCGGGGGAGCGCTCCGGCCTGGGCGAAGACGCCGATGCCGTCCTTGAACGCCATGATCGTGGGGATCGAGGTGATGTTCATCGCGGCGGCGAGCTGCTGCTGGTCCTCGGTGTCGACCTTCGCGAAGACGAGGTCGGGGTTCGCCTCGGCCGCCGCCTCGTAGTTGGGGGCGAACTGCAGGCAGGGCCCGCACCAGGAGGCCCAGAAGTCGACGAAGACGGTGCCGCCTTCGAGGATCGTCTTCTCGAAGGTGTCCATGGTGAGCGCGACGGTAGCCATGGGCGCCAGCCTACGGGCCGCAGCTTTGAAGGCGCCCAGTGTTCGCTCTCGGCGATGACCCGGCGTTGCCCCGCCATTCCGCCGATTCGAGCGGCCTCAGCGCTATCGTGAGGGCGTGACTGAGCGCGGTCCCGATGAAGCGGAGCGGGCGACGGATGCCGTCATCCGGAGCACGCCGGCGGGCGTGCTCGCGCCGCCGCCGCCGGGCTGGCAGACGCACGCGGCCGAGCTCGACGCCGCGATCCCCGACTTCGACTGGCGCGCGCTGCCCAGCGGTGCCGAGCGCTGCTGGTTCGACGTGCCGAGCGGGCGGCTCGCGGGGCTCGCCATGGGGCCGGTGGACGGGCCGAGAGTGCTGCTCGTCCCTGGCGCGACGGGGTCGAAGGAGGACTTCGTCCTCATGCTGCCGTTGCTCGCCGACGCCGGGTACCGCGTCGAGGCCTTCGATCTCGCGGGGCAGTACGAGTCCGCCGCGGCCGGGCCCTGGCGGCTCGACCCGCCGACCGCCCGTTACGAGCGCACGCTCTTCCTCGACGATCTCCTCGCGGTGCTCGACGCGGGGAGCGGGCCGGCGCATGTGCTCGGCTACAGCTTCGCGGGCACGATCGCGCAGGAGGCGCTCGTCCGGGCGCCGGAGCGCTTCGCGAGCCTGGCGCTGCTGTCGAGTCCGCCGGAGCCGGGGCAGGCGTTCCGCGGAGTGAAGCGGATCGGCCCGATCTCGAGCTTCACGACGCCCAGGCAGGGCGCCGCGCTCATGCTCTGGGGCATCCGCAGCAATCTGAACCGGGTGCCGCCCGGTCGCCTCGCCTTCGTGCGCGAGCGGTTCCGGCTCACCCGCCGCGACAGCGTGGACGATCTCATCGCGTGCATGATGGCGACCCCCGATCTCCGGCGCGAGGTCGCGGCATCCGCCGTCCCGAAGCTCGTGGCGGTCGGGGCGCACGACCTCTGGCCGCTCGAGCTGCACGAGCGCTCGGCCCGCGAGCTGGGGGCGCGCTTCGCCGTGTACCGGACGGGGCACAGCCCGTGCGAGACGACGCCGCACCAGCTCGTGCGCGATCTGCTCGAGCTCTACGCGACCGCCTGATCGCCCTCGTCCGCGACGGCGGTGCCCGTCGCCGCCTCGCGGTGCTCGGCGCGCCGCTCGAGCGCCGGCCACTCCCGCCACTCGACCGCGAGGGTGTGGAAGGCCATCCGCAGCCGTCGCCCGAGGGCCGCCCAGCTGTCGAACGGGCGTGCCGAGACGTCGACGACGAGGCTGCGCTCATAGGCGACCGACATGCCCGGGCGGAGCCACCAGGCGAGGTCCAGGTCGTCGTGCACGTCGGCCCGGTCGCGGTGCACGATGCCGCGGAGCTCGCGCCACGCCTCGCTGCGCAGCGCATAGTTCGAACCGAAGAGCGGAGGATGCCCGAGCAGGATGCCGATGGCCCAGAAGTAGCCGCCGATGTAGAGGTGCCTGGCCACCCAGCGCGTGAACGCGGTGCCGCCGTAGAAGCGGCCGGGGCCGGTGATCGCGGTGGGGGCGTCGGCCTCGGCCATCCGCCGTTCGACGCGGGCGAGCCAGTCGGGCGGGGGCACCGAGTCGGCGTCGAGCCGCGCGAGGAGCTCGCCGCGGGCGGCGTCGAAGCCGGCGGCGGTCGCGGGCCAGATGCCGCGGCGCGGCTCCGTCACGACCCGGGCGCCGGCGTCGCGGGCGACGGCGGCGGAGTCGTCGCGCGAACCGTTGTCGACGACGATGATCTCGTCGGCGGGCCGGGTCTGCACCGCCAGCGCGGCGAGGCAGGCGCGGAGCATGGCGGCATCGTCCAAGCAGGGGATGACGACCGAGATGCTGCCCATCACCCCGGAGTCTAGACCCGGCCCGCACGCGGATCGCGGCGGCAGGGCAGACTGGATGCGGTGCGTCATCCGCTGCCCTTTCGATCGAATCGGCGAAGCGGGAATAGCTTCGGGGGCAGCCTGGTTCCTAATCTATGCAAACGCATTGAAAGCACTCGACCCGCACCCCAGGAGGACGCCGTGCAGTTCGGAATCTTCACCGTCAGCGACATCACGCAGGACCCGACGACCGGCCGCACGCCGACCGAGGCCGAGCGGATCCAGGCGACCATCGCGATCGCCAAGCACGCGGAAGAGGTCGGCCTCGACGTCTTCGCCCTCGGCGAGCACCACAACCCGCCGTTCTGGTCGTCCTCGCCCACGACGACGCTCGCGTACATCGCCGGCCAGACCTCGACCCTCCAGCTCTCCACCGCCACGACGCTCATCACCACGAACGACCCGGTGAAGATCGCCGAGGACTACGCGATGCTGCAGCACGTCTCCGGCGGCCGCGCCGACCTCATGATCGGCCGCGGCAACACCGGGCCGGTCTACCCCTGGTTCGGCAAGGACATCCGGCAGGGCCTGCCCATCGCGGTCGAGAGCTACGAGCTGCTGCACCGGCTGTGGCGCGAGGACGTCGTCGACTGGGAGGGCAAGTTCCGCACCCCGCTGCAGGGCTTCACCTCGACGCCGCGCCCGCTCGACGGCGTTCCCCCGTTCGTCTGGCACGGCTCCATCCGCACCCCGGAGATCGCCGAGCAGGCCGCCTACTACGGCGACGGCTTCTTCGCGAACCACATCTTCTGGCCCGCCTCGCACACCCAGCGCATGATCGCGCTGTACCGCCAGCGCTTCGAGCACCACGGCCACGGCACGGCCGCGCAGGCGATCGTCGGCCTCGGCGGCCAGGTCTTCATGCGCCGCAACTCGCAGGACGCGGTGCGCGACTTCCGGCCGTACTTCGACAACGCCCCGGTCTACGGCCACGGCCCGAGCCTCGAGGAGTTCACCCAGCAGACCCCGCTCACCGTGGGCAGCCCGCAGGAGGTCATCGACCGCACGCTCGGCTTCCGCGACTACGTGGGCGACTACCAGCGCCAGCTGTTCCTCGTCGACCACGCGGGGCTGCCGCTGAAGACCGTGCTCGAGCAGCTCGACCTGCTCGGCGAGGTCGTCGGCGTGCTGCGCACCGAGTTCGCGAAGAACCGCCCGGCCGAGGTGCCCGACGCCCCCACGCACGCCTCGCTCGTCGCCGCGAAGTACGGCGACCAGGCGCCCCGCCAGGCGACGCCGAACGCCAACCGCGGCGACAACCTGACCGCGGGCGCCTCGCCCTACCAGGACGCGCCCGCGCCCGCCGGCTCGGCCTTCGGCCCCGCCGCGACCCGTGCAGGAGGTGCACGATGACCGCCAAGCAGATCGTCGTCGTCTCGGCGGGGCTCTCCACGCCGAGCTCGACCCGCCAGCTCGCCGACCGCCTCGCCGCCGACTCCCTCGCGGCCCTCGCCGAGCGGGGGGTCGAGGCCGAGGTGCGCACCTTCGAGCTGCGCGAGCTCGCCCACGACATCACGAACCACCTGCTCATGGGCTTCGCACCGCCGAAGCTCGAGGAGGCGCTCGACGCCGTGGCCTCGGCCGACGGGCTCATCGCCGTCACGCCGATCTTCACGACGAGCTACGCGGGACTGTTCAAGTCGTTCATCGACGTGATCGACCCGCAGGCCCTCACCGATCTGCCGGTGCTGCTCGGCGCGACGGGCGGCACGCCCCGGCACTCGCTCGCGATCGACTACGCGATGCGCCCGCTGTTCACCTACCTGCACGCGGTGCCGGTGACCACCGGGGTGTTCGCCGCGACGAGCGACTGGGGCGGCGCCGAGGGCGACGGCGTGCGCTCGCTGCCCGACCGCATCTTCCGGGGTGCGAAGGAGTTCGCCGAGCTCGTCGAGCGCACCGACCGCTCGCAGCTGGTGAGCGACCCGTTCCGCCTCGACCGGCCGATG
>NZ_BMRJ01000003.1:73335-88883 GCF_014648575.1 Agromyces mediolanus | reverse complement strand
TTGCCCGACTTTCATGAAAGTCGGGCAACTCGGCGTTTCAGGGGGCGAAGGGGGTTCAGGGGGCGAAGCGGCGGACGAGCGCGTCGATGGCGAGGCCCGCGAGGATCGCGACGGGGACCGAGATCGCGAGGGCGAGCAGCGGCTGGTCCGCGAACGCCGCGCCGACGACCGCCCCCATCGCCGTGTTGAAGACCGCCCACGCGAGCCCCGCGGCCGCCGAGAGCGGCAGGTACCGGCCGAGCGGGATCCGCACGGCGCCGGCGGCGAGGTTCACGGCGATGCGGGCGAACGGGATGTAGCGGGCGGTGAACACGAGCACCGCGGTGCGCCGGCCGACGGTGCGCCGCACCCGCTCGATCGCGGCGGCGACCCGCGGCTTCCGCTGCCACGCCCAGCGCTCGAGACCGCCCGCGCGGCCGATCCCGTAGCAGGCGAGGTCGCCGAGGACGGCGCCGAGCGCGGCGACCGGGATCACGAGGAGCGGGTTCGGATGCCCCGTGGTCGCCGCGAGCGCCCCCAGCGCGACCACGAGGGTCTCGCTCGGCAGCACCACGAGAAAGGCGTCGCCGACGACGAGCGCGAAGAGCGCGGGCAGCAGCCACGGCGAGGCGGCGAGCTGGGCGAGGGCGTCGGCTGACACCCCGCCTTGCTATCCGGGCGGGGTGAACGGCGGGTGGCCGGCCGGCGAGCGCCGTCAGTCGTCGAGCACGAAGGTCACTTCGAGCGTGACCGACCAGCCGGTGATCACCCCGTCGCTCGCCTCGATCTTCTGCTCCTTCACCCAGGCTCCGGAGACGTTGCGCAGCGTCTCGGACGCCCGGGCGACGCCCACGGAGATCGCGTCGTCGAAACTCTGCTCGGAGCGGGCGGTGATGGTGGTCACGCGGGCGACGGATGCCATGAGGTCCTCCTCGATCGATGGAGCGGTGCCCCGGCTGCGGCGCCGCGCTGCCATGCAACGCCGCTCCCGGCGCGGCGGCAAGGCCCGAGCGCCGTCCGTCCGGCGACGGGTCCGCGACCGGGCGGCGAACGCTCGCCGACGCGACGGTGAATCCTCGGTGCCCTGGCCCGCTTTCGCGCTGTGCGCCGCCACGGCCGGGGCACCCTGGTGTCGTGAAGGTCGCGATCCTCGCCGAATCGTTCCTCCCGCACATGAACGGGGTCACCCACTCGCTCCTCCAGGTGCTGGGGCACCTGGAGCGCGCGGGGCACGAGGCCCTCGTCATCGCGCCGCGCGCCGGCCGCGTCGACGAGGCGGCACTCCGCGGGGCGCGCCTCGTGCAGCTGCCGTCGACGCCGCTGCCGCGCTATCCGCAGGTGCGGATCGCGGTGCCCGGTCTCCGCCGGCTCACCGCCGCGCTCGCCGAGTTCTCGCCCGACGTCGTGCACCTCGCCTCGCCGTTCGTGCTGGGATGGCAGGGCGTGCGCGCCGCCGAGGCGATCGGGGCGCCGAGCGTCGCGGTCTACCAGACGGATGTCCCGGCCTACGCCGCCCGGTACGGGGTCCCGGCCGCGGCGCCGGCGCTCGAGCGGCACGTTGCGCGGCTGCACGGCCGGGCGACGCTCACGCTCGCGCCCTCGAGCTCGGCGCTCGACCGGCTCGACGCGCTCGGCGTCTCCGGGACCCGGCTGTGGCGTCGCGGCGTCGACCTCGAGCGCTTCCGACCGGGTCGGCGCGACGAGGCCTGGCGGCGGCGGATCGCACCCGGCGGCGAGGTCGTCGTGGGCTACGTCGGCCGGCTCGCGCCGGAGAAGCAGGTCGAGGACCTGCTGGCGCTCCGCGGCGTGCCCGGCATCCGGCTCGTCGTCGTCGGCGACGGCCCCTCCCGCGACGAGCTCGAAGCGCTGCTGCCGGACGCGGTCTTCACCGGGTTCCTCGGCGGCGAGGAGCTCGCGACGACGCTCGCGAGCTTCGACGTCTTCGTGCACCCGGGGGAGAGCGAGACGTTCTGCCAGACCGTGCAGGAGGCGCACGCGAGCGGCGTCCCCGTCGTCGCCACCGGTGCCGGCGGCCCGCTCGACCTCGTCCGGCAGAGCGTCGACGGCTGGCTCTACCGCCCGGGGGACCTCGACGAGTTCGCCGCGCGCGTCGCCGACCTCGCGGGGGATGCCGCGAAGCGTCGCGCGTTCGGCCGGGCGGCCCGCCGCGGCGTCGAGGGCCGCGGCTGGGACGTGCTCTGCGAGGAGCTGCTCGGCCACTACCGCGACGCCAGGGCGCGCGCCGCCGGGCTCGCCCAGGTCGAACCCCCGGCGGCGCCGGCGTGCACGGTCCCGAGCCCCGCCGAGCCGGTCCCGGCCCGCGCCGCCGGTGCGCCGCTCCGCTTCGTCGCGGTCGGCGACTCGCTCACCGAGGGACTCTGCGACGATTCGCGCACCGCCCCGGGCGAGTACCGCGGCTGGGCCGACCGGCTCGCCATGCTGCTCGCGATGAGCCGGCCGGGGCCCGGGGTCGAGTACGCGAATCTCGCGGTGCGCAGCCGCCGGATCCGCGACGTGGTCGACGAGCAGCTGCCCGCGGCGCTCGCGCTCGGCGCGGAGCTCGTCGGCGTCTTCGTCGGGAGCAACGACCTCGTGCAGCGCGGTGCGGATCCGGTCGCGCTCGCGGATCGGCTCGGGGACGGCCTCCGCGCGGCCGCCGACGCCGGATGCCGGGTGCTCGTCGTCACCCCGTTCCTGCCCGAGCGCTGGGAGGTGCGCGGCCTCCGGGCCCGCTTCGCCCGCTTCGACGAGCGACTCCGCGCGCTCGCCGCGGAGCACGGCGCCGTGCTGGTCGACGTCGAGCACGCGCCCGAGCTGCGGGCCCGCTCCAGTTGGGCGGCCGACCGGGTGCACCTGAACCCCGCCGGCCACCGCACGCTGGCCTACGCCGCGGCGCGCGCGCTCGGCATCCCGGACGCCGCGGTCCTCGCCGACCTCGAACTCGCGCTGCACGACGGCGCGCATGCGACGCGCGTCTCCGGGCCCGCCTGGATGGCGGTGCACGTGCTGCCGTGGGTGGTCCGCCGGCTGCGCGGACGGACCGCGGGGGAGGGCCGCTCGCCGAAGCGTCCCGAACTCGCCCTGCTCCGGATTCCGGCTCCGACCGGGACCCCTCTGCTAGAGTCGAAGCGGTCGCCCGAGTGGTCACCGCCTCGCAGCTCTGCCTCGCAGCGGGCCGCGAACCGCAACTGAACACCGAGCACCTTCGGAGCAGGCCGGCAGGAAGCTGGTCCCCTGTGGTGGCTTACCGACTCGATTCGGTGGACTTCTACTGGTGGCCAGCGTGAGCGCATCGTCCTGATGCGATTCGTATTGCCTGTTCCTGCTCCTTCGTATGCAGTCGCGCCCACACGGGGTGCGACGGGAAACAAAGGAGAGAGACCTCTTGGAAGGTCCTGAAATCACGTTCGCCGAGACCGTCATCGACAACGGCAAGTTCGGCACCCGCACCATCCGCTTCGAGACCGGACGCCTCGCCCAGCAGGCGCAGGGCTCCGCGGTCGCCTACATCGACGAAGAGACCATGCTGCTCTCGGCGACGAGCGTCTCGAAGCAGCCGAAGGATCACTTCGACTTCTTCCCGCTCACGATCGACGTCGAGGAGCGCATGTACGCCGCGGGCCGCATCCCCGGCTCGTTCTTCCGCCGCGAGGGCCGCCCCTCGACCGAGGCGATCCTCACCTGCCGCCTCATCGACCGCCCGCTCCGCCCCTCCTTCGTCGAGGGCCTGCGCAACGAGGTCCAGGTCGTCGTGACCGTCCTCGCCATCGAGCCCGACGAGCTCTACGACGTGCTCGCCATCAACGCCGCGTCGCTCTCGACGCAGCTGTCCGGCCTGCCGTTCTCCGGCCCGGTCGCCGGCGTCCGCGTCGCGCTCATCGACGGCCAGTGGGTGGCGTTCCCGAAGCACGGCCAGCTCGAGGAGGCCGTGTTCAGCATGGTCGTCGCGGGCCGCGTCGTGACCGAGACCGACGGCTCCGAGGACGTCGCGATCATGATGATCGAGGCCGAGGCGACCGACAACGCGTGGAACCTCATCCAGGGCGGCGCCGTCAAGCCCGACGAGACCGTCATCGCGCAGGGCATCGAGGCCTCGAAGCCCTTCATCAAGCAGCTCGTCGAGGCGCAGCAGCAGGTCGCGAAGACCGCGGCGAAGCCCGTCGCCGACTACCCGACGTTCCCGCCGTACCAGCCTGAGGTCAAGGAGGTCGTCGAGGCGTTCGCCGCCGCCGAGCTCAAGGACGTCTACCAGATCGCCGGCAAGGTCGAGCGCCAGGACGCCGACGACGCCCTCAAGGCGCGCGTCAAGGAGCACGTCGCGGCCAAGGTCGAGGCGGGCGAGCTGCCCGAGTCGGCCAACGCCGAGGTCTCCGCGGCCTACAAGTCGGTCACCAAGAAGGTCATGCGCACGCGCGTGCTCGAGGAGGGCGTCCGCATCGACGGCCGCGGCCTCGCCGACATCCGCCCGCTCGACGCCGAGGTGCAGGTCGTGCCCCGCGTGCACGGCTCGGCCATCTTCCAGCGCGGCGAGACCCAGATCCTGGGCGTCACCACGCTGAACATGCTGAAGCTCGAGCAGCAGATCGACTCGCTGAGCCCGGTCACCAAGAAGCGCTACATGCACAACTACAACTTCCCGCCCTACTCGACCGGTGAGACCGGCCGCGTCGGGTCGCCGAAGCGTCGCGAGATCGGGCACGGCGCACTCGCCGAGCGCGCGCTCGTGCCGGTGCTGCCCACGCGCGAGGAGTTCCCCTACGCGATCCGTCAGGTGTCCGAGGCTCTCGGCTCCAACGGCTCGACCTCGATGGGCTCCGTCTGCGCCTCGACCCTCTCGCTGCTGAACGCCGGTGTGCCGCTGCGCGCCCCGGTCGCCGGCATCGCCATGGGCCTCATCTCCGACACCGTGAACGGTGAGACCCGCTACGCGGCGCTCACCGACATCCTCGGTGCCGAGGACGCGCTCGGCGACATGGACTTCAAGGTCGCTGGCACAAGCGAGTTCGTCACGGCCATCCAGCTCGACACGAAGCTCGACGGCATCCCCGCCTCGGTGCTCGCCGGCGCGCTGACCCAGGCCAAGGAGGCTCGCACCACCATCCTCGCCGTGCTCAACGCGGCGATCGACGGCCCGGACGAGATGGCTCCGACCGCTCCGCGCGTCATCAGCGTGCAGATCCCGGTCGACAAGATCGGCGAGCTGATCGGGCCGAAGGGCAAGACGATCAACGCGATCCAGGACGAGACCGGCGCCGACATCTCCATCGAGGAGGACGGCACCGTCTACATCGGCGCCACCGACGGCCCCTCGGCCGAGGCGGCCCGCGCCCAGGTGAACGCGATCGCGAACCCCACGAACCCGGAGGTCGGCGAGCAGTTCCTCGGCACCGTCGTGAAGATCGCCACCTTCGGCGCCTTCGTGTCGCTGCTGCCGGGCAAGGACGGCCTGCTGCACATCTCCGAGGTGCGCAAGCTCGCCGGCGGCAAGCGCGTCGAGAACGTCGAGGACGTGCTGGGCGTCGGGCAGAAGCTGCTCGTCGAGATCACCAAGATCGACGACCGCGGCAAGCTCTCGCTCGCCCCGGTCCTGCAGGAGGACGCCGACGTCGAGGGTCGTGCCGCCACCGGCGAGCACACCGACGCTCCGGCCGAGGGCTCCGAGGTCGAGTGACCGCGGTTCCCGCCTGACACGCGGATGCCCCGCCCGATTCGTTCGGGCGGGGCATCCGTCGTTTTGCGGGCCGCGACGGCCGACGCGCAGCGCCGGCCCCATGCTCAGAGCGGGAGGTAGCCCGCGCTGCGGAACAGCTCGTCGCGCTCGGCGAGGGCGCGCTCGGCCGCGGCCCGGGCCTCGGCCCGGCCGAGCAGCTGCTCGCGATCCGTGCGTCGGCTGGCGCGACGCAGGCCCCAGCTCGCAAGGCCGAGGCCGCTGCGGACGGCGAGGCCGGCGAGTCGGCCGGCGCCGGGGGAGAGGGTGGCGGTGGTCATGATCACTCCTTCCGAGTGTCGTCCTGGGTGGCCTCGCCGCGCACGAGCGGGAAGGCGTTGAGGTGGATCTGCACGGGCATGGAGCCCGGGGTGGGCGTGCGCTTGTACCGCTCGCCGAACTTCAGGAACACCGCGTCGATCTCGGCGACGAGCTCGGCGAGCTGCTCGACGGTGAGGCGGAGGTTGATCGTGTCGCTCGTCGCGACCTCGAGCCATTCCTTGCCGAAGACGTGCGGGCCGTCGGCGACGAAGTCCCGGTAGTTGCGGTCGCGGATCGTGAGCCACTCGTCTTCGACGAGCTTCGCGGCCAGCCGCTCGGCGCTGCCCGGGGGCAGGTCCTGCGGGTCGGGCACGGCGACCGAGCCGGGCGTGCGCTCCCACCAGCGTTCGCGGCCGGTGCCGCGGCTCGTGTCCTCGCGGACGAGGCCGGCGCGCTCGAGCTGGCGGAGGTGGTAGCTCATGGACCCGCTCGACTCGCTCAGGCGTTCGCCGAGGCCGCTCGCGGTGAGCGGTCCGTAGGAGGACAGCTCGTCGTAGATGCGGATGCGCAGCGGGTGCCCGAGCGACTTCAGCGCCGTCGTCGACAGCACGTGGTCGATGCCGGGATGCCGGGTGCTGCTCGGCTGGGCTTCGATGTGCCTCGGAGTCGTCTCGCTCATGAGTGCAAAGATACCGTTGCAAAGAAAATTTTGCAAGTGTTTGTTTGCAAGCATTTGTTTGCAACGGTTTCTTGGTGATCGCCCGCGAGGGCGGATGCGCGCCGGCGTCGCGCGGCTAACGGTCGAGCAGCGGCCCGAGGCGATAGGGGATGAGCTCGCCCATCGAGAGCGAGGTCTCGGTGCGCTCCACCCCGTCGATCGCGAGGATCTCGCCGTCGATGCGGAAGAGATCGTGGGCGTCGCGGCAGACGACGCGCACGAGGAGGTCGACCGAGCCGGAGAGCCCGTGTGCCTGCAGGACCTCGGGGATCTCCGCCACACGCGCGACGACCTCGCCGAGCTGCTTCTGCCGCACGTGCACCGAGACGAAGGCCTCGAGCGGGTAGCCGAGCGGCGCCGGATCGATCGCCCGCTCGAAGGAGGCGAAGGCGCCGGATGCCTCGAGCCGGGCGAGCCTGGCCTGCACCGTGTTGCGGCTGAGGCCCAGGCGCTCCGCGAGGGCGACGACGGTCGCGCGGTGGTCGGCGGCGAGTGCGGCGAGGAGGGCTCGATCGAGCTGGTCGAGAGTGCTCATGCTGCGCAGTGTAGCGAGGTTCGAGCCCCGCGCGCTTGGCAACATGCTCAATGAATCCGGCAATGCTTGAGCTGTGTGACCTTCCGACGTACTCTCGGCGTATCCGGCGACGTGGCCGGCGAGTCGGAGTGCCCACGAAGCGCTCCGCCGAACCAGGAGGATCGACGATGACCCTTTCCGACCGTGATGCGACCGGGCTCTTGACGAGGCCCGAGTCGTTCGTGCAGCTCGTCGACGAGACGGGGACCCGGCGCCACGACGCCGAGTTCGACCCCTGGGTCGCCGACGTCGACGCCGCGGCCCTCGGCCGGCTCTACCGCGACATGGTCATCGTCCGCCGGCTCGACGCCGAGGGGGTCGCGCTGCAGCGCCAGGGCGAGCTCGGGCTCTGGCCGCCGCTCGCCGGGCAGGAGGCCGCGCAGATCGGCTCCGTGCGCGCCCTGCGCGACGACGACTTCGCCTTCACGAGCTACCGGGAGCTCGCCGTCGCCTGGGCCCGCGGCGTCCCCGCGGAGGGGCTCGTGACCACCTGGCGCGGCACCGCGTCGTCCGGCTGGGACCCGGCCGCGCACCGCGTCGCCGTGCCGCAGATCATCATCGGCGCGCAAGCGCTGCACGCGACCGGCTACGCCATGGGGGTGCGCTGGGACCACTCCGACGCCGCGGCCATCGCCTACTTCGGCGACGGCGCCACGAGCGAGGGCGACGTCAACGAGGCGTTCGTCTTCGCCTCGAGCTTCGAGGCGCCCGTCGTCTTCTTCTGCCAGAACAACCAGTGGGCGATCTCCGAGCCGGTCGGGCTGCAGTCGAAGCAGGAGCTCGCCCGCCGCGCCGACGGCTTCGCGATGCCCGGCATCCGGGTCGACGGCAACGACGTGCTCGCGGTGCTCGCTGTGACCCGCATGGCGCTCGAACGCGCCCGTCGCGGGGACGGGCCGAGCCTCATCGAGGCCGTCACCTACCGCATGGGCCCGCATACCACCGCCGACGACCCCAGCCGCTACCGCGACGAGGCGGAGCTGGCCGCCTGGCGGGAGCGCGATCCTATCGCCCGCCTGCTCGCCCTCCTCGAGGGGCTCGGGGTGGACGTCGCCGGGCTCGAGCGCGAGACGGCCGAGGCGGCGGATGCCGCAGCCGCCGAGCTCCGGGCCGCCTGCCTCGGCCTCGCCGACCCGCCCGCCCTCAGCGTGTTCGAGCACGTCTACGCGGAGCCGAACAGCCACGTCGCCCGCCAGCGCGAGCACTACGCGCGGTACCTCGCGCTCTTCGCCGACGAGGCATCCGACGAGAACGGAGCCGGACGATGACCACCCTCACCCTCGGCAAGGCCCTAAACCGGGGCCTGCGCAACGCCCTCGCCGCCGACCCTCGCGTCGTCCTCCTGGGCGAGGACATCGGCACCCTCGGGGGCGTCTTCCGCATCACCGACGGGCTGCAGGCCGAGTTCGGCCGCGAGCGCGTGGTCGACTCGCCGCTGTCGGAGGCTGGGCTCATCGGCACGGCGGTCGGGCTCGCCTACCGCGGCTTCCGACCCGTCGTCGAGATCCAGTTCGACGGCTTCATCTATCCCGGCTTCGATCAGATCGTCGCGCAGGCGGCGAAGCTGCACTACCGCTCCCGCGGCACCGTGAAGGTCCCGATCACGATCCGGGTGCCCTTCGGCGGCGGCATCGGCGCGGCCGAGCACCACTCCGAGTCGCCAGAGGCCTACTTCGCGCACACCGCGGGGCTCCGCGTCGTCGTCTGCTCGAACCCGGCGGACGCGCACGTCATGATCCAGCAGGCGATCGCGAGCGACGATCCGGTGCTCTTCTTCGAGCCCAAACGGCGCTACCACGCGAAGGGGGAGGTCGACGAGGCGGCGAGTCTCGCCGACGCGAAGCCGATGGGCATCGCGACGGTCGTCGCACCGGGCGACGACGTGACGCTCGTCACCTACGGCGCGCTCGTGCAGACCGCGAAGGATGCCGCGGTCGCCGCGGCCGAGGACGGGGTCTCCATCGAGGTCATCGATCTGCGGTCTCTGGCGCCGGTGGACTATCCGACCCTCGAGGCCTCCGTGCGGCGCACCGGCCGGCTCGTCGTCGCGCACGAGGCGGGCCAGCAGGGCGGCGTCGGCGCCGAGATCGCGGCGAGCCTCACCGAGCGCTGCTTCGACTACCTCGAGCACGCGCCGGTGCGCGTCACGGGCCACGATATCCCGTACCCGCCCGCGAAGCTCGAGCAGCACCACCTGCCGGACCTCGACCGCATCCTCGACGGCGTCGACCGCGTGCTCGGCCGCGCCAACTCGCTCTCGGGGGTCGAGGCGTGAGCGGGGTGCGCGCGTTCGCGCTGCCGGATCTCGGCGAGGGGCTCACGGAGTCGGAGCTCGTCGCCTGGCGTGTGTCGGTCGGCGACCGCATCGAGCTCAACCAGATCGTCGCCGACGTCGAGACGGCGAAGGCCGTCGTCGAGCTGCCGTCGCCCTTCGCCGGGGTGATCACGGCCCTGCACGCCGAACCCGGTGAGACCGTCGAGGTCGGCGCGCCGCTGTTCTCCTGCGAGACGGGCGACGGCGCGCCCGCCGGCGGCTCGGACGAAGGCGGCGCGGATGCCTCGGGCAGCGCCGGGCCAGAAGCCGACGCGCAGGCCGAGCCGAAGCGCGAGCCGACGCTCGTCGGCTACGGCGCCGCGGCCGATCGCGGACCGCGGCGTCGCCAGCGCGCCGCGTCGCCCGGCAGCGGGGCGTCGGGAGCCGGTGCCGGCGAGGCATCCGCTGCGACGTTCGGCACCGAGGCTTCGCGGCGCGGCGAGCGGCCCCGCTCGACCCCGCCGGTGCGCCGGCTGGCGCGCGAGCTCGGGGTCGAGCTCGACGCGATCGAGGGCACCGGGGAGCGCGGGCTGATCACGCGCGACGACGTCGAACGCGCGGCGAACGCCGTCCAGGCGCCGTCCGCCGCCGCAGCGACGGCGCCCCGACCGGCCGCGGGGGAACGACCGGCCGAGACCCGCATCCCGATCCGCGGCGTCCGCAAGCACACGGCCGCCGCGATGGTGCGCAGCGCCTTCACCGCGCCGCACGTGACCGAGTTCCTCACCGTCGACGTGACCGCGACGATGGAGCTCCTGCGCGGGCTGCGCGAAGATCGCGCCTTCGCCGGGCACCGGATCACTCCGCTCGCCGTCGTCGCGAAGGCGGTCTGCCTCGCTGCGGCGCGCACCCCGGAGGTCAACGCGCGCTGGGACGAGGAGGCGCAGGAGATCGTGCAGTTCGCGGGCGTGAACCTCGGCATCGCCGCGGCGACGGATCGCGGGCTCGTGGTGCCGGTGATCCCCGGCGCCGAGCGGATGACCCTCGTCGAGCTGGCCGACGCGATCGGCGCGCTCGCCGAGACGGCGCGCGCGGGGCGCACGAGCCCGGCCGAGCTGTCCGGCGGCACGATGTCGATCACGAACATCGGCGTCTTCGGGATCGACGCGGGCACGCCGATCCTGAACCCGGGGGAGGCCGCGATCCTCGCGACCGGCCAAGTGCGCCGGCTGCCGTGGGAGCACCGCGGCGAGATCGCGCTGCGCGAGGTGATGACCCTCTCGCTCTCCTTCGATCACCGACTCGTGGACGGCGAGCAGGGCTCGCGCTTCCTCGGCGACGTCGGCCGGGTGCTGCGGGAGCCGGGGCTCGCCCTCACGATGTGAGCGGGCCGCGGGGGATGGCGGCGCCGTCCCCCGCGGCGTAGCCTCGCCCGCAGGGCCGCGCGGGCGGCCCGGGACGGGGGCGAACGGATGGACGACCGCACACTGCTGCTCGCGGAGGACACGGCCGCGGCGCTCGCCGGCACGCCGTTCGAGCACGCCGTGGACCACCTCGTCGCGAGCTACGAGACCGGCGACTTCTCGGCCGGGGTGCGTTTCCTCGACCGCGTCGCGGTCGTCGCCGACGAGCTCGCGCACCATCCGGACGTGCACGTGCGCTGGGGATCGATCACCTTCGAACTGCGCTCGCACGACGTCGGCGGGGTGACCCGGCGCGACGTCGAGCTCGCGCAACGCATCCACGCGCTCGCGAGCGAGTAGCGGCGCCCAGAGGCGCCGGCCTCAGTCGAGCTCGTAGACAAGACGCTCCGTCTCGCCGCCGCGGGCGGGCGCGTAGACGAGTTCGCGGGCGACCTCCGCGAAGCCGAGCTTCGCGAGCACGGCGCGGGAGCCCCGGTTGTCGGCCGCGACCCTGGCGCGCACGGGGCGCTCCGGCAGCCCGTCGAGCAGGAGGCGCAGGGCGCGGGTGGCGATGCCGAGGCCCCAGTGGTCCGGGTCGATCCAGGAGTCGAGCACGGCGACGCCGTGCTCGCGGCGCACCTCCACGTCGCCGACGATGCGGCCGTCGGCGCGCACGGTGCGGGTGGTGAGCTCGGGATCGGCGAGGCGCTCGGCCCAGCGGGCGTCGAACGCGGGACGGTCGTCGTCGCCCGGCGCGAACGCGGCCTGGTGGACGGCGGTCTCGTCGTGGTGGAAGCGGAACAGTGCGTCGAGATCGGCGGCGCGGGTGGGGCGCAGCGTCACGACATGAGGCTCGCCCATGTCATTTCCTCCAGAATGCCGCGGATGGTGGTCGCGGCGGGTCGGCGCCCAGGGGTGCGGGCGCTGTGCGGAGTGGAGTTCATGAGGCCGAAGGCGGCGTGTGCCCTGACCCTGAGCTCCTCTTCGGCCAGATCCGGCCGGAGTCGATCGAGCACGCCGACCCAGTGTTCGACGTATCTGCGCTGGAGGGTGCGCATCTCGTGCCGCGCGGCGGGGTCGAGCTGGGTGACCTCGCGCTCCTGCACGGCGATGACGTCGGCGTCGCCGACGGCGAACTCGACGTGGAAGCGGATGAGGGCGCGCAGCGCCGCCTCCGGGGTCGCATCGACGGCGAGCACGCGCTCGGCTCCGTCGAGGAGCGCCCGGCTCGCGTCGACGAGGATGGCGGCGAGCACCGCGCCCTTGCCGGGGAAGTGCCGGTAGACGGCCGGGCCGGAGACGCCGACGGCCGCACCGAGCTCGTCGAGGGTGACGCCGGCGTAGCCGCGCGCCGCGAAGAGCGCGGCGGCGGCGTCGAGGATGGCGGCGCGCCGATCGGCCTTGCGGAGGCTCCGCTGCGTGGGGGCCTCGACCTCGGTGCCGCTCGTCATCCGTGCTCCGCGTCGTCGGGTGTTCAGTGAGTGCAGGTTAACCGGGTTCCGTTCGAGCGGTCAACCTGGCCTGCCGGGCGGGAGGGCATCGGCACCGGGGGAGGCGGCTGCGCGCCGGAGCCTCCTCCCGCGGGCTCGATCCCCTCCGGCGGCGAGCGCGGCGCTTGCCGTTTCGGTTAGTCGCCACTAACATCAAATCGAGTTAGCGGGCATTAACCGAAGTGCCCGCCCCACGCCACGACGGAGAGGCGGACATGGGCGCGTTGCAGTCAGCAGTCGACCCGGCATCCGAGCGCGCGATCGCGAACGCCGCCGGTCACGCCGAGCTCGCCGCCGAACTGCGCGAGCGGCTCGCGCGCGCCGCCCTCGGCGGGCCCGAGGCCTCCCGCGAGCGCCACGTCGCCCGGGGCAAGCTGCTGCCGCGCGACCGGGTGGCCCGGCTCCTCGACGAGGGCAGCCCGTTCCTCGAGCTCGCGCCCCTCGCCGCCGAGGGGCTGTACGGCGGCGACTCGCCCGGCGCCGGCCTCATCACCGGCATCGGCCTCGTGCACGGTCGCCCCGTCATGGTCGTCTGCAACGACGCCACCGTGAAGGGCGGCACCTACTACCCGATGACCGTGAAGAAGCACCTCCGGGCGCAGGAGGTCGCGCTCGAGCACCGGCTGCCCTGCATCTCCCTCGTCGACTCCGGCGGGGCGTTCCTGCCGATGCAGGACGAGGTGTTCCCCGACCGCGAGCACTTCGGCCGCATCTTCTTCAACCAGGCGACGATGTCGTCGCTGCGCATCCCGCAGCTCGCCGCCGTGCTGGGCTCCTGCACCGCGGGCGGCGCGTACGTGCCCGCGATGAGCGATGAGACCGTCATCGTGCGCGGGCAGGGCACCATCTTCCTCGGCGGCCCGCCCCTCGTGAAGGCCGCCATCGGCGAGGTCGTGACCCCCGAAGAACTCGGCGGCGGCGAGCTGCACGCGCGCACCTCCGGCGTCGTCGACCACCTCGCCGAAGACGACGAGCACGCGCTCGAACTCGTCCGCGACATGGTCGCGACGCTGCCGGCGCCCGCCGAGCGGGCCTGGGCCGTCCGGGAGCCGCGACCGCCGGCGGTCGACCCAGCGGGGCTCACGAGCGTCGTCCCGGTCGACGTGCAGCAGCCCTACGACGTGCGCGAGGTCATCGCCCGCCTCGTCGACGGCAGCGAGTTCGCCGAGTTCAAGCCGGAGTACGGCGACACGCTCGTCACGGGCTTCGCGCACCTCGACGGCCACCCCGTCGGCGTCGTCGCGAACAACGGGGTGCTGTTCAGCGAGTCGGCGCTGAAGGGCGCGCACTTCATCGAGCTCTGCGATCAGCGCGGCATCCCGCTCGTGTTCCTGCAGAACATCTCGGGCTTCATGGTCGGCCGCGACGCGGAGGCCGGCGGCATCGCGAAGGACGGCGCGAAGATGGTCACCGCGGTCGCGACGACGCGCGTGCCGAAGCTCACCGTCGTCATCGGCGGCTCCTTCGGCGCGGGCAACTACTCGATGTGCGGCCGGGCCTACTCGCCCCGCTTCCTCTGGATGTGGCCCAACGCCCGCATCTCGGTCATGGGCGGGGAGCAGGCCTCCTCGGTGCTCGCCACCGTGAAGCGCGAGCAGCTCGCCGCGCGCGGCGAGGACTGGCCGGCGTCGGACGAGGCGGCGTTCCGCGCCCCGATCCGCGCGCAGTACGAGGAGCAGGGCAGCCCGTACCACTCGACCGCGCGGCTCTGGGACGACGGCATCATCGAGCCGGGCGACACCCGCACCGTGCTCGCGCTCGCCCTCGAGCTCGCGAGCCGCACTCCGCTGCCCGAGCCGCGCTTCGGCCTCTTCAGGATGTGATGGCGATGACCGATCAGCAGCTGCGCCGCTCCGCCGGCCCCCGGCCCTTCGAGCGCGTGCTCGTCGCCAATCGCGGCGAGATCGCCGTGCGCGTCATCCGCACCCTGCAGCGGCTCGGCATCGAGGCGGTGGCCGTGTACTCGGACGCCGACCTGGACGCCCCGCACGTCGGGCTCGCGGACCGCGCGGTGCGCATCGGCCCGGCCCCGGCGGCCGAGAGCTACCTCGATCCCGAGCGGCTCGTGCGCGCGGCGGTCGAGAGCGGCGCCGAGGCCGTGCACCCCGGCTACGGCTTCCTCTCCGAGCACGCCGGCTTCGCCCGCGCCTGCGCCGACGCCGGGCTCGTCTTCATCGGCCCGGGCGAGCGCGCGCTCGACGTCATGGGCGACAAGATCCGCGCGAAGCGGCACGTCGCCGCGAGCGGCGTCCCCGTGGTGCCCGGCGTCGCCGACCCCTCGCTCGACGACGCGGCCCTGCTCGCCGCCGCCGAGGCCGTCGGCTACCCGATCCTCGTGAAGCCGTCCGCCGGCGGCGGCGGCAAGGGCATGCAGCTCGCCCGCGACCGCCGGGAGCTCGCCGAGGCGCTGCCGACCGCGCGCCGCGTCGCGTCCGCCGCGTTCGGCGACGACACGCTCCTGCTCGAGCGCTTCATCGAGCGGCCCCGGCACATCGAGGTGCAGGTGCTCGCCGACGCGCACGGCGCGGTGGTGCACCTCGGCGAGCGCGAGTGCTCGTTGCAGCGACGGCACCAGAAGGTCATCGAGGAGGCGCCGTCCGCACTGCTCGACGAGGCCACGCGGGAGCGCATCGGCCTGGCGGCCTGCGAGGCCGCCAGGAGCGTCGACTACCGCGGCGCCGGCACGGTCGAGTTCCTCGTCTCGGATGCCGCGCCGGGCGAGTTCTTCTTCATCGAGATGAACACGCGGCTGCAGGTCGAGCACCCCGTCACCGAGCTGGTGACCGGGGTCGACCTCGTCGAGCAGCAGCTGCGCATCGCCGCGGGGGAGCCGCTCGCGCTCAGCCAGGACGCGCTTCGGCTCGACGGGCACGCGATCGAGGCGAGGCTCTACGCCGAGCGGCCCGCGGACGGCTTCCTCCCCGCCACCGGCCCGGTGCTCGTCTGGCGTCCGGCCGGCGGCGACGGCGTCCGCATCGACGCGGGCCTGCGCGCCGGGCAGGAGATCACCGCCCACTACGACCCGATGCTCGCGAAGCTCATCGCCTGGGGGCCCGACCGCGCGACGGCGCTCGAGCGGCTCCGGGCGGCGATCGACGAGACCGTCGTGCTCGGCGTCGAGACGAACCTCGAGTATCTCGGCGAGTTGCTCGACGATCCCGA
>NZ_BMRJ01000003.1:0-73235 GCF_014648575.1 Agromyces mediolanus | reverse complement strand
GGCCCCGCCGAGCGCGGCGGAGCGCGCCGTGGCGACCGCGCTCGCGGAGGACGAGGCGCGCGCCGCCGCCGGTCCTGACGCGCACGCCTGGCAGCGCGAGCGCGGCTGGCGCGCCTCCGAGCCCGCTCAGGCCGGCGAGGCATCCGCCGCCCGCGCGGAGCCGGACGTCGTCGCCGTGCGCGGCCCCGACGGGGCGATCTGGGTGCACGCAGACGGCCGTGCCCAGCGCATCGTCCCCGTCGACCGCCGCACGGCGCTCGAGCGCCGTCTCGCCGCCGCCGAGCGCGGGGGAGCGGCCGACCCCGTGCTCCGGGCGCCCATGCCGGGCACCGTCACGGCCGTGCTCGTGCGCGACGGCGACGCCGTCGAAGCGGGCGCCGCGATCCTCGCCATCGAGGCGATGAAGATGGAGCACCGCGTCGTCGCGCCATTCGCCGGCGTCGCGCGGGTCTCCGTCGCGGTCGGCGCGCAGGTCTCCCGCGAGCAGGCGGTCGCCGCGGTCGAACCGCACGCCGCCGACGCCGCCGCCGCCGACGCCGCCGCCGATCCCGCCCCCGACCCCGGCCGCGCCGACCCCGGCGCCGCCGAGCCCTCGGCCCACGAGGCCACGACCCACGAGCAAGGAGCACCGCAGTGGACTACCAGCTGAGCGACGAGGAACAGGCGCTCTTCGACCGGGTGAAGGACTTCGCCGACACCATCGTCGCGCCCGCCGCGTACGAGTACGACACGAAGCGCCGGCTGCCGCTCGAGATCATCGCGCAGATGGGCGAGCTCGGGCTGTTCGCGCTGCCGTTCCCCGAGTCGGTCGGCGGCCTCGGCAAGAGTTACTTCCAGCTCTGCCTCGCGGTGGAGGCCCTCGGCCGGGTGGACCAGTCCATCGGCGTGACCCTCGAGGCGGGCGTCGGGCTCGGCGTCATGCCCATCTACCGCAACGGCACCCCCGAGCAGCACGCGGAGTTCCTGCCCGATCTCATCGCCGGGCGCGCGCTCGCCGGATTCGGCCTGACCGAGGCGGGCGCCGGATCCGACGCCGGCGCCACGCAGACGACCGCCGTGCTCGACGGCGACGACTGGGTGATCAACGGCTCGAAGCAGTTCATCACGAACTCCGGCACGCCCATCACGAAGCTCGTCACCATCACCGCGGTCACCGGCGAGCGGGAGCTCCCCGACGGCACGGTGAAGAAGGAGCTCAGCTGCATCATCGTGCCGAACGGCACGCCGGGCTTCACCGTCGAGGAGGGCTACGACAAGGTCGGCTGGCACACGAGCGACACCCACCCGCTGACCCTCCGCGACGTGCGGGTGCCGGCCGCGAACCTGCTCGGCGAGCGGGGCCGGGGCTACGCGAACTTCCTGCAGCGGCTCGACGAGGGGCGCATCGCCTTCGCGGCGCTCGCGACGGGCGCGGCGCAGGGATGCCTCGAGGAGGCGCTGCGCTATGCGAAGAGCCGCGTGGTGTTCGGGCACGAGATCGGGCGCAACCAGCACATCGCCTTCAAGATCGCCAAGATGCAGGCCCGGGTGCACCAGGCGCGGCTGGCGTGGCACGACGCCGCGCGCAAGATGGACGCGGGGCTGCCCTTCAAGATGGAGGCCTCGATCGCGAAGATGGTGTGCGGGGAGGCGGCGATGGACAATGCCAGGGACGCGACGCAGATCTTCGGCGGCTACGGCTTCATGAACGAGAACCCCGTCGCCCGCCACTACCGCGACTCGAAGATCCTCGAGATCGGCGAGGGCACCACCGAGGTGCAGTTGATGATCATCACGAGGGAGCTCGGGCTCGTCGCCTGAGCGCGAGGAGGTCGCCATGACGGATGCCGCCGCCGAGACGCCCGCGCTGCGCGAGATCGTGCAGCGGGGCCTCTGGTTCGAGGAGTTCGAGGAGGGCGTGCGCTACGTGCACCGGCCGGGTCGCACGGTGACCGATGCCGACAACGTGCTGTTCACGACGCTGACGATGAACCCGCAGCCGCTGCACCTCGACCGGGCGTTCGCCGAGACGCAGCCGTTCGGCCGGGTGCTCGTGAACTCGATGTTCACCCTGTCCACGCTCGTGGGCCAGTCGGTCGCGCAGCTCACGCTCGGCACCCTCGTCGCCAACCTCGGCTTCGGCGAGATCGCGTTCCCGGCGCCGGTGTTCGTGGGCGACACGCTCTCGGGTGAGAGCGTGGTCGAGGGCAAACGGCTGTCGTCGTCGCGGCCGGGCGAGGGCGTGGTCACGCTTCGCCACACCTCGCGCAACCAGGACGGCGTCGTCGTGGCGCGCTGCACGCGCAGCATGCTCGTCTGGACCCGTGAGGCGGGGGAGCGGGCCGCGGCGGGCGGGGCGCGATCGTGAGCGGCGGATTCCGCTTCGGCCCCGCGCTGCTGTTCTGCCCGGCCGACCGTCCCGACCGCTACGAGAAGGCGCTCGAACGCGCGGACGCGGTCATCCTCGATCTGGAAGACGCGGTCGCCGCCCCGGCGAAGCCGGCCGCGCGCCGGGCGCTCGTCGAGCACCCGCTCGACCCGGAGCGGGTGATCGTGCGGCTCAACCCGGCGGCGAGCGGCGAGCTCGAGGCCGATCTCGAAGCCCTCGGCGGCACCGAGTACCGCACGGTCATGCTCGCGAAGTGCGAGGGCACCGCCGATCTCGTCGAGCTCGGCGACCTCGAGGTGATCGCGCTGTGCGAGACCGCGCGCGGCGTGCTCGCCGCCGCGGAGCTGGCGGCGCTCGCCCCGGTGATCGCGCTGATGTGGGGCGCGGAGGACCTCGTCGCCTCGCTCGGCGGAACCGCCAGCCGCTTCCCCGACGGGCGCTATCGCGACGTCGCGAGGCACGCCAGGTCCCAGGTGCGCCTCGCGGCGGCCGCGCACGGCGTCGCGGCGATCGACGCGGTCCACCTCGACCTCGACGACGAGGCCGGGCTGCGGGCCGAGGCCGAGGACGCGGTCGCGCTCGGCTTCGAGGCGACCGCCTGCGTGCACCCGCGCCAGGTGGAGCTCGTGCGGGCGGCGTACCGGCCGGATCCGGATGCCCTTGCGCAGGCCCGCGCCGTGCTCGCCGCCGCCGCGGGCGAGGGCGGCGTCTTCGCGCACGAGGGGCGCATGGTGGACGCCCCGCTGCTGCGGCAGGCCGAGGCGGTCGTCCGCCGCGCTGGCGGTTCGCCAACGATTCGGTAACGCTTCGGCCGCCATTCACGGCCGGTGGTATCCCTGCCCCGTACGCTCGGAAGCGATCCTGGGGAGGAGGAGCGGTGGCACGCCACACGATGACGAGAGACGCGCAGCGCGAGCGCGAGGCGGTCGAGCTCGAGTTCGACGCCGAGGTCATCGACGAGCCCACCGACGTCCTGGTCGAGTCGAACCCCGTCTCCGGCCCCATCCGCGTCCCGCGCAAGGCCGCCCTCGGCGACACCGGCATCGCGGTGCACCCGCTCGCCCTCGGCGGCAGCGTCTTCGGCTGGACGCTCTCGCACGAGGCATCCTTCGCGGTCCTCGACCGCTTCGCCGGTCTCGGCGGCGAGCTCATCGACACGGCCGACGCCTACGCCTCCGGGCGCAGTGAGCAGATCATCGGCGCGTGGCTCGCCGACCGCGGCCTCCGCGACCGAATGACCGTCATGACGAAGGCCGGCCGGCACCCCGAGCACCGCGGGCTGTCGCCGCGTTCGCTCCAGGGCGCGGTCGACGCCTCGCTCGAGCGGCTCCGGGTCGAGCGCATCGACGTGCTGTTCTTCCACGGCGAAGACGCGGAGGTGCCGCTGGAGGAGAGCCTCGGCGCCGTCGACCGGTTGATCACGGCGGGCAAGGTGCGCTCCATCGGCGCCTCGGACTTCTCGCCGGAGCGGCTCATCGAGGCACGGGTGCTCGCCGCCAACGGCCTGCCCCGCTTCCAGACCGTGACGACCGCGTACAACCTGATGGACCGGCGGGGGTTCGAGGGGGCACCCGAGCTCGTCGCGCACGCCCAGGGCCTCGCCGTCCTGCCGTACTTCGCGCTCGCGGGCGGCTTCCTCGGCGGCGGGGTGCGCCGTCGCACCGATCTCCGCCACGACGCGCGCGGTGCGCGCCTGGCGCGCCACCTCGGCCGCCGCGGGCACCGCGTGCTCGCGGTGCTCGACGACATCGCCGCGGAGCACGGCGTCACGCCCGCGACGATCGCCGTGGCCTGGCTGCAGTCGCGCCCGACGGTCGCCGCGCCGGTCGCGGGCGTCTCGCGCCCCGAGCAGGTCGACGCGCTCCTCGCAGCCGGATCCGTGCAGCTGCAGCGCTCCGAGCTCGTCGAGCTCGACCGCGCCTCGGCCTGAACCGCGGTCGCCCGGACGGGGGCGACCCACCTCCGGGGGACGTGGCTTAGGCTGTTCGGGATGAACGGCGCTGTCGACCTCCCGCTCGGCCTGGCCGAGCTCTCCTTCCGGGCGGCCGGGGAATCGCTCGTCCGGCGCAGCGTCCTCCCCTCCGGCGTGCGGGTCCTGAGCGAGCAGGTGCCGGGCGCCCGCAGCGCGACGATCGGCTTCTGGGTCGCGGTCGGCTCGCGCGACGAACAGCCGACCGGGGCGGGGCATCCGGCCACGTACGGCTCGACGCACTTCCTCGAGCACCTGCTCTTCAAGGGCACCGCCGGGCGCAGCGCGCTCGACATCGCGGTCTCCTTCGACGCGGTCGGCGGCGAGCACAACGCGCTCACGGCGAAGGAGCACACCTGCTACTACGCCAAGGTGCAGGACCGCGATCTGCCGATGGCGGTCGAAGTCCTCGCCGACATGTTCACCTCCTCCCTCCTCGACGCCGGCGAATTCGAGACCGAACGCGGCGTCATCCTCGAGGAGCTCGCGATGGCCGGCGACGACCCGGCCGACGTCGCCGGCGAGCGCTTCTTCTCCGCGGTGCTCGGCGAGCACCCGCTCGGCCGCCCGATCGGCGGCACGCCCGAGACCATCCGCGCGGCGACGCGCGACGCCGTCTGGGAGCACTACCGCGCGAACTACCGCCCCCAGGACCTCGTCGTGACGGTCGCCGGCGCGGTCGATCACGACGAGCTCATCCGCGCGCTCGAGCGCGCACTGTCGGATGCCGGCTGGCGCATGGACGAGCCGGGCACTCCGGTCGAGCGCCGGACGGCGGAGCCCGCACCGCTCGAGCGCGGACCCGAGCTCACCGTCGTGGAGCGCCCGATCGAGCAGGTGAACCTACTCGTCGGCGTCCCCGGCCTCGTCGCCTCGGACGAGCGCCGCCCGGCGATGAGTGTGCTGAACGCGATCTTCGGCTCCGGCATGAGCTCCCGCCTCTTCCAGGAGGTCCGCGAGCGCCGCGGGCTCGCCTACTCGGTGTACTCCTTCGCCCCCGCGTACTCCGACGCCGGGCTCTTCGGCATGTACGCCGGCTGCGCGCCGCAGAAGGCCGGCACCGTCGTCGAGCTGCTGCGCAGCGAACTCGAGCGACTCGCCGAGCACGGCGTCACGCCCGAGGAGCTCGCCCGCGCGGCGGGACAGCTCGGCGGCGCCTCGGCGCTCGCCCTCGAAGACTCCGACACGCGCATGTCGCGTCTCGGCCGCGCCGAGCTCACGCTCGGCGAATTCCAGGATCTCGATGAGGCGCTCCGGCGCATCGCACTCGTCACCGCCGACGACGTGCGGGCGCTCGCAGCCGACCTCGTCTCCCGGCCCTACTCGGTCGTCGCCGTCGGCGCGACCGACGAGGCCGCCCTCAGCGGAGCGGCCGAGGCCGTCTCCGCGACCAGCGTCGCCTGAGCGCGGCATCCGATCGACGACAGGGAATCGAAACCTCGTGGCACACCACCTCTACCTCGTACGCCATGGCGAGCAGCTCGACGCCGAGCACGGCATGCCGGACGGACCGCTTTCGCCGAGGGGCCGCCGTCAGGCGGAACTGCTCGCCGAGCGGCTCGGCGGCATCCCCTTCGACGCCGCCTGGCACTCGCCGCTGCAGCGCGCGGCGGAGACGGCCGAGATCGTCGCCGCGAAGCTCCCGGCGGTGACGCCCGAGCCCTCGGCGCTGCTGTTCGACTGCATCCCGTCCGGCCCGGCCCCGGAGACGCCCTCGGCGTACGCCCCGTTCTTCGGCGCGGTCACCGACGCCGAGATCGAGGCGGGCAGCGCGCAGATGGCCGATGCCGTGGCGGAGTTCCTCCGCTCGCACCGCGACGACCGGCACGAGCTGCTGATCACGCACAACTTCGTGATCGCCTGGTTCGTCCGCGAGGTCCTCGGCGCCCCCGACTGGCGCTGGGTGTCGATCAACCAGGCGAACTGCGGCCTCACGGTGCTCACGCAGAAGCCCGGGCGGCCGTGGAGCCTCGTCGTGCACAACGACCTGTCCCACCTGCCGCCGGAGCTGCGCACCGGCCTGCCCGAGCCCTACGCGCTCTGAACGGGCGCCGAGCGCGAGCGACGGGCGCTCGGCCGCCGGGATGCCTCAGCCGAGGCGCTTGCCGAACCAGTCCGTCGCGTTCGGGTTCGCGTTGTACGGCTCGATCGGCGTGAAGCCGCTCGCGCGGTAGAGGCCGCCGGCCGCCTCGAGGCTGCGGTTCGTGTCGAGCACGAGCTCCTGGGCGCCGAGTTCGCGCGCCCGCTCCTCGAGGGCGTCGAGGAGGCGCCGCCCCTCGCCGCCGCCTCGCGCCGCCGGGGCGAGCCAGAGGTGCTTGACCTCGAAGCGGATGAGCTGCTCGGGCTCGGGGGAGCGCTGGATGCGGCGCACCCCGCCGCAGCCGACCGCGCGCCCGTCCTCGTCCACGACGAGCAGGAAGGCGCCCGCCGGTGCGGCGAACTGCGCCGGATCCGGGAACGTCGGGCGGTACTCGCCCTGCTCGGGCGGGAAGCCCTCGGCCCGCTCGGCGAAGTACGCCGTGAGCATGGCCTGCGCGTCCGCGTCGGCGACGTCGACCTCTCGGTGCTGCAGCATGGCCCCAGCCTACGGCCGCGGCGAGCGCCCGACCGGGTGCGTCCTGCCCCGCGATAGGCTGGCGGGGTGACGATACGGGTCGCGGTGGCCGGGGCCACCGGCAAGATGGGACAGCTCGCGACGAGGCTCATCGAGGCCGCCGACGACCTCGAGCTGCACGCCGGGCTCGACTCCCGCGCGCCGCTGACCGCCCTCGACGGCGCCGACGTCGTGCTCGACGTCACCCACCCCGCCGCGAGTGCCGCGATCGTCGAGCATGCGGTGCGCGGCGGCATCCCCGTCGTCGTCGGCACCTCCGGCTGGTCGGCCGACCGCATCGTCGGCATCGAGCGGCTCGTCCGCGACACCGAGGGCGCGCGGGCCGTGCTCTTCGTGCCGAACTTCTCCATCGGCAGTGTGCTCGGCACGGCCTTCGCCGCGCTCGCGGCACGCTTCTTCGACTCCATCGAGGTCGTCGAGGCGCACCACGCCGGCAAGGTCGACTCGCCCTCCGGCACCGCGGTGCGCACCGCCGAGCTCATGGGCGAGGCGCGGGCCGCCGCCGGCGAGCCGCCGGTCGCCGCCCCGCACGTCGACCAGCGGGCCCGCGGGCAGCTCGTCGCGGGCATCCCCGTGCACAGCCTGCGCATGACGGGCCTCCTCGCCGAGCAGCGCGTGCTCCTCGGCGGCGACGGCGAGACCCTGCAGATCTCCCACTCCACGCTCTCGTCGAGCTCCTACGAGGCGGGCATCCTGCTCGCCCTGCGCCGCGCCCCCGAGGCGGAGGGCGTCAGCGTCGGCCTCGACGCCCTGCTCGAACTCGGGCTCGGCGCACGATGAGCGTGCGGATCGGCGCCGTCGTCATGGCGGTGCTGCTCGCCGTGTACCTCGTGCTCGTCGGCTGGCGGGCGGTGCAGTTCATCGGCACGGGCGAGCCGATCGCCGTCGCGATCGGCGTGGCCCTGCTCGTGCTGCCGCTGATCGGGGCCTGGGCGCTCTGGCGCGAAGTCCTTTTCGGCGCCCGCTCGCAGGCCCTGATGACGACGCTCGCCGAGGAGGGCGGCACCGAGCTCGGTCTGCCGACGCTGCCGAGCGGGCGGCCAGAGCGGCAGGCCGCGACCGAGCGCTTCGACGAGTTCCGGCTCGCGGTCGAGGCCGAGCCCGAATCCTGGCGCGCGTGGCTGCGGCTCGGGCTCGTCTACGATGCCGCGGGCGACCGGCGGCGGGCCCGTCAGGCCGTGCGCCGGGCGATCGAGCTCTCCCGCGCCTGAGCCGGCCGCGCGCGCCGCTCCCGCTTCGTCCGGCCTCGCGTCAGTGCGTCGAGGCGAGCATCGCGTCGAGCGCCGTCTCGACCGAGGGGCGGGCGAAGCGGTACCCGTCGGCCAGCAGGCGCTCGGGGACCGCGGCCTGGTCGGCGAGCAGCAGCTCGTCGGCGGCGACGCCGAGCCCCAAGCGCAGGAACGGCGCGGGCACGGCGAGCACATAGGGGCGCCGCATTCGCGTCGCGAGCGCCGCGAGCACGTGATCGGCCGTCGCCGGAGCCGGGCCGACGAGGTTCACCGGCCCGTCGAGCTCGGAGTCGAGCAGGTGCAGCATCGCCCCGATCTCGTCGTCGAGCGCGATCCACGGCCAGTGCTGGCGCCCGTCGCCGAGCCGCCCGGACAGCCCGAACCGGGTGAGGCCCGCGATCCGGCGCATCGCCCCGCCGCGGCCGACGACGATGCCGGAGCGCAGCAGCACCGTGCGGGTGCCCGCGGGGGCGCGCAAGGCCTCCGCCTCCCACACGGCGACCACCTCGGCGAGGAAGCCCTCGCCGCGCTCGGCCGATTCGGGGAGCGTCTCGCCCGGCCGGTCGCCGTACGCTCCGACCGCGGAGGCGTTCAGCAGCACGGCGGGCGGGGATGCCGCCTGCCGCATCGCCTCGACGAGGGTGCGCGTCGCCGCGACCCGTGAGGCGACGATCTCGGCGCGGTAGCCGCGGGTCCAGGGCAGCCGCGCGAGCGAGGCGCCGGAGAGGTTCACGACCGCGTCGGCGCGCTCGATCTCGGCGAGGTCGACCTCGCCTCGCTCCGGCGCCCAGGCGGACTCGTCGCCGGCGGACACCGGGTGGCGCACCAGTCGGACGACCTCGTGTCCGGCTGCGCGGGCGCGGGCCACGAGCGCGGTGCCGAGGAAGCCGGACGCGCCGGCGACGAGGACGCGCACGGTCAGGCCAGCTCGGCCTCGATGGTGATCGGGATGCCGGCGAGCGCCTGCGAGATCGGGCAGTTCTGCTTGGCGTCCTCGGCGAAGCTCTGGAACTCGGCCTCGCTGAGCCCCGGCACCCGGGCGCTCACGAGCAGGTGGCTGCCGAGCACGCCCTTGCCGGCCTCGAAGGTCACGGCGGCGGTGGTCTGGATGCTCTCGGGCTCGTGCCCCGCTCCGGAGAGGGCGTGCGAGAGCGCCATCGAGAAGCACGAGGAGTGCGCCGCGGCCAGCAGCTCCTCGGGCGTCGTCGTGGCGTCGGCACCCTCCGAGCGGGCGCGCCAGTTCACCTTGAACTCGGCGAGCTTCGAGGAGTCGAGGCGGACGCTGCCGGAGCCGGCGACGAGGCTCCCGTTCCAGACGGTGGTGGATTCGCTCGTGACGGCCATGGGGTCCTCCTCTTCGCGCCGGGATCCGGCGTTCGTTCGGTGCGTCGGGCGTCTCACGTCGCGGGCCCGGCCTCGCGGACCGGTGCCCGGCGCGCCGTTCGGCCGCCCGCCGGAGCTCGTCTTCGAGCCGGGAACCAGCCTAGCGAAGCGAACCGGCGAGGGGACGGGCCGGACGGATCACCCGGGCCCGGATCAGCAGCAGGTACAGCTGGCAGCCGAGGCAGAAACCGAACGCGGCGTTCAGGAAGGCGGCCAGGAATGCGGCGGCTGCCGCGATCGGCACGGCGAGCGGGAGGCCGAGCGCGCCGAGCACGACGCCCGTGCCGGCGACGAGGAGCCCGACGCCCTGGGCGAAGGTCGGCGGTCGCGGGTCCTCGAGCTCGGCAGGAGGTGCGAGCCGCGGGCGGACGAGGCGCCGGTAGAGCAGCCCGAACGGATGCCGGGCGACGCCGGCGAAGGCGCCCCATGCGAAGAGCAGGGCGAGCGCCGCGAGCAGCAGCCACGCCGCGAGCTCGGCGCCGGCGAGGCCGAGCACGACGTCGACGAGGAGCAGCGCCGCGGTGATCGCGGCGCTGAATCGCGGCCCGCGGGGGTCGATGGCGGTGGGTTCAGCTCTGGACACGGGTCCTCCTGGTGAGCGAGTCGAGCAGCTCGGCGAGCTCCTCGGTGCGGGGCGGCCCGCCGATGCGGGCGCGCTGCCGGCCGGCGCCGTCGTACACGAGCGTGGTCGGCGTCTGCAGCACGGCGAAGCGCGCCGCGAGCGCCGGCTCGTCGGTGAGGTCGATCTCGAGGTGCCGGACGCCCTCGGTCCCGGCGGCGAGGGCGCCGAGCTGCCGGGCGGTGCCGGGGCAGCGGCTGCAGAGCGCCGTGGAGAACTGCACCAGGGTCGCCCGCTCGCCGAACGCGGCCGGCTCCACGCCGAGCGCAGCGGCCGCCGTCGAGGCATCCGCCCCGCCGCCGCGGGAGACGACCACTCGCCCGCTGCGCGCGCGCAGCACGAAGCCGAGCGCCGTCGCCGCGCCGAGCAGGGCGAGGGCGACGAGGAGGGCCGCGGACCAGTGCATGCGGCGATGCTAGGCGCGGGGGATCCGGGCCGCGAGCATGTTGCGCCGGGTGACGCGCCGTGACGTCCGGCGGCCCAGCGCGGCACGCCCTCGGCGTCGGCGGGCAGGGCTAGCATCGAGGGGTGGCAGCTGCGATCCCGACCCCGTACGAAGACCTGCTCCGCGACGCGCTCGAGCACGGCACGCACAAATCCGATCGCACCGGCACGGGCACCACGAGCGTGTTCGGCCGGCAGATCCGCTTCGACCTCGCGCAGGGCTTCCCGCTCATCACGACGAAGCGCGTGCACTTCAAATCGATCGCGTACGAGCTGCTCTGGTTCCTCCGCGGCGACTCGAACGTGCGCTGGCTGCAGGAGCACGGCGTCACCATCTGGGACGAGTGGGCCGACGCCGAGGGCGAGCTCGGGCCGGTGTACGGCGTGCAGTGGCGCTCCTGGCCGGCGCCCGGCGGCGAGCACATCGACCAGATCGCCCAGGTGATCGAGCAGATCCGCCAGACGCCCGACTCGCGCCGGCTCATCGTCTCGGCGTGGAACCCGGCCGACATCCCCGACATGGCGCTCGCGCCGTGCCACGCGATGTTCCAGTTCTACGTCGCCGACGGCAAGCTGTCCTGCCAGCTGTACCAGCGCAGCGCCGACCTCTTCCTCGGCGTCCCGTTCAACATCGCGTCCTACGCGCTGCTCACCCTCATGGTGGCCCAGCAGACGGGGCTCGAGCCTGGCGACTTCGTCTGGACGGGCGGCGACTGCCACATCTACGACAACCACCTCGAGCAGGTGCGCACCCAGCTCGAGCGCGAGCCTTACCCCGCCCCGACGCTGCGTCTCGCGCGGAAGCCCGAGTCGATCCTCGACTACGAGTACGACGACTTCGTCGTCGAGGGCTACGAGCACCACCCCGCCATCCGCGGCGCGGTCGCGGTATGAGCGACGCTTCGGCCGCCACGGCGCCCGCGGTGCGCATCGGGCTCGTCTGGGCCGAGGCCCACGGCGGGGTGATCGGCGCCGGCGGCGGCATGCCCTGGCACGTGCCCGAAGACCTCGCGCACTTCAAGGCGGTGACGCTCGGCGCGCCGGTCGTCATGGGCCGCAAGACCTGGGACTCGCTGCCCGAGCGCTTCCGGCCCCTGCCCGGCCGGGCGAACGTCGTCGTGACGCGGCAGGGCGACTGGGCCGCCGACGGTGCGCAGCGGGCCGGCTCGCTCGACGAGGCGCTCGCGCTCGCCGTGGACGGCGCGGAAGCCCCGGGCGACGCCCTCCGCGTCTGGGTCATCGGCGGCGGCGAGCTGTTCCAGCAGGCCCTGCCGCGCGCAGATCGCCTCGAGGTCACCGAGCTCGACCTCGACGTCGCGGGCGACGCCTTCGCGCCCGAGCGCGGCCCCGAGTGGCGCGTCGCCGCCGTCGAGCCGGCCGCGAGCGGGAACGAGCCGCGCTGGCACACCTCCCGCTCCGGCGTCCGCTACCGCTTCCTCACCCTCGAGCGCTGAGCCGCGCGCCCGGCCGAGCCGTTCTGCGGCGCGTCCGGACTCGCGTGGCCACCCCGCAACGGATCGGCGGCGCAGCCCGCGAGGCGCAACGGATCGTCGCGCGGCGCGCGGAACCGATAGCCTGGAGGGCGTGACTCAGGAAAACCCCTTCGGACAAGTGCTCGTCGCGCTCGTCACGCCCATGACGGCGGACGGCGAAGTCGATTGGCCCGGGGTCGAGAAGCACATCGACGACGTGATCTCGAACGGTGCCGACGGCATCGTCGTCACCGGCACGACGGGTGAGACCTCGACGCTGACCGACCCCGAGAAGCTGCGGCTCGTCGAGGTCGGCAAGGACGTCGCGGCGGGTCGGGCGAAGATCATCACGGGCGGCGGCTCGAACGAGACGGCCCATGCCATCGAGCTGTACCAGCACAGCGAGAAGGCCGGCGCCGACGGCATCATGATCGTCACGCCGTACTACAACAAGCCGACCCAGGCCGGCATCCTCACGCACTTCCGCATGGTGGCCGACGCCACCGATCTGCCGGTCATCCTCTACGACATCCCCGGCCGCACCGGCGTGCCGATCACGTACGAGACCATCCTGCGGCTCGCGAAGCACCCGAACATCCTCGCCGTGAAGGACGCCAAGGGCGACTTCAGCGAGGTCAGCCGGGTGCTGAACCAGACCGAGCTCATGTACTTCTCCGGCGACGACGCGAACGTGCTCCCGCACCTCGCGATCGGGGCGACCGGCCTCATCGGCGTCACCGCGAACATCGCACCCGCGCCGTACCGGGCCATCGTCGACGCCGTGAACCGGGGCGACCTCGCCGCGGCGACGGCCGAGCACCAGCGCCTCGAGCCGCTCGTGCGCGCGACCATGACGCACGTGCCCGGCACCGTGGCGGCGAAGTACATCCTGCACGGCCTCGGCCGCATCGGCAGCCCCCGCGTGCGGCTGCCGCTCGTCGGGCCCGAGGAGTGGGAGGCCGCCCTCATCGAGGACGAGATCGCCCTCGTCCAGGGCGTGCCGGGCGTCGATTTCCACAACTTCCGACCCGATCGCAACGCCGCCGCCGGCGGCGCCCTGCCGAAGATCGCCGGAACCACGCGCTGAACGGCGCCCCGAGACATCCGCTGGGCCGCGCGGCCCGCACCGTCAACTGAACATCAACACGAAGGAGGGCCTATGCCCGACGTCTTTGCACCCGCCACGCTCGAGGCGGGCACGCTGCGCGTGATCCCGATCGGCGGCCTCGGCGAGGTCGGCCGGAACATGACGAGCTTCGAGATCGACGGCAAGATCCTGATCGTCGACTGCGGCGTGCTCTTCCCGGAGGAGCACCAGCCCGGCGTCGACCTGATCCTGCCGGACTTCGGCTTCCTCGAGGACCGACTCGGCGACATCGTCGGCGTCGTGCTGACGCACGGCCACGAGGACCACATCGGCGCAGTGCCGTACCTCCTGAAGCGCCGCGCGGACATCCCGCTGATCGGCTCGACGCTGACGCTCGCGCTCGTCGAGGCGAAGCTCAAGGAGCACCGCATCCAGCCGTACAGCCTCACGGTGCGCGAGGGGCAGCGCGAGACGCTCGGCCCCTTCGACCTCGAGTTCGTCGCGGTGAACCACTCGATCCCCGACGCGCTCGCCGTCGCGATCAAGACCCGCGCGGGCAGCGTGCTCGCCACCGGCGACTTCAAGATGGACCAGCTGCCGCTCGACGGCCGGCTCACCGACCTGCGCGACTTCGCGCGGCTCGGAGAAGAGGGCGTCGACCTGTTCCTGGTCGACTCGACGAACGCGGATGTCCCGGGCTTCACGCCGCTCGAGCGCGAGATCGGCCCGGTCCTCGACCAGGTGATCTCCCGGGCGACGAAGAAGGTCGTGGTGGCGAGCTTCTCGAGCCACGTGCACCGCGTGCAACAGGTGCTCGACGCGGCGCACGCGAACGGCCGCCGGGTCGCGCTCCTCGGCCGCAGCATGGTGCGGAACATGACCATCGCCGCGGAGCTCGGCTACCTGAAGGTGCCGGACGGCGTGCTCGTCGACTACAAGAAGGCCGGCGACATCCCTGACGAGCGCATCGTCTACATGTCGACCGGCTCGCAGGGCGAGCCGATGGCCGTGCTCAGCCGCATGGCGAACCGCGACCACCAGATCGAGATCGAGCCGGGCGACACCGTCATCCTCGCCTCGAGCCTCATCCCCGGCAACGAGAACGCCGTCTACCGCGTCATCGACGGGCTGACGAAGCTCGGCGCGAACGTCGTGCACAAGGGCAACGCCCGGGTGCACGTCTCGGGCCACGCCGCCGCCGGCGAGCTGCTCTACTGCTACAACATCCTGAAGCCGCGCAACGTGCTGCCGATCCACGGCGAGTACCGGCACCTCGTCGCGAACGCGAAGCTCGCCCGCGACACGGGCATCCCGGAGCGCAACACCTTCATCGGCGAGAACGGCACCGTCTTCGACCTGAAGGACGGCGAGGTGCGCGTCGCCGGCCAGCTCGACCTCGGCTTCGTGTACGTCGACGGCTCGACGGTGGGCGAGATCACCGACGCCGACCTGAAGGACCGCCGCATCCTCGGCGAGGAGGGCTTCATCTCGGTCATCGTCGTCGTCGACGCCGCGACCGGCCGGGTCATCTCCGGCCCCGAGATCCACGCCCGCGGCTTCGCCGAGGACGACGCGGTCTTCGAGGACGTGAAGCCGAAGATCGTCGGCGCGCTCGCGGATGCCGCGCAGAACGGCGTGCGCGACGCGTACGGACTGCAGCAGATCGTGCGGCGCACGCTCGGCACCTGGGTGAACCGGCGACTGCGTCGGCGCCCCATGCTCGTGCCGCTCGTGATCGAGGCGTAGCGCCCCTCGCTTCGACGCCCAGCGCACCGCCCGCGGCTCCGGCCGGGGCGGTGCGCTGCGTTCCGGCCCGGACGAGGGCCGGGCGCTGGCGGGCCGGCGACACGGAAGTGGCGCGTCCGCGACCGGGCGCTCGGGGTTTCCCCCGATTCATCCCCGAGACCGACGAAGCGGAGCCGGTTCACCCCCTAGTGTGGTCCAGTGCCCGGAGTCGGGCGGAACGATTGGGGTGTCGTGGGCGTCTGGCGCAAGTGGGTCTTTCCGATCATCCGGGTGGTGCTCGTCGCCGTCGTGGCGATCGCGCTCGTGAAGCTCGCGTTCTTCCCGGACCGGGCCGAGGACGACTCGACCCTCCAACCGGGCGGCAGCCTCGCCGCGCCGCAGGTCGTCGTCGCCACCGGCACGGTGACCAACGACCTCGTCCTCACCGGGACGGTCAACGCCGATCCCACCGTCGCGGTCAAGGCGAGCGGCACCGGCACGGTCGACGAGGTCTTCGTCGCCGCCGGGAGCCAGGTCACGGCCGGCGACAAGCTCTACGACATCAAGGTCGAGAACCCGCCGGCCACCGTCGAGGAGACCGGACCGGACGGGCAGCCGATGACCGTGCCCGCGCCGCCGAGCTACCGCTTCGAGAAGGTGTTCGCCCCGGCGACGGGCGTGCTGAGCTCGCTCGACGTGATCGAGGGGCAGCCCGTCACGACCGGCGGCGTCACGGGCCAGGTCGCCCCGCCGAGCTTCAACGTCACGGCGTCGCTCACGCCCGAACAGCAGTACCGGCTCACCCAGCAGCCCGGCGAGGCGCAGGTCGCGATCTCCGGAGGTCCGGCGCCGTTCACCTGCACCGGGCTCACGATCGGGACCCCGCGCAGCCCGGCGAGCGGATCGGACGGGCAGGACGGGGCCGCCGGCCAGCAGCCGCAGGGCGGCGGGGCGACCGCGGCGACGGTGCGCTGCGCCGTGCCCGGCGACGTCCGGGTGTTCCCCGGTCTCGCCGCCGAGGTGACCATCCAGGCCGGCACGGCGGAGAACGTGCTCGTCATCCCGACCACCGCCGTCAAGGGCGGCGCCGAGACGGGCGTCGTCTGGCTCGTCGACGCCGAGGGGGCGCAGACCGAGCGCGAGGTGAAGCTCGGTCTGAGCGACGGCCGGCAGGTGGCGGTCGCCGAGGGGCTCGCCGAGGGCGACAGCATTCTCGAGTTCGTGCCGGGCGCGCCGGCGGTGCCGGCCGGCATGGAGGGCTGCGAGCTCCTGCCCGGCGGCATGCAGGTGTGCGGCGGATGAGGCTCGTCGAGGCGATCGACGTCGGTCGCACGGTCGAACTGCCCGACGCGGAGCCGCTCACGATCCTGCGGCACGTCGAACTCGCGGTCGACGAGGGCGAGCGCGTCTCCATCGTGGGTCGCAGCGGTTCCGGCAAGTCGACCCTGCTGAACCTGCTCGGCCTCATCGACAGCCCGAGCGAGGGCGAGCTGCGCATCCTGGGCGAAGACGCCCGACGCCTCCGCGGCGCCCGCCGCGATCGCGTCCGCGGGCGCGAGATCGGCTTCATCTTCCAGCAGTTCAACCTGCTGCCCGGCCGGACCGCCATCGAGAACGTGCAGACCCCGCTCCTCTACGACGGCGGCGCATCCTTCTGGCGCCGCGAGCGGATCGCACGGGAGATGCTCGAGCGCGTCGGGCTCGGCGAGCGCACCGATTCCCGGCCGGAGCGGCTCTCGGGCGGCGAGCAGCAGCGCGTCGCGATCGCTCGGGCGCTCGTCCGGCGGCCGAGGCTCATCCTCGCCGACGAACCCACCGGCGCGCTCGACCTGGAGACGGGCGGCACCGTCATGGAGCTCATCGAGGAGGTCGCCGCGGAGACCCGGGCGGCGCTCGTCACGATCACCCACGATCCCGCGATCGCGCGCCGCGCCGACCGTCATCTCCGCCTCAGCGAGGGGCGCTTGGTGCCGCTCGACGACGCGGTGCCCGCAGGGAGCCCGTCGTGAACGCGCTGGCCAGGATCGCGACCGGGTTCGTGAGCGCCGTCGTCGAGGCGATGGAGGAGCTCCGCATCCATCGCGGCCGCGTGCTGCTCTCGCTCGTCGGCGTCGCGGTCGCGGTGTGCGCGCTCGCGACCGTGGTCGGGGCCGGCGCGGTCGCCGAGCAGGGCGTGCGCGAGGTCTCGGAGCGCAGCGGCGGACGGGCGGCGACCGCCCAGTTCAACGTCAACGCCTCCACGCCGCCCGATCCGGCGCAGCTGAACGCAGCGTGGGGCGAGGTGCTCGAACGCTACGGCATCGCCTACGGCAGCCGGATCGTCTACGGCCAGCTGACGGTGCAGTTCGCGGACGGCGCGGTGCCGGTCGCGACCCAGGCGGTGGATCCGGCGTACGGGGTGATCCACCGGGTCCGGGTGAGCGAGGGGAGTTGGTTCGCCCCCGGCGACGCCGAGCGGCTGGCGCCGGCGATCGTCATCAACGAGCCGTTCTGGGATCGGATCGGCCGGCCGGCGCTCGCCACCAACCCGACGGTCGAGCTGCTCGCGGAGGGCGGGGTGACCGCGGTGGTCGTCGGCGTCACGCCCAAGACGGGGGAGTGGGACACGGAGCCGAGCGCGTTCATGCTCGCCGACGCCTACGCGGCGATCCCCGCGAGCGGGAGCGGCGGCATGATGGGCGGCCAGCTGCCGAGCTTCGAGGCGTGGCTCGACCAGAACCAGGCGGAACCGCTGATCGAGGCGATCCGGCGCGACTTCGCGGGCGCGCTCGGCGACGGCGCCCAGGTCGACGGGTTCCGCAGCGACTACGCGGCGTTCGGCGAGGACCCGCTCCTCTTCGTGAAGCTCCTCGTCGCGGGCGTCGCCGTCGTCATCCTCCTGCTCGGCGCGCTCGGTCTCGTGAACATCGCGCTCGTCACCGTCCGCACCCGGATCCGTGAGATCGGCATCCGCCGCACCTTCGGCGCGACCGCCGGGCGAGTGTTCTTCGCGGTGCTGATGGAGAGCGTCGTCGGCACCTTCGTCGCCGGCGTGGTCGGGGTGGGCGTCGCGATCCTGCTCGTCCGCAGCCCGCTGATGACCATGGTGCTCGGCGGCGCCGAGCTCGAGGACCTCCCCGGCTTCCCGATCGAGGCGGCGATCGTCGGACTCGGCTCGGCCGTGCTCGTCGGCGCCCTCGCCGGGGTGCTGCCGGCGCTGGCGGCCGTGCGGGTGCGGGTCATCGACGCGATCCGGTTCTGAGCGTGCGCACGCGGATCCGGAACATTCCCGCGCAGCTGCGGGCCAGTGACGGCGGGCGGCCGTAGCCTGGTGGGCATGGCAACGAGCACGAAGTCGACGGGCCGTGCCTCGGGTAGCTCGACCCGCGGCACCGCCGCGCGCACTGCCCCGACCAAGAAGCTGCCCGCCGCGACCGCCAAGCAGAGCAAGGCCGCCCAGGCGAAGGCGGCGCAGCCCGAGGGGCCGAACCTGCTCGTGCGCGCCTGGATGGGGCTCGCCCATGTCGCGGGCGGGGCCGCCCGTGCGCTCGGCCCCGAGACCCTGCAGAAGGAGGAGCGCCGCGACGGGCTGCCCTTCTTCCTCGTGCTCCTCGCGATCGCGGGCGCCGTGATCGAGTGGTTCCTCATCAACGACCCCGTGGCGCAGACGCTCGACGCGTGGAGCTTCGGCGCGCTCTTCGGGCGGGTCGCCTTCGCGCTGCCCATCATCATGCTGCTCTTCGCGGTCTGGCTGTTCCGGCACCCGAGCTCCGTGCACGACAACACCCGCATCGGCATCGGGCTCGCGCTGCTCCTCGTCACCGTCGCCGCGCTCTGCCACATCTTCGGCGGCCAGCCCGACCCGAGCGAGGGCATCATGGCGCTCGCGAAGGCGGGCGGCGTGCTCGGCTGGACACTCGCACAGCCGCTGATCTTCCTGATCACGCCGATCGGCGCGACCGCCGTCGTCATCCTCCTGCTCCTGCTCGCCCTGCTCATCATGACCAAGACGCCGCCGAACCGCATCGGTGCGCGCGTCCGGGAGCTCTACGTCTGGCTCTTCGGAGCACCCGAGGCCGAAGCCGCCGAGGCCGAGCCGGAAGCGAAGCCCGGTCGCCGCAAGAAGGAGCGCAGCGAGCCGGTCGAGCTCGACGGCCTCGACGACGACGACGAACCCAGCGCGACCGGCCTCGTACCGTGGTGGCGCCGCAACAGCTCGAACCGCGAGGAGGACCCGAGCTTCGAGCCGCCCGGCGTCGACGGGCTCACCGAGGTGTTCGGTCCCGGATCCGCGGACGGCAGCTTCGAGTCGGCGCTCGAGGGCGACGGCTACGACGCCGAGGTCATCGGCGAGCTCGAGCGCGCCGAGTCGGCGGTCGCCCGGTTCACGGGCGAGGTGCCGCACGGCGGCACCGGGCTCCGGGGCGACGACGCGGGCGCGACCGCGGTGCTCGAGCCGCTGGCCGGCCTCGACGACGAGCCGGGGGCCGACGCTGCGCCCGGGCTCGTTCCCGACGAGGCCGCCGAGCCGCAGCCGGATCGCCCGTACCACCTGCCCGCCTCCTCGACGCTCGCGGCGGGGGCGCCGGCGAAGACCCGCTCCCAGGCCAACGACGACGTGGTCCGTGCCATCACGGGCGTGCTCGAGCAGTTCTCGGTCGATGCGAAGGTCACCGGCTTCTCGCGCGGCCCGACCGTGACCCAGTACGAGATCGAGCTCGGGCCCGGCGTGAAGGTCGAGCGGGTCACCGCGCTGTCGAAGAACCTCTCCTACGCCGTCGCGTCGAACGAGGTGCGCATCCTCTCGCCGATCCCCGGCAAGAGCGCGATCGGCGTCGAGATCCCGAACGCCGACCGCGAGATCGTGACGCTCGGCGACGTCCTCCGGGCGCCGGCGGCGGCGAACGCGAAGCACCCGATGACGATCGGCGTCGGCAAGGACGTGGGCGGCGGCTACGTCATCGCGAACCTCGCGAAGATGCCGCACCTCCTCGTCGCCGGCTCCACCGGCTCCGGCAAGTCGAGCTTCGTGAACTCCATGATCACGAGCCTGCTGATGCGCGCGAAGCCGAGCGACGTCCGCATGGTGCTCATCGACCCGAAGCGCGTCGAGCTCGCCCCGTACGCGGGCGTCCCGCACCTCATCACGCCCATCATCACGAACCCGAAGAAGGCGGCCGAAGCGCTGCAGTGGGTCGTGAAGGAGATGGACATGCGGTACGACGACCTCGCGTCGTTCGGCTTCCGCCACATCGACGACTTCAACAAGGCCGTCGTGAACGATGAGATCGTGCTGCCGGCGGGCAGCGAGCGGGTGCTGAAGCCGTACCCGTACCTGCTCGTCGTCGTCGACGAGCTCGCCGATCTGATGATGGTGGCCCCGCGCGACGTCGAGGACTCCATCGTCCGCATCACGCAGCTCGCCCGCGCCTCCGGCATCCACCTGGTGCTCGCGACCCAGCGCCCCTCCGTCGACGTCGTGACGGGCCTCATCAAGGCGAACGTCCCGTCGCGGCTCGCGTTCGCGGTGACGAGCGTGACCGACTCGCGCGTCATCCTCGACCAGCCCGGTGCCGACAAGCTCATCGGCCAGGGCGACGGCCTGTTCCTGCCGATGGGGGCGTCGAAGGCGCTCCGCGTGCAGGGCGCGTGGGTCAGCGAGGCCGAGATCGAACGGGTCGTCTCGCACGTGACGCGTCAGGCACGGCCCGAGTACCGTCAGGACGTGCAGGCCGCGGTCGAGCGCAAGGAGATCGACTCCGACATCGGCGACGACCTCGAGCTGCTGCTCGCGGCGGCCGAGCTCGTCGTGTCGACGCAGTTCGGCTCGACCTCGATGCTGCAGCGCAAGCTGCGGGTCGGCTTCGCGAAGGCGGGACGACTCATGGACCTCCTCGAATCCCGCGAGATCGTCGGCCCCTCCGAGGGCTCGAAGGCGCGCGACGTGCTCGTGACCGCCGAGCAGCTGCCCGGGGTGCTGGCCAAGCTCCGCGGCGAACCGTCCGGACCGGCACCCGCCGCCGCGCCGACCGCCGCAGCCGCCGCGACCCCGCCGGCGGCGCCGCAGATCGACGATCGCTACGACGATCCGGTCGGGCGCATCCCCGAGGGCCTCGAAGAGGTCGAGGCGGACGACGACGAGGATGCCTGGGGCCTCACCGGTCGCGACTGACCGGGTAGCCTTGGCCCTATGACCTCCTCCGCCGAAGGCCGTGCTCGATCGGCGAACTGGAACCTGCCGAACGCGATCACGATCGTGCGCATTCTGCTCGCGCCGATCTTCTTCTGGCTGGTACTGGCCGATGCGGGCGAGGGCGGCGCGCTCCGCTGGGCGGCGACGGCGCTGTTCGTCGTCGCGATCGCGACCGACGGCATCGACGGTCACATCGCGCGCAGCCGCGGGCTCGTCACCGATCTCGGCAAGATCCTCGACCCCATCGCCGACAAGCTGCTCACCAGCGGCGCGCTCGTCTGCCTCTCGATCCTCGCCGAAGTGCCGTGGTGGGTGACCGGACTGATCATTCTCCGCGAAGTCGGCATCACGGTCTGGCGCTTCGTCGAACTCGGCCGCGGCAATGTCGTGCCGGCGTCCTCGGGCGGCAAGCTCAAGACCGTCGTGCAGGCGGTCGCGATCTCCGTCGCGCTGGCGCCGCTGCCGGTCCTGCTCGGCGAGTGGATGGCGTGGGTGAACGCGGTGCTCATCGCTGCGGCGCTCGTGCTGACCGTGTGGTCGGGCCTGCTGTACGTGCGGGATGCGATCCGGCTCGCCCGCGAGGGGCGCGCGGGACGCGCATGAGCGACGGCGCGGGTGCCTCGTCCGCTCAGACCGCCGTCGGCGCGGCGCGGGCGGATGAGACGGCGGGTCTCGTCGCGGAGCTGGCCCGTCGCGGGCTGCGCCTCGCGGTCGCCGAGTCGCTCACCGGCGGCCTGCTGGCCGCGGAGCTCATCCGCATCCCCGGCGCTTCGGCCGTCGTGAACGGCGGCATCGTCGCGTACGCCACGCCGCTGAAGCATCGGCTGCTCGGTGTGGGCGCGGAGCTCCTGGCCGCCGAGGGGGCCGTGCACCCGGAGGTTGCGAGGCAGATGGCCCGCGGGGCCCGTGCGGCGCTCGCCGTCGGTGGACGCGATGCGGAGCTCGGCATCGCCACGACCGGCGTCGCCGGCCCGGAGCCGCAGGACGGGCGGCCCCCGGGCACCGTCTACGTCGGCGTCAGCGGTCCGGACGGCGAACGGGCGGTCGAGCTTCAGCTGTCGGGGGATCGGGCGGCGATCCGCGCGGAGACGGTGCGTCGCGCCGTCCGCGAACTGCGCGCCGAGCTCGAGCGGGAGTCGCTCCGGCGGTAGCGGCGCCCCGGCTCGCCGGCGCGGTCCGCGCGGAGCGCTAGCGGGACTCGCGTCGCCGGTAGCGGTGCTCCGGTCGGCCCGCCGCGCCGTACCGCGGGGCGACTTCGGCCGCGCCGGTCGCGACGAGGTGCTCGAGGTAGCGTCTGGCGCTCACCCGGCTCATGCCGAGGGACTGCGCGATCTCGGCGGCCGAGGCATCCGGCACCGCGTTCGCGAGCTCGGCGGTGACCCGGCCGAGACTCACCCCCGACAGCCCCTTGGGCACCGACAGCGCGCCGCTCGGTGCTGCGGCCGTGCCGAGGAGCCGGTCGACCTCCTGCTGGTCGAGCGCATCCGGGCGACGCTCCCGGCGGAGTTCGCGTCGCACCTCGTCGAGCCGCTCGCCGAGGGTCGCGCCGGTGAAGGGCTTCACGAGGTACTGCCGCACGCCGAGCAGTCGCGCTCGGCGCACGGTGTCGAGGTCGCGCGCCGCGGTGACGGCGATGACCTCGACCTCGTCGCCCGAGGCGCGCAGCCGGCGGAGCACTTCGAGGCCGCCCAGGTCGGGCAGGTACACGTCGAGGAGGACGAGCTCCGGGCGGTGCTGCTCGATGGCCGCGAGCGCGGCGGCACCGGTGTGAGCCTCCGCGACGACGACGAAGCCCGGCCTGGCGTCGACGAACGCCCGGTTGACCTGCGCGACGGCGAAGTCGTCGTCCACGATGACGACGCGGACATCGCTCATGCGTCCGCCTCCGCCCGATCTCGTGCCGAGGGGAGCCGCACCGTGAAACGGGCGCCGCCGGCGGGGGAGCCGCCGGCCTCGGCGGTGCCCCCGAGCCGCTGGGCGATGCGCTGGACGATGGTGAGGCCGATCCCGCGCCTGGCCTTGCCGGGAGCGGGCGGCTTGTCGCTGACGTCGGGCTGGAAGATCGCGGCGCGCCGCTCGGCCGGGACGCCGGGGCCGTCGTCGTCGACCTGCACCAGCACGACGTCGGGCTCGAGGTCGTCGCGCACGAGCAGGCGCACCCCGCCGCCGAGCACGCAGGCCTCGACGGCGTTGTCGAGGAGGTTCGCCACGACGGTGCGGATGTCGTCGGCCGCCGGATGCCCGCTCCCGAGATGCGAGGCGGCGTCGACCTCGAGCCCGATGCCGAGCTCGTGCGCGCGGGACCGCTTGGCGAGCACGAGCGCCGCGGTCTCGGCGTCGGCGATGCCGCCGTGGTCGTGCAGTGAGCTGAGCGCGCCGCCGGCGCCGACCCGCTCGATGAAGGCGGTGGCCGCCTCCAACTGGCCGAGCTCGATGAGCCCGCCGAGCACGTGCAGCGTGTTCGAGAACTCGTGCGACTGGGCGCGCAGGTCGTCCGCGAGGCTCTGCGCGCCCTGCAGTTCGCGCAGCATGGTCTCCAGCTCGGTGCGATCGCGGAGGATCGCGATCCAGCCCACCTCTCGGCCGTCCACGCGGATGCGGTCGGCGTGCACGAGCAGCACGCGTTCCCCGGAGAGCACGGGGGTCTCGGCCGGCTCGTCGGCCACGATGAAGCGGGCGAGCTCGCCGTCCAGCACCTCGTCGACCGTGCGACCGAGCACGGCGTCGGCCTCGACGCCGAGCAGTCGGGCGGCCGCGTCGTTCACGAGCACGATGCGCCGGTCGCCGTCGAGGGCGACGAGGCCCTCGCGGATGCCGTGCAGCATGGCCTCGCGGGTCTCCAGCAGCGCGCGGATCTCGTCGGGCTCGAGGCCGTAGATGCGGCGCCGGATGAGCCCGCCGATCCAGGCCGAGCCGAGCACGCCGACGAGGGTCGCCCCGACGAGCGCCGCGAAGAGGGCCCACAGTCCGCCGAGGAAGTCCTCGCGGAGTTCGGACTCGAGGATGCCGACCGAGACCTGGCCGATCACGGTCGTGCCGTCCGCCCCGAAGATGGGCACCTTGACCCGCCAGGACTCGCCGAGCGTGCCGGTCTGCGTGCCGACGTAGATCCGGCCGGAGAGCGGCACGGACGGGTCGGTCGAGACCCGCTCGCCGATCCGCTCGGGATCCGGGTGGGAGTAGCGGATGCCGTCCTCGTTCGCGACGACGACGTAGGTGACGTCGGAGGCCTCCCGGACGACTTCGGCGATGGGCTGGATCGTGCGCGAGGGCGCCCGGTCGTCGAAGGCGTCGATGATCACGGGCAGCGAGGCGACGGACTGGGCCACGGCGACCATGCGGTCCTCGTACGACTCGCGGAGCTGCTGCTCCTGCAGGAGGGCGGCGACGAGCCCGGTGCCGACGACGGTGGCGAGCACGATCGTCACCTGCAGCAGCAGGAGCTGCATGCGCAGCGACATCGACCGGCCCACTGGAACAGTGTGCCGCACGCGGCGGCGGCTCCAGGCATCCGGAGCCGTGAACACTACGACCGAAACGACCGCAACGACCCTTACGACGCTTACGACCGCAGCATTCCGCCTGGCGGAAGCGAAGCTCTAACTTCGTGCAGTACCGATCGACCGGCCAGGGTGGCCGGCGCTCAAGGAGGAGTCTTGCGATCAGCATCCGGACCGCGGTCCGCGGCCCTTTCCCGACCCACGGCACGGCGCTTCGGCGTCGCCACGCTCGCGCTCGCGACCGGACTCGGCCTCGCGGCCTGCTCCGGCACGGGCGCGCAGCCAACCGGCGGAGGAGACACCGAGGCGGTGTCGCTCGACGCCGTCCAGCTCATCGCCCCGGCCGACCCGGGCGGCGGCTGGGACCAGACCGCCCGCGCGCTCGGCGAGGTGCTCACCAGCGAGGACCTCGTCGGCAAGGCGCCCGTCGAGAACATCGGCGGCGCCGGCGGCACCGTCGGCCTCGCCGCCCTCGCCAACGAGAAGGACCCGGCCACGCTCATGGTGACCGGCCTCGTGATGGTCGGCGCGGTCGAGACGAACGCCTCGCAGTCGCGCATCGAGGACGTCACCCCGATCGCCCGACTCACCGAGGAGCCGCTCGTCGTGGTCGTGCCCTCGTCGTCGCCCTACGAGTCCGTGGGCGACCTCGTCGACGCGATCGTCAAGGACGGGGCCGCGATCTCGGTCACCGGCGGCTCGGCCGGCGGCGCCGACCACATCCTCGCCGGCATGCTCGTCACCGAGGCGGGGGTCGACCCCGCCGACGTGCCGTCGACGCTGAACTACATCCCGAACTCCGGCGGCGGCGAAGCCGTCACGATGCTGCTCGGCGGCACCGTGCAGGCCGGCATCTCCGGTGTCGGCGAGTTCGCCGAGCAGGTCGAGGCGGGCGAGCTCCGTGCGCTCGCGGTCTCCTCGGGCGAGCCGAGCGAGCTGCTCCCCGAGGTGCCGACCCTGAGCGACGAGGGCTACGACATCGAGCTGACCAACTGGCGCGGACTCCTCGCCCCTCCCGGCATCGACGACGCCGACCGCGAGGCGCTGGTCGAGCTCGTGACCGAGCTGCACGCCTCTGACGCGTGGACCAAGACCCTCGCCGACAAGGGCTGGAGCGACGCGTTCCTCGTCGGCGACGAGTTCCAGGAGTTCCTCGACGGCAACATCACCGAGGTCACCGAGACGCTGCAGACGATCGGCCTGGTCGCGAAGTGACCACCGAGACTCCGGACCCCGCCGGCGCCCCCCGCCCGGCGGGGGCCGGACCCCGGCGGCCGATCGGCGAACTCGCGTTCGCCGTCGTCTGCGCGCTCCTCGGCGTCGGCGTCATCGTCGGCGCCGGGGCCATCCGCGTTCCCTCCGGCTCCGCGAGCGTGCTCGGGCCCCGGGTGTTCCCCTACTTCGTCGGCGCGCTGCTGCTCGTCGCCGCGATCGCCGTCATCGTCGCGATCGCGACCGGGCATCGCGGCCAGCCCGACGAGGGCGAGGACGTCGACCCCGACGCGAAGACCGACTGGCGGGCCGTCGTGCTGCTCGTGGCCGTGTTCTGCTCGCAGCTCGTGCTCATCGAGTTCGTCGGCTGGCCGATCGCGATCGCGGTGGTCTTCGCCGGCGCGGCGCTCACCCTCGGCGCGAAGCGCTGGTGGGTCGCGGTGCTCGTCGGCCTCGGCCTCGGCCTCGCCACGCAACTGCTCTTCGGGACCTGGCTGGGCCTCTCGCTCCCCGCCGGCCCCCTGCTCGACTGGATCCCGATCTTCAATGGATAGTCTCGCCGCCCTCCTCGAGGGCTTCACCACGGCACTGCAGCCGCAATACCTGCTCTACGCGCTGTTCGGCGTCTTCGTCGGCACCGCGGTCGGCGTGCTGCCCGGCATCGGTCCGGCGATGACCGTCGCGCTGCTGCTGCCGCTCACCTACTCGCTCGACCCGACGGGCGCCCTCATCCTCTTCGCCGGAATCTACTACGGCGGCATGTACGGCGGATCGACCACCTCGATCCTGCTGAACACCCCGGGGGAGTCGGCCTCGATCGTCACCGCCCTCGAGGGCAATCGGATGGCGAAGGCCGGCCGCGGGGCCGCCGCGCTCGCGACCGCGGCCATCGGCTCCTTCGTCGCGGGCACGATCGCCACCGTGCTGCTCACCTTCCTCGCCCCGGGCATCGCGAAGCTCGCGGTGCAGCTCGGGCCGGCGGACTACTTCGCCCTGATGGTCGTGGCGTTCCTCACCGTCGGCGCACTGCTCGGCTCGAGCGTGCCGCGCGGGCTCGTCTCGCTGGGCCTCGGCCTCATGCTCGGGCTCGTCGGCACTGAGGTGCTCTCGGGCCAGCAGCGCTACACCTTCGGGGTGCCGAGCCTCGCCGACGGCATCGACGTCGTCCTCATCGCGGTCGGCCTCTTCGCGCTCGGCGAGACCCTGTACGTCGCGTCCCGACTGCGTCACGGTGCGGTGCAGATCATCCCGGTCACCCGAGGATGGCGCAGCTGGATGACCCGCAGCGACTGGCGCCGCTCGTGGAAGCCGTGGCTGCGCGGGACCGCGATCGGCTTCCCGATCGGCACGATTCCCGCCGGCGGCGCCGATGTCGCGACCTTCCTCTCCTACGCCAGCGAGCGCAAGCTCGCCAAGGGGCGGGCGCGCGAGCAGTTCGGGCGCGGTGCGATCGAGGGCGTCGCGGGCCCGGAGGCGGCGAACAACGCCGCTGCGGCCGGCGTGCTCGTGCCGCTGCTGACGCTCGGCCTGCCGACCACGGCCACCGCGGCGATCATCATCTCCGCATTCCAGTCGTACGGCATCCGCCCGGGCCCGCTGCTCTTCGAGAACCAGTCCGGACTCGTGTGGGCGCTCATCGCGAGCCTCTACATCGGCAACGTACTGCTCCTCGTGCTGAACCTGCCGCTCGTCGGCATGTGGGTGAAGGTGCTGCGCATCCCGCGCCCGTACCTCTACGCCGGCATCCTCGCCTTCGCCGGCCTGGGGGCCTACGCGCTGCACTTCAACGTGTTCGACACCCTCACGCTGCTCGTCGTCGGGATCGCGGGCTTCCTGATGCGCCGCTACGGCTACCCGGTCGCGCCGATGGTCGTCGGCGGCATCCTTGGGCCGATGGCCGAGGAGCAGGTCCGCAAGTCGATGGCGATCAGCCAGGGCGATCTGCTCTATCTGGTGCACAGCCCCTTCGCGATCATCGCCTACTCGACCATGGCCGTGATCGTGCTCACCGGCATCTGGTTGAAGCGCCGGCGTGCGAAGCTCGAGGCCGCGCCCAAGCTCGTGCCGACCTCGGCGATCCAGGCGATCGACGAGCCGACGAAGTAGCGGCAGGCACGGGCGCGGGGCTCCGTGGCGATCACCCGGGATCGCCGCGGGGCCCCGCGGAATACCCGCCGACTCCGAGCCGTTACATGTGACGAGTTCACACGGGAAATCCAGTGTGCAAGGCTAGAGTCTGACTCACGGGAGACGTCGGTTAGACTGACCCTCCCGTTCCGGTCCAACCGGACCGAGAGGCAGAAGAGAAGGAGGTTCCGATGGTTCTGGTTCGTCAGGAGATCGGCGATGTGCTGAGGGACTTCCGGCTGCAGAAGGGGCGCACCCTTCGTCAGGTCGCGTCCAAGGCGTCCGTCGCTCTCGGCTACCTCAGTGAGGTCGAGCGCGGGCAGAAGGAGGCGTCGAGCGAGATCCTCGCGTCCGTCGCCGAAGCGCTCGACACTCCCATCTCGGTGATCATGCACGAGGTCGGCGATCGCATCGCCGTGCTCGAGGGTCTCACCGCGGTGCCCGACAGCCTGCCCGACGAGCTCGTCGCCGAGTTCGACGCAGACATGATGGTGCGCTGAACCTCCCGTTCAGTGCTCCCCGATTTCCCGAACGGCCGGTCCTCGACCGGCCGTTCGGCTGTCCCCGGCCGATGGGCCGGCAGGAGGTCGACGTGAAGCTCAGCGAGTTCCAGCTCGCCGTCGCCGAGGAGTTCGGCGAGGGCTACGGCGCGGTGGTCGTCGCCGACCTGGCACTGGCCTCGTTCGGCGGGCGCACCGCCAAAGAGGCGCTCGCCGACGGCGCTCCCGCCCGGGAGGTCTGGGCGGCGCTCTGCGAGGCGACGGATGTTCCGCTGGCGCGCCGGCACGGGCCGGCGATCCGCGAACCGCGCGCGACGAGCTGATCCCACCGAAGATCTGTTCGACACGCCGCGTCGGGTTCGAACATGCGTTCGGTGCTGCGGTACTGTCCTCAACAGGTGAGGTGATCTGCGGATCCGTCCACGGTCCATCGCTGCCGGCACTCCGTGTCGGTGGGGGTGACTAGCGTCGGAGGCGTCGGATCCTCCGATCCGAACCAGCCTTGTCGTCAGACGGGTGGGGTCACGGCCCCGCGCGAGGCGCGACAGCCTAGAGGCAGCCGACCGACTCAGAAGGAGCCCACCTCATGCCCTCTCCCGCAGACCGCGAGAAAGCCCTCGAAACCGCCCTCGCCCAGATCGACCGTCAGTTCGGCAAGGGCTCCGTCATGCGCCTCGGCAGCGAAGAGCGCGCCCCGGTCGAGGTCATCCCGACCGGTTCCATCGCCCTCGACGTCGCGCTCGGCGTCGGCGGCCTGCCCCGAGGCCGCATCATCGAGATCTACGGCCCCGAGTCCTCGGGCAAGACCACGCTCACCCTGCACGCGATCGCCAACGTGCAGCGCGCGGGCGGCATCGCCGCCTTCGTCGACGCCGAGCACGCGCTCGACCCCGACTACGCGAAGAAGCTGGGCGTCGACATCGACTCGCTGCTCGTCTCGCAGCCCGACACGGGCGAGCAGGCGCTCGAGATCGCCGACATGCTCGTCCGCTCGGGCTCCATCGACCTCGTCGTCATCGACTCCGTCGCGGCGCTCGTGCCCCGCGCCGAGATCGAGGGCGAGATGGGCGACTCGCACGTCGGTCTGCAGGCCCGCCTCATGTCGCAGGCGCTCCGCAAGCTGACCGGTGGGCTCAACCAGACGAACACCACCATGATCTTCATCAACCAGCTCCGCGAGAAGATCGGCGTGTTCTTCGGCTCGCCCGAGACGACCGCCGGCGGCAAGGCGCTGAAGTTCTACGCCTCGGTGCGCCTCGACATCCGTCGCATCGAGACCCTGAAGGACGGCACCGAGGCGGTCGGCAACCGCACCCGTGTCAAGGTCGTCAAGAACAAGATGGCCCCGCCGTTCAAGCAGGCCGAGTTCGACATCCTCTACGGCGTCGGCATCTCCCGCGAGGGCTCGCTCATCGATTACGGCGTCGACCAGGCCATCGTGAAGAAGTCAGGCGCGTGGTACACCTACGACGGCGACCAGCTGGGCCAGGGCAAGGAGAACGCGCGCAACTTCCTCCTGCAGAACCCCGACATCGCCGCCGACATCGAGCAGAAGATCCTCGTGAAGCTCGGCATCGGCAAGCAGGGGCAGCAGGCCGCCGAGACCGGCGCCAACGTCGAATCCATCGACGCGAAGCGCCGGGGCGCCTGAGTCCCATGGTCCGTCGGCACGAGCCGGGTGGCGGGCGCGAGCGCTCGGGAGAGGTCGGTTCGCCGGCCGAGTCCGAGCGTCTCGCGCCCGTCGCGTATCTGCCCTGGGCGGTCCCCGGCGTCGATGCGAGCCCGCGCCAGGGCGATTCGGGGTCGGCAGCGCGCTCGGCCACGTCGCGCCAGAGCCGCTCGCGCTCGCACGAATTGGAGGCGCGACCGCCGCGCGGCAGTGAGTGGTCGCATCTCATCGCCGTGTCACCAGACCCCGTCGACGGGGCGGCCTCCGACGGGGCCGCTTCCGCTGGGGCCACCTCCGCTGGGGCCGCCGCCGGGCGGCGCACCGGGCGGCAGCCGGCCGAGCGCTCGCGAGCGGGGAGCGCCCGCGGGCGCCGGTCCCCGGCCGAGGAGACCCCCGAGTTTAACGAGCCGGGGCCCGAGCGCGACGAGCGCATCGACCGCATCGTGGTCGGGCGGCTTCGGCGTTCGGCGCTGTCCGTCTCCGAGGTCCGCGCCGTGCTCGTCGAGCACGGGCTCGACGACGTCGAGGTGGAGGACTGGATCGAGCGCTACGAGCGGCTCGGCTACCTCGACGACGCCCGGCTCGCCGAGCAACTCGTGCACAGTCACGGCGAGCGGCGGGGCCGGGGGAGCGGGGCGATCCTCGCCGAGCTCGGCCGGCGCGGCGTCGACGTGGCCGTCGCCCGCGAGGCCGTCGGGGAGCTCGATCCCGAGGTCGAGCTCACGAACGCGATCGCGGTCGCGGAGCGTCGGGCCAGGCAGCTCGGCGGGCTCGATCGTGCGGTCGCCGAGCGCCGGCTCTCGGCGTTCCTCGCCAGGCGGGGGTATCCGGGCGACGTGGTGCGGGAGGCGGTGGCGACGGCGCTGCCTCGCGAACGCTCGTAGACTGGTGCGATCATGAGCACGCTTCACGAGGTCTCGCCGGGCGAGGCCGTCCCCGCCCAGGCAGAGTCCGCCCCGCGCACCTACGAGGTGCGCACCTTCGGCTGTCAGATGAACGTGCACGACTCCGAGCGGCTGTCGGGCTCCCTCGAGGCCGCCGGCTACGTGCCCGCGAACGGCGCCGAGGCCGACGTGGTCGTCATCAACACCTGCGCGGTCCGCGAGAACGCCGACAACAAGCTCTACGGCAACCTCGGCCACCTCGCCGGCGTGAAGCGCCGGCACGCGGGCATGCAGATCGCCGTCGGCGGCTGCCTCGCCCAGAAGGACAAGAACGTCATCCTCGAGAAGGCGCCGTGGGTCGACGTCGTCTTCGGCACCCACAACATGGGCGCCCTGCCGAGCCTGCTCGAGCGGGCCCGTCACAACGACGAGGCGCAGCTGGAGATCCTCGACGCGCTCGAGGTCTTCCCTTCCACGTTGCCGACCAAGCGGGACTCCACCTACAGCGGCTGGGTCTCGATCTCGGTCGGCTGCAACAACACCTGCACCTTCTGCATCGTGCCGGCCCTCCGCGGCAAGGAGAAGGACCGCCGGCCCGGCGAGATCCTCGCCGAGGTGCAGGCGCTCGTCGACGACGGCGCCATCGAGGTCACGCTGCTCGGGCAGAACGTCAACTCCTACGGCGTCGAGTTCGGCGACCGGCAGGCGTTCGGCAAGCTCCTCCGCGCGGCAGGCCAGATCGACGGCCTCGAGCGCATCCGCTTCACGAGCCCGCATCCCGCCGCCTTCACCGACGACGTCATCGACGCCATGGCCGAGACGCCGAACGTGATGCCGCAGCTGCACATGCCCTTGCAGTCGGGCTCCGACCGCATCCTGAAGGCCATGCGCCGCTCCTATCGCTCCGAGCGCTTCCTCGGCATCCTCGACCGCGTGCGCGCCAAGATCCCGAACGCGGCGATCTCCACCGACATCATCGTCGGCTTCCCCGGCGAGACCGAGGAGGACTTCCAGGAGACGCTGCGCGTCGTCGAGGCGGCCCGCTTCGCCTCTGCCTTCACCTTCCAGTACTCCATCCGCCCGGGCACCCCCGCCGCCACCATGGAGGAGCAGGTTCCGAAGGAGGTCGTGCAGGAGCGCTACGAGCGGCTCATCGCCCTCCAGGAGCGCATCTCCTGGGAGGAGAACCAGCGCCTCATCGGCCGCACCGCCGAGGTGCTCGTCGCGACCGGCGAGGGCAAGAAGGACGCCGAGACGCACCGGCTCTCCGGCCGCGCCGAAGACAGTCGGCTCGTGCACTTCGAGGTGCCCGAAGGATCGGAGATCCCGCGCCCGGGCGACGTCGTCACCGTCGTCATCTCGCAGGCGGCGCCGTTCCACCTCATCGCCGACTCGCCCGACGGTGCTCCGCTCGCCGTCCGCCGCACCCGCGCCGGCGATGCCTGGGACCGCGCCCAGGCCGAGAGCTGCGGCGTGCCGGGCGACGGCGGCGCCGCGGGCGCTCCCGGTCCCGTCTCGCTCGGGCTGCCCTCCGTACGCGTGGCGCGGGAGCCGCTCGTCTCGCCGGGCGTCGGCACCATGCCGATCTACGACCCCACCGACGGTCAGCGCTGAGGTGACCCTCGTCGCGGTCGTCGGCGCCACCGGCACCGGCAAGTCGGACTTCGCGCTCGATCTCGCCGAGTCGCTCGCCCGCACCGGCCGGCACGCCGAGATCGTGAACGCCGACGCCATGCAGCTGTACCGCGGCATGGACATCGGCACGGCGAAGCTCCCCGTCGAGGCGCGCCGAGGCATCCCGCACCACCTCCTCGACGTCCTCGACGTGACCGCCGAGGCCTCCGTCGCCGCGTACCAGCGCGAGGCGCGCGCCGCCGTCGACCGCATCACGGGCGACGGGGGCGTCGCCGTGCTCGTCGGCGGCTCCGGGCTGTACGTCTCGAGCGTCATCCACGACTTCCGCTTCCCCGGCACCGACCCGGCGGTGCGTGCGCGGCTCGAGGCCGAGCTCGCCGAGCGCGGGCCGGGGCTCCTGCACGCGCGGCTGCGCGAGATCGACGCCGAGACCGCCGCAGGGGTGGACGCGCAGAACGGCCGGCGCATCGTGCGGGCGCTCGAAGTCATCGAGGTGACCGGCGAGCCGAAGGCGGCGCGCCTTCCCGAGGAGCCGGTGCCGTGGCGCCCGCACCGCATCGTGCACCTCCGCAGCGATCGGGCCGCGCTCGTCGCCCGGCTCGACGCCCGGGTCGAGCGGATGTGGCGCGACGGGCTCGTCGACGAGGTGGCTGGACTCGTCCCTCAGGGCCTGGAGCGCGGAGTCACCGCGCGCAAGGCGATCGGCTACGCGCAGGCGCTCGCCGAGCTGCAGGGCCGGATGCCGCGGGCCGAGGCGATCGCCGAGACCCAGCAGCTCACCCGCGTGTACGCCAGGCGGCAGGTGGGCTGGTTCAAGCGGTACCGCGAAGCGGTCGTGCTCGACCCGCTCGACGACGCCGCCCGCGCCGCGGAGCTCGACCGCCTCGCCGCCCTAGACTGAAGCGCATGTCGTTCGATCTCAGGTTCACCAAGGGGCAGGGCACCGGCAACGATTTCGTGCTCTTCGCGGATCCCGAGGGCGACCTCGAACTGACCCCCGAGCAGATCCGCGCGGTCTGCGACCGGCGCTTCGGCGTCGGCGCCGACGGCGTCATCCGCGCGGTCCGAAGCAGCAATCTCGACGCCGGGGCCGACGCCCTCGCCGAGGACGCCGCGGCCGTCTGGTTCATGGACTACTGGAACGCCGACGGCTCCGTCTCCGAGATGTGCGGCAACGGCATCCGCGTCTACGCCGCGTACCTGCTCGACCAGGGACTCGCCGAGCTGCCCGACGGCGGCGAGCTCGTCATCGGCACCCGCGCCGGCGTGCGGCACGTGCGGCGGGCCGGCAGTGGCTACCAGGCCGACCTCGGCGTGTGGCGGCTCGCCGGCGGCGAGCCGCTCGTGCGCGCGAAGAACCTGCCCGTCGCCCGGCCCGGCCTCGGCATCGACGTCGGCAACCCGCACGTCGTCGTCGCCCTCGCCGACGAGACCGAGCTCGAGGGCCTCGACCTCGGCTATCTGCCGGTGCTCGACCCCGAGCCCGAGGCCGGCGCGAACGTGGAGTTCGTGGTGCCCGCCGACCCCCTCGTCGAGGATGGCGTCGGCCGCATCCGCATGCGCGTGCACGAGCGCGGCTCGGGCGAGACCCTGTCCTGCGGCACGGGCGCGGTCGCCTCGGCGCTCGCCGTGCGGCACTGGGCCGGCGCGGGCGCGCCCGACGTCTGGCGCGTCCAGGTGCCCGGCGGGGTGCTCGGCGTCCGCATGGTGAGCGCCCCCGACGGCGAGCACGTCTCGCTCTCCGGCCCGGCCGAGCTCGTCTACGACGGCGTGCTCGCGCTCGCATGAGCGGCGCCGACCGCAGCGAGTCCGCCCGCTCCGCCTTCCCCTGGCTGCTGCTCGTCGGCATCTCGCTCGTCGCGCTGAACTTCCGCGGACCGCTCGTCACCATCTCCCCGGTCATCGGGGACATCGAGCAGAGCCTCGGCATCACGCCGACCACCGCGGGGCTGCTGACGAGCCTGCCCGTGCTCTGCTTCGCCCTCGGCACGCCCGTCGCCGCCTGGACGATCCGCCTCACCGGTGCCGAGCGCGCCGTCGCGATCGCGCTCATCGGCACCCTGATCGGCACGATCATCCGCTCCGGCGGAACGACCGCCGCCGCCTTCGTCGGCACCATCGTGATCGGCATCGCCATCGCGATCGGCAACGTCGTCGTCCCCGTGGTCATCAGGCGAGATGTGCCGCCCGCGCGGGCGCAGCTCGTCACCGGCGTCTACTCGGCCATGATGAACGTCGGCTCGATGCTCACGATCGCCGCCACCGCGCCGCTCGCCGAGCAGATCGGCTGGCAGTGGGCCACCGCCGTCTGGGGCGTGCTGATCATCGTCGCGCTCGCGGTGTGGGGCGTGCACCTCCGCCGCACGGTCGCCGAGAGCCGCGAGGCGAGGGCGGCGGAGGCGCTCGCCGTCACCGGGTCGATGCAGGCGGTGACGGGTCCGACCGGGGTGATCCCGGGGGAGCGCTCCGCATGGCGCAACAGCATGACCTGGCTGCTCGCCGCGGCCTTCGCCACGCAGTCGTTCTCGTACTACGGCCTGAGCGCCTGGCTGCCGAGCCTCTACGGCGACGAGCACGGCCTCGACGCGATCTCCGCGGGCAACGTCTCCTCGCTGTTCCAGCTGGCCGCCGTCGTGGGCGCGCTCGGGGTGCCGTTCCTCGGCCGCGCGCGCCCCGTCTGGCTGCAGCCCGCGATCGTCGGCGTGCTCTGGATGAGCCTGCCGCTCGGGCTGCTGCTCGCGCCGGACGCGTACCTGCTCTGGACGGTCACCGGCGGCATCGCGCAGGGCGGCGGCTTCGTCGTCATCATCGCCTCGGTGGTGCGGTTCACCCGCACCGACCGGGAGACGACGCAGATGTCCGCGCTCGTGCAGGCCGGCGGCTACCTGCTCGCCGCGACCGCGCCGCCCGTGCTCGGCGCCTTGCACGAGTCGACCGGCGCCTGGACCGCGCCCCTGCTCGCGGTGCTGTTCGCGACGAGCGGGTTTCTCGTGCTCACGAGCACGGCGGCGATCCGCGCGGCGCGCACGGGCGCCGCGGACTGATCGCGAGGGTCGAGCGCGACGCCCGCCGCGCCCGCCGCGTCCGGCTTACGCGTCGGGCGAGCGCACCTCGATGAGGCGGAAGCCCTTGTCGGTGGCGTGCCGCTCGACCGCCGTGCCGCTCGGCAGCGTCTCGCCGAGCCAGCGCTGCAGCGAGTCGGCGCCGAGGTTCTTCTGCACGACGAGCCAGGCCGAGCGACCGGCCTCGAGGCGGGGCAGCCACGTGGTGAGGAGCTCGTGCAGCTGCGGCTTGCCGATGCGGATCGGCGGGTTGGACCAGATCGCACGGAACGCCACGTCGCCGGGAACATCGGCGGGGAGCACGGCGTTGACATTGTCGAGCCCGAGCCGTGCGGCGTTCCGCCGCACGAGGTCGAGCGCCCGCTCGTTGACGTCGACGGCCCAGACCGTCGCTTCGGGGGAGCGGAGCGCGAGCGTCAGCGCCATCGGCCCCCAGCCGCAGCCCAGGTCGAGCAGCTGGCCGTCGGCGGGCGGCTCGGGAGCGTGGTCGAGCAGCACGCGGGTGCCGTGGTCGACGTGCTCGGGGCTGAACACCCCGGCGGCGGTGAGCAGCTCGAGTTCACGCCCTGCCAGGCGCACCCGGACGGTGCGCAGCGCGTCCTCCGACGCGGGCTTGGACGAGAAGTAGTGCTCCTGAGACATACAGGGGAACCTATCGCACGAGGGAGAAGTAGGCTGGACACGATGAACGAAGCCCCAGAACAGCACCCCGACGACGCCGTCGAGCGCGTGCTGCGCTCGGCCGACACGCGCGCCGGCATCGCCCGGTTCGGTGCCGAGGCCGCCGCAGCCATTCAGAAGGACGGCGCGGATGCCTCGCCGTGGCAGTCCACCGACGGCGAACAGCTCGACCGTGAGGAACGGGCGGCGCTCCGCCGCGTGAGCGGGCTGTCGACCGAGCTCGAAGACGTCACCGAGGTCGAGTACCGCCAGCTCCGGCTCGAGAACGTCGTGCTCATCGGCGTCTACTCGCAGGGCTCGCTCGACGACGCCGAGACCTCGCTGCGCGAGCTCTCGGCCCTCGCCGAGACCGCCGGTGCCCGGGTCCTCGACGGCGTGCTGCAGCGCCGCCCGCACCCCGACCCCGCCACCTACCTCGGCCGCGGCAAGGTCGAGGAGCTGCGCCACATCGTGGCCTCGCTCGGCGCCGACACCGTGATCGCCGACACCGAGCTCGCACCGAGCCAGCGCCGTGCGCTGGAGGACGCGGTCAAGGTCAAGGTGATCGACCGCACGGCCGTGATCCTCGACATCTTCAGCCAGCACGCGAAGAGCCGCGAGGGCAAGGCGCAGGTCGAGCTCGCGCAGCTCGAGTACCTGCTTCCCCGGCTCCGCGGCTGGGGCGAGTCGATGTCGCGGCAGGCCGGTGGACAGGTCGGCGGCGCCGGCGCGGGCATGGGCAGCCGCGGTCCCGGTGAGACGAAGCTCGAGCTCGACCGTCGGCGCATCCACTCCCGCATGGCGAAGCTCCGCAAGCAGATCGTCGGCATGAAGCCGGCCCGTGAGGCCAAGCGGGCCAACCGCAAGCGCAACGCGGTGCCGTCGGTCGCGATCGCCGGCTACACGAACGCCGGCAAATCGAGCCTCCTGAACCGCATCACCGGCGCGGGCGTGCTCGTCGAGAACGCGCTCTTCGCGACCCTCGACGCGACCGTGCGGCGCAACACGACGGCCGACGGCCGGGTGTACACGATCGCCGACACGGTCGGCTTCGTGCGCAACCTGCCGCACCAGCTCGTCGAGGCGTTCCGCTCGACGCTCGAGGAGGTCGGCGACGCCGACCTCATCGTGCACGTCGTCGACGCCGCGCACCCCGACCCCGCCGGGCAGATCGCCACCGTGCGCGACGTCATCGGCGAGGTCGGCGCGCGCGACGTGCCCGAGCTCGTCGTGTTCAACAAGGCCGACCTCGTCACCGCCGAGGACCGCCTGGTGCTCCAGGGGCTCGAGCCCGACGCGGTGTTCGTCTCCGCGCGCACCGGCGAAGGCGTCGAGGCCGTGCTCGAGGCGATCGGGCGTATGCTGCCCGACCCGGCCGTCGAGGTCGAGCTGCTCGTGCCCTACGAGCGGGGCGACATCGTCTCCGCGCTGCACGAGACCTCCCGCGTGCTCGAGCTCGAGTACGTCGAGGAGGGCACGCGGGTGCGCGCGCTCGTCTCGCCGGAGCTCGCGGGCCAGCTCGCCGAGTTCCGGGCGCCGGTCGCGGCGTAAGTAGCGAGTCGCACCGTCGCGGGACGGCGGGTCATCCGGCGTCCCGCGGCGTCATCCTCGGTCATACTCCTGCGGGACGGGCGCGGTCGGCGTATCGTCGCTCCTGATCGTCGGCGACGGGCCGGATGCCCGCCGCCAGGAGCGACCGCCGAGCCCGGCACCCGCCCGCGAGACCCACCCGCCGCAGTGCGGCGGTGGTCGCGGCAAGCCGTGCCATCGCCCATGCGGCATCCCGTCGAGGAGCCAGCATGACCGGAGCCGCAGGCGACTGTCCCGGCCGCCCGCCGATCTCCTTCGAGCTGTACCCGCCGCGCAGCGATGCCGCGGCGATCGCGCTCGGACGCACGATCGATCGGCTGGCCGAGGTCGACCCCGCCTTCATCTCCGTCACCTTCGGCGCGGGCGGCTCCTCGCGCGGGCGATCCCTCACGGTGCTCCGGTACATCCTCGAGCACACCCGGGTCGAGCCGATGGCGCACCTCACCTGCGTCGGCTCCTCCCACGCCGAGGCGAACCGCCTCGTGCGCGAGTTCCTCGATGCCGGCATCACGAGCTTCCTCGCCCTGCGCGGCGACCCGCCCGAGGACGGGGACGCGGACGCCGGACTCGGCGACCTCGGCTCGGCGGCCGAACTCGTGCAACTCATCCACCGGGTGCAGGAGGAGCGCGAGCCCTTCGGTCAGGTGGGGGTGCCGGGCACGCCCCGCGCCCGGCGGATCCGGGCGAGGCCGCGACCTGAGCGGGTCGCCGTCGCCGCGTTCCCGACCGGGCACCCGCGCTCGCGCGGCCTCGCGCAGGACGTCGACGTGCTCCTCGCCAAGGAGGTCGCCGGGGCGACCCTCGCGATCACACAGCTCTTCTGGCGCGCCGAGGACTATCTCGGCTTCGTGGAGCGGGCGCGCGCGGCGGGCGTCACGATCCCGATCCTGCCCGGCCTCATGCCCGTCACGACGCCGGCCCGGCTCGCCCGGCTCACCCAGCTGACGGGCGTCGAACCGCCGGCCGAGCTCGCGATCGCGCTCGAGATCGAGCCGGATGCCGAAGCTCGCGCCGAGATCGGGGAGACGCATGCCGCGGCGCTCGCCGACGCGGTGCTGGAGGGCGGCGCCCCGGGCCTCCACCTCTACACGTACAACCAGCACGGGACGGTGCGATCCGTGCTCGAGCGGATCGGCATCCACTCGGCCACGACGCACGGCTGAGCCCGAACGAGAAGACCCGGTCCGAGGCGCCCCGCCCCGGGCCTCACCGGCGACCCGCGATCCCGCGGTGTCTCGTCGACCCCGCAGCACGACGAAAGGACCCAGCACATGACCGCACCCGCCTTCCCCGCGGGCACGATCCTCGGCTACCCGCGGATCGGCCGCCGCCGCGAGCTCAAGCGCGCCGTGGAGGCCTACTGGGCCGGGCGCATCGACCGCACCGAGCTCGAGCGGCGGACCGCCGAGCTGCGATCGGCGACGCGCGCGCGGCTCATCGAGCTCGGGCTCGGCGACGACTCGGCCATCCCCGATTCCTTCGCGGCCTACGACCAGGTGCTCGACACCGCCCTCGCGGTCGGCGCGGTGCCCGAGCGCTTCGCGCACGTCCGTGCCGCCGACGGTTCGGTCGATGTCGACGGCGAGTTCGTGCTCGCCCGCGGCGAGGCGGGGCAGCCGCCGCTCGAGATGACGAAGTGGTTCGACACGAACTACCACTACCTCGTGCCCGAGATCGCGCCGGGAACCGCGTTCGCCGCGCACTCGGAACGGCTCGTGACGCGCTTCGCGGAGGCGCTCGCGGAGGGGTCGATCACGCGTCCGGTGCTCGTCGGCCCGGTGACGCTCCTCGCGCTCGCGAAGCCCGCGACGGAGGCGCCGGTGGGCTTCCGGCCGCTCGACGCGCTGGAGCGGCTGCTCCCCGTCTACGCCGAGCTCCTGGCGCACCTCGCCGAGGCGGGCGCCGAGTGGGTGCAGCTCGACGAGCCGGCGCTCGCCAGCGAGAGCCTCGACGAGAGCCCGGCCCGCCTCCGCGAGGCGGCGGCGCGGGCGTACGCCGTGCTCGGGGCCGCGGAGCGGCGCCCGGCGCTCTTCGTCGCGACCCCGTACGGCGGCATCGGCGAGGGAGTGGCCGTGCTCGCCGCGACGCCCGTCGAGGCGATCGGGCTCGACCTCGTGCGCGGCGAGCTCCCGAGCGGACTCGACGACGCCACCCGCGCGGCCCTGGCGGGCAAGACGCTCGTCGCCGGCGTCGTCGACGGGCGGAACATCTGGCGGGGCGACCTCGCGGCGGCGTTCGACCGCGCGGTCGCGCTCGAGGGGCTGGCCGGCTCGCTCGCGATCGCGAGCTCCACCTCGCTCCAACACGTGCCGCACGACCTGGCGGACGAGCAGCGGCTCGACCCGCGCCTCGCGAGCTGGCTCGCCTTCGCCGATCAGAAGGTCGCCCAGGTCGCGACGCTCGCGCGCGGGCTCGCGCACGGCCGTCAGGCGATCGAGTCGGAGCTCGCGGATGCCTCGGCCGCCCTCGTCGACCGCGCCGGCGCGCCGGGGGTGCGGGTGCCGGCGGTCCGGGAGCGGCTGGCCGCCCTCTCGGACGCCGACTTCGCCCGCGTCGACTACGACGCCCGCGTCGAGGCCCAGCTCGACCTCGGGCTGCCAGAGCTGCCGACCACGACGATCGGCTCCTTCCCGCAGACCGGCGAGCTCCGGCGCGCTCGCGCCGCGCTCGCGAGCGGCGAACTCGACGACGCGGGCTACCGTGCGATCATCGAGCAGGAGATCGAGCGGGTCGTGCGGCTCCAGGAGGAACTCGGCCTCGACGTGCTCGTGCACGGCGAGCCGGAGCGCAACGACATGGTGCAGTACTTCGCCGAGCTGCTCGACGGCTTCGCGGTGACCGAGCACGGCTGGGTGCAGTCCTACGGCTCGCGCTGCACGCGCCCGTCGATCCTCTGGGGCGACGTCTCCCGTCCCGCCCCGATGACCGTCGGCTGGTCGGCGTACGCGCAGTCGCTGACCCAACGGCACCTGAAGGGGATGCTGACGGGGCCCGTCACGATCCTCGCCTGGTCGTTCGTGCGCGACGATCAGCCGCTCGGCGACACCGCGCGCCAGGTGGGCCTCGCGCTCCGCGACGAGGTGGCGGACCTGGAGGCCGCCGGCATCCGGATCATCCAGGTCGACGAGCCCGCGCTCCGGGAGCTGCTGCCGCTCCGCCGCGCGGAGCAGCCGGCCTACCTCGACTGGTCGGTCGGCGCGTTCCGGCTCGCGACGGCCGGGGCCGCGCCGGCGACGCAGGTGCACACGCACCTCTGCTACTCCGAGTTCGGCGTCGTCATCGACGCCATCCGGGGGCTCGACGCCGACGTCACGAGCATCGAGGCCGCGCGCAGCCGCATGGAGGTGGTCGAGGACCTCGGCCGCAGCGGCTTCGACCACGGCGTGGGTCCCGGCGTCTACGACATCCACTCGCCCCGGGTGCCCGGCGAGGACGAGGTCCGCGAGCTCCTGGAGCGCGCGGTGGCCGAGGTGCCGGCGTCGCGGCTCTGGGTGAACCCGGACTGCGGGCTGAAGACGCGCGGCTACGACGAGACGGTCGCCTCGCTCACGCACCTCGTCGGAGCCGCCCGCTCGGTGCGGGAGTCGCTCGCCCGCGCCTGATCGGCGTGAGCCGTCGCGGCTGCGGACGCGGAACGGCCCGGGATGCGAGGCATCCCGGGCCGTTCCTGGCGTCTGGCGGCGTCAGACCGCGCGGAGCACCGCGACGACCTTGCCGAGCACCTCGGCGTCGTCGCCCAGGATGGGCTCGAAGGCGCTGTTGCGGGGGAGCAGCCAGGTGTGGCCGTCGCGCTGCCGGAAGACCTTCACCGTGGCCTCCTCGTCGAGCATGGCCGCGACGATCTCGCCGTTCTCCGCGGTGCGCTGCGAACGCACGACGACCCAGTCGCCGTCGCAGATCGCCGCGTCGACCATGGAGTCGCCGACGACCTTCAGCATGAACAGCTCGCCCTTGCCGACGAGCTGGCGGGGGAGCGGGAAGACCTCGTCGATCTGCTGCTCGGCGGTGATCGGGATGCCGGCGGCGATGCGGCCGACGAGCGGCACCATCGCGGCGTCGCCGACCGGGATGGGTTCGCCGTCGCTCGGCTGGCGCTCCTCGGTGCCGGGGAGCTCGATCAGCACCTCGAGCGCGCGGGGCCGGTTCGGGTCGCGCCGGAGGTAGCCGGCCAACTCCAGCTGGTTGAGCTGATGGGTGACGCTCGAGAGCGAGGACAGGCCCACGGCGTCGCCGATCTCGCGCATGCTCGGCGGGTAGCCCCGCGTCGCGACCGAGCGCTGGATGACCTCGAGGATCGAGATCTGCTTCGCGCTCAGGCTCTTGCGGCGGCGCGCACGTGCGGCCGGCTTGCTGCCCTCGGTCTCGGTGCTCACGTGCTGACGCCCCTCGTCGGCGGTCTTGCGACCGGAATGTCGGTGGTCCCTGATGGACTCTGTTCTGACATTCGAAACTGTATCCGCGCAACGCGGGTGCGGCAAACATTCCTTCGAGTGTGTCGCGAATCCGATGCGGCGCAATGTTCGAAGAACGGCTTGCAGATTCGAACAATCGAAGATAGATTCGGAACACAGCTTCGCATCCGGCCCTCCCGGCCGAGGGCCGGGTGCGATTCTCCTGGAGGTGTTGAGATGAGCGCAGTCATGGCGAACGGTGCCGAGTTCACCGCGAACGATTTCGCAGGTGCCCGCACGCGGCTCCGACTGACTCGACGCGGTCGCGTCGTCTTCACGACCCTCGGCGCGCTCCCGCTCGTCATCTGGGCTGCGCTGAGCGTGCTCGGTGCCGGCGTCGCGGCGGCGGATGACGCTGTCGGCGGACCGGGCGCGAGCTTCGACTACGTCACGGTCGGCGCCGGCGACACCCTGTGGGAGATCGCCGAGGCGACCGACCCCGGTGCCGATCCGCGGGTGGTCATCGACGACATCATCCGACTCAACGGGCTCGACTCCTCGGTGGTCGAGCCGGGCCAGCGCCTGGCGCTTCCCGCCGCGAACTGAACGCTCCGGTGCCGCCTCAGCGCGGCGTCACAGCGGGTTGCGCATCACTAGCATGAAGTGGTGACGAGCTTCGAAGATCTGCCCATCCGCGATGACCTCAGGGGGCGCTCGCCCTACGGCGCTCCGCAGAAGGTCGTTCCGGTCGCCCTCAACGTGAACGAGAACACGCATCCGATCCCCGAGGACGTCGCGCACGACATCGTTGCCCGAGTCGCGGCGGCCATCCTCCAGCTGAACCGCTACCCCGACCGCGAGTTCACCGAGCTGCGCGAGGCCTTCGCCCGCTACCTCGGGCACGGGCTCACGCCCGAGCAGATCTGGGCGGCGAACGGCTCGAACGAGGTGCTGCAGCACCTGCTGCAGGCGTTCGGGGGGCCGGGGCGCCGGGCGCTCGGCTTCTCGCCCACCTACTCGATGTACTCGCTGCTCGCCTCCGGCACCGGCACCGAGTGGATCGACGCCCCGCGCGACGCCGACTACGAATTGAGCGCCGAGACGGCCGTCGCGGCCATCGAGCAGCACGATCCCGACGTCGTCTTCCTCTGCGCGCCGAACAACCCCACCGGCACTCCGGTGTCGCTCGACACCATCCGCGCGGTCGCCGATGCGGCGCGCGGCATCGTGATCGTCGACGAGGCGTACTTCGAGTTCGCCGACCCCGGCACGCCGAGCGCGCTCGAGCTCCTCGAAGGCCGGCCGCGACTCGTCGTCTCGCGCACGATGAGCAAGGCGTTCGCCTTCGCAGGCGCGCGGGTCGGCTACCTCGCCGCAGACCCGGCGGTGATCGACGCCCTCCGTCTCGTGCGGCTCCCGTACCACCTCTCCGCCCTCACCCAGGCCGCCGCGCTCGCCGCCCTCGCGCACAGCGACGAGATGCTCGCGATGGTCGACGAGATCCGCGGACAGCGCGAGCGCATCGTGCGCGAGCTCGGCCGGCTCGGCTTCCGCCCCTACCGGAGCGGATCGAACTTCGTCCTGTTCGGCGGCGTCGACGAGCCGGGGGCGCTCTGGCAGGCGCTGCTCGAGCGGGGCGTGCTGATCCGCGACATCGGCCTGCCCGGCAGCCTCCGGGTGAGCGCGGGCACGGAGGCGGAGACGACCGCGTTCCTCGAGGCGATCGCGCTGTTCGCGCCGAGCGCCGCGAATAGGATCGGAGCATGACCATGGCGAACCAGCACCGCACGGCCCGCGTCCAGCGCGAGACGAGCGAGTCGAGCATCGACCTCTCGATCGATCTCGACGGCACCGGCACGAGCGACATCGAGACGGGGGTCCCGTTCTACGACCACCTGCTCACCGCCTTCGCCAAGCACTCGCTGAGCGATCTCACCGTGCGCGCCAGCGGCGACGTGCACATCGACGTCCACCACACCGTCGAGGACACAGGCATCGTGCTCGGCCAGGCCATCCGCCAGGCGCTCGGCGACAAGCGCGGCATCTCGCGCTACGGCGATGCGCTCGTCCCGCTCGACGAGGCGCTCGCGCAGGCCGTCGTCGACATCTCGGGCCGGCCGTACCTCGTGCACACGGGCGAGCCCGAGGGCTTCGAGTTCCACCTCATCGGCGGCCACTTCACGGGGTCGATGGTGCGTCACGTCTTCGAGGCCATCACCTTCAACGCCGGGCTCACCGTGCACGTCCGCGTGCTCGGCGGACGCGACCCGCACCACATCGCCGAGGCCGAGTTCAAGGCGTTCGCGCGGGCGTTCCGACAGGCGAAGGCCCTCGACCCGCTCGTCGTCGGCATCCCGTCCACGAAGGGCGCGCTGTGAGCCGCACCCGGCGCGTCGTCGTCCTCGACTACGGCTCCGGCAACGTGCATTCGGCGGCGAAGGCGCTCGAGCGGGCGGGGGCGGAGGTCGAGGTCACCGCGGCCCGCGCGGCGGTGATGGAGGCCGACGGGCTCGTCGTGCCCGGGGTCGGCGCCTTCCGTGCGGTGATGGAGCAGCTCCGCGCCGTGCGCGGCGACGAGCTCATCGACCGGCGGCTCGCCGGCGGACGCCCGGTGCTCGGCATCTGCGTGGGCATGCAGGTCATGTTCGAGCGCGGCGTCGAGCGCGGCACCGACACCGAGGGCCTCGGCGAGTGGCCCGGCGAGGTCACGGAGCTGCCGGCCGAGGTGCTGCCGCACATGGGGTGGAACACCGTGACGCCCGATGCCGGCAGCGTGCTCTTCGACGGCATCGAGGACGAGCGCTTCTACTTCGTGCACTCCTTCGCCGCCCAGCGGTGGAGTCTCGACGTGATCCCGCCGTTCCCGCAGCCCTCGCTCACCTGGGCCGAGCACGGCGGCCGCTTCTTGGCGGCGGTCGAGAACGGCCCGCTGTCCGCCACGCAGTTCCACCCGGAGAAGTCGGCGGATGCCGGCATCCGCCTGCTCTCCAACTGGATCGGCAGCCTTTCCTGAGCACTGGGACGCCCCGCCGTCCCGACCCTGATCGTCACGTGTCAACGGCGGCCGCCGGCCCCGACTAGGATGCTGTGACTGTGCCCGAGTGCCGCACAGCGGCCTTCTCTCCGAGGACAGTGATGAGCGAGTTCAACCACACCCCGCGCCTGGTGCTCCTGCCGGCCGTCGACGTCGCCGGCGGCAAAGCCGTCCGCCTGACCAAGGGGGAGGCGGGCACCGAGACCAACTACGGCGACCCCGTCGACGCCGCGGCCGAGTGGGCCGACCAGGGCGCCGACTGGATCCACCTCGTCGACCTCGACGCCGCCTTCGGTCGCGGCTCGAACGCGGGCATCCTGAAGAAGGTCATCCGGCAGGTGCGCGGCGTCAACGTCGAGCTCTCCGGCGGCATCCGCGACGACGCCTCGCTCGAGAACGCGCTCGAGATCGGTGCGAAGCGCATCAACCTCGGCACCGCGGCGCTCGAGAACCCCGAGTGGGCCGCCTCCGTCATCGCGCAGTACGGCGAGGCCATCGCCATCGGCCTCGACGTGCGCGGCACGACCCTGGCCGCGCGCGGCTGGACGAAGGACGGGGGCGACCTCTGGCAGGTCATGGACCGTCTGGAGGAGGCGGGGGCCGCCCGCTACGTCGTCACCGACGTGACCAAGGACGGCACCCTGCAGGGCCCCAACCTCGAGCTGCTCCGCCAGGTCATGGAGCGCACGCACCGGCCCGTCGTCGCCTCCGGCGGCGTCTCGAACCTCGACGACATCGCCGCGCTCCGCGAGCTCGTGCCGCTCGGGCTCGAGGGCTCGATCGTCGGCAAGGCGCTGTACGCCGGTGCCTTCACGCTCGCCGAAGCCCTCGACGTCGCCGGCTACTGACGGCGTTCCGATGAGCGACGCCGAGGCAGCCGACCGCGACGGTCGCGAAGGCCGGGACGGCGCACGGGAGCTTCCCGCACACCTCACCGACTCGGCGGGCGTGCCGTGGGCCGGACGCGCCTTCGAGGCGAATCCGCACGCCGGTGACGACGGCTCGACCCCGCCGGAGCTCGGGGCGGCGCTCGCGCGGTTCCGGGACGGCGACGGCTCGCAGGCGGCCGTGGTCGCCGAGTTCGGCCGAGCGCGGCTGTTGATCCCGCTCCTCGCAGAGCTCGGCGACCCCTCGGCGGGCTCGGGGGAGTCCGGCGGCGCCGAGCTCGGCCCGCACGGCCACCCCGTCGACAAGAGCCAGGAGCTCTCGATCGTGACGGTGGAGGGGCCGGACGGGCGGCGCGTGCTGCCCGTGTTCTCCTCCGTCGAGGCGATGCGCGAATGGAACCCCGAAGCGCGGCCGGTGCCCGCCGACGGCGTCCGGGTGTGCCTCGCGGCCGCCGACGACGGCACGGAGCTCGTCGTGCTCGACGCCGGCTCGGGGAACGAGTTCGTGCTGCGGCGGCCGGCGGTCTGGGCGGTCGCCCAGTCGCACGACTGGGTGCCGCCGTTCGAGTCCGTCCCGGTGCGGCTCGCCTTCGAGCGCTCGATCGGCAGCGAGCTCGCGGTGCTCGGCATCGACCTCGCCGCCGGCGATCCGCTCTCGCAGCTGGCCGGGCCCGAGCTCGTCGTCGTGCTGCACCTCGTCGAGGGGCTCACCCGCGAGGAGCTCGACGCCACGACCGCCCGGCTCGCGCGTCGCTGGGCGGAGGACGATGCCATCGCGACCGGCGTCGACTCGCTCGCGGTGCGCCTCGTGGGCGGTCGCGCCGCCTGAAGGGCGGCAGTGTCGGCGGCATCCGCTTGAATGGATGCCATGACCGATGCGCTCGCGGCGTTCTCGGCGGCCACGAGCACGTGGTTCACCGAGGCGTTCCGCGCGCCGACGCCCGTGCAGGCCGGGGCCTGGTCGGCGATCGGGCGAGGCTCGCACGCGCTCGTCGTCGCCCCGACCGGTTCCGGCAAGACGCTGTCGGCCTTCCTCTCGGCCATCGACCGGCTGCACCGCGAGCCCGCTCGTGAGCCGGGCACCCGGGTGGTGTACCTCTCCCCGTTGAAGGCGCTCGGCGTCGACGTCGAACGCAACCTCCGTGCGCCGCTCACGGGCATCGGGCGGGTGGCCGAGCGGCTCGGCGACACCCCGCCGCCGATCACGGTGGGCGTGCGCTCGGGCGACACCCCGGCCGACGAGCGACGGGCGCTGCAGCGGCATCCGCCCGACATCCTCATCACGACGCCCGAGTCGCTGTTCCTCATGCTGACCTCGCAGGCGCGCGAGACGCTCCGCTCCGTCGAGACGGTCATCGTCGACGAGATCCACGCGGTCGCCGGCACGAAACGGGGCGCGCACCTCGCCGTGACCCTCGAGCGGCTCGACGCCCTGCTCGAACGTCCGGCCCAGCGCATCGGGCTCTCGGCCACGGTGCGCCCCGTCGAGGAGGTGGCGCGCTTCCTCTGCGCGAGCGCCCCCGTCGAGATCGTCGCGCCGCCGGCCGACAAGCGCTTCGAGCTGCGGGTCGTCGTGCCGGTCGAGGACATGGCGCAGCTGCCCGCGAGCGACGACGCCACGGGCTCGATCTGGCCGCACGTCGAGCAGGCGATCCTCGATCAGGTGCTCGCGAACCGTTCGTCGATCGTCTTCGCGAACTCCCGCCGGCTCGCCGAGCGGCTGACGGCGAGGCTCAACGAGCTGCAGCTCGAAGAGGTCGAACGCGAGGAGCTGGCTGTGGCGGCCGCGGCGGGCGGGCCGCCGGCCCAGGTGATGGCGCAGTCGGGACAGACGAGCGGCGCGCCGCCCGTCATCGCCCGCGCGCACCACGGCTCGGTCAGCAAGGAGCAGCGGGCCGAGATCGAGGACGATCTGAAGTCCGGCCGGCTCCGCTGCGTCGTCGCCACCTCGAGCCTCGAGCTCGGCATCGACATGGGTGCGGTCGACCTGGTCGTCCAGGTCGAGGCGCCGCCCTCGGTCGCGAGCGGGCTGCAGCGGCTCGGGCGCGCCGGCCACCAGGTCGGCGAGGTCTCCCGCGGCGTGATGTTCCCCAAGAACCGGGCCGACCTCGTGCACACCGCGGTCGCCTCCGAGCGCATGCTCGCGGGCGCGATCGAGACGCTCCGGGTCCCCGCGAACCCGCTCGACATCCTCGCCCAGCAGACCATCGCCGCGGCGGCGGTCGACGAGCTCGACGTCGAGGGCTGGTTCGCGACCGTCCGCCGCTCGGCCCCGTTCGCCGCGCTGCCGCGCTCGGCGTACGAGGCGACCCTCGACCTCCTGGCGGGGCGCTATCCCTCCGACCGCTTCGGCGAACTGCGGCCCCGGCTCGTCTGGCATCGCGAGCAGGGCGTGCTCACTGGCCGACCCGGCGCGCAGCGGCTCGCGGTCACGAACGGCGGCACGATTCCCGACCGCGGCATGTTCGGCGTGTTCCTCGTCGGCGCCGACGAGGGCGCGGCGCGCCGCGTCGGCGAGCTCGACGAGGAGATGGTGTACGAGTCGCGGGTCGGCGACGTGTTCGCCCTGGGGGCCACGAGCTGGCGCATCCAGGAGATCACCTTCGACCGGGTGAACGTCGTGCCCGCCTTCGGTCAGCCCGGCCGGGTGCCGTTCTGGAAGGGCGATGCGCTCGGCCGACCCGCCGAGCTCGGCCGCGCGCTCGGGGCGTTCATGCGCGAGCTCGGCGCCGAGGCGGAGTCGCCGGCGCTCGCCCGGCTCAGCGCCGCCGGGCTCGACGAGAACGCCGCGCGCAATCTCGTCGCGTTCCTCGCCGACCAGGCCCGAGCCACCGGACAGGTGCCGAGCGACCGCACGCTCGTCGTCGAGCGCACCCGCGACGAGCTCGGCGACTGGAGGGTCATCCTGCACTCGCCGTTCGGCATGCCCGTGCACGCGCCGTGGGCGCTCGCCGTCGCGGCCCGGGTGCGGGAGCGGCTCGGCGTCGACGGCTCGGCCGTGGCGTCCGACGACGGCATCATCGTGCGGGTGCCCGACACCGGGGTCGACCCGCCCGGCGCGGACCTCTTCGTCTTCGAGGCGGGCGAGCTCGAGCAGCTCGTCGCCGACGAGGTCGGCGGATCCGCGCTGTTCGCGAGCCGCTTCCGCGAGTGCGCGGCCCGGGCGCTGCTGCTCCCGCAGTACCAGCCCGGCCGCCGTTCCCCGCTCTGGCAGCAGCGGCAGAAGGCCGCCCAGCTCCTCGAGGTCGCGAGCGCGTACCCGACGTTCCCGATCATCCTCGAGACGGTGCGCGAGGTGCTGCAAGACGTCTACGACGTGCCCGGGCTCGTCGAGATCGCCGCCGACATCGCGGCGCGGCGGGTGCGGCTCGTCGAGGTCACCACCGACACGCCGAGCCCGTTCGCGAGCGCCCTGCTGTTCGGCTACGTCGGCGCGTTCATGTACGAGGGCGACTCGCCGCTCGCCGAGCGCCGGGCCGCGGCGCTCGCGATCGACCAGTCGCTGCTCGGCGAGCTCCTCGGCCGGGTCGAGCTGCGCGAGCTCCTCGACCCCGGCGTCATCGACGAGACCGAGGCCGAGCTGCAGCGGCTCGCCCCCGATCGACGGGCCAAGGGCGTCGAGGGCGTCGCCGATCTCCTGCGGGTGCTCGGCCCGCTCCGCGACGAGGAGCTCGCGGCCCGGGTCGACGACGCCACCGACGCCGAGGCCGCCCTGGCCGAGCTCGTCGCGGAGCGCCGGGCGGTGCGGGTCTCCTTCGCGGGCGCCGAGTTCGCCGCGGCGGTCGAAGACGTCGGCCGGCTGCGCGACGCGCTCGGCGTGCCCGTGCCGCCGGGGGTCGCAGCCGCCTTCGGCGAGGGGGTCGCAGATCCGCTCGGCGACCTCGTCGGACGCTTCGCACGCACCCACGGGCCCTTCGCGGTCGAGGAGCTCGCCGAGCGCTTCGGCATCGGCGTCGCGGTCGCCCGCGCGGCGCTGCGCCGGCTCGCCGACGAGCGCCGGGTCGTCGAGGGCGAGTTCCGTCCGCACGGCACCGCGACCGAGTGGTGCGACGCCGAAGTGTTGCGCCGGCTCCGCCGTCGCTCGCTCGCGGCGCTCCGGCACGAGATCGAGCCGGTGCCGCAAGAGGCGCTGGCGCGTTTCCTCCCGGCCTGGCAGCACGTCGGCGGCACCCTCCGCGGGCTCGACGGCGTGGTGGCCGTGATCGAGCAGCTCGAGGGTGCGCGGCTGCCCGCCTCGGCATGGGAGTCGCTCGTGCTGCCGGCCCGCGTGGCCGACTACTCGCCGGCGATGCTCGATGAGCTGATGGCCGCCGGCGAGGTGCTCTGGGCCGGCTCCGGCGCGCTCTCCGGCGACGACGGCTGGGTCACCCTGCACCTGACCGAGACCGCTCCGCTGACCCTGCCCGCGCCGGCCCCGCTCGAGCTCGATCCGGTGCAGCGCGAGCTCCTCGTCGCCCTCGGCTCCGGCGGCGCCTTCTTCTTCCGGCAGTTGGCCGACGCGGTGGGCGCCTTCGGCGAGCTCGAGCACGCCCCCGACGACGCGGCGCTCGTCGAGGCGCTCTGGGGGCTCGCCTGGTCGGGCCTCGTCACCGGTGACACCTTCGCACCCGTGCGGGCGCTCGTGGGCGCGGGGCGGAGCGCCCACAAGTCCTCGCGCCCCGCGCCGCGGGCGAGGATGCTCCGAGGCCGCGCACTCCCGCGGGCGACCGTGCCGAGCCGCAGCGGGCCGCCGTCCGTCGCGGGTCGCTGGTCGGTGCTGCCGGTCGCCGACGAGGATGCCACGCGGCGCGCGCACGCGCTCGGCGAGACGCTGCTCGACCGCTACGGCGTGGTCACCCGCGGCAGCGTCGTCGCCGAGGGCGTGCTCGGCGGCTTCGCGCTCGCCTACAAGACGCTGCGCGGCTTCGAGGACTCGGGTCGCTCCCGGCGCGGCTACTTCGTCGAGCGCCTCGGCGCCGCGCAGTTCGCCGCACCGGGCGCCGTCGACCGGCTGCGCGGCTTCGCCGAGTCGGCGGGCGAGCGCGAGCCCGGCGCAGGGGGCCCGCCCCGGCGCCGAGGGTCGGACGCCGGAGGCGCGGGCGGCCGGGAGGCAGCCGCTTCGACGCCCCGGCCCGTCGCCCTCGCCGCGACCGATCCGGCGAACGCGTACGGCGCCGCGCTGCCCTGGCCCGACCCGCCGGGAGAGAGCTCGCACCGGGCCGCGCGCAAGGCCGGTGCCATCGTGGTGCTCGTCGACGGCGAGCTCGTGCTCTACGTCGAGCGCGGCGGCAAGACGGTGCTGGCGTACCGCGACGACGAGGCGACGCTGCAGGCCGCGGCCACCGCGCTCGCGGAGCTCGTGCACTCGGGACGGGTGCGCCGGCTGGCCGTGGAATCGGTCAACGGCGTCTTCGTGCTCGGCACGGCATTCGGCCGCGCGCTCGGCGCCGCGGGCTTCGGCGAGACCCCGAAGGGGGTGCGGCTCGATGCCCGAAGGTGACACGGTCTACCGGGCCGCCGCGCGGCTCCGGGAGGCGCTCGCCGGCCGGGTGCTCGTCCGCAGCGACTTCCGCGTGCCGCGCTACGCGACCGCCGACCTCCGCGGCGAGCTCGTCGAGCAGGTCGTGAGCCGGGGCAAGCACCTGCTCGTCCGCACGCCGTCGTGGAGCGTCCGCAGCCACCTGAAGATGGAGGGGGAGTGGCGGGTCTACGCGCCGGGCCAGCCCTGGGGCAAGCCCGCCCACCTCGCGCAGCTCGTGCTCGCGAACGACGAGGCCGTCGCGGTGGGCTTCGAACTCGGCGAGGTCGAACTGCTGCCGCGCGACGCGGAGGACGCGGCCCTCGCCCGGCTCGGCCCCGACCTGCTCGGCGAGGACTGGGATCCGGTCGAGGCGACGGCGAGGCTCGTCGCCCGGGGCGAGCAGCCGATCGCGGTCGCGCTGCTCGACCAGCGCGTCATGGCCGGCCTCGGCAACGTCTACGTGAACGAGCTGTGCTTCCTCCGCGGCATCCGCCCGGAGCGACCGGTCGCCGAGGCGGGCGACCCGGCGCGGATCGTCGAGCTGGCGCACCGCCTCATCCAGGCGAACCGCGAGCGCACGGCCCGGGTCACCACCGGCGTCGACCGGCGCGGTGCTCGGCTCTGGGTGTACGGACGGGCTGGCGCGCCCTGCCGCCGCTGCGGCACGCTCGTCGAGCGCGGCGAACTCGGTCGCGGACGCACCGACTCGATCACCGACCCGCAGGAGCGCGTGATCTACCTCTGCCCGCACTGCCAGCGCTGAACGGCGGGCCGGCGGTGCGCGCGGCTCAGCTGACCGGGCCGGTCCACTTCTCGCCGGGGCCCTGCCCGATCGGGTCGGGGATGGGCGAGGTCTCGCGGAAGGCGAGCTGCAGCGAGCGCAGGCCGTCGCGCAGCGAGCGGGCGTGCATGTCGCTGATCTCCGGCGCGCCGGCGGTGATGAGGCCGGCGAGGGCGTTGATGAGCTTGCGGGCCTCGTCGAGGTCGAGCTGCGAGTCGGGGTCGTCGGCGAGGCCCACCTTCACGGCGGCGGCGCTCATGAGGTGCACCGCGGCCGTCGTGATCACCTCGACGGCGGGCACCTCGGCGATGTCGCGGGTGGCGTCGGCGGCCTCGGCCGCGACCGCTGCGGCGTACTGCTCGGCCTCCTCCCCGTGCGAGTGGGCGGCGGGGGACTCGGCGGAATTGTCGGTCACGGATTTCCTCTGCTAAACTTCTGCGGGCTCCGGGGTTCATCCCCGGTACGAAAGTGGATCTTCTCCCACCCGCGCTGACCGCTCAAGGTTACCGGGTCGTTGCACTCCGCCGGGTCTCGTGAGAGGCCGGGTAGTCAGGGTGCCGCACCAGCCCTCGGAATCCGTTCCGAGGCCGAAGTGCGTGCCAGAGTTTCTGGCAAGGAGTGCCGCTCTCGTCGTCGGGCGGCATCCGTCTCCCGATCGGCTTCTGAAGAATGCCTTGAGCAGAGGAGACACGCATCAGCGATCCGCGTACCAATGACCGTATCCGCGTCCCCGAGGTTCGTCTCGTGGGTCCTGGCGGAGAGCAGGTCGGCGTCGTGAAGATCGAGGTGGCCCTGCGGCTCGCGCAGGAGGCGGACCTCGACCTCGTCGAGGTCGCACCGAACTCCCGCCCGCCGGTCGTCAAGATCATGGACTACGGCAAGTACAAGTACGAGGCTGCGCAGAAGGCCAAGGAGGCCCGGCGCAATCAGGCGAACACCATCCTCAAAGAGGTCCGGTTCCGCCTCAAGATCGACAAGCACGACTACGAGACCAAGATGAAGCGCGCCGTCGGCTTCCTGAAGGCCGGCGACAAGGTCAAGGCGATGATCCTCTTCCGCGGTCGCGAGCAGTCGCGCCCCGAGATGGGCGTCCGCCTGCTGCAGCGCTTCGCCGAGGACGTGGCGGAGTTCGGCACCGTCGAGCACACGCCCACCATCGACGGCCGCAACATGGTCATGGTCATCGCTCCGCTCAAGAACAAGTCCGAGGCCAAGGCCGAGGCGAACGCACAGCGTGCTGCGTCCAAGGCGCGACCGGCCGAGGCCGGCGAGCCCGAGGCGCAGACGGCAGAGTCCGGTACGGACGAAGCCTGACACCCCCGTCCGTCATCCGTGGCGGCAGATCCAAGGAGAACACGAGATGCCGAAGCAGAAGACCCACTCCGGGTCCAAGAAGCGCTTCAAGATCACCGGCAGCGGCAAGATCAAGAAGCAGCAGGCCGGTATGCGCCACAACCTCGAGGGCAAGTCCTCGGTGCGCACCCGCCGCCTGAACCAGGACAAGGTCGCCTCGGCGCCCGACGCCAAGGTCATCAAGAAGCTTCTCGGCCGCTGAGCCGAAGAGACCCGTAAGGAACACACGTCATGGCAAGAGTGAAGCGCGCTGTCAATGCGCACAAGAAGCGTCGGGTCATCCTCGAGCGCGCCGAGGGCTACCGCGGTCAGCGGTCGCGCCTCTACCGCAAGGCGAAGGAGCAGGTCACCCACTCCCTCGTCTACTCGTACAACGACCGCCGCAAGAAGAAGGGCGACTTCCGTCGCCTGTGGATCCAGCGGATCAACGCGGCCTCGCGTGCGAACGGCCTCACCTACAACCGCCTCATCCAGGGCCTTGGCCTGGCCGGCGTTGAGGTCGACCGTCGCATCCTCGCCGAGCTCGCGGTGAACGAGCCCACCGCGTTCGCGGCGCTCGTCGAGACCGCCAAGAAGGCGCTCCCCGCCGACGTCAACGCGCCTTCGGCCGCGTAACGTCGCTCCGGCACCCGAGGGGCCCGGCATCCTGCAGAGGATGCCGGGCCCTTCGCCGTTCGCAGCAGGCACGTCGTGCGCCCGGTCCCGCCGCCGCGCGGGCGGGCGCCCGGATCCGCGGCCCGCGCTCGCTAGGCTGAAGCCATGCTCGAGAACCCCCGTTCGCCGCGCGTCCGCGCCGTGGCGAAGCTCGCGAAGAAGGCCGCCCGCCAGGAGAGCGGGCGCTTCCTGCTCGAGGGGCCGCAGTCCGTCGGCGAGGCCCTGACGTTCCGCCCGGAGCTCGTGGAAGAACTGTTCGCGACGCCGACGGCGCTCGAGCGCCACCCCGAGGTCGCGGAACGTGCGCGCGAGCACGGCCTGGACGTGGAGTTCGTCACCGAGCAGGTGCTCGAGTCGATGGCCGACACGGTCACCCCGCAGGGCTTCGTCGCCGTGTGCCGGCAGTTCCCGACGGCCGTGAAGGACGTCTTCGCCGCCCGGCCGAAGCTCATCGCGATCCTCGAGGAGGTGCGCGACCCGGGCAACCTCGGCACGATCGTCCGAGCCGCCGACGCGGCCGGCGCCGACGCCGTGATCCTCACCGGTCGCGCGGTCGACCTCTACAACCCGAAGGTGGTGCGCAGCTCCACGGGCTCGATCTTCCACCTCCCCGTCGCGGTCGGCGCCGAGCTCGAGGACATCGTGACCCGCGCCCGCGCCGGCGGCCTCACCGTGCTCGCCGCCGATGTGAAGGGCGACGACCTGCTCGCCGTGCGCACCGAGGGCCTGCTGGCGCAGCCGACGGCGTGGATCTTCGGCAACGAGGCGCGCGGCCTCGACGACGACAAGCTCGCCCTCTCGGACCGCGCAGTGGTGGTGCCGATCTACGGGAACGCCGAGTCGATGAACCTCGCCACGGCGGCCTCCGTCTGCCTCTACGAGAGCGCATTCGCGCAGCGGAGCTGATCACGAATCGGTAAACCCGCCGGGCGAGCTCTGGCGGTTCGACCGGCATTGTCCCTAACTTGGGGGGTATGCAGCGCAGCGAACCCGCCCCGGACACGTCGAACTTCTCGGTGCGCCGGGGAGAGCCGCTGGTCGTCGTCGATCACGTCGAGAAGCACTACGGCCAGTTCCACGCGTTGAAGGACGTCTCCCTCAGCGTCGATCGCGGCGAGGTCGTCGTCGTCATCGGGCCGTCCGGCTCGGGCAAGTCGACGCTCTGCCGCACGATCAATCGGCTGGAGACGTTCACCTCGGGCTCGATCCGCATCGACGGCGACGAGCTGCCGAAGGAGGGCAAGGCGCTCGCGGCGCTCCGCGCCGACGTCGGCATGGTGTTCCAGTCCTTCAACCTCTTCGCGCACCTGACGGTGCTCGACAATGTGACGCTCGGGCCGATCAAGGTCAAGCGGCAGTCGAAGGCGGATGCCGAGCGCGCGGCGCGCGTGCTGCTGGAGCGGTCGGCGTCGCCCAGCAGGCGGAGAAGCTGCCCGGTCAGCTCTCCGGCGGCCAGCAGCAGCGCGTCGCCATCGCCCGCGCGCTCGCGATGAACCCGAAGGTGATGCTCTTCGACGAGCCGACGAGCGCCCTCGACCCGGAGATGATCAACGAGGTCCTCGACGTCATGGTCGGCCTCGCCCAGGACGGCATGACGATGATCGTCGTCACCCACGAGATGGGCTTCGCGCGGAAGGCGGCCGACCGCGTCGTCTTCATGGCCGACGGCCAGATCGTCGAGGAGGCCGCGCCCGAGGAGTTCTTCATCGCCCCCAAGAGCGCGCGGGCGAAGGACTTCCTCTCGAAGCTCATCACCCACTGAGACGTCCGCGCCCTGCCGCGGCGACCCGAACGACGATACGAAACCAGGAGGATCACATGCGAAGCAGAACACGACTCGCCGGCGCGATCGCCGGCCTCGCGGTCGCGGCACTCGCCCTGACCGGCTGCAACAGCGGGAGCCCCGGAGACCCGAGCGACGGCGCCGGCGACGCGAGCGACGCGCCGCTCTGGGAGGTCGCGAGCGACGTGCAGCTCGAGGGCAGCCCGACCTTCGACGCGATGACGAAGCGTGGCAAGGTCGTCATCGGCGTGAAGAACGACCAGCCCGGCCTCGGCTACGAGGACGCCGCCTCGGGCGAGCGCAGCGGCTTCGACATCGACATCGCGCGCTGGATCGCGGCCTCGCTCGGCTTCGACGAGGACCAGATCGAGTACCAGACGATCCCCTCGGCGAACCGCGAGCAGGCGATCGTGAACGGTGACATCGACTACTACGTCGGCACCTACTCGATCACCGACAAGCGCAAGGAGCAGATCGACTTCGCCGGCCCGTACCTGATCACCGGCCAGGGCCTGCTGGTCGCAGCCGACAACAAGGACATCAACGGCCCCGACGACCTGGCCGGCAAGATCGTCTGCTCGGTGACGGGCTCGACGCCGCTGCAGCGCATCCGCGACGAGTACAACCCGGGCGACACGGTCGAGTACGACACCTACTCGCAGTGCGTCGACCAGCTCGTGCAGGGCTCGGTGGACGCCATCACGACCGACGAGGCGATCCTCGCCGGCTACGTGGCCCAGCAGCCCGACGAGCTGAAGATCGCGGGCGAGCCGTTCAGCGAGGAGCGCTACGGCGTCGGCATCGCGAAGGGCGACTCCGAGCTGCAGGCGCACATCAACGAGCTCTTCACCGATGGCGGCGACGTGTGGCAGGCGCTCTTCGACGAGCACCTCGCACCCGCCGGCATCAAGGGCGAGCAGCCGGCCGTCGACTGAGCCGGCGCGGGCGGGGGCGGTCGGCCCCCGCCCGCACCGCCGTCCGACCCGAACCGCGGAGGAGCACGATGGGCATCATCACCGACAATCTCGACCTCTGGTCGTCGACCCTGCTCGGCACCCTCGTGCTGTTCGTCGCGGGCGGGCTGCTCGCGCTCGTCCTCGGTACGCTCGTGGGGGCGATGCGGGTGTCGCCCATCCCGGTCGCCCGGGCGGTCGGCACCTTCTACGTCAACACCATCCGCAACACCCCGCTCACCCTCGTCTTCTTCGCCTTCGCGTTCGCGCTGCCGCCGCTGCTCGGCCTCCGGCTCACCGGCGACGTGTCGCTGACCCTCGCGATCTGCGCGCTGGGCATCTACACCGCCACCTACGTGGCCGAGACGATCCGCTCCGGCATCAACACCGTGCCCGTCGGGCAGGCGGAGGCGGCGCGCGCCCTGGGCCTCACCTTCGGGCAGGTGATGACGCTCGTCGTGCTGCCGCAGGCGTTCCGCTCAGTCATCCCGCCCATGATGAGCGTCTTCATCGCCCTGCTGAAGAACACGACCGTCGCGGCGGGCTTCTCCGTCGTAAACCTCGGCTCGATCCGCAGCTACCTCAGCGAGCGCGGTGAGAACCAGTTCGTGGCGATCCTCTGGGTCATGGTCGTCTTCGTCGTGCTCGTGCTGCTGCTGTCCTGGGCGCAGCGAGCGCTCGAGAACCGTTGGAAGGTGGCGCGATGAGCAGCGTCCTGTACGACGTCCCCGGGCCCCGCGCCATCGCGCGGAACCGCATCCTCGGCGTCATCACCGTGCTCGTGGTGCTCGCCATCCTCGGCTTCATCGTCTGGCGGCTCTGGGACACCGGCCAGTTCTCCGCCGAGAAGTGGGACGCCTTCACCTACTCGAACGTCTGGCTGCAGATCGCGCTCGCCACGGGGCGCACGCTCGCCGCCTTCGCCGTCGCCGCCGTCGGCGCGCTCGCCCTCGGCTTCGCTCTCGCGATCGGGCGGCTCAGCGACCACCCGTGGCTGCGCGGGCCGATCGGCGCGGTCGTCGAGGTGCTGCGGGCCGTCCCCGTGCTCGTGTTCATGTTCCTGCTGTACTACGGGCTCCCGGTGCTCGGCGTCCGCATGGAGCCGTTCTGGGCGGTCGTCATCGCACTCATCGCCTACAACGGCTCGGTGCTCGCCGAGGTGATCCGCGCTGGTGTCGAGTCGCTGCCCCGCGGGCAGAGCGAGGCGGGCTACGCGATCGGCCTGCGCAAGGCGGCCGTGATGCGGCTCGTCCTGCTGCCTCAGGCGATCCGAGCGATGATGCCGGTCATCATCGCCCAGCTCGTCGTCACGCTGAAGGACACGGCGCTCGGCTACATCATCACGTACCAGGAGCTGCTGTTCTACGCCCGCTACATCGGCTCGCAGTCGACGTACGGCTCGCCGATCGTGCCGGCGACAATCGTGGTCGGCGCGATCTACATCGCCCTCTGCCTCATCCTCTCCTTCGTGGCGAACCGGGTGGAGCGGCGGCTGCGGCGGACGGCGAAGCTCGGCAAGGGCGTCGCCCCGGCGGACGACGCCATGACGGCGACGCGCGCCGTCGCCGTGCAGGCCGGGCTCGACGACCCCGAGCCGCGCCGCTGAACGCCCGGCACCGCCCGGTCGCAGCGGCCGACTAGACTCGATCTTCGTGCCAGAGCCCACTGAAATCACCGAGCCCGCGGTCGCCGCGGCCGTCGATGCCGCCCTCGCGGCGATCGCCGCCGCCGACGACTCCGCCGCGCTCAAGCAGGTCCGCGCCGAGCACACCGGCGAGAAGTCGCCGCTCGCTCGGCTGAACGCCCTGCTGCGCAGCGTCCCCAACGAGCAGAAGGCCGCCCTCGGCAAGCTCGTCGGCAGCGCGCGCGGGCGCGTGAACCAGGCGTTCGCGGCTCGGGAGGCCGAGATCACCGCCGCGGAGGCCGAAGCGCGCCTCGCCGCCGAGGCCGTCGACGTGACGGCGCTGCCCTCGCGCTACACGGCCGGCGCGAGGCATCCGCTCACCCTGCTGCAGGACCGGGTGACCGAGATCTTCACCGGCATGGGCTGGGAGATCGCGGAGGGCCCCGAGGTCGAGAGCGAGTGGTTCAACTTCGACGCGCTGAACTTCGACCCCGATCACCCGGCGCGGGCGATGCAGGACACCTTCTTCATCGACCCGCCCGAGCAGCACCTCGTGCTGCGCACGCACACGAGCCCCGTCCAGGTGCGCTCGATGCTCGAGCGCGAGGTGCCGATCTACGTGCTCGCGCCCGGCCGCGTCTACCGCACCGACGAGTTCGACGCGACGCACCTGCCGGTGTTCATGCAGTTCGAGGGCCTCGCGGTCGACCGCGGCCTGACGATGGCGCACCTGAAGGGCACGCTCGACCACTTCGTCAAGGCCGTCTTCGGCGAGGAGGCGAAGATCCGCCTCCGCCCGAGCTACTTCCCGTTCACGGAGCCGAGCGCGGAGCTCGACTTCTGGCACCCGACGTTCAAGGGCGGGGCGCGCTGGATCGAGTGGGGCGGCTGCGGCATGATCCACCCGAACGTGCTGCGCTCCGCGGGCATCGACCCCGAGGTCTACTCGGGCTTCGCGTTCGGCATGGGCGTCGAGCGCGGCCTGATGCTCCGCAACGACGTCTCGGACATGCGCGACATGGCCGAAGGCGATATCCGCTTCTCCCAGCAGTTCGGAATGGTGGTCTGACGATGCGAGTGCCGCTCAGCTGGCTCGCCGAGTACGTCGAGCTCGTCCCCGGGACGACGCCCGAGGACGTCCACGCCGCCCTCGTGAAGGTCGGCCTCGAAGAAGAAGAAGTGCACGGCTTCGAGCTCCAGGGCCCGATCGTCGTGGGCGAGGTGCTCGAGTTCGTCGAGGAGCCGCAGTCCAACGGCAAGACGATCCGCTGGTGCCAGGTCCGCGTCGCGCCCGAGGGTGAGACGGCGGCCGACGGCGGCGACGCCGTGCACGGCATCGTCTGCGGCGCCCGCAACTTCTTCGCCGGCGACAAGGTCGTCGTGACCCTGCCCGGCTCGGTGCTGCCCGGCCCGTTCCCGATCGCGGCGCGCAAGACCTACGGCCATGTGTCCGACGGCATGATCGCCTCGGCGCGCGAGCTCGGGCTCGGCGAGGACCACGACGGCATCCTCCGGCTCGCGGAGCTCGGCATCGACGCGCCCGTCGGCAGCGACGCGATCGAACTGCTCGGCCTGAACGACGCCGCGGTCGAGATCAATGTCACGCCCGACCGCGGCTACGCCTTCTCGATCCGCGGGGTCGCGCGCGAGTACGCGCACGCCACGGGGGCCGCCTTCCGAGACCCGGTCGCCCTCTCTGCGCCGGCGGATGCCTCGGGCGAGGCCTTCCCCGTCGTCATCGCCGACGACGCGCCGATCCGCGGCCGCGTCGGCTCGAGCGTCTTCGCGACCCGCATCGTTCGCGGGGTCGACCCCTCGCGCCCGACGCCGCCCTGGATGGTCGCGCGGCTGAAGCTCGCCGGCATCCGCTCCTTGTCGCTGCTCATCGACATCACGAACTACGTGATGCTCGAGTTCGGCCAGCCGATGCACGGCTACGACCTCGACACGCTCGTCGGCGGCATCACCGTGCGCCGGGCGCGCGAGGGCGAGACGATCGAGACCCTCGACGGCAAGCAGCGCACGCTGCACGTCGAGGACCTGCTGATCACCGACGAGGCCGGGCCCATCGGCATCGCCGGGGTGATGGGCGGCGCCCGCACCGAGATGAGCGACGCCACCAGGAACGTCCTGATCGAGGCCGCGAACTTCGACACCGTGTCGATCGCGCGCGCCGCGCGCCGGCACAAGCTTCCGAGCGAGGCCTCGCGCCGCTTCGAGCGCGGGGTCGACCCGGAGATCGCCGCGGCCGCCGCGAGTCGCGTCGCCCAGCTCATGGTCGACCTCGCCGGCGGCACCGCCGACCCGGTCGGCGGGCTGATCGACGAGACGCCCGCCCGCGAGGCCATCGCACTGCCCGACGGCTACGTCTCCGGCCTCATCGGCGTCGAGTACACCGACGCCGAGATCCGCGAGGCCCTGGCCGAGATCGGCGCCCGCGTCGACGAGGCCGAGGGCGGCCTCGCGGTCACGCCGCCGAGCTGGCGCCCCGACCTCACCGGCAAGGCCGAGCTCGCCGAGGAGGTGGCGCGGCTCGTCGGGTATCACCGCATCCCCTCGGTGCTCCCGGTCGCGCCGCCGGGACGCGGGCTCACCCGCGCCCAGCGCCTGCGCAAGCGCACCGCCGACGTCCTCGCCGCCGGCGGCGGCACCGAGGTGCTCGCGTTCCCGTTCGTGGCCGAGCGCGACAATGCGGTGTTCGGCAGCGCCGACGGCGAGCCGGTCGCCTCCGTCCGCGTCGCGAACGCGCTCGACGCGAGCCGTCCGTTCCTCCGTCGCTCCCTCCTCCCCGGGCTCATCGAGATCGCGCGCCGCAACCTGTCGCGCGGCCTCGTCGACCTCGAGCTCTTCGAGCTGGGACTCGTCTTCCTGCCCGAGGCGGGCCGGGCGTACGGCACCGCCGTGCTGCCGGCGGCGGCCGCGCGGCCAAGCGACGCCGAGCTGGCCGCGCTCATCGACGGCATCCCGCCGCAGCCGCGCCACGTCGCCGTGCTGTTCACGGGCGACGTCGTCGAGAAGCAGCCCGGCCAGCCCGCCGTGCCCGCCGGGCTCGCCGACGCGCTCGACGCGGTGCGCCGCATCGCGCTCGCGACCGGCGGAGAGATCGAGGTCGTGCAGGGCCGCCACCAGGCGATGCACCCGGGCCGCACCGCGGAGCTCCGCGTCGGCGGCGTGCGCATCGGCTACGCCGGCGAGCTGCACCCGACCATCGCCGAGGAGGCCGACCTCCCGCGCGTCGTCGCGGTGGCCGAGCTCGACCTCGACGCGCTCATCGTCGCGACCGACCGCACCGTCGAGGCGAGCCCCCTCGGCACGCACCCCGCGGCGACGCAGGACCTGTCGCTCGTCGTGCCGATCGAGACGCCGGCCGCCGAGGTCGGCGCCGCTGTGCGCGAGGGGGCCGGTGAGCTCCTCGAGGCGCTGCACCTCGTCGACGACTATCGGGGCCAGGGTGTGGCCGAGGGCAGCAAGAGCCTCACCTTCGCGCTCCGCTTCCGCGCGGCCGACCGCACGCTGACCGCCGCGGAGGCGAGCGAGGCGAAGCTCGCCGGCGCCCGGCTCGCGGCCGAGCGCTTCGGCGCGGCCATCCGCGACTGAGCCGCGGAGCACCGTCCGAACGGCCCCGCCCGGCACCCGCCGGTCGGGGCCGTTCGTCATCCGACGACCTCCGGTTTGGCATCCCTCCCGCCGAGTCGGTAGGGTCGCAGCATGTCCTCCCTTCGGTCCCTCGCCGCGGCGCAGCCTCTGCGCGCCGCCGCGCTGCGCGACCGACGCCGGGGCGCTCGCCGACGCTAGGCGACCCCGTGCACGGCGATGCCGCCGTGCACCGGTGTCGCCGGAGCCGACCCACGACCGCTCAGACCTTTAAGGTGGACTCATGACCTACTCCGTCGCCGTCTCCGGCGCGTCCGGCTATGCCGGGGGAGAGATCCTCAGGCTCCTCGCCGACCATCCCGAGTTCGAGGTGCGCACCGTCACCGCGCATCAGAACGCGGGCCAGCCGCTCGTGCAGGTGCAGCCGCATCTGCGCAGCTACACGCATCTCACGCTGCAGGAGACGAGCGCCGCGACCCTCTCCGGTCACGACCTCGTCTTCCTCGCCCTGCCGCACGGCGCCTCGGGCGCGGTCGCGGCGGAGCTCGCCGACGACGCCCTCGTCATCGACTGCGGCGCCGACCACCGCCTCGAGAGCGCCGCCGACTGGACCGCGTTCTACGGCGGCGACTTCCACGGTGCGTGGACCTACGGCGTCCCCGAGCTGCCCCGGCTCTCCGGCACCCAGCGCGACCGGCTCGCGAAGACCCGGCGCATCGCGGCGCCCGGCTGCAACGCGTCGACCGTGGCGCTGTCGCTCGCGCCCGGCATCCGGGCCGGGGTCGTCGAGCCGACCGACCTCGTGAGCGTCCTCGCCGTCGGGCCCTCGGGCGCCGGCAAGAGCGCGAAGACGCACCTGCTCGCCTCCGAGATCCTCGGCTCCGCGAACCCGTACGCGGTGGGCGGCACGCACCGGCACATCCCGGAGATCCAGCAGGCACTCCGCTGGGCGGGGGCCGCGGCGCCGACGATCTCCTTCACGCCGGTGATCGTGCCGATGTCCCGGGGGATCCTCGCCACCTCGACCGCACGCATCGTGCCGGGCACGAGCGCCGCGGCGGTCCGGGCGGCCTGGGAGGACGCGTACGCGGGGGAGCGCTTCGTGCAGCTGCTCCCCGAGGGCCAGTTCCCGCGCACCGCCGACGTGCTCGGCGCGAATACGGCGCTGATGGGCGTCGCCGTCGACGAGGCCGCGGGCCGCGTCGTCGTCGTCACCGCCGTCGACAACCTCGTGAAGGGCACCGCGGGTGCCGCCATCCAATCCGCCAACCTCGCGCTCGGCCTCGCCGAGTCGACCGGCCTCCCCGTGAACGGAGTCGCCCCGTGACCGTCACCGCCCCAGCAGGCTTCGAGGCGGCGGGGATCGCCGCCGGCATCAAGCGCTCCGGCGCACTCGACCTCGCCGTCGTGGTGAACCGCGGCCCCGCCCAGCAGGCGGCCGTCGTGTTCACCGCGAACCGCGCGCAGGCGAACCCGATCCTCTGGTCGAAGGAGGCGGCGAAGGACGGTCTCGTCTCCGCCGTCGTCCTGAACTCCGGCGGCGCGAACTGCTTCACCGGGCCCGAGGGCTTCCAGGTCGTGCACCGCACCGCCGAGGCCGCGGCCTCGGCGCTCGGCGTGGCCGCCGGTGACGTCCTGGTCTGCTCGACCGGGCTCATCGGCGAGCAGCTCGACGGCGAGGTCCTCGAGGAGGGCGTGCTCTCGGCCGTCGCCCGGCTCGGCGCGGACGACGGCTCGGGCGACGACGCGGCACGGGCCATCATGACGACCGACACGAAGCCGAAGACCGTGATCGTCGAGGGCGCCGGCTGGCGCATCGGCGGCATGGCCAAGGGCGCCGGCATGCTGGCGCCCGGGCTCGCGACGATGCTCGTCGTGCTCACGACCGACGCGGTGCTCGACGCCGGCGCCCTCGACCGGGCGCTGCGCAACGCGACCCGGGTGAGCTTCGACCGGCTCGACTCCGACGGCTGCATGTCGACGAACGACCAGGTCACGCTCCTGTCGAGCGGGGCCTCCGGCGTCGTCCCCGACGAGGCGGAGTTCGCCGACGCGCTCGCCCGGGCCTGCCTCGACCTCGCCGCGCAGCTGCAGGCCGACGCCGAGGGGGCGAGCCACGACATCACCATCGAGGTGCGCGGCGCGGTCACCGAGGACGACGCCGTCGAGGTCGGCCGCTCGGTCGCGCGCAACAACCTCTTCAAGGCGGCGATCTTCGGCAACGACCCGAACTGGGGCCGGGTGCTCGCCGCGATCGGCACCACGACCGCCCCGTTCGACCCCTACCTGGTCGACGTGTCGATGAACGGGGTGCGCGTCTGCCACGCCGGTCGCCCCGATCGCCCGCGCGACGAGGTCGACCTCGCGCCGCGCGCGACGCACGTGCTCATCGAGCTGCACAACGGCCCGGCGACGGCGACCATCCTCACCAACGACCTCACGCACGACTACGTGCACGAGAACAGCGCGTACGCGAGTTGAGCATGACCGAGCAGCGCGATTCCGGCGCAGACGCGGATGCCGCGTCGAAGGCGCAGACCCTGATCGACTCCCTGCCGTGGCTGAAGCGCTTCCACGGCGAGACGATCGTCGTGAAGTTCGGCGGCAACGCGATGGTGAGCCCCGAGCTCCAGCGCGCCTTCGCCGAGGACATGGTCTACCTCCGCTACGCGGGTGTGAAGCCCGTCGTGGTGCACGGCGGCGGCCCGCAGATATCCTCGATGCTCGGCCGGCTCGGCATCGAGAGCGAGTTCCGCGGGGGATACCGGGTGACGACGCCCGAGACGATGGACGTCGTGCGGATGGTGCTCTCCGGGCAGGTGAACCGGGAGCTCGTGAGCCTCATCAACGAGCACGGCCCGCTCGCCTCCGGGCTCTCGGGCGAGGACGCAGGCCTCTTCACGGGACGCCGCCGCGGTGCCGTCGTCGATGGCGAAGAGGTGGACCTCGGTCTCGTCGGCGACGTGGTCGCGGTCGACCCGGCGCCCGTGCTCGCGCAGCTCGCGGCGGGGCAGATCCCGGTGGTCTCCTCGATCGCGCCGGACGGCGAGCACCCCGGGCAGTCGCTCAACGTGAACGCCGACTCGGCGGCCGCCTCGCTGGCGGTCGCGCTCGGCGCGGCGAAACTCGTGATCCTCACGGATGTCGCGGGCCTCTATCGCGATTGGCCGAACCGCGACTCGCTCGTGTCGGTGATCGACGCCGACGAGCTCGCGGCGCTGCTGCCCTCGCTCGAATCGGGCATGATCCCGAAGATGACCGCGTGCCTCGATGCGGTGTACGGCGGCGTCGCGAAGGCCGCGATCATCGACGGTCGCGAGCCGCACTCGATCCTGCTCGAGGTGTTCACCACCCAGGGCTCCGGCACGGAGGTCGTGCCGGCGACGACGAAGGAGACCGCGGCATGACCGCCTGGCAGCCGCGCTTCGAAGCGCGCATCATGCGCTCGATCGGGCTCCCGCTCGCGAAGCTCGAGCGGGGCGAGGGCGCGTGGGTCTGGGACGACCAGGGCACCCGCTACCTCGACTTCCTCGCCGGCATCGCCGTGAACGCCCTCGGCCACGCGCACCCGGTGTTCGTGCAGGCGGTGTCCGAGCAGGCGGCGAAGCTCGCGCACGTGTCGAACTACTTCACGACCGAGCCGGCGCTCGAGCTCGCCGAGCGGATCGTGCGACTCGCCGGCGCCGGCGAGGCGGGCCGGGCCTGGTTCGGCAACTCGGGCGCCGAGGCGAACGAGGCGGCCTTCAAACTCGCGCGACTCAACAACGGCGGCGGCGCGCGCACGCGGGTGCTCGCGCTCGTCGACGCGTTCCACGGGCGCACGATGGGTTCGCTCGCCCTCACCGGCAAGCCGCAGATGCGTCAGGCCTTCGAGCCCCTGCCCGGCGGCGTCGAGCACATCCCCGCGACGATCGAGGCGCTCGAGGCATCCGTCGACGACGCGGTCTCCGCGCTGATCCTGGAGCCGATCCAGGGCGAGGCCGGCGTGGTCGAGCTGCCGGAGGGCTACCTCGAGGCGGCCAGGGCGCTCACGAGCCGGCACGGCGCCCTGCTCATCGTCGACGAGATCCAGACCGGTGCGGGCCGCACCGGCGCCTGGTTCGGCTTCCAGCACGCGGGCATCACGCCCGACGCCATCACGGTCGCCAAGGGGATCGGCGGCGGCTTCCCGATCGGCGGCCTGGTCACCTTCGGTGCCGCCTCGGAGCTGTACCAGAAGGGCATGCACGGCTCGACCTTCGGCGGCAACCCGCTCGCGACGGCGGTCGCGAACGCGGTGCTCGGCGAGATCGAGCGCGCCGGGCTCGTCGAGAACGCCGCGCGGCGCGGGATCGAGCTGCGCGAGCGTGTGCTCGGCCTCGGCTCGCCCCTCGTCTCCGGCGTCCGCGGGCGCGGGCTCCTCGTCGGGGTCGGCCTCGCCGAACCGGCGGCCCAGGCCGTCGTCGCCGAGGCGATGCGCGAGGGGCTCATCGTGAACGCCGCCAACGACCACACCATCCGGATCGCGCCGCCGCTCACGATCGGCGACGCGGAGCTCGACGAGTTCGAGGCGCGGTTCGGCCGCGCGCTCGCTGCCGTCGCCGGATGACCGCACGCAACGAACGGATGCCGATGACCCGCCACTTCCTCCGCGACGACGATCTGAGCCCGGCCGAGCAGGCCGAGGTGCTCGAGCTGGCCGCCCGGCTCAAGGCCGACCGCTACGCCGAGCGCCCGCTCGCCGGCCCGCAGACGGTCGCCGTGCTCTTCGACAAGACCTCCACCCGCACGCGCGTCTCCTTCTCGGTCGGCATCGCCGACCTCGGCGGCGTGCCGCTCGTGATCAGCTCCTCCGAGAGCCAGCTGGGCGGCAAGGAGTCGGTCGCCGACACCGCCCGCGTCCTCGAGCGGATGGTCTCCGCGGTCGTGTGGCGCACCTACGCCCAGTCGGGGCTCGAGGAGATGGCGGCGGGCACCACGGTTCCCGTCGTGAACGCCCTCTCCGACGACTTCCACCCCTGCCAGATCCTCGCGGACCTGCAGACCGTGCGCGAGCGCAAGGGCGAGCTCGCCGGGCTCACCCTCGCCTACTTCGGCGACGGGGCGAACAACATGGCGCACTCGTACCTGCTCGGCGGCGTGACCGCCGGCATGCACGTGCGCATCGCCGCGCCGGCCGACTACGCGCCGCGGGCCGACCTGGTCGCCGACGCCGAGCGCATCGCCGCGAAGACCGGCGGCTCGGTGACCGTGACGACGGATGCCTCGGCCGCGGCTCGCGGCGCCGACGTGATCGTGACCGACACCTGGGTCTCCATGGGCCAGGAAAGCGAGAAGGCCGAGCGGCTCGCGACCTTCGGCGACTACCGGGTGACCGCGCGGCTCATGGCCGAGGCCGGCGCCGAGGCGGTGTTCCTGCACTGCCTGCCCGCGTACCGCGGGGTCGAGGTCGACGCCGAGGTCATCGACGGGCCGCAGTCCGTCGTCTGGGACGAGGCCGAGAACCGGCTGCACGCGCAGAAGGCGCTGCTGGTCTGGCTGCTCGCGAAGCAGGAGGAGGCACGATGACCGACGGCACGAACACCGAGGCGCACGGCACGAACGAGGGCTCGCTCTGGGGAGCCCGTTTCGCGAGCGGCCCCTCGCCCGAGCTCGCCCGGCTGTCCAAGTCGACGCACTTCGACTGGCAGCTCGCCCGCTACGACCTCGCCGGGTCCCGGGCGCACGCCCGCGCGCTCGCCGCCGCGGGGTACCTGCAGCCGGCCGAGCTCGACGGCATGCTCGCCGGCCTCGACGCGCTCGAAGCGCGCATCGAGACGGGCGAGCTCGTCGCCGCCGAGTCTGACGAGGACGTGCACGGCGCGCTCGAGGCGGCGCTCATCGAGGTCGTCGGCCCCGAGCTCGGCGGCAAGCTCCGCGCGGGGCGCAGCCGGAACGACCAAATCGCGACGCTCGTGCGCCTGTACCTGAAGGATCACGCCGCCGTCATCGGCCGCGAACTCGTGCACCTGATCGACGCGCTCGTCGCGCAGGCCGACGCCCACCCCTCGGCGATCATGCCGGGCCGCACGCACCTGCAGCACGCGCAGCCGGTGCTGCTCGCGCACCATCTGCTCGCGCACGGCTGGGCGCTGTCGCGCGACCTCGAGCGACTCGTGGACTGGACGAAGCGCGCCGACGTCTCGCCGTACGGCGGGGGAGCGCTGGCGGGCTCGACCCTCGGGCTGGACGCCGCCGCCGTGGCGAGCGATCTCGGCCTCGCGAGCCCCGCGCCGAACTCGATCGACGGCACGGCGAGCCGCGACGTCGTCGCGGAGTTCGCCTTCGTCGCGGCCCTGATCGGCATCGACCTCTCGCGCATCTCCGAGGAGATCATCCTCTGGAACACCCGCGAGTTCGGCTTCGTGACCCTCGACGACGGCTACTCGACGGGCTCGTCGATCATGCCGCAGAAGAAGAACCCCGACATCGCGGAGCTCGCTCGCGGCAAGGCCGGCCGCCTCATCGGCAACCTCACCGGCCTGCTGGCGACGCTCAAGGCGCTGCCGCTCGCATACAACCGCGATCTCCAGGAGGACAAGGAGCCCGTCTTCGACTCCGTCGAGACGCTCGAAGTGCTCCTGCCGGCCTTCACCGGCATGGTCGCGACGCTGACCTTCCACACCGAGCGGATGGCGGAGCTCGCGCCCGCCGGCTTCTCTCTGGCGACGGATGTCGCCGAGTGGCTCGTGAAGCGCCATGTGCCGTTCCGCGATGCGCACGAGATCACGGGCGCGCTCGTCCGGGCCGCCGAGGAGCGCGGGGTCGGCCTCGAAGACCTCGACGACGCCCAGCTCGCCGCGGTCTCGCCGCACCTGGTTCCCGAGGTGCGCGAGGTGCTCTCGGTCGAGGGCTCGGTCGCGAGCCGCGACGGCATCGGCGGCACGGCGCCCGCGCGCGTCGCCGAGCAGCTCTCGGCGCTCGCCGATCGCGTCCGCCAGCTCGTGGGGCAGCTCCCGGAGGCCGTGCGCTGAGCGAGCTCATGACGGCGTCGCGCTCCTTCTTCGAGCGCGACCCCGTCGAGCTCGCGCCGCTGCTGCTCGGCGCCGTGCTCAGTCACGAGACGCCCGAAGGCCGGGTCGCGATCCGCCTCTCCGAGGTCGAGGCGTACCGCGGGGTCGGCGAGGATCCCGGCTCGCACGCGAATCGGGGGCTCACGCCGCGCACCGCGGTGATGTTCGGCGAGGCCGCGCACCTCTACGCCTACTTCAGCTACGGCATGCACACCTGCCTGAACATCGTGTCGCGGCCGGCAGGCGAGGCTTCGGCCGTGCTGCTTCGCGGCGCCACCGTGGTCGAGGGGATCGAGCTCGCGCGGGTTCGCCGTGGTGGGGCATCCGATCGGGACCTCGCCCGCGGGCCGGCGCGGCTCGCCATCGCGCTCGGCGTGCCGCTCGCGGCGACGGGCGCCGACCTGCTGGCGTCGCCGTTCGAGCTTCGCGTGCCGAGCGCGCCGGTCCCGTTCGCGACGGGACCGCGCACCGGCGTGAACGGGGCCGGCGGCGGCGCCGCGTATCCGTGGCGGTTCTGGATCCCGGGAGATCCGGGCGTCTCCCCGTACCGCCGGCACGCTGGCGCGCACGCCTGAGCGGACTCGCGCCGGGCTTCAGCGCAGCACGAGGTGGGCGACGAGCCCGGCGGCGGCGGCCCAGATGAGACTCGCGAGAGTGCCGATGATGAATCGCTCCCGCGCCTCGGGGGCCTCGAGCTCGGTGAATCGGCCGACGCCCTTCACGGCGACGACGATCGCGAGCGCCTCAGGGAAGCCGGCGACGATCGCCCCGGCCGTCGCGAGCCGCTCGAGCACCCCGATCGTGCGTCCGCCCCGCAGCACCTCGCGCTGCGCCGGACGAGCGCCCGCGACATCCTCGCCGTGCTTGGCGTCCACGAGGATGCCGCCGTGCAGCCCGTGCCGCACCGAGCCGCCCATCGCGAGGTCGAGCGCGACGGCGGCCGCCGGGCCGCCGCCGAAGACCGCGACGGCGATCGCCGCCGCGGAGGTCAGCACGCCGATGCCGAGCGGGGCGGGGGAGGGCAGGCTCGCCGCGGCGACGAGCGCGAGCGCGAGCGCACCGGCCGCGAGCCAGAGGTGCAGGCGTCGGGGCCGCCAGTAGGCGAGCACCGCGAAGACGGTCGCAGCACCCAGTGCGAGCGCGAGCAGGATCCATCCGAGCAGTTCGCCGAGGTACCAGGTGGTCACGGTCGTCCTTCCATCGGGGCGTCGGAGCCGGATGCGGCATCGAGGAGTTCGAGCAGGCGGGCGAGCGCGGGGAGGGCGTCGAGCTCGGTGCGGATGTTCGCCGACTTCATCCTGGCGCTGATCGCGGGGGCGCTGACGCCCAATTCGTCGGCGATGTCGGTCTGGCGGGCGCCGGCACGGAGTCGGTCGTACACTTCCCAGCCTTCGGGGGAGCGCCGGTCTCGGAGCACGAGGGCGAGCCGGAACAGCGCCTCGACGTGGGCGGCATCCGTGGAGGCGGCCCCGATCGCGAAGCGCGGCGAGCTCTTCTTGGCGCGCTCGACCGCGTCCCTCGCGGCGAAGAACGCCGCGCCGCTCGCCTCCCGGATGTCGTCCGGCAGCGGTTCACGGACCTCGCCGACGCCCACCCCGACGCTCCAGTCGCCCGAACGCACGAGCTCGAGGACGATGTCGACGATGACGCCCGGGTCGTCGCTCAGCAGCTGCAGCTCGTCGCCGGCGTTCCGGGCGACCGGCAGCAGCAGGCGTTCGCCGTACGCGGTCTGGAGGCGGTCGCGCTCGCCGGCGGTGAGATCGGGCCGCGTGCGGCTCGCGACCTGGTCGGCGGTGACGACGATCACGGTGCTCCTCGGGGTCGGGACGAGCGGCCGGAGCGACCGCGTCATCCACCATAAGGATAGGGCATTAATCACAGATCAGTTAGTGACCCATCCTGAATCTCTCCGCTGGTAGCCTGACGTGGTGTCAGATCCCGAGATCCTCGCGACCCAGCAGAACGACGCCTCCTTCGAGGACGTCTGGGACGAGCTCGTCTGGCGCGGCCTCGTGCACGTGTCGACCGACCAGGCTGCGCTGAAAGAGCTCCTTTCCGGCGAGCCGATCACGTATTACTGCGGGTTCGATCCCACGGCGCCGAGCCTGCACCTCGGCAACCTGGTGCAGCTGCTCACGATGCGCCGGCTCCAGCTGGCCGGCCACCGCCCGCTCGGACTGGTGGGCGGATCGACCGGGCTCATCGGAGACCCCAGGCCCACGGCCGAGCGCGTGCTCAACACGAAGGAGACCGTCTCGGAGTGGGTGGGCTTCCTGCAGGCGCAGGTCAGCCGATTCCTCTCGGCCGAGGGTCCGAGCGCGGTGCGTCTCGTCAACAACCTCGACTGGACCGCCGACCTCAGCGCCATCGACTTCCTGCGCGACATCGGCAAGTACTACCGCGTCGGCACCATGCTGAAGAAGGACGCGGTCGCGTCGCGGTTGAACTCGGACGCCGGCATCAGTTACACGGAGTTCAGCTACCAGATCCTGCAGGGCTACGACTACCTCGAGCTCTTCCGCCAGTACGACTGCGTGCTCCAGACGGGCGGCAGCGACCAGTGGGGCAACCTCACGAGCGGCACGGACCTCATCCACCGCGTCGAGAGCACCTCGGTGCACGCGATCGGCACCCCGCTCATCACGAACGCCGACGGCACGAAGTTCGGCAAGAGCGAGGGCAACGCCATCTGGCTCGATCCGGCCATGTGCAGCCCGTACCGCTTCTACCAGTTCTGGCTCAACACCGACGACGCCGACGTGGTGCAGCGCCTGAAGGTGTTCACGTTCCTGAGCCGTGCCCGCATCGAGGAGCTGGCGGAGCTCGTCGAGCGCGAGCCGTTCCGTCGCGAGGCGCAGCGGGTGCTGGCGCACGAGGTGACGACGATGGTGCACGGGGCGGAGGCCACGGCCGCGGTCATCGCGGCATCGCAGGCGCTGTTCGGGCAGGGCGAGCTCTCGGAACTGGATGCCGCGACCCTCGAGTCCGCGCTGCGCGAGCTGCCGAACACGACGACCTCGCCGGATGCGCCGATCGCCCAGCTGCTCGTCGACACCGGACTGGTCGCCAGCGCGAGCGAGGCGCGTCGCGCGATCGCCCAGGGCGGGGTTTCGCTCGACAACGTCCGCGTCGACGACGAGAAGGCGACGCTCGAAGGGCGGGTCGCGCCGGGCGGCATGGCCGTGCTGCGGCGCGGCAAGAAGACCCTCGCCGGCATCTTCGTCGTCTGATCCGCGCGAATCCTCGAATCGGCCCCGCCTCCATCTCGGAGGCGGGGCCGATTCGCGTCCGGGGAGCGGTCCTCGAGCCCGCCTCGTGTTTCCGGCTCGCGCAGCCCGGAATCCGGCGCTGATCCGGCACTTCCGTGTCGCAGCGGTGGCAGCCGAAGGCGCGACACGCCCGGGATGTAGGGCGAAGTTGCGGGGAGGTGGCGATCTCCGTAAAGTATTCATCTGTTGCCCCACAGCAGCGGGAAGAGCGAGAAGCTCACCGCTTCGAGGTGGCAGAACAATCCCGAGACATGAAGGTTCTTCCTTCTGTTCTCGAAGCATTCGGTTCCGTCCTTTCAGGATGCCCGGGTGAAGAACGATTGCTCCGAATGAGCGGCGTCTGACGTCGTGAAGCGGGTGCGTCCGTTTCTTGAGAACTCAACAGCGTGCACTATGTTCAATGCCAATTTATTGAACCCCAGCCTGCTTTTTGGAGTGGGTATGGATTCCTTTGATTGAT
>NZ_BMRJ01000002.1:862896-894138 GCF_014648575.1 Agromyces mediolanus | reverse complement strand
ATCAATCAAAGGAATCCATACCCACTCCAAAAAGCAGGCTGGGGTTCAATAAATTGGCATTGAACATAGTGCACGCTGTTGAATTCTCAAGAAACGGACGCACCTGAGTTCCGGTCAATCAGACCTTCAATCAGGGCAACCTGTCTACCGTACCACCTCTGCGAGCCGGTCGAGACCGAGCGATTCGAACCAGAGAGATCTGGATCGAGATTCACAGAGGAGGAGGTTTCATCTTAGGCTTGAAATCACCGAGTCGCAATGCTGCGCCTTCGAGGTTATTTGGCTAAGATCTTCGCCGTTCGGGGCCCGTTCGCTTCTCGCGTTTTCCGGCCGCCGTGGCGACATGGAATAACTTACGCGGCTCCGGCCGCCGCAGCAAAATCGGGCCTGCATCCCGGGCGTGTCGCCTGGATTTCCGCGGTTCTCACCCGAGACGGCGCCGGAGACGAGCAGAGGCCCGCCGTCCTCATGGACGAACGGGCCTCTCGGTCGACGGGTGCGCGACGCGTCACTCGACCTCGTCGGGGTGCGCGCTCACGCGCCCCTCGCGCTCGAGCGCGGTGATCGCCTGCATCTCGGCCTCGTCGAGCGTGAAGTCGAAGACGTCGAAGTTCTCGGCCATGCGCTCGCGCCGGTTCGACTTCGGGAAGACGATGTTGCCGCGCTGCAGGTGCCAGCGGATGACGACCTGCGCCGGGGTCTTGCCGTGCGCCGACGCGGCGCTCGTCACCTCGGGGAGTTCGAGCAGCGGGTACTTGCCCTGCCCGAGCGGCCCCCAGGCCTCGATGGCGATGCCGTGCTCACGCGCGAACGACGCGGTCGCCGGCTGCTGATGCGCGGGGTGCAGCTCGATCTGGTCGACGGCGGGCACCACGCTCGTCTCGGAGAGCAGGCGCTCGAGATGCGGCACGAGGAAGTTCGAGACGCCGATGGATCGGGCACGACCCGACTCGCGGATGCGCTCGAACGCCTGCCACGTCTCGACGTACCGGTCGCGCGCGGGCGAGGGCCAGTGGATCAGGTAGAGGTCGACCTCGTCGAGGCCGAGTCGCTCGAGGCTCGCCTCGAAGGCGTCGAACACGGACTGCGTGCCCTGATCGTCGTTCCAGAGCTTCGTCGTGATGAAGAGCTCGTCGCGCGGGACGCCGGACGCGGCGATGGCCCGGCCCACCCCCGCCTCGTTGTCGTAGATGCGGGCGGTGTCGAGGTGGCGATAGCCGACCTCGAGCGCATCGCTCACGATGCGCTCGGTCTCGACGGGATCGACCTTGAACACCCCGAACCCGAGCTGGGGGATCGAACGGCCGTCGTTGAGCTGCACCACGGGAACCTGGGTCATGACTCCATCCCACCACGCGCCGCCGACACCGGGGAGGGTCGTTCGCTGCCCGCGATCATCGCCCGCGAACCGGGCGGCGCTCCGCGTCATACGATGGAGGGCTCATGTCTCGACTCGCCCCGGTGCCGCCCATCACCTACCCGCCCGAGCTCCCCGTCTCGGCGCAGCGGGAGGAGATCGCGCGCGCCCTGCGCGAGCACCAGGTCGTGATCGTCGCCGGCGCCACCGGCTCGGGCAAGACCACGCAGCTGCCGAAGCTCTGCCTCGAACTCGGCCGCGAGCAGATCGCGCACACGCAGCCCCGCCGCATCGCGGCCCGGACGATCGCCGAGCGCATCGCCGAGGAGACCGGCACCGAGCTCGGCGGCCTCGTCGGCTACCAGGTGCGCTTCACCGACCGGGCGAGCGAGTCCACCCGGGTGAAGGTGATGACCGACGGCATCCTGCTGAACGAGATCCACCGCGACCGCGAGCTCCGCCGCTACGACACGATCATCATCGACGAGGCGCACGAGCGCAGCCTGAACATCGACTTCCTGCTCGGCTACCTGAAGCAACTGCTCCCCCGCCGCCCGGATCTCAAGCTCATCGTCACGAGCGCGACCATCGACCCCGAGAGCTTCGCGAAGCACTTCGCCGACGCCGAGGGCACCCCGGCGCCGGTGATCGAGGTGTCCGGTCGCACCTACCCCGTCGAGATCCGGTACCGCCCGCTCGTGGGCGACGCCGCCGGCGACGACGACGAGGGCGCGGCCGCCGACGACCGCGACGTGCAGCAGGGCATCCTGGATGCCCTCGACGAACTCGATCGCGAGTCCTCGGGCGACGTGCTCGTCTTCCTCTCCGGCGAGAGCGAGATCCGCGACGCCGAGCAGGCGGTGCGCGCGCATGCGGAGCGCCGCGGCGGGCGGGGCGGCGCCACCGAGGTGCTCCCCCTCTACGGCCGGCTCTCCTCGGCGGAGCAGCACCGGGTCTTCGAGCCCTCGGCCGTGGCCGGGCTCCGCCGGCGGGTGGTGCTCGCCACCAACGTGGCCGAGACGAGTCTGACGGTTCCCGGCATCCGCTACGTCGTCGACGCCGGGACGGCGCGCATCAGCCGGTACTCCGCGCGTTCCAAAGTGCAGCGGCTGCCGATCGAGCCGATCTCGCAGGCCTCCGCCAACCAGCGCTCCGGCCGCTCCGGCCGCACGAGCGACGGCATCGCCATCCGCCTCTACGGCGAGGAGGACTTCGAGCGCCGCCCCGAGTTCACCGACCCTGAGATCCTGCGCACGAACCTCGCCGCCGTCATCCTGCAGATGGCCGCGCTCGGGCTCGGCCCGATCGAGGACTTCCCCTTCCTCACCCCGCCGGACACCCGCGGCGTCCGCGACGGCCTCGATCTGCTCGCGGAGCTCGGTGCGCTCGAGCCCGGCGGCCGTGACGATCCGCGCGGGCCTCGGCTCACCCGCATCGGGCGCCAGCTCTCGCGGCTGCCGATCGAGCCGCGCTACGCGCGCATGGTGCTGGAGTCGAAGGCGCACGGCGTCTCCCGCGAGGTGCTCGCGATCGTCGCGGGCCTCACGATCCAGGACCCGCGCGAGCGCCCGCTCGACCGACGCGAGGAGGCGAACCAGGCGCACGCCCGCTTCGTCGACCCGACGAGCGACTTCCTTACCCTGCTGAACCTCTGGAACCACCTCGAGCAGCAGCAGCGCGAGCTCTCCGGCAGCGCGTTCCGACGCCGTTGCAAGGCCGAGTTCCTGAACTCGCTGCGGGTGCGCGAGTGGCAGGACCTCTACCGCCAGCTCGTCCGGCTCGCGAAGCCGCTCGGCCTCGAGATCGCGGCCGGCCCCACGGGCGCGGGCGCCGCCGAGGCCGGGGCGAATGCCGACGGCATCCACCGCTCGCTCCTCGCGGGACTGCTCTCCCAGCTCGGCCTGCGCGACGACGCGAAGACCTCCTCGGGCCGGGGCGGCGCCGGCCAGGCCCGGGAGGCGGAGCGCAAGGGACGCCGGCCGCAGGCCGAGTTCCTCGGCGCCCGGGGCGCGCGCTTCGCGATCTTCCCCGGCTCCGCGCTCGCGAAGAAGCCGCCCGCCGCCGTGATGAGCGCCGAGCTCGTCGAGACGAGCCGGCTGTTCGCGCGCACCAACGCGGCGATCGACCCCGCGTGGGCCGAGCAGCTCGCCGGCCCCCTCGCGAAGCGCAGCTACTCCGAGCCGCGCTGGGAACGCCGCCAGGGCGCGGCCGTCGCCGACGAGAAGGTCACGCTCTACGGGCTCGCCATCGTGCCGAAGCGGCGCATGCAGCTCGCCCGCGCCGACGCCGAGCTCGCCCGCGAGCTCTTCATCCGCCACGCCCTCGTGCTCGAGGAGTGGGACTGGAACCGGCTCGACCGGCGCGTGTACGGCTTCATCCGGGCCAACCGGGAGCTCCGCCGGGAGCTCGGCGAGGTCGAGGAGCGCACCCGCCGCCGCGACCTGCTGCTCGGCGACGAGGCCGCGGTCGCCTTCTACGAGGCGCGCGTGCCCGCCGAGGTCGTCGACGCCCGCAGCTTCGAACGCTGGTGGCGCGCCGAGCACCGGGAGCGCCCGGAGCTGCTCACCATGTCGCGCGCGGACCTCCTCGGCGAGGAGGAGGCGGATGCCGCGGCCGACGGCTTCCCCGACGGCTGGGTGCAGGGCGACCAGCGGCTGCGACTCTCCTACCGCTTCGAGCCCGGCGCCCCCGACGACGGCGTCACCGTGCTCGTCCCGCTCGTGCTGCTGCCCCGGCTCGAGCCGAACGGATTCGACTGGCAGGTGCCGGGCCTCCGCGACGAGCTGATCACCGCCATGCTCCGCACCCTGCCCAAGGTGCTGCGCCGACAGGTCGTCCCGGCGGCCGAGTGGGCGGCGAAGATCGCCGCTGAGCTGCCCGCCGGGCCCGAGACCGGCGAGGCGCGCCCGCCGTTCGCCGAGATCGTCGCGCAGACGATCAAGCGCCTCACCTACGCACCGGTGTCGGCCGAGGACTTCGAGCTCGACCGCATCCCGCCGCACTTGCGCGTCACCTACCGCGCGGTCGACGAACGCGGCCGCGCGCTCGGCGACGCGAAGGAGCTCGCCGAGCTGCAGTCGCGGCTGGCCGAGCGGGCCGGGCGCGCCGTCGCGGCGACGTTCACGGGGGACGGCCGGGGCGGCCGACCGGGGCGCGGCGACCGGAACGGGGAGACCCGAAGCGGCACCGGCGAGCGCCGCGGCCCCGCCGCCGTCGCGGCCGCCGCGCACGAGGGGCCGAAGCCCGAGCGCGGGATCACCCGCTGGGTGTGGGACGCGCTGCCCGCGCACGTCGACACGAGGCAGGGCGGCAACACGATCCGCGCCTACCCGGCGCTCGTCGACGAGGGCGACAGTGTCGCCCTCGTGCTCGTCCCCACGGCCGAGGAGCGCGACCGGGCCTCGCGCCGAGGCATCCGCCGGCTCCTCATGCTGCAGACCCCCTCGCCGTCGGCCTACGTGCAGGAGCACCTCTCCAACGAGGAGAAGCTCTCCCTCGGCCAGAGCGCCTACCAGGGGCCGCGCGCGCTGCTCGAGGACTGCCTCGCGGCGGTCGTCGACGAGGAGCTGCGGCGGCGGCATCCCGACGGCCTGCTCGCGAGCCGCGCGGAGTTCGACGCGGCGCTCGCCGCGATCGGCGCCGTCGTCGTCGAGCGCATGTTCGAGACCGCCGCGCTCGTCGCGAAGATCCTGAAGGCCGCGCGCGAGGCGGACCGCACGATCGCGACGGCGTCCAGCCTGCAGCTGATGTCGGCGCTCGCCGATGCCAGGGCGCAGCTCGAGGCGCTGACGGCCGCCGGGTTCATCCAGGCGACGGGCCTGGCGAGGCTCCGGCACCTGCCCCGCTACCTCGAGGCGATCACCGTGCGGGTGCGCCGGATGCAGGAGAACCCCGGCCGGGACCGCCAGCTCATGACCGAGTTCGCGCAGGCCGCCGAGGCCTACGCGAAGGCGGGCGGCACCGTGCCGATCGACCCGGAGGCCGATCCCGCCCTCGTGCGCGTGCGCTGGCTGCTCGAGGAGCTCCGCGTCGGCCTGTTCGCGCAGGAGCTCCGCACGGCCGAGACGGTGTCGGTCCAGCGGATCCGGAAGGCGCTCGCCGGCTGAGCCGAGCGAGCGCCCTCCGTCGCGGCACGCCGTTCGGGCGTCGCGCGGACCGCGGCTACAGGACCTTCGAGAGGAAGGCCTTGGTGCGCTGGTGCTGCGGGTTGGCGAGCACCTCGCGCGGGTCGCCGGTCTCGACGACGACGCCGCCGTCCATGAAGACGAGGGTGTCCGCGACCTCGCGCGCGAAGCCCATCTCGTGCGTCACGACGACCATGGTCATGCCGGTCTTCGCGAGCTCCTTCATGACGTCGAGCACCTCGCCGACGAGCTCGGGGTCGAGCGCGGAGGTCGGCTCGTCGAAGAGCATCAGCTTCGGGTCCATCGCGAGCGCCCGCGCGATCGCGACCCGCTGCTGCTGCCCGCCGGAGAGGTGCGCCGGGTAGTAGTCGGCGCGCTCGGCGAGCCCGACCCGGGCGAGGAGTTCCAGCGCCCGGGCCTTCGCCTTCGCCTTGGAGAGCCCCTTCACCTGCGTCGGCGCCTCCATGACGTTCTCGAGCGCCGTCATGTGCGGGAACAGGTTGAAGCGCTGGAACACCATGCCGATGTCACGGCGCTGCTTCGCGATCTCCTTCGGGTGCATCTCGTGCAGGCGGCCGCCGGCCTCGCGGTAGCCGACGAGCTGGCCGTCGACCGCGAGCCGGCCGGAGCTGACCTGCTCGAGGTGATTGATGCAGCGCAGGAAGGTCGACTTGCCCGAACCGGACGGGCCGACGAGGCAGAGCACCTCCCCGCGCTTCACCTCGAGCGAGATGTCCTTCAGGACCTCGTTCGAGCCGAAGCTCTTCGACACGTGCTCGGCGCGCACCATCGGCACCGAGGCGTCCCGGGCGGCCGGGGCGCCCGCGGGCGCCGTCGTCTGCTCGCTCATCGTGCGTCTCCTCCGTGCTTGGCGGCGATGGCCGCGTCGGCGGCCGCGCTCTCGTCGAGCTCGACGGCCGACATCGAGGCCGTCACCGGACCGGGTCCGGCGTCGGGCCGGGCGCCGACGCCGCGGGCGAAGCGCTTCTCGAGGAAGAACTGGCCGACCATCAGCACCGAGGTGATGGCGAGGTACCAGATCGAGGCGACGATGAGCAGCGGGATCGGATTGAAGATCTCGACCGAGATATCTCGGGTGCGGGTGTACAACTCGAGCGTGAACGGCACGGCCGTGGCCAGCGAGGTCGTCTTCAGCATGGAGATGACCTCGTTGCCCGTCGGCGGGATGATCACCCGCATCGCCTGCGGCAGCACGACGCGGCGCATCGTCTTGCCCCAGCCCATGCCGAGCGCCGTCGCCGCCTCGTGCTGTCCCGGGTCCACCGAGAGCAGGCCCGCGCGCACGATCTCGGCCATGTAGGCCGACTCGTTCAGGCCGAGGCCGATGACCGTCAGCCAGAAGGCGTTGAACAGCACCTTGGTCGGGAACGACACCCACGGTTCCATGAACGGCACGCCGAGGTCGATCGAGGAGTAGATGGTCGCGAGCAGGCCCCAGAAGACGAGCTGCACGTAGACCGGGGTGCCGCGGAAGATCCACAGGTACACCCACGCGACCGACTTCAGCACGGGGTTCGGCGACTGCCGCATCACCGCGAGGATGATGCCGAGCACGACGCCGATGATCATCGACAGGACCGTCAGCAGCAGGGTGAACCCGGCGGCCTGGGTGACGCGCTTGTCGAACACGTACTTGCCGACGGAGGCCCAGTCGAAGGCCTCCCGCTGCGCGGCGTCGATCACGAAGACCGCGACCGCGGCGAGCAGCAGCACCGCGACGACGATGCGCCAGGGGTGCCGGAGCTTCACGACCTTCTCCGGGGCGCGGGACGGGGCGGGCGCCCCGCCCGCCGGCGCGGGCGGGACTGCCCGGCCGGCCGACGAGTCGCTCATCGTCAGGTGCCCGCGTTGATGTCGATCGTCTTCACGGCGCCGGCCTCGACGCCCCATTCGGCGAGGATGTCGCCGTAGGTGCCGTCGTCGATCAGCGACTGCATCGCCGCCTGCACGGCCTTCGCGAGCTCGGAGCCCTTCTTCACGGGGAAGCCGTAGGGCGCCGAGTCGAACACCTCGCCGGCCTGCTCGAGCTTGCCGTCGGTCTGGGCGATCGCGTAGCCGGTGACCGGCGAGTCGGCGCTCATCGCGTCGGCCTGACCGAGGACGACGGCGTTCGCCGCGGCCTCCTGGGTGTCGAAGGGCGTGATCTCGATCGCGGGCTTGCCGGCGTCGACGCAGGCCTGGCTCTTCGCCGGGAGCTCGTCGGTGTGCTCGTAGGTGGTGGCCTGCACGGCGACCTTCAGGCCGCAGGCGTCGTCGGGGTCGACGGTGCTGCCGGTGGGCGCGGCCCACAGGATGCCCGCGCTGTAGTAGTCGACGAAGTCGACCTGCTTCTGCCGCTCGGCGTTGTCCGTGAAGGAGGACATGCCGAGGTCCATGGTGCCGCCGGTGATCGAGGGGATGATCTTGTCGAAGCTCGCGATCTCGTACTTGATCTCGAGACCGAGCTTGGCGCCGAGCGCGTCGACGAGGTCGACGTCCCAGCCGATGGGGTTGCCATCGGCGTCCTTGTACTCGTTGGGCGGGTACGCGGCGTCGGTACCGACGACGAGCACGCCCGCGCTCTTGATCTCCTCGGGGAGGAGCGCGACCGCGGCCTCGTCCACGGCGATGGATGCGCCGGTGTCGCCGCCGGGGGCGGCACTCGGCGGGGTGCTGTTGTCGACGCAGCCGGTGAACAGCAGCGCGGCCGCCGATGCGATGGCGGCCGGGAGGAGCAGACGTCGGGTGTTCATGATGGGACCTCTGTCGTCACGAAGTGATTGGGGACACGTACGACGACGTAGCGTATCTCCAGGGCTCCGTCGCCGTGGCCCGAGCATAGCCCGCCCGATCGCACAGACCCGAGCCCACGAACGAATACGCCGCGATTTGGCGGTCAGACGCAATGATCGAGCGCCATCGCCAAAACGAACGCAGCGAATCGCCCATCTCGCGGGGACTTCCGCCGGCCGCCGCGCTCGCTAGGCTTGTGCAACTGTGGGGAGCTACTCGGAACTGCTGAAGACCAGGGGCGTCGCCCGCATCATCGCGGCCCAGCTGACGGCCCGATTCCCCTCCGGCATGCTCTCGCTCGCCTTCCTCCTGCACGTCGAGCAGCAGACCGGCTCCTACGGCTCCGCCGGCCTCGTGCTCGCCGCGACCTCGATCGGCCAGGCCGTCGCGGGCCCGCTCACGAGCCGGATGATGGGGCGCTTCGGCATGCGCCCCGTGCTCATCACGACCCTCACCATCTGCGTCGCCGCGATCGTCGCCATCGGCGTCATCCCGCCGATCATGCCCCTCTACCTCGGCATCGGCCTGCTCGCCGGGCTCTCGACGCCGCCCGTCCAGCCCGCCGTGCGCACCATCTACCCGAAGATGGTGAACTCGCGCCAGCTCACCCCGCTCTTCTCGCTGGACGCCTCGGCGCAGGAGATCATCTGGGTCGTCGGCCCCGTGGTGACGACCTTCGTCTCCACGCAGATCGGCACCATCTGGGGCATCCTGCTCGCGGCCGCGCTCATGGTCGTCGGCGGCGCCTGGTTCATCTCCTCCCCCGAGCTCGGCCGGGTGCGCATCCCGCGCTCGAAGCGCCGCTTCGGGGTCGTGCTCGCCCGCCCGCCGGTGCTGCTCGCGACCGTCGTGGGGTTCCTCCTCGTGGGGGCGTGCGCCGCCATCGAAGCGGGCGTCGTCGCCGTCTTCGGCCACGGCGGCCCGGAGGCCGGCATCGTCCTCGCCATCTTCTCGATCGGCAGCCTCGCGGGCGGCCTCTTCCTCGGGCACGCGCCGATCAGCCCGTGGTCGACCGCCCGGCGCATGTTCATCGTCTTCGCCGGCACCGCGCTCGCCGCCGCGGCGATGGACTTCTGGTGGCTCGCGGCCACCCTGTTCGTCGCCGGCATCGGCATCGCCCCCGCGCTCGCCGTGCTCTTCGCGATCGTCTCCTCGAGCGTGAAGTTCTCGGACACCGCCGAGGCCTACGGCTGGGTCGGCACCGGCCAGCTCATCGGCGCCGCGCTCGGCTCGGCGCTCGCCGGCTTCCTCATCGACGGCAACGGCGCCCAGGGCGCGTTCTGGGCCGCCGCGGCGCTCGCCTTCCTCGGCACGCTCGTGCCCGCACTCGCCAAGCGCTGGCACCCCGACCTCCGCGGCCGCGACGCGAGCCCGATCCCGGACACCGAGCCGGTGCCGATCACCCCCAGCTGACCAGGAGGACCGAATGTCCGCTCACCGCGCACCCCTGCTCCCGCTGGCCGACGGGGCCGAGATCCCGCAACTCGGCTTCGGGCTCTACAAGGTGCCCGCCGAGGACGCCGCCCGACTCGCGCTCGCCGCGATCGACGCCGGCTACCGACACCTCGACACCGCCGCCTTCTACGCGAACGAGGCGGAGGTCGGCCGGGCGGTGCGCGAGGCGCCCGTCCCCCGCGAGGAGCTCTTCGTCACGAGCAAGGTCTGGAAGGACGACAACGGCTACGACGAGACCCTCCGCGCCTTCGACGCCTCGATGGGCCGCTTCGGGCTCGAGGGGATCGAGCTGTACCTCATCCACTGGCCGGTGCCCTCGACCGATCGCTACGTCGACAGCTGGCGCGCGCTCGTGCGGCTCCGCGACGAGGGTCGGGTGCGCTCCATCGGCGTCGCGAACTTCCACGCGCACCACGTCGAGCGACTCATCGCCGAGACCGGCGAGGCGCCGGTCGTGAACCAGGTCGAGCTGCACCCCTGGCTGCCGCAGGCGGAGCTCCGCGCGTACGACGCCGCGCACGGCATCCTGACCGAGGCCTGGTCGCCGCTCGCCCGCGGCCGAGTGCTCGACGACCCCGTGCTCGCGGGCATCGCCGCGAAGCACGGCCGCACCCCGGCGCAGATCGTGCTGCGCTGGCACGTGCAGCTCGGCAACGTCGTGATCCCGAAGGCGTCCTCGCCCGAGCGCATCCGGGAGAACCTCGACGTCTTCGGCTTCGCGCTCGACGGGGAGGACCTCGCCGCGATCGGCGGCCTCGAGTCGGGCGAGCGCACCGGTCGCGACCCCGACGGCGACTGAACCCGACGCGTCCCGCCTGACGAACGAGCGGCGCCCGCGGTTGTGGGCGCCGAGCGACTCCCAGCAGACGGCAACCCGATCGTGACCGGACTCCCAGCGCCCGGTCAGCCACGGCCGCCGGCGCCCGCCCTAGCGTGTGGCCATGACCACGACGACGCGACTCGCACGGCCCCTCGCGGCCCTCGCCGCGGCGGCGTTCGCCGCCCTGCTCCTCGCCGGCTGCACCGCCCAGGGCGGGGGCGCCTCCTCCCCGGCGGTGCCGGCCGCACCCGGCGCTCCGCTCACCGACGAGTCGGCGGGCGCGGAGGCCGCCCGGGACGCCGACGGCACGAGCGAGCGCAGCGTGGTGACGACCGGCTGGCTGCAGCTCACCGTCGACGACCCGGTCGCCACGGCGGCGGATGCCTCGGCCCTCGTCGAGCGCGCCGGCGGCCGGGTCGACCACCGCTCCGAGACGCCCGGCACCGAGACGCAGCCGGCACGCGCCTCGCTCGTGCTCCGGATCCCGGTCGACGAGCTCGACGGCACGGTCGCCGCGCTCCGCGAGCTCGGGCGCGTCGACCAGGTGTCGCTGGATGCCTCGGACGTCACGGTCGAGCGGCAGGACCTCGAGGCCAGGATCGAGGCCCTCACCGCCTCCGTCGGCCGCCTGCAGCAGCTCCTCGCGAGCGCCGCGACGACCGCCGAGCTCATCGAGATCGAGTCCGAGCTCACCACGAGGCAGGCGGAGCTCGACGGGCTCACCGCGCAGCGCGAGCTGCTCGTCGACCAGATCGACTACGCCACGGTGAGCCTGGAGCTCGTCACCGAGGGCGTCGCGCCGAGCGCCGGCCCCGGGGACTTCTGGTCGGGGCTCGCCGTCGGCTGGGACTCGCTCGTCGCCTTCACGGGGGCCGCGCTCGTCGCCCTCGGCGTCGCGCTGCCGTGGCTCGGCGTGCTCGTCGTCGTCGGCGCCCTCGTCGTCGGGATCGTGCTGCTCGCGACCCGGCGCCGGGGCGACCGGGAGGCGTAGGCTTCGGGTGTGGGCCCTGAGACGCTGCTCGATGACACCCTGCTCGACCGCATCCGCGAGCGCGCGGCCGGCTACGACCGCGACAACGGCTTCTTCACGGAAGACCTCGAGGAGCTGCGGGAGCGCGGCTACCCGCGCGCCCTCGTGCCGGTCGAGTTCGGCGGGCTCGGCTGGAGCCTCGAGGACGCGGTGCGCGGGCAGATGCGCCTCGGCGGCGCCGCCCCGGCGACGGCGCTCGCCATCAACATGCACCTCGTCTGGACGGGCGTCGCGAAGGTGCTGCACGACCGTGGCGACGACACGCTCGATTTCCTGCTCCGCGAGGCGGGCGCAGGCGAGCTGTTCGGTTTCGGCATCAGCGAGGCCGGCAACGACCTGATGCTCTTCGGCTCCCGCTCGGAGGCCGACCCGCAGCCCGACGGCGGCTACCGCTTCACCGGGCGCAAGATCTTCACCTCGCTGTCGCCCGCCTGGACCCGGCTCGGCACCATGGGGCTCGACACCGCCTCCGCCGACGCGCCCAAGCTCGTCTACGCGTTCATCGACCGCGAGGACCCCGACGTCAAGATCCTCGACGACTGGAACACGCTCGGCATGCGCGCCAGCCAGAGCCGCACCACGGTGCTCGACGGCGCGTACGCCGCCGCCGACCGGGTCGTGCGCCGGCTCGACCCCGGCCCGAACGCCGACCCCTTCGTCTTCGGCATCTTCGCGAACTTCGAGCTGCTGCTCTCGGCGGTGTACACGGGCATCGGCGGCCGGGCGATCGAGCTCGCGGTCGCCGCGGCGCGCCGGCGCACCTCGATGAAGCACGGCGGCCGGCCGCTCTCGAGCGATCCCGACATCCGCTGGCGCATCGCCGACGCCGCGATCGCGCACGACGCCATCGAGCCGCAGCTGCGCTCGCTCGCCCGGGACGTCGACGAGCTCGTCGACCACGGTGCGCAATGGTACCCGAAGCTCTCCGGCGCGAAGGTGCGCGCGACCGAGACGGCGAAGCAGGTCGTCGACCAGGCCGTGCGCGTGGCCGGCGGCTCGAGCTACTTCGCCGGCAACGAGCTCGGCCGGCTGTACCGCGACGTGCTCGCCGGCATCTTCCACCCCTCCGACGACGAGTCCGCGCACGGCACCGTCGCGAACGCGCTGCTCGGCCCGGCCGAGGACTGAGCGGGCGGGCGGGCGCCACGGCCCCGGCCGCGGCGCCGGTGCACGCCTGGCTAGACTGGAGGAGGCGGCATCCGCCCGCACTCGCTTTCTGGAGGTCGTTGTGAACGTCGTCGCTTTCCTCATCGCCATGGGCCTGTTCGTGTTCGGCATGTGGCTCATGGGCACCGCGCCGCACCTCGCGGGCGTCGAGGCGATCGTCTTCTTCGCGGGCATCATCTGCGTCTCGCTCGCGATGGCGATCCCGATGAACCTGCTCGGCCGTCGCGACGGCGTCTGAGCCGCCGATGACGCTGCCCGGCACGCCGACCCGCGTCGACTACCCGGCGGGGGCCCTCGCGGGCACCGCCACGGTGCTGCACGTCGCCCCCGCGGCCGACGGACTCGTCGCCGTCGTCACCGACGCCACGAGCTTCCACCCGGTCGACGCCGCCTGGCCCGACCAGCCGGCCGACCGCGGCGTGCTCCGGGCGAACGGCCGTGAGCTGCCGATCGTCGACGCCGTCGTGGCGGCGACGGAGGGCACCGAGCTGCACCTCGGCGACGCCGTCCCGGTGCGCAAGGGCACCGAGGGCTGGACCTTCCTCGTCGCGCACCTCGTCGACGCGGCCGACGCGCCGCGAGAGGGCGACGAGGTCGAGATCGCCGCGGACCCCGAGCTGCGCGCCGCGCTCAGCGCGGGGCACACCGCCTGCCACCTCGCCTCCCTCGCGCTGAACCGGGCGCTCGCCGGACGCTGGTCCAAGGAGCCCCGCGAGGACGCCCTCGGCGCCCCCGACTTCGACGGCACGGCCATCCAGAGCTCGCGCATCGAGGCGAACGGCTCGGTCGACCGCTACCGGCTGAACAAGTCGCTGCGCCGCGCCGGCTTCGACACGGCCTCGCTCGACGAGGCATCCCTCCCCGCGCTCGCCGCGGAGATCGAGGCGACGCTCGCCGACTGGGTCGCGGCGGATGCCGCGGTCCGCATCGAGGCCGAGGGTCCGACGCTCACCGACCGGCGATCCTGGGTCTGCGAGCTTCCGGACGGGACCGCGCGGATCCCCTGCGGCGGCACGCACGCCGAGTCGACGGGCGCCCTCGGCGCCCTCGACGTGCAGCTCGAGCTCGGCGACGACGCGGGCACGCCCGTGCTCGTCATGGCGACGCGCGCGACGCCGCGCAGCTGACCCCGCGGGCACGGCCAGGTCGACTCGGCCGCGGCTGCCGGACCACCCCTCCGGCGGGAGTACGATGTCGCACGTGGGAATTCGCATCGAGAAGGTCGACCTGCCGGGCATCGGCGTCCGGCACGATCTCGTGACCGAGCACGGTCGTCGGATCAGCGTCGTCTCGCACCGCGACGGCGAGCGCGATCTCGGCGTCTTCGACGAGGACGACCCCGACGCCTGCCGCAACTCCGTGCCGCTGAACGACGAGGAGGCGGCGGCCCTCGCCGACGTCCTCGGCGCCTCGGTCATGCTCTCCCGCTTGACGAGCCTCTCCGACGAGACCGCCGGGCTCTACACCGAGCAGATCGCCCTGCCGACGGACTCGCCGTTCCTGAACCGCACCCTGGGCGACACGAAGGCCCGCACCCGCACGCACGCCTCCATCGTGGCGATCGTGCGCGACGGGCAGGTCATCCCCTCGCCCACCCCGGCCGAATCGCTGCGGGCGGGCGACGTGATCGTCGCCGTCGGCACCCGCGAGGGCCTCGACGGCGTCTCGCGGCTGCTCGCCAACGGACCAGACTGAGTCCGCGCCCCGTATGCACGAGACCACGCTGCTCCTGATCGAAGTCGGCGCGCTGCTTCTCGGCATGAGTCTGCTCGGGCGCCTCGCCCTGCGCATCGGCCTCTCGCCGATCCCGTTCTACCTGCTGCTCGGCCTCGCCTTCGGCCAGGGCGGCATCGTGCCCTTCGACGCGAGCATCGAGTTCCTGCAGACCGGCTCCGAGATCGGCGTCATCCTGCTGCTCGCGCTGCTCGGTCTCGAGTACACCGCGGGCGAGCTGTTCGAGAGCCTGAAGTCCGCGCGCGCCGCGGGCATCGTCGACGGGTTGTTGAACGCCCTGCCGGGCGCCGCGCTCGCCCTGCTGCTCGGCTGGGGGCCGATCGCCGCGGTCGCCCTCGCCGGGGTGACCTGGGTCTCCTCGTCGGGCGTGATCGCGAAGCTACTGCGCGACCTCGGCCGCCTCTCGAACCGCGAGACCCCGGCGCTGCTCGGCGTGCTCGTGCTCGAGGACCTGGCGATGGCGTTCTACCTGCCGGTGCTCTCGGCGATCGTCATCGGGGTGAGCCTCTGGCAGGGCGCCATCGCCGTCGCGATCGCGGTGACGGTCGTCGTCGTCATCCTGTACATCGCGCTGCGGCACGGCAACATCGTCTCGAAGCTCTTCCCGGCCGACCACGCCGAGCCGCTGCTGCTCGGCGTGCTCGGGCTGACCATGCTCGTCGCGGGCGTCGCGCAGGAGGTCTCGGTGTCGGCCGCGGTCGGCGCGTTCCTCGTCGGCATCGCCCTCTCGGGCCGGGTCGCGGCGGCCGCGAGTCAGGTGCTCACCCCGCTGCGGGACCTGTTCGCGGCGACCTTCTTCGTGTTCTTCGGGCTCACCACCGACTCGTCGAACCTGCTGTCGATGCTCGTACCGGCGCTCGTGCTCGTCGTCGTCACCTCGGCGACGAAGGTCGCCACCGGCGCGTTCGCGGCGCGGCGCGCGGGCGTCGCCGCGCTCGGCCAGTGGCGGGCGGGCTTCAGCCTGATCCCGCGCGGGGAGTTCTCGATCGTGATCGCGGGACTCGCGGTCACCGCCGGGGTGACCCCGGCGCTCGCCTCGCTCGCGACGGACTACGTGCTGCTCACGATCATCCTGGGCACCTTCCTCGCCCGGATGCCCGACGCCATGTGGTTCCGCCAGGCGGTGCGCCGGCGCCGGCTCGCCAAGGAGCCGGCGCCGAGCTGAGCCTCGCTGCGCGGGTCGGCGCTGCTCAGCCCTCGGCGGCCGCGTCGGCGCGATCGGCGCGGGCGAGCCGCTCGGCGTCGGTCTCGCTCGTCTGCTCCGCGGCGGCGAGCAGCTCGCGGACCCGGGGCACGACCTCGCTGCCGTAGCGCTCGATGCTGCCCATCATCGCCTCGTGCGGCAGCGTGCCGTTCGAGTACTTCAGGTCGAAGCGGACGGCCCCGACGTTCCGCAGCGCGGCGGCGATCTTCTGCGCGACGGTCTCGGACGAGCCGGCGAAGAGCGCGCCGTGCGCGGAGGCCTCCGCCTCGAAGTGCTCGCGGGTGACCGCGCCCCAGCCGCGCTCGCGGCCGATCCGGTCGATGATCACCTGGTAGTGCGGCCAGAGCACGTCGAGCGCCTCCTCGTCGCTGTCGGCGATGAAGCCGGGCGAGTGGATGGCGACGGGCTGCTCCGGCTTGCCGAACTGGGCGAGCGCCTTGCGGTAGAGGTCGGCGAGCGGCGCGAAGCGGGCGGGGCTGCCGCCGATGATCGCGAGCACGAGGGGCAGGCCGTAGTGGGCCGCGCGCACGACGGACTCGGGGCTGCCACCGACGCCGATCCAGGTCTTCAGCCGGCCGTGCTCGACGGGCGGGAAGACGCGCTGCTCGGTGAGCGGGGCACGCAGCGCGCCGGACCAGGTGACGGGCTCCTGCTCGAGGAGGGCGGAGAACAGCTCGAGCTTCTCCTCGAAGAGCTCCTGGTACTGCGCCAGGTCGTAGCCGAAGAGCGGGAAGGACTCGATGAACGAGCCCCGGCCGAGGATGACCTCGGCGCGCCCGCCGGAGAGCCCGTCGAGCGTCGCGAAGCGCTGGAAGACGCGCACCGGATCGTCGCTCGAGAGCACGGTGACGGCGGAGCCGAGGTGGATGCGCTCGGTGCGGCCGGCGATCGTGCCGAGCACGACCTCGGGCGCGGACACGGCGAACTCGTGCCGGTGGTGCTCGCCGATGCCGAAGAAGTCGAGCCCGAGCCGGTCGGCGAGCACGGCCTCCTCGACGATGTTCCGGAGCACCTGGGCGTGACTGAGCGTCGCACCGTCGGGGCCGACCGTGACGTCGCCGAAGGTGTCGAGGCCGAATTCATACGTCTGCATATTCTGCGGAACCTCCCCCTCGCCGAGACTATTCCCGATCCCGCCGGAGGGGAATGGCCCGGGTCACCACGAGCGGTCGCGATCCGCGGCCGGGAATGCGCCGCCGACCGGGGGCGTTGCACCGCATGGACCAACGGGCACGACGCGCCCGCCGCATCGAACAGGAGTGGAACGCACGTGGAGCAGCGGCCGAGCATCGGCATCTTCGGCGCCGGCAAGGTCGGCACGGCACTCGCACGCCTCCTCGTCGAGGCGGGGTACGAGGTGCGCATCGCCGGCTCGCCCCGCCAGACCGCGCTCGAACTCCTCGTCGGCGTCGTCGCGCCCGGCGCCGTCGTCGCCTCCCCCGAGGAGCTCGTCGCGGCCTCCGACGTCGTCATCGTCGCCGTGCCGTTCGGCAAGGCCGGCACGGTGCCGTGGTCGAGCTTCGACGGCCGCATCGTCGTCGACGCGATGAACTACTGGCCGCCGATCGACGGGCAGCTGCCCGAGGTCGACGCCGACCCCCGCTCGACGAGCGAGCAGCACGAGTCGCGCAATCCGGCGATGCGGCTCGTCAAGTCGCTGAACCACCTCGGGTACCACGACATGGAGGACGACGCGCTGCCCGCGGGCGATCCGCTGCGCCGCGCCCTCGCGGTCGTCGGCGACGACCCCGACGCGCGCGCCGTGCTCGCCGGCATCATCGACGCGATCGGCTTCGACGCCGTCGACGGCGGCCCGCTCGCGAACGGACGAGTGCTCGAGCCCGGCCACCCCGCCTTCGGCCGGGAGCTGTCCGCCGTCGAGCTCGCCGGCATGTTCGCGGCCGCCCGCGCCGCGGCCTGAGGCGAGGCCGCGCCGATCGGCGCCGCCTAGCCGAGCGCGCTGCGCCGACGGCGCCGGGCGCCGAGGTCGACGAGGCCCACCGCGAGCGCGACGGCGAGCAGCACGGCGACCGCGAGCATCGCGAGCGCGTAGGCGTCGTGGTACACATCGATGCCCGCATCACCGGCGCTGCCGTCGCCGCCGGACTCCCGGTAGATCGTCGCGTAGAAGATCGACAGCGTGAGCGCCGTGCCGATGGCCGTGCCGATGCGCTGGCCCAGCTGGCCGACCGAGCCGGCGAGGCCGCCCTGCTTGACCGGCACGTCGGCGAGCGTGAGCGTCTGGTTCGGCGAGACGACGAAGCCGCCGCCCGCGCCGGCGAGCACCATCGCGGCCGCCATCGCCCACGGCGTCCACGCCTCCGGCGTCGCGACGGCGGCGAGCACGAGCAGCCCGACGCCCGCGAGGAGCAGGGCGATGCCCCAGACCACGAGCGGCCGGCCCAGCCGCTCGACGAGCCGCCCGCCGATCATCGAGGTCACGGCACTGACGAGCGCGAAGCCGATGCCCACCATGCCCGCGAAGACGGCCTGCAGGCCGAGGCCGTGCTGCAGGTAGAGCGTCGTGAGCAGGAACATCGACGGCATCGCGGCGAAGTACACCGCCGCGAGCACCGTGCCGTTGCGGAACGAACCGACCCGGAAGAGCGCGAGCGGCACGAGCGGATGCCGCCCCCGCGCCGCGTAGCGCCGCTCCCAGGCGACGAAGGCGATGAGGCCGAGCACGAAGACCACGAGCGTCCACCAGCGGGCGGGGTCGTCCTCGGGCGAGCCCGTCGTGAAGAGGAACGGCCACATCAGCGCGAGCACCGTCACCGCGAAGAGCAGCACGCCGACGGGGTCGAGCTCCAGCCGCCCTGGCGAGGGCAGCCGCGTCTGCGGCAGCAGCCACACCGCGAGGGCGATCGCGACGAGGGTGAGCGGCACGTTCATCCAGAAGATCCAGCGCCAGCCGTCGCTCGGCCCGCCGACGGCGATCGCGAGGCCGCCGAGCGTCGGGCCGAACGCCGTGGCGAGCCCGATCGTGGCGCCGAAGAGGCCGAAGGCCTTGCCGCGCTCCGCCCCCTGGAACAGCTGCTGCACGAGGCCGATCACCTGCGGCATCTGGATGCCCGCCGCGACGCCCTGCAGCAGCCGGCCGACGAGCAGCACGGCGCCGTTCGGGGCGAGGGCGCAGATCGTGCTCGTCACGAGGAAGAGCGAGAGCCCGATGAGGAACATCGCCTTGCGCGAGCGCTGGTCGCCGATGCGGCCGGCGGGCACGAGCGTGAGGCCGAAGGTGAGCACGTAGCCGGCGACGACGAGCTGCAGCTCGGTCGGGCTCGCGCCGAGGGCGGTCTCGATCGACGGCAGGCCGACGTTCACCTTCGAGAGGTCGAGGATCGTGAGCGCCGCGACCGAGACGCACACCCAGTACGCGCGCCAGCGCTTGTCGGGGGTGAGCGGGATCGACTGGGTCAGCGGTGGGTTCGACATCCGCTCCAGACTATGCCCGCCCGCGTCACCGGAAACGGGCGATGTCCTCATAAATGAGGAATAGCGCGATCCGCGCGGCGGGCGGAGGATGTACGGGTTATGTCGAGGGCACCGGTGGATGAGGGGAGCGAAGGTGTTGGGGACCCATCCACCCTGCCTCCCGTGATCGATCGGGCGGGCCTGCGAGTGCGGACCCTGCGCCCCCGCCGCACGCTCGGCTGGTCGATCGGACTGCCGATCGCGACCCTCGCGCTGCCGCTCCTGTGCCTCGCGCTCTGGGTGCTCTACCGGCCGGGGAGCACGCGCCCGTTCCTGCTCGTCGGCGTGCTCGCGGTGCTGATCGCGGGCGCCGTGGCGCTCGCCTTCCTGCAGTACCGCCGCACCCGGGCCTCGGTCAGCGCGGCCGGCATCGTCGAGCGCGGCTTCTTCGGCGGCACCAAGACGATCGCGGCGCGCGACATCTCCGGCGTGCTGCGCGTGCAGCTGTACCGCGGCGCGAGCTCGGAGACGAGCTCTCAGCTCTTCGTCGTCGACCGCCGCGGGCACTCGGTGTTCCGCATGCGCGGCGGCTTCTGGGACGAGGAGACGATGAACCTCGTCGCGCCCGTGCTCGGCGTCGACGAGGTCGTGCGCGAGGAGCCGGTCACCATGGCTGAGCTCCGCCGCAGCGACCCTCGACTGCTCTACTGGTTCGAGCGCCGGCCGAAGCTGCGCGCCGAGGACGATCAGCCGGTGCTGATGCCGAAGAGCGGCGCCGTCGGCGTGCTCGAGGGCAGCTCGACGAAGCCCAGCCGCTCGTAGAACGCGCGCGCCCCGGTGTTCGACGGGTCGAAGCCGAGATGCACCCCGGGAACCCCGCGACCGCGCAGCGCCGCCCGCAGCACGTCGACGAGCCGGCGGCCGAGCCCCTGCCCCTGCGCCTCGGGCAGCAGGTCGATGTGCAGGTGCGCCGGGTACTCGTCGAGCTCGGCCACGAGCATGCGGTCGGGGTCTCGGCCCGCCTCGAGCAGGCGCGCCTCGGTGAACGCCGGCTCGCGCCCGGTGGGCGGGCCGGGGCGCGGATGCCTCGCCGCGAACCCCGGCGCCCACTCGCGCCGCCACCACTCGACGAAGTCGCGGGTGTCGGCGACGCCGAGCACGTAGCCCACGACCCGGTGCCCGTTCGTCACGACGAAGACGAGCGAGGGGTCGTAGGCGAGGTACGGCAGTGCGAACACCTCGGGCATGAGCGCGTCGTCGGAGTAGCGGCCGCTCGCGTCGCCGCCCGCGATCGCGGTGCGGAGGCAGACGTCGGCGATGTCGTCGCGGTCGGCCGGCTGGTACTGGCGGACGAGGAGGGTCATCGCGACGCGGTTTCGGCCATGCCGCGATCCTACCGGCGGCCGGTGACGCGGGCGGCCGCCACGGCGGCCGGGGCGGTCTGGGCGCTCAAGCCGGGAAGGGCAGCGCGCGGCCCGTCTCGACGTAGCTCTTGAAGCTCGACAGCACGTGCGGCCAGGTGTCCGCGGTCTCCTCGGCGGCCGGGTGCCCCTCGCTCCACTCGTCGTTCGTGAACGTCGCCTTCGTGAGCCCCTCGCCGGCCCGCTCGAGCCGCCAGGTCATCCGGCTGCGCAGCTCGGCGTGGTTCTCCCGGTAGCTCGGGCCGGGGTGCTCGCTGAGCCGCAGGAGCGTCGGCGGCTCGGCCTCGAGCACCTCCCCGTAGACGTGCACGGTCTCCTCGCCGTCCTGGCCGGGGCCGACGTACTCGTAGCGGGCGCCGGGGACGAGCTCGCCGCGCAGCACGCTGCCCCACATCACCGCCCGGCTGCCGGCCTCGCCGGTGATCGCCTCCCAGACGGTCTCGGGCTCGGCGGCGATGTAGATCGTCATCTCGAAGTCCATGGCTTCGCTCCATCCTCGGTGCGTTCGTTCTGCGGTCGTGATCGACGCTACGGAGCCGCCGATGCCGACGATTGAACGAACGCGACAGAGGTCGGGGTCCGGACGGGCGGCGCGGATGTCGTCGGCGCGGGGCAGACTGGCGGGATGGCGGACGAGCGGGCCGAGGCGTACTGGCGCACGCGCACCGGCGCGCCCCGCAGCCGTGGCGTGCTCGCGCCCGCCGCGGGCGAGCCCGCCCTCGGCGGCACCGGGTCCCCGATCGGGATGACCCGGCACGCCCCCTCCCCCGCGCTCGCCGAGCTCGTGCGGCACTACTGGGTGCCGCGCTGGCGGCTGCCGCCCGGCCGCACGGTGACGCAGCGCGTGCTCGAGTACCCGAGCGCGAACCTCGTCGTCGAGGGCGTCGAGCGCGGCGGGGGCGGCGGGGCGGCGCTCTGGGGGCCGAACCTCGGCCTCGGCTCCCGCACGCTCGCGGGCACCGGCTGGGCGTTCGGCGTGCTGCTGCAGCCCGGCGTCGCACCGCTCCTGCTCGGCCGACCCGCCCGCACGCTGATCGACCCGGTGCACGGCCTCCCACTCGACGGCGTCGCGGGCGCCGGCCCGGCCCTCGCCCGCGTCGCCGCGGCGACCGCCGGGCTCGAGGAGGAGCGAGCCGTGAGCGAGTTCGAGTCCTGGTTCGCGGGCCTCGGGCTCGAGCCGGGCGACGACGCCCGCACCGTCCGGCGGCTCGTCGAGCGCGCCGAGCACGACCGCACGCTGACGAGGGTCGTCCAGCTCGCCGAGGCCGAAGGGCTCGGCGTCCGCAGACTGGAACGGCTCGTGCGCGAGCAGCTCGGGCTCACCCCGCGCTGGCTGATCCGCCGCTACCGCCTGCAGGAGGCCGCCGAGCGGCTCGCGAGCGCGGACTCGCCGCCCCTCGCCGAACTCGCCGCCGAGCTCGGCTACGCCGACCAGGCGCACTTCACCCGCGAGTTCCGCACCGTCGTCGGCGAGACGCCCGGCGGCTACGCCCGCGCGGCGCGGGCCGCCCGGTGAACGGCTCCCCGCTCAGCGCAGCAGCACGGGCGACGCGCTCGCCCAGGCGCGGACGAGCTCCTCGCGCACCTCGACCCCCGTGCCCGGTCCCTGCGGCACCGCGAGCTGGCCGCGATGCTCGCCCGTGCCGAGCACGAACGGCTCCGTGAGGTCTTCGGCGTAGTAGCGGTCGGAGGCCGAGGTGTCGCCCGGCAGCAGGAAGCCGGGCAGCGCCGCGAGCGCGACGTTCGCGGCACGCCCGAGCCCCGTCTCGAGCATGCCGCCGCACCAGACGGGGACCTCGAGCGCCAGGCACGCCTCGTGCACCCGCAGCGACTCGAGGTAGCCGCCCATCCGGCCCGGCTTGATGTTCACGATGCTCGTCGCCCCGCGCTCGATCGCGTCGAGCGCGGTGGTGCGGTCGAGGATCGACTCGTCGAGGCACACCGGGGTGTCGCAGGCCGCGGCGAGCTGCACGTGGCTCGCGAGGTCCTCCTCCGCGAAGGGCTGCTCGACGAGCAGCAGCCCGAAGCGGTCGAGCTCGGCGAGCAGCGGGATGTCGCGCTGACGGTAGGCGGTGTTCGCGTCGACCTGCAGGAGCGCGGCCGGGCCGAGGAGCTCCCGCACCGCCCCGACGGGCAGGAGGTCCCAGCCCGGCTTGATCTTCAGCTTGATGCGCCGATAGCCCTGCTCGACGTAGCCGGCGACCTCGTCGAGGAGCTCCTCCAGCGTCGGCGCGATGCCGACGGAGACGCCGCAGTCGACCCAGTCGCGCACCGCGCCGAACGCCTGCGCCATCGAGCGGCCCTGGGCGCGCAGCTCGGCGTCGAGCACCGCCGCCTCGAGCGCGGCCTTCGCCATCCGATGGCCGGCGACGACGGCGAGCGCGGGGCCGACCGCCGCGGCGGCGGGCACCGAGGCGATCGCCGCGTCGGCGCCGCCCTCGGCGGTCGGCGGATGGCCCGCGCTCCCGCTGTGGCCGCCGAGCGCCCCGCCCGCCGAGGCGGCGAGCAGCGCCGGGGCGAGGTAGCGCTCGATGACGGCCGCCGCGCCGTCCACGTACTCGGAGGAGTAGAAGGGCTCGCGCCCGGCGACGCACTCGGCCCAGCCGTCGCCCGCGGCGGTGCGGACCCGGACGAGCAGCGCCTCGCGCACCGTCTCGCGCCCGAAGGAGGTCTCGAACGGCCGCACGAGGGGCACCTCGATGCGGTGCAGCTCGATCGCCTCGAGCCCCAGCGCGGTGCTCGTCTGCTCGGTCATGCGGCCTCCCGGTCGGCGTCGTCCTCGGTGAACACGTAGTCGCCCGCGGCGTCGAGCTCCGGACGCAGGCCCGCCCGGGCCATCCGGGTGAAGGCCTCGACCGAGGCGGTGCGCAGCGCGGCCGCGTCGGCGGGCGACTCGCGTCGCAGCGCCTCGAAGTCGGGGACGAGCGCGAAGCCCGACGTCGCGCGCCACACGGGCGCCGGCTCCCCCGCGAGCGCCCGCAGCGCGCGCGGCGAACGGAGCCGCCAGCGCACCTCGAAGCGGTCGCTGCGGTCGCTGCCGGAGATCTCGTCGCCGAGCACGCCGTAGAACTCGGGGAGGTAGTCGGCGACCTCCGCGCCGAGGCGCACGAGGTTCATCCGGGCGTTGCGGCGGATCAGCGGATCGAAGGTCCAGCGGATCTCCTCGACGCCGTGCGCAAGGCAGAGCGCCCGCTGGCGGAGCTTGAGCGCGGCGCCGATGCCGCGGCCGCGCGCGGCGGGCGCGACGGCGTTCATGTGGGAGTGCAGGTGCACGCCGCCCGACCAGCCGAGGAAGCCGAGGGTCGCGCCGAGCACCTCGCCGGGCGCGGCGAAGGGCGGGGTGCCCGAGGCATCCACTCCGCCGTCGTCGTCGGGCACCGCGACGAGCACCGTGCCGCCGGCGTGGGCGAGCGCCCGGATCGTCGAGTGGTCGAGGCCCCGGCCCTCGCCCCAGGTGGCGTCGAAGCGGGCGAGGACGGCGCCGATCTCGTCCGCAGCGGCGGCTCGGGTGCGGATGCCGCTGCGCGCGTCGACGGCGTCGGCGAGGCGGCCGGCCTCCTGCGCGCCGTCGAGCTGGGTCATGCCTCGACGCTAGCCGCTCGCACGCCCGGCCGTCGAACCCGCGGCGGGCGGGCGAGCGGGCACGACGACGGGCGCCGCGCGAGTGCGCGGCGCCCGCAGCGCCAGTCGGCAGCCCGCGTCAGCAGAAGGCGCCGACGCTCTCCCACGCACCCGGCGCGGGCTCGAGGCCCTCGCGCGTGACCGTCGCCTCGATGAGCCCGTACGAGCGATCGGAGGCGTAGAAGACCTCGTTCGGGTTGTCGAGGCCGAACGGCGAGAGGTCGACGACGAAGTGGTGCTTGTTCGGCATCGAGAAGCGGATCTCCGCGATCTCGGGGTGCCGCTCGAGCACGGCCTGCCCCATCTCGAAGAGCGTCGTCTGCAGTGCCGCCGAGTAGCGCTCGGTGAAGGTCTCCAGGAGGATCGCCTTCACGCTCGCGTACGTCGCGTTGTAGTCGAGCTCGACTCCCGGCCGGTAGCGCCAGCGCGTCGCGACGCTCGTCGCGAGGATGCGGTCGGTCGTCTCCTGCAGGGTCGTGTAGCGGTCCTTCGGGTAGCCGACGAAGCCCGACTGCGTCGTCTTGAGCACGACGAGGTCCTTCAGGCCCGCGATGACGTGGCGCTCGTCGCCGTCGGCGACGACCGCGGCGGTGCGCACCTCCTGGCCCGAGCGGACGAAGGCGTGGTCGTGCTCCTGCCCGTGGGCCAGGATGCGCTCCCAGGCGTAGCTCTCGGCGAGCCAGCGGCCTCCGGTGACCCAGTCGAAGGAACCGGTGAAGTGCTCGGCGAGGCGCAGCAGGAACGCCTCGGGCGAGCCGACGCCGTCGCGCGCGAAGGCGAAGATCGTGTTCTTCTGCGTGTCGGTGGCGACGACGTGCGAGTTGTCGCCCGCGAGGTGCGCCCCGGCGAAGTCGCCGCGCAGCTGCGAGGTGACGTTGAGGTCCTCGATCTCGTGGCGATCGGTGTCGCGGGTCACCTTGACGACGCGGACCTCGGCCTTGCCGTACTGGTTCGGGCCGAGCACGATGCGCCCGCCCTCCTCGGCTGCGCCCGCGGCGGTCTCGGTGGCGGTGGTCAGGATGTCGGTCATGAGCTAGCTTCCTCGATAGGTCGAATAGGCGAAGGGGCTGAGCAGCAGCGGCACGTGGTAATGCCGGCCGTCGTCGGCGACGGTGAAGCCGATCAGCACCTCGGGGTAGAAGGTGTCGGTGCCGGAGGCGGCGAAGTACGCCCCGGTGTCGAAGCGCAGGCGGTACTCGCCGCCCGGCACGCGCTCCGGGCCGAGCTGCTTCGCTCGGCCGTCGGCGTCGGTCGTGCCGCTCGCGACGGGCTCCCAGCCCTCCCCCGAGCGGCGGGACAGCTCGACGCCGACGCCGGGCGCCGGGACGCCGCGCTGCGCGTCGAGCACGTGCGTGGTGATCTGCGAGACGGTCATGGCAGGGTTCCCTCCGGTGGGGTGGACTCGGGCGTCGTGGGCTGCGGCGAGGTCATGCGGTCACCGCGCCTTCCAGCCGGAGGAGGGCGATCTCGCGCAGCTGCGCCGCGACGATCTTGTCCTCCTCGGCCTCGTCGTGGCCGAGCCGCTCGGTGAGGGCGGCGAGGATCTCCGCCGCACTGCGCCCGGCCGCGCGGATGAGGAACACCCGGCCGAAGCGCTCCTCGTACGCGAGGTTGCCCGCGGCGAGGCGCTCGGCGAGCTCGGCGTCGGCGGGGTCGACCCCCGCCTGCTCGGACCGCGAGAGCGTCGCCTCCCGGCTGGCGCCCGCGGCGCGCTCGCCGATCCGCGGGTGGTGGCCGAGCGCCCGCTCGACCTCCTCCGCGGTGAACGGCGAGGCCGCCCGTTCGGCCTCGGCGAGGAGCGCGGCGACGGAGGCGTAGGGCCGCCCGTCGGCGAGCTCGTCGCACCATCTCGGCACGTCGATGCATGGTCGGAGGAGCTCGATCGCCTCGCGGCGATCGGCCCCGTTGAACTGTTCAAGCTTCATCGCTTGATCCGCTTCCTGGTCTGCTGGCATCCACGGTGTACGGAATACGAAAGCTAGCTTTCATATCGTGGAACTGTTATTTCAGCATGCGACAACTTTAGCAAGCGGATGGCGCGTCGGCAATGGGTGCGACGCCGTCGGCGCAGGGACGCCGACGCGGCATCCGCCGTCTCAGACCGCGAGCCGCTCGCGGAGCCGGGCGACGTGGCCCACCGGGTCCACGTTGTACTCGACGCTCGCCACCAGGCCGCCCTCGTCGACGACGACGGTCGAGCGGATGACGCCGTCGAAGGTGCGGCCGGCGACGGTCTTCTGCCCCCAGGCGCCCCACGCTCGCGCGGTCTCGGCCCCCTCGTCGGACAGCAGCGGGAAGCTCAGCCGCTCGGCGTCGGCGAACTCGGCGAGCCGGGCGACGGGATCGGGCGAGATGCCGAGCACTGCGTAGCCCGCACCCTGCAGCGAGGCGAGGTTGTCGCGGAAGTCGCACGCCTCGGTCGTGCAGCCGGGCGTGAACGCCGCCGGGTAGAAGTACACGATGACGGGGCGGCCGCGCAGCTCGGCGAGGGTGCGCACGGCGCCCGTGGCGTCGGGCAGGGCGAAGTCGGGGGCCTGGCGGCCCGGCTCGAGCTCGTCGGATGAGGCGATCATGTCGGTGCTCCCTGTCGTGTTCGTGGGGTGGTGGCGTGGTCTGCTCCTGCTCGCGCGGGGGGTCTGGGCCGCGCTCGGGGCAGGCGGAGGCGGGGCCGGGGCGGCGGCCCCGGCCCCATCGGCGGCCGGCTACTCGTCGTTCCCCACCCGGAGCAGCCGGCCCTGCGCGAGCCCCCGGTCGATCTCCGCGCCCGCGAGATACGCGGTGCGGACGACGCCGGTGAGCTCGCGCCCGTCATAGGGGGTGACCGGGTGCCGGTGCTCGAGGGCGCCCGCGTCCACGGCGAAGTGCTCGTCGGGGGCGAACACGGCGAAGTCGGCGGCGGCGCCGACCTGGATGCGGCCCTTGCCGCGCAGCCCCGCCCGGTCAGCGGGCCGCGACGACATCCACTCGACGACCCGCTCGAGCGGGATGCCTCGGCGGCGCGCCTCGCTCCAGACGAGCGGCAGCCCGAGCTGCAGCGAGGCGATCCCGCCCCAGGCCTGCTCGAAGTCCCCGTCGCCCGCGTACTTCAGCTCGGGCGTCGCGGGCGAGTGGTCGGAGACGATGAAGTCGATCGTGCCGTCGAGGAGCCCCTGCCAGAGGGCGTCGCGGTTCGCCTCGCCGCGGATCGGCGGGCAGCACTTGTACGCCGTCGCGCCTTCGGGCACCGCCTCGGCGACGAGGGTGAGGTAGTGCGGGCAGGTCTCGACGGTGAGGTCGACGCCGGCCGCCTTGGCCGCGCGGATCTGCGGGAGCGAGTCGGCGCTGCTCAGGTGCAGCACGTGCGCCCGGGCGCCGGTCTTCGCCGCCCGGGCGATGACCTCGGCGATCGCGGCGTCCTCGGCCTCGTGCGGCCGGGAGGCGAGGAAGTCGGCGTACGCCGGCCCGCCGCGGTGCGGCGCGGCGTCGATGAGGTGCGCGTCCTCGGCGTGCACGAGGAGGAGCGAGCCGCGCGCGGCGACGACCGCCATCGCCTGCTCCATCTCCTCGGGCGTCACCTGCGGGAACTCGTCGACGCCCGAGTGCAGCAGGAAGCACTTGAAGCCGAAGACGCCCGCGTCGACGAGGGGGCCGAGCTCGGCCAGGTTGCCCGGCACGACGCCGCCCCAGAAGCCGACGTCGACGACCGCCTGCCCGGCCGCGACCGCGCGCTTCTCCTCGAGCGCGGCGACCGACACGGTGGGCGGGATGCTGTTGAGCGGCATATCGACGATCGTCGTGACGCCGCCCGCCGCGGCGGCGCGGGTCGCGGAGGCGAAGCCCTCCCACTCGGTGCGGCCCGGCTCGTTCACGTGCACGTGGGTGTCCACGAGCCCGGGCAGCAGCACCTCGCCCGCGCCGAGCTCGACGAGGCGGGCGCCCGCGAGCCCCGCGCCGAGCGGCGAGATCTGCACGATGCGGCCGTCGCGGACGCCGATCTCGGCACCGCGCTCGACGGGGGCGCCGCCGTCGGCCGCGAGCAGGGCGCGGGGTGCGCGCAGCACGAGGTCGAAGGCCGGGGCGGCGGATCCGGCGTCGCCGGATGCGGTGCCGGCCGGCTCCGCGCCGGTGCCGGATGCGGTGATGAGCTCGGTCATGAGGTCCTCCGAGAGTCGGGTGAGCAGCTCGCCGGCGTTCGCCATCGAGACGGCCGGGTCGGGTTCGAGTTCGGCGAGCGCGCGCACCGAGGCGAAGCCGGAGTCGGCGAGCGCGGCGGCGTCGAGCTCGCTGCGCCCGCAGACGGCGTGCACGGGGATGCCGGCGCGCCGCGCGGCGCGCGCCACCCCGAGCGGGGTCTTGCCCATGAGGCTCTGCGCGTCGAGACTCCCCTCCCCCGTGATCACGAGATCGGCGTCGGCGAGCCGGGCGTCGAGCCCGGTGAGCTCCAGGACGACGTCGATGCCGGGGCGGCGCACCGCGCCGAGCACCGCGAGCGCGGCGAAGCCGACCCCGCCCGCGGCCCCGGCGCCGGGGGCCTCGGCGGCCTCCCGTGCCGGCCGGGCGAGCCGTCCGTCGTGCTCGGTGAGCACCTCGACGAAGCGGGCGAGGGCCGCGTCGAGCACGGCGATGCCGACGGCGTCGGCGCCCTTCTGCGCGGCGAAGACGGCGGCGGCGCCGTGCGGCCCGAGCAGCGGGTTGTCGACGTCGCTCGCGAGCACGAACTCGGTGCCGGCGAGCCGCGGGTCGAGCCCGCCGAGCTCGATGCGGTCGAGCTTGGCGAGCGCGGCGCCGCCCTCGGGGAGGTCCCGTCCCGAGGCGTCGAGCAGGCGCGCGCCGAGCCCGCGGAGGAGCCCGGCCCCGCCGTCGGTGGAGGCGCTGCCGCCGATCGCGAGCACGATGCGCCTCGCCCCGGCGTCGAGGGCGGCGGCGATCAGCCGGCCCGTGCCGAGGCTCGTCGCGCGCCCGGCGTCCCGCTCGCCCTCGGCCAGCAGCTCGAGCCCGGAGGCGCGCGCCAGCTCGACGACCGCCTCCTCGCCGCGCAGGCCGAACTCGGCGTCGAGCTCCGCGCCGAGCGGCCCGGGCACCCGGGCGCTCCGCGCGCTGAAGCCCGCGGCGAGCGCCGCGTCGAGCGTGCCCTCACCGCCGTCGGCGACCGGCACCTCGACGAGTTCGATCGCGGGGTCGGCCCGGCGCGCACCCTCGGCGACCCGCCGGGCCACCTCCGGGGCGGACAGCGATCCCTTGAACTTGTCGGGGGCGATCACGACGCGCATGCTCAATCCTGCAACGCGAGGATGGCCGTCGGGGCGTCTTCGGCGGATTCGGCGAGGTCTTCGAACTCGTTCACGGCGTCGAGCTCGGCGCCCATCGCGATGTTCGTCACGCGCTCGAGGATGACCTCGACGACGACCGGCACCTGGAACTCCGCCATGAGCCGCTTCGCCTCGGCGAAGCCCGCCGCGAGATCCTCCGGCCGCTCGATGCGGATGCCCTTGCAGCCGAGGCCCTCGGCGACCTTCACGTGGTCGACGCCGTAGCCGTGGGCGACGGAGCCCTCGTCCTGCGGGGTGTTCACGTTCTCGAAGGCGAGCGAGACCTGGAAGTCCATCTCGAAGGGGCGCTGCGACTGGCGGATGAGGCCCAGGTAGCTGTTGTTCACCACGACGTGGAGGTACGGCAGCTGGTGCTGCGCACCCACGGCGAGCTCCTCGATCATGAACTGGAAGTCGTAGTCGCCGGAGAGCGCGACGACGGTCTCGCCCGGCTTGCCGCGGACGACGCCGAGGGCGGCGGGCCCCGTCCAGCCGAGGGGGCCGGCCTGCGCGGCGTTGATCCACTTGCGCGGCCCGTAGACGTGCAGCAGTTGCGCGCCCGCGATCTGCGAGAGACCGATGGTGGTCACGTACGTGGTGTCGCGGCCGAAGGCGCGGTTCATCTCCTGGTAGACCCGCTGCGGCTTGATCGGCACCTCGACGAAGTTCGTCTTGCGCTGCAGTCGCGCCTTGCGGTCCTGCGCGTCCGCGGCCCAGGCGGAGTAGTCGGGCAGGGTGCCGGCGGCCTGCCGCTCGCGGGCGAGCTCGAGGATGGCCTCGATCGCCGCGCCCGCATCGGAGACGATGCCGTAGTCGGGCGCGAACACCCGGCCGATCTGCGTCGGCTCGATGTCGACGTGCACGAAGGTGCGGCCGGCCCGGTAGGTGTCGAGGCCGCCGGTGTGCCGATTCGCCCAGCGGTTGCCGAGGCCGAGCACGAAGTCGCTCGCGAGCAGGGTCTGGTTGCCGTAGCGGTGCGAGGTCTGGATGCCGACCATGCCGGCGTTCAGCGGGTGGTCGTCGGCGATCGCGCCCCAGCCCATGAGGGTGGGCACGACGGGGACGCCGAGCAGCTCGGCGAGCTCGACGAGCGCGTCGGAGGCGCCCGCGTTGATCACGCCGCCGCCCGCGATGAGGATGGGCCGCTCGTGCGCGGTGAGCAGGTCGAGCGCCTTCTCGGCCTGGGCGCGCGTGGCGCGGGGCTTCACGACGGGCAGCGGCTCGTAGGTGTCGATGTCGAACTCGATCTCGGCGAGCTGCACGTCGATCGGCAGGTCGATGAGCACGGGGCCGGGTCGGCCGGAGCGCATCAGCTGGAAGGCCTGCTGGAAGGCGCCGGGCACCTGCGCGGGCTCGAGCACGGTCATCGCGAGCTTCGTCAGGGGCTTCGCGATCGAGGCGATGTCGACGGCCTGGAAGTCCTCCTTGTGCAGCTTCGCCACGGGAGCCTGGCCGGTGATGCAGAGGATGGGCAGCGAGTCGGCCCAGGCCGCGTAGAGCCCGGTGATCATGTCGGTGCCGGCCGGGCCGGAGGTGCCGACGCAGATGCCGATGTTGCCGTCGGCGGCCCGGGTGTAGCCGTCGGCCATGTGGCTCGCGCCCTCGACGTGCCGGGCGAGGGTGTGCCGGATGCCGCCGTGGGCGCGCATCGCGGAGTAGAAGGGGTTGATCGCGGCGCCGGGCAGGCCGAACGCCTCGGTGGCGCCCTCCCGCTCGAGGATCAGGACGGCCGCGTCGACCGTGCGCATGCGGGTCATGGGAGTGCTCCTTCCGGAGACGGTGGAGGAAGAGTGGAAGAGGAAGCGGAGCGCGGC
>NZ_BMRJ01000002.1:763859-862779 GCF_014648575.1 Agromyces mediolanus | reverse complement strand
CGGGGGGCGACGGTCGCCTGGACGAGCTGGGCCACGGCGGAGCCGAGCGGGACGGTGATGCCGGCCTGTCGTGCGGCGGCGGTGACGATGCCCAGGTCCTTGTTGTGGAGGGCGAGGCGGAATCCGGGGGCGAAGTCGCGGTCGAGCATCTTGCGCCCCTTCTGGTCGAGGACCTTCGAGCCGGCGAGTCCGCCGCCGAGGACCGTCAACGCGGCGTCGGTGTCGACGCCGAAGGCTTCGAGGAAGACGACCGCCTCGGCGAGCGCCTGGATGTTGACCGCGACGATGAGCTGATTCGCGGCCTTCACGGTCTGGCCGGCGCCGGAGGGGCCGACATGCACGATGGTGCGGCCGACGGCCTCGAGCACCGGGCGGGCGCGCTCGAAGTCCTCGGGCGAGCCGCCGACCATGATCGAGAGCACGCCGTCGATGGCGCCCTGCTCGCCGCCGGAGACGGGGGCGTCGATCGCGCCGAGCCCGGCGGCCGTGGCCTCCTCCGCGAGCTCCTTCGCCACGTCGGGCCGGATGGAGGAGGTGTCGATCCACAGCGCGCCGGCCTTCGCGTTCGCGAACACGCCGTCGTCGCCCCGGACGAGGCCCGCCACGTCGGGCGAGTCGGGCACCATCGTGACGACGACGTCGGCGTCGCGCACGGCCTCCGCGGCGCTGTCGGCGGCGCGGCCGCCCGCCTCGACGAGCGCGTCGACGGGGCCGCGGCTGCGGTTGTACCCGGTGACGTCGAAGCCCGCCTCGACGAGGTTCTTGGCCATGGGCAGGCCCATGATGCCGAGTCCGATGATCGCGATGCTGGTCATGGTGTCGTCCTTCGGGGTCGCGGTGCGTGCGTCGGTGGTGTGGCCGGATCAGGCGTCGGCGGATGCCTCGGCGAGCCAGGCGAAGGCGTCGTCGAGCTGCGCCTTGTACTCGAGGCCGATGGGACCTGCGTAGCCGAGCTCGCGGCTGCGGGCGATCCACCGCTCGAGCGGGAGGGCGCCCGTGCCGGGGGCGCCGCGGCCGGGGTCGTCGGCGATCTGGATGTGCCCGAATCGGGCGGCGTGCGCCTCGATGACCGCGGCGACGTCGTCGCCGTTCACGGCGAGGTGGTAGAAGTCGGCGAGGAGGGCGAGGTTCGAGGCATCCGGCACCCGCGCGATGGCGGCAAGCGCGTCGGCCGCCGTCAGCAGGGGGTAGCGCGGCGCGCCCGAGACGGGCTCGACGAGCACGGTGCCGCCGATGCGCGCGACGCCGGCTGCAGCGACGGCGAGGTTCTCGGCGGCCGTCTCGTCCTGCGCGGCGGGGTCGACGCCGTCGAGCCGGTTGCCGTACAGGGCGTTGAACGCCGTGGTGCCGAGCGCCTCGCCGATCGCGACGACGGCGTCGACGTTGTCGCGGAACTCGGCCTCGCGGCCGGTCCAGGAGACGAGGCCGCGGTCGCCGGCCGGCATGTCGCCGGCGAAGAAGTTCAGCCCGGTGAGCTGCACGCCCGCGTCGCGGATCGCGGCGACGAACGCGTCGGCGTCGCGGTCGGCCGGGACGGCGCCGTCGAACGGCCACCAGAACTCGACCGCGTCGAAACCGGCGGCCTTCGCCGCGGCGGGGCGCTCGAGCAGCGGCAGCTCGGTGAGGAGGATCGAGCAGTTCACCGTGTACGTCATCGTCGCGAGCCCTTCACGTTTCCACTATTCGGAAGAATGCTTTTGCTGTGTGAAAGCGTAGGTGAGGGCTCCCGCGACGTCAACCCCTTCGCGCGCTCATGACGCGCGGACACGACGAAGCGCCCGGCGAAGGGAGTCTGCTTCGCCGGGCGCTCCGGACGCCCCGGCCGGGAGTCACCCGGCGCGGAGCTGGTCCCCGCCGCCCAGAGGGCGCGGGAGTCGGGTCAGGTGAGCCGGATCTGCCGGTTCACGTCCTTGTAGAGCAGATAGCGGAACGGCCCGGGGCCGCCCGCGTAGCAGGCCTGCGGGCAGAACGCCCGCAGCCACATGAAGTCGCCGGCCTCGACCTCGACCCAGTCGTCGTTCAGCCGGTAGACCGCCTTGCCCTCGAGCACGAAGAGCCCGTGCTCCATGACGTGCGTCTCGGCGAAGGGGATCACCCCGCCCGGCTGGAACGTCACGATGTTCACGTGCATGTCGTGCGCGAGGTCGTCGGGGTCGACGAAGCGGGTCGTGGCCCAGGCGCCGTCGGTGTCCGGCATCGGGCGCGGCGCGACATCCTGGTCCCGCGTGACGAAGGAGGCGGGCGCCGGGATGCCGTCGACCGCCTCGTACGCCTTGCGGATCCAGTGGAACGACACGAGCTCGCCGCCCTCGTTCGCGATCGACCACTCGGCGCCCGCGGCGAGGTAGGCGTAGCCGCCCGCGCCGAGCACGTGCCGCTCGCCGGCGAGCGTCAGCGCGAGCTTCCCCGCGGTGACGAAGACGACGCCCTCGACGCCGGCCTCCGGCTCGGGCCGCTCGGCGCCGCCGCCAGGCGCGATCTCGACGATCAACTGCGCGAACGTCGTCGCGAAGCCCGCGATCGGCCGGGCGATGATCCACGAGCGGGTGCCGGTGAAGCCCGGCAGATTGCTCGTGACGATGTCGCGCAGCACGCCCTTCGGGATGACGGTGTACGCCTCCTTCACGACGGCGCGGTCGGTGAGCAGCTCGGACTGGGCCGGCAGCCCGCCCTTCGGCGTGTAGTAGCTCATGCTGAGGCTCCCTGGGTCGACGGGGCGGGGACGGATGCTGCAGCGAGCCGCGGGTGCGCGAGCGCGACCAGGCCCGCCCGCTGCACACCGGCGTCGGCGGCGACCTCCTCGGCGGAGACCGCGCCGCACTCCACCCCGCGCAGCACGAAGTCGGCGAGCGCGCGAGCCGTCGCGGGCTCGTCGAGCACGGCGCCGGGGGTCTGCTCGAGGTAGGCGCGGAGCCGTGCGGCCGCGGCCGGGTAGCCCTCGCGGAAGAAGGCGTAGCTCGCGAGGTACCGCGTCGGCAGCTGGTGCGGGTGCAGGTCCCAGCCCTGGTAGTAGCCGCGCTCCAGCGAGCGCCGCACGAGCCGCGCGTGCAGCGCCCAGGCCTCCGCGGTGCGCTCGCCGATGGGCAGCACGTTCGTGGAGCCGTCGGAGAGGCGGATGCCGGTGCCCGCGACGGCGAGCTGCATGACGCCCTTCGCGAGGTCCGCGGCGGGGTGCTCCATGGACTGGTAGCCGGCCGCGATCTGCAGCGAGGCGCTGTAGTCGTAGGTGCCGTAGTGCAGGCCCGTGATGCGGCCGGGCGCGGCGTGCGGCAGCTGCGCGACCGGCGAGCGGCCGTCGGCGCCGAGCACGAGCTGCGGCGTCTCGACCTGCACCTCGAAGCGGATCCGGCCCTCGGCGAGGCCGTGCACCCGCTCGAGCTCGGCGGCGAGCGCCGCCATCGTCTCGACCTGGGCGACGGTCGTCACCTTCGGCAGGGTGAGCACGAGGCCGTCGGGCAGGCCTCCGCCCTCGACGAGGGCGGTGACGAAGAGGTCGAGGGTGCGGATGCCGCGCGCCCGCGTCGGCCGCTCGAAGCACTTGAAGCGGATGCCGAGGAAGGGCGGCGCCGTGCCGGCGGCGACGGCGTCGAGCACGCGCCGGGCGGCGAGCGCCGCGTCGGCGTCCTCGGCCTCGTCGCCGCGGTCGCCGTAGCCGTCCTCGAAGTCGAGGCGGAGGTCCTCGATGGGCTCCCGCTCGAGCTTGCGGGCGACCCGGGGCGCGAGCTCCGCGGCGAGCGCGGCGTCGAGGCCCGCGACGACGGCGACGGCCTCGAGGCCGCCCGCCTCGTCGGCGGCGGCGAGGGCGGCGACGCCCCACTCCGCCGGGAGCTCGGGGGTGAAGCGGTCGGCCGGCACGTAGACGGTGTGCACGGGCTGCCGGGACCCGTCGTCGCCGGGGTAGCCGCGGTCGAGCAGCTCGTCGGTGGCGGCGAGGCGGCGCTCGGCGTCGGCGAGTGCGGCGGCGCCGAGGGCGGTGCCCATCAGCCCTCCAGGAGTTCGTAGGCGGGCAGGGTGAGGAAGTCGACGAAGCCGTCGTCGAGGCAGAGCTCCTCGACGAGGCGGGCGGCGGGCTCGTAGAAGCGGGCGAAGCGCTCGGCGTCCACCTGCTCGCGGAGCGCGGCGACCTCCTCGGCGAGCACGGTGCGGACGAGCTCGGGCGTGACCCGCCGGCCGGTGTCGGCGAGCTCGACGCCGTTGCGCAGCTGCTGCCACACCTGCGAGCGGGAGATCTCGGCGGTCGCGGCATCCTCCATCAGGTTGTGCAGCGCGACCGCGCCGTCGCCGGAGAGCCAGACCGCCGTGTACGCGACGGCGACCGAGAGGTTCAGCCGGAGCCCGGCCTCGGTGACCCGGCCGGGGGCGGATGCCGCGTCGAGCAGCTGCTCGGCGGTGACCGCGACCTCGGGGCGCTGCCGGTCGAGCTGGTTCGGGCGGGCGCCGAGCACGCCGTCGAACACCTCCCGGCAGACCGGGACGAGGTCGGGGTGGGCGACCCAGGAGCCGTCGAAGCCGTCCTCGGCCTCGCGGGTCTTGTCGGCGCGCACCTTCTCGAAGGCGGCGCGGGTGACCTCGAGGTCGTTGCGGTTCGGCACGAAGGCCGCCATGCCGCCCATGGCGAAGGCGCCGCGGCGGTGGCAGGTCTGCACGAGCAGCTCGGTGTAGGCGCGCATGAACGGGGCCGTCATCGAGACGTCGGCGCGGTCGGGCAGCCCGAAGGCGGGACCGGCGTCGCGGAACACCTTGATGAAGCTGAAGAGGTAGTCCCAGCGGCCGGCGTTCAGGCCGGAGGCGTGCTCGCGGAGCTCGTACAGGATCTCGTCCATCTCGAACGCGGCCGGGATCGTCTCGATGAGCACGGTCGCGCGCACGGTGCCGCGCGGCAGGCCGAGCTGCTCCTGGGCGAAGACGAAGACGTCGTTCCAGAGCCGGGCCTCGAGGTGGGACTCGAGCTTCGGCAGGTAGTAGTAGGGGCCGTGGCCGTTCTCGAGCAGGGGCTTCGCGGTGTGGAAGAAGTGCAGCCCGAAGTCCACGAGCGAACCGCTCGCCCGCTCGCCGTCGATCAGCACGTGCCGCTCGGGGAGGTGCCAGCCGCGCGGGCGGGTGACGACGGTCGGTCGCTCGACGTCGTTGCGCAGGGCGTACTGCTTGCCCTGCGGCGAGGTGTACGCGAGGGTGCCGCGGGCGGCGTCGAGGAGGTTCCGCACGCCGGCGACGACGTTGTGCCAGGTGGGGCTCGCGGCGTCCTCGAGGTCGGCGAGCCAGACCTTGGCGCCGGAGTTCAGCGCGTTGATCGCCATCTTCGGCGGGGCCGCGGGGCCGGTGATCTCGACCCGGCGGTCGAGGAGCGCGGGCGGCGCGGGGGCCACGCGCCACTCGGACTCGCGCACCTCGCGGGTCTCGGGGAGGAAATCGAGCCGCCCGCTCGGCGCGGCCCGCTCGCGTCGTTCGCCGCGGGCCGCGAGCAGCTCCAGCCGGCGCGCCGCGAAGCGGTGGTGCAGCGCCTCGACGAAGGCGAGGGCCTCGGCCGAGAGGATCTCGTCGCCCCCCTCGACGTCGGTGGGGGTGGTGATCTCGATGGTCATGCGGCTGCTGCTCCTTCGCGGCTCGACGCGGTCCGCTCATCATCGCGTATGCACCGAGCGTCCCAAAAGTTTTCGCATTATGGATGTTAATGTTTGCTTTACGGAAACACAAGCCTCCGGCGGCCCTCGCGTCGCCGGAGCCCGCCCCACCACGCCCCGCTCACGGCGGGGCCGTGCGGTATCTTGTGTCCACCCGCGTTTTCCGCGATGCGGATACTCGCCCCCGAGATGCAGAACCGAGGAGCCCCGGCATGGCCGAAGCTGAAGGCGTCAAGTCCGTCGCGCGGGTCTTCGACCTGCTCGAACTCATCGCCGACGCGGGCGGCGACGTCACGCTGAGCGAACTGTCGACGATGGCCGAGCTGCCGCTGCCGACCATCCACCGGCTGCTGCGCACCCTCGTCTCGCTCGGCTACGCCCGCCAGCTCGCGAACCGCCGCTACGCGCTCGGCCCGCGCCTCGTGCGCCTCGGCGAGGTCGCGAACCGCCAGTTCGGGCAGCTCGCCCGGCCCCAGCTGAAGGGCCTCGTCGAACGCCTCGGCGAGACCGCGAACCTCGCCACCCTCGACGGCGACCGCGTCATCTACGTCTCCCAGGCCCCCTCGCCGCACGCCATGCGCATGTTCACCGAGGTCGGCCGCCGCTCGTACCTGCACTCCACCGGCGTCGGCAAGGCCATCCTCGCCGAGCTCGACGACGAGCAGGTGCGCGAGATCGTGGGCCGCACGGGCCTGCCCGCCGAGACCGAGCACTCCATCACCACCCTCGAGGCGCTACTCGCCGACCTCGCCGAGATCCGCGCGCGCGGCTACGCCATCGACGACGGCGAACAGGAGATCGGCGTGCGCTGCTACGCCATGGCCGTGCCCGGCGCACCCGTGCCGACGGCCGTCTCGGTCTCCGGACCGATCGCCCGGGTCGACGAGGACTTCGCCGCCCGGGCCATCCCCGTGCTCCGCGAAGCCGTGCGCGAGATCGGCGCGCTCGCCGCCGCAGCCTGAGCCGCCGCCCGGCTCTCCATCCCTCGACCACCGCCCGGGTGGTCCGTCGGCGACCCCGCACGCACTGCCCCTGCCGGATCGCGCCCGAGTCGCGTAGTATCCATATCCGTTCTGCGAAAACCGGATTCCGGATCGCAAGAACTGCCGGCTCGGCGGGCGGTACCCTGGAGGTGCCTGCCGCTGCGCAGGCGCGGTGCGAGGTGGGGCCACCGGGGCCCCGGTGCCGCAGGCGTCGACGCTGACGCCGGACCCGAGGAGTTTCGACATGGAACACCACGCCGTGACCGTCAACGGGCGCTCCCGCCCGCTCGACGGCGTCCCCGCCCACGCGACCGCCCTCGACTGGCTGCGCGACACCGGCCTCACCGGCAGCAAGGAGGGCTGCGCCGAAGGCGAGTGCGGCGCCTGCGCGATGCTGCTCGCCACCCCGGCCGACGACGGCGGCACCGCCTGGACCGCGGTGAACGCCTGCCTCGTGCCCGTGCACGCCCTCGCCGGCCAGGAGCTCGTCACCGCGGAGGGCCTCGGCTCCCCCGAGGCCCTGCACCCCGTGCAGGAGAAGCTCGCCGAGGCCGGCGGCTCCCAGTGCGGCTACTGCACCCCGGGCTTCGCCTGCAGCATGGCGGGCGAGTTCTACCGGGCGGACCGCGTCGCGCAGGATGCCTCCGCCGAGCCGTGCCCCGTGCACGACGGCGCTCCGAGCGCCGCCGCCCCGAACGACCCCGACAGTGCCGCAGACGCCGAGCACGGGCCGAACGGCTTCGACCTGCACTCCCTGAGCGGCAACCTCTGCCGCTGCACCGGCTACCGGCCGATCCGCGACGCGGCCTACACGCTCGGCTTCCCCGAGGCCGGCGACCCGCTCGCCGAGCGCCGGGAGCGGCCGGCCCCCGTCGCCGTCCCCACCGACTACGCCCACGAGGGCGCCCGCTTCGTGCGCCCCGCCTCGCTCGCCGAGACGCTGGCGATCCTCCGCGACGACTCCGACGCGCTCCTCGTGGCCGGCTCGACCGACTGGGGCGTCGAGGTGAACATCCGCGGCCGCCGCGCGCCGCTCGTCGTCGCCATCGAGCAGCTCGAGGAGCTGCGCACGCTGCACCTCGGCGACGACGTCGTGGAGATCGGCGCGGCGCTGCCGCTCTCGGACGTCGAGCGCCGCCTCGACGGCCGGGTGCCCCTGCTCGCGCAACTCTTCCCGCAGTTCGCCTCCCGGCTGATCCGCAACCGCGGCACCATCGGCGGCAATCTCGGCACCGGCTCGCCCATCGGCGACACCCCGCCGGCCCTCCTCGCGCTCGGCGCCCGCGTCGTGCTGGCGAAGGCGGACGAGGCCGGCGCGCTCGTCGAGCGCCAGGTCGAGCTCGCCGAGTACTTCACCGGCTACCGCCAGACGGTGCGGGAGCCGGGCGAGCTCATCCGGGCCATCCACATCCCGCTGCCGCTCGCCGGACTCACCGCGTTCCACAAGATCGCCAAGCGCCGCTTCGACGACATCTCGAGCGTCGCCGTCGCGTTCGCGCTCGATGTGGACGACGCGGGGACCGTCGCCGCCGCGCGCATCGGCCTCGGCGGCGTCGCCGCCACGCCGCTCCGCGCCTACGAGGCCGAGCAGGCGCTCGTCGGCAAGCCCTGGGACCTCGGCACCGTGCGCGCCGCCTCCGCGGTGCTGCGCGAGACCGGCACGCCGATGAGCGACCATCGGGCGAGCGCCGACTACCGCAGCGCGATGCTCGGCACCGCCCTCCTGAAGCTGTACGCCGCCTCCCGCGGCTCCAGTCGCGGCATCCGGACGGAGGTCCCGGCATGAGCGCCCTCGCCGACCGCCCCGCCGACCCGGTCGTCGGGCTCCGCGCCGCGCACGAGAGCGCGGCGCTGCACGTCACCGGCGCGGCGATGTACACCGACGACCTCGCCGCCCGCGACCACGGCGTGCTCACGGCCTGGCCGGTGCAGTCGACGAACGCGCACGCGCGCGTCACGGTCGACGTCTCGGCCGCCGCCGAAGTGCCCGGCGTCGTGCGCGTGCTCACCGCTGCCGACGTGCCCGGCCTGAACGACGCGGGCATCAAGCACGACGAGCCGCTGTTCCCGAGCGAGGCGATGTTCCTCGGGCACGCCCTCGTCTGGGTGCTCGGCGAGACGCCCGAGGCCGCCCGCCTCGGCGCCGCCGCCGTGCGGGTCGAGTACGAGCCGCTGCCCTCGCTCATCACGGTGCGCGACGCCATCGAGGCGGAGTCGTACCAGGGCATCGCCCGCACGGTCGCCCGCGGCGACGCGGCCGCCGCCCTCGCCGAGGCCCCGCGCGTCTTCTCGGGGGTCACCGAGTTCGGCGGCCAGGAGCACTTCTACTTGGAGACGCAGGCCTCCTACGCGATCCGCGACTCCGAGGGCCAGTACTTCGTGCAGTGCTCGACGCAGCACCCCTCCGAGACGCAGGAGATCGTCGCGCACGTGCTCGGCGTGCCCTCGAACGAGGTCACCGTGCAGCAGCTGCGCATGGGCGGCGGCTTCGGCGGCAAGGAGATGCAGCCGCACGGACTCGCCGCGATCGCCGCGCTCGGCGCGAAGCTCACCGGCCGGCCGGTGCGGCTGCGGCTGAACCGCACCCAGGACCTCACGATGACCGGCAAGCGCCACCCCTTCCACATCGAGTGGCGGGCGGGCTTCAGCGAGGACGGCTTCATCCAGGCGCTCGAGGCCACCCTCACGGCCGACGGCGGCTGGAGCCTCGACCTCTCCGAGCCGGTGCTCGGGCGCGCGCTCTGCCACCTCGACAACGCCTACTGGATCCCGAACGTGCACGCGCACGGCCGCATCGCGAAGACGAACAAGACCTCGCAGACCGCGTTCCGCGGCTTCGGCGGCCCGCAGGGCGTCTTCCTCATCGAGGACATCCTGGGCCGGGTCGCCCCCGAGCTCGGCATCGAGCCGGCGACGCTCCGCGAGCAGAACTTCTACCGGCCGGGCCAGGCCACCCCGTACGGGCAGACGGTGAAGGACGCCGAGCGGATGCCCCGCATCTGGAGCGAGCTCAAGGCCGAGAGCGACTTCGACGCCCGGCGCGCCGGGATCGCCGCGTTCAACGCCGCCCACGAGGACCGCAAGCGGGCGCTCGCGATCACGCCGATCAAGTTCGGCATCTCGTTCAACTTCGCGGCGTTCAACCAGGCGGGCGCGCTCGTGCACGTCTACAAGGACGGCTCGGTGCTGATCAACCACGGCGGAACCGAGATGGGCCAGGGCCTGCACACGAAGATGCTGCAGGTCGCCGCGACGGCGCTCGGCCTCGAGCTGCACCAGGTGCGGCTCGCGCCCACCCGCACCGACAAGGTGCCGAACACCTCCGCGACCGCGGCGAGCTCCGGCGCCGACCTGAACGGCGGCGCGGTGAAGAACGCGTGCGAGCAGATCCGCGAGCGGATGGCGAAGGTCGCCGGGCGCCTCCTCGGCGTCGACGAACGCGACGTGCGCTTCTCGGGCGGCGTCGTCACCGGCCTCGGCAACCGCGAGCAGCGGCTGAGCTTCGCCGAGGTCGCCGAGGCGGCGTACCTGCAGCGGGTGCAGCTCTGGGCGGCCGGCTACTACCGCACCGAGGGGCTGCACTGGAACCCCGACGTCATGCAGGGCTCGCCGTTCAAGTACTTCGCCTACGGTGCGGCCGCGAGCGAGGTCGAGGTCGACGCCTTCACGGGCGCCTACCGGGTGCGACGGGTCGACATCGTGCACGATGTGGGCGACTCGCTCTCGCCCATGCTCGACATCGGGCAGATCGAGGGGGCCTACGTGCAGGGCGTCGGCTGGCTGACGCTCGAGGAACTGCGCTGGGACGAGAGCGACGGCCCCGCGCGCGGGCGGCTGCTCACCCAGTCCGCGTCGACGTACAAGCTGCCGAGCTTCTCGGAGATGCCCGAGGTGTTCAACGTGCGGCTCTTCGAGGACGCCCGCGAGGAGGGTGCCGTCTACGGCTCGAAGGCCGTCGGCGAGCCACCCTTCATGCTCGCCTTCAGCGCCCGGGAGGCGCTGCGCGAGGCCGTCGCCGCCTTCGGCCCCGGCGGCCGGGCGGTCGAGCTTGCCTCGCCCGCGACGCCGGAGGCCGTGTTCTGGGCGGTCGAGGCGGCGCGGGCGGCCGGCGCACCCGCCGCGGCCGTCGCGCAGACGGATGCCTCGCGCGAGCTCGTCGGCGCGGACTGACGGGACCCGGATGGACTGGCTCGACGCGCTGCAGCGGCTCCGTGAGGCGCGGACACCCGCGGTCATCGTCACCATGGCGATGGTCCGCGGGCACGCGCCCCGCAACGGCGGCGCGAAGATGGTCGTCTCCGCCGACGGGCTCTTCGGCACCGTCGGCGGCGGCAACCTCGAGGCGACGGCCGTGCGCCGTGCGCGGGAGCTCCTCGCCGCGGGCGCGGCCGAGCCGGAGCTGCTCACGCTGACCCTGAGCGACAAGGCGAACGCGGAGTACGGCGTGCAGTGCTGCGGAGGAGAGGTCACGATGCTCTTGGAACCCGTGCGCACGGTGCCCGCGGTCGCCGTCTTCGGCGTCGGCCACGTCGGCCTCGAGCTCGCCCGCGTGCTGGCGAGGCATCCGCTCGAACTCCACCTCGTCGACTCCCGCCCGCAGATGCTCGCCGCCGAGCGGCTCGGCGAACCGGGCCGCAGCGGCCCCCTCGGCGACGCCGTGGCCGAGGTCCGGGTGCACCACGCGCCCGTGCCCGAGGCGGAGCTCGCCGAGCTGCCGCCCGGCGCGCACGTCCTCGTCATGACCCACGATCACGTCGAGGACCTCGCGATCGTCGAGACCGCGCTGCGGACGCCCGGTATCGGCTCGATCGGGCTCATCGGCTCGCGCTCCAAGTGGGCGCGGTTCCGCGGCAAGCTGCACGAGCTCGGCCACGACGACACGGCGCTCGCGCGGGTGACCACGCCGATCGGCATCGACGGCATCGGCTCGAAGCTGCCCGCCGCGATCGCCGTGAGCGTCGCCGCGCGGATGCTGCAACTCATCGAGGCGGCGGAGGGCTCGGACGACACGGCGTCGACGGACGCGGCCGAGGCGGCCGGGGAGCGCGCCGAGTGAGCGCCGGCCGCTCGGCCCTCGTCACCGGCGCGGGCAGCGGCATCGGCCGTGCCTGCGCCCGCGCGCTGCTCGGGGCGGGCTGGAACGTCACGCTCGCCGGGCGCCGCCGGGCGCCGCTCGAAGAGACCGCCGCCGGCTCCGGGACGGCGCTCGTCGTCCCCGCCGACGTCACCGAGCCCGGCGACGTCGAGCGGCTCTTCGCCCGGCACGACGAGCGCTTCGGCCGGCTGGACCTGCTCTTCAACAACGCGGGGACGTTCGGCCCGAGCGCCGACGTCGGCGGGCTCGACGAGACCGAATGGGCGGCGACCCTCGCGGTGAACGTGACGGCGGCGGTGCGCTGCGCGGGGGCCGCGTTCCGCCGGATGGCGGCGCAGCATCCTCCCGGCGGTCGCATCGTGAACAACGGCTCCGTCTCGGCGCAGGTGCCCCGGCCCCGCTCGGCCGCCTACACGACCACGAAGCACGCGATCGCGGGGCTCTCGAAGTCGATCGAGCTCGACGGCCGGGCGCACGGCATCACCTGCACCGAGCTCGACCTGGGCAACGCCCGCACCGAGCTCGTCGACGGCCTCGTCGGCGACGGGGCCCTCCAGGCCGACGGCCGCCGCCTCGTCGAGCCGACGATGGCCGCCGACGACGTCGCCCGGCTCGTGCTCGCCCTCGCCGAGCTGCCGCTCTCGGTGAGCGTGCCGCAGCTCACGGCGACCGCGGCGGGCATGCCGTTCATCGGCCGCGGCTGAGCGCGCCGGCGCCGGCGCCGAGGCATCCGCCGTCAGCTCAGCCGGCGCCCCCGCATGATCGCGAGCGGGAGCGTCGCGAGCGACAGAGCCGCCGCGCAGAGGAACGCGACCGGGAACGAGAAGCCCGCCGCGATCGTGCCGACGAGCACGGCGCCGAAGCCGGTGCCCGCGTCGAAGCCGATGTTCCACACCATGCTCGCGAGCAGGGTGTCGCGCGGGCCGACGGCGGCGAACGCCTCGCCCAGCGTGAGGTTCTGCAGTCCCCCGTAGCCGAGGCCGACGAGGGCGGCGCCGACGAGCAGGGCCCAGTCCGCCGGTGCCGTGGCGTCCACCACGCCCCACGCGGTGATCGCGAGGCCCGCGGTGGTGGCGAGCACGAGCGGCCAGAGCAGCGGCCGGGCGCCGAATCGGTCGGCCGGCCCGCCGATGAGCCAGCGCGAGAGCGCCGCGAGGCCCGTGAGCAGCAGCAGCGCGGCGGCCGCGAGCAGCTGGTCGCCGGCGAGCTGGGGCAGGAAGGTGATCAGCGCGCCGCCCGCCACGGTGACGGCGAGCAGCAGCGCGACCGGGCGGAACAGCACGGCGGCCGCCGCGAGCGGGCCGTGCGAGGCGTGCGCGTGCTCGGCCGGGTGCGGCGGCTTGGCGGCGAGGTGCTTGGCGAGGCGGAGCGCGGCGGGGATGCCGAGCACCGGCAGTGCGGCGACGACGAACACCGGGGCGTAGCCGAGGTGCTCCGCCACCCAGGGCGCGAGCGGGAGCAGCACGAGCTGGGGTCCGGCGATCGCGAGCCCCCAGGCGCCGATGGCCCGGCCGCGACGGGCCGGCTCGATGAGCTCGGGCACGGCGCTGCCGCCGGCCACCGTGAGCACGGCGAAGCCGAGGCCGCGCACCGCGGACCAGGCGAGGATGACGGGCAGCTCGCTCGAGGCGAGCATCGCCGGGGCGGGCAGGCCGAGCAGCAGCAGGCCCACCACGAGCACGGGCGCCCAGCCGAAGCGGCGCAGTGCCGCCGGCACCATCGTCTGCCCGGCCACGGTCGCGAGCATCAGCACGCCCGTGACGAGCCCGGCGCCGGCCACATCGGCGCCGCCCGCGACCGCCCACAGCGGGGCGACCGGCATGAGCACGGCGAAGCCGGAGAAGCCCAGGGCCGTCATCGTGATGAGCGCGGGCATCCCGGGCGCCCGCCACACCGATCCTGCGCCCGGTCCGTTCGTCGTCAAATCCTCTTCACCGTTCCCTTCCGATCCATCCCACCACGACAGCGGGGCGTGTGACGGCGGCGTGCGCTGCGCGGCGGACGCGAGCGCGCCCCGGCCGGGAGTGCCGGCCGGGGCGCGTCGAACGTCGGGCTCAGCCCGCGATGAGGCTCTCGATCGGCCCGCGCACGAAGTAGAGCGCGAAGCCGGCCGCGACGACCCACATCAGCCAGTGCACCTTGCGCGCCCGGCCGGACGCCGCGTTCACGAGCGCCCAGGAGATGAAACCGACGCCGATGCCGTTCGCGATCGAGTAGGTGAGCGGCATCGTCACGATCGTGAGGAAGGCCGGCAGGGCGACCGCGAACTTGTCGAACTTGATCTCGCGGATCTGCCCCATCATCATCGCGCCGACCACGACGAGCGCGGCCGAGCCGACCTCGATCGGCACGACGAGGGTGAGCGGCGTCAGGAACATGGAGAGCAGGAACAGCAGCCCCACCACGACCGAGGCGAGCCCGGTGCGCGCGCCCTCGCCGATGCCCGAGGCGCTGTCGACGTAGACGGTGTTCGAGGAGGTCGAGGTCGCGCCGCCCGCGATGGCGCCGGCGCCCTCGACGATGAAGGCGGCCCGCAGCCGCGGGAAGGTGCCGTCCTTGTGGGCGAGCCCGGCGTTCTTCGCGAGGCCCGTCATCGTGCCCATGGCGTCGAAGAAGTTCGAGAACACGAGCGTGAAGACGAGCATCGTCGCCGAGAGCGCGCCGATCCGGCCGAAGGCGCCGAACACGTCGAACTGCCCGACGAGCCCGAAGTCGGGCACCGTGAATAGGGCGGTGGGCAGCTCGGGGATGGTCATGTGCCAGCCGTTCGGGTCCTCGAAGGAGGGGCCGAGCTTCAGCAGCGCCTGGGCGATGATCGCGACGATGGTGGTCACCACGATGCCGATCAGGATGCCGCCCGGCACCCGGCGCGCGACGAGGATGCCGATCAGCACGAGGCCGAGCAGGAAGATGAGCGTCGGCACCGAGGTGATCGAGCCGGCGTCGCCGAGCTGCACGGGCGGGCCGCCGGGCGTGCGGTTCACGAAGCCCGAGTCGACGAAGCCGATGAAGGCGATGAACAGGCCGATGCCGACCGTGATCGCTGCCTTCAGCGCCTGCGGCACGGCGCGGAAGATCGCGGTCCGCGCGCCGGTGGCGCCGAGCAGCACGATGATCACGCCGTTGATGACGACGAGGCCCATCGCCTCCGGCCAGGTGACCTGCCCCACGACGGAGACCGCGAGGAAGGAGTTGATGCCGAGGCCGGCCGCGATGGCGAAGGGCAGCCGGGCGAAGACGCCGAAGAGGATCGTCATGAGGCCGGCGGTGAGGCCCGTCGCCGCGCCGACCTGGGCGGCGTCGAGCGCGTTGCCGGCGACGTCCTCCGAGCCGCCGAGGATGAGCGGGTTCAGGATGACGATGTAGGCCATCGTCACGAAGGTGACGATGCCGCCGCGGATCTCGCGCCCGAAGGTGGAGCCGCGGCGGGTGATCTCGAAGAAGCGGTCGATCGCGTTCTTCGGCTCGCCGTCGACCGTGGTCGTCGCGCCCGTGGGCAGCGGGTCGGGGATCGGCGTGGCGGTGCTGTCGGTGTGCTGGGTCACGTTCGGCTCCGCTCAGTACTCGATGCGGGTGGCGGTGTGCTGCCACTCGGTGAAGGGGGCGACCCGCTCGGCGGGCGGCAGCTCGATGTCGGCGACCGGCATGACGGCGCGGTCGGCGTCGTCGCCCTCGAAGTAGCGGTAGAAGACGGCGTCGTCGAAGCCGGCGTCGGCCGCGTCGTGGCGGCTCGCCGCGAAGTAGACGCGGTCGATGCGCGCCCACAGCGAGGAGGCGAGGCACATCGGGCAGGGCTCGCAGCTCGTGTAGAGCACGGCGCCGGAGAGGTCGAAGTCGCCGATGCCCTGGCAGGCGGCGCGGATGGCGGAGACCTCCGCGTGCGCGGTGGGATCGAGGTTCGCGGTGACCCGGTTGACGCCCTCGAAGACGCGGCCGTCGGCGGTGACGACGATGGCGCCGAACGGGCCGCCGGAGCGGCGCACGTTCTCGGTCGCGAGCGCGACGGCTCGGGCGAGGTACTGGGCGGGCGTCGGCGCGGCGCCCTGGGGGCCCGTGTCTGCCGGAGTGGTGGTACCGAGCGATTCCATGAAAAGCATCCTTGCTCTCGGAGTCCGACCGGTCGGCTCGGCCAGCGGCGCGGGTTCGGCGCCGTCGTGATCGTCGTCGATCCGTTCGGGTCTGCTGGGCTTTGGCACCGGGCGGCTTCGTGGCGGGCCCGGCGACTGGTCGAGGCTAACAGCCACCCCTGCCCCGGTCTACACGTTTTTGGAAGTTTGATTCTGAAATACGGAAAACTTGATTGCATATCCGCAGATACGGAACTATGGTCACTGTTATGGCGCAATATCGGATCAGTGAGGCCGCCGATCTCCTCGGCGTGAGCGACGACACCGTTCGGCGATGGGTGCAGGACGGCCTGCTGAGCGTCTCGAAGGACGACGCCGGCCGCCAGGTCGTGCCCGGTCGCGAGCTCGCCGCGAGGGCGCAGGCCGTCGCGGCGACCATCACCGACCGGTCCCATGTGCGCCGCAGCGCCCGCAACCGCTTCGTCGGTCTCGTCACCAAGGTCGAGATCGCCGGGCTCATGGCCCAGGTCGAGCTGCAGTGCGGCCCCAACCGGGTCGTCTCCCTCATGTCGGCCGAGGCCGCCCGCGAGATGGAGCTCGAGATCGGTTCGCGCGGCGTGGCCGTGGTCAAGGCGACCACGGTCATCATCGAGACGGAAGAGGATCCCTCGTCGTGACCCTGCAGCACCGCACGTCCCGTAGCACCCGCAGCACCCTCCCCGCCCGCCGCTCGCGCCTCGCTCGAGCCGGCGTCGCCGTCGCCGCGGCGGCCCTCCTCGCCGGCTGCGCGAGCGGCGCCCCGACCGCCGCGAGCCCGACCGCGAGTGCGGGGGCCGGGGAGCAGGCGCTCACGGGCGAGCTCACGATCTACGCGGCCGCCTCGCTGAGCGGCGCCTTCGACGAGCTCGCCGCGCAGTTCGAGGCCGAGCACCCCGGCCTCGACGTCGTGCCCATCACCTACGACGGCTCCTCCGTGCTCGCCACGCAGCTCATCGAGGGCGCGCCCGCCGACGTCTTCGCCTCGGCCGACGAGAAGAACATGACGAAGGTGCTCGACGCCGGCCTCGCCGAGTCCGCCGACGACTTCGCCACCAACGTGCTCCAGATCGCGGTCGCCCCCGGCAACCCGCTCGGCGTGGACGGCCTCGACGCCCTCGCCGACGGCGCCACGACGACGGCCGACGGCCGCCCCGCGACGGTCGTGCTCTGCGCGCCCGAGGTGCCCTGCGGCGCCGCCTCGCAGACGCTCATCCAGGCCGCCGGCCTCACGCTGACCCCCGCGAGCGAGGAGCAGAACGTCACCGCTGTGCTCACCAAGGTGAAGTCCGGCGAGGCCGACGCGGGGCTCGTCTACGTGACCGACGTCGAGGCCGCGGGCGACGCGGTCGAGGGCGTGCGGATCGCGAACGCCGCCGACGCCACCAACGTCTACCCGCTCACCGCACTCACCGCCGCACCCAACCCGGAGGCGGCCGCCGCCTTCGTCGCCTTCGTCACCTCGAAGGCCGGGCAGCAGGTGCTCGCCTCCTTCGGCTTCGGAGCGCCGTGACCCGAGTCGCGCACGCGCCCCGCGACGGCACCGCCGCCGCGGGGCGCTTCCCCGGCTGGCTCTACCTGCCGGCCGGCCTCGGCGCCGCCGTGCTGCTGCTGCCGCTCGCGGCGCTGCTCGTGCGGCTCGACTGGGCGGGTGTGCCGGCCGCCATCACCTCCCCCGCGGCGCTGCAAGCGCTCGGGCTCTCCCTCGCGACCGCGAGCTGGGCGACGCTCGCGTGCATCGTGCTCGGCGTTCCGCTCGCCCTCGTGATCGCCAGGAGCCGGCCCGGAGTTGCCGCGGCGCTCCGCACCCTCGTGACGCTCCCCCTCGTGCTGCCGCCGCTCGTCGGCGGCATCGCCCTGCTCGCCCTCCTCGGCCGCACCGGGCTCTTCGGCGAGGTGCTCGCCGTCTGGGGCATCCGCATCCCCTTCACGACCGCCGCCGTCGTCATCGCCCAGGTCTTCGTCGCCCTGCCCTTCCTCGTGATCTCCGTCGAGGGCGCGCTGCGCACCGCAGGCACCCGCTTCGAGGGCGTCGCCGCCGGCCTCGGCGCCGGCCGCTTCACCGTCTTCCGCCGGATCACCCTGCCGCTCGTCGCCCCCGGCCTCCTCGCCGGCGCCGTGCTCTGCTTCGCCCGGGCGCTCGGCGAGTTCGGCGCGACCGCGCTGTTCGCGGGCAACGCCGCCGGCACGACGCGAACGATGCCGCTCGCGATCTACACCGCCTTCAACGGCGCCGGGGTCAGCGAGGACACCGCGATCGCGCTGTCGCTCATGCTCATCGCCGTGGCGATCGCGGTGCTCGTGCTGATGCGCGGCTGGCGAGCGGACGCCCCGCGATGAGCGCCGCACCGGAGCGGCGGACGGATGCCTCGGACCGGCCGGCCGCCGGCACCGGACTCGTCGCCGAGCTCGAGGTCGAGCGGGGCGGCTTCCGGCTCGACGCCGCTGTCGCGGTCGGCCCCGACGAGGTGCTCGCCGTGCTCGGGCCGAACGGTTCCGGCAAGTCGACGCTGCTCGGCGCGATCGCGGGGCACGTGCCCCTCGACCGGGGCGAGGTCCGCATCGGCGGCCGCCTCCTCGGCGGCGCCGGCGCGCGCGAGGTCCCGCTCGCGGCTCGCCGCGTCGGCCTGCTCGGCCAGCAGGCGCTGCTGTTCCCGCACCTCAGCGCGCTCGAGAACGTCGCCTTCGGACCGCGGGCGCAGGGCGCCGGCCGCCGGGAGTCGCGCGCCGAGGCCGCCGCCTGGCTCGAGCGAGTCGGCCTCGCCGGCTTCGAGCGCCGCCGGCCGGCCGAGCTCTCCGGCGGGCAGCAGCAGCGCGTCGCGCTCGCCCGCACGCTCGCGGCGAAGCCGGCGGCGCTGCTCCTCGACGAGCCGTTCGCGGCGCTCGACGTCGAGGCGGCGGCGGGCATGCGGCGGCTCGTCCGCGAGCATCGGGCGGCCCTCGGCATCCCCATGCTGCTCGTCACCCACGACCCGCTCGACGCGCTCGTGCTCGCCGGACGTGCGGCGATCCTCCAGGCCGGCCGCCTCGTCGACGAGGGGCCGATCGCGCGCGTGCTCGGGCACCCCCGCACGCCGTTCATCGCCGCCCTCGCCGGGGTGGACCTCGTCGAGGGCGTCGCGCTCGACGCGGCGACGGTGCGGGCGAGCGACGGCCTCGTGCTGCGCGCGGCGGAGCCGGCCGGGCTCGTGCCCGGCGCGCGCGCCTCCGCCGTGTTCGCGCCCGGCGCGGTGCACGTCGCGCCGGGCGCGGCTGCTGCGACGGGCGGGGACGCCGAAGCGAACCACTGGTCCGGCACCGTCGCGAGCCTCGAACCCACGGGCGGCGGCGTGCGCATCGTCACCGCCGAACACCCCGGTGTCGCCGTCGACGTGCCGACCGCCGCGGCCGTCGCGCTCGACCTCGAAGCGGGCGCGGCCCTCGCCTTCCGGATCGAGGCCGCCGACGTGTCGCTGCGCCCGCTCGACTGACGGCGCCCTCCCGGGGCGGTGTTACGGTAGACGCCCACGAGGGGGTGACGATGACGATCACGACGCCGGCGCGAGCCGGGAGGGGCGGAGCCAGGCGGCTGCCGGCCTCCGGCGAGCTGCCCGATCGGCTCGGCCGCCCCATGCGGGACCTGCGCATCTCGATCACCGATCGCTGCAACTTCCGCTGCGTCTACTGCATGCCGAAGGCCGTGTTCGGCCGCGACTACGCCTTCCTCGACCGCGACGAGCTGCTGAGCTTCGACGAGATCGTGCGGATCGCCCGGGTGGCCGCCGCGCACGGCGTCGAGAAGCTGCGGCTCACCGGCGGCGAGCCGCTGCTGCGCCGCGGCGTCGAGGAGCTCGTGGCCCGGCTCGCCGAGCTGCGCACCCCCGACGGGCGTCCGCTCGAGCTCGCCCTCACCACGAACGGCGCCGCCCTCGCGGTGAAGGCCCGGGCCCTCCGGGACGCCGGGCTCACCCGGGTCACCGTCTCGCTGGACTCGCTCGACGACGCCAAGTTCCAGGAGATGAACGACGTGCGCTTCCCGGTGGCGCGGGTGCTCGCCGGCATCGACGCCGCGCACGAGGCGGGGCTCGGCCCGATCAAGCTGAACATGGTCGTCAAGCGCGGGCTGAACGACGACGAGGTGGTCGCCATGGCCCGGCACTTCAAGGGCACGCCCTACACGCTGCGCTTCATCGAGTACATGGACGTCGGCACCTCGAACGGCTGGGACCTCGCCGAGGTCGTCCCCTCCGCCGAGATCGTGGAGCGCATCGGCGCCGAGCTGCCGCTCGTGCCCATCGGGCGTTCCGCCCCCGGCGAGACCGCGGCGCGCTGGCGCTACGCCGACGGCGAGGGCGAGATCGGCGTCATCTCGAGCGTGACGAACGCGTTCTGCGGCACCTGCAACCGCGCCAGGATCTCGACCGAGGGCCGGCTCTTCACCTGCCTCTTCGCGAGCGAGGGCCACGACCTGCGGGCGATCCTCCGCGGCGGCGCCGACGACGCCGAGCTCGCCCGGGCCATGGCGGCGATCTGGGGTGCGCGCGACGACCGCTACTCCGAACTGCGGGCGACGCTCACCCCCGAGCTGCGGGCCGCCCGGCCGAAGATCGAGATGAGCTACATCGGCGGCTGAGGCGGCGGCGCCCCGATCGCCGGGGCGCTGCTAGAGGCCGACCCACTCCGAGACGCCGTCGTCGAAGTGCTGCCGCTTCCAGATCGGCACCTCCTGCTTCACCAGCTCGACGAGCCGCTCGCACGCGTCGAAGGCCTGCGCCCGGTGTCCGGCGCCGGCCGCCGCGACGAGCGCGACGTCGCCGATCGCGAGATCGCCGACGCGGTGGGCCGCGGCGACCGCGAAGCCCGTCTCCTCGCGAATGCGGCGCACGCAGTCGGCGAGGAAGCGCTCGGCCTCGGGGTGGCCGCGGTAGTCGAGGGCCCGCACGGCCCGCCCGCCGTCGTGGTCGCGCACGACGCCGTGGAACACGACGACCGCGCCCGAGGCGTCGTGCTCGACCGCCCGGCGCACCGCGTCCGCGTCGAGCGGGTCCTCGGAGACGACGGCGTAGAGCTCGGTGAGGTCGGGCACGGTGGGGTCGGGCTCGGTGGGCTCGGATCGGGGCATCGCTGGCTCGCTTCCGCTGCGGTTCATCGGGTCGGAGTGGGTCATCGGCTGAGGTACTCCGCGCCGAGCGCGGCGAAGCGGTCGAGGCCGCCGTCGAGCGAGACGACGTCGGCGTGCCCGCGGGCGGTGAGCGCCGCGGCGGCCCTGGCCGAGCGCATGCCGAGCTCGCAGTACACGACGAGCGGGCCCGGCGCGGCCGCGGGCTCCGCGCCGCCGAGCAGTTCCCCGAGCGGCACGAGCTCGCTGCCGGCGATCCGCCGCAGTTCGGCTTCGCCGGGCTCGCGCACGTCGAGCAGGCGCAGCGCCTCGCCGGCGCGCAGCCGGCGCAGGAGCTCCGCGGCCGAGATCGCCGCGGCCGCGGCATCCGCGGATGCCTCGCGAGGAGGCAGCCCGCAGAAGCGCTCGTAGTCGACGAGCCCCGTGATCTCGGCGGCGTCGGGGTCGGCCCCGTAGGCGATCTCGCGGCTGCGCCCGCTCAGCGCGTCGTAGCTCAGCACCCGTCCGAGCAGCGGCTCGCCGATCCCCGTGACGAGCTTCACGACCTCGCTCGCGAGCATCGCGCCGATCGTGAGGCAGAGCGTGGGCAGCACGCCGCCGAGCTCGCAGGAGGGCACCTCGCCGGGCGCGGGCGGCGTCGGGAACAGATCGCGGTAGCCCGGCCCGTGGTCCCGCCAGGCGACGCCGAGCTGGCCCTGGAAGCGCAGGATCGCGCCCCACACGAGCGGCACCCCCGCGAGGTGCGCGGCGTCGTTCGCGAGGTAGCGGGTGGGGAAGTTGTCACTGCCGTCGACGACGAGGTCGTAGTCGGCGAGGATGCCGGGCAGGTTCGCCGCCGTCAGCCGCACCCGGTGCCGCACCACCCGGCACTCCGGGTCGATCGCCGCGACCGTGTCGGCGAGCGAGTCGACCTTCGGGCGGCCGAGGTCGGCGACGCCGTGGCTGAGCTGCCTCGGCAGGTTGCTGAGCTCGACGTCGTCGTCGTCGGCGATGCCGATCGTGCCGATGCCCGACCCGGCGAGCGCGGGCACGACGGCGCTGCCGAGGCCGCCGGCGCCGATCACGAGCACGCGGGCGGCGGCGAGCCGGCGTTGCGCGTCCTCGCCGTAGCCGGGCAGCATGAGCTGACGGCTGTGCCGGCTCACGCGCTCGGCGCTGAGCGGCGCGCCTGGCGCGACGAGCGGCTGGGTCATCCGGTCAGTGTACTCGCGGAGCTTTTCCGCGTGGCGGATGCCGGATTCCGCCGTCGGGTAGCATCGAGCCCATGACCGTCGTGACCGTGCGCTACTTCGCGGCCGCCGCCGACGCCGCGGGTCGCGAGGAGGAGCGCCTGGAGCTCGGCGAGGCCACCGTCGGCGCGCTCCGCGAGCTGCTCGCCGAGCGCTACGGCGAGCCCATGCGGCGGGTGCTCCGCAACGGATCCTTCCTCGTCGACGGCACCGTGCGCCGCGACCCGGCCACGCCCATCGGCGCCGCGGTCGACCTCCTGCCGCCGTTCGCCGGCGGCTGAGCGCACGGGCTCCCGCGGGCACAGGCTCTCTCAGGCATCCGCCGTTTAGGCTGAACGCATGCGCAGCTACGCCGAACACCGTCGTGCGGTCACCGAGCTGCTCGCCCCGCTCGAGTCCGCCCTCGACGCCGAGGACGCGAGCCTCTCCGGGGGCGACGTGCTCGGTCGCGTGCTCGCCGCCGACGTCGTCTGCCCGATCGAGCTGCCCGGCTTCGACAACTCGCAGATGGACGGCTACGCCCTCCGCGCCGCCGAGCTCGCCGGCGCCGCCCCGGACTCCCCCGTGCGGCTCCCGATCGGGCCGACGAGCGCCGCGGGCGACCACGTCTTCGAGCTCGCCCCCGGCACCGCCTCGCCCGTGATGACGGGTGCGCCGATCCCCCGCGGCGCGGACGCGGTCGTGCCCATCGAGGCGGCCGATCCCCCCGCGTTCATCGGCATCTCGGGCGCCCGCCACGACTCGCCCGTGCAGGAGACGGTCGGCTTCGCCGCTCCCGTCGAGCCCGGCGCCTTCATCCGCCGGGCGGGCAGCGACATCGCCGCGGGCGCGCTCCTGCTCGCCGCCGGCACCCGGCTCGGTCCGGCGCAGCTCGGGGCGCTCGCAGCCGCGGGCATGACGGCGTTCCCGGTGCGGCGGCGGCTCCGCGTGCTGCTCGTCTCGACCGGGCACGAGCTGCGGCCCCCCGCGGCCGAGCTCCGGCCGGGGCAGATCCACGACGCCAACTCGGCGATGCTCGGCGCTGCCCTGCGCGGCTGCGGCGCCGAGGTGGTCGAAGCGGTCTCCCCCGACGACGCGGCGTCCCTGCGCCAGGCCATCGCCGCCGCGGCGGACCGCGTCGACCTCGTCGTCACGAGCGGCGGCGTGAGCGAGGGCGCCTTCGAGGTCGTGCGCGAGGCGCTCGCCCCGCTCGGCGTCGCCTTCGAGAAGGTCGCGATCCAGCCCGGCGGCCCGCAGGGCCTCGGACTGGCGCGCTTCGACGACGGCGCGGCCCTCCCGGTCGTCGCGTTCCCGGGCAACCCGGTGAGCGCGCTCGTCTCCTTCGAGCTCTTCCTGCGCCCCGTGCTGCGCCGACTCGAGGGGCTCGCCCCCGACCGGCACCGGGCGACCCTCCCGCTCGCCCACGAGGTGGTGTCCCCGCTCGGCAAGCACCAGGTGCGCCGCGGCGTCCTCGACGGCGACGGCGCCGTCGAGGTCGGCGCGCCGAGCTCCCATCTGCTGCACGCCTACGCTCAGGCGACCGTGCTCGTGCACCTGCCCGTCGGCGTCGATCGGCTCCCGGCCGGCGCCCCCGTCGACATCTGGAGGATCGATGACTGACGAGTCCGCGACCGGCCTCACCCACCTGCGCGCCGACGGCTCGGCGCACATGGTGGACGTGACCGACAAGGCCGTCACCCGGCGCACGGCGAGCGCGCAGGCGGTGCTCGTCACCCGCGAGGACGTCGTCGCCCGCGTGGCCGACGGCACCCTGCCGAAGGGCGAGGCGCTCGGCACCGCGCGCATCGCCGGCATCATGGCCGCGAAGCAGACCTCGAGCCTCATCCCGCTGTGCCACCCGCTGCCCCTCACGAAGCTCGCCGTCGACTTCGAACCGGCCGGCGACCGCGTGCGCGTCGTCGCGACGGCGACGACGAACGGCGTGACCGGCGTCGAGATGGAGGCCCTCACGGCCGCGAGCGTCGCGGCCCTCACGCTCTACGACATGATCAAGGCCGTCGACCACGAGGCGGTCATCACCGACGTCTGCGTGCTCGCCAAGTCGGGCGGCAAGCGCGGCGAGTGGAACCGCGCGTGAGCGCGGGCACTCGGCACGGCGCGCACGCGGTCGTCATCGTCTCGTCCACCAGGGCCGCGGCCGGCGTGTACGAGGACCGCACCGGCCCGGTGATCGCCGACTGGCTGCGCGAACGCGGCTTCGCCGTCGAGGGCCCGATCGTCGTCGCCGACGGCCCCGACTTCGCGATCGCCCTCGACACGGCGCTCGCGACGAGCCCGGCCCTCGTCGTCTCCACCGGCGGCACGGGCATCGCCCCGGGCGACACCGTGCCCGAGGCGACCGCCGCCGTGCTCGACCGCGAGCTGACCGGGTTCGCCGAGGAGCTCCGCCGCCGCGGCGCCGCCACCACTCCGACGGCGCTGCTCAGCCGCGGCCGCGCGGGCATCGCCGCCGGGGCGCTCGTGGTGAATCTGCCCGGCTCATCGGGCGGCGTGCGCGACGGGCTCGAGCTCCTCGACGAGGTGCTCGACCACGTGCTCGACCAGCTCGCCGGCGGCGATCACCCCGCCTGAGCTGTCGGGGCGGTGCCGGCCGAGGCATCCCGCCTGCGGTGCCAGCGCTGCCGCTCCTCCTCGAGCGGGCGGGCGAGGATCGCCCACACCACGAGCGCGACCCCGACGCCGACGAGCGCGCCCGCGATGGTGTCGGTGAGCCAGTGCACGCCGAGGTAGGTGCGGGTGAACGCCATCAGGAGCGTGTACGCGACGCCGAGCGCCCAGACCCACACCCGCGGCGCGATGATGCCGACGACCACGGCGATCGTCGCGGCGTTCGCCACATGCCCCGAGGGGAATGAACCGAAGTCGCTCGTGACCAGCATGTCCTCGGGGCGGGCCCGGCCGAAGAGGTGCTTCAGCAGCTGCACGACGCCCGCGCTCGCGGCCGAGGCGAGGATGAAGAACGCGGCGCCCCAGGGGCGACGGCAGAGCAGCAGCACGATCGCGCCGCCGAGGGGCACGACGAAGACCCCGATCGCCCCGCCGCCGAGGCGGTTCATGGTGAACGCGACCGCGTCGCCGAACGCGCCGCGCAGCTCGATCACCTCGCCGGCCCAGCCCTCGTCGAGACCGATGACCCCGTTGCGCACCGCGATCAGGCCGCCGAGCAGCAGCGCCACGAAGAGCACGCCGACGCCCGCCGCGACGATGACCCGTCGGTGCAGGCGGCGGGCGGCCGGGGCGTCCGCGCCGTCCGCCGTGGTAGGCGGATCCGCCGGCGCGGGCGTTGCGGGGTCGCTCGACTCGTCGTGGGCCATGCGCCCACGCTAGCCGCCCGGGCTCAGTCGCCGAGCGGCGGCACGCTGCGCGGGCGCACGAGCGCCCACAGCGCGACGATCGCGACCAGGGCCGCCGCGGTCATCACGATCGCCATCGGCACGGCGCTGCCGACGCCCATCAGGCCGATGAGCGGCGAGATGAGTCCGGCGAGCCCGAAGTTCAGCGCGCCGAGCAGCGACGCCGCCGTGCCCGCCTCGTTGCCGTGGGAGGCGAGCGCGAGGATCTGCACCGCCGGGAACGAGAAGCCGCAGGCCATGATGAACAGGAACAGCGGCACGATCGTGCCCCAGAGGCCGGCGCCGGTGAGGTCGAGCACCGCGATCGCGACGGCCGAGCCGAGCAGCACGAGCGTCGTCACCGCGAGGATCCACTGCGGCTGCACCCGGCCGCGCATGAGCCGCGAGCTCGTCTGCACGCCGATGATGATGCCGACCGAGTTCACGCCGAAGAGCAGCCCGTACTGCTGCGCCGTGAAGCCGTGCACCTCCTGGAACAGGAACGAGGACGTCGAGAGGTAGCCGAACAGCCCCGTGAACACCATGCCGCCGACGAGCGCCGCGCCGAGGTACACCCGGTCGCGGAACAGGGCGCGGTAGCGCTCGCGCATCGTCGAGTGCCCGGCGGCGTGCCGGCGCTGCTTCGGCAGCGTCTCGACGATGAGGAAGGAGACGCAGAGCACGACGACGACCCCGTACGCCGCGAGCACCCAGAAGACGCCGCGCCAGTCCATCACCTGCAGCAGCTGCGAGCCGATGACGGGCGCGAGCACCGGGGCGAGCCCGTTCACGAGCGCGAGGCGCGAGAGCATGCGCACGAGCGGCTTGCCGCCGAAGAGGTCGCGCACCATCGCCATCGCGACGACGCCGCCGGCCGCCGCCCCGAAGCCCTGCAGCAGGCGGAAGACCGCGAGCCAGGTGATGTCGGGCGCGAACGCGGCGCCGAGCGAGGCCGCGATGTGCAGCAGCGTCGAGAGGATGAGCGGCAGCCGCCGGCCGACCTTGTCGCTCCACGGCCCGACGATGAGCTGCCCGAAGCCGAAGCCGATCATCGTGCCCGTGAGGGTCAGCTGCACCGCGGCCGCGCCGACGCCGAGCTCGGACTGCAGCACGGGGAACGCGGGCAGGTAGAGGTCGACGGTGAACGGCCCGAGCGCGGTGAGCGCGCCGAGCACGAGCACGTAGACGAGCCGCTGGCGGCGGCTGAGCCGATCGCCGGGGTGCGCGCTGACGGCCGAGACCGAGCCGGTGTCGTCGGGGCGGATGATCGGGATGGAGGCGGTGGACATGGGCTCCTTGGACGGATGCGGCGGCGGGGCGCGGGCGGCGGTGGATCGGCGGTGCTGGCCGGGCGGGTCGGGCGGGCCCGCCTGGGTCGGGTCCGGCGTGCCGGATCCGGGCTCGAATCGCGCACGGGTCGAGCGCCCGTCGCCGGGCCGCCGATGGCGGCCTCGGTATCGAATCGATTCGAGAAGATCCATGGTAGCGCATCGAGCGGCGGGCGGAGCGGGCGCTCAGGCGGGGTGGGTAGGGTGGCGGGCGTGTCGAGTGACTTCCGCGCCTTCCCCGCAGACCCCGCCACCGCCGCCCGTCTCGGCGGCCTCGGCCTCGACTACCGAGTGCTCTCCCCCGACGATCGCGAGGCGCTCGCCGCCTGGTCGGCGGCCGAGCACCGCGGCTTCCACCACCCCCGGCCGACGCCCGAGACCCTCGAGCGCGAGGGCGCACTGCTGCAGGAGCGCCGGGTGCAGGGCGTCTACGACCCCGCGCTCGACGACGCCACGCCCGTCGCGACGGTCGCGAGCTGGCCGACCGGCCTCAGCGTCCCCGGCGGCCGCAGCGTCGACGGCTGGGCCGTCGCGGGCGTGACCGTCGCCCCGACCCACCGCCGCCGCGGCATCGCCAGGGCGATGATGCAGGCCGAGCTCGCGAACGCCGTCACCGCGGGCGCCGCCGTCGCGATGCTCACCGCCACCGAGGCGACGCTCTACGGCCGCTACGGCTACGCGCCCGCCGCGCGCGCGGCGACCCTCGAGATCGACCGGCGCCGGGTCGAGTGGGCCGGCGCCGAGGCGCCGGGCCGGGTGCGCTTCGTGACGGATGCCGCGGCCTTCCGCCGCACCGCCGGACAGATCGTGCGCCGCCAGGTCGCCCGCACGCCCGGCGAGATCGACCGCTGGCCGGCGCTCGTCGACCGGGTGCTCGGGCTCGAGGACCCCGACGGCGAGACGGCCCGGGCGACGCGCGTCGCCCGCTACGACGACGAGCGCGGCCAGGCGCAGGGCTTCGTCTCGTACCGCATCACCCGCGACGGCATGGGCGCGGGCGTCCTCGAGTTCGACTTCCTGGCCGCCGCGAGCGACGACGCCGAGGCGGCGCTGTGGCGCTTCCTGCTCGAGCAGGACTTCGTGTCGACCGTGCGGGCCCGCCTCCGCTCCGTCGACGAGCCGCTGCGCTGGCTGCTCGCCGACCAGCGGGCGATCACGACGACCGTCGGCGACCACCTCTGGCTGCGCATCCTCGACCCCGTCGCCGCGCTCGAGGCGCGCCGCTACGAGGGCCCGGGCTCGCTCGTGCTCGAGCTCGACGACCCGCTGGGGCACGCGGCCGGCCGCTACGCGCTCGAGGTCTCCGCGCGCGGGGTGGCCGAGGTGCAGCGCCTCGACGGCGGGGCGGATGCCTCGTCGGCGAGCCGCGCGACGACGGCGCCGACCCGCCGTTCGAAGCCCGCGCACGGCCTCCGCCTCGGCGTCGACGCGCTCGCCGCCATGTACCTGGGCGACGCCAGGGCGAGCCTGCTGGCCCGTGCCGGCCGGGTCGAGGAGACCGGCCCCGGCTCGCTCGCGGTCGCCGACCGGCTGTTCGCGACGAACCGCGCGCCCCGCCTCAGCATCTGGTTCTGACGCCGCCCCACGAGGAGCGCCGGCGGCCGCGGTCCCGCATCCGGCCGACCCAGCGGCGCAGCCCGATGACGATCGGGATCAGCACCGCGACCCCTGGGAACACGACGGCGCCGAAGGCGAGCACGCTGCCGATCGGGAAGCGGCTCGCGCCGCCCGCCCCGAGGCCGAGGCTGCCGCTGCCGAACGCGTCGCCCGCGACGAGCACCTCGGCGTCGTAGGTGTCGAGCGCGTCCCGGCAGGAGACGGTATGAACGCCCGCCCGCTCGGCCGTGAACTGCAGCACCTGGGCGAAGCCGGGCTTCGGCGTCATCCACCAGAGCGTGTCGTCCCAGTCGAGCGAGGGGCCGGAGCGCAGCGTGAGCTCCCCGCCGCCCGGTCCCGACGCACGGCACTCGACGGTGCCGAGGTTCGCGGCGATCCCGCTCGCCCACACGCCGGCGCGCTCGCCCGCGGAGAGCTGCACCGCGACCGGTTCGCCGAGCCGGTGCGGCTCGGCTGCGGCCACGGACTGCACGATCGGCGCGACCCAGAGCCACCAGATCAGCGCCGCGGCGACGGCGCACACGGCCGCCGTCGCGAACGCCAGCTGGTCGCGGTGCCGCAACTCCGCGGCATCCGTCCAGGGCGGCGAACCGCCCGGCCGGGCCCGCCTCAGCGGGCGTCCTGGCGGGGGAAGACGACCTTCTCGAGGATGATGATGATCGACGCCGCGACCGGGATCGCGACGAGGGCGCCCAGCACACCGCCGAGCGTGCCGCCCGCGACCGCCGCGATGACGACGAGGGCGCCGGGCACCGCGACCGCCTTGTTCATGATGCGCGGGCTGATGACGTACGCCTCGACCTGCATGTACACGAGGTAGTAGATCGCCGCGGCGAGCGCCGTCACGGGCGAGGCCGCGAACGACACGAGGGAGATGATCACCGCGCCCGTGAGCGTGCCGATGAGGGGCACGAGCGAGCAGAGGAACGCGACGAAGGCGAGCAGGATCGGCGCCGGCGCCCCGATGATCGTGAGGTAGATGAGGCTGAGCACGCCGTTCACGGCGCCGAGCGTGACCTGGCCGATCACGTAGCGGCCGACGGCGCCGGTGATGTCGCCGGCGACGTCGAGGTAGCCACGGCGCGAGCTGGCCGGCACGAAGCGGGCCGAGGCGCGCTTCATCGAGCGCAGCGAGGCGAGGAAGTAGAGGGTGAGGATGAGCACGATCGTCGCGCCCGTGAAGCCGCCGGCGATGCCCGCGCCGACCGCGAGGAGGCCGCCGCCGAGCGAGCCGATGTGCGCGGGGTCGCTCAGCCAGTCGCCGATGGCCTGGATGGCCTGGTCGATCGAGTCGCCGCCCGTGAGCCCGTTGATCCAGCTGACGAGCTGGCTCTCGCGCACGGCGACGACGATGCGGTCCCAGTCGTTGACGATGCGGGTGCTCTCGGTGATGACGATCGGCACGATCGTCGCGATCAGGCCGACGAAGAGTCCGATCACGACGGCGAACACGATCAGGATGGCGGCCCAGCGGGGCAGGCCCCGCCGCTGCATCCAGCTGACCACCGGGTCCAGGCCGAGCGCCAGGAAGAGCGCGAGCGCCACGTACAGGATGACGGTCGAGAGCTGTCCGACGATGCCGCCGAGCGCGAGCGCGACGAGCACGCCCAGGGTCGCGGTGAAGCCGATCCGGAACGCGTTGACGCGGAACGACGGCAGTTCGACGACGTCGGGCTTGCTCGTGGCGTCGCGCACGGTGGCCTCGGCCTTCGCCGGGCCGGAGGCCGATCGGGACTTCGACGGGATCCGCATGCTCCGACCGTAGCCGCGCCCGGCACGTCGCGGAAGGTCCCCCACGGCGAGTTGACAGGCCGGATCTCCTGTGCTCGGAATGAACGGGCGGCGACCGCGTTGACCTCAAGTGGGAAGACGCGCCCATGGGCGACGCGCGCCCGCCGGAAGGAGCACCGTGACCGCAGAGACCGCCGTCGGATTCCGTTCCGAGCGAGGGCCGGTGCTCATCGCGCTCATGCTCGCGACGGGGCTCATCGCCATCGACTCGACGATCCTCGCGACCGCGGTGCCGTCGATCGTGCGCGACCTCGGCGGCTTCGCGCAGTTCCCGTGGCTCTTCTCCGTCTACCTGCTCGCCCAGGCCGTCTCGGTGCCGGTGTACGCGAAGCTCGCCGACACGGTGGGCCGCAAGCCGATCATGCTCGTCGGCATCGGGCTGTTCCTCCTCGGCTCGGTGCTCTGCGGCTTCGCCTGGGACATGACCTCGCTCATCGTCTTCCGCGCGGTGCAGGGCCTCGGCGCGGGCGCGGTGATGCCGGTCTCGATCACCATCACCGGCGACATCTACACCGTGCGCGAGCGGGCCAGGGTGCAGGGCTACATCGCGAGCGTCTGGGCGGCGTCCTCGGTGATCGGGCCGACGCTCGGCGGGCTGTTCGCGGGGTACCTCGACTGGCGCTGGATCTTCTTCATCAACATCCCGCTGTGCGTCATCGCCGCCGTGGTGCTGTGGCGCCGCTACCACGAGTCGCTCGGCCGCGAGAAGCACACGATCGACGTGAGCGGTTCCATCGTGCTCACCCTCGGGCTCACGCTGCTCATCCTCGCGGTGCTCGAGGGCGGCCAGGCCTGGTCGTGGCTGTCCTGGCAGTCGCTCGGCGCCTTCGGCGTCGGCGCGGCCCTCATCGTGGCGTTCGTGTTCATCGAGCTGCGGGCGAAGGAGCCCGTGCTGCCGCTCTGGGTGTTCTCCCGCCGGCTCATCGTCACGACCTCGCTGATCTCGCTCGGCGTCGGCGCCGTGCTCATCGGGCTGACCTCCTACGTGCCGACGTTCCTCGAGGTGTCGGCGGGGTCGAGTCCGCTCGTCGCCGGCCTCGCGGTCGCGGCGCTCACGCTCGGCTGGCCGATCTCGGCGTCGCAGTCGGGGCGGCTGTACCTGCGGCTCGGCTTCCGCACCACGGCGCTCATCGGCCTCGCGATCGCGATCGCCGGCTCGGCGGCGCTCATCGCGGCGTCTTTCGTGCCGAACCCGTGGACGGCGGCCCTCGCCTGCTTCATCGTCGGCCTCGGCCTCGGCCTCGTCGCCTCGCCGACGCTCATCGCGGCGCAGTCCTCCGTGCCGTGGTCGGAGCGCGGCGTGGTGACGGGCGCGAACATGTTCCTCCGCTCGGTCGGCAGCGCGGTCGGCGTCGCCGTCTTCGGCGCCGTCGCGAACGGCGTGATCGAGCGCTCCGGGCTCGGCGACCACTCCCCCGTGGCGATGCAGGGCGCCGCGACCGCGGTGTTCGTCGCGGTGATCGTCGCCGCGGCGGCGACGATCGTCGCGGCGCTGGTGATGCCGCAGGCGCGCGTGGAGGATGTCGAGCTCGCCCCGAGCGAGCCGTCCGCCGCCGGCTGAGGCGCGCGGCGGCGGGCGCGCCCGCGGCCCGCTACGCCCGCAGCTCGGGCAGGCGGATGCCGAAGCGCTCGCGCAGCGCGAGCCGCGCGGCGTACCAGCCGTTCATGCCGTGCACCGCGGGCCCCGGCGGCGTCGACGCCGAGCAGAGGTACACGCCCTCGACGGGGGTGCGCCAGGGCGTGCGCGAGACGACCGGGCGCTTCACGAGCTGCGCGAGCGTCGTCGCCCCGCCGCCCAGGTCGCCGCCGACGAGGTTCGCGTTGCCGCGTTCGAGCTCGACCGCGGAGCTCGCGGTGGCGGCGAGCACGAGGTCGCGGAACCCCGGCGCGAAGCGCTCCACCTCCGCGGTGATGAGCTCGCTCGCGTCGAAGGTCGACCCGGCGGGCACATGCGTGTAGGCCCAGAGCACGTGCTTGCCGGCGGGCGCGCGGCTCGCGTCGAGCACGCTCGGCTGGGTGACGAGGACGAACGGATGCCTCGGCGCCCCGTCGGTGCCCGGCTGACGCCCGGCGGCGACGGCGTTCTCGGCGGCGGCGACCTCGCTGCGCGTGCCGCCGAGGTGCACGGTCGGGGTGAGGCCGACCTCGGCCGCCGCCCAGGGCACCGGTCCATCGAGCGCGAAATCCACCTTGGCGACGCCGCTGCCTGGGCGGAAGCGGTCGAGCGCCCGCACGTAGCGCCGCGGCAGCCGGGCGGTGCGCAGCAGCGCGGGCCCGGTGTCGAGGAGCACCGCGCGGCTCCCGCGCACCTCGGCGAGCTCGCGCACCCGGACCCCGGTCTCGATGCGCCCGCCGAGCCGGCGCAGCTCGGCGGCGAGCGCGTCGGCGATGCGCTGCGCCCCGCCCTCGGGGAAGCCCCAGCCGGCGGCGTGGCCGTGCGCGGCGAGGAGCAGCCCGGCCCCCGCGGAGGCGAGGTTCGGCAGGCGCCCGGCGGCGTGCGCGATGACCCCGGTGAGCAGCGCCGGGGCCACTGGCCCGCTGAACCGGGAGCTCCACAGGCTCGTGCCCTGATCGACGGCCCTGGCGCCGAAGCGCAGCGCGGCGACGGGATCGCGCGGCATCCGGAGCAGCTGCGAGCCGGTGAAGTCGACGACGCCCTCGATGCGGGAGACGAGCGGGCCGACCAGGCGGCGCCAGTCGCCGCCGTCGGCGCCGAGCCCCGCGACGGTGCGCTCGAGGTCCCGCCAGGCGAGCCCCGCCCCGCCGCCCGGCATCGGGTGCGCGTAGGACAGCTCGGGCACGATCCAGCGCAGGCCGCGCGCGGCCCCGGCCTCGCCGAGCAGCCCGAGCTCGCGCAGCACCGGCGAGGCGAGCGCGGCGGGATGCACCGCGGAGCCGACGTCGTGGCGGAACCCCGGCAGGGTGAGCTCGGCGGTGCGCGTCGCGCCGCCGATGGTGTCCTCGGCCTCGAGCACGAGCACGTCGAGCCCGGCCCGCGCGGCCATGACGGCGGCCACGAGCCCGTTCGGCCCGCTGCCGACGACGGTGACGTCGCTCATCTCAGAACGCCGCGAGGTACTGCCAGGGCAGCCCGGTCATGACGAGGCGGTGCCGCGGACCGTCGAGGCCCGCGCCGTGCTCGGCGCCGTCGGCGGCGAGGTACGCGGCATCCTCCTGCCAGAGGATCGTCGTGCCGGCCTCGTCGAAGCGCCCGGCGAAGCGGTGCAGCTCGCGCTGCCGGAACCGCGCGAGGGCGGCGTCGACGGAGGCCTCGGCGGCGAGCCCGTGCAGGGTCACCCAGGTCGGCGGCCAGAGCGTCATCGCGCCCGCGGCGTGCCGCTCGAGCGCCTCGGCCGGCCGGATCCAGGCCACGGCGACGAGCTCGTCCGGGGCGGGTCGCAGCTCGCCGTCGGGCATGCGGGCGGCGAAGAAGGTCGTGACGAGCCGCTTCTGCGCGATCATCGGCGGCACCCAATGCGAGAACGCGACGAGCTCGGCGGGGTCGACGTCGATGCCGATCTCCTCGCGGGTCTCGCGGACGGCGGCGCGACGCGCGCTCTCGACGTCGTCGATGGCCTGCCCGTGGGCGTCGCCCGGGTCGACGGCGCCGCCGGGGAACACCCAGGCGCCGCGGAACGAGCCGCGATCGTGCGGGCGCTCGGCGAGGAGCACCTCGAGGCCGAGCTCGCCGTCGCGCAGCAGCACGACGGTCGCGGCGGCGCCGAGAGCCGGCGGCGGTGGGGCCGGCGGGGTCGGGGCCGGCGGGACGGCGGCAGCGGGCGGTGCTTCGGGCGGAGCGGTGCTGGCCGGCACCTGCTCGTTCAGGGCGTCCATGTCGACAGCCTATGCCCGCACGCCGCGCGGGTACACTGCCTGCGTGAGCGAGCGGAACGGGACCGAGGGCGTGCGGGCGAGCGACGAGGCGACCATCGTGCTCGCGCCGAACCCCGGGCCGATGACCCTCGACGGCACCAACTCCTACGTACTGCGCGCGCCGGGATCGCCGAGCGCCGTGGTCGTCGACCCCGGCCCCGACGATCCGGCGCACCTGGCCCGGCTCGCCGCGGCGGGCCCCGTCGAGCTCGTGCTCATCACCCATCACCACGCCGACCACGTCGCCGGCGCCCTGGGCTTCGCCGAGCTCGTCGGCGCGCCGATGCGGGCGTTCGACCCCGCCTACTGCGCCGGGGCAGGGCCGCTCGTCGACGGCGAGACGATCCTGGCGGCGGGGCTCGCGCTCGAGGTGCTGCACACGCCGGGCCACACGGCCGACTCCGCCTGCTTCCTGGTCCGCGGCGAGGCGGGGCCCGCCGTGCTCACGGGCGACACGATCCTCGGCCGCGGCACGACGATCATCGCCGATCCCGACGGCGCGCTCGGCCCCTATCTCGACTCGCTCGAGCGGCTGCGCTCGCTCGCGAGGGCGGCGGATGCCCCGGTGCCGGCGCTGCCGGCGCACGGTCCGGTGCTCCCGGACCTCGTGGCGATCTGCGACGCGTATCTCGCGCACCGCGCCGAGCGGCTCGACCAGGTGCGCGCGGCCCTCGCCGCGCTCGGCGCCGACGCCTCCGCGGAGGCGGTCACCGACGTCGTCTACCGCGACACGGATGCCTCGGTCCGCCAGGCGGCCGAGGCATCCGTCCGTGCGCAGCTCGCGTACCTCCGCGGCGAGCGGGGCTGACCCCGCTTACTTGACGAGGGCGAAGCCCGCCGTCCAGGAGATGCGCTCCTGCACCGCGAGGGTGAGCTGGAGGAAGCCGACCGCCTCGAGCTCGCGGGCCCGGGCGAGGCTGCCCGCGTCGACGGCCTCGAGGCCGCCGGCGCGCACGAGCTCGGCGAGGGCGGCCTTCGCCGACTCGTCGTCGCCCGCGATGAGCACCGTGGTGGGCACGGCGCCGCCGACGGTCTTCGAGGCGAGGGTGGCGGCGAAGTTCGTGTTGAACGCTTTCAGCACCTTCGAGTCGGGCAGGGCGGCGGCGAGCTCGGCCGCGGCGGAGCCGTCGGCCGGCACGACCAGGCGGTCGAAGGTCGAGAAGTCGAGGGGGTTCGTGAGGTCGACGACGATCTTGCCGGCGAGGGCGTCGCGGTGGCGCTCGACGATCTCGGCGAGCGAGGGGTACGGCACGGCGAGCACGACGATCTCGCCCGTGATGGCGGTCGCCTCGCGGCCGACCACCTCGACCGAGTTGCCGCCCGCGGCGACGATCGCGCCGATCGCACTGCCCATGTTGCCGCTGCCGATGATGCTGACCGTGGTCATTGCCGTTCCTTCCGGGCGCCGCTCGGACGCCATTAGTTGTTCTAACAACCAACACCCTACGCTCATTCAGTTGTTGCGTCAACTATTGCGGTAGACTGGCCCCATGACCGACCCGACCCCCTGGCTCTCGCCCGAGGAATCCGCCGCCTGGGTGCGCCTCGTCGCGGTCGCCGAGCTCCTGCCGACCGCGCTCGACGCGCAGCTCGGCGCCGACGTCGGGCTCACCCACTTCGAGTACGTCGCGCTCATGTCGCTCGCCGGCGCCCCCGAGCGCACCATGCGCATGACGGCGCTCGCCTCGCTCACGAACGCGACGCTCCCCCGGCTCTCGCACGTCATGCGCCGCCTCGAGGCGCGCGAGCTCGTGCGCCGCTTCCCCTGTCCCGAAGACCGTCGCGCGACGAACGCGACGATCACCGAGGCGGGTCTCGCACTGCTCGAGCAGGCCGCCCCCGGCCACGTGCGCACCGTGCGCGCGAACGTGCTCGACGCACTCACCCCCACCCAGCTCGAGCAGCTCTACGAAATCGCCGGCGCCGTGCTCGGCCGGCTCGACCCCGAGGAGCGGCTGAACGCCACCTCGTGCCAGTTCAGCGAGGGTCCGCGCACCCGCATCGCGTAGCCGCGGGCGCCGCGCCGGCCCCGGGACGACGACGCCCGCCCCGGGACGGATCACCGGGGCGGGCGGTTCGTGGCGGTGCGGGCGGATCGGCGCTCAGCGCACCTCGTAGGTGAGGCAGTCGGCGTCGTCGGCACCGGCGCCGATGCGGACGGCCGGGGCGCTGCACTCGAGCTGCTCGTTGTGGACGCACTCCGCGCGCTGGCAGGCGCCGACGTGCGTGACGACCTTGTCGAGCCCGCCCTTCGCGCTCAGCGGGATGAACGTCGCGCACTCGGCATCGCCGACCGAGCCGCCGATGGTGACGGCCGCCGCGTGGCAGTGCGAGTGATCGTTGTAGGAGCAGCCGGCCACCGAACACTCGGTGACGCGGGGCAGTTCGTCGAGGGTCATGCTCATGTCGGCCTCCGTCGTCTCGTTGCGGGCGATGCTACTCCGGCGGCGGCGGTCCCGCCACGCATCGCGCGGTGTTTTTCCGCAGATCAGACCAGATTTCTTGATTAGGATTGCCTCACCTTTCCCGCCGCGCGAGGATGGGGGCATGGATGCCGCCGCCGCGCTCGACGAGATCGCCCTGCTGCTCGAACGGGAGCTGGCGAACCCGTTCAAGGCGAAGGCGTTCCGCCGGGCCTCGGCCGCGATCGCCGGGCTCGACGCCGAGGAGCTCGCCCGCCGCATCGCCGACGGCTCCCTGCGCCGCACGAAGGGCATCGGCGACACGAGCTACACGGTCATCGCCGAGGCCGCCGAGGGGCGGGTGCCCGACTACCTCGCCGAGCTGCGCGCCAAGCTCGGCGGCGGCGAGTCGGAGAGCGCGCTGCGCCGCGAGCTCCGCGGCGACCTGCACAGCCACACCGACTGGTCCGACGGCACCACGAGCCTGCCCGTGATGGCCGCCGCGGCCCGCGACGCGGGGCTCGAGTACCTCGTCGTCACCGACCACTCCCCCAGCCTCCGCGTGGCGAACGGGCTGAGCGCCGAGCGCCTCGAGACGCAGCTCGACCTCGTCGAGGCCCTCGACACGGGGCACGGGGAGGGCGACGGCGGCCTCGGCATCCGCCTCGTCCCCGGCATCGAGGTCGACATCCTCACCGGCGGCGAGCTCGATCAGCGCGACGAGCTGCTCGCGCGGCTCGGCATCGTCGTCGGCAGCGTGCACTCGAAGCTGCGGATGCCCGCCGAGGAGATGACCCCGCGGATGCTCCGCGCCATCGCGCATCCGCGGCTCAACGTGCTCGGCCATTGCACCGGCCGGCTCGTGCGCGGCTCGCGCGGCACCCGGCCGCAGTCCGAGTTCGACGCGCACGCCGTCTTCGCCGCCTGCGCCGAGCACGGCGTCGCCGTCGAGATCAACTCCCGCCCGGAGCGGGAGGATCCGCCGGACGAACTCATCGCGCTCGCGCTCGACGCCGGCTGCCTGTTCTCGATCGACAGCGACGCGCACGCGCCGGGGCACTTCGCGTTCCTCGGGCTCGGGGCCGCCCGTGCGGAGCGGGCCGGCGTGCCCGCCGAGCGGATCGTGAACACCTGGCCGCTCGAGCGCCTGCTCGACTGGGCGCACCGCTCGGCCTGAGCCGCGCGGTGGCGCCGGCGCGGCCCGGCATGACGTCAGGATTCGCGGGTCGCGCGGGCCCCGCACCCGCAGATACTGACGTCTTGGCGTGCGCAGCGGGAGGGACTGCGCTCAGGCGGGCGGCTGCTCCGGGTCGAGGCTCTCCAGCTGGTCCTCCTCGACGGCGTTGTCGGCCTCGAGCTCGTCGAGCTCCTCGCCCTCGTGCGGCTCGAGCTCCTGGGCATCCGAGTCGCGGCGGCCATCCGTGTCGCGCGCGTCGCGCGGCTCATCCGTTCGGTTCATGCTGCCAGCGTGCCGCGCGCGGCGGCCCGCGGCAACGGGGTTGACGGAGGGCGCGGCGGGGCCCCCTGGTCAAGCGCGAGCGGCAGGAGCAGAATGGCGGCAACGACCCCGGGGAGGAACCATGACGATCGAAGCGGTGCTCTGGACGGTGCTCGGACTCATCGCGCTGGTGGGCGGCGTGCTGCTGCTCAGCGCGCTCTGGTCGCTCGTGAAGGCGAAGGACTGACCCGCCCGCTCGCGGCGGTCGACCGGCGGGCCGACCGCGCCGCGTCAGACGAGGGCGTCGGCGATCGGCGTCGAGCCGCGGTTGAATCGGATGGTGCGGCCGATCGTCGCCGGCTGCGCGAGCGTCTCCGCGATCACGGCGGCGACATCGGCCCGGTCGACGGCGCCGCTCCGCCCGGCCGTCGTGTCGATCAGGCCCGTGCCCGGGCCGTTCTCGAGCGTGCTCGGCCCGAGGATCGTCCACGCCAGCTCGCTTCCCGCGAGCTCCCGGTCGGCGGCCGCCTTCGCGGCCGCGTAGTGCCGGAACGGGCTCGTGTCGGGCTCGACCCGGTCGGGCGAGCCGAAGTACGACACCATCACGTAGCGGCGCACGCCGACCTGCTCCGCGGCGCGCATCGAGCGGATCGCGGCATCGCGGTCGACGGCGTAGGTGCGCTCCGGATTGCCGCCACCGGCGCCGGCCGACCAGACGACGGCGTCGTGCCCGGCGATGAGTTCGGCGAGTCCGTCGACGTCGAGCTGCTCGATGTCGGCCAGCACGGCGTTCGCCCCCGCGGCGCGCACCGCCTCGGCGTGCTCGGGGTTGCGGATCACCGCGTCGACCTCGTCGCCGCGATCGGCGAGCAGCCGCTCGGTGAGGAGGGCGACCTTGCCGTGGCCGCCGATGATCAGGATGCGGGTCATGTCGGCTCCCTTCCGCCGTCCACGCTAGCGCGCGACCCTGAACGGAGGACCGGATGCCGGTGACGAGCGCCGGGCTGCTGCTGCACCGCGAGCGGGGCGATGGGCTCGAGGTCTTCCTCGGCCACATGGGCGGCCCGTTCTGGGCCAAGAAGGACGCCGCGGCGTGGTCGATCCCGAAGGGCGAACTCGACGCGGGCGAGGAGCCGCTCGCCGCCGCCCGACGGGAGTTCGCCGAGGAGATCGGCGTCGATCCGCCGGGCGGCGAGGTCATGGACCTCGGCCCCGTCCGCTACGCCTCGGGCAAGACGGTGCACGTCTTCGCCCTCGCCGCCCCGGACTTCGAGGTCGACGCGGTCGTCAGCGAGACGTTCGAGCTGGAGTGGCCGCCGCACTCGGGCCGGACGGTCGCGTTCCCCGAGGTGGACCGCGCCGAGTGGATGCCGCTCGGTCGCGCCGCCGAGCGGCTCGTCGTCGGGCAGCGACCGGCGCTGTCCGCGCTCGTGGCGCGGCTCGGCGGCGGGGTGGAGGGCGGCGGCAGCTGAGCCGCGGAACATGGCGTCACACGCCGGCGGCGCTGCGTATCCTGACGGAGCGCCCGCGCGGCGCGAGCCACGAGAGGACCGCATGACCCAGCCCCGAGCAGCCGCGACCGACGTCCGAGCCGAGACGGTGGCCGTGACCGCCGGACGCCCGGCCCACGAGCCGGACGAACCGCTGAACACCCCGCTGCACCTCGCCTCCACCTACGTCGCCGGTGGGGCCCTCGAGTACGGCCGCTACGGCAACCCGAGCTGGGCGGCTTTCGAGGAGGCGCTCGGCGCGCTCGAGGGCGGGCGGGCGACGAGCTTCGCCTCGGGCATCGCCGCCGTCGACGCCGTGCTCGAGCTCGTGCCGACCGGCGGTCTCGTCGTCGCGCCGCGGCACTCCTACACGGGCACCGTGCTGCAGCTCGACGCCCGGGTCGAGTCCGGGCGCATCCGCGTCGCGTACGTCGACGTCACCGACACGGCCGCCGTGGCGGCCGCGTGCGAGGGCGCCGCGCTGCTCTGGTTCGAGTCGCCGACGAACCCCGCGCTGGAGCTCGGCGACGTGCCGGCGCTCGTCGCGGGCGCGCACGCGCACGGCGCGCTCGTCGCGATCGACAACACCTTCGCGACGCCGCTGCGTCAGCGTCCGATCGCCGACGGCGCCGACCTTGTCGTGCACTCGGCGACGAAGTACCTCTCCGGGCACAGCGACGTCATCATGGGCGCGGTCGTCACGAACGACGACGCGCTCGCCCAGCGGCTCGTCGACCGGCGCTCGCTCGGCGGGGCCATCCCCTCGGCCTTCGAGGCCTTCCTCGCGCTGCGGGGCCTGCGCACCCTGCACGTGCGCCTCGACCGGGCGGAGCGCAACGCGCGCGACCTCGTCGAGCGGCTCGCCGGCCACCCCGACCTCCAGGAGGTGCGCTATCCGGGCTTCGGCGCGGTGATCTCGCTCGTCGTGGCGGGCGGAGCCGAGGGCGCCGACCGCTTCGTCGCCGCGGCCCGCCTGTGGGTGCACGCGACGAGCCTCGGGGGCGTCGAGTCGACGCTCGAGCGCCGACGCCGCTGGGCGGCGGAGGCCGACACGATCCCGGCCGGGCTCGTGCGCCTCTCGGTCGGCATCGAGCATGTCGACGACCTCGCCGCCGACCTGCTGCAGGCGCTCGACGCCGCCCGCTGAGGCTCAGGCGGGCGAGACGCCCTCGTAGAGCAGGATCGGCAGCGCGCCGAGGGGGAAGGACCTCGCCCGCACCCGGCGCACCTCCTCGGCGAGGAAGCCGGCGTTCGCGATCGCCCGCTCGGTGTCCCGGTCGAGGTGGCAGCCGTGGCACCAGCGCACCGAGCACGGCGTCGCGATCCGCTGCACCGCGCGCTTCGCCGTGCCCTGCGGCGCCCCGACGTGCTCGGCGACGACGAGTCGGCCGCCCGGCACGAGCACCCGGCGCAGCTCCGCGAGCGCGGCCGCCGGATCCGGCACCGTGCAGAAGACGTAGCTCGCGATGACGGCGTCGAAGGCGCCGTCGGGCACCGGGATCCGCTCGGCCGACGCCGCGAGCGGCGGCTGCTCGTGCCCCCACTCGCGCGCCCGGATGGCGAGCTCGGCGCGGCGCTCCGCATCGGGTTCGAGGCCGGTCCAGACGACGTCGAGCGCGAGCGCGCCGAAGTTCTCGCCCTCGCCGGCGCCGATCTCGAGCACCCGGCCGTGCACCCGACCGAACCACTCGCGCTCGAGCTCGTCGAGGGTGTCGTCGTCGACGAGGGGCGGGCGTTCCTGCTGCGGCATCCGGCCATGCGACCACGCCGGGTCCGCCGCGTCAAGCCCGCCGCCCGGCACGCCGTCAGACGCCGATCGTGAGCGCGGCGGTGTAGCCCTGCGCGACGGATCCCGACATCGAGGCGATCTGGTGGATGCCGCCGTCGTCGCCGAAGACGTTGTCGCTCGCAAGACTCACTGCGGCGGCGTTGCGCACGCTCTGCTCGTAGCCGCTCGTGGCGTACACCGCGTCGTTCGACTCGGGCGGCAGCGCGATCTGCGAGGTCTTCACGATCGGTCCGGAGGCGACGGCGTTCGCCACATCGGCGTAGACCTCGAAGTGGATGTGCGGCCAGCGGCCGGAGTAGCAGGCCGGGTAGATCGAGGTGAAGCGCACGGTGCCCGTGTCGTCGGTGGCCTGCACTCCGCGGAGGTAGTTCTCGTGCTCCAGGCCGGCGGAGTAGAGCGAGTAGCCGCCGGAGCGGTCGCAGTGCCAGAGGTAGACGCCGGCCCCGACGAGGGCGGCCCCGCTCGCCGCGTCGCGCACGGTGAGCGCGATCTGCAGCGGCACGCCCTCGGCGGTCGTCGTCGAGGCCCCGAAGCTCTGCCGGAGGTCGCTGCGGACGATCCCCGAGTCGTCGAGGACGTTCACGCCGTTCGAGCCGTCGGCGGGGTACGGGCCGCCCGTCTCGTCCGGCACCTCGCTGATCCCGCTCGCGTCGCTCGCCGTCGGCGTGCTCGACGCGCTCGGCGCACCCGCTCCCGAGCTGCTCGAGGCGCTCGCGGTGCCGGACTCCCCCGGCCCGGCGCACGCCGCGAGGAGCGAGGTGAGGCCGATGCCGCCGAAGATGCCGAGCGCCCGGCGCCGATCGACGAGGGTGCGGATGTCGTAGACGAGTCCGCGGTGGTCCTCGTCGATCGGCTCGCCGTTCGCGTCGAGCCACCTGGGATCGGTCTCGCCCGGCTGTCGGGACGTGGTGCGCTGCGTCATTCCGTCAGCATCCTCGTGCCGCCTTTGCGGCCGCTCTGGGTCCGCTGTGCGCCGGCTCTGCACGAGGCATCCGCCCGCCTCACATCGCGCGCGTGCCGTCCGAGAGCATCGGCGAGATGAAGCCGATGAGATTGCGGTCCGGGTCGAGGATCGTGGCGGTGCGGCCGACGCCCGCCATGTCCTCCGGCGGCAGCGCGTCGCTGCCGCCGAGGCCGAGCGCGCGGCGGTACGTCTCGTCGACGTCGTCGACGGCGACCACGATGTTGCAGCCGTTGACGGGCGCGCCCACCTCGGGCGGCGGCCCCTGCCGCTGGGTGAGGCCGCCGTTGATGCCGTGCCCGGCCGCGCCGTCGGTGTTGCCGATCGCCCCCTCACCGGTGTCGATCATCCAGTACGGGAAGTCGCCGAACTGGGTGAACCGCCAGCCGAACAGCTCGGAGTAGAAGTCGACGAGCCGCTGCGGCTCGCTCGCGTGGATCTCGAAGTGCACGACGAGGTCGGCCATGGTCTCCCCTTCACCCATGCGCCCGTCTCGGGCGCGTCGCGTCGGCCGACCGGGCGGACGGCCGCGGCTCACGCTACGCCGCCGCCGTCGGCGCCTCCACCCCCGTCCCGCCTAGGCTGGAACCGTGCTGAGGGAGTTCGCCGCCGGGTTCGCGCTGCTCGGCCGCGGCTTCGGCTTCTGGCGCCGCCGGCCCGACGCGATGGCGCTCGGTCTCATCCCGGCCGCCGTCGCCTTCGTCGTGCTCGCCGCCGGGCTCACCGCCCTCGGCCTCGCACTGCCCGGCCTCGTCGACTGGGCGACCCCGTTCGCCGACGGCTGGCAGGAGGGCTGGCGCGCCCTGCTGCGGATCTCGCTCGGCGTCGTCGCCCTCGGCGCGGCGGCGGTGCTCGCCGCCGTCTCCTTCACGGCGCTCACGCTCGTGATCGGCGACCCGTTCTACGAGCGCCTCTGGCGCCACGTCGAGCAGGAGCTCGGCGCTCCACCCCCGGGCGAGGGCGCGGGCTTCTGGCGCACGGTCGCGGATGCCGCCGCGCTCCTCGGCCTCGGCGTCCTCGCGGCGGCGGCGACCGCGGTCGCGGGACTCCTGCCGCTCGTCGGCACGGCGCTCGCGGCGGTGCTCGGCGTGCTGCTCACCGGCCGCCTGCTCGCCCGCGAGCTGATGGGGCGGGCGTTCGACGCGCGGGCGGTCGACCCCGCACGACGGCGCGAGCTGCTCGCGGCCTCGCGCTGGCGGGTGCTCGGCTTCGGCGTGGCGACGCAGCTCTGCTTCCTCGTGCCGCTCGGCGCGGTGGCGACGATGCCGGCCGCGGTCGCGGGCGCGACGATGCTCGCCCGGGACGTGCTGGAGCGCGGCGAGCGTCAGCGGGCGCGCCAGTAGCCGCAGAAGTCGACGTTCGCCTTCGGCACGCCGCGCTCGCCGACCAGGTGCCGCCTGGCGCCCGTCGCGAGCTTCGACTCCCCCGCGGCGAACGCCGAGACGCCCGCGCCGAAGGGCGGCAACTCCCGGAGCGCCGCGAGGGCGGCGGCCCCGACGGCCTCGCCCGGGCGGCGGGCGACCCAGTGCAGCGCGACGCCCGCGGGCGCCTGCGCCTCCTGCTGGTCGCCGAGCTCGGGCACCTCGACGATGGCGTGGCCGCGCGCCTCGCGCGGGAGGTCGCGGAGGATGCCGAGCACAGCCGGGAGTGCGCTCTCGTCGCCGACGAGCACGACCTCGTCTGCGTCGCCGTGTCGGTAGCCGCAGCCCTGGTCGATGAGGCCGACGCTCGCGCCGAGCGGCAGCGAGCCGGCCCACGGCCCGGCCACGCCGTCCTCGCCGTGCACGACGAAGTCGATGTCGAGCTCGCAGAGCTCCGGGCGGTACTCGCGCACCGTGTAGTTGCGGATGACGGGCCTCGTCGACTTCGGCAGCGTCAGGTACTTGAGGTAGCCGCTCATGTTGAAGGTGTCGGCGAGGTTGTCGAAGCGGGTGTCGCCGTTCGTCGGCACCGCGAGCCGGAACCACTGGTCGAAGCCGAGGTGCCGCCACTCGGCGAGCGCCTCGCCCGCGACGGTGAGGCGCACGAAGTGGGGCGAGATGCGGCTGGCCGCGGTGACCTCGGCCAGCACGACGCCGAGCTCGGAATGGGTGACGGCGATGTTGCTGGATGCCACGGGTGCTCCTGCCGGGGACGAGATGAGTTAGGTAATGCTTACCTTAGCTGCATGAGCGGCATCGTGTCACGGGTCAGCCGTGCCATCCGTCCCGCTGCGACTGGTCGCCCCGGTCGTGGGCCGCGAGCATGGCGGCATGGGCATCATCTCGGCTGACGTGTTCCTCACCCTCGACGGCGTCTACCAGGCGCCCGGCGGTCCCGACGAGGACCCCTCCGGCGGCTTCCCCTTCGGCGGCTGGCAGGGCGCCTACTGGAGCGACGAGGGCGGCGAGGTCGTCGGCGCCGAGCTCGCCCGGCTCGACGCGCTCCTGCTCGGCCGGCGCACCTACGACATCTTCGCCGCCTACTGGCCGCAGCAGGAGGACGAGATCGGCGCGAAGTTCAACGCCGTGCCGAAGTTCGTCGCCTCGCGCACGATCGGCGAGCCCGAGTGGGCCGGCACGACCGTCGTGCGCGACCCGGCCGCCGAGCTCGCCGAGGTGAAAGAGCGCTTCGACGAGATCCATGTCATCGGCAGCGGCGAGCTGACCCGGGCGCTCATCGCCGCGGACCTCCTCGACCGGCTGCACCTGTACGTGTACCCGATCGTGCTCGGCCGCGGTCGTCGGCTCTTCGACGGCGTCGTGCCGGCCGCCTTCCGGCTGAGCGAGCCGGCGCGCACGCTGCCGAAGGGCGCCGTGTCGCTCGTCTACGAGCGCGCGGGCGAGCCGGTGACCGGCATCGACATCGGCGCGCTCGACGGCTGAGCCGGCCCGGCTCAGGCCCGGCTCAGTTCCGGCTCAGGCCCGGCGGCGGCGGATCACCGCGGCCCTGGCGATCGCGCCGGCGAGCATCAGGCCCACGGCCGGCAGCAGCAGCCAGCCCTCCCAGCCGGTGCCGGGGAGCTTCCCGCCCGGCGCGGGCGCCGGGCCGGGCGGCTCGGGCGTCGGCGGCACCGGCAGTCGCCACACGGCGTAGAGCACGAGGTCGCCGGTGACCGTGCCGACGACGAGCCGGTCGTAGGCGGGGTCGGGCTCGCTCGCCCGCGGATCGGTCGACCAGCCGAGGAAGCTCGCACCGGGCGGGCCGACGAAGGCGAGGTCCGCGGCGTCCGGGTAGGTGATCTTCGCCCCGCCGACCGCGTCCCACTCGACCTCGAAGCCGAAGCCGCCGTTCTCCTCGAAGGTGACGGTGTAGGCGGGGTCGGGGGCGGCGTACACGGCCAGGAGCGTGATGTCGCGCGAGATCGGCACGGTCTGTCCGCGCTGGTACAGCCCGTCGCTCGGCCCGAGGCCCGAGGCATCCGGGGCGGGGCCCTGCAGCTGCCAGCCGACGAACACCGCGTCGCCGCGGCGCAGCCCGTCGCCTCCCGCGACGATCGCGCTCGTGCCGGCGTCGTAGCGCCACGGATCGCCCGGCACGGTGCCGGCCGTCGCGCCCGCCCCGTCGTACGTCACGGCGAAGGGCGAGCCCGGCGGCTGCAGCCAGCGCGCGTAGAGCGCGAGGTCGGAGCCGACCGTGGACGACCAGTCGTAGGGCAGGAAGTAGCCCTCGGCGGTGCGCACGTACCAGCCGGCGAAGGTGGTGCCGTCGGGCCGGTCCGGCAGTGGGCCCGGGTCGCTCGCGCGGCCCTGGTCGGCGACGAGCTGGGTGAGCTCGTCGATGGGCGCCGCGGCCTGCGCGTCGGCGTAGAACTCGACCGTGTGCGGGTTCCTCAGCCACTTCGCGAACAGCACGAGATTGCTCGCGGGCATCGTCGCGCCCGCGAAGTCGAAGGGCTCGAGGAAGGAGGAGTCCGTGTACCAGCCCTGGAAGACGTCGTCGCCGCGCACCGGGTCGGCGGGGGCGAGCCCGTCGAGCGGGGCCTGGTAGCGGGCCGTCGCCGGGGAGATCGGGCTGCCGCCGCCGGTGTCGAAGCTCAGCGTGTAGGACTTGCGGCTGTAGAAGAAGAAGCGGTGCTGCTCGTTCGAGTTGCCCGTGTCGTTCAGCTGGTAGAAGAGGCTGCGCGCGGTGTCGTACTGGAAGCAGTTGCCGACGTTGCCCGGCCCGTCGCCGTAGCCCACGTACGATTCGAAGCCGTCGATCACGCCGGTGACCTGGCGGTCGCAGTCCTGCGCCCAGTACCACTTCTGGCTGAAGTCGTCCATGACCTGCGCCGCCGGCGGGATCGCGACGAGCACGCTCGTGCGGTTGTTCGCGTACAGGGTGTCGACCCGTAGCGGGGAGTTCGGCGTGCCGTCCGGGCCGTAGACGACGTCGGTGGCGGGCTTCGACTGGTCGAGGGCCTCGACGTAGAGGTGCTGCTCAGTGAGGTGCTGCGTGCTCGACTGGATCCACCGGCTCGTCATCCGCGTCGTCTTCGCCGTGCGGTTCACGCTGCCCGCGTCGGCGTTCGCACCGGTCTGCGCGGCCTGGAAGACGGTCGGGTTCGCCTGCTGCGCGCCCCAGCCTCGGATCAGGCAGGCGGTCGCCGGATTCGCCGGGTCGGGCACGTACGTGGCCGTGATCAGCTGCTCGCTGCCGTCGTCGGAGAGCACCATGGGGGCGACGTCGAGGGCGTGGATGTCGAGGCCGATCTTCACCCGGATGGAATAGGTGCCGAGCTGCGCGGCCGAGGCCGGCGGCGTGGGGCTCGCATACACGGTCGAGCCGCCGACGGTCATCGTGACGTCGTACTGACCGAGGCCCGTGCAGCGGGCGCCCTCGGCCGCGCCCGGCGCCCGCAGCAGGTAGTCGAGCCGCCACAGCGAGCGGGTCAGGTAGACGTTCACCACGGTCGAGCCGTCGCCGGAGACGACGACGTCCTGCTCGCTGATCGCGAGGTCGGCGAAGAGCAGCGGATCGGGCTGGACCACGGCGGGGTCGAGCTGCTCGCGCACCAGCAGGGCGATGCCGGCGGGGATCCCGCTCTTCGCGGTCGGCCCGCCGACCGTCGAGCCCGCGGTCGCCGTGCCCGGCGTCTCGCCGAGGAAGCGATAGGTGGCCCGGTCGGCGAGCTGCGCCGGGCTGAGCGCCCCCACGGTGTCGTCCCAGGCGGGCGGCGCGCCGGTTCCCGGCGTGAACGCCGCGGCGGGGTAGCCGTCCGGCACGATGTTCGGCTTCTCGAGCCAGTACGCGACCTGGTAGCCGACGTCCTGCCCGGTCCAGCCCGCGTAGAGCGTCGCGGTGTCCGTGATCGGCAGCGTCGGGGGCACGGTGGCGGCCTCGTCGGCGAACCAGCCGGTGAAGTCGTAGCCGGTGCGGCTCGGCTCGGGGACCGCGTCGAGCATCGCCTGCGTGAACTCGGTGTCCGGCTCGACGACGAAGACCGGGGCCACGCTGCTGCCGCCCGTCACGAAGGAGACCCCGAAGCCGTCGACGATGCGCGGCGCCAGCACGAGGTTCTCGGTGACCGGGAGGCTGAAGTCGTACGGGGTCTGCGAGGCGTCGCCGGCGAGGTACCACTCGCCCGTGAAGACGGTGCCGTCGGGCAGCTCGGGCACATCGGGGCTCACGTCGCCGAGGGGGTCGCCGTCGGCCCGCTGCACGGTCTCGAGCACGCGCGGCGTGGCGCCGGGCGCGCCGGTCTCCGGGGCGAGGAACTGCACGATGCGGGCATCGCTGAAGCGGGCGACCACGGTGAGGTCGCTCGTCACCGCCGTGCCGTCGAAGCTGAACTCGACGTCGCCGTCGTCGACGAACCAGCCCACGAACACGAGACCGGCCGCCTCGGGCGCCGGCTGCCGCGCGACGTGCCTGCCATCGGCCACCTCGACCTCGGCGACGGTGGCGCCGTCCACGACGAAGTCGACGGTGTGGGTGCCCCAGATCCCCGGGGTCTCGGCGTCGCCCACCGGCGTCGCCGACGGCGCCGCGAGCGCGGTCTCGACCGCCGGGCCGACGGCGAGCGGTGCGAGGAGACCGGCGATCGCGACGAGGGCCGCGGCGAACGCGCGGACGGGATGCCGGGGCCGGCCGTTGCGGCCGACTCCGCGCCCCGTCGGCGTGCGCGTCATCTGCTCTCCCCCCGGAGTGCGGTCTGCTCGCCATCCTGACCGACCGCCACCCCACGCGCAAGGGGTCACGGCGGCCGCCCGGCTCAGCCGGCGGGGGGAAGCAGCGCCCGCAGGGTCTGGATCGTGTCGGCCTCTTCGAGCCGTTTGTCGTCGCGGTAGCGCTTCACCCGGGCGAAGCGGAGTGCGACCCCGCCGGGGTAGCGGCTCGAGCGCTGCACGCCGTCGATCGCGATCTCGACGACGAGCTCCGGGCGGATGAAGACCGCCTGCGCGGTGCGGTGCTGCTCGAGCTCGGGGAACCGCTCGGTCTGCCAGGCGAGCAGCGCGTCGGTGAGGCCCTTGAAGGTCTTGCCGACCATGACGAGCCCGCCGGGCTCGCCGAACTCGCCCTCGGGGTCGAGCGCACCGAGGTGCAGGTTCGAGAGCAGCCCGGTGCGCCGGCCGTAGCCCCACTCGGCGCCGAGCACGACGAGGTCGTAGGTGTAGACGGGCTTCACCTTGACCCAGCTCGCGCCGCGCCGGCCCGCCGCGTAGGGCGATTCGATCGCCTTCACGACGACGCCCTCGTGGCCGGCGGCGAGCGCTGCTCGGGACACCCGCTCGGCGGCCTCGGGGTCGGCGGTGACCTCGCCGGGGATGGTCAGCTCGCCCGCGACTCGGCGCAGCTCCGCGCGGCGCACGGCGAGCGGCTCGTCGATGAGGTCGCGACCGTCGACGTGCAGGACGTCGAAGAACCAGGGGCGCAGCAGGGTCTCGCGGGCCGATTCGGCGCCGAAGCGCGACATGGTCTCCTGGAAGGGGCGCGGGGCGTCGTGCTCGTCGAGCGCGAGGGTCTCGCCGTCGAGGATGACGTCGCGCACGGGGAGCGCGAGCGCCGCCTGCACGACCTCCGGCACCCGTTCGGTGATCTCGGCGAGGCTGCGGGTGAACACCCGCACCTCGTCGCCGGAGCGGTGCACCTGGATGCGCGCCCCGTCGAGCTTGAACTCGACGGACGCCTCGCCGGTGCCCGCGATCGCCTCGCCCGCGGTGGCGGCGGTGGCCGCGAGCATCGGCAGTACCGGACGGCCGACCACGAGGCCCACCTCGGCGAGCGCGCCCGGCGCGCCGTGCAAGGCGAGTCGCGCCGTCTCGCCGAGCTCGCCGGAGAGCATCGCCGCGCGGCGCACCTCGGCGAGCGGCAGCTCGGCGGCCTCGGCGACGGCGTCGAGCAGCACCCCCTCGAGGGCGCCGGTGCGGACCTCGCCGAGCAGGACGCCGCCGAGGAAGCGCTGCTCGGCCTCGGTGGCGCGGCCGGTGAGCTCGCGCAGCAGCGCGGTGCGCTCGGCCGCCGACCCCGGTCCGCCGAGGGCGGCGAGCCGGTCGAACGCGTCGTCGAGCTCGGCGAGACTCAGCGTGGACTCGGCGGCGGGCGGCGCGCTCGCCGTCTGCCAGCCGCGCCAGCCGACGCCGATTCGCCCCTGCCGGAGCCGCCCGAGCAGGATGCCGACGGCGGGCACGACCTCGTCTTCGGGCAGTCGCCGGAGCAGTGCGGCGAGCGCGGCGCGCTTCTGGAGCCGGGAGCGGGTGGCGCCCACCGCCTCGGTGGTCTCGACGAGCTCCGCGAGCAGCATGCGCCCAGTGTGCCATCCGCCCCCGACACCCGGAACGCCCGCCTCGGGGAGGAGGCGGGCGTTCGGGCTGCGGCTCAGCCCTCGCGGAGTGCCGCGAAGAAGGCGCGGAGGTCGCCCGCGAGCACCTCGGGGCGCTCGAGGGCGGCGAAGTGCCCGCCCTCCTCGAAGCGGCTCCAGTGCACGATCCGCGCGTTGTCGCGCTCGGCGAAGACGCGGACCGTCTGGAAGTCGTCGGCGAACACGGCGACCCCGGTCGGCGAGTGGTTCACGGCCGGTTCCGCCTCGGCGCGGGCGTTCTCGAGGTAGCTGCGGCTCATGCCCGAGGCGGCGTTCTGGAACCAGTTCACGCTGACCTCGAGGAGGATCGTTTCGAGCGGCACGAGCGAGGTGCCGTTGCCGAACGAGTTGAACAGTTCGCTGTAGGCGAGGAGCCCGACGGGCGAGTCGCTGAGCCCGACGGCGACCGTCTGCGGCCGGGAGGCGTTCATGGCGTTGTAGCCGCCGACGGATTGGAACCACTGCATGTGCTCGAGGGCCGCGTAGTCCGCCGGCTCGAGGCGCTCGAACTCGGCCGGGTCGCCGGAGGGGAAGGAGAAGAGCTGCAGCACGTGCAGGCCGAGGAAGCCCTCGGGGGCGAGCAGTCCGAGCTCGCGGGCGACCATCGCGCCGTGGTCGGAGCCGTGCACGCCGTAGCGCTCGTAGCCGAGCCCGCGCATGAGCGCGTCGTAGGCGCGGGCGACGCGGGCGTTCGTCCACCCCGCGGAGGCGAGCGGCTGGGAGAAGCCGAAGCCGGGGGCGTCGGGGATGACGAGGTGGAAGGCGTCCTCGGCGCGGCCGCCGTGCGCGACCGGGTCGACGAGGGCGTCGATCATGCCGAGGTAGTCGACGGCGGAGCCCGGGTAGCTGTGGGCGAGCAGCAGCGGCGTCGCCTCGGGGTGCGGCGAGCGCACGTGCAGGAAGTGGATCGTCTGCCCCTCGATCTCGGTGGTGAAGTTCGGCACGGCGTTCAGTCGGGCCTCGGCGGCGCGCCAGTCGAAGGCGAGCCAGGCGTCGACGGCCTCGCGCAGGTAGTGGTTCGGCGTGCCCGCGTCCCAGTCGTCGACCGGGGCGGGCTGGGGCAGGCGGGTGCGGGCGAGGCGCTCACGCAGATCGGCGAGCTCGGCGTCGGAGACGGCGACGGTGAATGGGCGGAGGTCGAGCGGAGCGGTGGTGTTCGTCATGTCTCCGACGGTACGGTGTCATTAGGCACGATCACTTCCTATTGGAGGCATCCGCTCATGGCCGATCCCGCAGCGCGACTCCTCGCGCTCCTCACCCTGCTGCAGTCCCGGCCCGACTGGTCGGGGCGGGAGCTCGCCGCGCGCCTCGGTGTCTCGCCCCGCACCATCCGCAACGACGTCGAGCGCCTGCGCTCCCTCGACTATCCCGTCGACGCCAACCGCGGCTCCGCCGGCGGCTACCGGCTCGGCGCCGGCGGCCGGCTGCCGCCCCTCCTCCTCGACGACGAAGAGGCCGTCGCCGTCGCCGTCGGACTCCGCGCAGCGAGCGGCATCACGGGCGTCGAGGAGTCCGGCCGCCGCGCGCTCGCGAAGCTCGAGCAGGTGCTGCCGCCGCGGCTCCGCCCCGTCGTCGACGCCCTGCACGGCACGATCGAGCGCGCGCCGGAGAACACCGGCACCGACGCACCCGACCCGGAGGTCGACCCCGGCGCGCTCCGCGCCATCGCCGCCGCCATCCGCGACGTCGAGTGGCTCCGCTTCGAGCACGCGGGCGAGCTCCGCCTCGTCGAGCCGTACCGGCTGCTCAGCTGGCAACGCCGGTGGCATCTCGTGGCCCGCGACCCCGAACGCGACGAGTGGGCCACCTTCCGGGTCGATCTCCTCGAGCTGCGGATGCCGACCCGCCGCCGTTTCACCCCGCGCCCGCTGCCCGGCGGCGACCCCGAGCACCCCGACTACACGGCCTTCGCGATGCGCACGATCGCCGCGAGCGGCTGGACCGTGCACGCCCGGCTCCGCATCGACGCCCCCGCCGACGCGGTGCTCGCGCGGATCAACCCCGCCGTCGGCGTCGTCGAACCCGTCGACGAGACGCACTGCGTGCTCGTCACCGGCGCCGACAGCCTCGACACGGTCGCCGTCTACATCGGCATGCTGCAGCTGGACTTCACCGTCGAGTCGCCCGCCGAGCTCGTGCCGCTGCTCGCCAGCCTCTCCGCGCGCTACGCGCGGGCCGTCGCGGGCTCGGCGGACGCCGCGCCCGACGCGCGTACCCTGGGGGGATGACCCGGCTGCTCGACCCCGCCGACTGGCGCGCCCGCGAACGCGCGCACGCCGAGCGGGCCGACGCGCTCACCGCCGGGCACCGCGAGCGCAGCGCGCGCGGCGAGCGGCACCCCGTCGAGGACTTCCTCTACACCTACTACTCGTACTCCCCCGCGCAGCTCCGGCGCTGGCACCCCGGGCCCGGCGTCGAGCTCGCCGAGGCGGCGGGCGAGGAGCGCGCCGGCTGGCGCTGGTATGCGCCGGGCGCCGCCCCGGGCTCGCTCCGCGTGGACGATGCGGCGATGCGCGCCGAGAAGGCGCCGCTGCTCACCGCGGTCGAGCGGATGCTCCGGCTCACCGCCGCCCGGCCGGGGAGCTTCGGCTGCTTCGGCCTGCACGAGTGGGCCATGGTGTACCGGCAGGCCGAGCACCGCCACCCGGTGCCGCTCCGCCTCGGCCAGGCGGCGACCGACGCCGTCGTCGAGGCGCACGAGCTGCGCTGCACGCACATCGACGCCTTCCGCTTCTTCACCCCCGAGGCCGTGCCCCGCAACCGCTTCGCGCCGAGCCGCGAGACGCAGCCGGAGCTCGAGCAGCCCGGCTGTCTGCACGCCGGCATGGACGTCTACAAGTGGGCGATGAAGCTCGGGCCGCTCGTGCCCGGCGAGCTGCTGCTCGACGCCTTCGAGCTGGCCCGAGACATCCGCTTCCTCGACATGCAGGCCTCGCCCTACGAGATGCGCGCGTGGAGCGGCGAGCCCGTGCGCATCGAGACCGCCGAGGGCAAGGCCGAGTACGTGCGCCGCCAGCGGGGCTTCGCCGAGCGCGCGAACGCGCTCCGCCGCGCCGTGCGCGAGGCGGCGTTCGGCGACGCGGCCGTCAGTCGAGCCACTCCTTCGCCGCGGTGACGAGGGCCGCGACGCCGACCGTCAGGGTCGGTTGCGGCAGCGGCGCGAATTCGGGCGAGTGGTTCGAGGGCAGGTGCTCGGGCAGCCGCCCCTCGGCGAGACCTGCGCCGAACAGCGCCGGGTCGGCTCCGCCGAGGAACCAGTAGACGAGCGGGGCGTCGGCCGCCGTCGCGAGCACCCCGACGTCCTCGCTGCCGGAAACCGCGCCGGGCTCGAGCACCCGCTCCGCGCCGAACGCCGTGCGCAGCGCCGCGGCGGTGCGCGCGCTCGCGGCGCGGTCGTTCACCGTCACCGGGAAGCGCTCCTCGTAGGCGAACTCCGGCTCGCGCGGCGCCGCGGAGGCGGCGGCCTCGGCGCGGGCGATCCGCTCGATCGCGGCGAGCACCCGCTCGCGCACGTGCTCGTCGAAGGTGCGCACGCTCAGGCCGAGCTTCGCCTCGGGCGGGATGATGTTGTTCTTCGTGCCGGCGTGCAGCTGCCCGACGGTCACGACCGCGGCATCCCCCGCGGCGATCTCGCGCGAGACGATGCCCTGCAGCCGCACCGCCGTCGAGGCGGCGAGGTAGACCGGGTCGACCGTCGTCTCCGGGCGCGAGCCGTGACCGCCGGTGCCGTGCATCGTGATCGTCAGCGAGTCGGCCCCCGCCATCGCGGGCCCCGGCTGCAGCGCGACGAGGCCGGCCGGCAGCGGCGCGACGTGCTGGCCGAGCACGACGTCGGGGCGCGGCACCCGCTCGTAGAGCCCGTCGGCGAGCATCGCCTCGGCGCCGCCGCCCCACTCCTCGGCGGGCTGGAACAGCACCACGAGGGTGCCCTGCCACGAGGCATCCGCGGCGAGCGCCTCGGCCGCGCCGAGCAGGCAGGTGACGTGCACGTCGTGGCCGCAGGCGTGCATGACGGGCACCTCGGCGCCGTCGGGATCGACGCCCGTCGCGGTGCTCGCGTAGTCGAGCCCGGTCGCCTCGCGGACGGGCAGGCCGTCCATGTCGGCGCGGAGCAGCACGGTGGGCCCCTCGCCGCGCTCGATGACGCCCGTGACGCCGGTGCGGCCGATGCCCTCGGTCACGGTGTAGCCGAGCCCGCGCAGCGCCTCGGCGACGATGCCGGCGGTGCGGTGCTCCTGGAACGACAGCTCGGGGTGGCGGTGCAGGTCGCGGTAGATCGCGTCGAGGTCGAGGCTCATGGGCCGAGCCTAGCCAGGCGGGTCGCGCCCGCGGCGGGAACGGCCGGCGCCCGGCCCCTCGTGGGGACCGGGCGCCGGACGGTGCTCAGGCGGCGGATGCCTCGATCAGGCCTCCGGCCCGTCGCCCGCCTGTCGGCGACGGCGTCGCACGGCGATGACCGCGATCACCGCGCCCGCGGCGAGCAGCGCGCCGGCGAGCCAGAGCGCCGTCTGGATCTCCGCGCCCGTGTGCGCGAGGCCGTTGCCGGCCGCGCCGGACCCGTTCCCCGCGCCGGAGCCGGTGCCCGGCTGCCCGGTGCCGGGCCCGCCGGTGCCCGGCTCGCCCGGGCCCGGACCGGTGCCCGGGTCGGCCGCCAGCCGGATCGGCGCCCAGCCGATGAGCTCGCCCTCGCTCGACTGCACGACGAGGCGGTGCTCGCCCGCCGGTGCGTCGGCGGGGATCGTCGCCCGCACGTCGCCCGCGGCATCCGCCGTCGGGGTGCCGAGGAGCTGCGGCTCGGAGTGCAGCCACACGTTGACGGCGAGCTCGGCGCGACCGGCGCCGAGGCCGAGCTCGACCTCCTCGCCCGGCTCGGCGCTCGCCGGCGCGGTGACGCCGCCGCGGTTCGCCTCGGTGAGCAGGGATTCGTCGACGGGCGTCGGCTCGACCGGCGGGTTCGGGTCGACGGGCGGCTCGACGCCGGCCTCGGTGACCCACTTGCGACCGTCGTCGAGCTTCGTGACGGTGAACTCGTCGTACACGGCGCCGACGGGCAGCGTCGTCGTCGCGTTCGCCGTCTTCTCGGCGAGGTACGAGCGGTAGACGAGCTGGTTCTTCGTCACGTCGACCACCTGGTAGGTCGTGACGCCCGCGCCGCGGAGCACCTGGGTGGCGTTGTTGTTCGTCCAGACGTTCTTCTCGGGCGTCTCGAGCTCGTAGTGCTTCGCGCCCGAGTTCGAGACGATGTAGACGGGGCCGTCGGTGATGCCGGCGGTCTCGGTGACGTCGTCGTTGTGGTAGCCGCGCGCATAGGTGTGGTCGTGGCCCATCATCACGAGGTCGATGTCGTGCTCCTGGAACACGGGCACCCAGTACTTGCGGAGGATCGGCTCGTCACGGCCCGCGGAGGTCGAGTAGACGGGCTGGTGGAAGGTGACGACGTTCCACTTCGAGGGGCTCTCGGTGAGCACGTGGTCGAGCCAGGCCGCCTGGAACTGCGTCCACAGCTCGCCGACCTTCGTCTGCGGGCACTCGACGCCCGTGCACGAGGGCAGCACGTCCGGGGTGAGGAACGTCGTGTCGCGGGTCGCGTTCACCGTGATGAAGCGCACGCCCTGGTAGTCCGTGAAGTACACCGTCTCGGTCGCGAAGGCGGTCCAGTGCGCGAAGTAGGCGGCGTACTGCTTCGCCACGTCGCTCTCACCGACGGCGAGTTCGGCGAGCTCGCCGATCGTCTCGGTGGACGGGTTGTTGTGCGGGTACTCGAAGTTCGCCTTCCACGACTTCAGCAGCTTGTCGCCGGAGTACTCGTGGTTGCCGGGCGCGGCCATGACGTTCGTCGTCGCCGCGGAGGTCTGCATGCCCTTGAACCAGTTCAGCCACTCCGTCTCGTTCGACGAGGTGTTGATGAGGTCTCCGGCGTGCACCGAACCGATCGAGCGCGGGGCCTTCGCCTCCGCCTGCGCGACGACGTTCGGCCAGGTCGAGTCGAGCCCGATCTGCGCGTCGCCGTAGTAGACGAACTGGAAGTCGGTCGCCTTCGGGTTCGCCGTGGTGAAACGGGTCCAGCCGCTCCACGCGCCCTCGAGTCCGACGCGGTACTCGTACGCGGTCGCGGCGGTGAGGCCGTCGACGGTCGCCGAGAAGTGCTGCAGCGGGTTGCCGTTGACCGTGCCCGCGGCGTACGCGTCCACGGTACGGGTCTCGCCGCCCGCGGCGGGCCGGATCTGCACCTGGCCGCTGGTGTGCGAGACGTCGCCCGCGAGCCACGAGAACGACTGCGAGGTCGCGGGCGTCTCGGTCGGCGTGAGGATCACCCGGGTCGGCGGCACCGCGACGGGCTCGCCGGGGGTTCCGGCCTCGGGCAGCAGGGAGATCTGCGGGACGTCGAGGTAGATGTCCGAACTGGAGGCGCGGTCCTGGAACAGGGCGATCGCGACCGTGTTCGTGCCGTCGACGAGCACGTCGCCGTCGGCGGTGAAGGTCGAGGCGAGCGGGTCGCCGTTGCTGTCGCCCGCGTACTCGAGGTTCGTCGTGCCGGTCACCCGGCCGTCGACGAAGCCGGCGACCTTCTCTCCGTTCACCCAGACCTGCACGGCGTCGTCGTACACGAGGTCGCCGACGAGCTGGCCGACCTCGGCCGCGACGCCCGGCTCGAGCTCGAAGCTGGTGCGGAAGAAGTACGTCGGAACGGTCGGCGCCGCCGTGCCGTCGAGGTAGTGGTTCAGCAGCGTCGCGGGCAGGTGCGGGCCGACGGCGGCGAGCTTGCCGCCCTTGGCGCCGAAGCTGCCCGGCGCCTGCTTCCAGTCGGCGTCGTCGTAGCCGGTGGTCGTCCAGACCCGCAGGTTCGCGTCGCCGCGGGCGGGGTCGGTGCCGTCGTCGAGGTAGTGCCAGGCGGTGGTGCCGTCGACCACCGGAGCGGTCGGCACCTCGATCGCGGGCTCGGCGGCGGCGGCCGTGGCCGGCACCGCGAGCCCGGCGACCGCGAGGCCCAGCAGCGCGGCGGTCGCCGCGCCGCGCCGGGCCCGGCGCATCGTCGTCATCGTCATCGTCGTGTCATCCTCATTCGTCTCGCGCGTTCACTCGTCCGGGCGCGCGCGACCGCACCCGCCCGGAATGGGCGGGTGCGGAGCGCGGGCTTTCGCCCAGTGAATCGGCGGCGGATGACCCGGGGCTGACCCTCGGATGACGGGGCGGTGAACCCGGGGTGCACGAGGGAGCCTCGGCATCCCGCCGGCGTCAGCGGTCCGCGAGCCACTCCGCGAACGTCTGCCGCCCGAGCTCGGCGTCCGGGCCGGGCAGCGCGGCACCGCGGCGCATCTCGCCCATGCCCCGGATGGGCAGGGACACCGGCAGCACGGGCCCGCGCCGGCCCTCGGCGCGGACGAGCCGGCGGATGAGCTCGGCCAGCTGCTCCTCGCGCGGGCCGGCGAGGTCGCGCGCGCGACCCCGCGGCGTGCCCTCGGCGAGCGCGACGAGGTGCTCGGCGACCTCGCGGGCCGCGATCGGCTGCGTGCGCATCCGCGCCGCGAGCTGGATGCCCGCGACCCGGAGCCGCCCCGCCATCTGGCCGGCGAACTCGTGGAACTGCGTCGCCCGCAGGATCGTGTAGGGCACGCCCCCGGCCTCGACCACGCCCTCCTGGGCGAGCTTCGCCTCGTAGTAGGCGTAGGGGATCCGGTCGATGCCGACGATCGAGAGCAGCACGTGATGGCCGACGCCCGCCTCGCGTTCGGCGGCGAGGAGCGTGCGCGAGGTGCCCGTGAAGAAGCGTTCGGCGGTCTCCCGGTCGATGGCGTTGACGTTCGCCGCGTCGACGACGGCGTCGACCCCGGCGAGCGCGGCGGCGAGCCCAGCCCCCGTCGTGAGGTCGACGCCGGCGGAGCGGGCGAGCACGACCGTCTCGTGCCCGCGCTCGCGCGCGACCTCGACGATGTGCCGGCCGACCGTGCCGGTCCCTCCTGCGATGGCGATCCTCACCGTGTCCTCCGTTCCGGGCCCGCGGCCCTCGGCGGGCCCGGCGCCCGCCCTCACGACTCCGACGACGCAGCGCCGTGGAATGTCAGGCGGGCGCGCCGGGCGTGGCAGGCTGGGCGCATGAGCACGGTGGATGCCTCGTCCGACGCGGTCGCCGCGGAACGCCCGGCCCTCCTCGGCCTCGCGTACCGCCTGCTCGGCTCCTTCGCCGAGGCGGAGGACGCGGTGCAGTCCGGCTACGAGCGCTGGCTGCGCCTGCCCGAGGTGGAGCGGGCGGAGATCCGCTCCCCCGGCGCGTGGCTCACGAGGGTGGTCGGCCGGATCTGCCTGGACGAGCTCGGCTCGGCCCGCGCCCGCCGCGAGGCCTACGTCGGCGAGTGGCTGCCCGAGCCGCTGCCCGACGCCCCCGGCGTGTTCGGCGGCCGCTTCGCCGCGGCACCGCCGGCGGACCCCGCCGAGCACGCCGAGCTCGCCGAGGGCGTGTCGACCGCGATGCTCGTGGTGCTGGAGACGCTGACCCCCGCCGAGCGCGTCGCCTTCGTGCTGCACGAGGCCTTCGGTCTGCCCTTCGCGGAGATCGCCGAGGTCGTCGGCCGCTCCCCCGGCGCCTGCCGGCAGCTCGCCTCCAGTGCCAGGGCGCGGGTGCGCGCGGGACGCGCGGGGGCGGCGTCGGCCGAGCAGCACGCGGCGGTCGTGCACGCCTTCCTCGCGGCGGCCGCGACGGGCCGGATCGAGGCGCTCGTGGAGCTGCTCGACCCCGACGCCCGGCTCGTCTCCGACGGCGGCGGCATCGTCTCGGCCGCCCGCCGGCCCGTCCTCGGCGCCGAGCACGTCGCGCGCTACGTGCTGGGCATCATCGCGAAGCGCGGCGAGGGGCTGTCGATCTCGCTGCGGGACGCGGCCTCGGGCTACGTCGCGGTCTTCGCCCAGGACGGCGTCGTCGACACGGTGGTCTCGGTCGAGGTGCGCGAGGGCCGGCTCTCGGAGCTCTGGCTCGTGCGCAACCCGGAGAAGCTCGCCCGCTGGCAGGGCCTCTCGGCGTAGCGGCGCCCGACGGCTCGCCCTTGCGCCCGCCCGAGGGTCGCTGCTACGGTCGTGCACCTATGGGTACGCTGATCCGCCACTGAGGTGGCCCCGCCGCGTCGAGCATCGCTCCGCGGCATCCGTTCCAGGCACCGTCGGGTGCCGGCCATCCTCACCCCGATCCGTGATCGCGCGCCGCGCCCGCTCCGCGCGCCCGCCACCGGCGCTTCGACGACGAAGCCGGCCCGTGCGCCGATCGACGGATCGAGATTGCGAGTCGCACATGACCGCCCGAATCCATCTCTCCCTCCGCGGCGCGAGCCTGCGCTTCGCGGAGCACCTCGTGCTCGACCGGGTCGACCTCGAGCTCGGCGCGGGCGAGCGCATCGCGCTCGTCGGCGACAACGGCGCGGGCAAGACGACGCTGCTCCGGCTCATCGCCGGCGAGCTCGTGCCCGACGCCGGCGAACGGACGCTCGTCGCGCCCGGCGGGGTCAGCGCGCTCGAGCAATCGCTCGAGCTGCCCGACCGGGCGACCGTCGCCGAGGCGATCGACGCCTGCTGGCGGGAGCTGCGCGAGCTCGAGGCCGAGATCGCCGAAGCCGGGGCCGAGCTCGCCGGTCCCGGCGGCGTGGGCCTCGACGGCCCGCAGCTCGACGCCGCCCTCGCCCGGTACGCCGCGCTCGTCGACCGCTACGAGGCGCGCGACGGCTACGGCGCCCCGGCCCGGCTGGACGCGGGGCTCGCCGCGCTCGGCGTCGGCGACGTCGACCGCTCCCGGGAGTGGCGCACGCTCTCCGGCGGGGAGCGGGCGCGGATCGTGCTCGCCGCCGCGCTCGCCTCGAACGCCGAGCTGCTGCTGCTCGACGAGCCGACGAACGACCTCGACGACGACGCCTGGGACTGGCTCGTCGCCGCGCTCGCCAGGCACCGGGGCACCGTCGTCGCGGCCTCGCACGACCGCGCCTTCCTCGCGCGTTGGACGAGCGCGATCTGGGAGCTCGCCGACCGCGGCGTCACCCGCTACGGCGACGGCTACGCCGGCTATCTCGCGGCGAAAGCGGCGGAGCGGGAGCGCCGGCGGCTCGCGCACGAGGCGTGGCTCGCCGAGCGGGAGCGCCACCTCGCGCTGCTGGAGGCCAATGCCGGACGGCTCGCGGCCATCCCCCGCAAGCTCGACAAGCCGGGCATGGGGGCCGGGGCGTTCCGTGCGCGCGGCCGCGATCACGGCGCCATGGGCCGCATCCGCAACGCGAAGGAACGGCTCGCACGGCTCGCGGCGGAGCCGGTCGCCCCGCCGCCGGAGCCGCTGCGGTTCACGGCGGGCGCACTGCGGGCGCGGGCGGATGCCTCGGCGGAGCAGGGTGCGCCGAGCGCGCCGCCCGCCGCGCCGATCCTCCGTGTCGCGGGGCTGACGGTGCTCGGCGAGCCGGTGCCCGACTTCGAGCTGGGCCCGGGCGATCGGCTGCTCGTCACCGGCCCGAACGGCGCAGGCAAGACGACGCTGCTGCGCACCCTCGCGGGCGAGCTCCCGGCCGCCGCGGGCGGGGTCGCCCGACGCGGCGCCGTGGGCTGGCTGCGCCAGCAGGCCGGCCGGATCGACGATCCGCGGCGCCCGCTCGTCGAGGCGTACGCGGCGGGGCTCCGCGAGGGGCGGGATGCCGCGGCCGAGCGTCTGCTGGCGCTCGGCCTGTTCCACGAGTCCGAGCTCGAGCGCCCGCTCGGCGGCCTGTCGTACGGGCAGCGCCGCCGGCTGGAGCTCGCGCTGCTCGCGAGCCGGGACTTCGAGCTGCTGCTCCTCGATGAGCCGACGAACCACCTCGCGCCGCTCCTCGTCGACGAGCTCGAGGCGGCCGTCGCGGGCTTCGCGGGGGCGGTCGTGCTCGTCACGCACGACCGGCGGCTGCGGGAGCGCTTCCGCGGCGCGCGGCTCGAACTCGGCGGCCGGGGCGCCCTGCCCGCCCGTCTGACCCACCCCCTTCATCCCCCTCCGCCCAGCCCCGCCTCTCCGCCCGCCCCACCCGGCAAGACGTCAGTATTTGCGGGTCGCGCGGCGCCAGCACCCGCAAAAAGTGACGACACGCCGGAGCGGGTGGGTGGGGCGGGGCGGAGCGGGTGGGTGGGTGGGGCGGGACGGGCGCGGGACGGGGCGGGGCGGGCGCGGTCGCCGCGGCTCAGCCGAACGCGACCGCCCGCACCGGGGCTCCGTCGAGGTCGACCCGGAGCGGGAAGAAGCCCACCCGGATCCGCTCCGGCAGCCCGGCGAGGCCGCACAGGTTCTCGACGATGAGCCGGTCGCCGCCGAGCACGACCTCGTGCACGGGGAAGCCGGCCTCCCCGCCGTCCGAGCTCGGGTCGGGGCTCAGCGTATCGACGGCGAGCACGTGCATCCCGCGGCGCACGAGCTCTGCCGCGGCGGCCGGGTCGAGCGCGGGGTGGTCGAGCACCTCCTCGGTGTCGAAGCGCTCGGCCCAGCCGGTGTCGAGGACCACGATCGGCGGCACGCGCTCGGGCAGCGGGCCGCCGAGCGCCCGCTCGAGCTCGACGAGCCCGTAGCGCTGCCCGGCGACGAGCCCGTCGAGGTGCACGACGAGCGCCTCGCCGACGAGCTCGTCGAGGCCGATGCCGCCCGTCGTCCGCCCACCGGCGACGGTGTGCGAGGGCGCGTCGAGGTGGGTGCCGGTGTGCGAGCCGAGGTGCAGCCGGGCGACGTCGACCCCGTCGCGGTCGAGGTGCAGCGCCGGCTCGATCACGACCTCGGGGTCGCCGGGGTAGACGCGCATGCCCGAGCCGATCGGGCGGCTGAGCTCACGCATCGCGACCGGTGCCCGCCGAGGCATCCGCGTCGGCTGCGGCCTTCGCGCGACGCCTCGCCTCGATGGCGCGCTCGACGTCGCCGAGGACCGCCTCGTCCATCGCCTGGATCCCGGTGGTGTCGGCCTGCACGACCGCGTCGGCGAGGTGCACGCTCGCCTCCCGGCCGGTGCGCGCCCGCTCGGGCAGCATCGCGAGCAGGTAGATCGTGAACGTCACGACGAAGGCCGGGATCGTCGCCCCGACCGGGCTCGGCCAGACGTACACCCAGAGGTACGAGACCGCGGCGCCGACCGCCCAGGCGCCCACCGCGATCCAGTTCACCCCGCCGAGGTACCAGTAGCGGCCGCCGCGGCGGCGCAGGAGGTCCACGGTGTAGCTCGCGCGCTTCACGAGGTAGTAGTCGACGATCATGATCGCGAACACCGGCACGAAGAACGCGCCGATCACGATGAGGAAGTTCGTGAACTGATCGAGCAAGGCGAGCCACGTCGCCCCGAGGATCGAGATCGCCCCGACGACGAGCGCCGTCGGCAGGAAGCGCAGCTTCGCCCGCCCCGCGGCGGCGTGCACGATCGACGTGGTCATGCCGTAGACGACCATCGAGTTCGTCGCCATCACCGAGACGAAGATGACGATCGCGATCGGGGCGCCGAACGCCGCCACGAGCACGCTCGGATCGAAGGCGAGCGGCTCCCCGCCGCTCAGGATGACGTAGCCGATCGCCGTCGCGCCGAGCGTCATCGCGATGACGGTGGAGAGGGTGTAGCCGAGCCCCGCGCCGAGGAACCCGGCCCGGCTCGTCGCGGCGAGCCGGTTGAAGTCGGCCGAGAGCACCGTCCAGCTGACCGCGGTCGCGACGACGATGTCGAGCACGATCGCGGGGGTCTGCCCGATCGAGGGGTCGGCGGGGATGGCGAAGTAGTCGCCGGGCGCGAAGCTCGTGAAGGCGATGAAGAAGATCCAGGCGATGATCGCGAGCATGAGCACCGCGAGCCAGGGCTCGACCTTCGCGATGCCCTCGTGGCCGAAGATCGCGAGCAGCACGACGATCGTCTGGCACAGCACGGAGAAGAGGATCGGGTTCGAGAAGCCCGTGAGGCTCGACACGAGGGCGTCGACCGTGACGCCGGCGAGCATCGCCTGCACCCAGCTCCAGCCCATCAGGATGACGAGGTTCGCCGCCATCGGCAGGAAGCCGCCGCGCGTGCCGAAGGCCCCGCGGGCGAGCGCCATCGTCGGCAGGCCCGTGCGGGTGCCGATGTTGCCGATCAGGGTGAGCACGACGGCGCCCGCGACGGTGCCCGCGACGATCATCGTGATCGCCGTGCCGTACTCGACGCCCGGCACGAACAGGGTGCCGGTGAGCAGGGTCGTGACGACGAGGTTGGCCGCGAGCCAGATCATGCCGATCCGCGGCGTGGAGAGGGTGCCGCGGACCGGCCCCGAAGTGTCGGACTGCGCCGCGAGGCGGCGGTCGAGACGGCGATACAGCGACATTGCGTGCTCCTGGGGGATGTGGGGGGGTCGGGGTCGGCCGGGGCGGCTCAGTCGGCGGATGCCGGGGAGAGGTGCTCGTGCACGGCGAGCAGCTGCTCGCCGTGCACGCGGAAGACGATGGTCTCCCGCTCGCGGTAGGCGTCCTCGCCCTCTCCCGTGTCGACCCGGGTGGCGACGTCGTGGCTGAAGACCGCGCCGCCGGGGTACGCCTGCACGAGACGGGCGGTGGAGCGGCAGTCGAGCACGCGCCATCCGCCCTCGACCCAGCCCTGCCAGAGCGCCTCGTAGGCGGCGCGGTCGTCGAGCCTGGCCGACTCGGTGTGGAAGAGGAAGCTCGCCTCGGGCGCGAAGCCGGCGAAGTAGCGCTCGCCGTCGGTCGCCGCGAAGGCGTCGATGATCGCGTCGGCGGCGGCGAGCACCTCCTCGGTGCTGGGGGTTCGGGTGGTCATCGGGGTCTCCTTCGATCCGGTGATGCGGGGGTGGGGCTCAGCCGCGCGGGGCCATCGCGCTGATCAGCTCGTACGCCACGTGCGAGGCGGCGACGGCGGTGAGCTGGGCGTGGTCGTAGGCGGGCGCGACCTCGACCACGTCGGCACCGACGATGCGCTGGTCGGCGAGGGCGCGGATGATCCGGAGCAGCTCCCGGCTCGTCAGCCCGCCGGCCTCGGGGGTGCCGGTGCCGGGCGCGTGCGCCGGGTCGAGCACGTCGATGTCGATCGAGATGTAGAGGGGTTTGCCGTCGACCCGGGCGCGGATCCGCTCGATCGCGGCCTCGACGCCGCGCTCCTCGATGTCCTCGCTCGTGACGATCGCGAAGCCCAGGCGGGCGTCGTCGCTCAGGTCCACGACGCCGTAGAGCGGCCCGCGGGTGCCGACGTGCATGCTCGCCGTGAGGTCGATGAGCCCTTCCTCGGAGGCCCGCCGGAACGGAGTGCCGTGCGTGATCGGGGCGCCGAAGTAGGTGTCCCAGGTGTCGAGGTGGGCGTCGAAGTGCAGCACCGCGACGGGGCCGTGCTGCGCGGTGACGGCGCGCAGCAGCGGCAGCGCGATGGTGTGGTCGCCGCCGATGACGACGAGGCGGTCGGCCTGCTCGGCGAGCGCGCGGGCGCCGGCCTCGACGTCGGCGACGGCCTCGTCGATGCTGAACGGGTTGACCGCGAGGTCGCCGGCGTCGGCGACCTGCTGCACCGCGAAGGGCTCGACGCCCTGCGCGGGGTTGAAGGGGCGGAGCAGGCGGGATGCCTCGCGCACGTGCGCCGGGCCGAAGCGCGCGCCCGGCCGGTAGCTGACCCCGCTGTCGAAGGGCACGCCCACGACGGCGATGTCGGCGTGCTCGACGTCCTCGAGGCGCGGCAGCCGCGCGAAGGTGGCGATGCCCGCGAAGCGCGGCACGCGGCTCGCGTCGACCGGGCCGATCGGCCGGGGGTGTTCCTGGGGCTTCGGCTCGGGCGCGTCAGTGGGTTGCATATTGGTAAACCTTTGATATTCTGGAGAAAACTCGCGGGCCATGCTACGGCGTCGGATGCGGCGACGCAAGCATGCGGTTCGGCATCCGCTCGGCCGGTCGAACCGGCCATCCGCCCGGCGGAGCGGCCCGCGAGTCCCGATCACCGACCCGCGATCACTGACCTGCGATCCATCGACCCGCGATCCGCGATCCGCACCGAGCGAAGGAGCCCCATGCGCCGCGCCGTCCCACCCGACCCCAGCTCCTCCCCGCTCGCGATCGGCGCCCACCTGCGCAACGCGCGCACGGCCCAGGGGCTCACCCTCGCTCAGCTGGCCGAGGCGAGCGGGCTCACCAAGGGGTTCCTCAGCCGCCTCGAGCGCGACGAGACCTCCCCGTCCGTCGCGACCCTGCTGCAGCTCTGCCAGGTGCTCTCGCTCCCGATCGGCTCGCTCTTCGCCGAACCCGAGATCCAGATCGTCGGCTACGACGACGCACCCCGGGTGAACTTCGGCGGCACACAGGTCACCGAGCGGCTCATGTCGCCGCGAAGCGAGTCGCGGGTGCAGCTCGTGCGCTCCACCATGGCGCCGGGCGCGTCGGGCGGCGAGGAGCTCTACACGATCTCGAGCGACGTGGAGGTGCTGCACGTGCTGTCCGGTGCGCTCACGGCGCGCTTCGTCGACCGCACCGTGGCGCTCGTCGCCGGCGACGCACTCACCTTCCCGGGGCGCGAACCCCACAGTTGGACGGCCGACCCCGAGCTCGGCGCCGAGGTCATGTGGGTCATCGTGCCCGCGCCGTGGAGCGGCACGAGCTAGACGCCGGGCCGCGCGCGGCGCGCGGCGCTCCGCGTCGAGCGGCGGCGAGCCGCCTCGTGCGCCGCGCGCAGCAGCGCCACGAGCTCCTCGACGGTCGACTCGGGGTTCACCACGGCCAGCCAGCCGTTCGCCCCGTACACGGGGTGCGGGCCGAGCACGTCGACGGCCGCCGCGTCGCGCGGCACCGCGAGGGAGCGCGGGTCCTCCCCCGTCACCCGCCGGAACGTCGCCCGATCGACGTGCACGTTGACGCGGTACCGGCCGGGCTCGTCGAGGCGCGAAGCGGTGTCGTCGGGGGAGTCCTTCGTCACGATCGTGCCGTACGGCTGGGTGCGCTCCGGCATTCGGCCGTCGGGGGCGTGATAGAAGAAGGCGTCGCCCCAGGCGAGCTCGGGAAAGGGCCCGCCCGGGGCGGGTTCGACGACGAGCACGCCGTCGAAGGAGCGGACGGCGTCGAGGATCTGCTGCATACTCATACTTTGAGTGTGAACTTCAACTGCGTATTGGGGGTTGTGCATGCCGCACGGACTGCGCACCGCCGAACTCGCCCGCGCGGCCGGGTATTCGGACCAGCAGGTGCGCGACCTGGAACGGCTCGGCGTGATCCCGCCCGCCGCACGCTCGGCGAACGGGTACCGCAGCTACACCGGCGCCCACCTCGTCGCCCTCCGCGCGTATCGCGCCCTGGCTCGGGCCATCGGGCCGGTCGCGGCCCGCGGTGCGCTCGCCGAGCTCCGCACGCGGCCGATCGCCGAGGCGGCGGCGCTCGTCGACGAGCTGCACGCCGGGCTCGCGCGGGAGCGCGAACGGGTGCTCGCGGCGCGCGGGGGGCTCGCGGCGATCGGGTCGGCGGATGCCTCGGCGGCGGGCGCCGGCGGCGCGATGTCGATCACCGAGCTCGCCTCGGCCCTCGACGTGCGCAGCTCGACGCTGCGGTACTGGGAGACGGAAGGGCTGCTCCACCCCGATCGCGTCGGCTCCGTGGCGGCCCGCAGCTACTCGGCGGCCCAGATCCTCGTCGCACGCGTCGTCGCAGCACTCCGCGAGGGCGGCGCCGGCATCCCGGCCATCCGCTCCGTCGTGGCGACGCTCGGCGAGGAATCCGGCGTCGCCGCGGCCGAGCGCTCGCTCGACGCGCGACTCGACGCCCTCGCGGAGCGGAGCGTCATGCTGCTGCGCGCGAGCGGCGCGCTCGCGGAGCTGCTGGACGGGGCGGACCAGGCTTGGTGATCGCCCCGCTTCGGGTATCGATCCGGCACCCCTCCGCCCCCAGGCACGCATGGCGTGGCGTTCTCCACATTCGAAGATGATTTCGAACGGTCGGGCGATTCCGGCGTAGCGTCGAAGCATGGATGTCCCGAGCGATTCGCCACCGCGGCTCGCCGTGCTCGCCGCGCGGCTTGCCGCGGTCGACGATGCCTGGACGGGCGGCGTCCGGCTGAACGCGAGCGCCATTCGGGACCATGCCGCCGCCCCGGCAGCCGTCGATGCGCGGGCACTCAGCGACGACGGACTGCTCCGAGTGCTCGACGCGCTGGCGGGGCTCACCCGTGCCGCAGAAGCCGCGGCGAGCGCCTGCGCGGCTGAGCTCGCGGCCCGGTGCACCGGCATCCCGGGCGAAGATCCGGCACGCGATCGCGGCTACCCGAATCCCGCACGGCTCGTCGCCGACACGACGCGCCGCCGCGCGGGCGAGGCGCACGAGCTCATCGCCGTGGGGGCGGCCACCGCCCTGCGCAGCTCCTTCGCGGGCGAGCGCCTCGCCCCGCGACTCCCCCACCTCGCCGTGGGCCTCGCGAGCGCCGAGCTCGGGCTCCACGCCGCCGAGCGCATCCGCCGCTTCCTCGATCGGGTGGCGCCTCGCGTCGAGTCGGCGACGCTCGACGAGGCCGAGCGGTTCCTGGTCGAACAGGCAGCCTCGGTCGGGCCCGAGCGGCTGGCGCAGCTCATCACGCTCCTCGAGGCTCGACTCGATCCCGACGGCGTGCGCCCGCGCGAAGACGAGCTCCGCGGCCGGCGGGGGCTCCGCATCTGGGAAGACACGGCGGGCATGGTCAACGTGCGCGGCGCGCTCGACCCCGTGAACGGTGCCACGCTGAAGGCCGCCGTCGACGGGCTCGTCGGCGCCGAACTGCACCGTGCCCGCGACGCCCGGCGACGGCAGCACGACGACGACGCCCGAACCGCCGAGCACCGCACCATCGCCCAGCTCAACGCCGACGCGCTCGCCGACCTCGCGCGACACGCACTCGGCTGCGCCGCGGTCCCGACGCTCAGACAGACGACCGTCGTCGTGCGCGCCGATGCCGCGGCGCTTCTCGCCGAGCGGGGCCACGGCACGATCGACGGCCTCGATCAGCCCGTCTCGATCGCGAGCGTCCGCGCGCTCGTCACCTCGGCCGGCATCGCGCCGCTGTTCGTCGGCGAGCACGGCGAGCCGCTGCAGCTCGGGCGCTCCGCCCGCCTCTTCAGCGCCGCGCAGAAACTCGCCCTCGCCGAGCGCGACGGCGGCTGCGCGTGGCCGGGCTGCTCACGGCCCCCTTCGCACACCGAGGCCCACCACATCGCGTGGTGGCACCGCGACGACGGGCGCACCGATCTCGACAACGGCATCCTGCTGTGCAGCCACCATCACCACCGGGTGCACGACGACGGGTGGCGCATCGTCGTCCGCGACGCCGGCCGGTGGTTCATCCCGCCCCCGCATGTCGACCCGCACGGCACGCCGATCGCCGCGAACACCTCGACCGATCGGCGGATGGGCCTGCTGGCGCGAGCCATGGCCGCCGCGTAGCGTGCGCGGCCCGCTCGCGGGTCAGCGCGGCCGTACCGGCTGACGCAGTACCGTGCGGAGCTTCTCAGGCGCCGTGCGCCGGGCATCGCTCAGGTAGATCTCGTGGTGGTCGCCGGCGAAGGTCAGCCCGTGCTCGGGCATGAACTCGTCATGCAGTCTGGCGAGCGTCGGCGCTTCGTCGTCGTACGAACCGAGGTGCAGGATCTGCACGCATCGCCCCTCGTGCAGCCGCCGGAGCTCGAGACATTCGATCGCGTCGCGCAGCTCGCTCGGCGCCTTCTCGAGGGCCCGGGCGCGGGCGGCCTCGAGGTGGGCCCCGTCGAGCCAGTCGGGCTGCACGAGGAGCATCGTCCAGCTCCACGCCGACTTGTCCCGGGTGACGAAGCTCGCGGGGTCGTCAGCCCGCCACAGCCCCTCGAGCGGCGCGACCACGAAGTCACGGCCGAGTTCGCGTTTGCTCAGGAACTTGAGCGGGTACGCCGTCGAGTACAGCGCCTGCACGCCGGCCGCGTACTCGGGCGCCGTGTTCGGGTCGCCGTGCCCGTCGATCGCGAGCACCTGCATCGGCGGCACCTCGACGAACTCGAAGCGGGTCGCGCTCGGTGCGTACAGGGATCGGAACTCGCGCTTGACGTCGTACTTCGCGTCGTACTTCGCCTCGGCCATCAGAACGCCGACAGCAGCGCGCTCTGCAGCAGCGTCGCCACGAGGGTCGCGAGCGCCGCCCCGCCGAGCGCCACTCCGGCGCCCGCGCGAGCCCGCCCCGGACCGCGCCGAACCAGCACGATGAGGCCCGTCGCCACGGCGACGATGGCGCACATCGCGACGAGCACGCCCTGCACGAGGTGCACGACGTTCAGCAGCGTGACGAGATCGGCCGATCCGCCGGTGGTCGAGTAGATGAGGGGCAGCACGAGCTGCACGGCCACCTGCAGCGCGACGATCACGAGCCCCGCGACGAGCGACACGACGGCGAGCGCCGCCGAGGGCGGCGGCGCCGGGGACGGGTACTGCGGCTGCACGGACGGCTCTCTGGCGCTCATGGGCCTCATGATGCCGCATCCGGGGTGCCCGGTCGAGGGGCAGAGCTACCCGTCCACCGTCCGCAGGTGCACGCGCTCGCCCTGCGCGCTCAGCAGGTTCAGCACCTCGGCGGGCTCGAGCGAGGCGCTCACCATGCCGTGCGGCACCCGGGTGTCGAACTCGGCGGCCTCGCCCGGCTCGAGCACGAGCTCCTCGTCGCCGAGCGCGAGCCGCACGCGGCCGCTGAGCACGTAGATCCAGTCGTATCCGCCGTGCGTGCGCTGCGGCACCGGCGACTCGGACGGATGGCCCGGCAGCACCATCTTGTACGCGTGCAGCCCAGGGGTGTCGCGGGTGAGCGGGATGATCGCCTTCCCGTCCCGGTAGAAGGGTTTCGGCCGCACCCGCGGGTCCGCGATCTGCGGCGCGCCGACGAGGTCGTCGAGACTCACCCGGTAGGCGGTGGCGAGCCGCATCAGCAGGTCGAGGGTCGGGCGGCGGCCACCCGATTCGAGACGCGAGAGGGTGCTCACCGAGATGCCGGTGCGCTCGGAGAGCTCGGCGAGGGTCGCCTCGCGGCGCTGGCGGAGCGCCCGCAGCCGCGGTGCGACGGCGTCAAGCGAACGCTCGAGCTCCCATTCCTGCGTCATCGTCGCCTCCCGTCGCGCACATTTGCCACTTCGGCAAACCAGCTTGCCGCATCCATCCAGCCGCCGCAGGATCGGATGCATGGAGAACCGCACCCAGCCTCAGTACGACGTCGTCATCGTCGGCGGCGGCCCCGCCGGCCTGAGCGCCGCCCTCATGCTCGGGCGGTCCCGTCGGCGAGTGCTCGTCGTCGACGAGGGCCGCCCCCGCAACCGCTTCGCCGGGCACATGCACGGCGTCCTCGGGCGCGACCACACCTCCCCGCTCGAGCTGCTGGCCGAGGGGCGACGGGAGCTCGGCCGCTACGACGGCGTCGAGGTGCGGGACGGCGCGGTCGTCCGCGCGACGCGCAAGGCGGACGCCGACGCCGACGCCGAGGCGACGGGCTTCCTCGTTGAGCTCGACGACGGCACGACGGTCACCACCCGCCGTCTGCTCGTCACGAGCGGGCTGCGCGACGAGCTCCCCGAGGTCCCGGGCCTCGCCGAGCTCTGGGGCCGCGGCGTCTTCGTCTGCCCGTACTGCGACGGCTGGGAGGTGCGCGACCGTCGCATCGCCGTGCTCGCCGGCGAGCAGCCCAACCCGCACCAGGCACAGCTCATGCGCCAGCTCTCCGACGACGTCGTCTTCCTCACCGGCGGCCGCCCGATCGACGACGCCACCCGTTCCGGCCTGCTCGCCCGCGGCATCCGCATCGAGGAGCGCCCGCTCGCCCGCGTCGAGACCGATGCAGAGGGCGAGCTCGCCGCGCTGGAGCTCGCCGACGGCGAGACGATCCCGGTCGACGCGCTCCTCGTCGCGCCCGTGCCCGCCCCGCTCGACGGCCTCCTCCGCGCGCTCGGCGCCGCGCACGCCGAGCACCCGATGGGCGGCTCGTTCGTGGTCGTCGACGCGATGGGGCGCACGGACGTCCCCGGGCTCTGGGCCGCCGGCAACGTGACCGATCCGCGCTCCTCGGTGCCGTTCGCGATGGCGGGCGGCAACTTCACGGGCGCGGCGATGAACGCCACGCTCGTCGAGGAGGAGATCGCGGCGGCGATCGCCGCAGCCGCCGATGCCTCCTAGGCGGGCAGCCGCGGCACCACGAGCGGCGTGCCGGTGTGCGGGTCAGGCACGATGGTGCACGGCAGACCGAACACCCGCTCGACGAGTTCCGCCGTCAGCACCTCGCCCGGATCGCCCGTCGCGACGACCTCGCCGTCCCGCATGACGACGAGGTGGTCCGCGTAGCGGGCGGCCTGATTCAGGTCGTGCAGCACGGCGACGAGCGTGCGGTCGCCCGCCCGGTGCAGGCCGCGCAGCAGCTCGAGCAGCTCGTACTGGTGCGCGATGTCGAGGAAAGTGGTCGGCTCGTCGAGCAGGAGCAGCGGCGTCTCCTGCGCGAGCACCATCGCCACCCAGACCCGCTGCCGCTGCCCGCCGGACAGCTCGTCGACCGGCCGGCCCGCGAGCTCGGCGGTGTTGGTCGCGGCGAGCGCGGCAGCGACGGCAGCCTCGTCGGCGACGCTCCACTGCCGGAAGAGCCCCTGATGCGGATGCCTCCCCCGCGCCACGAGGTCGGCCACCGTGATGCCCTCCGGCGCGATGGAGCTCTGCGGCAGCAGGCCCAGACGCCGGGCGACCTCCTTCGCCGGGTACTCGGTGATGGCACGGCCGTCGAGCACGACGCGCCCCGCGGCGGGGGCGAGCACCCGGGCGAGCGCCCGCAGCAGCGTCGACTTGCCGCAGGCGTTCGGTCCGACGACGACGGTGAAGGAGCCGGTCGGGATGTCGAGGGAGAGCCGCTCCGCGATCGTCCGCCGCTCGTAGGCGAGGGTGACGCCCTCGGCCGCGAGGCGGGCCGGCGAGGCATCCGCAGCACCCGAGACCTTCGTCGTCCCGGTCGTCGTTCGGGTCATCGTCGTCTCGCTTCCGTGATGAGCAACCAGATCAGGTAGACGCCGCCGACGCTCACCGTGACGACGCCGACGGGCAGCTGGGTCGGCGCGAACAGTCGCTGCGCGGCGTAGTCGCTCGCGGTGAGCAGCAGTGCGCCCATCGCCGCGGCGCCCGCGAGCGTCACGCCCGCCGAGCGGCTGAGCCGTCGCGCGAGCTGCGGGGCGGCGAGCGCGACGAAGGCGATCGGCCCCGCGGCGGCGACCGAGGTCGCGGTGAAGGCGACGCCGAGCACGACGAGCACGAGCCGGGTGCGCCCGGTGCGCACGCCGAGCGCGGTCGCGGCGTCGTCGCCGAGCTCCAGCAGGTGCAGGCGGCGGCTCATCGCCGCGGCGACGGCCCACAGCACGAGCAGCACGGCGGCGGCGGGCACCGCCTGCGCCCAGCCGACCGCGTTCAGCGAGCCGCTCGACCAGGCGGCCGCGGCGAGCGCGACGTTCAGCTCCGCGCTGAGGATGAGCCAGGTGTTCAGCGAGGCGAGCATGGCCGCGACGCCGATGCCGACGATGATGAGGCGGAAGCCGTGGAAGCCGCGCCGGTAGGCGAGCAGGTACACGACGACGGCCGTCGCGAAGCCGCCGAGCAGCGCACCGGAGGCGGTCGCGAGGTAGCCGGTGCCGCTCGTGATGATGACGAGCAGGCCGCCGGTGTAGGCGCCGGTGTCGAAGCCGATGACGTCGGGGCTGCCGAGCGGGTTGCGGGTGATCGACTGGAAGATCGCGCCCGCGGCGCCGAGCGCTGCGCCGAGCATGAGCGCGAGCAGCACCCGCGGCAGCCGCCAGTCGAGCACGACGAGGTTGGTGCGGCGGTCGCCCTGCCCGAGCAGCGCGGCGACGACGTCGCCGAGCGGCACGACGAAGTCGCCGGTGCCGAGGCTGACCACGCCGACCGCGAGCGCCGCGGCGAGCAGCGCGGCGACGACGAGCGCGTGGCGCACGCCGATGCGGATGCCGAAGCCGCCGCCGGCCGAACGGAGCACCACCGCGCGGGCGGGCGTCTGGACGCTCACAGCCCGCTCACCCGCCGACGGCGCACGAGCGCGATGAGCACCGGCGCGCCCACGAAGGCGGTCACGATGCCGACGGGCAGTTCGCCGCTCGGCAGCACCACGCGCCCGGCGACGTCGCTCGCGAGCAGCAGCACGGGGGCCGCGACGGCGCTGCCGGCGAAGATCCAGCGCTGGTCGGGCCCGGTGAACCAGCGCACCGCGTGCGGCACCATGAGCCCGACGAAGCCGATCGGGCCGGCGGCGGCGGTCGCCGCCCCGCAGAGCAGGGTGACGGCGACGATCGACACGATCCTGGTGCGCACGATGCGCGAGCCGAGTGCGACGGCGAGCTCGTCGCCCAGCGCGACCGCGTTGAGGGGCCCGGCGGCCCAGGCGGCGAGCACGAGTCCGGCGAGCACGAACGGCGTCACCCACGCCAGCAGCTCAGGTGGGGCGACGACGATGCTGCCGGCGTTCCAGCCGCGCATGCGGTCGAAGACCTCGGGCAGGAGCAGGGTGATGCCGCTCGTGATCCCGGCGAGGAACGCCCCGATCGCGACGCCGCCGAGGGTGATCCGCAACGGCTCGGGCCCGCCCCGGCCGGCGCTGCCGATGAGGTACACGCCGACGGTCGCGATGATCGCGCCGCCGAAGGCGAACCACACCGTCGCCCCGAGCGAGGTGAGCCCGAACGCCGCGGCCCCCGCCGTCACGGCGAACGCGGCGCCGGCGTTGACGCCGAGGAGGCCGGGGTCGGCGAGCGGGTTGCGGGTGAACGCCTGCATCACCGCGCCGGCGACGCCGAGTGCCGCCCCCACGAGGATGCCGAGCAGGGTGCGCGGCAGGCGCAGCTCGCGCACGATCGTCCCGGCCTCGTCGGCCGACCCCCCGATCGCGGCGAGCACCTCGGCGATCGACAGTCCCTTCGATCCGATCGCGAGGCTGAGCGCGACGCATCCTGCGAGCACGCCGAAGGCGACGGCGAAGCCGAGCGCCCGACGCCCGGCGAAACCGGTCGGCGTGCGCCGGACCGCCTGGGTCACGACCATCGGCGGCTCAGAGCCCGTGCGACTCGAGGACTGCGACGTACTCGTCCTGCAGCTCCTCCTCGTCGCGGGACTCGTCGTCCCACATTTCGCTGAGGCGCGTCCGCACGTCCTCGGGCAGCGCCTCGTAGCGCTCGTGCCACTGCTCGGCGCGCTCGACCCAGTAGCCGACGACCTTGTACGCGGTCGGCGGCAGCTTGAGCTCGTGGCGCAGGTACTTGCGCACGGCGCGGGTCACGGCGCTCTCGCCCGCCACCCAGACGTAGCCGGGCGTCTTCGGCAGTTCGCTCGCCCGCACGATCTCCTCGAGCCGGCTCGGGGCGTGCCCGTTGCCGCCGTGCACCCAGGCGAGCTCGACGTTCGCGGGCAGCTCGGGGCGGTGCTCGTCCTGCTCGCCCGAGACCTCGAGCACGAGCCTCGTGCGGACGCCGGCGGGCGCCTGCTCCGCGAGCCGCACGGCGGCAGGGAGGCCGGTGGCGTCCGCGACGAGCAGCTGCCACTCGATGCCCTCGGCGGGCGCGTACAGCCCGCGCGGCGTGTTCACGCCGACGACGTGGCCGGGCTCGGCGCCGAGCGCCCAGGTGGCGGCGATGCCGCCCTCGTGCACGACGAAGTCGATGACGAGCCGGCCGGCGGGCCCGTCCCACTCGCGCACGGTGTAGGTGCGCACCTCGCAGGGCTCGACGCCCTCGGGGAACTCCCAGTAGCCGTCGTCGGTGGCGACGGGCAGCTGGGGCTCGGCGTGCCCCTCGGCCGGCAGGAACAGGCGCAGGTACTCGTCGCCGACGCCCGAGGAGACGAAGCCCTCGAGGCCGGGGCCGGTGAACACGATCCGGATCATGCCGGGCGTGAGGCGGCGTACTTCGGCGACCTCGACCCGGTGCACGAGGTTGACCTCCGGGCGGCTCATCCGAGCAGCGCCTTCGCGATGACCTCGAGCAGGGCGGTCTGCCCGCTCGGCGAGCCGTAGCTCATCTCGTAGTTGTAGGGGAACACCTGGCCGTTCGCGACGGCGGGCAGCGAGGTCCACAGCGCGTTCGACTTCAGCGCGGTCTCGTCGGTGATGAGGCCCGTGCCGTCCTCCGCGACGCCGGTGAAGATCACGTCGACGTCGGCGAGCTCGCCGAGCTGCTCGTGGCTGAGCGCGCGGCCCTCGCTGTCGGGCTTCCCGTCGCCGTCGCTGTCGGCGACGGTCGAGATCGAGAGGCCGAGGTCCGCGAAGACGAGGCAGGAGATGCTGTAGCAGCCGACCTGCACCTGCTCGTCCCAGTAGGAGGCGTCGGCGACGACGGGGTCGAGGCCCCGCTCGTCGAGTTCTGCGCGGATCTCCGCGACGCGGGCGTCGTAGGCGTCGACCCAGGCCTGGTGCTCGGCCTCCCGGCCGAGGTCCTTCGCGATCTGGGCGAACTTCACCCGCCAGTCGCCGCCGTCGAAGCCGTTGTAGGTGTACGTGGGCGCGATCGGGGTGAGCTGCTCGTGCAGATCGGTCTCGTAGCCGATGCCGTTCAGGATCAGATCGGGGCCCACCTCGAGGATCTTCTCGAGGTTGAACTCGGGGTAGTTGTGGAAGGTGCCGATGCCCTCGAGCTCCTCCTGCGGGAAGAACGTCGGGAAGCGGTCGAAGTCGTCGCGGATCGGCTGCTCCTTCGCGAGCGGGATGCCGAGGGTGATGAGCATGTCCACGTCGGTCGTGTAGAAGCCGAGGGCGGCCTTCGGCTCGGCGGGGAGCGTGACCTCGCCGTACTCGGTGTCGACGGTGATCGTGTCGCCGGCGGCGTCGTCGGCCGCGGAGGATGCGGCGCAGGAGGCGAGGAGCAGGGTGGCCGCGACGGCGGCGGCGGCGCGGAGTGCGCGCGTGGATGCGATCTTCATGTGACCTTCACTGGATGCGGGGGTGACGGCGTCCGGCTTAGCTTAGGCTTACCTAAGAGCGCCGACTTCGATCCTGCATCACGCGGATGTCGCGCGACCGCCATCCGATGCGGCGAACGCGACAGCTTGACCCGATGCCCCGGCGAACGCCCCCGGCGTCGTGCCGAACTCCCGCCGGAACGCCTGCACGAACGCGCTCGCCGTGCGATAGCCGACCCGCCGCCCGACGATGCCCACCGGCTGGTCGGCGGCGAGCAGCTCCACCGCCACGCGCATCCTCGCCTTGGTGCGCCAGTCGGCGAAGGTGAAGCCCGTCTCCTGACGGAACAGCCGGGAGAGGTTGCGCTCGCTCGCGCCGACGAAGGCGCCCCACTCGTCGAGCGTGCGGCCGTCGGCCGGATCCGCGAGCACCGCGTCGGCGACCCGGCGCGTGCGGTCGTCGTCGGGCATCGGCAGGTCGAGCCGGGTGAGGTCGGCGCGCTCGAGGAGGCGCACGAGCAGCTGCTCGCCGAGCGCCCGCGTCTCGGGGTCGAGCGGCTTCGTCTCGAGCTCCTCGAAGAGCGCGCGCACGACGACGGGCACGGCGACGGCGCCCGCATCCGAGCGGGGCGCCGGCAGGCTCGTCGGCAGGTAGCTGCACGCGAACTCGGTGCCGGACCCCGCGGTCACCCGGTGCGGCAGCCCGGCGGGGATCCACAGCCCGACCGTCCACGGCACCGCGTGCACCCCGCTCGGCGTCTCGACGACGAGCGAGCCGCGCGAGCCCCACAGCAGCTCGTGCCGGTCGTGCCGGTGCCAGCCCCACTCCTCGTCGCGACGCACGACGAAGGAACTCGTCATGATCCCGTCGACCCGGACGGGCACGTCCAGCACCTGTGCGGGGAGAGCCTGGCGGGCAGGCGACATTCTTCGGCTCCTTGTCGCTGAACTGATCAGGTGAGGCTATCCTAAGCTGTCGATCGTGCCTGCGACGACCCCCGCCAGGCGGCCGCCACGCAGCGAGCGGGCGATCGCCACCGTGTTCCGCCGCCGCCGACTCCTGGTCGCCGGCTCCATCGCCGGGCTCGTCGGCCACCAGATCGCCGAGGCCCTCGTGCCCGTCGTGATCGGCCTCGTCATCGACCGCGCCATCGCCCCGAACGACCCCGTCGCCCTCGCCTGGACGCTCACCGCCCTCGGCGTCGTCTTCGTCGGCCTGCTGCTGTCCTGGCGGCTCGGCGAGCTCGCCTCCGTGCGCGCGAGCGAGTTCGCCGGCCGCGACGTGCGGCTCGGCCTCGTCTCGCGCCTGCTCTCCCGCCGCGGCTTCGCCGCGCCGCGGAGCCCCGGCGAACTGCTCAGCATCGCCGGCACCGACGTCGACCGCACGGCCGGCATCGTCTGGGTGCTCGGCAGCGGCGGCGCGCAGCTCGCCGCCGTGCTCACCGCCGCGATCGCGCTCCTCGCGATCTCGGTGCCGCTCGGCATCCTGGTGCTCGTGGCCGCCCCCGTGCTCGTCACGGTCATGCACGTCGTCACTGCGCCGCTCGAGCGCCGGATGGCGAGCGAGCAGGCCGCGGTCGCCGCGGCGAGCGCGACGGCCAGCGACCTGCTCACGGGCCTCCGCACCATCGCCGGCCTGGGCGCCGAGCAGGCCGCGGTGGATCGCTTCGAGCGCGTGAACCGGCGCTCGCTCGACGCCGCGACGCGCGCTGTCTCGGCGAAGGCGGCGTACACGGCGGCGAGCCTCACCGGCTCCGCGCTGCTGCTCGCGGCGATCGCCTGGGCCGCGGGAGCGGAAGCGCTGGCGGGCACCATCAGCATCGGCGAACTCATCGCCGTGCTCGGGCTCGCCCAGTTCGTCACCTGGCCGATCGGCGGGCTCGCCTTCGTCGCGGCCGAGCTCGCGACGGTCCGCGCGTCGGCGAAGCGCGTCGACGGTGTGCTCGCCGCGGAGGCGGCGGTGGATGCCTCGCCAACACCGACCGCCGCCCCGACCCCGCCGGCGACCTCCCACGGCGCCGAGCTCGTGCTCGACGGCCTCGCGACGCCGCACCTCCCCGCGCTCTCCGCGGTCGTCCCGGCGGGCTCGGTCACCGCGATCCGGGTCGCCGACCACCTCGCGGCCCGCGAGCTCGTCGAGGTGCTCGCCGGCGCCCGCACCCCCAGCTCCGGCCGGGTGCTCGTCGACGGGGTGCCGCTCGAGGCATCCGCCGTGCCGGTGCTCGCGCCGCCGCACGAGGCGACCCTGTTCGCCGGCACGCTGCGCGACAACCTGGAGCTGCACTCGACGCTCGACGACGCACGCCTCGACGAACTCGTACGCGCCGCCGCGCTCGACGACGTCGTCTCGGGAGCGGGCGGACTCGAGCGGCCGGTCGGCGAGCGCGGCTACAGCCTGTCGGGCGGGCAGCGGCAGCGCGTCGCGCTGGCCAGGGCGCTCGGCCGGGACGCCGCGGTGCTCGTGCTGCACGATCCGACGAGCGCCGTCGACGCCGTCACCGAGGCCCGCATCGCCGAGCGGCTGCCCGCCGCGAGGTCCGGGCGCACCACCGTGCTCGTGTCCGCGAGCCCCGCGCTCGAGCGCCTCGCCGATCGGCTGGTGACCGCGTGAGCACGACCCCGCTGCCCGTCGCCGGCCCTCGCGAGACCCGCCGCGAGCTGCGCCGGCTGCTTCGCGGCCGGGCCGGCGCCCTCACCCTCGCCGCCGCCGTGCTGCTGCTCGCCGCCCTCGCCGGCCTCGCCCTGCCCGCCGCGCTCGGCGGGATCGTCGACGCGGTGCTCGGCGGCGACCCGGGCACGCTCCTCCCCCTCGTGCTCGTGATCGCCGGCGTCGGCCTCGCGAACGCCGTCCTCACGGGGCTCGGCCGGGCGCTCGTCGCGCGCCTCGGCGAGCGCGTGCTGGCCGAGCTGCGCGGGCTCGTCGTCACCCGGCTCATCCGCCTGCCCGCGACCGTGGTGGAGCGGGCCGGCCGCGGCGACCTCGTGTCGCGCGCCTCGACCGACACGCGCATCGTGGGCGACGTCGTGACGAACGTCGTCCCGGCCTTCGCCTCCGCGGGGTTCACCGTGGTCGTGACGCTGGTGGGGCTCGGCGCCCTCGACTGGCGCTTCGCCGTCGCGGCCCTCGCGGCCGTGCCCGTGCAGCTCCTCGCGCTGCGCGCCTACCTGAAGCGCGCCCGGCCCGTGTATCGCGCGGCGCGCGCCGCCGAGGGCGAGCGGGCGCAGCGCATCCTCGAATCGGTCGACGCGGCCGAGACCGTGCGCGCCTACGGCGTCTCCGCCGAGCGCGAGGGCGTCGTCGACGAGGCGGCGCTGCACTCGGTCGAGCTCGAGCGTCGGGCCGCGCGGGTGAGCGTCGGTTTCTGGAACCAGCTGAACCTCGCCGAGTTCCTCGGGCTCGCGGCGGTGCTCGGGGCGGGCTTCCTGCTCGTCGGCGCGGATCTCGCGACGGTGGGCGCCGCGACGACGGCGGCCCTCTACTTCCACGCCCTGTTCGGCCCGGTCGGGCAGGTGCTCGGCAGCATCGACGAGCTGCAGAAGGCGGCGGCGGGGCTCGCGCGCCTCGTGGGCGTGCTCGAGCTGCCGGAGCGCGGCCGCCGGCCGGCGTCCGCACGCGGGGGTGCTGCGAGCCTCGAGTTCGATCACGTGGGCTTCGCGTACGACGGCGTCACCGCCCTCGACGGGGTGAGCTTCGACGTCGCCCCGGGCGAGACGGTCGCCCTGGTGGGCGCGAGCGGCGCGGGCAAGAGCACGGTCGCCGCGCTCGTGCTCGGTTCCCTCGAGCCGGAGCGCGGCCGGGTGCTCGTCGGCGGGATCGACGCGGGCGCGGCGACGGCGGGGACGCGGATGCCGCGCATCGGGCTCGCCGGCCAGGAGCCGCACGTCTTCGCCGGTCCGCTCGCGGACGACCTCCGGCTCGCCCGCCCCGGTGCGGGCGACGAGGAGCTGCGCGCCGCGCTCGACGTGGTGGGGGCGCTCGGCTGGGTGGACCGGCTGCCGGAGGGGCTCGGCACCGTCGTCGGCTCCGGTGGGCACCGGCTGACGATCGTCGAGTCGCAGCAGCTCGCCCTCGCCCGGCTGCTGCTGCACGACCCGGCGGTGCTCGTGCTCGACGAGGCGACGGCCGCCGCGGGCGGCGACGGCGACCACGTGCTCGATCGGGCGATCGCCCGCGTCGCCGCCGGCCGCACGACGATGACGATCGCGCACCGCCTCGACCAGGCGGCCCGCGCCGACCGCGTCATCGTGCTCGACGCGGGCGGCGTCGTGGAGCAGGGCCGGCACGAGGAGCTCGTCGCGGCCGGGGGCGCGTACGGCCGGCTCTGGGCGGCATGGTCGGACGGGCGTTCCGACTAGCTGTTGCGTCCGCGCAACCACGTACGGCGCGGGGAATCCGCGGCGCTTCCGGGGGTTCTCCGGATGCCGGGCGGTCTCCCCGCGCCCCTAGCGTTCGAGCCATGACCGCTGAACCCGCCCGCCCCGCCACCCGGATCGCCTGGCTCTGGGTGCTGCTCTCCTCGCTCGGCATCGTGGCCTTCGCCGTGACGCCGTACCTCACGGCGTCACTCGCCTCGCTCGCCGAGTCCCCGGCGGGCGGGCTCGCCGGGCACTACGCCGGGCAGCCGCCGCTCGTGCAGGCCGTCTTCTTCGCGCACATCGTGGGCGGCGGTGTCGCCCTCGCGCTCGGCCCGCTGCAGTTCTGGCGCGGGCTTCGCGAGCGGATGCCGCAGCTGCACGGCTGGATCGGCCGGCTCGCCCTCGGCGGCGTCGCGGTCGGCGGCGTCGCCGGACTGCTGCTCGCGCCCGTGAACTCGGCCGGGCTCGTCGGGCTGTTCGGCTTCGGCGCCCTCGCGGTGCTCTGGCTGGCCACGGCCGTGCTCGGCTACCGGGCCATCCGCCGCGGCGACGTCCCCACCCACCGGGCGTGGATGATGCGCTGCTTCGCGCTGAGCTACGCCGCCGTGACGCTGCGGCTCTGGCTGCCGCTGTTGATCGTCGCGCAGCTGCCGTTCACGAGCGGCGCCTTCGACTTCGACGCCGCGTTCCAGAACGCCTACGCGGCGGTGCCGTTCTTGTGCTGGCTGCCCAACCTCGTCGTCGCGGAGTGGCTCATCGCCCGCCGCGGCTTGCCCGGGCTGCGCTTCGCGCGGGCGGCCGCGCCCCTCGAGAAGATGGAGGCATGGATCTCATCGTGATCGGCGCCGGCGCCTGGGGGCTGCCGGCCGCGGCTGAGCTCGCCGAGCGCGGCCACCGGGTGACGCTCGTCGACCGCTACGGGCCGGGCAACCCGTTCTCGTCCTCGCACGGCCCGACGCGGATCTGGCGGCTCGCCGACCCCGATCCCGCGAAGATCCGGATGACGGCGGCGAGCCTCGCGGCCATGGAGCGCCTCTCCGCGATCGCGGGCGAGCCGGTGTTCCTCCGTCGCGGTCTGCTCTGGCGCGACGAGGCGGCCGCGCTCGACGCCTTCGAGCTCGCGCTCGCGGCGCAGCACGTCGCCTTCGAGCGGCTGCCGTCGGCGCGGGTCGGCGAGCGCTTCCCCGGACTCGTGCCGGACGGCCGCGACGCGCTCTGGACCGCCGAGGCGGGGCCGGTGCTCGCCGAGGCGTCCCTCGGCGCGCAGCGCCGCCGCTTCGAGCGGGCGGGCGGCGAGCTCGTGCTCGCCCACGTCGTCGGCCTCGACGAGACGCCGGGCGGCGGGCAGCGGGTGCGCCTCGCCGACGGGCGCGCGCTCGAGGCGGAGCTCGTCGTCGTCGCTCCCGGACCGGGCGCTCCGGCGCTCGTCGCGGAACTCGGCCTCGACGTGCCCCTGCGCCCGCACCTCGAGCAGGTCGTGCATGTCGTCGACCCCGCGGTGCCGGACGACGGGCTGCCCGACCTCATCGACATCGCCGCCGGGGATCGGCCGACGCTCTACGCGATGACCACCCCGGGCACCGGCTACAAGCTGGGCCTCGACGCGCCGCTCCGCGACGTCGTGTGGGGCGAGGACGAGGACCGCGAGCCGGATGCCGCGCGCACGGCGTTCCTGCTCGGCTACGCCCGCGAGGCGCTCGGCATGCGCGGCGCGCGGGTCGTCGACGCGAAGGTGTGCAGCTGGACGGATTCGCCCGACGGGCGTTTCGTCATCGGCTCGCCGCGAACCGGGGTCGTGCTGGCCTGCGGCGACTCGGGCGAGGGCTTCAAGTTCTCGGCGCTCATGGGCCTCGTGCTCGCGGATCTCGCCGAGGGGCGGGCGCCCGAGCTCGATCTGGAGCCGTTCCGGCTCGACCGCTTCAGCGGGGCGGATGCCTCGGGCCTCGAGTCCCCCACCTCGCTCGGCACGGCGTCCTGATCACCCCGCGCTGATCACACCGGCGGGCGCGCGCCCTCCCAGCCGACGGCGGCGGCACCCGCAGCGGCCGCGGCCGCGGCCGCGTCACGGAGGGACGCCCCGAGCGCGAGCGCCGCGGCGAGGGCGCCCGCGAAGGCGTCGCCGGCGCCGGTCGTGTCGACCACGCGCTCGACGCGCACCGCGGGCACGGCGTCGACGCCCGACTCGTCGGCGACGAGGCATCCCTCCGCGCCGAGCGTGACGACCACCGAGCGCGCGCCGGCGGCCTCGCGCAGGGCCAGCGCCGCCTCGGCCGGGGTCCCGGTGGCCGCTGCGGCGCCGAGCAGCTCGGCGGCCTCGTGCTCGTTGACGATGAGCGGGTCGGCGCCGCGCGGCACCTCGTCGAGCGAGGCGGGCGCGGGCGCGGCGTTGAAGGCGAAGCGCGCGCCGATCGCACCGGCGAGCTCGGCCGCGGCGGCGACGACGGCGGGCGGGATCTCGGCCTGCGCGAGCACGACCGCGGCGCGGGTGTCGGCGGCGAGCTCGACGCGCACGTGGGAGTTCGCTCCGGCGTCGACGATGATCGCGTTCTCGCCGTCCTCCGAGACCTGGATGAAGGCGGTGCCCGTGGTGACGCCGGGCACGGTGCGGAGCTCGGCCACGTCGATGCCGAGCGCGGTGAGCTCGGCGCGCAGGCTGCGGCCCGACTCGTCGTCGCCGACCGCGCCGACGAACGCGACCCGGGCGCCGGCGCGGGCGACCGCGGCGGCCTGGTTCGCGCCCTTGCCGCCGCCGGAGACCTGCACGCCCTCGGCGAGGATCGTCTCGCCCGGACGCACGTGCCGGCGCACGGCGATCATGCGGTCTTCGTTGACGGATCCGACCACGAGGACGTCCGTGTCCATGGGGCACTCCTTCTCTGCGGCCCGGTGGGGCTGGGGTGGGAAGCGGCGGATCTACACGAGTAGATCCGCCTCGATCGTAGGGATAGCATGACCGGGACGCAAGCCGCCGGGCACCCGGCCCGCGGCCCGGAAACCGAGCCGAGGAGGCGCGATGCCCGCACCCGGCGACGCCCCTCGCGCCGCGACGCGCAACGACGTCGCGCGGCTCGCGGGCGTCAGCAGCGCCGTCGTCAGCTACGTGCTGAACGACGGCCCGCGGCCCGTCGCCGAGGCGACCCGCGCCCGCGTGCTCGCCGCGATCGCCGAGCTCGACTACCGGCCGAACGCCACGGCGAGGGCGCTGCGGCTGCGCAGCACCCGCACGCTCGCGCTGCTCGTGCCCGACATCGGCAATCCCTTCTTCGCCGAGCTCGCGAAGGCGGTGCAGACGGCGGCGTTCGCCCGCGGCTACGCCGTCACGTACGGCGACACCGAGTACGACCCCGAGCGCGAGCGCGCGCAGCTCGCCGCCCTCGCCGAACGCCAGCCCGACGGCGTGCTCGTCATCGGCGGCACCCCCGGCACGCTCGCGCCGCTCCAGGCGGCCGGGGTGCCGGTCGTGACGCTCGACCGCAGCGGGGCATCCGGCGCCCTCGGTCCGGCCGGCGAGCCGCCGAGCGTCGGCATCGACGACGAAGCCGCCGCGCGGGCCGGCATCCGGCACCTGCAGCGGCACGGCCACGAGCGGATCGCGCTCATCGCCGGCCCCGAGGACTCCCCCGCCGCGCGCGCCCGGCGGCGCGCGTGGACCGCCCTCGTCGCGCCGGCGGTCGGCGCGGCCGGGCTGGATTCGCTCGTCGCGACCGCCGAGTACCGCCGCGAGGGCGGCTACCGGGCCGCACTGGAGCTGCTCGACCGCGGCGGCGCGCCCACCGCGGTCTTCGTGAGCGCCGACGTGCAGGCGATCGGCGCGCTCCGGGCGTTCGCCGAGCGCCGCGTCCGAGTCCCGGACGAGCTCGCGGTGCTCTCCTTCGACGGCACGAGCGAGGCCGAGTTCACCTCTCCGCCGCTGTCCGTCATCCGCCAGCCGCTCGGCACGATCGCCGACGCCGCGCTCGAACTGCTGCTCGACGGCGCAGCGCCCCGCCACGTGCTCGTGCCGCACGAGCTCGTCGAGCGGGAGTCCTGCGGGCCGCACCCCGGCTGAGCCGGGTTCGCCGGCCGGATCGGCGCCACGCCCGGCGCGGGTCATCCGCCGTCCCATCGCCCGCGCCGGCCCGGCGGGTGGTTAGAGTAAGCGCCGAGGCGAGACTTCTGTTCGACTTCGGGGGAACAGCATCGATTCTCGGACCAATCGTCTCGGAGAGAGGTGCAGCGTGGCCACGACGAGCAGCGCGACGGCGGGGGAACTCTTCCGGCTCATCCACACGGGCCGCGCGGACTCGCGCGCCGAACTCGCCCGCCTGACCGGCCTCAGCGCCTCGACCGTCGCGATGCGCGTCGACGAGCTGATCGAGCACGGCTACCTCGAGGAGGCCGGCCGCGGCGAGTCGACCGGCGGCCGCCGCCCGCGGCTGCTCGCGATCCGCGAGGGCGGCTCCGTCATCGCCGCCGCCGACCTCGGCGAGCGGCACGTCACCCTCGTGCTGATGAACCGCCGCGGCGAGATCGTCGCCGACGCGATCGAGCCCATCACGCTGCGCGACGAACCGGCGACCGTGATCGAGGCGGTCTGGGCCGCGGCGCAGACACTCGCCGCCGGGCTCTCGCCCACGCCCGCGATCGAGGGCATCGCGATGAGCCTCCCCGGACCGGTCGACTCGCGCGACGGGCGCCTGCTCGCCCCGATGCGGATGCCGGGCTGGAACGGCCTCGTCGTCGGCGAGATGCTCGGCCGCATCACCGGACTCCCCACGCACGTCGACAACGACGCGAACGCCATGGCCGTCGGCGAGTTCGTCGAGCGCGGCCAGACCGTGAACGAGCTCGTCTTCGTAAAGGCGGGCAGCGGCATCGGCTGCGGCATCATCGCGGGCGGCGAGCTGTACCGCGGCTACCGCGGTGTCGCGGGCGACATCAGCCACGTCGCGCTCGCGGGGGCCCCGCCCGTCGTCTGCTCGTGCGGACGCGTCGGCTGCCTCGACGTCGTCGCGAGCGGCACGGCGATCGTCGACGCCCTGCGCGGCACCGGCGAAGCGGTCGAGGACCTCGACGCGGTGCTCCGGCTCGCCCAGGACGCGCACCCCCGCGCGACCGCGCTCCTCCGCGAGGCGGGGCAGCGCACCGGCGAGGTGCTCGCCACGATCATCAACTTCTACAACCCGCAGCTGCTCGCCCTCGGCGGGCAGCTCTCGACGGCCGACGCCTTCGTCGCGGGCGTCCGTCAGGCGATCTACACGCTCTGCCTGCCGATGTCGACCGATCTGCTCGAGATCGGCGTCAGCGCGGCCGGCCCGCTCGCCGGCGCGCGCGGGGTGGGCAGCTCGCTGCTCGCCCGCCTGCTGGAGCCGGGGCGGATCGACGGTGCGATCGCCGGGGCATCCCGCCAGTAAATCCACGAATCGAAGGAAGTAACCTAACTTTTGTGAGACTGAATCCGGGTTCACTCGACCGGTGTTCTAAGCTGGCCGCATGACCCAGCGTCCTCGCATCGCGATCGCCGGCATGGCGATCGAGTCCAGCACCTTCTCCCCCCACCGCGCCGGGGCGCGCGACTTCCAGCGCGCCGAGGGCGAGGAGCTGGTGCAGCGCTACACCTCGCTCCGCGACGGCACGCTGACGGATGCCGCGGAGTGGCTGCCCGTCTACTACGCCCGCTCGATCCCGGGCGGCGCGGTGCTCCGCGAGGTGTACGACGACATCAAGGGCCGCATCCTCGACGGGCTCCGCGCGCTCATGGCCGACGGCGGCCTCGACGGGCTGTTCTTCGACATCCACGGCGCGATGAGCGTCGACGGCCTCGACGACGCCGAGGGCGACCTGATCACCGCGATCCGCGAGGTCATCGGCGCCGACGTCATGGTCTCCGCCTCGATGGACCTGCACGGCAACGTCTCCGACGCGCTCGTCTCGCAGGTCGACCTCATCACGTGCTACCGGCTCGCCCCGCACGAGGACACCTGGGAGACCCGCGACCGGGCCATCCGCAACCTCGTCGAGACCCTGCGCGACGGCCGCACCCCGCGGCGCGCGCACGTCACCGTGCCGATCCTGCTGCCCGGCGAGAAGACCTCGACCCGCGTCGAGCCCGCGAAGAGCCTCTATGCCCGAATCGACGAGGTCGAGCAGCGCCCCGGCGTCATCGACGCCGCCATCTGGATCGGCTACGCCTGGGCCGACGAGCCTCGCTGCCACGGCGTCGTCGTGGTCACCGGCGACGACGACGCCGCGATCACCGCGGCGGCCGAGGAGCTCGGCCGCGCCTTCTGGGACGTGCGCGACGAGTTCGAGTTCGTCGGTCCGCCCGGAACCCTCGCCGAGGGCGTCGACGCGGGCCTCGCCGCGAGCGACACCCCCTACTTCATCAGCGACTCGGGCGACAACCCGGGCGCCGGCGGCACCGGCGACGTGACCTGGACGCTCGCGCAGCTGCTGCAGGACGAGCGGCTCACCGCCGAGGGCGCGCCCACCGTGCTCGTCGGCTCGATCTTCGACCACGAGGCGCTCGCCGAGCTGCGGGGCAAGACCGTCGGCGAGACCGTCACCGTCACGGCCGGCGCGCGCGTCGACCACGGCCCGCACGGCCCGGTCACGATCACGGGCGTGCTGCACTCGCTGCACGAGGGCGACCCCGACGCGGGCGGCGTCGCCGTGATCCGCGTCGGCGGGCTGCACGCGATCATCACCGAGTACCGCAAGGCGTACCACGACATCGCCGACTTCACCTCGATCGGGCTCGACCCCTTCGCGGCGCAGATCGTCGTGACGAAGATCGGCTACCTCGAGCCGACGCTCTACGACGCGCAGCGCGGCTGGACGCTCGCGCTCACGCCGGGCGGCGTCGACCAGGACCTCGAACGCCTCGCGCACCACCGCATCCAGCGACCGATGTTCCCCTTCGACTCCTTCGAGACGGAACCGGCGCTCACCGCGCGGCTGTTCGGCTAGCGGGGAGCGCGGCCGGCAGTCCGCCAGGCCGCGGGGCCGCGAGGGCGCGAGCGCGCGAAGGCGCGCCTCGCAGCCCGCCGACCCCTGCGCTCCACTTTCTCCAATTTCATGAAAACTTAGTTACGTAAACGTAACAAGTTCGTGATTGTTGGCGTTGTTCCTTCGTGCAGGATGAATCTGCGTCGAGATTCTGCACGAATTCCATCCCTCGACGAATAAACAAGGAGGTTTGATGCGTACGACTGTGATGCGGCGCCTGCTCGCCCCCCTCGGGCTCGCCGCGGCCGCGGTCCTCGTGGTCACCGGCTGCACCGCGCAGGGCGACGAGGCGTCGAGCGGCAAGGACTCCGTCAGCTACGCGCTGCCGGCCGGCACGGGCCCGAACTGGATCCTGCCGATCTCGAGCCCCGACACGATGGCCACCCACAACAGCGCCATCAAGGCGACGATGTGGCCGCGCCTGTTCGAGTACAACGGCACCAGCGGCACCATGGAGTGGGACCAGAAGGCCTCCGCCGCCAAGGCGTACGAGTTCTCCGACGACCACCTCTCGGTGACGATCACCCTCGCCGACCTCGACTGGTCCGACGGCGAGCCCGTCTCCTCGCGCGACGTCGAGTTCTGGTACAACCTCGTGCGCTTCAACGCCGAGAAGACCGGCGGCTACTCGGCCGGCCTGATCCCCGACAACATCACGAACTTCGAGATCGTCGACGAGAAGACCTTCACGCTGACCTTCAGCCAGGTCTACAACGAGGAGTTCCTGCTCGCCAACCAGCTGAGCCTCGTCTACCCCATGCCGCAGCACGCCTGGGACAAGACGAGCGCCGACGGCGAGATCGGCGACTTCGACCGCGACGAGGCATCCGCCGTCCAGGTCTTCGACTACCTCTTCTCCGAGGCGAAGGATATGAAGACGTACGCCACGAACGAGCTCTGGCAGACCGTCTCGGGCCCGTACGTCGTGAAGAGCTGGTCGGACTCCGGCCAGGTCGAGCTGACCGCGAACACGAAGTACACGGGTGAGGACACGCCGTCCATCCCGAACGTCACCTTCCTGCCCTTCACCTCGGCGGATGCCGAGATGAACGTCGTCCGCTCGGGCGAGGTCGACTACGGCTACATCACGAGCGCCCAGCTCACGAGCGAGTCGCAGTTCACCGACCTCGGCTACCGCGTCGAGCCGTGGGCCGGCTGGTCGATCACGTACATGCCGTACAACTTCGCGAACCCCGAGATGGGTCCGATCTTCGACCAGCTCTACATCCGCCAGGCGCTGCAGCACGCGGTCGACCAGGAGACCATCTCCGACGTCATCTGGCACGGCGCGGCGACGCCCGACTACGGCCCCGTCCCGCAGACGCAGGACAGCGCCTACCTCTCGAGCGAGCAGAAGGACAACCCCTACCCCTTCGACCTCGACGCGGCGGCGAAGCTCCTCGCCGACCACGGCTGGACCGCCGGCTCCGGCGGCACCCTCGAGTGCACCAACCCGGGCACCGGCGCCGATCAGTGCGGCGAGGGCATCGAGGCGGGCAAGAAGCTCGAGATCGTCGTCACCACGCAGAACGGCTCGCAGGAGACCGACAACATGATGAGCGAGATCCAGTCCTCGCTCGGCAAGATCGGCGTCGCCATGACGATCGACTCGAAGCCGCTCGACTCGGTGCTCACCGAGGCGCAGTCCTGCAAGACCGAGGGCTCGACCACGTGCTCGTGGCAGCTCGTCTTCTTCGGCACGGCGGGCTCGTGGTACTTCCCGGCCTACCCGACCGGTGAGCGCGTCTTCGCGAAGGACACCAAGTGGAACGCGGGCCAGTACGACAACCCGGAGGCCGAGGAGCTCATCACCCAGATGACCGCCTCGACCGACAGCGAGATCGCCCAGAAGTACTCGGCCCTGCTCGCGCAGGACCTCCCGGTCATGTGGATGCCGAACCCGGTCTACCAGGTCTCGGTCATCAAGGACGGCCTCGACGTCGGGCACCAGGACCCGGGCGCGTCGTTCTTCCCGCAGCGCTGGTCCTGGAGCGAGTGACCGGGCCCGTCCCGGCACGAACGGCGAAGTGAAGTAAGGCAGCAGTGATGGTGGAAGCAGCGCGGACCGCGGTCCGAACCGCGTCGGGCGGGGCCGGGATCCTCCGGTTCCTCGGCCGGCGACTCGTTCAGGGGGTGATCGTGATCCTGATCGTCACCCTGATCGTGTTCGCGCTGCTCCACCTGGCCATGCCGCAGGGGCCCGCCCAGGGCATCCTCGGCATGCAGGCGACGCAGGAGCAGATCGACGCGTTCAACCGCGCGAACGGCTTCGACCGCCCGCTCTGGCAGCAGTACTTCACGTTCCTCTCGCAGATCGCCGTCGGCGACCTGGGCGATTCGTTCAAACTGAACCGCCCGGTCGCCGACGCGATCGGCCAGCGTCTGCCGAAGACGCTGGTGCTCGCCCTCATCTCGATGGTCGTCGCCCTCATCGTGGCGATCCCGATGGGCATCTACCAGGCGGTCCGTCGCGGCAAGACCGGCGACTACGTCTTCACCACGATGAACTTCATCATCTACTCGACGCCGTCGTTCTTCCTCGGCCTCGTGCTCGTCATCGTCTTCGCCCAGTGGCTGCACCTCGTGCCGGCCCTCGCCCCGCAGGGCGACACCGTCGCCCAGGTGCTCGCGAAGCCCGCCGGCCTCGTGCTCCCCGTCGCGACCGCCGCGCTCGGCATCATCGCGACCATCTCCCGCTACATGCGCTCGGCGACGATCGACAACCTCTCCGAGGACTACGTCCGCACCGCCCGCGCGAAGGGCACCCCGATGCCGGTCGTCATCCGCCGGCACGTCGTGCGCAACTCGCTGACGCCCGTGATCGCGATGCTCGGCTACTACCTGCCCGTGATGTTCGGCGGCATGATCGTCGTCGAGTCGCTCTTCAACTACCCCGGCATGGGCCTGCTCTTCTGGACCAGCGCGCAGACCGGCGACTACCCGGTGCTGCTCGGCTGCGTGCTCGTGATCGCGGTCGCCACCGTCGTCGGCTCGATCCTCGCCGACCTCGTGCAGGCCCTGCTCAACCCGCGCACCCGAGGAGAGCTCGCATGACGACCGCCACCGCAGCCCAGCCGGCGACGCAGCCGGCCGCCCGCTCGCCGTTCCGCCGCGGGCTCCGCCGCTTCCTGCAGAACAAGCTCGCCCTCTTCGGCGTCGTCACGATCGTGCTGTTCCTGCTGTTCTGCTTCCTCGGGCCGATCCTGCACCCGACCGATCAGGTGCACACCGACCTGAAGAGCACGATGCTGCCGCCCGGCACGCCCGGCCACCCGCTCGGCACCGACGACGTCGGCTACGACGTGCTCGGCCGGCTCATGATCGGCGGGCAGGTGTCGATCCTGATCGGCCTCGCCGCCGGCATCCTCGCGACCGTGATCGGCACCCTCTGGGGCGCCATCGCCGGCTACGTCGGCGGCACCGTCGACGCCGTGATGATGCGCATCGTCGACGCGGGCATCGCCATCCCGGCGACCTTCCTGCTGCTCATCCTCTCGGCGATCATGCGGCCGAGCGTGCCGCTCATGATCGTCGTGATCGGCCTGGTGTCCTGGCTCGTGCCCGCCCGGCTCGTCCGCGCCGAGTCGATCTCGCTGAAGTCCCGCGAGTACGTGCTCGCGATCCGCGCGATGGGCGGCACCCACGGCCGCGCCGTGGTGAAGCACATCGTGCCGAACACGGTCGGCACGATCGTCGTGAACGCGACCTTCCAGGTCGCCGACGCCATCCTCCTCGTCGCGTACGTCTCGTTCCTCGGCATGGGGCTGCAGAAGCCCGCGACCGACTGGGGCGCGATGCTCACGGGCGGGATGACGTACACCTACGCCGGCGCGTGGTGGCTGATCTTCCCCGCCGGCCTCTGCATCGTGCTGACCGTCTGCGCCTTCAACAGCATCGGCGACGGCCTGCGCGACTTCTTCGACGTGAAGGGACGCGACCGTTGAGCGCCACCGACCGCACGGCCACCCCGGTCCAGGGCACGGATGACGCCGAGACGCCCATGCTCCGCATCCGCGACCTCGCCGTCACCTTCCGCACCGACGACGGGCCCGTCGAGGCCGTGCGCGGCATCGACCTCGACGTGCGCCGCGGCGAGGTGCTCGCCCTCGTCGGCGAGTCGGGCTCCGGCAAGTCGGTGACCGCGATGGCGGTGCTCTCCCTGCTGCCGGCGACGGCGAAGCGCACGGGCTCGATCGAGCTCGACAGCCGCGAGCTCACCTCGCTCACCGAGGCCGAGCTGAACGGCGTGCGCGGCAAGGAGATCTCGATGGTCTTCCAGGAGCCGATGACGGCGCTGAACCCCTCGATGCGCATCGGCGACCAGATCGCCGAAGCGCTGCTGAACCACGGCGTCGGCACGAAGCAGGAGGCGGCCCGCCGCGCGGTCGAGCTGCTCGCCCGGGTCGGCATCCCCGAGCCCGAGCGCCGCGCCGCCGGCTACGCGCACGAGATGTCCGGCGGTCAGCGCCAGCGCGTCGTCATCGCGATCGCGCTCGCCTGCGAGCCGAAGCTCATCATCGCCGACGAGCCGACGACGGCGCTCGACGTCACGGTGCAGGCCGAGATCCTCGACCTCATCCGCGAGCTCGCGCACTCGAGCGGCACCTCGTTCCTGCTCGTCACCCACAACATGGGCGTCGTCGCCGACATCGCCGACCGGGTCGCCGTGATGTACCGCGGCGAGATGGTCGAGCACGGCACCGCGATGCAGGTGCTGCGCGAGCCGAACGCCGACTACACGAAGCGCCTCCTCGACGCCGTGCCGCGGCTGCCGGAGGGCGGCGAGACGGTGCCGCCCGCCGGCGAGCCCGACAGCACGGGTCCCGGCGGCGTCGCGCTGCCGGTGCCGGTGCTCTCGCTCCGCGAGTCGAGCGTCACCTACCGCAAGGCGGGCAAGAGCTTCACCGCCCTCGACCAGGTGTCGATCGACATCGCGGCGGGCGAGATCCTCGGCCTCGTCGGCGAGTCCGGTTCGGGCAAGTCGACGCTCGGCAAGGTCGCCCTCGGCCTCGCACCGACCTCGGGTGGCGAGCTGCGCCTGTTCGGCGAGAAGCTGGGACGCGGCGGCCTGCGGGGACGCGCCGAGCGACGGCTCCGCGGCCGCGTCGGCGCGATCTTCCAGGACCCGGGCTCGAGCCTCGACCCGCGCACCACGGTCGGCGAGGCCATCGCCGAGCCGCTCGTCGTGCACCGCGCCGTGCGGCCCATGTCGGGGCGCGACCGGGCGGCGCGCGTGCGCGAGCTGCTCGAGGCGGTCGAGCTGCCCGCCTCCTACGCGAGCCGTTTCCCGCACGAGCTGTCGGGCGGTCAGCGTCAGCGCATCGGCCTGGCCCGTGCGATCGCGCTCGAGCCGGAGCTCATCATCGCCGACGAGCCGACCTCGGCGCTCGACGTCTCGGTGCAGGCCGCCGTGCTGCGGGTGCTGCGCGAGCTGCAGGAGCGCATGGACTTCGCCTGCCTCTTCATCAGCCACGACCTCGCCGTCGTGCACGAGTTCTCGCACCGCGTCGCGGTCATGCACGAGGGCCGCATCGTCGAGCTCGGCGCGACCGACGACGTGCTGCTGCGCCCGCAGCACCCGTACTCGCAGCGCCTGCTGGCCTCGGTGCCGGTGCCCGACCCGGTGGCGCAGCGCGAGCGCCGCGTCGCCCGGCTCGCCGCGAGGAGCGCCGCGTGAGCGCCCCGGTCACGCTCGAGCTCATCGCCCAGGATGCCGCGGCGGTCCGCGTCGCGGCGTCGATCGGCGCCGCGCGGGTCGAGCTCTGCCAGGCGCTCGCGCTCGGCGGCCTGACCCCGTCCCTCGGCACGATCGAGGCGGCCGTGCAGGCTGCCGGCGACGCCGTCGGCGTGCACGTGCTCATCCGCCCGCGGGGCGGCGGCTTCCACTACACGGCCGACGAGTTCGCCGTCATGGAGTCCGATGTGCGCGCCGCGGTGGCGGCGGGCGCGGCGGGCGTCGTCATCGGCTGCCTCGACGAGGCGGGCCGCTTCGACCTCGACGGCATGCGCCGGCTGCGGGATGCCGCGGGCCCGGCCGGCGTCGCGGCGCACCGCGCGATCGACGTCTCCGCCGATCCGCTCCAGGCGCTCGACGCCCTGATCGAACTCGGCCTCGACCGGGTGCTCACCTCCGGCGCGGCGCCGACCGCGCTCGCCGGGCGCGAGACGCTGCGCGCCTTCGTCGAGCGCGCCGACGGCCGGATCGTCGTGATGGCGGGCGGCGGCGTGACCGCGGCGGATGCGCCCGGCATCCTCGCCTCCGGCGTGCGCGATCTGCACTTCTCGGCGAAGCGCACGGTCGCCGGCGACGCCGGCGGCGTGAGCATGGGCTCGGCGGGCAGTGGGGTCGGCGACTACGAGGTCGCGGATGCCGAGATCGCCCACGAGATCGCCGAGGCGGCGCGCGCGGCGGCGACGTCGGCTTCTTCACCCTCGACCCCTGGCGGTGCCGCTCGATGATCGGCTCCACCGTGCTCGGGCTGGATGTCGGCGGCTCGAGTGTGAAGTACCGGCTTGCCTCGGCGGGCCAGGCGGACGGGATGCCCGACGCCATCGCCGAGGGCGTCGCCCCCGCCCTCGCCGAGGAGCTGCCGGCGACGCTCGCCGAGCTCGCCCGCACCGTCTCCGCCGGGCACCGGCTCGCGGCCGTCGCGGTCGCGATCCCCGGCCTCGTCGACGAGGCATCGGGCACCGTCATCCGCTCCTCGAACGTGCCCGCGCTCGACGGCCGTGCCCTCGGCCCCGAGCTCTCGGCGCTCCTCGGCGTGCCCGTGTCGATCCTGAACGACGGCCGTGCGGCCGCCGTCGCCGAGGCCCGCTGGGGCGCGGGCGCCGGCGAGCGCGACGTGTTCACCCTCGCCCTCGGCACCGGCATCGCGGGCTCGCACCTGGTCGACGGCGTGATCGCCGACGGCGCGCACGGCTCGGCCGGCGAGCTCGGGCACGTCGTCGTCGAGCCCGGCGGGCGGCTCTGCTCCTGCGGGCAGCGTGGATGCCTCGAGACGCTGCTGGGCGCCCCGGCGCTCCGCCGCGCATGGAACGCCGCCGGCGGCGAGGGCTCGGCCCGCGAGCTGCTGGCCGCGTACGACGAGGACGACCCCCGGGCCGTGCCGATCGTGCGGACCGCCGCGCAGCACCTCGCCGACGCCGTGCTCACCCTGCTCGCCCTCGTCGACCCCGGCGTCGTCGTAGTCGGCGGCGGGCTCGCGAGCGCGCCGCACCGGCTGGTCGAGCTCGCGGCGGGCTACGTCGCTGAGCAGGCGACGTTCCACCGGGTGCCCCCGATCGTTCCCGCCGAGCTCGGCCGCTGGGCCGGCGCCGTCGGGACCGCGGCCGAGGCCCGCGCGCTCGCCGCGCGCGTCGTCGCCGCCTGAGCCGGCGGAGGCGGCGCCGGATGCCCACACACGCCCGGCGTCGTCTTCGCCCTTCCGCCGGAATGGTTTGCGCCACGTCGGCGTTGCCACCAGGCACGGGGCGCCGCGAGGGCGCGACGGCATCGACGGGGAGGCAGCACATGGCAGCGCAGGGCGAGGGTCGGGTCAGGCAGCTTCGGCTCGTGGCATCCGTGCCGGAGGGCGAGGACTTCGAGGCGACGCTCGCGTTCTACCGCGATGTGCTCGGGATGCCGGTGCAGGAGTCGTACGAGGCCGAGGGCGACGCCAGGGTCGTGATCCTGGATGCCGGTCGGGCCACGCTCGAGCTGTCGAACGCCGCCCAGGTGCGCTTCATCGACCGGGTCGAGGCCGAGGGCAAGCCGAGCGCCGCCCTGCGGGTCGCCCTCGAGGTCGACGACTCGGTCGCCGCGACCGACGAGGCGGTCGCCGGTGGCGCCGAGCTCGTGGCGGAGGCGCGCGAGACGCCGTGGCGCTCGATGAACTCGCGGCTGAACGGCCCGGCCGGGCTGCAGCTCACGCTGTTCCAGGAGCTGGACGGGCCCGACGAGGCGTAGCGGCGAGCGCGACCTCGCGCATGACGGGCGTCTCCCCGCGGAAGTCGCCGTGCCTGGCCCAGTCCAGCACGATGCGCACGAGCACGACGGCGCCCGCCTCGAATGAGCCCGCGAATTCGGGGAAGGCTTCGAGGTACTCCGCGGTGCAGCGCTCGAGCTCCACGCCAGCGGGGAAGTCGGCGCGCCCCTCGGCCTGCAGGGTGGTGCCGTCGGCGCCGCCGATGACGACGGCGACGCGCCCGTCGCGGCGCAGGTTCGCGATCTTCCGCGAGTCCGGCTTCGCGTCGAAGAGCAGCTCGCCGCGGTCGCTCGCGGTGATCGCGAGGTAGGCGGCCTGCGGGGAGGCATCCGCTCCGAGCGTCGAGACGACGCCCGCACGCTGCGCCCGCACGTACGCGATCAGTTCGGTCAGCTCCATCGCGCCAGCGTATCGGCGTCTCAGCGCGACAGCTCGCGCGCAGGCGGCACGACCTCGCGGCCGGCGTCCCAGGGCTCGGCCCAGCCGAGCTCGTCGAACATGCGCGAGAGGATGAGCGCCGTCACGCCCCACACCAGCCGCTCGCCCACCGTGAACGCGGGGGCGCGGTGCACGAAGCCGTCGCGGCGCAGCACCGTCATCGCGCGATTCGCGGGCGCGAGCAGCTCCGCGACCGGCACCCGGAACACGTCGACCGACTCGTCGTGGTCGACCGCGGCGACGCGCGACTCGTGCGTCCACCAGGCCGGCACGGGCGTCACGAGGTGCCGGCTGAGCGGCACCGGCATGGGCGGCAGCTCGCCGAGCGGCTCGACACCGCCCGTCTCGACTCCGGTCTCCTCTCGGGCTTCGCGGAGCGCGGCATCCACCGCTCCGCCGTCGGATGCCTCGAGCCGCCCGCCCGGGAAGGCGATCTGCCCGGCGTGCGTGCCGAGCGTCGCCGCCCGGCGCAGTAGCAGCACGTCGAGGTCCCGCGGCACGACGGTGGCGGCGGCATCCGCGGGCCTGGCCGGCACCCGGTCGAGCACGCCGAAGAGCACGAGCACGGCGGCGGGACGCAGCTCCGAGGGGTCGGGCATCGCGAGGCCGGGGATGCGGGTGGTCGGCGCATCCGGGCCCGGGAACCAGTCGAGCCCGCGCTCGCAGAGCGCGAGCAGTTCGGCACGGGCATCCACGGCCCCAGCGTAGCGAAGCGACGGATACCGTTCACCCGACCGCCGCGCAACCCTCAGCCGCCACCCACGGAACCGCGCGTACGCTGTGGAGAATGCTGATCATCAGCTACAACCTGCGGAAGCACCGCGCGATCTCCGAGCTCGCGGCGCTCGATGAGCGCTACTCGCCCGACGCCATCTGCCTGCAAGAGGTGGACACCGCGGGCCTCGCCGAGGACATCGGGCGGATGCAGCTCGCCCACTCGACCACCGGCAACCGTCTCGGGCTCGCGATGTACTACCGGCCCGACCGGCTGCTCCCCCGCGACGTGCGCGCCTTCGCGCTGAAGAAGTCGTTGCACGACCGGGTGCTGCGGCCCGCGCACGAGCGCCTGCTCGCCGTGCGCTTCGACGACCTCGAGCACGACCGCGAGCTCACGATCGCCTCGTTCCACGCGGCCCCGCTCACCGCGCTGAACTCGCTGCGGCGAGCGCAGATCAACGCCGCGCTCGGCGAGCTGCAGCTGCTCGGGCCGAACCTCCCCGCGCTCATGGTCGGCGACTACAACTACCCGGTGTTCAAGGACAACCTGGCCGAGAAGGTCCGCGAGGCGGGCTACGAGCTGACCCTCAGCGACCGGCACACGTACACGCGCTACCGCTATTTCCGCGGGCACTTCGACTTCGCGACCTCGGCGGGGCTCGTGCTGCGCAGCATCGAGACGCTGCCGCGCGGCGAGTCGGATCACCTGCCGATCCTCGTCGACGCACACTACACGGGCACGGCCGCCGAGGTGCCGGCCGACATCGACGTCGTCATCTGAGTCGGGGCCCGATCACCCGTCGATCGCACTGCCCACGGCACCCGCGAGCGCGCCGAGCAGCACCGCCCCGACCATGACGCCCATCGCCGTCACGAGCGGCCGTCGGCTCCGGCCGCGGCGCGCGAGCCGCACGATCGAGACGACCATGCCGACGATGAGGGCGATGGCGGTGGTGAGCATCGCGAACCAGCTGCCGGAGCGCTTGACGACGGCGCAGGCCTCGCCCGTGCAGTTCATCCCGTCCACGCCGATGTGGGCGCCCGCGATGAGCGCCGCACCGGCGACGACGAACATGAGGATGAGCACGAACACCGTGAGCAGCACGTTCGTCAGCGGGTCCATCGGGGGGCCGTCGTGTCGGGAGCTCATCCCCGGAAGCCTACGGCCGGGGCCTGCGCACCACCTGGGGCGACCCTCGCACGGGGGCATGCCGCCCGGGCGGCGCGGCGCTACGCTGACGCCGTTCGCGGGCAGCACTGCCGCGGCGCATCCGGTTCCACCCCTACGAGGAGCACGATGATGACGACCACTGCGACGACCGACGCCGCCCTCGACCGCCCGCTGTACGGGGCGACCTTCGGGCAGGCGATCTCCCGCTTCTTCAAGAAGTACGCCACGTTCTCGGGCCGCGCGAGCCGCAGCGAGCTCTGGTGGTGGTACCTGGCCAGTGCGATCGTGAGCGGCGCGCTCTCGCTCGCCATGTCGCTGTCGGGCGGCTGGATGTACGACGCGGCGACGAACACGATGACCCCGCCGAGCGGCGGCTACGTGTTCTTCGCCTCGGTGCTCGGGCTCTGGGGCCTCGCGACGCTCATCCCGTGGATCGCCCTCAGCTGGCGCCGGCTGCACGACTCGAACCGTCCGGGTCCGTGGTGGTTCATCGGCCTCATCCCGATCGTCGGCGGGATCATCCTGCTCGTGTTCTTCCTGCTGCCGAGCGACCCCGCCGGCGCCCGCTTCGACCGCTGAGCGCGACGCTCAGCGCCCGAGCAGGCGGTTCAGCCAGCCCGGCCCCGCGACGAGCGCGGCCGGGTCGAGCCGCGCCCGCAGGCCCCGGTCGGCGGTGACGACGAGCGGGCGGAGGGATGCCTCGGCCGCGACGAGCTCGACGATGGTCGAGTCGCCGTCGGCCGGCGCGGCCACGACGAGGATGCCTCCGGGCTCCGCCGCACCGCGCGCCGCCCCCTCGACGACGGCGGTGATCGCGTCGAGGCGCAGCAGTGCTCCCGACTCGTCCGGCCCCTCGACCTCGGCCCCGGCGAGCGCGGGCAGCCCGGCGAGTAGCCGGGTCGCCGCGCCGCGCCGGTCGCGCCACCAGCCGTCGGGGCGCGAGCCCATGACGTTCGCGACGTCGACGATCAGGCGCACGGTCATACTCCGATTCTGCACCCGGCGTGGTTCAGCCCGCCTCGGCCCGGCTCAGAGCGCGGGCCACCACGAGGCATCCGTCCAGAGCCCGAGCTCCTGCTCGAGCGCCGCGCCGACCCGGAACACCGCTGCGTCGTCGTACGTGCGCCCGACGAGCTGCACGCCCGTCGGCACGCCGTTCGGCGCGATGCCCGACGGCAGTGCGAGCACCGGCACCCGGCCGATCACGTTGAACGGCAGCGTCATGAGCTGGGAGAAGATCGCGGTGCTGTCGGTGCACGGCTCCTCGGCGGCGAGGCCCGTGGAGGCGACGGTCGGGCAGAGCAGCACGTCGAAGTCCGTCATGAGCTCGGCGAAGGGGCGGTAGAACGCGGACTCCGCGACGAGCCCCTCGACGTAGCCGCCACCGGCCGCCGCCTGCGCGGCGAACGCCCGCGTGTACGGCATGAGCTGCGCGGCGCGCTCGGCGTCGCCCTCGACGATCTGCTCGATGAACGGCCCCATCACCGCGCCGAAGTGCGGCCAGGCGG
>NZ_BMRJ01000002.1:697735-763717 GCF_014648575.1 Agromyces mediolanus | reverse complement strand
TCGACGTCGTAGCCGCCGAGTTCGAGGCAGAGGGCGACGCGCACGCCGTCGAGGGAGCCGACGCGGCCGGAGACCTCGGCGATCTCGCGCAGCGAGGCGGCGTCGCCGACCCACGGACCTGCGAGCACGTTCTGCAGCAGGGCGACGTCGGCGACGCTGCGGCCCATCGGCCCGTCGGCGCAGTACGTGTCGGAGTTGAAGGGCGCCATGCCGGGCACGCGGCCGAACGGCGGCTTGTAGCCGACGACGCCGCAGAAGGAGGCGGGGATGCGGATGGACCCGCCGATGTCGGAGCCCGTGGCGAGCAGCGTCGCCCCGGCGGCGAGCACGGCGCCGGAGCCGCCGGAGGAGCCGCCCGGCGTGTAGTCGGGGTTCCACGGGTTGCGGGTGACGCCCCAGAGCTTGGAGTGCGTGACGGGGGCGCAGCAGTACTCGGGGGTCGTCGTGCGGGCGTGCACGACCGCCCCGGCCGCCTGGATGCGCTCGACGATCGGATGCGTCTCCTCGGCGAGGTTGCCCCGCTCGAGCAGGCAGCCGTCCTCGAGCAGGCGCCCGGCGATCGGCTGCTCGTCCTTCAGCATGAGCGGGATGCCCTCGAGCGCGCCGAGCGGTGCCCCGTCGCCGGTGCCCGCAGCAGCCGCCGCGAAACGGGCCTCAGAGGCGAGGGCCGCGGCGCGGGCCTCGTCGATCCACTGCTCGGTGACCGCGTTGATCGTCGGCTCGACGGCGGCGGTGCGCTCGAGCACCGCGTCGAGCAGTTCGACCGGGGAGAGTTCGCGGCGGCGGAACCGCTCGGATGCCTCGGTGGCGGTGAGGTGGTGCAGGTCCATCGGTGCGTGCCCTTCGCGCGGCCGTACAACGTACGGCTCCGTACAGTGTACGGACGATACTCTTGCATCCATGCCGTCCCGTCAAGAGGCGCCCGCCGCCCGCCCGGTGCTGAGCCGCCGCGAGCTGGCCGCCGCAGCCATCGAGCTGATCGAACGCGACGGCCTCGACGCCCTGACGATGCGCCGGCTCGCGAGCGAGCTCGGCTTCGCCCCGATGAGCCTCTACACGCACGTGCGCAGCCGCGACGACCTCGTCGACGCCATCGTCGAGCAGCTCATCGAGCGCCTCGGGCTCGGCGACGACGCGGCGACGAGCCCGACCGCCGACTGGCGCGAACTCGTGCGCCGCACGCTCGGCGCGTACCGCGATCTCGCGGTCGCCCTCCCCCGCTCCTTCGAGCTGCTCGCCCTCGCGCCGTACGGCACGGCGCCCGTCGCCCCGCACCTGCTGGCGACCATCGCCCGGCTCGAAGCCGCGGGCCTCGGCCCGGGGGCGGCGCGGGAGATCCTCGGCATCGTCGACGGCTACGCCTCGGGGTTCCTCGTCGTCTGGGCGCGCAGCCGCGAGACGGCCGCAACCGAGGCCGACGGCGTCGCCGCGCTCCGCGACCTCGCCATGTTCGACCGCGGCATCGACGCGATCATCGCCGGCCTCGACGCGACGCTCGTGCGGGGCGGAGCGGGCGCAGCCCCGTGACACGCGAGCAGGCGGAGCGTATCGTCGCGAGCGCGGGCGCAGCCGCGTCGGCGTCGTCAGCCGGGAGGGAGCGTGCCGGGATGGGACAGGGAGATGTCGTGACCCGTTCGAACCGCGGGCAGTGGGAGAACGAGGTCGAGGGCGAGCCCGAGCGCTCGCAGAGCTTCGCCAGCCGCGAGGAGGCGATCACCGCGGGCCGGGAGCTCGCCGCCCTGCTCGGCACCACGCACACCGTGATCGAGTCGGAGCCGACGGGCGTCATCACCGACGAGGAGCCCGAGGACTAGCCGGGCGGATCAGTCCAGCTCGTCGAAGAGGATGGCGCGCGGGTCGACGCCCGCCCGACGAGCGATCCGCTGACGTGCCCGCCGCTCGGCCGCAGCGCTGCTCAGCCCGAGCACGCGAACGCCGTGATCGGGCGCGTCCAGGATGACGACGGGTCCGAGCTGCGACGTCCGCACCCGCACGAGCTCCGGGTCGAGGTCGGAGAGCGCGTAGGCGACCTCGTCGTCGGCGAAGCCCGCCGCCCGCAGGCCCGCCTCGACCCGGTCGGCCCGCACTCGCGGTGCCGCTCCCCGCACCTCACTTCGCGATCCGCGAAGCTCGAGCCAGCCCATCGTCGCCGCGAACGCGAAGACGAGGCCGAGCACCACGAGCCCGACGACGTTCATGCCCTCAGGCTAGGCGAATCGGCGGCTGCGCGGTCGGGGGTGCGTTGTCCACAGTTCGGGCGCGGCCCCGGCCCGCGTATCCTCTGCCTACGATGTGGACGCACCGGGGAGGCACAACGTTGAAGCTCACGTACGACCCCGAGGCCGACGCGGCCTACCTCACCCTCGGAGACACCATCGCTCCCGGCTCGATCAGCCACACCGTCGAGTTCGAGTCGCCAGCCGGGGGCACGATGCTGCTCGCCGATGTCGATACAAACGGACGCATCCTCGGCTTCGAGTTCATCGGCGCGCAGCACACGCTCGACCCCGCCCTGCTGCGCGACGCGCCGCTGCCGTAGATCGCCCCGCGCAAGCGGAGCGCCCGGCCTTCCGCGGAGGGCCGGGCGTTCCGGTCGATGAGGTTACGCGTCATCTACCTCGCGAGTCGAATACACGAGCAAGTCCACGAAGCCTCAGCCCTGTGGTACTCGGGGACTCCACCAATGCGAATGAGCCGCGATCCTCTCTGACTGCGCCGACGATTGGCGCCGCCAAGAACTCGAGCACCTCCCGGATCTCCCCTTCAGTGGGAGACAAACCGGCTTGCTTCCGAAGTGCACGATAGATGTCGCGCGGAGTGATGCTCTCACCTCCCTCGCCTGTCTCAAGGACGAGCTCTTCGAGAACAGCCGCGACGAGGCTTCGCTGCCGCTCAGAGGTTTCGTACGCCGCCTCGATTTCTGCTCGAGCTCCACCTGCAAAAAGATTGACTAGCTCACCGGGCGACCACGGCGTCTCACGGTGCTTCAGGAGCATTTCCGCGAGGTCCTCTGCCGTGAGCAACGCGATACCCTGTTCGCTCGCCCACTTCGCGAGCCGCCCTCCGAAGCTGGGCCCGACAACAAGCTTGTAATCAGCGGAGTGCTTCTTGGCGTGGTCAGAGATGGAGTTGAAGCTCACCGCAGACTCTTGCACCTCTCCGGACGCTGCAGACTTCGTGTCGACGACTACTCGTGCGAGAAGCTCGAACCCCGCCCTCACCTCAACGACCACATCAGTCGACCCCGGACCTCCAACTCGCTTCGCATGCAAGCCGAGAAGCTGGAATGCTTGCGCTGCTGCAGCCTCGAAGCGTCCAGGCTCGGCCGAATCCGTCGATGCCTCGACAAGCTCTCGTGCGAGCGAGTGGAACTCGTTCTCTTCAGGCAGGACGGGCACTTGGGCACCGCTGTCTGACGGCTGCCCTGACATCTGACTCAAGGGAAGTTCATCACTGATGAGGCGACCAAACGCCGTCGCTCGATAACGGCTTCCGATCTCCTCGACCCCGCCAGCCTCGATGAACCATCGGATCACGGTGGCGGTTCGGCTCTGATGCGGAACGCGCTCCCCTGCGAATGTGAGCCGCCGATGGACGCTCGCCGACGAATCAACCGAAGCCAACAGCGGTATAACCTCGCCAACGCACTGATAGCGAGCATGCGCAATTCGGATGAAGTTCAACGCCGAAGGCACTTCGAGCCAGGCATGCCCGAGGGGGGTGGTCGTCACCTCCGTCCGCCCGGTGTATCCGATAAGCCCCAACTGCTTGACTGTGTTGAGCGCGCTGCGCGCTGAGCTCGCCGCGATTGAAAAACGCTCGGCAGCATCGCTCGTGAGTTCTCCCAGATCCGCACCGTTGGATGCCACCCGGAGCACGTACGAAATGAATGCAAGCCGATCCTGGGGAAAATAGCCGATCGCGGCAACGCGGCGTCCAGGGTCAGCTCGCGCCAATTCGAGGTGCTCGTGAATCTCGTCCGGCATTGCAGGGAGTTCCAACTCGAGTTCCCGAGGAGCAGCCGAGACGGCATCCTGTAGTTCAACTGTGGCAAGGGCTGCGATCCCGGCAGGCGTCCCCCGGTGCCGCCGTTCGCCCGCCTCCTCCACGAGGCTGAGCTGAGTCAACAGCGCCAATCGCCGACGGACCTGATCCGCGCTCCGCCAGCCAAGCTGAAACCGAGTGTTTGCCTCGTCGAGAAGCTCTTCGACCCGCCGTTCCCTCTCGATGAGCAAACTCAGCATTTCCCCGAAGTAGAGAATGTTCGCATGGAGAGCGCGGAAGAGCTCTGCCGGGTCGCGCGTGGCAAGCCACTGCGCGCCTTCAGTAGTAAGGCGGACAGGTCGACTACCCGCAACCAGCAGTCCAGTCCCCCGCAACTGAACAAGGGCATCGGCTTGCACCTGCTCGTCCGAAAGCCAGCCGTATGAGGTGCCGTTAGCCACCCAATCCAGATACTCGCCGATACGGACAATCTGCAAGTCTGCACCGCCCGGCAGACTTGGTGCTGTCGATCGGCGCCCTGTTCCGGTCATGGGCCTCCCTTTCCATCCGTTCCGAGCATTCTTCCGGACATCGCAGATGGACCTAAACTCCTCACGCCGCCACGCGGAACGCCCGGCCCTCCGCGGAGGGCCGGGCGTTCCGGTCGATGGGGTTACGCGGCCTGCGGCATCCCGGTGGCGGGAACCGCGGATGCCACGACGAGCTCGTCGCCCGAGGCATCCACCCGCACGAGTCCGCCGTCGCCGAGCTCGCCCGAGACGAGCAGGTCGGAGATGCGGTCGTCGACCTCGCGCTGGATCAGCCGGCGCAGCGGCCGGGCCCCGAACTCGGGCTCGTACCCGTGCTCGGCCATCCACGCGACGGCCGCGTCGGTCACCTCGAGGCCGATCTCGCGCGCGCCGAGGCGGGCGCGGGTGGCGCCGAGCATGAGCGACACGATGCGGGCGATCTCGTCCTGCGTGAGCTTCTTGAACAGCACGATCTCGTCGATGCGGTTCAGGAACTCGGGACGCATCGCCTCGCGCAGCTTGCCCATGACGCGGTCACGGAGGTCCTTCTCCGAGGAGAATCCGTTGGCCGAGGCATCCGCCGATGCGACGAAGCCGAGCGCTCCCGAACGCGAGGCGAGGAACTCCGAACCGAGGTTCGAGGTCATCACGACGACCGTGTTGCGGAAGTCGACCGTGCGACCCTGCCCGTCGGTGAGGCGCCCGTCGTCGAGCACCTGCAGCAGCAGGTTGAACACGTCGGGGTGCGCCTTCTCGATCTCGTCGAACAGCACGATCGAGTACGGGTTGCGGCGCACGCGCTCGGTGAGCTGGCCCGCCTCGTCGTAGCCGACGTACCCGGGAGGGGCGCCGACGAGCCGCGACACGGTGTGCCGCTCGCCGAACTCCGACATGTCGAAACGGATGACGTTCTCGCCCCCTGAGCCCGTCGAAGGGAACAGGTTCGCGGCGAGCGCGCGGGCGAGCTCGGTCTTGCCGACGCCCGTCGGCCCGAGGAACAGGAACGAGCCGACCGGCCGCTTCGCGTCGCCCATGCCGGTGCGGTTGCGGCGCACCGCCTTGGCGACGGCGGTGACCGCGTCGTCCTGCCCGATCACGCGGGCGTGCAGCTCGTCCTCGAGGGTCGCGAGGCGCTCGCGCTCCCCCTCGGTGAGGCGGTTCACGGGGATGCCGGTGGCGCGCGAGATCACCGCGGCGATCTGCGCCTCATCCACCGTGGTCCCCTGAGCCTGGCTGGTTCCCTGAGCCTGTCGAAGGGAACTCGCCCCCACCTCATCCAGCTTCCCCTGCACCTTCGCGATCTCGTCGCGGATGCGGGATGCCTCCTCGTAGTGCTCGGCGGCGACCGCGGCGTTCTTCTCGGACTCGAGCTCGGCGAGCCGCGCCATGAGCGCGGGCACATCGGTCTTCACGCCGAGGCGGAGGCGCAGTCGCGCGCCGGCCTGGTCGATGAGGTCGATCGCCTTGTCGGGCAGCACCCGGTCGGGCAGGTAGCGGCTGCCGAGTTCGACGGCGGCGCGCAGCGCGTCGTCCGTGTACTCGACGCCGTGGTGCTCCTCGTAGGCGGGCTTCAGGCCGTGGAGGATGCGCACGGCGTCCTCGATCGACGGCTCGCCGACGCGCACCGGCTGGAAGCGGCGCTCGAGGGCGGGGTCCTTCTCGATCTGGCGGTACTCCTTGAGCGTGGTCGCACCGATGAGGTGCAGCTCGCCGCGCGCGAGGCGCGGCTTCAGGATGTTGCCTGCGTCCATGCCGCCCTCGCCCGCGCCTCCGGCGCCGACGACGGTGTGCACCTCGTCGATGAAGACGATCAGCTCGCCCCGATGGGCGGCGATCTCCTCCATCGTCTTGGTGAGGCGCTCCTCGAAGTCACCGCGGTAGCGGGTGCCGGCGAGCATGCCGGGCAGGTCGAGCGCGATGACACGCTTGCCGAGCAGGGCTTCGGGCACCTGCTCGTCGACGATGGCCTGCGCGAGGCCTTCGACGATCGCGGTCTTGCCGACGCCCGCCTCGCCCACGAGCACGGGGTTGTTCTTCGTGCGGCGGGAGAGGATCTCGATGGTCTGCTCGATCTCGTCGGCGCGGCCGATCACGGGGTCGAGCTCGCCGTTGCGGGCGCGCTCGGTGAGGTCCATGCCGAACTTGTCGAGCGTCGGCGTGGTTCCCTGAGCCTGCCCGTTGGTTCCCTGAGCCTGTCGAAGGGAATCCTCATCGCCGGCCCCCTGAGCCTGTCGAAGGGAATCCTCCACCCCGTCCCGCATCGTCTGCGTCAGGGCCTCGGCGGTGACGCCCGCGCGAGCGAGTACCTGTCCGGCCGGGGCATCCTGACCCAGCACGAGCGCGAAGAAGAGGTGCTCGGGGTCGATGTACGTCGCGCCAGAGGAGCGCGCCACCTGGTAGCTGTGGAACAGCGCGCGGGAGGCCGAGGGCGTAATGGTCGCAGCGTCGCGCCGCTCACCGAGCTCGTCGAAGGGGACGTCGCCGGATGCCGGCAGGCGCGCCTCGGTCGCGGTGATGATGCGCTCCGGGCTCGCGCCGACGCGACGGATCGCCGCCTGCACGCTCTCGTCCTCGACGATGACGCGCAGGATGTGCAGCGCGTCGAGCTCGGTCTGGCCGCGCTCGAGGGCGAAACGTCCCGCCTGCTGAAGAATGCTCTGGGTGCGGGCCGTCAGGAACCGGCTGAGGTCGATCGACCGCGCCTGACGGGCCTGCTCACCCGCGAGGTATCGGGCGAGGAACTCGTCGAACGAGCTCGCGCCGGCCTCGTTGAAGTCGTTGGGCACCTGGCCTCCTGGTTGAAGTTGAGTGTGGTTCGCTCAAGTTCAACGCGAAGCTGCGCTGAGTATTCCCCTAACATCGAGCGCGAGGCGCACGATTACCAATCCACCCCCCATCGCGGTGCGAACGCAGGCGATAATAGCCAACTGTGATTACCCGCCATGTAGCGTCGCCGAAGTAGGCTCCGAAGCTGAGGTAGCCCGCGCGTCACCACCAAGAAGATCGTCTTCCTGGCAACCCAAACGACCTCGAACATACCTGGGCGCCTCGAAGCGTCACATCGCTAGATCCCGCGAACTGGGCCGGCCGACACTGCCAGCTTCTCCCGGACTCTTGTGATGCCCACGTGTGATGCCCACGGTGAATGATCCGCGATCGCCTCCGGGTGGACTGTTGGCCAGATCGTCTTCCCATGCTTACTGCTCGGTCAACGGGCGAGCGATGCTATTAGCGGGATGTGGTCACTGAAAACCGTCATCCTCCAAACGGGGGGCCAAACTCGCAGCGGAAGTTCCCGATGAATTCAACGAGGCACGGAGTAAGCGTCGCAAGTAGTAGCCCGTACGCCACCAGTGCTATGACGCCGTGGAAAACAACGAACTGGCCCGACATAAGCACCGAACTCCAACGGGACCGAGGGAAGGCTTCAGGGTCCTGAAAGCCAGACGTATCCATATCGAAGGTTCGCATCGCTGGCGACGCCGAGATCGCGTCCTTGTAGAGTTCGCGAAACAACCTCTCCTGCCGAAGAAAGTACGCGTCCAGAAATGCGAAACCAAAGATCGGGAGGAATGCAAGCGTCACGACGAGCGGGTCACCACGATCGGCGGCGAACGCCAAAAAGGCCGCCGAAACCGTCAGCGACCAGCCTTTGATCACGAAGGAGTTGCCGGCCTGGCGAGTGATTACCGCTTGAACAAGCTCCAGGTGTTTGACGCGATCTGACTCCACCGCGAGTCCTCGACTAGTAGCGCGCCCGGATGGCAATGGCATCCTCGACCCACGCCTCGAGGTTGTCCTTGATGTGCGAATAGACGTAAGTGCTCGTGCTGTAGGGCGGATCGTACGTCTTCACAATTGAACTAAGTGACTTGTCTCCCACGGAGATCCCACCGAATGGATTTCCCCCCTTGGTGTCTTGGTCGCCGTTGAGGTTCTTCAAGTTATGAATGTGAATGCCGAGCACGCCCTTGCGGTCGTTCCACGCCTTAATGATCTCGTAGTTCACCCACTTCCGCCCAGCCGTTTGGGCCCCAATGAGAACCACCAAGCACGATTTGCCGCTCATCTCGGTGGCAATCCACTCCTTGATCGCCGCTTCTCCGCCGCCCTCGACTTCCTCCCACTTGTTTGCCGAGAGAATTGGCTGCCCTTCAACTACTCCCATGTTCTTAACCTGAGAAACCCTTTGGGAGTCTCGCTTGTAGTGAAAGCTGTAGAAGACCTTGCGCACCATGTTCACCTTTGACTGATCGCGCCGACCGTCGGCACTAACTCAGGGTCTCAGGCAACGCCGCGACACTTCCTCATCAAATAGCCCCCCAAAACGGGGGGACTACTCCTTTCTCCCTGCCAGTTCCGCACCCATCGCCACACCTCGGCAGTTGTCCGACGATCGAGCGGACAACGACAGGAGCCCGCAGACTGACGCAGCGAGAGCTTGGCCGCGTCCTGAAGAAGTTGATCTACGACGTGATTGCAGCACGTGGCGGACCGCTCGGAGCGGCACCCATCTAAGTCGGCCGAAACGCACCCAAGCTCTTGTGATCGGTCTACCGAGCTACCGGAAACACTTGGACCTAGTCGACGGGTCGCGGGTACGTGCGCGCACGACTCTCAGGATGGCAGACGCGATATTGTCCTGGTCAACACGCAAGTACTGCGGCGTGAGCGTCGTTGCGGGCAGATCCTGTGAGTTGGAATCACCGAGTTCTGAAGCCGCGTACTGCTTCGCGCAAAGCTTCCCAAGCGTCGTCCTTCTGCGCTTCGCTGTAGTCACTCTCGGGCGGCCAGATGCGGCCGATCCTGTCGTTCTCCCACCGCGGGACTATGTGGACGTGGAGATGCATCACCGTCTGGCTTGCAGCGTGGCCGTTGGACTGAATTATGTTCAGCCCGTCAGGCTTCAAGGCCACCCTGATTGCCGATGCGATAACGAGGGTGGTGCTGGCGACACGGGATGCAGTGTGCGCGTCGAGCTCCCACACATCAGGCACATGGCGCCTAGGAATGACCATGGTGTGCCCGAGGACTGCCGGCTCGGTGGGGAAGAAGGCTACTGTTCCCGTGTCACGGTAGATCTCTCGGGCGTCGGGATCCTCGTTCATTACGATCTCGCAGAACGGGCAATCGGTGTGCATACCACTCATCAGCACTGGTAGTCCTTGTCCACCCACATGACAAGGTTGACCTTGATGCTCGCGTGCACCAGCTGGCTCATGCCAGACGTTCCCGTATTGATCCGCCACGCGTCACGGTCGTAGTAGAAGCTATAGAAGGCGGACTTGGCCATTTCGTAGTCCTTTTCGGATGTGCATAGTCGGTGCGCTCAGGGCCACGGTACCGGGAGCGACTGGGTTTCTTGGGCAGCCGCGACAATGGCGCAGAACGCGGCTAGTGGCCCGCCCGCAACAGGTGAGTTCGGAGCCACGGCTCGCTCTCGGGCGCCAGCAGTCCGGCGCGCAAAGCGCGGCGAGGGGCCACGAGAGTGTTTTACACTGCGCTGGAGGTCACAATGCCGAACAGTCGCGAAATCGCGACGGTCATCCTGATTCTGGCTGGCATCCTCCTGGTCCTCGTCTTTCCGAAAGTCCGCCGCCCAGTTTTGGCTGGCGTAACCGACGTCGCCCTTGCTGCATCGAACCGGGCGATTCTCCGCGTCCTCGCGCCGTACCTCGGGTGGTGCGCTGCTTGGATCTTTCTTGCTTGGCGAGTCGGTCTCTGGAGTGTCGATCTACTCAAAGACTCGATCGTCATCGTTCTAGCTGTCGGGCTCCCGGTCCCTTTCAAGGTGTTGAAGCCCAAGAGCGGCGGCGCCATCCTCCGCACGATGATTTCGTGCGCGTCGGGGTCGGAGAGGTCACAGGGCATTCTCTCCGTGAGAACCTCGGGAGCTACCGAGGCGCGCAGCCGCCACCGCCCGCACCCCCTCCAACACCACCTGCAGCGCCGGCGAGTCCGCCTGACTCCGCCGGTGCACGGCCGACACTCCCCTGGTCGACGCGGGCTGCGCGGTCGGGATCGCGACGAGGTCGTCGTGCAGCGCCGGACGCCCCATCCGCGGCACCAGGGCAACCCCGAGTCCGGCGCGCACGAGCTCCAGGTGGTTCTCGAACTCCATCGATTCGTGCACGATGCGGGGCGCGTTCGAGACGCCGTCGAACAGCCGCCGCAGCCACTGTCGGCAGATGGTCGAGTCGAAGGTCGCGATCCAGTCCTCGCCCGCGAGGTCGGTCGGAGTCAACGAAGCAGCGGCGGCCAGCGGGTGGTCGCGGCGCAGGATCACGTCCGCGACATCCGTGAACAGCGGCGTCTCGACCAGATGATCGGGCATCGCGAGCGCGACGCCGCCCCAGCGGTGCACGATGCCGAGGTCGCGCTGCCCCGACGCGACGAGCGCGATCGTCTCCCACGGCTCGCTCTCGCGCAGGGGCACGCGCAGCTCGGGGTGTTCCGCCCGCAGCTTCGGCAGCACGTCGACGAGCAGCCCGCGCACCGCGGTCGAGAACACGCCGATGCGCACTTCGCCGACGACGGGTCCACGATCGGCGACGGGACCGCCCGCGAGGTGCAGGTCGGCCTCGATCCGTTCGAGCTCGGCGAGCACCGTCGCCGATGACGTCACGAGCTGGCGACCGGCATCCGTCAGCACCACGCCGCGCCCCGCCCGCTCGAGCAACGCGACGCGCGTACCGCGCTCGAGCCGCTTGATCTGCTGCGACACCGCCGAGGGCGTGAAGCCGAGCGCGTCGGCGGCCGCCGCGACGCTGCCGTTGGTCGCCACGGCGCGCAACGCGACCACCGCTTCGAGATCGATCATGCACAGATGCTACCGAATCATCCACAGAAACCATCGCTAGTGTTTCCGGATTCCGCGCGCTGAAGTAGAAGCATGACGCGACGGGACATGCTGCTGGCCGCCCTGGTGGCGACGATGTGGGGCTTCAACTTCGTCGTCATCGACTGGGGCATGACCGGCATCCCGCCGCTGCTCTTCGTCGCGATCCGCTTCGCCGTCGTCGCCCTCGCGGTCGTCGTCGTGCCGCGCCCGCTCGCGAGCTGGAAGACCGTCGTCGGCGTCGGCCTCTTCATGAGCCTCGGCCAGTTCGCCCTGCTCTACACCTCGATGGCGCTCGGCCTGCAGCCGGGCATCGCGGCACTGCTGCTGCAGGCGCACGTCGTGCTCACGATCGTGGTCGCGGCGCTCGCGCTCCGCGAGCGGCCGACGCGGATGCAGACGATCGGCGTGCTCGTCGGCACCGTCGGGCTGGGGGTCGTCGCACTCGGACGCGGCGGGGATGCCCCGGCCCTCGCCGTCGTGCTCGCCCTACTCGCCGCCCTCTCGTGGGCGATCGGCAACGTCATCTCGCGGAAGGCCGGACCGGTCGCCCCCGCGAAACCCCTCGGCGCGCTGTCGCTCACGGTGTGGTCGTCGCTCGTCGTGCCGCTGCCGGCGCTCGGGCTGTCGGCGCTCATCGAGGGGCCCGACGCGATCGCCGCGGGCCTCGCCGCGTTCGGCTGGCGACCGATCCTCTCGACGCTCTACACCGCCGGGCTCTGCACCCTCATCGGCTACGCGATCTTCAACGCCCTGCTCGCGCGCAACCGCGCCGCCTCGGTGGTGCCGTGGGTGCTGCTCGCGCCGGTCGTCGCGATGGCGTCGGCGGCGCTGCTGCTCGGGCAGGTGCCGAACGTCTGGGAGACGGTCGGCGGTGCGGTGCTCGTCGCCGGCGTCTTCATCGCGAACGCGCCAGCGCGGCGGCGCCTACAGCGCCCCGGTCGCCGGCTTCTCGACGACGCGGCCGTCGCCCTCGAAGGACAGCAGCCGGTCGGCGAGCTTGTCGACGAAGAAGCGGTCGTGCGAGACCACGACGACGGCGCCGGGGAAGTGCGTCAGCGCCCGCTCCATCACCTGCGTCGAGGTGATGTCGAGGTGGTTGGTGGGCTCGTCGAGCACGATCACCGCGGCTCCTGAGAGCAGGCACTGCGCGATCGCGACGCGCGCCCGCTGCCCGCCCGAGAGGGTGCCGATCTTCTGCTGCAGGTCGGCGTCGGAGAACTGCAGCATCGCGAGGAACCGCGCCACGCTCTTCTTCGTCGCCGTGAACGCGAGCGAATCGGGGTACGCGTTCACCGCGTGCCCGACGGTGTCGGTCAGGTCGAGCTCGGCGTACACCTGGTTGTACGACACGAAGCGGGCGCCCTTCGCCCAGCGCACGGTGCCAGCGTCGGGCGACGTCACCCCGGTGAGCACGTCGAGCAGGGTCGACTTGCCGGATCCGTTCGGCCCGATCACCGCGACCCGGTCACCGCGCTGCAGGTCGAAGCTGAGCCCGTCGAACACGGGCGCGCCGCCGAACGACTTCGACAGCCCGGCGACGGTGAGCAGGTCGTTCGACACCTTCAGCCCGTCGTAGATCGAGGTGATGATCTGGTCGATGGGGCGCGGCGCCTGCCGTTTCTTGATGTCGGCGAGCCGGCGCGCGACGGCGTTCGAGGGGTTGCGCGCCGCTTCGCGACGGGCGGATGCCGCGGACTGCTCGTAGGCCAGCAGCTCCTCCTCGTGCGCGAACTGCTTCTCGAGCATCTTCAGCCGGGACTGCTTCGCGTGCACGTACGCCGAGTAGTCGCCCTCGTACTCCTGCAGACGGTAGTTCTCGATCTCGATGATGCGGTCGACGACGCCGTCGAGGAACTGCCGGTCGTGCGACACGACGAGCACCGCCCCGGCGAAGCCCTGCAACCAGTTCTCGACCCACTTCACGCCGTCGAGGTCGAGGAAGTTCGTCGGCTCGTCGAGGAGCAGCACATCGGGCGCCTGCACGAGAATCAGCGCGAGCGCGGCGCGGTTGCGCCATCCGCCCGAGAGCCGGTCCACCGGGAGGTGCCGGCGCTCCTCGTCGAAGCCGAGCCGGGTGAGCACGGTGTCGATCGTGGTCTCGTAGGTCCACCCGCCGACGGCGTCCATCCGCTCGAACAGCGCGCCCTGCTCGGTGAGCAGCTTGTCCATGGCCGAGGCATCCATCGGCTCCGCGAGCTGCGCGCCGATCTCGTCGAGCCGGGCCTGCGTCTCGTGCACCTCGGTGAAGTGGTCACTCAGCGTCTGCTGCACGCTGCGCTCACCGTCGAGCTCCGAGAACTGCGAGAAATAGCCGATCGTCGTGCCCTGCGTCACGTCGACCGTGCCGCCCGTGGGCTCGCGCCGGCCGAGCACGATCTCGAGGAACGTCGACTTGCCCGTGCCGTTCTTGCCGATGAGCCCGACGCGGTCGCCCTTGCGCAGCTTCAGGAACGCCTCTTTGAGCACCGGTCGCCCGTCGTAGTCCATGCTGACGTCGTTCAGGCGGATCAGGCTCACGGGTGTCCTCGCGTCGGGGGTCGGGAGCGGCGAGACGGATGCCTCGAGCCGCCAGTCGACTCTACCGAGCGCGCCTGTGCACGGGCGGCGACGCCGAGCAACGGAATGTGCGAGGCTCCAGGTCGCGCGAACGCAGATCGGAAGGAGATACGGATGCCTCAACGAGGGCGTGCCGTCGCGGCATCCATGATCGCCGTGACGCTGCTCGTCGGGTGCACCTCGACCGTTGCTCCCCCGTCGGCGAGCACACCGGTATCTGCTCCTCCGCCGTCCCCGTCGGCGACGCCACGTGCGCTCGACCTGAGCACTCCGCCCACACGCAATCTCGAGACCTTCGACGCTCTCGCTCACGGGGTCATCGAGCGGGATGGGCCACCGACGACGTCAGACTTCGTCGATGCCCTGCGCACCGCGGGCGCGCCCGACGAGCGACTCGAATTCGGGGACGACCTCACCACCGAGGGCAAGCCCGCCGATGCGTACTTCTGGGCGGTGCGGTTCGATGATGGATGCCTCGTCGGCCAGTTCCGCCCGCTCGAAACGGACCCCGATCGGCAGTACCTCAGCGCCGAGGCACCGCTCGTGGGCGGCCGTTGTCTGGTGGCCCCACCGTCCGAGACCCGGAACAGACCGGATAAGGTCGCACCATGAATCCCGCCGCGACATGGAACCAGCGGACACTCCAGTGAGTCAGACCACCGCCGAACTCGTGTTCGCGAGCATCGGTTTCATCGGCTTCTTCGCGTTGGGCATCGCCTCAGTCGTCGTCCCGCGCCGAGTCGGCCGGTTCTTTCAAGTGGGAGGAGGCCCACTTCTAGGACCTCGAATGGCCGCCAAGATGTTCTCGACGGGCCGCATCCGCTACACGGGGTGCGTGTTGACGCTCATGACGCCGTTCATGGCGTGGGGCGCCGTCACGAACATCCTCGCGTGATCACTCCGCGTCGCGCGGCGGGTTATGCATGAACTCGATACGGATGCCGTTGTCGTCCTCCAGGAACGAGGCGTAGTAGCGCTCGTTGAAGCGGGGGTACAGCTTGGGCTCGCGCACGACGCTCCACCCGGCATCCGTCGCGACCGCGTGCAGCCGGTCGACCTCGTCGCGGGAGTCGACCGCGAAGGCGAGGTGCTGCCAGCCGACCCGGCCGTGCTCGTGCGGACCCGACTCGGGCTCGCGCGCGGCGAAGACGATGAACTCCGTCTCGCCCTCCTTCCACCAGGCGGCCGAGTCGTCGTGCTCGCCACCCTTCTCGAAGCCGAGGGCGGTGAGCACGGCGTCGAACTGGTCGATGCCGCGGCGGAGGTCGGCGACGGAGACCCCGAGGTGATCGAAAACTGGCATGCCCACCAGTCTGACGGATGCCGGCGACGCTCCGGATGGGCAGCGCTCCCCATTCCCCCGGCGCGAGCCCGGGGATAGCTTGGCGGCACGCACGACCGAAGGGAACACGATGCGCACCTCCATCCGCACGAAGACCGCGGCGCTCGCCACCGCGGCGAGCCTCGCCCTGGGTGGCGGCCTCGCGCTCGCCACCGCCGCCCCCGCGAATGCCGCCTACGAACAGATGCAGACGTACAGCAACTACCCGACGAAGCAGCGCTGCCAGTCGGAGCAGACGTACGCGTTCCAGCGCATCGCGGCGACCGGCCACACGCGCACCGCGTACACGCCGTGCCACTACCAGGACTCGAAGCGGAAGTGGATGTTCCAGGTCTGGTTCATCTGAGCCGGCACTGAGCCGAACGAGCCGAGGGCCGCCCCGCGATCGGGGCGCCCCTCGACTCATCCCTGCGACCGCCGGACCCCCGCCGCCACCGCAACCACCCCGGCCACCGCGACGAGCCCCGCGCTCACCAGCAGCGGCCCGACCGCGCCGAGCGCGCTCGCGTAGGCCGCGCCGCCGAGCACCGGTCCGACGGCCGCACCGACGTTGAGCGATGCGGTCGCGTACGAGCCCGCCATGGTCGGCGCCCCCGTCGCGACGCGCATCGACGCGGCGATGAGCGTGCTCCCGACCGCGAACGACAGCGCACCCTGCACGAAGGTGAGCACGAGCAGCGCGGCCGGGCTCGCGGCGAGCAGCGCGAAGGCGCACCAGCCGGCGAGCAGCGCGACGCCCCCGAACCGCAGCATGCCTCGCGCATGCCGGTCGCCGAAGCGCCCGGCTGACCACACGCCGAGGAACGCGCCGAGCCCGAACAGCGCCAGCACGAGCGGTACCGCCGACTCGTCGAGTCCGGCGCGCTCGGTCACGAGCGGCGCGAGGAAGGTGAACGCGCAGAACGTCGCGCCGTTCACGAGCGCCCCGAGCGTGAGCGGGCGGAGCAGCGGCGGGCGGCGGAGTTCGGCAAGCTCCGTCCGGAGCGGCGGCGCGGCGGGTGCCTGCTCGCGGGGCGCCGGCGAGGCATCCGTCCGCCTCGGCACGGCGAGCGCGACGCCGAGGAGCGCCGGGAGCGACAGGATCGCGACGCCCCAGAGCGCCGCCCGCCAGTCGAGCAGCGCGCCGACCGCGGCGCCGGCTGGGACGCCGACGATGAGGGCGAGCGTCGTGCCGCCGAGGATCACGGCGAGCGCGCGGGCGAGCCGCTGCGGCGGCACGAGCGCCGACACGGTCGACAGGGTGACGGCGAGGAAGCCGGCGTTGCAGAGCGCCGCGACGACGCGGGTCGCGAGCAGCACGCCGAAGCTGCCGGTCAGGGCGCCGACGACGTGCATGGCGATGAAGCCGATGAGCAGCGCCGACAGCGCGATCCGCGGCGACCAGCGCCGGGCGAGTGCCGCCATGAGCGGGGCGCCGACGACCATGCCGACGGCGAAGGCGGTGGTGAGCAGCGCCGCTTCCGGCACGGTGACGTCGAGCTCGGTGGCGATCGCCGGCAGGAGGCCGGCGAGCATGAACTCCGAGGTGCCCTGCGCGAAGACCGCGACGGCGAGCAGCACGATGAGGATTGGCATGAGTGAACTCCGATGAGGGTAACGGTCGGTCGATACGGACCGGCACACCGGAGCCCCGGACCAGGGCGTCTTGCATCGAGGGGTCGATGCAGCGAAGCGCGCGCCGCTCAGAGGGCGCGATCGAGGTCGGAGCTACCGGCGGGCCGGCAGCTCGACTCTGGACGCTTCGGGAGAACTCACCCGGCCAGGCTAGCGGATGCCTCGACGAGCCGGCGTGCGACGGTTGATAGGGTGCCGGGACACGTGCGTCGCGAACCAGGCGCGACGCAGGAACCCGGGGGCCACGATGAGCGATTCACCGACTGACGACCGAGCGGCGACGCCGAACCCGCGCCTCGCGTTCCGGTACCTCATCGTCGGGCTCGTGGCGGAGCTCGTGGCCCTCGGCGCGTGGTTCGGGGTCGCGCTCCTCGAGCAGGGGTCCCCGCCTGCGGTCGCGCTCACCTTCGTCGCCATCGCGCTGCACGCGTTCTCGCTCGCGTTCCTGCTCGCCGCGACCATCTTCGGCATCGTGAACCTGCGCCGCCGGGTTCAGCCCACCGCCATTCAGCTGCTGGCGGCGCTCGCGCTCCCCATCGCGGTGGTGCTGCTGGTGCCCTTCGTGGTCGTGCTGTTCCTCATCACGACCTCGTAGGCGCTCGACGTGTCGTGGACGCCCCGACGTACGCGCGTGCGTCTCGCGTCAGCAGCAGCATGCCGGCGATGACGAGCAGCGCGACGTCGAAGAGCGCGACCGGGTTCACCCGGATCGAGACCACGGCCGCGACGACGAGCAGCACGGGCAGGCCGGCCCACGCCCACGCCCGTCCATGCCAGCAGGCGAAGGCGACCGCGAAGTGCGCGGCGGCGAACGCTCCCGTGAGCAGCACAAGGTGCCATTCGCTCACCGACAGCCCGGGTTGAGAAGCTGAGAACAGCAGCATGAAGATGATCGGGATGGTCCAGAGTCCCCCGGTCAGCGTCACCAGCCCGCTCGCCCAGGCGACCGCGGCGGGGATCGCCGCAGCCGGCACCGGCCGCCAGGTCCCCCGTGGGATCTTCCCGCGCTCGGCGCGTTCGCTCGCGGCGGGCACCGCGAAGCCCCGCGACGCCGGCACCCACAGCAGGATCGCCGGGGCGAGCGCCGCGACCGCGACGCCGACGAGCAGCAGGTTCGAGGTCGGCCCGCTCAACGCCGACACGGTCATCAGGACCGCGTAGACGGAGACGACGAGCCGCGGCCACCGCCTCCGCCGCCGCGCCGCCAGCGCGGCGAGGAGCGGCACCGCGACGATCCCGGCCGAGACGAGGGCGAGCAGCGCGACAGTGGGGGCAACGACCTCCGCGGGAAGCCCTGCAGCGGCGGCCGGCAGGAACAACGGGACGGCGTTGATGAGACTCAGGCCGGCGCACACGTACAGCAGAAGCGTCGCCCAGACCACGGTGGCCGGGCGCGCGGATGGTGGAATCGGGACGCTCACCGACGACCTTCCTGGGGGTGCTCGGAACGCACCCGTCCCGCCGCGGACTCCGCAGTGCTCGCGAGCGCGATCAGTTCCCCGAGGAGATCCCGGTAGGCAGGATCATCGACCGGGGCGATGGTGCGCGATGTCCCATCCACCGGAACGATGCCGAGCTCGTACCTCGTGCCGTTCGCGGAGCCGCTCACGAGAATCGCGCGTTCCACGAGCGTGCCGAAGTTCGCGGTGCCAACTTCGATCGAATCGACTCGGTCGAGGCGCAACCGCGCACCGGCCAACCAACGCCGTCGCCCGGCGTTGCGCAAGGTCAGCGTGTGCTCGTCCAAGGTCATCGCCTGGTAGCTGATCCAGGGCCGCAGCCAGCTGAGGACGATGCTCAGCTCCGCCGGCGGGAAGGTCGAGAAGTCGGCGGTCGTGCGGACGGCGATGGCGCGATGGTCATCGGCTGGCTGCATCGCCGAGCGGAGATTCGCCCGCCCCAACGCGAAGTACAGCGGCCACAAGGCGAACGAGACCAGCGCCATCACGGTGACCGCGGTCGCTGCCCCGAGCGCGGCGGAGAGGCCGCCGTCGCGGCCCTCGAGAAGCGCGACAGCTCCGACGACCAGAGCGAGGAATGCCGCATGAACGGTGGCGATACGCCGCCGTCGCGGGAGGCCCGGCCGGCTTCGTCGTCGAAGGAGGACACCGCTCAGTTCCATCTTCACGTTTTCCTTGCGCATCAGTGCCCATCACAGCGGAACACCCACAGCCTGGCACAGCCGGTGTCCCGAACGCGATGCGCTGCCCGGACATGCCGATTCCCCGGCCGCCGACGGCTCACTCCGTGGATCGCTCGGATGCCCCGACGACGAGCGTCTCGAAGCGGAACGGGCCCGGGCACTCGCCGAACATGCCGGTGCGCTCGACCGCGACCGGGATCTTGTACTCGCCGTCGACCAGGCCGGTCCCGTCGATGGCCTCGACGACCACGCGCAAGCTGCGCTCACTCCCGTCGCCGTACACGCCCGCGCCGAGGTACGGCGCCGCCTGCGGCACCCGCCAGACCCCGCCGGGCATGGTCTCGCCGACCGTGGGCTCGGCTCCCCGATCGACGGGCGCGGGTGCGCACCCGGCGCCGAAGCAGGCCGAGACGAGGACGTCGTCGGGCAGCTCCGGGTCGAAGGCGACGACCGCCGGGCCGTCGTAGAGGTAGCCGACGGCCGAGCAGGCGACGACACCGGGGCCGGCGCAGCCGCTCAGTGCGAGCGCGAGGCCGCCGGCGAGCGCGGCGACGGCCGTCGTGGTGGTCGGTCTGCTGCGCATGCCCCGAGCCTGCCAGGGAATGATCCCGCGCGACGTGCAGCCGAGGCATCCGTTGCGGAAGCGATGCGCGATCGTCGCCGAACCGGAACGGGGCGCCCCCAACCCCGATCGCCTTCCACTCGTCGGAGGCGCATGCGAGGATCGGCATATGAGCCCAGCTGTCCGCGCGACGTACGTCGAGATTCCGGCGATCGACCTCGACCGGGCGGTCGCGTTCTACGCCGAGGTGTTCGGCGCGAGCGCGCGGCGCACGGTCATCGACGGGCACCCGGCCGCGGTGTTGGACGAGCCGACGGACGACGCTGCCGCCCTGCCCGAGGGTGCGCTCATCGCGCTCATGACCGGTGAGAGCTACGAGCCCGCCCTCGCAGGCACCCGCGTGTACGTCACGGTCGACGACGTGCCGGCGACGCTCGCCGCCGCCCTCGCGCGAGCCGCCGTCGAGCTCTACCCCGCGACCACGCTGCCCGACGGGCAGACCGTCGCCGAGTTCACCGACAGCGAGGGCAACCGCCTCGCCGTGAGCGACCGATGACCCGCGAGCGCACCGCCATGAGCGCCGCCGACTGGCGCGCCCTCGAGGCGCACATCGCGGAGCGCTACGCCGAGGCGGTCCACGCCTTCTTCGCGCAGCACCCCGGTGAACGCGTGTTCGGCGTCGCGTCCCATGTCTTCTCCGGCGAGACCGGCGGAGTGATCGCGTGGCCGGGGCTCGCCGTCGGCAGCGAGGAGTCGCTCGCGGCGGCCGCCGAGGATTCGAGCTTCAGCACCGAGGAGCTGCGGTGGAGTCCTGCCGACTGGGCCTTCCAGCTCGATCCGAGCGAGGCCGACGACGCCTGGGCGGCCCGCGTCGAGGCGGCCGCCCGGGGCGACGACGCCCACTGGGAGGCGATCTTCGCGCGGTTCCTCCGCAGCTTCGCCACCGCCGCGAAGACGGCGAAGAAGCGGCTGCGCACCGAGGGCGCCGTCGCCCCGGGGTTCCTCGCCCTCGCCATGGACGAGGCGTGGGAGCTCGTCCCCCTGAGCCTCACGAAGGCCGAGCTCGAGCGGCACTTCCCCGAGCTCGGCGAAGAGGCGCAGGAGCTGGCCCGCCTCGAGGCGCTTCCCGCGCCCGCGCGGGCCGCTGCCCTCGGCGAGCTGCTCGACGCGTACACGCCGGGCGTCGTCTCCACCGAGCAGGCGGAGCGCTTGCTGCGCGAGCTCGGCGAGGCATCCGTCGACGTCGCGCTCGAGCGGATGCCTCGCTCGCAGCGCCGGTGGCAGTGGGCGAAGCTGCTCGCCGACCTCGGCATCCCCCGTGACGACGTAATCGACGCCCTTGCGACGGTGCTGCGCGCGAAGAAGCTGCCGGAGCCCGACCGCGCCTGGGCCGCCGCAGCGCTCGCGCGACTCGGTCGCCTCGACCTCGTGCTCGCCGAGGCCGAGCGGATGCCTCGCCCCGTGCTGCTGCGCGGGCTCGCCGCCCCGTACACCTCGTTCCGCGACCGCGCGGTTCGGCACCTGCCGCTCGACTACGCCCCGCTCGAAGCCGCCCTCACCGAGCACCCGGAGCTGGCCGAGGCGATGCTCGACGAGCTCCGCCCCGGCAGTGGCTACTGCACCATCGAGCCTGCCGAGGCGGCGACCGCCCGCGCGGCGCTCGGCTCCCCCTTCGAGGTGGTGCGACGGCACGCACGCGCGGTGCTGGACGACGCGGGGCGGTCTGCATGAGCTCGGCGCCCGATGCTGCGCTCGGCGCCGCGCTGCTCCGGGTCGCGGCCGAGCTCGGCTGAGCTGTGGATGGCCCGCGGCGCGTGTCGGGCGTGTGCCCGAGAGTGGACGGATGCTGCCCGCCCTGCTCTGGAGCCAGTACTGGCTCGCCTCCCTGACGCTCATCTTCCTGCTCGCCCTGGTCTGGGGGTGGACGGTGATGGTCGGCATGGCGCCGTGGGGCGCAGGGTTCCGACTCGGGCGTTGGGAGCAGCGGGCGGCGCGCCTGCCGCGGTGGTGGCGAGTCTGCACGGCTCCGCTGGCTCCGAGGCCGGCACCCGTCGGACCGAGCCATGCGCGGCTCGAGGCGGCGAGCGGCCGGGCCGCTCGCACCGCGCACGACGCTTGGCTCGGCATCTGGAGCGCACCGACTCTGCTCGCTTGGCTTGTCTTTGGACTCGGCGGGGCGCAGGCGATCTGGACCCTGCTGACGTTCCTGGGGACGCGCTCGACGGGTTGGCTGGTGCTCTCGTTCGGCGTCCTCGTGCTCGCCCTGGTGCCGATGATCGTCACGCTCGCCCTCCGCGAACGTGCATGGCGCGCTCGCGCGCCGTTCGAGTGGCGCTTCTGCATTCTCTCGGCGCAGACGCTGGAGCGAGCGCGAAAGGCGGGCGCGAGTCCGGCCTCCGCTTGGGCCGATGCGGCCCCGACGCAGGCCCTCGAACAGCTCGTCGAGCGGCGTGAACTGCCACGGGACACCATCTCCGATGTCCTCGTCGCGGAGCGCTGGCGCCGCGGCTCGCGCCAGCTCGGCCGGGCCGTCGCCGAGCAGCGGGCGCGGCGTACGGGCGGCGCCGCGCTCCTCGCCTGGTATGTGGAGGCGGCGTCGCGGCTCGCCCTCACAGGCAGAACCGCACCCCGGCTGCGGCTTCGCAGGCCGAGCCCGCCCGGCACCGGCGGCGCGATCGAGCGCCGAATCGATCCGTTCCTGAGGGCGGCGATCATCATCGCCGCGATCGGGCTCGCGGCGGCGGGCGCGTCCGGTCTCTTCATCGCCGCCGAGCGAGGTGAGCAGCTCACCATGCCCCTCGACGCCGTCCCCGGCTGGCTCAACGGCCTCGCCGCCGTCGCCACCGTGCTCACCCTCGTGCTGAGCGCGGCGCGAGCCTGGTCGGCGCGTCGTCGCGCCCGCGACGAACTGCGCTTCGGCTGAGCCCTCCGGCATGGGCAGCCCTGCCCATTCCCTCGGCGCCCGCCTCGTCGCTAGCCTGGGCGCACGCCACCGCGGGCGACCGCCCCGGTGCACCGTTCGGGGGAAGGAACGCAGATGCGTGCACGTGGAGTGAAGACCCTGGCGGCTCTCGGAGTCAGCCTCGCGATGGTGTTCGGCGGCTCGGCCGTCGCGAACGCCGCACCGCAGACCTGGTACTACATCACGGGATACAGCCAGACCGACTGCCAGCGCATTTCGAACCAGTACCGGGGGCTCGGCGCGCGCATCGTGACGGCGTGCCACAAGCGCTCGTACGACCAGAAGTGGGCGTTCTCCTACTACTGGATCAACTGAGGACTACTGGATCAACTGAGGCGGCGCCGACGCCTCGGCCCCGGCGGAGGAGATCGTCACTCAGGGAGGATTCCGGGCCGCGGAACGACCTCCCGGGGTGACGGTCTCCTCCCGCCGGGATCGGACACGGGCACCGTGCTCAGGCCGCGGCGCTCCCGGCGGCCACGATCGCGGTGACGATGTGCTCGGCGACGGCCTCGGCATCCAGCTCGCGCACCACCCGCGTCGCGCCGCCCCCCGGGGCGAAGACACTGCGTCCCTCGCCCTCGCCGTCGCGCTCGATCGTCACCGTGCCCGGCTCGGAGACCTCGAACAGGCCCGGCTCGGTCAGCGTGAGCACGGTCACCGGGTCGTGCGGCACGTTCCACTCGACGTTCCAGTAGCGCCACCACTGCTCGACCTCGGCGAGGACGAGCGCGCCGAGCGCACCCGCCGCCCCGATGCGGTCGAGCTGGTCGCGGCGGATCTCGACGCGGCGGGTCACCTCGAGTCCCGTGACGGTGGTCGGGATGCCGGCGCCGAAGACGAGCTCGGCGGCCGCCGAGTCGCTGCGCAGGTTGTGCTCGGGCTCGTCGTCGGTGAAGGAGCCGCCCATGATCCAGAGGTGGCGCACGGCGCCGGCGAAGCGCTCGTCGGCCTCGATCGCGGCGGCGATGTTCGTGAGCGGCCCGATCGCGACGACGTCGATCTCGCCCGGGTTGCCGACGACCTGCTCGACGAGGAAGTCGACGGCGTCGCCGGCCTCGACGCGCTCGCGCTCGAGGTCGTCGAGCAGCGCGCCCTCGTGGCCGGCCCACCAGATCTCCCGGCCCGAACGGGTCTCGGCGCGGCCCGCGTAGACGGGCACGTCGCGGCCGGCGAGCTCGACGATGCGGCGGCTCATCCGGGCGCGCAGCAGCGTGTCGCCGTAGACGGTGGTGACGCCGACCAGCTCGACGGCGGGCAGGCCGAGCAGCTGGCTGAGCGCCATGGCGTCGTCGACGTCGGAGCCGAGGTCGGTGTCGAGGATGACTCGGTGGGCAGCGCGCATCGGCGGTGCTCCTTTCGGGGTGGTGCGAGTGGTGCGGGACGTGCGGAGAACGGGTCGGCTACTTGAGCCCGGTCGTGGACACGGACTGGATGAAGTAGCGCTGGAAGCCGATGATGATCGCCAGCGGGATGAGGATGAGGATCACGGAGGCCGCGAACAGCACCCCGTAGTCGACGGCGAACTGGCCCTGCAGGTTCGACAGCGCGACGGGTCCGACGACGTGGTCGCGGTCGGTGCCCATGAGCAGCGGCCACACGTACGCCTGCCACTGGAACAGGAACAGCATGAGCCCGGCGCCGATGAGCGCCGGCACCGACAGCGGCAGGTAGATGCGCCGGAACACGCCCCACGGGCCGAGGCCGTCGAGGCGGGCGGCCTCGACGAGCTCCTCGGGGATCGCGAGGAAGAAGGTGCGCAGCAGGAAGATCGCCATGCCGTTGCCGAGCCCCGGCAGGATCAGCCCGAAGAAGGTGTTCTGCAGGTTCCAGTCGCGGAACATGTCGGCGAGCGGGATCGCGATCGCGTCGAACGGGATCAGGAACGACAGGATGATCACCGAGAACACGAGCCCCTGCCCGCGGAACTTGAACGCCGAGAGCCCGTACGCGGCGGTCGCGCAGATCACGAGGCCGACGACGACCGTCACGAGGCTGATGAACAGCGAGTTCAGGATGGCCCGGCCGAGGTCGGTGTCGAGCAGCGCGAAGTAGTTGTCGAGCGTCGGGGTGAGCGTGAAGAAGGTGCGCCACTCGAGCGGGTTCAGGTAGCGGAAGGTCTCGTCGCCGGGGCGCAGCGAGTTCACGACCGTCCACCACAGCGGGATGAGGAACGCGAGCCCGATGACGGCGCCGAGCACGGAGGTACCGACGGGGCCGAGGCGGCGCCGGGTCGACCGGCGGCGGCCGGCCGGCGCCTGGGAGGTGGCGAGGGATGCGGTCATGTCAGTCCTCCGACCGGAGCAGGCGGAACTGCAGGGCGACGATCACGAGCGTGATGAGCACGAGGATGACGACCTCGGCCTGCGCGGTGTTCAGGTCGCCGAGCGTGTACGCCCTGGTGAAGATGTCGTACATGAGGAGGTTGGTGGAGCCCTCCGGGCCGCCCTTCGTGAGGATCTGCACCGGCGCGAAGACGAGCAGGTTCGACACGGTGTCGGCGACGAGCACGAAGGCGAGCGGCCGGCGCACGAGCGGGAAGGTGATGGTCCACAGCTGCCGCCACGCGGAGGCGCCGTCGAGCGAGGCGGCCTCGTAGTAGGAGCGCGGGATGTCGTTGATGCCCGCGATGAGGAACATCATCCAGTAGCCCACGCCGATCCACGACAGCAGCACCATGATCGAGGCGAGCGCCTGCTGCGGCGAGGTGAGGAACGGCTGCGCGGGCAGGCCGAGCAGGTCGAGGAACGCGTTCGCGAGGCCGTCGGGCCGGTAGATCACGCTCCAGATCACCGCGGAGACGGCGGGCGGCACGGCGATCGGCAGGATGACGAGGGAGCGCCAGATCTTCGAGCCGGCCGCCTTGCGGGTGTAGAGCACCGCGAGCAGGAACGCCGTCGCGACCTGCAGCGGGTTGATCAGGATGGTGAACACGAGCGTGACGAGCAGCGCGTTCTGGAAGTCGGGGTTGCCGAAGAGCTCGAAGTAGTTGCCGAGGGCGACGAACTGGGTGCCGCCGAGCAGGCTCGTGCGGAACAGGCTGTCCCAGAGCGCCACGGCGGCCGGCGCGAGCCGGAGCACGAGCAGCGCGATGAGCGCCGGCGCGAGGAAGGCGAGGGCGATGAGGGCGGGATGCCGCCGCCCGCGCCGAGTGGGGCGGGCCGGCGGCGCCGGCCGCACCGCCCGGCGGGCGCGGGGGTCCGCGCCCGCCCGGGTGGTGGGAGTGGTCATCGCAACTTCTTCCAGGCGTCCTGGATCTGGGTGGTCGCCTGCTCGAGGCGGGCGGCCGGGTCGGAGCCGTTGCGGATGTCCGCGAAGGCGGTGTTCATCGCCGACTCGAACTGCACGTAGCCGACGGAGACGGGCCGGGGAACGGCGGTCTCCTCGATCTCGTAGGTGATGAGGTCGGCGACGCCCGCGGCGTGCTCGCCGCCGAGCTCTTCGAGCCCGGGCAGGTACTTCGCGGCGGCCTCGGTGTTGGACGGGATGATCGTCGTCGCCTCGGTCGTGGCGAGGGCCCCGGCGGGGTCGAGCGCGGCGAACTCGATGAACTCGCGTGCGGCGTCCTTGTTCTTCGACGCGGTGTTCACGCCCCACGACCAGGAGCCGGTCGGCGTCGCGACCTCGCCGCCCTCGAAGTACGGCATCGGGGCGACGCCCCAGTCGAACTTCGCGTCGGAGGCGAAGCGGCCGACGTCCCAGGGGCCGCCGACGAAGAAGGCGACGTTGCCGTCGATGAAGACGGGCGCGGTCTGGAAGCCGCCGACGCCGCGCGGCGAGAGGCCGCTCTCGAAGGTGTCGCCGTACCAGGCCATGGCCTGCTGCCACCCGTCGTTCGTGACGTCGACGGTGAGCATGTCGTCACCGGTGATGCCCGAGCCGCCGCCGAGGGACTCGGCGAGGGGCTGCAGCTGGTAGTACGCCTCGACCTGCTCGAGCAGCAGGCCGTACTGGGTGCCTGCGGCCTGGGCGGCGCGGCCGGCGTCGGCGGTCTGCTCCCACGTCCAGCGGGCCGCGGGGTCGGCGGTGGGCGCCTCGACGCCGGCCGCGGCGAGGGCGTCGCGGTTGAAGAACAGCATCTGCGTCGAGTTCCAGACCGAGAGGGCCCACATCTTGCCGTCGTACTGGTTGATCTCGAACTGCGCGGAGCTCGTGGCGGCCTTCGCCTCGTCGGAGAGGTCGCTGAGGTCTTCGAGGAAGCCCTGCGCGGCGAGCTGGGAGAGGTTCGGCTGGTCGACGGCGTAGACGTCGATCGTGTCGTCCTTCGCGCCGAGCCGCTGCTGCAGCGTGCTCGAGTACTGGTCGAACGGCACCTGGGTGTAGTCGATCGTGATGTCCGGGTGCTCGGCCTCGAACGCCGCGATGACCGGGGCGAAGGTCGCCGGGTCCTCCGGGCCGAGGAACCGGACCGTGCCGGATCCGTCGCCGGCCGAGCCGGAGTGGGCGGGGGCCGAGCAGCCGGCGAGGAGCACGGCGCTCGCCGCGACTCCGGCGAGCAGCAACGCTCGTGAACGCTTCATTGGGTGCACCTTCCGTCGGGGGAATCGTCGCGCTCGTCCGCCGCGCCGGCAAGTGGGCCGGGATCCCGCCTGCTGTGCGCAGGATCTAAGCGGATAGACGAAGCGGTTAGATGGCACTCTAGGCTACCGCCTCCAGCGACGCAAGACGCCGTCGCCGAGGCATCCGGCTGCGCCCCTGCGGTGCGGCGCACTGCTAGCATCCATGCAGGTCTAACCGCTTAGCAGGAGGGAGCCGCGATGGCCACCGGACGCGATGTCGCCCAGCTCGCCGGCACCTCGACGGCCGTCGTGAGCTACGTCTTCAACAACGGCCCGCGCAACGTCTCCCCCGCGACCCGCGAACGCGTGCTCGCCGCGGCCGCCGAGCTCAACTACCGGCCCAACGCGCTCGCCCGCGCGCTCAGCTTCGGCCGCACCTCGACGATCGGGCTCATCGTGCCCGACATCGCGAACCCCTACTTCGGCGAGCTGGCCCGAGCCCTCGAGGACGCCGCCATGGAGCGGGGCGAGCTGCTGCTCATCGGCGACTCGAGCCTCGACCCGGAGCGGGAGCGCCGGCACATCGCCGCCTTCGTCGAACGCCGGGTCGACTCGGTCGTCATGGTCTCCCTGCTCGACGAGCCCGACTTCGCCGCCTTCGAGCAGGCCTCCATCCCGGTGATCGCGCTGCACCCCATCGCCGACGATGCGCCCGCGGCCTCGCTCACGATCGACTACGAGCTCGCCGCGCGCGCCGCCGCCGCCCACCTCGTCGCCCACGACTTCGACTCGATCGGCCTCCTGAACGGCCCGGCGCACTCCGTCGGCGCCGGCCAGCACCGCCGCGGCTTCCTCGCCGCCATGGCCGAGGCCGGCCGCGAGCTGCGCCACGACGAGCGCAACAGCGGCACCTCCCGTGCGGATGCCTCGGCCGTCTCGCTGCGCTGGCTCGCCGAGCCCGACCGCCCGCGAGCCATCACCTGCGCCACCGACGAGCAGGCGTACGGCGTGCTGCACGCCGCCTACCTGCTCGGCCTGCGCGTGCCGCAGGACCTCGCGGTCATCGGCTTCGACGGCACGGAGCACTCCGAGTACGCGGTGCCGCCGCTCACGACCGTGCGCCAGCCGATCCGGGCGATCGCCGCGCGCGCGATCGAGCTCGTCGCCGAGGCCGCCGCCGAGCCCGCCGACGGCGCGGACTTCACCCGCGTGCGCGAGCTCGCCGGCCACGAGCTCATCGTGCGCGCCTCGTGCGGCTGCGCGGAGGGGTGAACCGCCCCTAGCCCCGGAGCCCCGGGCCGTGCCAGCATGTCCTCACCGACGAGCCGGGAGGCCGCCATGCGAGACACGCTGCACCACTCCCCCGACGCACGACTGTCCACCCTGCCCGGCGCGACGATCATCCGGCGCATCCGCCGCCTGCTGCTCTGGGGGCTCGGCACCGCGCTCGTCTACACCGGCCTGAGCGCCGCCTCGAAGGGGCTCTGCCGCGGCGGCGCCACGGGCGACGGCGGCTACCTCGACGCCGACGGCCGGGCGACGACCGCCGTGCCGCTCTGCGTCGACCTCGTGCTGCGGCCGAGCCCCGTCGTCTACATCGCCATCGCGGCGATCGCGCTCATCGCCATCACGCTCGTGCTCCGGCGCTCGGCCGACGAGGCATCCGCCCTCCGCACCCTCGACCGCGCCGTCATCCTCATCGTCGCCGTCACCGCCGCCTGGCTGGCGCTCACGCTCGTGTCGTTCATGTCGATCCCGCTCGACGCCTGGGACGGCGGCGAGCAGTTCTGGATCCCCTTCACCTTCGGCAACGTCGACATCGACGTCTCGCCGATGCAGTCGGGCGGCTGAGCGCTACCGGCCGGCGCCGGGACGGCGTAGCCTGTGCCCGATTCGACCACGCCACACTCGATCAAGGGAGACCGTCATGGCCGCACTCGCAGCGATCCAGCCCTGCCTCTGGTTCAACGACCAGGCGCGCGAGGCGATGGAGTACTACGTGGGGGTGTTCCCGGACTCGCGGATCAACTCGATCGAGGCGTACCCCGACGAGTCCCTCGACGAGCACTTCGCGGGCATGGCGGGCAAGGTCATCAACGGCAGCTTCACGCTGAACGGCGTCGACTTCGTCTGCCTCGACGGCGGCCCGCTGTTCACCTTCAACGAGTCCGTCTCCTTCGTCGTCTCCTGCGCCGACCAGGCCGAGATCGACCGCTACTGGGCGGCGCTCTCGCACGTGCCCGAGTCGGAGCAGTGCGGCTGGTGCAAGGACCGCTTCGGCGTGAGCTGGCAGATCATCCCCGCGAACATGTCCGAGCTCATGCAGCGGCCGGCTCAGGTGCAGGTCATGATGGCGCAGAAGAAGATCGTGATCGCGGAGCTCGAGCAGGCCTGAGCGCTCCGCACCGGGCGACCGAGTCGGTCGCCCGGCGCGGCTCGGCGGACTCACCGCTCAGCAGGGCACCTGGTAGGTGAAGCCGAAGGGGTCGGGCAGGTAGCACCAGCGGTACTCGCTCCCCGAGCCGTCGTCGCCGCCGTCGCCGCCGTCCCAGGACTCCTCCGGCTCGGGCTCAGGGGCCGGCGTGTTCGCGGTGTGCGAGTCGCGCACCGCTGCGGCGGCGTCGACGTACCCCTGCGCCGCGGCACCGAGCTCCACGAACGGCGGGGTCTCGGCGCGTCCCGTCCAGTCGAGCGGCAGCGAGGTTCCGGCGACCGCCTGCAGCGCGGCGACCGACTGCTCCAGCGCGGCCTTCGCCTCGGCGCTCGCGTACCCGGAGGCCGCGATCGTGGCGGCTCCGGCCGCCGCCCCGGCGCCGGCCGCGGCGACGATGGCGGCGTCCACGGCGTCGACCGCCGCGCGGACCTCGGCCTCGGCCGTGTCGAGCTCCTCGGCGAGCCCGTCGAGCCGCTGCACCTCGCCGGAGAGTTCGCGCCGCGCGGCCTCCCGCTCCTCGCCGCCGAGCTGCTCGTAGTGCGTGCGCACCTCGTCGTCACCGGCGGCGGGCGCCCAGTCGAGCGAGGACGCCGCCGCGGCATCCTGCGCCACCGGCGCCGCCAGGCTCGCGGTGAGCGCGTCGACGGAGCCCGTCAGGGCGCCCGCCGCGTCCGCCGAGAACTCCCCCGTGCGTCCGGCGACGAGGTCGCGGACGCCGACGGCCGTCGTCTCGGAGAACTCGATCGCGAGGCCGGCGGTCGCCTCGAAGCGCGCGGACGCCTCCGTCGCGCCGGCGACGGCAGCGTCGAGCCGCGCGGCGTCCGCCGAGGCGGCCTCGGCCGCGGCCGCGCGATCCGCCGCCCACGCCCCCACCGGCACGCCGACGCCGACGAGCAGCGCGAGCACCGCCGCCGGGACGAGCCAGCGCAGGAGCCGCCGACGGCCGCCCGTGCCGCTCGAGTCTCCGGCCGTGGTCTGCGCGCCCGCGGCAGCGGGCTGCGGTCCGGGTGCCGAGTCGTGGTTCATGATCGCCTCCGTTCACGCGCGCCCCCTGGCGCGCGCGACATCGAGATTCGCGGTGACGGACGCCGCCGCGCATCACCCTCGAGGATGAGGACACCACGTAGCCGGTCGAACGAGCGTCCGTGGAACCGCGGACGCGGCGGATAGCCTGGGCCGATGGATGCCTCCGCGTACGCCGCCGCCCTCCGCACCCAACTCGACCGGGTCGCCGACGCCGCCGCCGCGAAGCTCAAACGCATCGTCGCGGCCGCGCCCGAGGCCGCCGAGGAGCTGCAGCTGCTCGTCTTCCCCGATCAGGACGGCGAGGGCGGCTTCTCGATCGTCGCGACGCTCGAGGGCCCGGACGCCTACGTGCTGAACCGCGCGATCGAGGCCGACCGCACCCTCTTCGAGGTGCGGCACGGCGCGCAGGGCCCGACGCCGCCCGTACCAATGTTCGCCCCCGGCCGGGCCGGCTTCGAGGTGCGCGACGTCATCGTCGACGCGGCGAGCGGATGGCTCGAGGAGCTCTGGACGCGCTCGGCCCGCGGCCGCAGCCCGATCCCCGGGTACATCGCGGGCATCGACGGCTGGGGCACGGTCGCGCCGGTCGAGCTCGAGGCCTGAGGGCGCGGCGGGCCGTCGCCGTCACGCCCAGCCGTCGTTCATCCTCTGCTTGGATACAAGTTGTATCCTGGGCGCGATGTCCAAGACGCCGCCCGAGAAGCCCGCCCAGCCCGCTGCCAAGCCGACCGCACCCGCCGCCGGCCCCGGCCACGCCACCGCCCACGCGGCGGGGCTCGAACGGCGGCTGCGCCGCTCCCGCCTCCTCAACGTCGTGCTCGGCGCCCTCGCCGCGTTCCTCGCGGTCGTCGTGCTCGCGCAGGCGCTCCCCGGTGCGACGGGCGGCGCCACGGCGAACGGCGGCCCGGCGGGCACCGAGGCGCCGGCCACCGGGGCGCCCGCCGCGAACGAGAACCCCGAGAACCCGGCCATCGCCAAGCGCGACCCCGACGACCCCTTCGCCATCGGCCGGGTCGACGCGCCGATCGTGCTCGTCGAGTGGGCCGACTTCCGCTGCCCGTTCTGCGCGGTGTTCACGAACGACACGATGCCCGTCATCCTCGACGAGTACGTCGACGCCGGGCTCGTGCGCTACGAGTTCCGCGACGTCGCCTTCTTCGGCGACGAGTCCGTCGACGCCGCCGTCGCCGCCCGCGCCGCCGGCGAGCAGGGTCGCTTCCCCGAGTACCTCGCCGCCCTCTACGCCGCGGCGCCCGAGTCCGGGCACCCCGACATGCCCCGCGAGAAGCTCCTCGGCTTCGCGAAGACGGCCGGCGTCCCGGACCTCGCCCGCTTCGAGGCCGACCTCGACCGGCCCGAGCTGCGCGACGCGGTGACGAAGAGCACCGCCGAGGCGCAGGCGCTCGGCGTCTCGAGCGTGCCCTTCTTCGTCGTCGGCACGCAGGCGATGGCCGGCGCGCAGCCCGTCGACGCGTTCCGCGAGTTCCTGGACGCACGGCTCGCCGAGGCCGGCGTCGACGCCCCCGGGGCCGGCCGGGCGGGCTGAGCCCGTGGAACTCGGCCTCGCGGGCGCGCTCGTCGGCGGCATCCTGACGCTGCTGAGCCCCTGCTCGGTGATGCTGCTGCCGGCGTTCTTCGCCTACGCCTTCACCACGCCGGGACGTCTGATGGCCCGCACCGGGGTCTTCTACCTCGGGCTGATCACGACGCTCGTGCCGATCGGGGTGCTCGCCGGCACCGTCGGCGCGTTCGTGAGCGCCAACCGGGTGCTGCTCGTGACGATCGCCGCGGTCGCCGTGATCGTGCTCGGCCTCGTGCAGCTGCTCGGCATCCCGCTGCCCGCCTTCACCCGCGAGCAGCCGGGCGAGGTCGGCTCGATCGCCTCGGTGTACCTGCTCGGCACCGTCTACGGGCTCGCCGGGGTGTGCGCGGGGCCCGTGCTCGGCTCGGTGCTCGCCCTCACGGCGCTCGGCGGCAGCCCGCTGCAGGGCGGCGTCGCACTCGCGGTGTTCGCCTTCGGCATGACGGTGCCGCTGTTCGTGCTCGCCTTCGCCTGGTCGCGCTCCGCGTGGGTGCGCCGGCTCGTGCGCCCCCGCACTGTGCGCATCGGCCGGTGGACGAACACCTGGACGCAGATCGTCGCGGGCCTCCTCGGCATCGGCATCGGCGTGCTGCTGCTCGTCACCGACGGCACCGCGGCCCTCGGCGGGGTGCTCGGCGCGACCGCGCAGTTCGAGCTCGAGGCATCCGCGCTCCGTCTCACGTCCGCCGTCCCCGACCTCGCGGTCGCGGGCGTCGCGATCTTGGTGCTCCTCGGCGCCTGGCTGCTGCACCGGCGCAACCGGCGCCGAGCCGAGGCGCCGCGCGCCGCCGACGGCGGCGACGAGCGGATCGACGCGTGACGCTCGCGGCGCGGGCGGATGCGGCGACCCGGCACGCGCGCGATGATGGGCGGGTGCCCACGCCCGACAGCGCCGCGCTCCGCGCGCACACCGCCATCCGCGCGGCGATCCTCGACGGCACCCACCGCCCCGGCGAGATGCTCAGCGAGAACGAGCTCGCGCAGGCCCTCGGCATGAGCCGCACGCCCGTGCGCTCCGCACTCACGAGGCTGCAGGACGAGGGCTGGATCACGATCTACCCGAAGCGCGGCGCCCTCGTCCGGGCGCTCAGCGACCGCGAGATCGCCGAACTCGCCGACGCCCGGTTGATCCTCGAGGCCATGGGCGTGCAGCGCGCCTCCGCCGAGGTGCGCCGGGCGCTCGCCGACCGCCTCGAACCGCAGCTCGACGCGCAGCGCCGGGCGCTCCTCGCGCGCGACCTCGACGGCTTCGTGACGCTCACGATCGCCTTCCACCGCTCCTTCGTGGAGGCGGCGGGCAACGCGGTGCTCGCCGAGATCGCCGACCGACTGACCGACCGGCAGCGGCTGCTGCTCAGCGCCCACCGGGAGACCCTGTTCGAGCGGGTCGAGGAGACGGTCGCCGAGCACCGCTCGCTGATCGAGCGGCTGCGCGCCGACGACCCGGCCGGCTTCGCCGCGGCGCTGCGCGGCCACCTGATGGACACGCACGGGCCGGAGCTCGGGCCGGTCTAGCCCGGCCGGCTCACCCGCTCCCGCGCTCCCCTCACTCCCGCGCTCCTGCGCTCCCCCGCTCCCCTCGCTCGAAGGGGGTCAGTTTCCGACATCCGCTCCGCGCTTTTGCGCAGCAGATGTCGGAAAGTGACCCTCTCGGGATTGGGGAAGGGGCGCGGCTACTGCGCGCGGCGCTCGAACCAGCGCCCGTGCAGCTCGGTGACGTCGATGCGCACCCAGCGGTCCTTCTGCTCGGGCGCCCAGGGCTCGATACCGAGGCGTTCGGCCGCGGCGACCTCGCCCTGCCGATCGAACTCCCGCGCCGCGCCCTTCGCGACCACGCTGAACGCCTCGCGCTCGGTGAATCCGTCGACCTGGAACGCGACGTGGTCGCGGATCGTGAGCTCGAGCAGCTTCGTGCCCGGCGCGGTGCGGAACACGATCGAGCTGCCGTCGACCTTGTGGTTCACGGGGAAGATGTCGACCTCCCCGGCGACCGCGAGCGCGACGCGGCCGTACGGCGCGTCGCGCAACCGCTGCCAGCACTCCTCGTCGCTCAGATGCCTGGTCGGGTTCCGCTCGTCGACCTCTTCGCTCATGCTCCGAGGCTAGGCCGATCGGATCGGCGAGGCCAGAGCCGGGACGCGTCATCGACGGCCGGATGCCTCGGCGCCGAAGTCTCCGCCGATGTCGGCGGGGCGCGGCAGAATCGAGCCATGACGAAGCCCACGCAGATCGATCCGCCCCAGCTCTTCCGCAGCCCGGCGTTCGCGCAGGGCATGCTGGCCCCGGCCGGCCCCGTGCTCTACGTCGGCGGCCAGAACGGCACCGACGCCGAGGGCGCCCTGCTGAAGGGCCTGCGCGCCCAGACCGAGCAGGCGCTGCGCAATGTGCTCGCCGTGCTCGCCGATGCCGGCACCGACGCCGAGCACGTGGTGAAGCTCACGATCCACCTCGCGCCCGGCATCGACCCGACCGACGCCTACGCCGCGACGCGCGAGGTGTGGGGCGACCACCGCACCGCGGTCACCGTGCTCACCGTCGCCCCGGCCCGGCCGGGCGCGCTCGTCGAGATCGACGCGATCGCCGCGGTGCCCGCGGCCTGAGGCGCGGCGCCGCTCAGGCGGCGAGCCGCCCGACCGCACGCGCCCGGATGAGCACGGCCTGCCCGTCGAGGTACGCCACCGGCAGCTCCTCCACCGCGACGAGCTCGATCGTCGCCGGGTCGGCGCCGGCGAGGCGGGCGCGCTCGGCGGCCTCGCGCGAGGCATCCTCCCGCGAGGTGCGACGGTCGGTGCCCTCGAGCCGGTAGATCTTCTCGACCTGCCCGGCGATCTCGCCGAGCGCGGCGCCCACCGCGTTGGCCGCGCCGAAGTGCTCGGGGCGGATCAGCTCCGCGACCCCGTCGAGCTCGTCGGGCGCGATGATGCTGCCCCCGCCCACGAGGATGACCGGCACGGGGGCGGCGTTCGGCTTCATGCGATCGATCGAGTCCTCGAGCAGTTCGCGGATGCCGGCCCAGGCGGCCGCCCCGGTCGCGGCATCCAGCTCGGGAGGGGTGAGGCCGTCGATCGTCGCGCCGCCGACCGCAAGCGCCACATCGGTCGCGGTGAGCGTGCCGCCGCCGAAGGCGAGGCCCTCCTGCGGCAGGCGGTAGCCGACGCTGTCGGGTCCGACCGTGACGCCGTCGCCCTGCGGCCGCACGATCGTGCCGCCGCCGAGCCCGACGGACAGCACGTCGGGCATGCGGAAGTTCGTGCGGATACCGCCGATCTCGACCGCGTGCGCCGACTGCCGCGGGAAGCCCCCGACGAGCACGCCGATGTCGGTCGTGGTGCCGCCGATGTCGACGACGAGGGCGTCGCTCGCCCCGGAGAGGTGCGCCGCGCCGCGGATCGAGTTCGTCGGTCCGCAGCCGATCGTGAGCACCGGGAACTCGAGCGCGTACTCGAGCTGCATGAGCGTGCCGTCGTTCTGCCCGAAGTACGGCGTCGCCTCGATGCCGCGGGCGCGCAGCGCCCCGACGAAGCCATCCGCCATCTGCGTGAGCGTGCGCATCAGCGCCGCGTTCAGCACGGTCGCGTTCTCGCGCTCGAGCAGTCCGAGCGAGCCGATGCGGGCCGAGCGCGAGACCGGCACGCCGAGCTCCTCTGCGACGATCGCGGCGACCCGCTCCTCCTGCCGCTCGTCGACCGGCGAGAAGACGCCGACGACGGCGACCGCGTCGACCTCCCCGCGCATGCTGCGGCAGGCGGCGCGCACGGCCTCCTCGTCGAGCGGGGCGAGCAGGCGCCCGTCGACCTCGTAGCCGCCCGCGACGAGGTGGGCGTGCTCGCCGATCGCCCGGCGCAGGTCCTCGGGCCAGCCCTCGAGCGGCGGCACGGCGGTCGTGGCCGGCGCGCCGAGGCGGAGGATGCCGACCCGGCCGAGGCCGCGGCGCTCGACGATGGCGTTCGTGCAGTGCGTCGTGCCGAGCATGGCGTGGGTAACGAGCGCCGGGTCGATGCCGGCGGCCTCCAGCACGGCGTCGATCGCGGCGGCGACGCCGTCGCCGGTGTCGGCGGTGGTCGGCCGCTTCACCGAGGCGACGACGTCGAGCCGGCCGTCGAGCACGACCGCGTCGGTGTTCGTGCCGCCGACGTCGATGCCGATGCGGTAGCCCTGCGCTGCGGTCATCACGCCGCCTCCTTCCGCTCGCGCCGCTGCCGGGCGAGCTGTTCGACGGGGATCCAGTCGACGTCGTAGCCGAAGTGGCCGGGACCCGCGGTCGCGAGGCCGGCCTCGGTGCGCCACTTCTCGTGGCAGGGCATGGCGATCACCGTGACCCGCGCGCCATAGCGCAGCGCCTCGGTCGTGATCGGCAGGCCGGTCGCGAGGTCGAGCACGGCGATCAGGTCGGGCGTGACCGCGGCGAGCTCGCCGTCGCGGCGGGCGAGCAGCATCTCGTTCTGGAAGTCGAGGCGGAAGGCGCTGCCCCGGTCCTCGCCGACGCCGTCGAGCTCGGCCGCGCCGCGGGTGAAGCCGCCGACGACCTCCCGCTGCAGGTCGGCGACCTTGCCGTCGAACAGCCGCACGGCGTCGAGCTCCGCGCAGAGCGCGTCGATCTTCTCGTCGTCGCGCAGTTCGGCGCCCGAGGCATCCCGCCCCAGCAGGATGCGGCCGATCCGCTGCGCCTGGGTGAGCGTCGCCGGGATGGCGCACTCGCGCACCACCTCGCCGCCGTACGCGTAGTCGATCATCGTGGCCGCACCGCCCATCTCGACGGTCGCGGCGCGGGCGAGCCGCTCGGACCACGCGCCGTCGACGGGCCGGCTGACCACCTCGTTGCCGTGGTGGTCGACGAGCACCGTCGCGCCCGGGCCGTAGCCGGCGAGGTGGAACGTCACCATCTGCGCCTCCGGGAAGGCCCGGCCCATCGCGTCGCCGTCGACCACGGGGAGCCCGGCCAGCGCGGCCGCTGCGATCGGCAGCATCGAGTTGCCGCCGCCGACCTCGATCGGCATGATCGCGGTCGGCACGCGGCGCACCGCGCCCTCGATCGCCTCGAGCGCGGCGAGCAGCTCGGACTCGGCCTGGATGCGCTCGACGCTCACCGAGGGCGCGCCGATGCCGCCGATCGGCACGACGAAGTCGCGGTCCTCGAGGTCGTCGACGTCGATGAGGCGCACGGGGCCGTGCAGGCGGATGAGCCGCTTCGCGATGAGCGAGCCGACGTGCGGGTCGCCGCCGCCGCCCGTGCCGAGCACGGCCGCGCCGAGGGCGATCTCGTCGATGTCGGACTCGGTGATGAGCCGCTCGCTCATGCGCGGGCCTCCTCGGGGTCGCGGCCGGCGCCGGCGGCGGCCCCGGTAGCGGCGCTCGCAGCGGACTCGACGCGCTCCGGCAGTTCGCGCCGGCGCAGCGGCAGCAGCGCGAGGTAGACCACGAAGCCGACGATGAGCCCGTCGAGCGCCGAGATGGTGGTGAGGCTGAACCAACCGAAGCCGAGGCCGTCGGCCGGGTTCGTCGTCGCGAGCGCGACGAGGATGCCGACCGCCCACGCCGCGATCGCCCAGCCGTCGACCGTCGGCACCGTCGCGCCCGCGCTCCACCGCGCGCTGCGGCGGCCGGTGAGGTACGCGGCGAGGTAGACGCCGCCGTACGGTGCGATGACGACGCCGATCGCGAGGATGAACGGCACGAAGAAGTCCGCGGCGCCCGCGACGGCGATGACGATGCCGATCGCCCCGCCGATGATCGTCAGCGTTCGCCGGTTCAGGCGCCCGTTGATCGAGGCGAAGCTCAGCGCCGCCGAGTAGATGTTCGTGGTGTTCGTCGTCCACTGCGCGAGGATCAGCACGACCACGGCGATGACGCCGAGCCCGAGGGCGAAGTAGATGGTCATGAGCTCGGACTGGTTCATCACCCGGGCGAGCAGGATCGCGACGACGATGATGATCGAGTTGCCGAAGAAGAAGCCGACGAAGCCGGCCGCCATCGCCTGCTTCGGCGTCTTCGCCCAGCGCGCCATGTCGGGCGCCGACACGACGCCGAGGATGAAGATGCCCATGACGAGCGACACCGCGCCGCCGAAGGTGATCGTCGCCTCGACCGGGGCGTCGAGGCCGCTCGCGCCGTGCATCGCGAAGGCGACGATGACGCCGACCACGAGCAGGATGAGCAGCAGCGGCACGGCGAGGGTGCTGAGCCGCGAGATCGAGCGGTAGCCCCAGAGGGCGGTGAGCACCATGAGCACGCCGCCGATCGCGGTGAACAGCTGCACGGGCATCTCGAACCCGGTGAGCTCGGTGAAGGCGATCTGCGCGTTCGAGCCGAAGAAGCCCGCCTGCACCGCGAACCAGCCGAGCAGGCTGATCGCGAGGGCCAGGGCGAGCACGGCGCCGCCGATCTTGCCGAACACGGCGCGCGAGATCATCGCGGTGGACAGCCCGGTCGCGGCGCCGACGTAGGCGCACGCCATCGCGAGCAGGCCGAGCAGCAGGGAGCCGGTCACGGTCGCGAGGATGGCGGGCCAGAACGCCATGCCCGAGGCGAGGGCGATGCCGAGGAAGGCGCCGGAGAGGTCGATGCCGATGGCGATCCAGACGGCGGCGATGGAGATCCAGCTCTTGCGCTGGTCGGCGGGCACGGTGCCGTGCTCGTAGTCGGTCGAGTCCATGGGGGTTCTTTCGGAAGCGAGAGTCCGACCTGCCCGACGTTCATGAACGTCGGGCAACTCGGGAGTTCGGGGGAGGGAGTGGGATGACGGTCAGGCGGACAGCACGGCGGCGAGCTGCCGCCAGGCGTGCTCGAATCGCTCGCGGTACACCTCGGGCGCGTAGTGCGTGAGCTGCAGGAACAGGCCGTCCATGATGACGAAGACGAGGGCCGTGAACCCCTCGGGGTCGCCCGGGGCGAAGCTGCCCGCCGCGACGCCGTCGTCGTACGCGCGCCGCACGGCGGCGGCGAGCTCGGACTCGGTGTCGAGGAAGATCTGCCGCAGCGCCTGCCCGTCGGGGCCGTATTCGGCGAGCGCGGCGCGCAGGCTGAACTCGGCGAGGTCGGGTCGGTCGCGGTAGTACGACTCGATACCGCCGAGGAAGTGGCGCAGCCGCTCCAGGGGCGGCAGTGCGCCGCTTCGCTGCACGAGCTCGTCGAAGAACGCGGTGTGCTCGACGACGACCTCGGCGTAGACCGCCTCGTACAGCGCCTCCTTGCTGGGGAAGTGCGCGTACAGGGAGGGCGTCTTGATTCCGACGGCCCCGGCGATCTCGCGCAGGCTCGCCTCGGCGTAGCCTCGTCGCCCGAACACCGCACGGGCTTCGGAGAGGATCAGCGCTCTGGTCATGGCCTGCCTAACGATCATTAGTTAGGCAGAGGTTAGTCCGCGATGCCGCGGCATGCAAGAGCGGTTTCGCCGTGCGTCGGCCGTCAGAGGGCGAGCTTGAAGCCCACGTGGGACGCTTCGAAGCCCAGCCGCTCGTAGAAGCGGTGGGCCGCTTCGCGGCGCGCGTCGCTCGTGAGCTGCACGAGCCGGGCGCCGCGCTCGCGGGCGCAGCCGATCGCCCACTCGATCATCGCCGCGCCGATCCCGCCGCCGCGCAGCGCCTCGTCGACACGAACCGCCTCGATCTGCATCCGGGTCGCCCCGCCGCGGGACAGGCCCGGGATGAAGCTCAGCTGCATCGTGCCCACGATCGCGCCGCCGGGGCCCTCGACGACGACGAGCAGCTGCGAGGCATCCGCGTCGATGACCTCGAACGCGCGCAGCGCGGCGGCGTCGTCGCTGCGCGACTCCTCCCGGCGCAGCACGTCGCCGGCGAGCAGCTCGAGGATCGCCTCGACGTCGTCGCGCTCGGCGCGGCGCAGCGCGTAGCGGGTTCCGGATGCCTCGATGGTGGTGAGCGTCACGCTCCCACGATGCCACGCACCGAGGCATCCACCGACCCCGCGGGCGCTCAGTCCGCCGTGACCGCGCGGACGAAGCCGGCGACGTTCTCGCGCAGCGCCTCGATGCGGCGCTCGCGCGCGGCCTCCACATCGAAGCCGAGATAGGCGACCGGCGGCCGCTTCCTGACGTTCTTCGAGCACTGGAAGTCGGCGCAGACGAGCGTGCCGACGGTGTCGCCGCGCCGGCCGGCCTGGCCGCCGCGCTTCGCGACGTAGAAGAGCACGTCGTTCGGCAGGTGCACGTCCTCGCACCACGCGCACTGCGGCCGGGAGCGCAGGCGCCCCTCGGCCCGCCGCAGCATGATGCCCACGGGGCCCTGCTCGCCCGGGACGACCGCATACGCGACGAGCGGGAGCTTGGGATCGCGCCAGCCGAGGAAGTCGAGGCGATCCCAGTCGAGCTCGGCGAAGCCGGGCGGCAGGGTGAGGGCGGCGCGTTCGCGCACGCTGGCGTTGACGAAGGAGGCGCGGATCTGCGCGTCGTTCAGGGAGTGCATGGTGAAGTGACCTTTGTCTGCGTGGCGCCCGGAGACGGGCGACCGGAGGAATCGTTGACCTCGGCGCGCGGGCGCGCCGGACCGCGGCCCCTCCTGCTCGCGCGCGGAGGAACCGGGGGCGGGGTCACCTGATCGCGGCGCGTGGGGCGCCGGAGACCTCCTGGATGCAGACGGATCGAAGCACGGAGTCGAGTGTACTCCGGTGCGCGAGCGGGAGGCCCGGCCGGCTCAGCGGTCGGCGTAGCGGTCGAGGAAGTCGATGGTCTGCACGAAGGCCTCCTGCGCCTCGTCCAGCTTGAAGTGGAACTGGTACTCGTGCGGGAGCTTCGGTTCGTGGTCGGCCGGCCAGAACAGCTCGGTCGTCTCGACGCCGGCGTCCTGCAGGGCGGTCGACATCGGGATCGACTCGATCCAGGTGAGCGCGTCGCCGTTGCCGCCGCTGATGAAGGTGGGCGGCAGCTCCTCCGTGACGAACTCGATGGTCGACATCGTGCTGCCCGCGTAGTCGCTCGACCAGTTCTTCGTGCCCGTGTACGCCCACAGCGCGACCTTGAGCCCCCACTGCCCGATGCCGTTCAGCTCCGCCATCGCGGGCAGGTCGTAGACGCCGCAGTTCAGCACGAGCGCCGAGAGCTGCTGCGGCTGCAGCGCGGGCTCGATGCCGAGGAGGTGCGCGTACTTCTCGTTCGTGGTGAGCACCGCGAGCTGGCTCGCGAGCTGTGCGCCGGCCGAATCGCCCGCGAGCACGAGGTGGTCGGGGTCGACGCCGTACTCCTCGGCGTGCTCGAGGAGGTAGCCGAGGGTGTCGTTCAGCTGGTTCACCGCGGTCGGGTAGGTGGCTTCGGGTGCGACGGTGTAGTCGACGCCGATCGCCGTGTAGCCGTGACTCGCGATGAGGCTCAGGTAGGGGGCGACGTTCTCCTTCGAGCCCGAGATCCACGCGCCGCCGTGGATCCAGACGACCGTGGGGTGCGCGCCGGTCGCCCCGGCCGGGGTGAACACGTCGAAGCCGGTGCCGGGCCCGCCCGCGACGTCCGTCGCCTGGTCGAGCCGCGCGTCGACCGGGCCGGCGGGCTCGGGGCCGTACTCGAGCATCTCCTGCACCGTCGCCGCGCCGCCCTGCTCGAAGACCGAGCGGATGAGCATCGCCGCGGGCCAGGGCGTCGCCGAGGTGATGCCGGTGACCGCGACGATCGCGAAGGCGGCGATGAGCGCGGCGAGGGTCCAGCGCCGCGCGCGGCGCGAGAGCGGCGGGCGACGGTCGAGGACGGCGGCGGCAGGGTCTGTGCGCGGTCGACTGGTCACGCCTCACATGCTGGCAGGCGGGCCGCGTTCACCCGTGCGACGCGCCGGGCGCGCCGGCGCCGGCGACGAGCGCCATCGCGGCGAGCGCCGCCCGGAACCGCTCCTCGTCGATCGCGATGTCGCCCGCGCCGGCGAGGAACTCGGCCATCATCAGCCGCCCCGCTCCGGTGGCGGCCGCGACGGTGAGCGTCGCCTCCACGAGCGGATCGCCCGGCAGTCGCCGCGCGTCGGGATGCCGGGCCAGCCAGTCGGCGAGGAGGGCGACGAGTCCGGCCTCCAGCTTCGCGACGGCCGCGGCGTGGTGGTGCGCGAGAGCGGGGTCGGCGGCGACGAGGGCCACTCGTGCGCGCGCCACCTCGGTGTTGACCCGCTGGCTGCCGAGCGCGTGGAGTCCCACGTAGAAGACCCCGACGGCGAGTTCGCCGGCGTGCGCGTCGAGGATCGCCTCGCTCGTGGCGTCGGGCGCGAACTCGGCGGCGCGCCCGAAGATCGCCTGCTCCTTGCTCGGGAAGTAGTTGAAGAAGGTGCTTCGCGAGACCCCGGCCTCCCGGCAGATCGCCTCGACCGTCGCCGCCGCGATCCCGTCGCGCAGCGCCAGGCCGACGGCGGCCTCCTCGATCGCGTTCTCGGTCGCGCGCCGCTTGCGCTCGCGCAGGCCCCCGGAGCTGCGCGAATCGTCCATGTCCCCATTATGCGTGACTTGCCCCCAGTCTTGGACTGAGTACAAACTTGCACTTTGTCCAAGATTTCGGGAGTACGGATGAGCACCGCCACGGACACGACCACGACGAACCGACACGAGGGCGCCATGAGCACCCGCGCCGATGACGGCTACTTCGGCCCGGCCAGCGTCAGCTGGCGCCTGTTCGCCGATCCCGCCTCGAAGCTCGGCGGCATCGCCGCCATCCTGCTCCAGGCCCTCAACCCCGAGATGATGCGCCTGTTCGAGCACACCACGAACCTGTCCCGGGACGCCCAGGGCCGCGCCGAGCGGACCGCGCGCTACATCGACACGACCGTCTTCGGCGACCGCGCGCACGCCGACGCGGCCGGCGCCTCCGTGCGGCGGATGCACGCGCACGCGAGCTGGACCGATCCGGCGACCGGCCGCACGCTCCGCGCCGACACCCCCGAATGGATCGAGTGGACGCACAGCACGGTCGTCTGGGGCGTCCTGCGCGCGGCCGAGGCGTTCGGCCCGGAACTCAGCCGCGCCGAGCAGGACGAGTTCGTGCGCGAGCAGCACGTCGCCGCCCGGCTCGTCGGCATCGAGCACGCGCTCCCGGCGACCCGCGCGGAGCTCGACGACTACGTCTCGGCGCAGCGCGAGCGGCTGGCGCTCACGCTCCCGGCGGCCGAGCTCAGCCGGAGCCTGCGCCGGCCGTCGCTCGGCGGCAACCCGGTGAAGGTGTGGACCGGCGTCGTGATCCAGGACGGCATCCTCTCCCTCCTGCCGGACTGGGCGCGCCTGCTCTACGGCATCGAGGGCCGGCCGATGAACCTGCGCGCGGCGGCCGGGACCACACGCGGCCTCGTCCGCGCCGCACGGCGCAACGCGGGCTACGAGCGGACGATCGCCGAGCTCACCACGCGGGTCGACACGCACCCGTACCGGAAGCTGCGCCGCCCGGCCTGAGACGCGTGACGCGCCGGAGCCGCGGGGGAAGCGGCTCCGGCGCGTCGCGGGAGCGGACGGATGGCCGGGCTACTGCACCGACCAGCCGCCGTCGCTCGGCAGCACGGCGCCGTTGATGTTCACGCCGTCGTCGCTCAGCAGGAAGGTGATCGACGCGGCCAGCTGCTCGGCGGTCGCGATCGTCGGGATCTGCTGCTGGAACGGCGTGAGTCGGGCCTGCCCGGCCTCCGAGACGTGCGGCGGGAAGGGGATGCCGGTCGCGACGCCGCCCGGGGCGACGGCGTTCACCCGGATGCCCTGCGGCCCGTACATGAAGGCGGCGCTGCGAGTCAGGCCCACGACGCCGTGCTTCGACACGGTGTACGCGTTGCCCGAGGCGTTGCCGCGGATGCCGGCCTCGCTCGCGACGTTCACGACCGAGCCGCGACCGGCCTCCACCATGCCGGGCAGCACCGCGCGGGTGAGCTTGAAGACGCCGGTGAGGTTGATGCCGATGACGCGGTCCCAGATCGCGTCGCTCGTCTCGGCGAGCGGCGAGAAGTCGTCGTTCACGCCGGCGACGTTGGCGAGGCCGTCGATGCGGCCGCCCGCCGCGGCGACGACGCGGTCGATGTCGTCCTGCTTCGTGACGTCGGCGGCGACCGCGACGACCCGCCCCTCGGGCGCGGAGGCCGCGAACTCCTCGAGCCGCTCGGCGGAGATGTCGACGGCGACGACCCGGCCGCCCTCGCGCACGATGCGCGAGGCGGTGGCGCGGCCGATGCCGGAGGCCGCGCCGGTCACGACGATGGTGCGGCCGTCGAAGCGGCCGGGCGTCACGCGCTCCTGCCAGCCGGATGCCTCGGCGTCGTCTTCGGGCATGACGCCGCCGTTCGCCTTCAGCACGAGGTCGTCGATCACGGACTGCGGCAGCTGGCCCTGGCTGAGGGCGACGAGCTGCTGCAGCGGGAGCCCCTTGATCGGGGCGAGCGTCTCCTCCGAGGCGCCGCTCGCGGCGAGCAGACCGCGCACGAGGGGGCCGCCCTCCGGGTGCTCGAGCCACTGCTCGATCGAGCTGTTCGCGGTGAGGGGGTGGTGCGACATCGGGGTCTCCTTCTTCGGTCCCAGGCGCGTGATCTCGCGTCCTCTTCAGGGTACCCGACACTTGTTGGAAAACCGACGAATGTCGGAACTCTCCCAGCTCTCGCGCCGTCGAGCTGGCAGAATCGCACGGTGGATGCACGAGTCGAACGGACCAGGCGGGCGCTGCAGGGCGCGCTGCTCGACCTCGCCCACGAGCGGCCGTACGACGAACTGAGCATCAGCCTCATCGCCGAGCGCGCCGGCGTCAACCGCAGCAGCTTCTACCAGCACTACGGCGACCGCGACGAGCTCCTCGCCGATGCCCTCGACGCCGCAGCCGACGCCGCCGGTGCGAACGCCCCCGAGCTCGAGCTCGTGCCGACCGGCCGGCCGCCGGAGGGCATGGCGCACTTCCTCAGCCACTTCGCCGACCACGCCGAGCTCTACCGGCGTGCGCTCGGTCCGCGCGGCTCCGCGCTCGTCGTGGCCCGGCTCCGCGGCCGCGTCGCCGCCCTCGTGCGCGAGGGCGTCGCGCGCACCCGCTCGCACGCCTTCGACGAGATGCCCATCGAGGTCGCCGCGGCCGGCCTCGCCGGCTCGATCGTGGGCGTCATCACCGCCTGGCTCGAACTCGACCCGCTGCCCGACGTCGACGTCGCCGCCGAATGGCTCTGGCGGATGGTGCTCGGCCCCGGCGACACCCGCGAGCTGCCGTAGCGCGGTGCGCCGTCGCGGTGTCGGCGGCGGGTGCCAGACTCTACGCATGGGGATCGAAGTCCGCCCGGCCGACGTCTTCGACGACGTCGCCGCCGTCATCGGGCCGAAGAAGCCGACGTCGAACGTGTGCTTCTGCCTGAGCTACCGCCTGCTGTCCTCGAAAGAGAACGTGTCGCTGAAGGAGCCGGCCCGCTCCGCCCGGGTGCGCGAGCTCTGCGCCGAAGATCCGCCGCCCGGCGTGCTCGCCTACGACGGCGACGAGCCGGTCGGCTGGGCCGCCGTGCACCCGCGCGCCGACACGAGCTTCGCGAAGAACCGGCGCATCCCGCACGTCGACGAGCTCGACGTGTGGTCGGTGTGGTGCTTCCGGGTGCGTCCCGGCCATCGCAAACAGGGCCTCGTGCACCACCTGCTCACCGGGGCCGTCGAGTTCGCGCGCGAGCGCGGCGCGCCCGCGATCGAGGGCTACCCGGTCGACAACCGGGGCGAGAAGGTCGACCTGACGATGGCCTACGTCGGCACCCGCGCGGTGTTCGAGGCGGCGGGCTTCGAGAAGGCCGCCGACACGCAGTCGGTGCTGTCGGGGCATCCGCGCGTCATCATGCGGCTCGACCTCAGCTGAGCGCGAGCTCCCGAGCGGCGCCGAGCGCCGCGTCGGCATCGGCCGCCGCGCCGGGCTGCCCGTGATCGGCGCGCACGACGCGCAGCACCGAGAGCGCCGGGTCGGCCGCGCCGCGGACGTGCCCACCGGGCATGGCCGCGATGCGGCGCAGGAACGCGACCACCTCGGCGGTGATGCGCTCGCCGGGCAGCACGTTCGGGATGCCGGGCGGGTACGCCGCGAGCGAGTCGGTCGACACCCGGCCGACGGCCTGCTCGATCGGCACGGCCTCGCCCGGCGCGAGGAAGGCGTCGCGGGGGCGCATCACGAGCGGCCCGGGTGCGGGCAGCGCGAGCGCGCCGGCGCCGGCGACGAGGGCCTCGCCGGCGGCGGGCTCGACGGCCGGGATCGCGTGCAATGCCTCGACGACGCGATCGACGTCGGGCACGGCACCCGCGCCGAGCACGGCGACGACGGCCGAGTCGGTCGAGATCTCGAAGGAGACGCCCTCGTGCTCGAGCCGCTCGCGCACCGCGTGCCCGTTCAGCCCGGCGGCGCCGACGTCGATCGAGACCCGCAGCGGGTCGACCGCGACGATGTCCTCGAAGCGGTCGAAGCCGTCGCTCACGATGCCGAAGCGGCCGTGCGCCCGGACCGCCTCGCGCAGCCGGTCCGCCGCCTCGATCGACCGGGCGATGCGGGCTTCGCCGTGCTCGATGCTGTCGCGGGCGAGGTCGAGCGAGGCGAGCAGCAGCGCACTCGTGCTCGTCGACTGGGTGAGCGCGAACGCGCGCTCGAGCAGCGGCTCGAGCTCCGCGGCGAACGGCCCGTCTCCGAGGTGCAGCATGGCCGACTGGGTGAGGCTGCCGGCGAGCTTGTGCGTGCTCGAGACGACGAGGTCGGCGCCGAGCGCGAGCGGGTTCTCCGGCAGCGCCGGGTGGAAGCCGAAGTGGGCGCCCCAGGCGGCGTCGACGATGAGCGGCGCGCCGACCGCGTGGGCGGCCTCGGCGAGCGCCGCGACGTCGGCGACGGCGCCGAAGTAGCTCGGCGTGATGAGGTAGACGGCCTTGGGCTTGGCCTCGCCGTGCTCGATCGCCTCGCGGAGGGCGGCGGGCGAGACGCCGTGGTTGATGCCGAGCACGGGGTCGATCGTGGGCGAGACGAAGGCGGGCACGAGGCCGGCGAGGATGATGCCGTCGATGAACGAGGAGTGCGCGCTGCGCTGGGCGAGCACCGGAGCTTCCGCCGCCCGGAAGGAGCCGAGCGCGATGGCCGCCATGCGGTTCGCCTGCGAGGCGCCGTTCGTGAGGAACCAGGTGCGCTTCGCGCCCCAGGCCCGGGCCGCGAGCCGCTGCGCCTCGTCGAGCGCGTTGCCCGGCCCCTTGTCGAGCCCGGAGAGCAGCGGCGTCACGTCGTGGCGCAGCAGCTCGGCCCCGAAGTACTCGGCGAGCGCGGGCGCCGCCTCGGCGTCGGCGCCGTGCCCGGGCACGTACAGTCGCACCCGGTCGTCGCGGGCGGCGTACTGGGCGAGGGCGTCGGCGTAGGGGGCGGTCATGCCTCGATCCTCCTCCCGGGGGCTTCGATACGGAATAGCGGGTAGGCTGCAGATCTCGATACTGAGTATGGAGGTGAGCGACGATGCTCGACCTGCGTCAGCTGCGCGCCCTGCGCGCGGTCGAGGAGCACGGCTCGCTCGCCCAGGCGGCACGGGCGCTCGACTGGAGCCAGCCGACCGTCTCGCACCATCTCGCCGCGCTCGGCCGGGTCACGGGGGCGCCGGTGATCGCGAGCGATTCGGCGGGCACCCGGCTGACCGAGGCCGGCCGAGCCTGGCTGCCGCACGCGGTCGCGATCACGGAGCGCGCCGACCGGGCGCTCACCGAGGTGCAGGACGCGCTCGAGGCGGGGCGGCGCACGGTGCGCTTCGGGGTGTTCCCGACGGCCGCGGCCCGGCTGCTCCCCCAGCTTGTGCGGGCGCTCGACGGACAGGGATGGCGCGTGGAGGCCTTCGAGGCCGAGCTCGACGGCATCGAGGCCGCGCTCGGACGGATGGCGCTCGACGCGGCCGTCGTCTACGACACCCCCGGCGAGGCGCCGCACCCGACGCCGGGCCTCACCCGCACCCGGCTGTTCACGGAGCGCTTCTCGCTCGTGCTGCCGGCGGGGCATCCGCTGAGCGAGGGCGGGCCGGTGCCGCTGCGGGCGCTCGCCGGCACCCCGTGGATCATCGGCACGAAGGACGACGACCCGGTCGACGCGGCGTTCCGCGCCGCGGCGCGACGGGCGGGCTTCGAGCCCGTGATCGGCCCGCGCAGCGACGACTACCGGGTGGTCGTCGAGTACGTCGCGGCCGGGCTCGGGGTCGCCCTCGTGCCCGAGCTCGCGCTGCCGGTGTGGCGCGACGACCTCGTGCTCGCCCCGCCGGCGGGGCTCCGGCTCTCGCGCGAGGTCTCGCTCGTCACCGCGGCGACGATGGAGCCGGGGCTGCGCGAGGCCCTGTCGGCGGCGCTCGGCGCGGGCGCGGCGGGCGAGCGCGAGCCCGCCTAGCGCCCGAGCGCCCGAGCGGACCTAGAGCACCGCGCCGATCATGGCCTCGCCGAGCGGCGTGCGCAGGTGCAGCACGCTCGTGCCGTCGCGGCGGCTCGCGACGAGCCCGGCGTCGCGGAGCACCGTGAGGTGGTGCGAGGCGGTCGAGACGGCGAGCCCGGCGTCGGCGGCGACCTGCGAGGTGCTTCGGGCGCTGTGCGCCGAGAGCAGGATGCCGGCGCGGGCGGGGCCGAGCAGTGCGCCGAGCGCGGCCTCGATGGACGCGGGGTCGCGCGCCCAGCGCTCGGTGACCCCCTGCGCCGGGTAGAACACGGTCGGCTGGGCGGGCGGTTCGGTGAGCACCATGCAGCCGAGGGAGCTCATCACCGAGGGCACGAGCACGAGCCCGCTCCCCCGGCAGTCGAGCGCCTCACGGTGCAGGCGCAGCTGCACCCGCACCGAGCCCTCGCTCCAGCGCACCGAGGGGTGCAGCTCGTCGATCATGCTGGCGAGTCCCGCGGTCGCGACGCGGCGCGAGCGCACGGCGATGTCGGCGCGCAGGATCCGCTCGAGCTGCGGCCAGACGGGGGCGAGCGCGGCATCCCACACCGCGTCCCAGGCGTCCGCGACCATCGCGCGCGCCCGCTCGGGCGCGGCGATCATCCGCCGCAGCGCGGCCTGCCTGGCCCCTTCGGACCGCAGCACCATCTTCTCGAGGTCGACGAGCATGGGCTCGATGGGCGCGCGGCGGATGGCCTCGGCCTCGTCGGCCGGCTCGAGGTCCCAGGCGGGATCGGAGGTGAGGAAGTCGGGCAGGTAGCCGTCGACGCCGATGAGCACGGCGAGGAGTTCGAACGGCTCGCGCGGCAGGCGTTCGCGCACCGCCCGCAGCCAGCCCCACTGCAGCGGATGCTCCGCCGGGCGCTGCAGCACGCGCACCGCGTGCGCGAGTTCGTGGCCGGGCGAGACGCCGAAGCGGATCGCGGAGACGTCTCCGGGGGCCAGCCGGAAATCCACGAAGTTTCGATCCACATCGAAAGACTACCGAGCGCGGATGCCTCGGGCGGAAGCTCATGGCATGTCAGCACACATCGTCACCGCCGAGGAACTCCGCATCGGCACCCGCGGCACGCGCCGCTTCGAGGGCCGCGAGCACGAGGCCGCCATCTCGTACTTCTTCGTCGACAACCAGCCCGGCGAGGGCGCCGAGCGGCACTGGCATCCGTACCACGAGACGTGGCTCGTCATCGAGGGCACCGCACGTGCCACGATCGGGGACGAGGAGCTCGAACTGCACGACGGCGACACCGCCACCGTGCCGCCGAACACCTGGCACGGCTTCGTGAACGCCGGGCCGGGCAAGCTGCGCCTCATCGGCATCCACGCCTCCGACACCATCGTCCAGACCTCCTGACCACCCGCCGACCACCGACCACCGACCACCAGGGAGCACCGCATGTCGTTCCAGAGCTACCTCGACAACATCGAGACGAAGACGGGGCTGACGCCCCGCCAGTTCCTCGAGCTGGCCCACGAGCAGGGCTTCGACGAGACCACCAAGGCCGCGCCGATCGTGGCCTGGCTGAAGGCCGACTACGGCCTCGGCCAGGGCCACGCCATGGCGCTCGTGCACGTCATCACCAAGGGGCCGAAGATCAGCCAGAAGCACGTCGGCACCGACGGCGTGCACCGCGACGCCACCGACACGCTCTGGCTCGACGGCAAGGACACGAACCCGAACCGCTGAGTTCACCGCGCATTCACCGCCGCACTCCCGACCGTCCTCCTTCGGCTCCTAGCTTCGCTCTGGCGCTGCGGTCCCGACGCCCGCTCCACAGCTCGGGCGGCCCGGCGCCAGACGGAGGACACGCGTTGAAGAAGCACTACGCACTCGGTGCGCTCGCCCTGTCGACCGCGGTCGTGCTCGGCCTCGCCGGCTGCGCCGGCGGCTCGGCCGACGCCGCGGGCGGCGACGGCGGGACGGATGCCGCGACGGCCACGAGCCTCGCCGACTTCGGCGATCTCGCCGCGCTCGAGGAGGCCGCGAAGGCCGAGGGCCAGCTGAACGTCATCGCGCTGCCGCGCGACTGGGCGAACTACGGCGAGATCCTCGACCTCTTCGCCGAGAAGTACCCGGAGATCACGATCAACGAGGCCTCCCCCGACGCGTCCAGCGCCGAGGAGATCCAGGCCGCCGAGACGAACGCGGGCCTCGACACCGCACCCGACGTGTTCGATGTCGGCCTCACCGTCGCGCTGCAGAACACGAAGCAGTTCGCGCCGTACCAGGTCGCCACCTGGGACGACATCCCCGCCGAGCTGAAGGAGCCCTCCGGCCTCTTCGTCGGCGACTACGGCGGGTACATGTCGATCGGCTACGACTCGGCGAAGTACGCCGAGCCGGCGAGCCTCGACGCGCTGCTCGGCGCCGACTACAAGGGCGCCGTCGCGATCAACGGCGACCCGACCCAGGCGGGCGCCGCGTTCGCCGCCGTGGGCCTCGCGACCGTGCAGTCGGACGGCACCCTCGACGACTTCCAGCCCGGCATCGACTTCTTCCAGCAGCTGAATCAGGCGGGCAACCTGCTGAAGGTCGACGTCACGACCGCGACGGTCACCTCGGGCGAGACCCCCGTCGTCTTCGACTGGGACTACCTGAACGCCGCGCACACGGCCGACAACCCGAGCTGGAAGACGGTGATCCTCCCGGGCACCGGCTACGCCGGCTACTACAACCAGGCCATCAACGCGGACGCCCCGCACCCGGCGGCGGCCCGGCTCTGGCAGGAGTTCCTCTACAGCGACGAGGTGCAGAACCTCTGGCTGAAGGGCGGCGCCCGCCCCGTCCGCGCCGAGGCCATGGCCGACGCCGGCACCATCGACCAGAAGCTCTTCGACGCGCTCCCCGAGGCGCCGGAGGACACGGTCGTGCCGACCGAGGAGCAGTCGACGAACGCCGGCACCCTGCTCGGCGAGAAGTGGGCTGCGGCGGTCGGCTGAGCATGACCGTCGCCGCTCCCGCGGCACCGCTCGTCGACGCCGCCGGGACGGAGGAGCTCCCTCCGCCCCGGCGGCGCCTCGGCTCCGGCGCCGCGGCGGTGCTCGGCCTCGTGCCCTTCGCCGCCTACCTGCTGATCTTCCTCGCTCTGCCCACGGTCCTGACCGTCGCGAGCGGCTTCGTCGACGACGACGGGAGCTTCACGCTCTCGAACGTCGCCGCCCTCGTCGACCCGGTGATCGTGCAGACCTTCGCGAACTCCGCCTGGCTCTCGGCGCTCACCGCCGTGGGCGGCGCGCTCCTCGGCGCGCTCGCCTGCTACGCGATGGCGGGACTGCCAGAGACCGGTCGCACCCGCCGGCTCGTCGACGCCGCGAGCGGGGTGCTCGCGCAGTTCGGCGGCGTCATGCTCGCCTTCGCCTTCATCGCGACGATCGGCCTGCAGGGGCTCGTCACGCTCACCCTGAAGGACCGCCTCGGCATCGACCTGTTCGCCGAGGGCGCCTGGATCTACGGCCTGCCCGGGCTCATCCTGCCCTACCTCTTCTTCCAGGTGCCGCTCATGGTGATCACCTTCATGCCCGCCATGAGCGCGCTCCGCCCGCAGTGGGCCGAGGCGAACCTCACGCTCGGCGGCACCCGCCCGGGCTTCTGGCGGCACATCGGCATCCCCGTCCTCGCCCCGTCGTTCCTCGCGAGCCTGCTGCTGCTGTTCGCGAACGCGTTCTCCTCGTACGCGACCGCCGCGGCCCTCGCGAGCCAGGGCTCGCAGATCGTGCCGCTGCAGATCCGCACCGCGCTCACGAGCGAGACGCTCCTCGGCCGGGAGAACCTCGCCGGCGCCCTCGCGCTCGGCATGATCGTCGTGATGGCGGTGACGATGTCGCTCTACGCCCTCGTGCAGCGCCGCGCCGCCAGGTGGCAGCGATGACTGCCCGCGGCTTCGCCCCGCACCCCGCCGTGCGCTGGCTGATCGGGCTCGCGATCATCGTGCTGTTCGCGATCCCGATCGTGTCGATGGCGGAGTACACGCTCCGTGACGCGACGACGGGCGGCCACTCCCTCGTGCACTGGATCGAGCTCTTCGACCCGGCGAAGGCGGGCACGTACCGGCCCATCTGGACCGGCCTCGGCAACTCGGTCGTGCTCGCCGTCGTGACCGTCGCGATCGTGCTGCTGCTCGCGCCCACGATGGTGCTCGTCGAGCTGCGCTTCCCCAAGCTGAAGCGCCCGTTCGAGTTCCTCGCGCTGCTCCCCATCTCGATCCCCGCGATCGTGCTCGTCGTCGGCCTCGCCCCGATCTACCTCGCCATCGGCCGCACGATCGGCACCGGCATCTGGCCGCTCGCCTTCGCCTACGGCGTCACCGTGCTGCCGTTCGCGTACCGGGCCATCCAGGCCGCGATCGACGCGACCGAGCTGCGCGTCCTCGCCGAGGCGGCCCGTTCGCTCGGCGCGAGCTGGCCCGCGGTGCTGCTGCGCGTGCTCGCCCCGAACCTCCGCCCCGGGCTGCTCGCCGCCTCGCTCATCTCCGTCGCGGTCGTGCTCGGCGAGTTCACGATCGCCTCGCTGCTGAACCGGCAGAACCTGCAGACGGCGCTCGTCGTCGTCGGCAAGCAGGACCCGTACGCCTCGGTCATCCTCTCTCTCCTCGCGCTCGCCTTCGCCTTCGTGCTGCTCGTCGCCATCGGGCGCATCGGCGGCGGGGCCCCGCGCGCCCGACGCTCCAGCCGACCCCCGAAGGACCAGCCATGACCGACACCGCCATCGCGACCGCCGACAACGCGATCCTCGCCGGGGCCCGCACCGGCTCGGCCGTCGCCTTCGAGGGCGTCGTCAAGGACTACGGGCGGACCCGGGTGCTGCACGGCCTCGACCTCGCCATCCAGCCCGGCGAGTTCGTCTCCCTGCTGGGTCCCTCCGGCTGCGGCAAGACGACGGCGCTGCGGGTGCTCGCCGGGCTCGAGCGCGCGAACGGCGGCACCGTGCGCATCGGCGGCGCCGACGTCTCGGCGGTGCCGACGAACCGCCGCGACCTCGGCATGGTGTTCCAGGCGTACTCGCTCTTCCCGCACCTCGACGTCACCGCGAACACCGCCTTCGGGCTGCGGATGCGGAAGATCGCCAAGCGCGAGGCCGCCGAGCGGGTGCGGGACGCCCTCGCCCTCGTCGGGCTCACCGGCTTCGGCGAGCGCTTCCCGCACCAGCTCTCGGGCGGGCAGCAGCAGCGCGTGGCCCTCGCCCGCGCGCTCGTCACCGAGCCCCGGGTGCTGCTGCTCGACGAGCCGCTCTCGGCGCTCGACGCGAAGGTGCGCGTGACCCTGCGCGACGAGATCCGCCGCATCCAACTGCGCCTCGGCATCACGACCGTGTTCGTGACCCACGACCAGGAGGAGGCCCTCGCCGTCTCCGACCGGATCGCGGTGATGAACGCCGGGCGCATCGACCAGATCGGCACGCCGGAGGAGCTCTACCTGCGGCCCGCGACGGCGCACGTCGCCGAGTTCGTCGGCCTGTCGAGCGTGCTGCCGTGCACCGTCGACGGCGGGGTCGCGGAGGTGCTCGGCATCCGCCTCCCCATCGTCGGCGAGTCGGCGGATGGCTCGGCCGAAGCGTTCGTGCGGCCGGAGAACGTGCGCCTCGGCGGACCGATCGACGCCGTGGTGCTCGAGAGCACCTTCCTCGGCAGCGTGCGGCGCACCGTGCTCCGCACCGCGGGCGGGCAGCTGCTGCGCATGCAGCACGCGGTCGGCGAGCGGGTGGAGTTCGACGAGCGGGTGACGCTCGGCATCGAGCCCGCGCCCGTCGCGGTGCGCCCGCGGGAGGGATGACCCGGGCTGCCCGGCTGCGCGCCCGCTCCCAGGCGGAGGCTCTAGGCTCGGAGCACCGCCTTCCGTCGATCCCGCAGAGGAGTCCGTCCGCCATGAGCGATGCCGCGAACCTTGACGTCTTCACCCGCCGCGAGTCCGAGGTGCGCGGCTACGTGCGCGCCTTCCCGACCGTGTTCGACCGTGCGAGCGGCTCGACCATCATCGACGCCGACGGGCGCGAGTACCTCGACTTCTTCGCGGGCGCGGGCGTGCTGAACTACGGGCACAACAACCCGGCGTTCACCGAGGCGCTCATCGCCGAGCTCGAGCGCGGCGGCATCATGCACGGCCTCGACATGGCCACCTCCTCGAAGCGCGCCTTCATCGAGGCCTTCGAACGCCTCGTGCTCGAGCCCCGCGGCTTCGACCACAAGCTCCAGTTCACCGGCCCGACCGGCGCGAACGCCGTCGAGGCCGCCCTCAAGGTCGCCCGGCAGGCGACCGGCCGGCAGACCATCGTGGCGTTCACGAACGCCTTCCACGGGCTGAGCCTCGGCGCGCTCGCCGCGACGGGCAACAGCCACTACCGCGGCGCCGCCGGCGTCGGCCTCGACGACGTCGTGCGCCTGCCCTACGACGGCTACCTCGGCGACGGCGTCGACACCCTCGACCTGCTCGAGAAGATGCTCGACGACCCGGGCTCGGGCCTCGACCTGCCCGCCGCCGTCATCGTCGAGGCGGTGCAGGGCGAGGGCGGCATCAACGTCGCGAGCGTGCCGTGGCTGCAGCGGCTGCGGGCGATCACGGCGGAGCGCGGCATCCTGCTGATCCTCGACGAGATCCAGGCCGGCGTCGGCCGCACCGGCACCTTCTTCGCCTTCGAGGCCGCGAACATCGTGCCCGACCTCGTGACCGTCTCGAAGTCGATCTCGGGCTCCGGCCTGCCGATGTCGCTCGTGCTGCTGCGCCCCGAGGTCGACGTCTGGCAGCCGGGTGCGCACACCGGCACCTTCCGCGGCAACAACCTCGCCTTCGTCACCGCGCGCGTCGCGCTCGAACGCTACTGGGCCGACGACGCCTTCACGAGCGAGGTGGCCCGCAAGTCGGTGTTGCTGCGCGGCGAGCTGGAGGCGATCGCGGCCGAGCACCCCGAGCTCGAGCTCCGCGTGCGCGGCCGCGGCCTCATGTACGGCCTCGTCTGCGAGCTCGACCGCGGGCTCGCCGGCCGCATCTCGAAGGCGGCGTTCGCGCGCGGCCTCGTGATCGAGACCTCGGGCGCGCACGACGAGGTGCTGAAGTTCCTGCCCGCGCTGACCATCACCGACGAGGAACTGCGCCGCGGCCTGGAGATCGTGCGCGAGAGCCTCGCCGAGGTCAAGGGGCAGTAACCCCACCTCGCGCGGCAGGATACCGGGCGCCCCGGTTCGGAGCTACCATGCACGCATGGACCGGAACGAGGGCGGCGGCATCCCGCCGTCGAGCGAGCCGCCGTTCCAGGCCGTCAGCCCGAACCTCGACCGCTTCTCGCGCTCGTCGCTCGACCCTGGCACGCTGAGCCGTCGCCGCATCGTGCGCACGGGCGTCGCGCTCGGGGCGCTGCTGCTCGCCATGGTGGCGTGCATCGGCTGGTGGATCGCGCTCGGCTGAGCCGAGCGCCCGTCAGGATCGCGCCGCGCTAGGCCTCGAGCCCGGTGCCCTCGAGCCCCGTGTCGGCGAGGTGGCGCGCGCCGTGGCTGAGCACCTTGACGACGACGCCGCGGCGGCGGAGCTCGGCGAGCGTGCGCAGCTCTTCGTCGACGTCGCGGCCGAGCGCGTGCACGGTGGCGACCACGAGCACGTCGCCGCTCTTGAGCGTGCCGAAGAAGCGCGCGAGCCGCTGCTCCCACGACTCGGACAGGTTCTCGGGAGCCGGGTGACGGAAGTCGGAGATGGCGACCCCGAAGTGCGTGAGGTCGTCGCGCTGCTCGACGATCGAGGGCATGTCGTCGCGCGAGACGACGAGGCCGACGAGTCGCGAGCCGGCCGGGCGGGCCATCCACCAGTGCCCGTCGCGCTGCAGCTCGACGAAGCAGTCGGGGCACTCGATGGCGGCGTGGATCGCCTCGGCCTCGGCCATGGATCCCGTGTTCGTCTCGCTCATCGCTCGCTCCTCGTCAGTTTCGACCCTCCCTCCAGGGTACGGCCTCCCGCCGACACTCGGAGAGGCATCCCGTCCCCGTCGGACGGGAGCGCCGCCGACCGCCGAGCCGCCCTCGACGTCTACGTGTAGAAGCGGTCGCCGGGGTCCGGGCACGCTCGCTTGAGTTCCTTCTCCTCGGATGCACTCAGCTGCGCTTGCGTGAAGACTTCGAAGTACGGCAGCCACAAGCTGGCCGGGTCGCTCGTGAACGTCTCCACCCAGACCTGCTCGGACGGCGGCTCGCTCACGGAGTAGCCTTGCGCGATCAGGCAATCCCGCGCCTCGACTTCGCGCGCGTACCGCTCCCGGATCGCGCTCTCGGTCATCTCCGGAATCGGATAGTTGAGGTCCACCTGGGCCTGGCAGTCGGCGAAGTCCGTGTCGTACTGCTCCGATTGCGCGGCGGGGACCTCCCCGCTCATGCTGCCGTCGTCCGCCACGGTGAGGTTCACCCAGCCCGCGTCCACCATGCAGTCGTACATCGCCTGGCTGAGGACCTGCGAAACGGTCCGCCCGCCGAGCAGGCCTTCGGAGTCGACCTCGCTCAAATAGCCGTAGTCCGCGGCACTGCTCGGATCCGAACGTTCGTCGGGCGGGGATGCCTGACCCGAGCAAGCGGCGAGGAGAACCGCGGTGCTCGCGATCACCGCCGCGACGACGCAGCGGAACGCGGCGCGATCCGCCATGCCCGCCGTCAGCCGCACGACGCGGACGCCGCCGCGACGCTCGGGGCACTGACACCCCAGTTGCCGGCCTGCTGGGTGGAGTACCAGTTGCGCGCGACGTTGGTGCCGAGCGTGGCACTGGAGCGCCAGTCGTTCACGTTCACCGCGGTGCTCCCCGACCTCGCCAGGCTCATGATTCCCCGATTCTGTTCGGCCGGGCGTCGATGCCGCGACACACAAAACATAACGTTTGGTTGGATTGTTTTGCAATGGCTATGCTCGACGCCATGGCCGCGGTCGCCGACGAGCCCTCGGCGCGAGCCGGAGACTGATCGTTCGCCTGCTCCTGATTCAGACCCTGATCCTCGCCCTCACCGGCGCACTCATCGGGACAACGGTCTCGGTCCTCGTCCTCGAGCTCGGTTCGGACCCGCTTCCGCCGCCGGCGTACCTGTTCAGTGTCGGCGTCCTCTCGGTCGCAGTCGCCGTGCTCGCGAGCGTGATCCCCGCCATCGTCGCCTCTCGACGCGAACCGGTTGCGGAACTGCGCGTTCCCTAGCGGGCGACACCCGCGCGACGCGACCGCCGTGGCGTCGCGCAGCGTTGTCCGAGACTCAGCCCGCCTCGGCGAGGAACTCCGCCGCGCCCTCGCGGAAGACCCGCGAGCCCGGCGCGTTGAAGTGGTGCCGGCCGGGCACCTCGAGGAAGCTCGCGGCCGGAGTCGCCTCGGCGAGACGCTTCGACTGCGGCAGGATGGCGTCCTCCGAGCCGGTCGCGAACAGCACCGGCTGCCGGGGCGGCCGGGCCGGGTCGGGATCCGCATCGCCGCCCGCCATCCCCTCGGCGAGCGCGATGAGCGCGAGCAGGTCGTTGCCCGGCACCCGCTCGGCGAGCGAGACGTAGCTGCGGGTCACCCGGTCCTCGACGGGCGTGCCGTGCTCGGCGTAGGCGCGGGCCTGCTCGGTCTTCAGCCGGGCGAGCGGGCGGCCGTCGGGGATGCCGCCGAGCACCGCCCGGGAGACGTGCTCCGGCGCCTGCACGGCGAGCTGCCAGCCGACGCGGGCGCCGAGCGAGTAGCCCGCGTAGCGCACGCCGTCGAGCAGATACGTGTCGAGCACCGTCACGAGGTCGGTGACGAAGGCCGACATCCGGTACGCCTCGGGATCGTGCGGATGGCCGCTCGCGCCGTGTCCGCGCTGGTCGACGCCGAGCACGCGGAAGCCCGCGCCGAGGAGCTGGCGCACCCACCCCGTCTCGACCCAGTTGTCGCGGCAGCTCGAGGCGAAGCCGTGCACGCAGAGCACGGTCGGCGCGTCCTCGTCGCCCCAGGAGTAGGTGGCGATGCGGGTGCCGTCGGGGGCGAGCACGAACTGCGGGGCGGGCAGCTCGGTGCGCTCCGGGATCTTCGCGTCCATCAGCCTTGGAAGTCCTCCGGGTCGACGTCGTCGAGGAAGCGCTTGAACTCCTCGAGCTTCGCCTCGTCGGCGGCGGACGGCGGCGCGTCGGGATCGGCGGCGGATGCGGCATCCGCCTCGTCCTCGTCGTCGTCCGCACCCGCGGTGAGCGCCGCGGGGATCGCCGCGTCCTCGAAGACCGACTCGTCGACGACGATCTCGGCGCCGGCGCGCACCGCGAGCGCGATCGCGTCGCTCGGCCGGGCGTCGACAAGTCGGGGGCCGTTGCCGGTGACGAGGGTGAGCTCGGCGTAAAAGGTGCCGGCGTCGAGCTTGGTGATCTCGGCGCGGGCGATGCGGGCGCCGAGCAGATCGATGAGCGTGGTCGTGAGATCGTGCGTGAGCGGGCGCGGCGTGCGCTCGTCGTTGATGGCGACGAGGATCGAGTTCGCCTCCTGCGCGCCGATCCAGATCGGCAGCACCCGCGGTTCGCCGGGGCCGTCGACGAGCGGCTTCAGCAGCACGAGATGCTGCCCCGCCTGGTCGAGCGCGACTCCGAGCACGCGCATCATGATCATGCCGCCACCTCCCCTCCCATGGTAGGCGGCGCTGCCGTGCTGCGGTCGGCCCCGCCGATTCCGGGGAGTCGGCGATTCAGGACGCCAGTCGGATCCAGGCGAGCGCGGCGTCGACGGCGTCGGCCGGGTCGTCGGGCGCGTCGCCCGGCGTCGCGCGCTCGGCCCACGCCCGGAGGGCGGCGAAGGTGGCCGCTTCGTAGGCTGCGGCGAGTGCGGCGCAGACGGCCGGGCCGGCCGCGGGCAGGCGTTCGGCGAGGTGGGCGGCGAGCCGCGCCGTCCACATCCGGTTCGCGGCGGCCGCGGTGGCGACGAGCTCGGGCTCCGCGGCGATGAGGCGGAACCATGCGGCGGCGCTGCGCCGCACGTGCTCGTCGTGCGAGACGGAGGCGACGATCGCCCGGCGGACGGCGACGGCAGCGTCGGGTTCGTCGCGGAACTCGGCGATCGCCTGCTCCAGCCGCTCGTTCGCGGCTTCGACGCCGGCCCAGGCGATGCGGTCGCGAGTGCCGAAGTGGCGCATCAGGGTGCGCGCGCTCACGCCGGTGGCTTCGGCGAGCTCCTTCCACCCCGTCTCGGTGTAGCCGCGATCGGACCAGAGCAGGAACGCGGCCTCGGTGACGGCCCCGACGTCGACGACGCTGGGGCGGCCGCGGCCTCGAGTCATCCGATCCTCCCCATCCGTCCGATTATTGGCGTATCGTGTCAAATATACGGCATCACCCCAGCCGTCCCGTGAAATCGGAAGGACACCCCATGACTCGCACCTACGTCGTGACGGGCTCGGCCTCCGGCATCGGCGCCGCCACGAAGGGCGCGCTCGAGGCCACAGGCCACCGCGTCATCGGCATCGACCTGCGCGGCGCCGACGTCGAAGCCGACCTCTCCACCCCCGAGGGCCGCACCGAGGCCGCCGCCCGCGCGCTCGAGCTCGCCGGCGGCGTCGTCGACGGCGCCATCGCCTGCGCCGGCATCTCGGCCCCCGTCCCCGCGACCATCGCCGTGAACTACTTCGGCGTCGTCGAGGTGCTCACCCAGCTGCTGCCCGGGCTCGCGAAGTCCGACGCGCCGCGCGCGGCGGTCGTCTCCTCGATGGCCTCGCTGCAGCCGAACTCCGCCGAGCTCGTCGAGGCGGCGCTCGCGGGCGACGAGGCCCGCGCGCTCGCCGTCGCCGGCGAGCTCGCGGCACAGGGCCCCGAGGTCGGCTACCTCGTATACCCGTCGTCGAAGCGTGCGCTCTCGCGCTGGGTGCGCCGCGCCTCGATCACCCCCGAGTGGGCCGGCGCCAGCATCCCGCTGAACGCGGTCGCCCCCGGCACCGTGATCACGCCGATGACGGCCGGGCTCCTCGAGACCCCCGAGGGCCGCGCGATGGTGGATGCCGCGGTGCCGATGCCGCTCAACTCGCACCAGCCGCCCGAGTCGATCGCGAACCTGCTCGTCTGGCTCACGAGCGAGCAGAACACGCACATGGCCGGCCAGACGATCTACTGCGACGGCGGCGCCGACGCGACGCTCCGCGGCGACGACATCTGGTCCTGGAACGACCCCGCCTGAGCCACCCAGCCTCACCCGAGTTGCCCGACTTCCATGAGAGTCGGGCAACTCGGGGTGGGGTGGAGCGGTTGGCTCAGCCGCCGATCGCGCGCACGAGCGTCGTGCTGATCTCGTCCTCCCGGAACGCGAGCTCGGCGCAGCTCACGGTCTCGCCCGTGTCGGAGATCGCGAGCTGCCGCGTGCGCAGCTGCGGCGCGCCGGGCTCGCGACCCAGCAGCCGGGCGGTCTCCTCGTCGCACGCCACCGCTTCGAGCGTCGACTCGTACTTCACGATGCGCGCGCCGTTCAGGCGCAGGAACCGCGGCAGGTCCATGCCGAGGTCGGCGAGCTCGGTGGGGTTCAGCCGCCCGCCCGGCAGCTCGAGCGGCAGGAAGTCTCGCATCACCATCGCCGGCGCCCCGTTGATCGCGAGCGTGCGGGTCACCCGCCAGAGCTTGCCGTCGGGGCCGAGTCGTTCCGGCGCGAGCGCCTCGGCGACCCACGCGGGCGGCACCAGGTGGTCCACGGCGAAGGCCGCGAGGCTCGCCGCCCGCCCGCTCGCGTCGATCTGCCCGGGCAGCGAGCCGATGTCGTCGAGGGCGACGTAGATCCGCCGGAACGGGCCCGCCGAGGCATCCCGCGGCCGCGCCGCGATGAAGGTGCCCGCGCCCCAGCGGCGCACGATCGCACCCTCGTACCAGAGTCGGTCGAGCACCTCGCGCACCGTGACCCGGCTGACGCCCGCGAGCTCGGCGAGCTCCGCCTCGCTCGGCAGCCGGTCGCCCGCGACGCCCCCGTCGAGCAGCGCACGGATCGCGGCTTCGGCGGCGGTGACCTTGCTCGAGGCGGGCATGGCTCCCATTATCGCGGCGGCCCGCCGCTCACCACGCGCCGATGCGGTACAGCTCGCGCGGCGTGTTCGGGAAGCCCTCCGCGATGATGAGCTCCGTCAAGCGGGCGAACAGCTCATCGCGCGTCGACCGCCAGGCCGGATCGGCCGCGAGGTTGTGCTGCTCATCCGGATCGGCGACCAGGTCGAACAGCTGCTCGCCGCCGCCGTCCGGGAAGTAGGTGAAGCGGAAGCGCTCGGTGCGCACCGTGCGCGCCCACGAGGAGGGCCGGGCCTCGACGTGGCTGTTGTTCGACTGGATGTACACGGCGTCGCGGGCGGATGCCTCGGCCGCTCCGCCGCCCGGCGCGCCGAGCACGCTCGGCAGCAGCGAGCGGCCGTGCAGCATCGGCAGCCGCCGCTCCCCCGCGCGGGTGTGCTGCGGCAGCGTCGGCGGCTCGACGCCGGCCCAGTCGTACACGGTCGCGGCGATGTCGGTGTGCTCGGCGAGCTCGGCGCGCGGGCCCGGCACGGCGCCCGGCGCGGCGACGACGAGCGGCACCCGGATGCAGGGGTCGTAGTGCCGCTCCCACTTGCCGAGCAGGCCCTGGTCGTGCAGCAGCTCGCCGTGGTCGGAGGTGAAGAGGAAGAGGGCTCCCTCGAGCCGCCCCGCCTCGGCGAGCGCCCGGCGGACCCGGCCGAGCTCGTGGTCGAGGTGCGCGAGGTCGGCGAAGTAGAGCTGCCGCTGCCGGCGCCAGTCGGCGTTCGCGTAGCTCGGCTCGCGGTAGCGCTCCTGGGCGAAGTACGGGATCGGCCGCTCGGCCCACTCGGCGGGCACGGGCTCGGGGATCGCGTCGACGTCGACCCGGTCGACGAACTCGGCGGGCGGGGCGAAGGGGTTGTGCGGCTGCACGTAGGAGATGTGCGCGAAGAGGTCTCGCTCGCCGCCCTCGGCGAGGAACGCGCAGGCGCGGTCCGTGATCCACGCGGTCTGCGAGACCTCGGCGGGGAACGGCAGCTCGTACGCCTCCTCGGTTGACTCGGGGAAGCGCTCCTGGGCGGCGAGGATCCGCGCGCGCAGGTCGACGTGCTCGGGGCCGTAGTCGAGCAGGTCCTCCGACATCGTCATCCACACCGTCGAGAGCGCCGCCTCGTAGTGCTCGGGGTGCTCGCGTTCGACCCAGTCGATCCACTCGCCGGCCCGCAGGTCCTCGGTGTTCGCGACGACGTCGTAGCCGTAGACCGTGTAGTCGGGGGCGAGCTCCTCGAGCTGGGTGACGTGGTGCAGCTTGCCGAAGGCGCCCGTGCGCCAGCCGGCCTCCTGCAGCCCGCGCATGAAGGTGGGCACGCCCGGGTCGAGGTCGTAGCCGCACTCGGTGACGCCGTGGCTCACGTTCGCGAGCCCGGTGGCGATGCTCGCCCGGGACGGGCTGCACACGGGGTTCGTGCTGAACGCGTTGCGGAACGTCGCCCCCTCGGCCTGCAGCGCGTCGAAGTTCGGCAGTTCGACGATGCCCTCGCGGGCCCGCTCGAGCCACTTCGCGGCGAGCTGGTCGACCATGAGCAGCACGATCGTGCGCGGGGCGGTGGGGCGGGTCATACGGCGGATCCTTGGGAGAGCTGACGGGTGGATGCGTCGCCGTCGGCGGCGGGGCTGCGGCGTGCCTCGGCGCGGATGACCCGCGGCGCGAGGAGGGTGCACACGATCATGAGGGCGGTGAGCGCGCCGAGGTAGATCGATACCGAGGTCGTCGTGCCCGTGGCCTCGGTGAGGCTCGCGGCGATGAGCGGGGTGAGCCCGCCGCCGAGCACGGCGGCGATCTGGAACCCGAGCGAGATGCCCGTGTACCGCACCCGAGCGGGGAACAGCTCGAAGAAGAGCGCCGCCTGCGCACCGTAGGCCACGCCGCCGAGGGCGCCGACGACGGGCATCACGGCGAGGATGAGGGGCACCGAGCCGGTCGCGCCGATGCCGAACATCAGGAACGGGGCGATGAGGATGAGCACGGCGCCGACGAGGTAGGCGCGGGTTCGGCCGATCCGGTCGGAGAGCCAGCCGCCGAGGAGCGTCGCGAGCAGGTAGCCGGCGGCCGCGACGAGGTTCGCGAGCGTCGCCGTCGCCGGGGCGATCTGCATCTGGTTCACGAGGTAGGAGACGAAGAAGACGCCCTGGGTGAAGCCGAAGGCGGCGACCGAGATGTACATGCCGATGGCGACGAGCACCATGCGCCAGTGCTTGCGCAGCGTCTCGAGCACGGGCACCTTGGGCGGCGCGGCGACCGCCTCGCGCTCGCGGAACGCGGGCGACTCCTCGATCTTCGAGCGGATGATGAGGCCGACGGCGACGAGCACGACACTGAACAGCAGCGGGATGCGCCAGCCCCACGCGTCGATCTGCTCGGGGGTGAGCAGCACGAAGAGCAGGGTGACGACGCCCGTGGAGAGCATGATGCCGAGGCCGCTGCCGGTCTGCACCGCCGAACCGAAGATGCCGCGCCGGCGCTCGGGGGCGGACTCCATCATGAGGGTGATCGCGCCGCCCCACTCGCCGCCGATGCCGAGGCCCTGCACGAAGCGCAGCAGCACGAGCAGCACGGGCGCGAGCGCGCCGACCTGGGCGTAGGTCGGCAGAAGCCCCATCAGCATCGTCGCGATGCCCATGGTGAGCAGGCTCGCGACGAGCATGGGCTTGCGGCCGATGCGGTCGCCGAAGTGGCCGAAGACGATGCCGCCGATCGGGCGGGCGAGGAAGCCGACGGCGAAGGTCGTGAAGGCGAGGAAGGTGCCGAGCACGGGGTCGTCGGCCGAGAAGAACAGGCGGCCGAAGACGACGGCGGTGAGCGTGCCGTAGACGTTGAAGTCGTAGAACTCGATCGCGTTGCCGACGACGGTCGCGGCGGTGAGCCGGGCCATCGGGGTGCGCGAGCCGGGGGAGGCGAGCTGGCTGGTCACGGGAATCTCCTTCGATTCGAACCGAGAGGTATAGACGTCTTGTGCAGGCCGAGCGTAAGCCCTTCCAGGGATGACGTCAAGATCGACTTCTCCGTCGATTCGAAAGAGGTATGGATGTCTCCGCGTCGTGCCGCCCGCACGCGGAAGGGCGCGGCATCCGATCGGATGCCGCGCCCCTCGTGCGCGCGTGGCCTGCGGGCCGAGCCTCAGGCCTTGCTCAGGCCGTAGATCGGGCTCTTCGCCTGCTCCGCCTCGTGGTCCGGGCCGAGCGGGATGCCGCTGCGGTCGCGCAGCAGCAGGCTCGCCACGAGCCCGAGCAGGGTCATGCCCGCGAGGTACCAGGTCACCGACATGGTCGTGCCGGTCGCGTCGACGAGCGCCGTCGCGATCGACGGCGCGAAGGCGCCGCCGAGGATCGCGCCGATCGCGTACGAGATCGAGACGCCCGAGAAGCGGATGGACGCAGGGAACAGCTCCGAGTACAACGCCGCCTGCGGTCCGTAGGTGAAGCCGAGGCCGATCGTCAGCACCGCGAGGCCCGCGAACAGCAGGCCCACCTCGCCCGTGTTGACGAGCGGGAACAGCGCGAACACCCCGCCGAGCTGCAGCACCCAGCCGATGAGGTAGGTGGTGCGGCGGCCGATGCGGTCGCTGAGCCAGCCGGCGAACCACGTCGAGAGCAGCCAGGTCACGGCGGAGCCCGTGACGGCCCAGAGCACCGGCCCGCGCTCGAGGCCGATCGGGCCATCCGGGTTCGTCGCGTAGTTCTGGATGTAGCCGCCGGTCGTCATGTACCCGACCGCGTTGTTGCCGGCGAAGACGAGCGCCGCGATGATCACGAGCAGCAGGTGCTTGCGGAACAGCTGGATGATCGGCATCCGCGTCTGCTCCTTGCGGTCCGCGATCTCGACGAAGACCGGGCTCTCCTCGACGCTGCGGCGCACGTAGTAGCCGATGAGGATGAGCACGACGCTGAGCAGGAACGGGATGCGCCAGCCCCACTCGAGGAAGGCGTCGCCCGGGGCGATGATCGCCATCAGCGCCATCGTGCCCGAGGCGAGCAGGAGGCCGAGCGGCACGCCGATCTGCGGCGAGGCGCCGAAGAGCCCGCGCTTGGTCTTGGGGGCGTGCTCGACGGCCATCAGCACCGCGCCGCCCCACTCGCCGCCCGCCGAGATGCCCTGCACCACGCGGAGCAGGATCAGCAGGATCGGCGCCGCGACGCCGATCGCGGCGTACGTCGGCAGGAGGCCGATGAGGGCCGTGGCGACGCCCATGAGGATGAGCGTCAGCATCAGCACGAGGCGGCGGCCGTACTTGTCGCCGAGGTGGCCGGCGAGGAACGCGCCGAACGGCCGGAACAGGAAGCTGATGCCGACGGTGAGGAACGAGAGCAGCGTGCCGATGCCGGGACCGGCGGGGGCGAAGAACAGCTCGCCGAAGACGAGGCCGGCGGCGGAGGCGTAGATGAAGAAGTCGTACCACTCGACGGTGGTGCCGACCACCGTGGCGAAGACGACGCGCCGGCGGTCGGCGGCCTGGGCGATCGTGCCGGTCGGGGTGAACCCCGGAGGGTGCTCTGCTGCGCTCATGGCTGACTCCTTCGTCTGATCAGGGGCTCGGTGAGCGAGCGCCGCACGATCACCGAGGGCGGTCGCGACGAGGGGGTCGTCGACGACCGGCATCCATGATGATATACGAT
>NZ_BMRJ01000002.1:666372-697668 GCF_014648575.1 Agromyces mediolanus | reverse complement strand
GGTTGCCCGACGTTCATGAACGTCGGGCAACCCTGGTTCTGGAACGCGGCTCAGGCGTGGTGCAGCGCGGCGAAGTCCTCCGGCGGGAACGTGGTCGAGGTGTCCCCCAGCAGCAGCGCGCGATACGTCGTCGTCGCCGCCTCCTCGAGGTTCAGCGCCCGGCGGAACGCCATCGCCACCGAGTCGCCGAGCGCCGAACACCCGTGATGCCCCATCACGATGCAGTCGTGCTCGCGCGCCTGCTCGGCGGCGCTGTCGGCGAGCTCGTCGGAGCCGTTCGGGTAGAACGGCGTGCGGCCGATCGAGCGGACGTAGTACGCGTGATCGAGGGTGATCAGCCGGATGTCCCGACCGAGCGCGTCGAGCAGCACCGCGTGCTGCGGGTGCACGTGGACGACGGCGTGCACATCGGGGCGCACGGCGTAGCTGCGCTGGTGCAGCTTCCACTCGCTGGACGGCTTCGCCCCGGCGAGCACCTCCCCGCCGAGCGTCATGACGGCGAAGTCCTCGGGCGTCAGCCGGTCGAGCCAGGTGCCCGCGCCGGTCACGACGAAGCGCTCCTCGTCGATGCGGGCCGAGAGGTTGCCCCCGGAGGCGAGGGCGAGCCCGCGGGCGACGATGTCGGAGCCCACGCCCACGAGTTCGGCGACGAGTTCCCGGGTGCGGGCGTCGAACGCGGCGGCCGCGCTGCTCAGTGCGAGGTCGGCGTCGGTCATGCGGGGATCCTCTCGGGGGTCGGGAAGGTGCCGAGCCCGTCCTTGGGCGAGCGCAGCAGGAAGGTCAGGCCGAAGCCGACGAGGTACAGCGAGGCGATGATCCAGACGGTGCCCTGGATGCCGATGGGCGTGACCAGGCCGGCGATCACGGGGCCGACGAACTGACTGAGCCCGGCGCCGAGGTTCAGGATGGCGACGGCCGCCGCCTTGTGCTGCGGGGCGAGCAGCGGCACGATCGCGGACAGCGGCACGAACATGCCGAGCGCGAGGCCGTAGACGATCGCGATGGCGATGGTGATGCCGAAGTTCGGGCCGATCGCCGTCGGCACGTAGTAGAGCGCGAGCACGGTGACAAAGCAGCCGATGCCGCCGGCCCAGGCCACCACGTTGACGCGACCGATCCAGTCGGCGAGGTAGCCGGAGATGAGGTTCGCCGCGACGTTCGCCGCGAGCATGGTGCCCCAGATGGCCTGCCACTCGGCGAGGCCGAAGCCGACGTCGCGCACCATGTACGTCGTGAGGAAGACCACGAAGGCGTAGAACGACAGGGTGTTGATGATGCGCACGACGCCGCCGACGCCGACCTTCGGGTTCGAGGCGACGATCGTGATGCTCGAGACGACGCCCTTGACGCTGTTCGCGAGCGTGACCTTCTGCGTCACCGGGTTCCGCAGCAGGACGAGCACCATGAGCCCGCCGACGACGACGAAGGCGAGCGCCATCCAGAGGGTCGCGAGTTCGCCGATGAACGGGATGACCGCTCCGGCGAAGTAGGAGCTCAGCACGCCGAGGCCGAGCGTCGAGAAGAACCAGTACCAGCCGACGGCACGGCCCATGACCTGCTCGTCGGTGCCGATGGTGATCCACACGAGGAAGCCGTAGGCGAACATCGGGTAGCCGAGGCCGCGGATGCCGAAGGCGAGCAGCATGACGCCGTAGTTGCCGCCCATCACGCCGAACACGAGGAAGACGAGCTCGAAGACCACCCAGATCGCGAAGCCCAGCATCATCACCCGCTTCGGCCCCCAGGCCTCGGCGAGCGCGCCGCTCAGCCAGGCGGCGACCGCGACGACGATGCCATAGACGGCCCAGAGCGTCGCGACCTGCCCGGCCTCGAAGCCGAGCTCGTCGAGGTACGGCGAGAGGAAGCCGGCCTCGATGCCGTCGCCGATCATGAAGATCGTCAGGGCGACGAAGCCCCAGGCGAGCGGGCGGGCGATGCCCTGCGTGCGGAGCAGTCGGCCGAACCGGGTCTCGGTGCCGGCCGTGGGGGTGGCGGTCATGGATGGACTCCTCATTGAGTGCGCAGTCGGGCTGCGAGACTTCGGGGGATCGTGTACATTTGTTCACAAGAATGAACTTCTACTCAGTCATCATCCGGCGAAGCCGTGCCGCTGTCAAGCCCGCCCGGGACTGAGCCCGGCGCGACCGTCGCGCCGGGATCCGGCATGGGAGGATGACGGCATGCTCTTGGGTCGCGTCGCACGCATGTACTACGAGCACGGATTGACGCACCAGGAGATCGCCGACACGCTCGGCGTCTCCCGCATCCGCGTCACGCGGCTCCTCGCGGAGGCCCGCGAGACCGGCGTCGTCGAGATCATCGTGCACGTCGAGGAGTCGCTCTTCGCCGACGACGAGCGCGACCTCGCCGCCGCCTTCGGGCTGCGCCAGGTGTGGATCTCCCCCAGCGTCGCCGACGAGCAGAAGGCGGCGCGCGCCTTCGCGAGCGTGGGCGCGGAGGCGCTCGCCGCGAAGCTCGAGCCCGACGCGATCGTCGCCCTCGGCCTCTCGACGGCCGTCGCGCTCGTCGCCGAGGAGTTCCCCGAGCAGCCCCTCGCCGCGAGCTTCGTGCCGGTGGCCGGCAGCGTCAGCGGCCTCGTCAACGGCGCAAATCCGCACGAGCTCGCCCTCGCCTTCGCGCGGCGCACGAACGGCCGGGCGTTCCACCTGCCCGCGCCGCTGCTCGCCGCGTCCCCCGAGGCCGCCGCGGCCTCGCTCGCCGACCCGGGCGTGCGCGAGGTCCTCGAGCTCGCCGCCCGCGCGGACACGCTCGTCGCCGGCATCGGCGGCACGGCGCGCGGCCAGGGCCTGCTGCTCTCCTCGCTGGGCGACGCCGAGCGCGAGCGCCTGCTCGCCGACGGCGCGGTGGGCGACCTCGCCGGACGCTTCTTCGACGCGGACGGCGAGGCGGTGCACGGCGCGCTCGACGCCCGGGTCGTCGGGCTCGGGCTCGACGAGCTGCGGGCCATCCCGAACCGGCTCGGCATCGCGCGCGGCGAGACGAAGCTCGCCGCGCTGCGCACGGCGCTCTCGAGCGGACTCGTGAACCTGCTCGTCACCGACTCCGACACCGCGAGGGCGCTGCTCGCCGGCTGAGCGCCGCAGCGCCCAGCCGGCCAGCCGGCCGACCCCGCCGGCCCCGCCCGGCCCGGCAGGACCCGCCCTCAGGCGGCCCGCTCGGCGAGGGCGCGCGCGTTCGCGACGCCCGGCACCTGCTCGCCGGCGAGCCAGCTCCGCAGCGCGGCCGCCGCGATCCGGGAGTGCTCGGCGATCACGTCGTCGGAGGCTCCCGCGATGTGCGGGGTCATCGTGACGTGCTCGAAGGAGAACAGCTCGGAGTCGCGCGGCAGCGGCTCCTCGTAGAAGACGTCGAAGCCGGCCCCCGCGATGCGCCGCTCGCGCAGCACCTCCATGAGCGCGGCCTCCTCGATGATCGCGGCGCGACCGGCGTTGACGAGGAACGCGCTCGGCTTCATGAGCGCGAGCTCGCGGGCGCCGATCAGCCCCTCGGTCTCGGGCATGAGCGGCACGTGCACGGTCACGATGTCGGCGCTCGACATGACCTCGTCGAGCGGGGCGATGCGCGCCTCCTCGCCGAAGGCGTCGGCGGGCAGGAACGGGTCGTAGACGAGTACGTCCATGCCGAAGCCGCGGGCCCGCCGGACCATCCGCCGCCCCACCGCTCCCCCGCCGAGCACGCCGAGCGTGCGCCCGCCGAGGCCGATGCTGCGGAAGCGCTCGTACGGCTCGAACACGTCGTCGGCGGTCCAGTTGCCCTCGCGCAGCCAGCGCTCGGAGGCGCTCACGTGGCGCACGGTCGCCATCAGCAGCGCGAAGCTCAGGTCGGCGGTCACCTCGGCGTTGCGGCCGGGCGTGGTGATGACGGGGATGCCGCGGGCGGTGCAGGCGTCGAGATCGACGTTCACGGGCTTCGCGCGGCAGGACACGACCGCCCTGAGGGCCGGGGCGAGCTCGAGCGTCGCCTCGTCGACGACGTCGAGCTCGGCGACGATCACCTCCGCGCTGGCGAGCTGCGCCTCGAGCCCGCGCTCGGCGAGCGAGGCGCCGTCCATCGTCGCCTCGACGAGCTCGACGTCGAAGGCGTCGGCGAGCGCGGCCGCGACGCCCTCGTCGAAGGCGGCGGTCACGAGCATCTTGGGTCGGTGGGTCACGGGGCTCCTCCTCGGAGTGGATCGGTGCGTCGGTGGGTCGGTGGGTCGGGGTGGCTGCGCGCCGGGAGCGCGGCCGGCAGGGCGGCGGGATGCCTCAGCCGGCGAGCCGCGTCGAGGCGGCACGGAGTCGCCGCAGCGCGGGCCAGTGCGGGCGCATCGCGTCGCGGATGGCGAGGAAGTCGCCGTACGCCTCGGCGTAGACGGCGGAGCGCTCGGCATCCGGTGCGAACACGCTCGTCTCGGGCGCGAGGGCCGCGACGGCCGAGGCGAGATCCTCCGCGTGCCCGGAGGCGACGAGCGCGAGGCTCGCGACCCCGCGGGCGCCGACCTCGGGCGCGTCCTGCCGGACGATCTCGCGACCGGTGACGTCGGCGAGGATCGCGCAGAGCAGGTCCGACTCGGAGCCGCCGCCGCACACGAGCAGCGCGCCGGCCACCCCGAGCACGTCGAGGCTCTCGCGCAGCGAGAAGGCGATGCCCTCGTACCCGGAGCGCAGCAGCTCGGCCGGGGTGGTGGTGACGCTCATGCCGTGCCAGGAGGCGGAGGCGGCCGAGTCGAGGAAGGGGGCGCGCTCGCCGCTCGGCGAACCGTAGGGCAGGTAGAGCACCCCGCCGGAGCCGGCCGGCACGGCGGCGGCCTGCCGCTCGACCTCGGACCAGTGGTCCTCGGTGAGCCCGAGCGTGCCGCGTACCCAGTCGAGGTTCGGCGTGCCGGTCATGGGCGCCATCGACTCGAGCACCTGCGCGCCGCGCCCCGTCGAGAGCACGATGCCGGCGTCGCTGCGCACGTGCGCGCGGCTCGGCTGGTTGACCCCGACGAAGCCGGTGGTGCCGAGGATGGCGTAGCCCTGGCCGTCGCCGATGGCGCCGAGCCCGACGCCGGCGGCCGCGGTGTCGACGAGGCCGACGGCGACGGGCGTGCCCTCGGGCAGCCCGAGCTGGGCGGCCGCGGCGGCGGTCACCCGACCGGCGAGCGACTGCGGATCGCGCACCTCCGGCAGGCCCGCCAGGATGTGCTCGTGCCCGAGCGCGTCGACGAGCTCGGCGGAGTAGGCGCCGCTCGCGGTGTCGAGGTAGGTGCGGGACGCCTCGCTCGGATCGGTCGCGATCTCGCCGGTGAGCCGGTAGCGCAGCCAGTCCTTGCAGTTCAGCTGGTGGGCGAAGCGCTCGCGGGTCTCGGGCTCGGCCTCGAAGAGCTCCTCCGCGAGCAGCGGCAGCGCGCCGGCGAACAGCGGCGACCCGGTCGCGCGCTGCACGGCCGCGGCGCGGCCGTCGGCCCGCCAAGTCTCGAGCCGGTCCGTGGCGCGGCCGTCGAGCCAGAGCGCGGCGGGCCGCACCGGGCGCCCCTCGCGGTCGACGAACCAGGCGCCGTCGCCCTGCCCGGTGAGGCCGACGGCGAGGATCTCGGGGTCGTCGTCGGCGCGCACCTCCTCGAGCACCGCGGTGATCGTGGCGGCCGCGGCATCCCAGATCCGGTCCAAGTCGGCCTCCGCGCCGCCGCGGGCGTCGCGCTCGATGCGCACGCTCGATCTGGCGACGCCGGCGATGGCGCCGTCGAGCCGGAAGGCGACCGTCTTCACCGAGGTGGTGCCGGCGTCGATTCCGAGGACAATCGGGGTGCGTCTCTGCATGAGCCCATCCGAACATTAGTACGCGTAGTTGATCGATTGTTCACAGCGTACCCCGTGCGGCCCGATCGGTCCAACACGCAGGGTTGCCCGATGTTCACGAACGCCGGGCAACCCTGTGAAGTGGGGTGGGGCTCAGCCGCGCGGGGTCACCCCGCACCAGCCGGCGATGAACAGCGCGATGCTCTTCGTCACCCGGCGCAGCGAGTCGATGCTCGTGCGCTCGTCGTAGCCGTGGATCTGCTCGGTCTTCGGCCCGTACACGAGCGTCGGCAGCCCCTCGTAGAGCACGAACAGGCGCGAGTCGATGTAGCCGGGCGTCGTGAAGGAATCGAGCGGCGAGCCGAACGCGGCCTCGTGCGTCTCCCCCAGCAGCCGCTCGGCGTCCGAGCCCTCCTCGAGCACGTAGCCCTCGGCGTAGAAGCCCGTCTTCTCGGCGGTCACCGTCGCGTCGGCCGTGCCGAGCGCGGCCTCCGCGATCGCGAGCTGTTCGAGGATGCGCGCCCACGCCTCGTCGGCCGTCATCCCCGGGTACAGCGCCGCGCGCAGCTCGAACTCGCACCACGCCGGCACGCTCGAGGGCCAGTCCCCGCCGGAGATCTGCCCGATATTGAAGTTGATCGGGTGGTCGAGGTGCTCGAAGTGCGGGTGCCGGGAGCGCTCGGCGTTCCACTCGGCCTCGAGCACCCGCAGCTGCGCGACGACCGCGATCGCGGCGTCGATGGCGTTGAAGCCGCTCGTCATCTCGCGCACATGAGTCGGCGTCCCGCCGACGCGCACCTTCGCCCAGATCACCCCGACGTTCGCCCGGACCAGCATGTCCTCCTCGGGCTCGGGGATGAGCACGGCATCCGCCGTGTACCCGCGCTGGATGGCGGCGAGCGTGCCGTTGCCCGTGCTCTCCTCCTCGACGACCGATTGGAAGTGGATGCGCGCAGCCGGGTCGAAGCCCGCCGCGCGCACCGCGTCGAAGGCGAAGAGCATCGCCCCCAGGCCGGCCTTCATGTCGCCCGAGCCGCGGCCGTAGAGCCAGCCGTCTTCGATGTGCGCGTCCCAGGGGTTCCGCGCCCACTGCTCGTGCGGCCCGTCGGGCACGACGTCGACGTGGCCGTTCAGGATGAGCGAACGACCGAGCGTCTCGGCGGGCTCGTAGCTGCCGACGACGTTCGTCATGCCCTCGTACGAGATCGCGACGGCACCGGCGCCGACGTGCGTGCCGATCTCCTCGGGGTCGAGCTGCCAGCGGTCGAGCTCGAGGCCGCGCTCGGCCATCGCGCGCTCCATGAGGTCCTGGGCGCCGGCCTCCCGGCCGCGCAGGGACGGTTCGCGGATCAGCTCCTGGGTGAAGGCGAGCTGCCGGTCGAAGGCCGCGTCGACGGCGTCGAGGATGGCCCGGCGGGCCGTCTCGTCGAGAGCGGCCGCGCCGGCGTCGGCGAGGGTCGAGCTGGTGGGGTCTGCACTGGGCATGGTGGTGGGTCCTTCGTGTGGTCGCGGCCGGCCGGCCGCAGGAGCGGGTGCGTGGGGATCGGGGTCTGGCCCGGCCCGGAGCCGGGCCCGGCTCAGTCGAGCGGGCGCAGCCGCCCGGCGATGGCGCCGCCGAGCGCGGTGATCGCCGCGATCCCGACGAGCACGAGCGCGGGCGCCCAGGACTGGTTGCCCGCGGCCTCGAGCGCCGCGAGCGAGAGGAACGGCATGAAGCCCGACAAGGCGCCGGCGATGTTGTAGCCGAGCGAGACGCCCGAGTAGCGCAGGGCGGCGGGGAACAGATCGGCGAGCGCCGAGCCGGTGCCCGCGTAGCCGACGGTCATCAGCACGATGCCGAGCACGATCGCGACGACGACGGCCGCGGGCGACCGCTGGTCGATGAGCCAGAAGATCGGGAACGCCGCGAGCGCGGTCGTCGCGCCGCCGAGCAGCACCATGAAGGCGGAGCCCCAGCGCACGGCGAGCTTGCCGGCGATCACGGTGACGAAGATCTGCGCGACGGAGGCGATGAGGGTCGCGTTCACCATGAGGCCCCGGTCGAGGCCGATGCCCGTGCCGTAGCTGATCGCGAACGTCGTGATCATGTAGAAGCCCCCGACGGCGAGGAACGCGCACATCACCGCGACCAGCAGGCGGCCGCCGGTGCGCCGGAACACCTCCACGGTGGGCACCTTCGCCCGGTCCTCCTGGGCGACGAGCTCGGCGAAGACGGGCGACTCCTCGAGCCGCATCCGCAGGTAGAGCGCGATGAGCAGCAGCGGGAAGGCGGCGAGGAACGGCAGCCGCCATCCCCACGCGTCGAACTCCTCGCTCGGCAGCAGCAGCACGAGCGCGAAGGCGCCGGAGGAGAGCAGCGTGCCCACGGGCGAGCCGATCTGCACGAGCGCCGCGTACCAGGCGCGGGTGCGCTTGGGGGCGTGCTCGACCGCGATCGTCATCGCCCCGCCCCACTCGCCGCCGACCGCGAGGCCCTGCACGAGCCGCAGCACCGCCAGCGCGATCGGCGCGGCGATGCCGACGGCGTCGAACGTCGGGAGCACGCCGATGAGGCCGGTGGCGACGCCGATCGCGACGATCGTGGTGAGCAGCGCCGGGCGGCGGCCGTAGCGGTCGCCGAGGTAGCCGAACAGGGCGGCGCCGATCGGCCGGGCGAGGAAGCCGACGCCGAAGGTGGCGAAGGCCGCGAGCGTCGCCGCGGTCGCGTCGAGCTCGGTGAAGAACAGGCGGTTGAAGACGAGTGCGGCGGCGGTGCCGAACAGGAAGTAGTCGTACCACTCGAGGGCGGTGCCGACGAAGGCGGCGCGGGTGACCCGCGCGGCGTCGCGCGGGTCGAGCTCGAACTCGTCGGCCTCGGCCGCGGCGCCGGGCTCGGAGGAGGTGGCGGTCATCGGGGGAATCCTTCCGGGAGAGTGTGCGAACGCCGCCGAACCGGAGGATGGTCCATTCGATCCTCGGGCGGATGCCTCGGCGGGTCGTGCGGGGACGTCCCCCTCAGTATCGGACCGGATGACTCGTCGCCACGAGGGTCGATCACTCCGCGTTCGACGGCGTATGGTGTGCACATGCACACCATCGCTGCGGATGGCCCGCCCGAGACCGCTCCCGATGCCGCGCTCCGCTCGCTCATGCTGGCGACCCTCGACGACATGGACGAGCTCATCGAGGGCTACCTCGGCCAGCTGCGCACCATCCCGGGCTACGGGCAGGTCGACATCCCCTCCGCCGATCTCGCCGACACGACGCGCGACGCGCTCGAGCTGATCCTCCGCAAGTCGAGCGGGCTCCCGCTCTCAGCCAGGCACGAGATCGTCTCGGAGGCCCTCGGCCGCCGCCGGGCGGCGCAGGGCGTTCCGCTCGAGGTGCTGCTGCAGGCGGTGCGCATGGTCTTCCGACTGCTCTGGACGACGCTGCACGAGCGGGCCGACGACGCCCAGCGGGCGGCGCTCGACCGCTCGGCCGTGCAGCTCTGGGAGGCCATCGAGTTCCACACGGTGCGCGTGCACGCGGGCTACCTGCACGAGGTCTCGCGGATGCGGCGCGACCGCGAGACCGAGCGGGCCGTGCTGCTCACGCGCTTCCTCGACGCGGGCCGCCGCAACCCCGCGCTCACCGCCCGGCTCGCGGCGGAGCTCGGGCTCGAGGCCGAGGGGCCGCTGCTCGTCGGCGCCGCCCCGCTCGCCGCGGAGGCCGAGCTGCGCCGCCTGGCCGGACCGACCACCCAGGTGCACGCGCGCAACGACTCGCTGCTCGTGCTCGAGCCCGGCGGACGAGGCGCGTTCGACTGGGCCGAGCGCGCGGGGTTCCCCGTCGGGGTCGGCACCGCCGCGCCGCGGCTCGACGCCGTGCCGGCCGCCTGGCGTATCGCGCACGAACTGCTGATGGCCGCGCCGCCGGATGCCTCGGGCCCGCGCACCCTCATCGAGGACTGGCCGGAGCTCGTCGTCCGGCGCCTGCCCGAGCTGTCGCAGAGCGTGCTCGGCACCGTCCGTCAGCGGCTCGCCCCGGTGAGCGGCGAGTCCCGCGAGCGCCTGCTCGAGACCGTCGAGCTGTACCTCCGCACCGGTTCCCTCGGCGGCACCGCCGAGCGGCTGTTCGTGCACCGCAACACCGTGCTGAAGCGCCTCGCCCGCTTCGCGGAGCTCACCGGGCTCGACCCGGCGCAGCCGTGGAATGCGGCGACGATCCGCCTCGTGCTCGCCGAGCGGGCCTCGCACCCGGCCGGCCCCCGCGAGTAGGGGCCAGCAGCCACCAGGCCGTCGAGACGATGAGCACGCCGAGCAGCGCGCCCGCGGCGACGTCGTGCGCGTAGTGCACCCCCTCGAGCACCCGGGCCGACGCCGCGACGACCGCGAGCGCGAGCGCGAGCCAGATCGCGACCCCGCGCCCGGCGGCCAGCGCGATCACGGTGGCCAGCGCGAAGGCGACCGTCGCGTGGTTCGAGGGGAACGACCAGTCCCCCGCCGGCGGGCAGTCCGCCGCGATCCCGCTCGACCAGCACGGCCGGCCCTGCGCGACGAGCAGCTTGATCCCCTCGCTCGCGCCGTAGGCGAGCGGCACGGCGGCGCTCGCGAGCGCGAACCGCCACAGCCGACGGCGGTCCCGCCCGCGCAGCACTCGGATCGCGACGAGCAGCCACAGCCCGCCCAGCAGCCCGAGCGCGACGAGCGTCAGGGCGCCGATTCCCGGCAGCGCCGCCGCCTGGGCGACCGCCTCGTGCAGCCGCCCCGGCAGGCTGCCCGGCACGACGGGCATGAGCAGGAACGCCGCGGCGAGCGCGAGCAGCAGGGCGGCGGGCAGGAGGAGCGGATGGCGGAACGACATGGACCTCGACCGTACGTGCACGGGCGGGCGGCGTCATCCGCCTCGAGTCGGCCCCCGCGTCATCCGCTCGACCGACCTCACGGGTGGTACTCGCTGCGGAACACGTCGTTCAAGGTGACCGTGGTGAGCCCGCGCTCGACGACGATTCGGTGCAGCTGCGGGAAGACGTTGGTCACGGGGGCGAAGTTCAGATGCCCGATCACGAGGTGCTGCGGCAGGAACCACTGCCCCGCGAGGTCGACGATCTGCTGCTCGGAGACCAGCCCGGAGTCGGCGAGCGAGCCGTACCAGAGCGTCGGCGTCGTGTACCCGATCGAGGCGGCCGCGGCGATCACCCGCTCGTCGTAGTAGCCGAACGGCGGCCGGTAGAACGGGCGCGCATCGACCCCGAAGGTCTCGCCGAGGAAGTCGTGCGTGCGCGTCAGCTCGTCGACGATGCCCACCTCGTCGAGCGAAGTGAGGTCGGGGTGGCTCCACGTGTGGTTCGCGAGCTGCACCTGCCCGGCGTCGACGAGCGGGCGGAGCGCGTCGGCGTTGCGCGCCCACGAGTCGTAGCAGCCCGTGACGAAGAGGGTGAGCCGCACGCCCGTCGCGGCCGCGAAGGCGGCGTACGCCGCGACCACGGCGGAGTCGGTGCCGTCGTCGGCGGTCCAGGCGAGGAGCGTCCCCTCGCCGGGCAGGCCGGTGATCGGCTCGGACGGCGCGTCGATCCGTTCGAGCATCGGCGCCGCCTGGCGCGTGTCGACGTGCACGGCGCCCGGGACCGCGCTCGGCGCAGGACGCGGCGGCGGGCCGCTCGGAGTGCTGGGGGCGGCGGCGGGCGGCGCGGGGCGCTCCTTCGCGCACGCGGCGAGCGCGCCGCTCACGAGCGCGGCGGCGCCGAAGCCGAGGACGGCGCGGCGGGACGCCCCGCCCGACTCCGCTGCCACGCGCATGCCCACTCCCCCCGGGTGAACGGCCGACGCCCTGCTCGCGGCGATCCTCGCACGGCGATGCCGTGCCGCCGGGCCCTGGCGCGGCATCCCCCCGCGTTCTGGGGGTGCGCGCCGGACCACGGATGCCGGTCGGATCGGCCCGTTTCGGCGGCGCAGCGGCCGCTGAGTAGGCTGCCCGGATGAGCCACGCGCACGACGACGCCCACCCGCACGACGAGGCGCACGCCTTCGACGGGGCCTACTGGGAGGCGCACTGGGTCGAGGCCGCGCCGGACGGGGCGGCACCGCCGAACCCGCACCTCGCCGAGCTCGCCGGGCTCGCGCCGGGCACCGCACTCGAGGCCGGCTGCGGCGAGGGCGGCGAGGCCATCGCGCTCGCCGAGCTCGGCTGGCGGGTCACGGCGGCGGATGTCTCGGCCGAGGCGCTCGCGCGAGCTCGCCGCCGCCCCGGCGCCGACGCCGTGGAGTGGCGTCAGGCCGACCTCGGCAGCTGGGCGCCCGCCGAGCCGTTCGATCTCGTGACGACGTTCTACGCGCACCCCGCGATGCCGCAGCTCGACTTCTACGCGCGCATCGCGGAGTGGGTCGCGCCCGGCGGCACGCTCCTGATCGTCGGGCATCAGCACGATCACGGTCATCCCGAGCAGGCCAGCGCGAGCGCCGAGGCCGTCGTCGCTCGGCTCGCCGCCGACGAGTGGACCGTTGCGTCCGCGTTCGAGCGCCCCCGCCGCGCGGTGGCGCCCGGCGGGCGCGAGATCGAGCTGCACGACGTCGTGGTCCGCGCGGTGCGGTCCCCGGGCACCGTCGTCTGAGCCGGCGCCTGCCCGCAGCAGCGGAGCAGCATCGACCGCGGAGCGGCCCCCTACGCTGGACGGATGATCGAGTCGGAGAAGCCCCGGTCCGCCGCCCCCGCCGTCGCCTCGCTCTCGAGCGGGGCCGTCCGCGGCCGCGAGGAGGCCGGCATCCGCCGCTTCCTCGGCATCCCCTACGCGGAGCCGCCCGTCGGCGCCCGCCGCTTCGCGGCCCCCGAGCCGGTCGCGCCCTGGGCGGGCGTGCGCGAGGCCGAGCGGTTCGGCCCGACCGCGCCGCAGTCGCCCTACCGGAGCGCCCTCGGCGAGCTGCTCAGCTGCCCGGTGATCGAGGGCGACGAGGTGCTCACCGTCAACGTCTGGACCGCGGCCGTCGCCGCCGCGACCCCGGCGCCGGTCGTGCTCTGGCTGCACGGCGGGGCCCTCGAGCGCGGCGCCGCGGCTCAGCCCGGGTACGACGGCACGAGCTTCGCCCGTGACGGGGTCGTCTTCGTCTCGGCGAACTACCGCCTCGGCGCCGAGGGCTTCAGCGTGCTCGACGGCGCACCCCGGAACCTCGGGCTGCTCGACGCGGCCCTCGCGCTCGAGTGGGTGCACCGCGAGGTCGCGGCGTTCGGCGGCGACCCGGCCCGCATCACGATCATGGGCGAATCGGCGGGCGGCGCGCTCGTCGCCGCCCTGCTCGCGCGCCCGGCATCCCGCGCCCTCGTGGCCGGCGCGATCATCCAGTCGGGACCGCTCGAGGCGGTCGCGCCTGAGCGGGCGCGACGCGCCTCCGACGCGATCGCGGAGCGACTCGGCATCCCCGCGACCCGTGAGGCGTTCTCCGCGGTGCCGCCCGCAGAGCTGCTGCGGGCCCGCTCGGAGATCGCGGCCGGCTCCTCTCCCCTGAACGGCGCGCCGGGCTTCGCGCTCGCGATCGACCCGCACACCCTGCCCGCCTCGCCCGTCGACGCGCTCGCCGACGCCGAGCTGCCGATCCTCATCGGCACGAACACCGACGAGTACCGGCTGTGGCTGAGCCCGGAGGCCCTCGGCGAGATCGGCCGGATGAAGGCCTGGCTCGCCCGGCGGGTCATGCGCATCCCCGAGCGCGCGGCGCGGGCAGTGCGCCGCGCGTACCCCGACGCCTCGCCGGGCGAGGTGCTCGGCCAACTCGTCACCGACCGGATGCTTCGCGCCCCCGCCACCCGCCTCGCACAGTCCAGGATCGCGCCGACCTTCGTCTACGAGTTCGCCTGGCCGAGCCCGGTCCGCGAGCTGCGCGCGGCGCACGCGATCGAGATCGCCTTCGCGTTCGATCGGCTCGACGACGAGGACGCGCTGCGCCTGAGCGGGACGGATGCCCCGGCCGCCCTCGCCCGCGAGATGCACGCCGCCTGGGTCGCCTTCATCGCGACGGGCGACCCCGGCTGGCCGGCGTTCACCGACGGGCGGATGACTCGCGTCTGGGACGAGCGCTCGCAGACGGTGCCGCAGCGCCGGGCCGAGGTGGTCGACGCGCTGGGATAGTGGCGGCCTCGTCGAGTTGAGCGGCGATCGCGGCGAGCAGCCCGGCGAGCCGGACCCCGTAGCCGCGCGCAAGGGCGGCGAGCACCTCGCTCGATGCCTCCTTGCGCCCGCGCTCGAGTTCGGAGAGGTACTGACTGCTGACCCCGGCGCGGGCTGCCGCCTCGGCCAGGCTCTCGCCGCGACCCGCGCGGCGGCGACGCAGCTCGGCGCCGAGCGCTGCCCGCCAGAGCGGTTCGCGTTCGCCGAGCACGGCGATGCGCACCTGCGGCCCGCTCACGCCGCCCGCTCGCGCACCGCTCGCTCGCGCGCAACGGAGAGCGCATCGAGCCGATGCCCGATCTCACGCTGCACCGCCGGGCTCGCGTACTGGAAGACGAGCTCGGCGAGCGTCTGCCCACGCGTCCACCGTGTGGCCGCGCGCATCGCCTCGACCACGCCGGGGCGGTGCGCCTCGAGCAGCTGCTCCACGAGGTCGAGCGCCTCGGGATCGTCGGCGAGCTGTGCGAGCGACGAGTCGAGGCCGACGGTGCCGGGCCGTACCGGGTCGGGGGCCGAGCAGGTCCAACGGTGCCGCCCGGCGCCGACCACCCGCGGGGCGCCCGCCGGTGCGCCGGGCAGCGCGAGTTCGGCCTCGACCCCGAGCGGGATCGTGGCGGTGACGACGACGAGCCCGCCGTCGCGGCGCCAGCCGAGCTCGATGCGACCGAAGGGGCTCTCGAACGCGACCGCGGCATCGTCGATCCCGGGCAACGGGTGCGGGGCGAGCCGCACCCGCTGATGACCGGGCTCGAGGATCGTGAGCCCGGCGAGCTCGCGATGCATCCAATCGGCGACGGCGCCGAGCGCATAGTGGTTGAAGCTCGTCATGTCGCCGGGGTTGATCGTGCCGTCGGGCAGCATCGAGTCCCAACGCTCCCAGATCGTCGTCGCGCCCATCGTCACCGGGTAGAGCCACGAGGGGCATGCAGTCTGCAGCAGCAGCCGCGCCGCGGCCGCCTCGTGGCCGGTGGCGGTCAGTGCGTCGAGGACGAGGGGCGTGCCGACGAACCCGGTCGCGATGCGGTAGCCGTTCTCACGGACGAGCTCGGCGAGGCGGGAGCCGGCCGCCGCCCGGAGCGCGCCGGGGACGAGGTCGAAGGCGAGTCCGAGGGCGTATGCGGTCGGAGTGTCCGAGAGCATGCGGCCGGCCGGGGTGACGTACTCACGAACGAAGGCCCCGCGGACCTCCTCGGCGATGCCGTCGTAGTCGTCCGCATCCCCGTCCCGACCGAGCAGCCGCGCCGCCCGGGCGAGCAGTCGGACCGAGCGGGCCAGGCAGGCCGTGGCCACGAGCCCGGTCGCCGTCATGGCCTGCCCGGGGCGCTCGGGCGGTGCCGTCGGGTCGAGCCAGTCTCCGAACTGGAAGTCGCCCTCCCAGACCCGAGCTGGGCCGGCGAGCCGAAGGCAGAGCTCGACCCAGGCCCGGGCGCTCGGGTACTGGCGCTCCAGCGTGGCGAGGTCGCCGAAGCGGCGCTGCAGTTCGTCGGGCACCACGACCGCGGCGTCGCCCCACGCCGCAGCCGGGCGGGCCAAGCCGATGACGTTCGGCACGACGAACGGCACGAGCCCATCGTCGTCCTGCTCGAGCGCGAGATCGCGGAGCCAGGAGTCGAGGAAGCCGCGCACGTCGTAGAGGAAGCCGGCGGTCGGCGCGAAGACCTGGATGTCCCCGGTCCAGCCGAGACGCTCGTCGCGCTGCGGGCAATCGGTCGGCACGGACAGGAAGTTTCCGCGCAGGCTCCACACCACGTTGTCGTGCAGCCGCTGCAGGAGGGGGTGCGAGGTCTCGAACCACCCGGTGCGCTCGAGCTCGCTGTGCACCACGACCGCGACGACGTCACCGGGCCGGAGCTCGCCCGGCCACCCCGAGACCTCGGCATAGCGGAAGCCGTGGAACGTGAACTCGGGCTCCCACTCCTCCTCGCCGCTGCCGGCGAGGGTGTAGCGATCCGTCGCACTCGCCCGGCGCAACGGTCGGGTGCCGAGCCGCCCGTCTTCGAGCACCTCGGCGTGCCGCAGGGTCACGGTGGTGCCCTCGGGCCCGGACACCCGGATGCGCAGGCGCCCCACGAGGTTCTGCCCGAAGTCGAGGATGGTCGCCCCGTCCTCGCCCGGGAGCTGGGCGACCGGGGCGAGCTGCTCGATCCGCCGCACGGGCGGCGAGATCCGGGCACCGGGCACCGCCTCGGCGGGCAGCACGCGCGCTCCGGGCCATCCGGTGTCGTCGTAGCCCGGGTCGGCGCAGTCGCGACCGGCGGCGTCGACGAGCGCCTTGCGGGCGTCGAAGCGCTCACCCGCGTACAGACCGCTGTCGAGGAGCGGGCCGGTCGCGGCCCGCCACTCACCGCTCGTCGCGATCCACCGGCTCGTGCCGTCGGCGAACTCCAGCAGGAGCTGGGCGGCCGCCCTGGGCTGGCCGCCGTAGCGGGGCTGCGCGTTCTGCCGGAAGCCGAAGTGCTCGGTCGCCCAGGCGCCGGCGAGCCGGATGCTCAGGCAGTTCGCGCCCGGCCGCACGAGCGAGGTGACGTCGGTGGTGTCGTGCACCGTGCGCGTCGCGAACGGGGTCCACCCCGGCTTCAGCACCTGATCGTCGACGTCGACGCCGTTCACCGCGAGCTGGGCGACGCCGACGGCGCTCGCGTACAGCGTCGCTCTCACGACGGCGCCGCAGTCGAACTCGTGGCGGAGCACGACGGGCTGGGCGTGCCGCTCGGGAGCCGGGTGCCCGATCCACGCGGCGATCCACTCCCCCGCGCCGAGGAATCCGGCCACGACCGCGACCGGCTCGCTCCAGTCGCCCGTCGCCCCGTCCTCGCCCGCGACCCGCACGCGCAGCCGGCCGCGATCCCGGGGCGCGAGCGGCGCGAAGGGCCACGCGACGCCGAGCCGCCCCTCGCCCTCGACCCTGGCCATGGCTGTCGTCGTCGCGCTGCCGAGCTCCCAGCTGAGTTCGGCGAACCCCTGCCGCCACGCCGGATCGTCGGCCTCGACCCGCCAGCCGAGACGAGGTTCCGCGACGGGAACGGGATCGCCCGGGCGGGGCGATTCGAGGTCGATGCGGACGACCCGGGCTCCGGCCCGCCCGCTCACCGGGTCGCCTCCGACGACGCCGCCGCGACCTCTGGGTCCACGGCGCCCTCCTCGTCGATCACCCGCGTGGCCGCTCGCCCCCGACGGAACACGAGCCACGCGCAGCCGAGGCCGAGCACGTTGAAGAGGGTGAGCAGCGCGTACATGAGGGTGACGCCGGACTCCAGGATGAGCGGCGTGATCACGGCGAGTCCGGCCGCGGCGAAGCGGCCGACCGCGATGATCGCGCCCTGCGCGGTGGAGCGGAGCAGCGTCGGGAAGGACTCCTGCGTCCAGACCTTCATGATTCCCTCGAAGGCGAACGCGCCGCCGAGCGCGGCGAGCAGCGCGCTCACCGCGTAGCTCACGAGGTCGAGCCCGACGATCACGACCAGCAGCTTCGAGGCGATCATCAGCACGGCACCGATCTGGAAGTAGCGGAAGCGATTCGGGCCGTCGGCGATCTTCATGAACCAGAGGTAGCCGAGCACGGCGATCGGCACCATCGGCAGGGCGATCAGCGCGGCCTGGCCGACCGTCGCGCCGCCGTAGGTGACCACGATGTAGGTGCCGAACTGGCCGCTCGTGTTGGCGACGAGGTTCGTGAGCCCGTAGAAGGCCAGCAGCGCGAGGAACGGCACGAGGTACGGCGGGCGCAGCAGGTCGCGCACCCGCGCGCGGTCGGCGCGGATGGTCGCGACGCCGGCGCGACGCTCCGCGCGGGCCGCCTGCCAGCTCGGCGACTCCGGGATGGTCAGCCGGCCGAGCAGCACGAGCACGGCGACGAGCCCGATGTGCGCGAAGAGCACCTGGGCGCCGGCGCGCCCCCAGTCCCCGACGATGCTCGCCAGCACGGTGTTCACGACGATGCCGACGATCCACAGCAGGTTCGAGAAGCCGAGCAGTCGGCCGCGGTTGCGGTCGCTGGCCGCCTCGGCGATCGTCGAGAGCGAGACCGGCAGATCGGCGCCGGTGCCGAGGCCGAGAAGCACGGCCCCGAGGACGACCGCCGTGAACGAGGGTGCGACGAGCAGCGCCGCGACGGCGACGATGATCAGCACCATCGTCGCGGTGAAGACCGGCCGGCGCCCGAAGCGGTCGCCGAGGCGGCCGCCGACGAGCGCGCCGAACGCGATCGAGAGGGTGAGCGCGCCGGCCGCGACGCCGACCTCCCACTGCTCGAGGCCGAGGTCGCGCTGGAGGATGACGAGCGAGGTGCTGAAGCCGGTGATGGCGGCCGAGTCGATGTAGGACGCCATACCGGAGACGACGGCGACCCACCAGGGGCGGGAGTGCAGCGGACGGGTGGGCATTGCTTCTCCTTCGAAGCCGAGGGGGACCTGGTGCGACCACGGTACCGCATGATTGTCGTGACGACAATCATTTGGGAGACGCCTCGACCTCGCTCCGGCCCGTCGCAGGCCGTCCGGACTGCGCGGCGTCAGCCGCCGGGACGCGGATCCCAGCGCGACGAGGACTCCTGCCACGGCACGCCGGCCACCCGCTGGATCTCCCCCTCGACGCGGTGATCGAGGTCGCGCACGAGGCGGATCAGCAGATCCTCGAACCGCTCCCGCTCGGCGACGCTCCACTCGGCGAGCGCCCCCGCGAAGTCCTCCTCGCTCGCGGCGACGATCCGCGCGGCGACCGCCCGGCCGTCCCGGGTCAGCGCGATCATGGTCTCGCGCCCGTCGTCGGGGTTCACCATCCGCCCGACGAGGCCCGCCTCCTCCAACCGCCGCACGACCTTCGAGAGGTTCGAGCGCCCGGTATGCACGGCGTCGGCGAGCTCGGTGGGACGCGTCGCACCGCGGTAGGCGAGCTGGTTGACGACGAGGAACGCGAGCATGTCACCCTCGAGCGGGAAGCGCGAACGGCGCAGCAGGTCTTCCCGGCGCGAGCCGGAGGCCGCCCACGTGACGATCGCCTGCATCGCGGCGCGGGCATCGAGTCCGTCACCGCCGACGACGGCCCGCCGGAGCTCGGGGTCGGAATCCAGCAGCACGGCATCGACAGGGGGACGGGACATGCGGCCATTCTCCCGGTCCGGGGGCCCGGACTCCATTCGCCGTGTCCGACAGACCGCCGGCCCGCCGCCTACTCGGGGACGCGGTAGGCGTACAGGTGGTTGTTCCTCGTGTCGCGCGTCGCGTTCCTGAGGAAGATCGGGAGCATGACGTCGCGCACGGCCGTCGCGAAGCGGGAGCTCCCGCCCTGCTTCTGCCGGCCGAGCTTGCGCGCGTAGGCGACGACGGCTTCGACCCGGGGCCGGCGCAGTCGCTCGTACTCGGCGAAGGCGGTGCCGGGGTCGGCCTCGCGGCGCAGACAGCCCGCGAGCGTCGCCGCGTCTTCGAGCGCAAGGGAGGCGCCCTGGCCGGCGTTCGGCGAGGTGGCGTGCACGGCGTCGCCGACGGCCACGACGCGGCCCCGGTGCCAGCGCGGCACGTGGGCGAGGTCGAAGATGCCGTAGGCCCCGATCTCGCCCTCCACGTGGTCGAGGATGCGCGGAACCGGATCGGGGTCGCCCGAGTGCGCCGCGCGCAGCTCGTCGAGCCAGGCGGATGCCGGCACGTCCCGCAGCGCGGATCGGTCCCCTTCGGGCCGGCTCGGGTTGGCGAACCAGTACACCGTGCCGCCGTCGCGGACGAGGTAGCCGAAGAATCCGCGGTCGCCGAACACCATGTGCTGGCGGAGCGGGGTCGGCTGGAGACCCGGCACGCGCGCGAAGCCGCCGACGCTGAGGATGCCGGTGTACGCCGGCTCCGGTGCGCCGGGATCGATCCAGCGCCGGGTGACGGAGCCGATGCCGTCGCAGCCGATGAGCACGTCGCCACTCGCGCTCGAGCCGTCGGCGAAGCGGGCCGTGACGCGGCCGGGCGACTCCTCGATGCCGTCGAGACGGGCATTCCAGGTGATCGGGATGCCCGCGGCCTCGACCGCGTCGCGCAGCACCTGGTGCAGCCAGGCCCGGCGGACGACGACCGAGCCGCGCTCGGGTGCGCCGGCCGGCCCGTTCGGGACCGTGCCGAGCTTGCGGCCCCGGCCGCTCCACATCTCGAGGTAGGGGCTGAGGTGCCCGTCGGCGACGAGCCGATCGCGCAGCCCGAGCGCCTCGAGCACGGCGAGCCCGTTGCTCGCGACGTTCAGGAACAGTCCGCCGTAGGCCTCGGGCTCGCCGCGGGATTCGAACAGCCGCACGTCCCAGCCGGCCCGGTGCAGGAACAGCGCGGTCGCGGGCCCGGCGACTCCGCCGCCGATGATGAGCGCCTCTGGCATGGCTCGCCCTTCGCTAGATTGGAGGTGAACAGAGTCTCGAAGTTCGAGTCTCTCTATTTTAGAGAGGTTATCAGGTGGCCGACTCCCCTTCAAGCCGCGCGAGCGCCATCGCCGAGCACGCCGAGGCGATGCGATCCTTCATGGCGCACGCCGTGCTGTTCCAGGACGCCGTCGCGCGCTCCGCCGGGCTCAACGGCACCGACCTGCAGGCGCTGGGTCTGCTCCTGAGCGACGGTCCGGCCACCCCGGGCGAGCTCGCGCAGCGCACCGGCCTCACCGCCGGCGGGGCGATCACCACCATGCTCGACCGACTCGAGCGGGGCGGCTTCGTCACCCGGAGCCGGGACGCGGCAGATCGTCGACGCGTGCTCGTGTCCGCCGTCCCCGAGGCCGTCTTCGCCGAGGTCGGCCCCGTCTACGGCGCCGTCGCGTCGCGCTGGAACGAGTACCTCGACACGCTCAGCGAGGAGCAGATCCGCTTCGCCACCGAGTTCCTCGCGCGCGCCGCCGCCTTCAACCGCGACGAGACCGAACGCCTGCGCCGAGCGCCCCGCGAACGCAGCTGACCCGCGCGACGGCGACACGGCGCCGCGCTTGCTCCGGCCGAGACATCCTCGCTATGGTGCTTTGGATACTGAATCCAATGGAGGAATCAGCCCATGACGCCTGACGCCGGATCGCGCTCGCAGCTCACCAGACGCGGCATGCTCGCGGGGGCGGCCGCCCTCGGCGCGGGCTCCCTCACCCTCGGCGCGGCACCCGCCTCGGCGTCGCCCCTGCGGGCGCCGAACCACCGCACCCGGGTCGTGCTCGCGGGCACCGCCGGCGGACCGCCGCCCCAGGACGGCCGGCTCGGCATCTGCACCGCGATCGTCGTGGAGGACCGGGTCTACCTCGTCGACCTCGGCCCCGGAGCGGTCACCGCGTACGCCCAGGCCGGCCTCACGATGGAGCAGATCCGAGCGGTCTTCGTGACCCACCTGCACTCCGACCACCTCGCGGAGGTCTACAACCTCTTCTGGCTGAACTACGGCGCCCCGGGCGCGCGCGGCGCCATCTCGCAGCGCGTCGACGTCTACGGCCCCGGCCCCGCCGGCGAAGTCCCGCAGGCGCCCGGCGCACCCGTGCAGCAGCCGGACGCGCCAACCCCCGGGCTCACCGACTTCCTGCGCACCGCGGTCGCGGCGACCGCCTACGACCTGAACACGCGGATGGCGGAGAGCCGCAAGCCCGACATCTGGAACGTGATCGCCCCGCACGACCTCGAGCTGCCCGACGTCGGCGCGAGCACGACGAACCGCGTGCCGGTGATGGAGCCGTTCCAGGTCCTCGACGACGGCGTCGTGCGCGTCAGCGCCATCCTCGTCGACCACCCGCCCGTCTTCCCCTCCTTCGCGTACCGCTTCGACACCGCCGACGGCTCGGTCGTCGTGAGCGGCGACACCGCCCCCTCGGACAACCTCGTGCGGCTCGCGCAGGGCGCCGACGTGCTCGTGCACGAGGCGTACGACCACGACTACTTCGCCGCGATCAACCCCCGCCTCGCCGAGACCTTCTCGCGCACGCACACGCGGTCCGAGCAGCTCGGCGAGCTCGCGACGCGGGCCGGCGTCGGCACACTCGTGCTGAGCCATCTCGTGCCCGCCGGCATCCGCGAGGTGCGCGACGCCGTCTGGAAGCGCAAGGCGCGCACCGGCTTCCGCGGCGACGTCGTCGTCGGCCGCGACGGCGACGCGATCGGGGTCGGCCGTCAGCGGAAGTAGGGATCTGCGAGAGCGGAACGGCCGTGCGGTCCCGGCCGCCCTTGCTAGCGTCGCAGGATGGACGGACTCCTCGAACCCGTGCTCGCCCACCTCGATCGCGCTGAGCCGGGTGAGTTCGCCGGCGTCTACCTGTACGGCTCGTCCGTGTCGGGCGGCCTGAGGCCCGACAGCGACATCGACCTCCTGGTGCTCACCCGGCGGTCGCTGACCGCGACCGAGCGCGAGGAGCTGACTCGCGTGCTGCTCGACTCCTCCGGCTGGTCGGGGCACGCCGAGACGTTCCCCGAGGCGGCGGAGGGGCGCTCGCTCGAGCTCACCTGCGTGGTGATCGGGGCGGATGGCCGCTGGCCCGAGCCAGCGGTGCACGACTACCAGTTCGGCGAATGGCTGCGCGCCGACATCCTGGCCGGCTCGGTGCCGCAGCCGACTGACGACCCCGACGTGCCGATCCTGCTCGCGACCGCGCAGACCGCGCACCGCGTGCTGCGCGGCGCGCCGCTCGCCGAGGTCGTCCAGCCTGTGCCGGTGTCCGCGCTCACCGAGGCGATGCTCGGGATCATCCCCGACATCCTCGAGGAGATCGTCGGCGACGAGCGCAACACGCTGCTCGCCTTCGCGCGCATCGTCACGACCCTGCGCACCGGGGGCGACATCGTGCCGAAGGATGTCGCGGCCACCGCCGTGGCCGCGACGCTGCCGCCCGCCGAGCGGGCGCTCATGGAGCGCGCGCGGGACGGCTACCTCGGCGTCGCGGCCGACGACTGGACTGGACTCGGCGAGGAGGTCACCGAGCTCTCGCACACGCTCGCGCGGCAAGCCGAGGAGCTCGCCGGCCGCGCCGCTACGCCAGAACGCGGGTGAGCAGCACGTAGCCCTCCGGCACCGCCGCCTCGAGCGCGGCGTTCGCCGTCGCGTAGTCGGGGCCCTCCGCCTCGATCGCTTCGACCCGGTCCGGCCGGATGACCCCCTTCGCGGTGGTCACGCCCTCCTTCATGGAGAAGTGGGCCTGCACGAGCACGTGCCCGGCCGGAACGAGCGCGAGGAGCGCGTCGTACGCGGATCCGCGATCGTGCCCCTCGGCGACGAGTTCCGTCGTGGCGGTGGGGCGGATGGTTCCGGTGAGGCGCATGCTTCGAGCCTAGAGCCGTGCGCGCCGACGAGGAACGCGACGCCCGCGCACATCGAAGTGCTTGTGTCTACCCGGTTGCGGGGGCGTAGGAGCCTCGTAACCTGGCCGAGGTGAAAGCCACGATCATCGCCACCAACCCGAACGACGAAGAACAACGCACCTTCGAGGCCGAGGCGCCCGACCAGGCGACGGCCGAAGCTGCAGCGCGAGCGAAAGCGCCGAAAGGCTGGGTGACCGCGAGCGCCGGGCAGTCGCCGCCGCGAACGTAGGGCCAGCGCGCCATCGCGGTCGACCGTCGGCGAGACGCCGGCTGCACGACTGCTCCTTCGACGACGGCGTCGACGAGCCGGTCCGCGCCGACGGCGAGCACCGACTGGCGGGGCCCGGCCAGCGGTACCCTGGCGGATGGCGCGGAACGGAGGAGCAGTGCGGGAGGTCTCTCGTGGCGGCATCGCCCTCTCCGTCGCGCTCGGACTCGTCGCCGGCTACGTCGACGCGGTCGGGTTCATCGAGACGGGCGGGCTGTTCGTCTCCTTCATGAGCGGGAACTCGACGCAGGCCGGGGTCGAGCTCTGGGACGTGGGACTCGCCGACGCCCTGCTGCCCCTGGGGCTCGTCGCCGCCTTCGTCGTCGGCGTCGCCCTCGGCGGCGCACTGGGCGCGCACGGCACGAGGCGCGCCTGGATCATCGCCGCGGCCGCCGCAGCCGTCGCGGCGACCGCCGTGCTCGGGCTCATCGCGCCGGACGCCGGGTGGAGGTTCGGCCTCCTCGCCGCCGCGATGGGTGCGCTCAACACCCTGTACCTCGCCGAAGGTCGTGCCCGTGTCGCGATCACCTACGCGACCGGCACGCTCGTGAGCCTGGGCCTCGCACTCGCGGCGCTCGCGACCGGTCGGTCGCGGACAGCGTGGCGGCGCCCCCTTCTGCTGTGGGGCTCACTGGCCGGCGGCGCCGTCATCGGCGCGGCCGTGCACCGTGCGACGGGCGGCTTCGCCCTCGTTCCCGCGGCGGCGGGGCTCGTCGCGATCGCGGTCCTCATCGCGGTCGTGCAGGCTCGACGGGGCGGCAGCGCCTAGGACCGGGAGCGTCGGACGAGCCCGACCGTCAACGAGACCGCCGCGATCGCAGCGGTCAGCAGCCCCGACCCGGCGAACAGCACGATCCCGTTCAGGCCCAGATCGGGTCGGCTGGACGGGACCATGCCGGTGAGCAGGAACCCGAGCATCGTCGCCGCGACGACGGCTCCCGCCGTGATCCCCGTCACCCGCCATCTCGCGGCGACCACGACGGCGGCGGCAGTGAGCAGCGCGGCGAGGAGCACCCCGGGGACGGCCATCCCATCGGAGAGATATGTCGCCGTCACCCAGCCGGCGAGGAGCATCAGCAGCGGCGCGAGCACGATGCCGGCCAGGATCTGCCACCCGGCCGCGATGCCACGCGCCTCAGCAGAAACGGAGTCTGCCCTGTCCATTTTCGCATCCTAGCCGCGGCCGGCGGCGCTGCACAGGCCCAGGCCCCGCCGCGCACGACGAGGGGGCGGATGCCGAAGCATCCGCCCCCTCGTTCGCGAGAAGCCTGGGGCTTAGAAGTCCCAGTCCTCGTCCTCGGTGTTGACCGCCTTGCCGATGACGTACGACGAGCCCGACCCGCTGAAGAAGTCGTGGTTCTCGTCGGCGTTCGGCGACAGCGCCGAGAGGATCGCCGGGTTCACGTCGGTGACCGACTTGGGGAACATCGGCTCGTAGCCGAGGTTCATGAGGGCCTTGTTGGCGTTGTAGTGCAGGAACTTCTTGACGTCCTCGGTGAGGCCGACGCCGTCGTAGAGGTCCTGCGTGTACTGCACCTCGTTGTCGTAGAGCTCGTAGAGCAGCGAGAAGGTGTAGTCCTTGATGTCCTCGCGCTCGGCCTCGCTCACGAGCTCCAGCCCGCGCTGGAACTTGTAGCCGATGTAGTAGCCGTGCACGGCCTCGTCGCGGATGATGAGGCGGATCAGGTCGGCCGTGTTGGTGAGCTTCGCCCGGCTCGACCAGTACATCGGCAGGTAGAAGCCGGAGTAGAACAGGAAGCTCTCGAGCAGGGTCGAGGCGACCTTGCGCTTGAGGGGCGAGTCGCCGCGGTAGTACTCCATCACGATGGAGGCCTTCTTCTGCAGGTTCTCGTTCTCGACCGACCAGCGGAACGCGTCGTCGATCTCCTTCGTCGAGCAGAGCGTCGAGAAGATCGAGGAGTAGCTCTTCGCGTGCACCGACTCCATGAAGGCGATGTTGGTGTACACGGCCTCCTCGTGCGGAGTCAGCGAGTCGGGGATGAGCGAGACCGCGCCGACGGTGCCCTGGATCGTGTCGAGCAGGGTGAGGCCGGTGAAGACGCGCATCGTGAGCTGCTGCTCCTCGGGCGTCAGCGTGTTCCACGACTGGATGTCGTTCGACAGCGGCACCTTCTCGGGCAGCCAGAAGTTGTTCACCAGGCGGTTCCAGACCTCGAGGTCCTTGTCGTCCTGGATCTTGTTCCAGTTGATCGCGTTGACGTGGTCGACGAGCTTGATCTTGCCGGCGTGCGCCGGGTCGTTCTTCGCGGAGTTGACCGGGTCGGTGAGAGTCATCGGTGGGGGTCCTTCGTTCCAGCCGTTAGAGCGTGCAGCTCACGCACATGTCGAGCTCGGTGCCCTCGAGGGCCATCTGCCGCAGGCGGATGTAGTAGATGGTCTTGATGCCCTTCTTCCACGCGTAGATCTGCGCCTTGTTGATGTCGCGGGTCGTCGCGGTGTCCTTGAAGAAGAGGGTGAGCGAGAGGCCCTGGTCGACGTGCTGCGTCGCCGCGGCGTAGGTGTCGATGACCTTCTCGTAGCCGATCTCGTAGGCGTCCTGGTAGTACTCCAGGTTGTCGTTCGTCATGAAGGCGGCCGGGTAGTACACACGCCCGAGCTTGCCCTCCTTGCGGATCTCGATCTTCGAGGCGATCGGGTGGATCGACGCCGTCGAGTTGTTGATGTACGAGATCGAGCCGGTCGGCGGCACCGCCTGCAGGTTCTGGTTGTAGATGCCGTGCTCCTGGATCGAGGCCTTGAGCTCGCGCCAGTCGTCCTGCGTGGGGATGTGCACGTTCGAGTCGGCGAACAGGCCCGCCACCTTCTCGGTCGCCGGCACCCACTCCTGCTCGGTGTACTTGTCGAAGAACTCGCCCGAGGCGTACTTCGAGTCGGCGAAGCCGTCGAACACCTCGCCGCGCTCGATCGCGATCTTGTTCGAGGCGCGCAGCGCGTGGAACAGCACCGTGTAGAAGTAGATGTTCGTGAAGTCGACGCCCTCTTCGGACCCGTAGAAGACGCGCTCGCGGGCGAGGTAGCCGTGCAGGTTCATCTGGCCGAGGCCGATGGCGTGCGACTTGTCGTTGCCGTCCTCGATGGAGCGCACCGAGGTGATGTGGCTCTGGTTGGACACCGAGGTGAGACCGCGGATGGCCGTCTCGACGGTCTTGCCGAAGTCGGGCGAGTCCATCGTGAGCGCGATGTTCAGCGAGCCGAGGTTGCAGCTGATGTCCTTGCCGATGACGTCGTAGGAGAGGTCCTCGTGGTAGGTCGTCGGGGTGTTGACCTGCAGGATCTCGCTGCAGAGGTTCGACATGTTGATGCGGCCCTTGATCGGGTTCGCCTTGTTCACCGTGTCCTCGAACACGATGTAGGGGTAGCCCGACTCGAACTGGATCTCGGCGAGGGTCTGGAAGAACTCGCGCGCGTTGATCTTGGTCTTCTTGATGCGCGCGTCGTTCACCATGTCGCGGTAGTTCTCGGTGAGCGGCACGTCGCCGAAGGGCTTGCCGTAGACCTTCTCGACGTCGTACGGCGAGAAGAGATACATGTCCTCGTTGTTCTTCGCGAGCTCGAAGGTGATGTCGGGCACGACGACGCCGAGGGAGAGCGTCTTGATGCGGATCTTCTCGTCGGCGTTCTCGCGCTTGGTGTCGAGGAAGCGCATGATGTCGGGGTGGTGCGCCGAGAGGTACACCGCGCCGGCGCCCTGACGCGCGCCGAGCTGGTTCGCGTAGCTGAAGCTGTCTTCCAGCAGCTTCATCACGGGGATGATGCCGGAGGACTGGTTCTCGATCTGCTTGATCGGCGCACCCGACTCGCGGATGTTCGAGAGCAGCAGGGCGACGCCGCCGCCGCGCTTCGAGAGCTGCAGCGCCGAGTTGATGCCGCGGGCGATGGACTCCATGTTGTCCTCGATGCGGAGGAGGAAGCAGGAGACGAGCTCGCCGCGCTGGGCCTTGCCCGTGTTGAGGAAGGTCGGCGTGGCCGGCTGGAAGCGGCCGGCGATGATCTCCTCGACGAGGTCGATGGCGAGCTGCTCGTCGCCGCGGGCGAGCCCGAGCGCGGTCATCACGACGCGGTCCTCGAAGCGCTCGAGGTAGCGCTTGCCGTCGAAGGTCTTCAGCGTGTAGCTCGTGTAGTACTTGAACGCGCCGAGGAAGGTCTCGAAGCGGAACTTCTTCGAGTAGGCGAGGTCGTTGAGCTTCTGGATGAACTCGAACGAGTACTGGTCGAGCACGGCCTGCTCGTAGTACTCCTTCTCGACCAGGTAGTCGAGCCGCTCCTTCAGCGAGTGGAAGAAGACGGTGTTCTGGTTGACGTGCTGCAGGAAGTACTCGCGCGCCGCCTCGCGGTCCTTCTCGAACTGGATCTCGCCGTTCGGACCGTAGAGGTTCAGCATGGCGTTGAGGGAGTGGTAGTCCATTCCGCTCGACCCCCGGGGCGCCTCGATCAGAGCTACGCCGTCAGTCGTTGCTGCTGTGCTTGCCAAAATGCGTCCAATCCCTCGTCGACGGCGCGAACGTCGTCTGGTGTTCCGAATACTTCAAATCGATAGAGATGCGGCACGGCGCACTTGGCGGCGATGATGTCGCCGGCGAGGCAGTAGCCGGTGCCGAAATTGGTGTTGCCGGCGCCGATGACGCCGCGGATGAGCGCCCGGTTCGCCGGGTCGTTGAGAAAGCGGATGACCTGCTTCGGGACGGCGCCATTGCCGTCGCCTCCGCCGTAGGTCGGCACGACGAGCACGAACGGCTCGTCGGCGTGGAGCGGCTCATCGCGGGCGTACAGCGGGATGCGGTCGGCCGGACGGCCGAGCTTCTCCATGAAGCGCTGCGTGTTGCCCGAGACGCTCGAGAAGTAGACCAGGTTCGTCATGTTCCCTCCCTCACGTCGTGCACGGCCGGATCTCGTGGAGCTCACCGACCGCCATGACTACGCGAGGCGGGCGGCCAGCTCGTCGATCTTGTCGGGGCGGAAGCCCGACCAGTGGCCGTCGTCGGTGATGACGACCGGGGCCTGCAGGTAGCCGAGCTCTTTCACCTGCGCGAGCGCCTGCTCGTCGACAGAGAGGTCGAGCACTTCGTACTCGATGCCCTTGCTGTCGAGGGCGCGATACGTCGCGTTGCACTGCACGCAGGAAGGCTTGGTGTAGACCGTGACCGTCATGATTTCCCCTCGTTCTCGAGCCCCTCGGGGAGCTCGCCCCCGGTTCGTAGCTGGTGTCTTCGATACTACATCTTGTGTTCACCCAGCGGGGCGGCCACAACATGCTGTAGTTACATTCGTGTAGTTATCCACGGGGTTATCCACGGGATTTCCCCAGCCCGGCCGCCCCGGATTCGGCGGAAATCCGCCCTTCCGGGCCCTGTTATCCACAACGCTCACGACCCAGGAAAAAGTCCTTGTGGACAGTCACCCCGGCGTGTCGCGGCGTGTTGCCGAGCCCCAATACCTTGGGGCCCTCGCCGGGCCGACCCCTACATCTGGTGTTGTGGGATCAGCTTCCCACCGACCACCGACATTCCGGCCTCGACACGCGCCACCAGGGCTGCACGTCCGTGCAGGCGGGACGGCCGGGCGCCCAGCAGCGCGACGCCGAGCAGCGCGAGCGAGACGAGGGCCGGCACCGGGGCGAAGCCCACGACGAGGGCGGTGCCGACGCCGAGCACCCCGGCCGGCACGGCGAGCCAGGCCGGCACGCGCGGCAGCTCGCCGGCGAGCGCGCGCGCCCGCGGCATCCGCCCCGTCCCGTCGTCGCCGTCGCGACCGGAACTGCGCGAGCCGCGCTCCCAGCGGGCGAAGGCGCGCACGGCGAGCGCCGTCACCGCCGCTGCGCCCAGCAGCCAGAGCGGCCGCGTCGCCCACCACTCGGCGCTGAGCGGTTCGGGCAGCACGAGCCCGAAGCTCGCGTTCGCGGCGAGCAGGCCGGCCGCGAGCAGCACGAAGGCCGGCAGGTGCCAGAGGTACATCGTCATCCCCCACTCGCCGAAGCTCGCGACGACGCGGGCCGGGCCGCGGCGCTCCGCCCAGCGGCCGAGGGGGCGCCGCACGAGCGAGAAGAGGGCGAGCTGCGCGGTGCCGAGCAGCACGAGGCAGATCGTGGGCGGGTTGAGGTTCTGCAGCAGGTCCGGCGTGTACGGGCCGGAGAGGGTGATCGCGAGCAGCCCGCCGAGCGCGCAGCCCGCGAGCCGCAGGCGCGCGACCACCGGCATCCGGTCGACCGTCCCGTCGGCGAGCAGGAAGCCGAGCTGCTGCATCGCGAGCCACACGAAGGCGAGGTTCAGGAAGCCGAGCGCCTCGACGCCGGTGGCGAAGCGCAGCGCATCCACTGCGACGACCGCGCCGACGAGCGCGCCGATCGTCACGCCCGGCCGCCACTCGTGCAGGCGCACCATGAGCGGCACGAGCGCCGAGGCGCCGAGGTAGACGGCGAGGAACCAGAGCGGCTGACCGATCCGGAACGAGGCCGTCTGCACGATGTCGGCCGGCACCCCGGCCGCGGCGAGCCCGGCGAGCGCGAGCCCCACGACGGCGACGAGCGGCACGGCGGGGCGCACGAGCCGGATGATCCGGTCGCGCACGAAGCCCGCCGCGTCGACGCCGCGGGCCCGGCGGCGCTGCCACGCGGTCCAGCCGGAGAAGCCGCCGATGAGGAAGAAGAGGGGCATGATCTGCACGACCCAGGTGGCGGGGGCGAGGTACTCCCAGCCCTCGAGCGCGTTCTCGAGCACCGGGCCGCCGGGGCCGACGCTCACGCCGACCATCATCGCGTGCAGCAGGAACACGACGGCGAGGCATCCGGCCCTGGCCGCGTCGATCGCCGTGTCCCGCGCCGGCTTCGTGCCCGCCGCGGCGCGCCCTGCGGCGCTCGCCTGGATCGTCGCGTCCATCGGGATCCCCTCCGCCGGCGGTCCCTCCCCCGGCTCCCGCAGGCTATGGACGCGGCACCGGCCGGGGCATCACCCGGTGGAACGGTTCGTGCCCCCTACCTCGGTAGGGGGCACGGGGCGGCGGATGGCCCGATAGGCGGATGCCTCGGGGCGCGCGCGCTCCGCGCGCCGAGCCGCTCAGCGGGCGGGCGAGACGAGGCCGGTGTCGTACGCGAAGACGACCGCGTGCACCCGGTCGCGGAGCCCGAGCTTCTGCAGGATCTTGCTCACGTGCGTCTTCACCGTCTGCTCGGCGATGAAGAGCTCGGCGGCGATCTCCTGGTTCGAGCGGCCTCGGGCGATGCGCACGAGCACCTCCCGTTCGCGCTCGGTGAGCGCCGAGAGCAGGTGCTCGTCGACGGGGCGCGCGGGCGCCTGCTTCGCCACGTCCTCGATGAGGCGGCGGGTCACGCTCGGCGCGAGCAGCGCCTCCCCCGCCGCGATCACCCGCACCGCGCGGGCGACCTCGTCGGGCAGCGCGTCCTTCAGCAGGAAGCCGCTCGCCCCGGCGCGCAGCGCCTGGTACACGTACTCGTCGATGTCGAAGGTCGTGAGCATGAGCACCCGCGGGACGTAGTCGCTCGAGCGCGGCGGGGTCTGCAGGGCGCGGGTGGCCTCGATGCCGTTCGTGCCGGGCATCCGCACGTCCATGACGATCACGTCGGGCCGCAGCTCGTGCGCGAGCCGCACCGCCTCAGCACCGTCGGAGGCCTGGCCGACGACCTCGATGCCGGGCTGCGCGTCGAGCACGGCGGCGAAGCCGGCGCGCACCATGGCCTGGTCGTCGGCGACGAGCACGGTGATGGTCATCCGGCGGTTCCTCCAGGGCTGGCCTCGGCGATCACGGGCAGCACGGCGGCCACCCGGAAGCCGCCCGACTCGGTCGGCCCCGTCTCGATCGTGCCACCGACGAGCCGCGC
>NZ_BMRJ01000002.1:596798-666262 GCF_014648575.1 Agromyces mediolanus | reverse complement strand
CGCGGCCGGCGACGTCGGCCGCCGCCGTGTTCACGACCTCGACGATCAGGCGCGACCCGTCGCCGTGCACCTCGACGGCGGCCTCCGCACCGGGCGCGTGGCGCAGCACGTTGCTGAGCGCCTCCTGCACGATCCGGTACGCGGCCTGGCCGACCGCGGTCGAGACGGGGGCGGTCGTGACGATGCGGGCGTCGACGACGAGCCCCGCGCGGCGCACGCTCGACACGAGCGGGCCGATCTCGGCGAAGCCGGGCTGCGGGGCGGTCTCGGCCTCGGCATCCGGATCCCGGAGGACCGCGAGCAGCTCCCGCATCTCGGCCATCGCGGCGCGCGCGTTCGCGGCGATCTCGCCAAACTCGGCGGTCGCCGCCTCGTCGAGGCCGCTCAAGCGGTACGGGGCGCTCGTCGCCTGCACCTGCACGATCGACATGCGGTGCGCGACCACGTCGTGCAGCTCGCGGGCGATGCGCGTGCGCTCCTCGGCGACGAGCCGGCGCTCGTGCTCGGACGCGCTCGTGCGGCGCTCCGCCTCGAGCGTGTCGGCGACGCGGGCGCGCAGCACCCGCAGGAGCCAGGCGAGCCCGAGCACCCCGGCGCTCACTGCGGCGCCGGTCACGAAGCTCGCGGCGATGGTCGAGGGCTCCTCGGCGCGTGCGGGCGGCAGCACCGCGGCGATCGAGCCGAACACGGTGCCGCCCCACAGCACGACGGCCGGCAGGAAGCGGCCGCGCAGGGCGAGAATGACGAGCCCGGCGCAGAGCGCGAGCAGCATCGGCACGCTGATCGGCCACGGCGCCCCGGGCGGCGGCACCGCGAGCGCGAAGAACGCGGCCTGCCCGCCGAGGCCGGCGATCGCGCCGGGCCACGCCCAGCGCATCGCGAGCGGCAGGCTGCCCGCCGCGAGGAGCGCGACGCCGAAAGCCGCCGCCACGGGCACCCCGTAGAGCGAGGCCGACACCGGCACCAGCACGGAGAACAGTGCGACGGCGACGAAGATCACGGCGAACCAGCTGAGCACGAGGCCGGGCCAGGCATCCGTCTCGGTGAGACGCGGGCGCCGGCGGACCGTCACCGCCGGAGTCGGCGGCGTCGGCGCCGCCTCCGCGGCGGCCGCGACGAAGCCCTCCGGCGGCGCGGGCGGCTGCGGAGCTGCGGGAGCGGCTGGGTCGGTCATGGCACCATGCTCGCATCGGCGGGGGCGCGGGGCATCCCCCGCCGGTGGTGTTCCCGCCCCCTACCGCGGTACGGGTCGCTCGCCGCTCAGCCCTTCGCGGCGTTCGCGGCCTTCGCCTGCGCCTTCATCTCCTGCTTGTGCGCACGCACCTTCTGCAGCGACTCGGGGCTCACGATGTCGGCGACAGAGGCGAAGCTGCCCGCCTCGCCGTAACCGCCGGCCGCCTCGCGCCAACCCGGCGCCTCGAGCCCGCACTGCTTGCCGAGCAGCGCGAGGAAGATGCGCGCCTTCTGCTCGCCGAAGCCGGGCAGCGCCTTCAGCCGCTTCAGCACCTCGGCGCCGCTCGGCTCACCGCGCGTCCAGATCGCGCTCGCGTCGCCGCCCCACTCGGACTCGACCGCGGCCGCGAGCTGCTGCACGCGCCCCGCCATCGATCCGGGGTAGCGGTGCACCGCCGGGGTCTGCGTGAAGACTTCGACGAGGCGCTCGGGGTCGGTCGCCGCGATGGTCGCCGGGTCGATCGAGCCGAGCCGGTCGCGGATCTTCTCGGGACCGGCGAAGGCGGTCTCCATCGCGACCTGCTGGTCGAGCAGCATGCCCGTGAGCAGGGCGAACGGGTCGTTCGAGAGCAGCTCGTCGGCCGACTGCTCCCCCGTGATGTGCAGTGCCATGCCCCCATCCTCGCACCGCCCGCGGCGAAGGGGGATGGCGGATGTCGGCGGATCGTGCTCGGATGGCCCCGTCGGAGCCCTCCGGCGAACCACGATCCCACCGCATCCGCGAACCAGGAGGAGGCATCATGCCGCTCGAGATGGACGTGAAGATCGAACTCATCCACGTGCCCGTGAGCGACGTCGACCGCGCGAAGGCGTTCTACGTCGAGCAGTGCGGCTTCGTCGCCGACCACGACGTGCAGGTCAGCGAGACGCTGCGCTTCGTGCAGGTGACCCCGCCGGGCTCCGCCTGCTCCATCGCCTTCGGCGAGGGGCTCGGCGCGACCATCGCGCCCGGCTCGCTCGACGTCATCCAGGCGGTCGTCCCGGACGCGGATGCCGCGCTCGCGCAGCTGCGCGCAGCCGGCGTCGACGCCCAGGGGGTCGACGAACAGGCCTGGGGCCGCTTCGTCACGTTCGCCGACCCCGACGGCAATCGCTGGACCCTGCAGCAGCTGCCGCCGCGCGACTGAGCCGCGCTCGTCGGCGTCCGGGGGTGGACCGGGACACCGCCCACCCTCGGACGCCGACGGCTCCCGCCCCTTCCGGAGCGGGAGCCGCCATGCGGGCTTCGGGTCTGCCCCGGCCTCCCTCAGGACGCCGTTGCCGATCCGATCAGCCGGCCTGCTTGACGATGTCGAGCAGGTTCGGGTTGTTCGCGTACGCCTCCGCCGCGTTCTCCTTGGTCACGATGACCGGAGCGAGGAGGTAGGCCGGCACGACCTTCACGCCGTTGTCGTACTGCTCGGTGTCGTTGACCTCGGCCTCGTCGCCCTTCTGAAGCTGCTGGATCATCTTGATCGTCTGCTCGACGAGGAGCGAGGTGTCCTTGTTGATGGTCGAGTACTGCTCACCGGCCATGATCGACTTCACCGACTCGACCTCGGAGTCCTGACCGGTCACCGTGATCTTCGAGATGTCCTTGCCGGCCTGCTTCGCCGAGGTGATGATGGCGCGGGCGAGGGTGTCGTTCGGCGAGAGCACGCCGTCGATGTTCGCCGAGGTGTAGTTCGCGGCGAGGATCGAGTCCATGCGGCTCTGCGCGTTCTCGGCCTTCCAGCCCTGCGTCGCGGTCTGCTGGATGTCGGTCTGCCCCGAGGCGACGACGAGGGTGCCGTCGTCGATCTTCGGCTGCAGCACCTCCATCGCGCCGTTGAAGAACACGGCCGAGTTCGCGTCGTCCGGCGAGCCGGAGAAGAGCTCGATGTTCCACGGCGCCTCGTGGCCCGAGCGGGCGGCGAGCCCGTCGAGCAGGGCCTGGCCCTGCAGCTGACCCACCTTGAAGTTGTCGAAGGCGACGTAGTAGTCGACGTTCGGCGTGTTCTCGATGAGCCGGTCGTAGGCGATGATCTTCACGCCCGCGTCAGCCGCCTGCTGCAGCTGCGTGCCGAGCTGCTTGCCGTCCTTCGCGCCGATGACGATGACCTTCGCGCCGTTCGTCACCATCGACGAGATCTGGTTCTGCTGCTCGGCGACGGTGTTCGAGGCGGGCGCGTACTGCACGTCGGGGTTGAAGCCGGCCGCCTTCAGGCCGTCCTCGAAGAGCCCGCCGGCGAGCACCCAGTTCTCGCTGGTCTTGTCCGGCAGGGCGATGCCGATCGTCGCGTCGGCCGCGAAGCCGGCCGAGTCGGTCGACTCGCCGCCGCCCGATCCGCCGCCGCGGTCCGAAGAGCAGCCGGAGAGCGCGAGGGCCGCCGCCGCGGCGACCGCGGTGGCTGCGAGAGCGATCTTCTTCATTGATCAGTCACTTTCTCTTGGTGTCCCGGGGCGGCTGCCACGAGAGGGGGAGGTGCGTTCCGGCATCCGCCGCGGACGGTGCCGCGGGGTGCCGGGTCAGAGCCGGGCGACGTCGCGGGGCTCGGACGATTCGTTGGTGCCGGAGCTCGGCACGACGGCGGGCGGCTCGGTCGGCCCCTGCTCCTCGAGGCGGGTGCGCCGGCGGCGCGACCACAGCCCGAGGATCGACGGCCGGCCCTGGCTCTTGCTCCACACGTCGACGCCGACGGCGAGGAGCAGCACCATGCCCTTGATGATCTGCACCCAGTCGGCGCCGACGCCGAGCAGCTGCAGGCCGTTGTTCAGGAACGCCATCACCAGACCACCGATGATGGAGCCGATGACGGTGCCGATGCCGCCGGACACCGCGGCGCCGCCGATGAAGACGGCCGCGATGGCGTCGAGCTCCCAGCCGTTGCCGTCCTGCGGGCCGGAGGCGGTGGAGCGGGCCACGAAGATCATGCCGGCGAGCGAGGCCAGGACCGACATGTTCATCATCACGAAGAAGTCGACCCGGCGGTCCTTCACGCCCGAGAGCGTGGCCGCGAGGCGGTTGCCGCCGACCGCGTAGATGTGGCGGCCGAACACGGTGCTGCGGGTGATGAAGGAGTACAGGATGACGAGCAGCACGAGGATGATGCCCGAGATCGGGAAGCTCGTGCCGGGACGACCGGTCGCGAACAGCCACGCGGCCCACAGGATGACCCCCGCGAGCAGCACGACCTTGACGATGCTGACCCAGAGCGGCGCCTGCGGCGAGCCCATCTTCTTCTGCACGCCGCGCAGGTGCAGCTCGTTGTAGACGATCCAGGCGGCGCCGAGCACGCCGAGCGCCATCGTCGCGTAGTTGAAGAGGGAGCCGGGGACGTCGGGCAGGTAGCCGGCGCCGATGTAGGTGAACTCGACGGGCACGGGCGTCGTGGTCGACTGGCCGATCCACTGGTTGCCGCCGCGGAAGATGAGCATGCCCGCGAGCGTCACGATGAACGCCGGCACCCCGACGTACGCCACCCAGAAGCCCTGCCAGGCGCCGACGGCCGCGCCGACGAGCAGGCCCAGCACGATCGCGAGCGGCCAGGGCAGGTTCCACTCGGCCATCGCCTTCGCCACGATGATGCCGGTGAACGCGGCGACCGAGCCGACCGAGAGGTCGATGTGCCCCATGATGATGACCATCACCATGCCGATCGCGAGGATCAGGATGTAGCTGTACTGGTTCACGACGTTGATGAGGTTCGTCGAGGAGAGGGTGAGCCCCGTCCCCTTGATGAGCCAGGTCAGCAGCTGGAAGAGCGCGATGATGACGACGAGGCTGCCCAGGATGCCGAACTGGCGCAGGGTCGACTGGCCGTTGCCGAACATCTTGCGCAGGTCGGCGAAGCCGCCCCGCTTCTCGGGCGTTGCGCCGGTCGTCGTGGCGCCCGTGGGGGTCGCGCCGGTCGGAGTGGTCATGCGTTCGCCTTCTTCTTCGCGGAGGTCATGCTGCGCATGAGGGCCTCGGGAGTCGCCTCGGACACGGGCAGGTTGTCGGTGATGCGGCCTTCGAAGACCGTGTAGATGCGGTCGGCGATGCCGAGCAGCTCGGGCAGCTCGCTGGAGATGAGGATGACGCCCTTCCCCTGTGCCGCGAGCTGCTGGATGATCGTGTAGATCTCGTACTTGGCGCCCACGTCGATGCCGCGGGTGGGCTCGTCGAGGATCAGCAGGTCGGGGTCGGTGAACATCCACTTCGCGAGGACGACCTTCTGCTGGTTGCCGCCCGAGAGCTTCGCGACGCCCATGTCGACGCTCGGCGACTTGATGCGCAGCTGCTTGCGGTAGCTCTCGGCGACCTGCGACTCCTTGAACTCGTCGACGACGTCGAATCGGGAGATCTTGCGCAGCTTCGCGGAGACGATGGAGCGCTTGATCGTGTCGAGCAGGTTGAGCCCGAGCACCTTGCGGTCCTCGCTCACGTACGCGAGGCCGTGGTCGATCGCGGACTCGACGTCCTTCAGCACGATCTCCTTGCCGTCCTTCACGATCGTGCCCGCGAGGTAGGTGCCGTAGGAGCGACCGAAGATGCTCATCGCGAGCTCGGTGCGGCCGGCGCCCATGAGGCCGGCGAGGCCGACGATCTCGCCGCGGCGCACCTCGAGGTTCGAGCCCTTCGCGACGAGCCGCTCGGGCACCTGGGGGTGCTGGATGGTCCAGTCGCGCACCTCGAAGAACACCTCGCCGATGTGCGGCGTCCGGTCCGGGTAGCGGCTCTCGAGGGAGCGGCCGACCATGCCGCGGATGATCCGGTCCTCGTCGACGTCGCCGCCGTGCACATCGAGGGTCTCGATCGCGTGGCCGTCGCGGATGATCGTGATCGCGTCGGCGATCTGCTCGATCTCGTTGAGCTTGTGGCTGATCATGATCGACGCGATGCCGCGGCCCTTGAGGCCGAGGATGAGGTCGAGCAGGTGCTGCGAGTCGTCCTCGTTCAGCGCCGCCGTCGGCTCGTCGAGGATGAGCAGCTTCACGTCCTTCGCGAGCGCCTTGGCGATCTCGACGAGCTGCTGCTTGCCGACGCCGAGGTGCTTGATCTGCGTGTCGGGGTCCTCGGACAGGCCGACGCGGGCGAGCAGGTCGAGGGCCTTCCGCTTCGCGGCCGACCAGTCGATCCGGCCGCCGCGGGCGATCTCGTTGCCGAGGAAGATGTTCTCGGTGATCGAGAGCTCGGGGATGAGGGCGAGCTCCTGGTGGATGATCGCGATGCCGGCCTGCTCGCTCTGGCGGATGTCCCGGAACTGCACCTCCTCGCCGCGGAAGAAGATCTCGCCCGTGTAGGTGCCGTGCGGGTACACCCCGGAGAGCACCTTCATCAGGGTGGACTTGCCGGCGCCGTTCTCGCCGCAGATCGCGTGGATCTCGGCGGGCATCACGGTGAGCGAAACGTCGCTCAGCGCCTTCACGCCCGGGAACTCCTTGGTGATGGAGCGCATCTCCAGGATGGGCGGGGGCGCGTTCATCGGCTGCCCGCTCGGGCGCTGGTCGTCATCGACGGAATCACTGATCTGGACCTCGGTGTCGTGTGCTGCTGCGTGTGACGTGATCGTGTGACCGTTCACATCGACACCATGCTGCATCCGCGGGGCGGGCGTGTCAAGCCGGTGCGCGGAACCGGCGCGGCGAGCCGCTCAGCGCGCGACGGACGCCGGGCGCACCGCGACGGGCGCCGTCGAACCGCGCACCACGAGCCGCGGCACGATGTCCTCGACCTCGATCCGCTCGGCGCCGTGCACCTGGTTCAGCAGCAGCGCGACGGCCCGGCGGCCGATCTCGTGGAAGTCCTGGTACACGGTCGTGAGGGTCGGCGCGACGTGCTTCGCGACCGGGATGTCGTCGAAGCCGACGACGCTGACATCGCCCGGCACGTCGAGCCCGGCGTCGCGGAACGCGTGCATGAGCCCGATCGCCATCTCGTCGTTCGCCGCGAACACGGCGGTGAAGTCCCGGCGGCGCACGAGCTCGCTGCCCGCGTAGTAGCCGAAGTCGGCGGTCCAGTCGCCGAGGATCGGCGGGTGCAGGCCGAGCTCGGCGTCGTCGATCGCCTCGAGGAAGCCGCGCATCCGCGCCTCCGCCTCGATCCAGTCCTGCGGGCCGGCGAGGTGCACGATCTCGCGGTGGCCGAGCCCGATCAGGTGCTGCGTGGCGCGGCGGGCGCCCGTCACCTGGTCGACCGAGAGGGCGAGATGGTCGCGCCGTCCCGTCGACTGGAGGCTCACGAAGGGCACCCCGATCGAGGACGCGGCGAGCACCTCGAACACCCGCACCTGCGGGGCGATCACGACGAGCCCCTCGATGGCCTGCAGCATCAGGTGCTCGATCGCGTCGGCGATGCCGGCGGGCGAGGTGTCGGCGAGGTTCGCGGTGTTCACGTGGTAGCCGTGCTCGCGGGCGGCGTCCTCGATGGCCGCGATGCTCGTGGCCGGGCCGTAGGTCGTGCTCAGGGCGGCGAGCACGCCGATCGTGTTCGATCGGCTCGTCACGAGGGTGCGGGCGGCCCGGTTCGGCCGGTACTGCAGCGTCTCCATCGCCTGCAGCACGCGCTCGCGCGTCTCGGGGCGGATGCTCGGGTGGTCGTTCAGCACCCGGGACACGGTCTGGTGCGAGACCTCGGCCAGGCGCGCGACATCGCGGATGCTGGGCGCGCGCCCGCGGTCCTGGGGAGGAGACACTGTTCGCCGATCCGGATGTGCACGTTCACATCGCTGTCGCATCCATTATGCACGCCGCGCTCCCCGCGTACAGTCCGGCCATGTGACAGTCACAACGGGCGATCGAATCGAATCGATCGAGCCCCGGGGCATGAGAGCGCGCTCACCACACCCGCACGACGGCATTCGGTCGATTTCTGCGGGTCACGGCCTCCCGGCACCCGCAAATACCGCCGACACGCACCAGACGGGGCCGAGGCAGGGACGGCGCGCGACCAGCGCGCGCGGCTCAGCCGGCGGCGGGCGGACGCACCCGGGAGGCGAGCAGCACCGCGACCACCGCGATCGCCAACGCGACGGCGAAGTCCGGGGCGAAGCCGCCCCACACCACGGCACTCGACACGAGCGCGGTGATGGCGAGCGCGATCGAGGCGCCGAGCGACTCCGCGATCGAGAGCGCGGCGCTGTTGAAGCCCTGGGCCGAGACCGGCGACAGGCTCAGCACCGCGACCGAGAAGCGCGGGTACATGAAGCCCATCGCGCCGCCCGCGAGCGTCCAGGCCACGAAGGCGATCGCGGGGTGCAGGTGCAGCGCGGCGACCGCGAGCACCACGGCGAGCGCGACGACGAGCAGCGTCGAGCCGGTGACGACGGCGCGTACGTTCGAGATGCGGTCCCCGAGCCGGCCCTGCAGCCAGGAGGCCGCCGCCCAGCTCACCCCGGCCCCGGTGAGCACGGCGCCGGCGAGGCTCGGCTCGAAATCGTAGTCCTCGATGAAGAGGTACGGCAGGTAGATCTCGCTGCCGAAGAACGCGCCGGCCACGACGAGGCGCATGAGCACGGTCGCCGGCAGGCCGCGCGCGGCGCGCAGGGTGCCGGCGGGCAGGAGCGGGCGCACGGCCACGATCACGATGGCGACCGAGAGCGCGGCGACGACCCAGCGCAGCGGCGAGTCGAACTCCTTCGCGAGCGAGACGCCGAGTGCGGCCGCCGCGGTCAGCACGGCCCAGCCCACACGGGACGGGCTCCACGGCACGGCGGGATCGCCCTGCACCTTCGCACGGGCCCGGAGCAGCGGCGGCAGCAGCATCGCGGTCGCGGGGACGACGATGGCGATCACGCCGAGGAAGACCCAGTGCCAGCTCGCCTGCTCGGCGACGAAGCCGGCGACCGCGGGTCCGACGATCGAGGGGATGACCCACGCCGCGGCGAAGCCGGCGAACACCCGGGCTCGGATGGCCTCGGGGTACACCCGGCCGACGATCACGTAGAGCGGCACGATGACCGCGGCGCCCGCGATGCCGTGCACGAAGCGCCCGACGATGAACACGATCATGTCGGTCGCGGTGCCGGCGATCACGAGGCCGACGACGAAGAGCACACCGGAGGTCAGGAGCGACGGCAGCGGACCGTTGCGGTCGGTCCAGTTACCGGCGATGACCATGCCGATGATGCCCGCCGCGAGCGGCACGGCGAAGGCGAGCGCGTACAGCGCCTCGCCGTCGAGGTCGCGGGCGACGAGCGGCATGATCGTCGTGACGGCCATCGCCTCGAACGCGGCGAGGAAGATGAGCGCGAACATGCCGATCGAGAGCCACCGGTACGGCCGGGCGAGCGGACCGCCGACCGGCACCGCGGGCGCCGACGCGTCGCTCGCCGTCGGCTCGGCGGGCGCCACGGCGCGAGGTTCGGTGGAGGGGCTCGGGGATTCGCTCACTCGATCGACCCTAGGACTTCAAGGGCCCTTGAGGTCAACCGGCCGCGCCGGGATCCGGCGTCGACAGTTCGGCGAACGCCCGCACCGGGAAGGTGCCGAAGCCCTCGATCCGCGGCGGGACCGCGGTGAAGCGCGCGCCACGGGCCGGCAGCCGCTCGAGTCCGGTCAGGTGTTCGACGACGTGCACGCCGGCCGCGAGCAGCAGCGAGTGCGCGGGCCGCTCGCCTCCGCCGCCCTCCGTGTCGTCGATGTTCAGCGAGTCGATGCCGACGAGCGCGACGCCGGCCGCGATGAGGAAGCGCGCGCCCGCCTCGCTGAGGTACGGAGCTCCCGAGGCGTACTCGGGGGTGCCGAAGTGCCGGCTCCAGCCGGTGTGCAGCAGCACGGCGGCTCCCGCGAGCTCGGCGGCCGAGCGCTCGAAGAAGACCTCGGCGGGGATGCCGCGCTCCGCCGCATCCGCGAGGTGCAGCACCTGCGCCGGGAGCCCGACGAGGGTCGCGAGCTCGAGCGAGGCGAGGTCGCCGCCGTCGGCGTAGCGGTGGTACGGGCTGTCGAGGTAGGTGCCCGTGTTGCCCGCCATCGTGATGACGTCGATCGCGAACTCGGTGCCGGGCGCGTACACCTGCCGGGAGGCCGCGCGCGTCAGGTGCGGCGCGATGCTCGGCGCGGGGATGCCGGGGTACGTCACGAGCCCGGCGCGGATCGGGTGGCTGAGGTCGACGAGGCGGGATGCCGTGCCGGCGCCGGCCCCGCCGGGCGGCGTGCCGAGCGAGGCATCCGCGGCCACGCCCCGGGAGCCCTTGTGCGCCTCGGCGACGATCTCGAAGCGCGGGAACTCGACCGATCCGACGAGCGCGAGCCCGAGATGCCGCACGAGGAGCTCGGCGACCGCGGCCTCGCCGACGTCGGGCCCCGGCACGTCGAGCCGGAAGCCGCGGGCGCTCAGCCCGCCGCCGTTCACGAAGGCGATCTCGGCGTCGAAGACGGCCCGGTACTCGGTCATACGCGCTCCTCTACTCTGTGCTCGGATCCGGATCCGAGCGCCCTGGCCCGGGCGTCGGCGTCGGCCCCGCCCCGGCGCGAACGCCGGCCCGCGCGCACACGCCGCACGACGGTCACCGCGATCGCGGCCACCGCGAGCAGGGCGGGCACGACGAGGTTCGTCCCGGCGAGCACGAGCAGCCCGGCGGTGAGCACCGTCGCGACGACGGCGAGCCACCAGCCCACGCTCCAACGGCGCAGCAGCAGCGTCGCGGCGAGCATGCCGACGAAGTAGATCGCGACCATGTTGCTCGTGTGGATCAGGATGAACGCGCCCAGCGCGCCGCCGTTCGCGACGACGAGCACGAAGTACCCGAGCGAGACGACGCCGGTGAGGGCGAGCGCCCGCCGCGGCACCTCGCCGCCCGCGGCGCCCTTCGCGAAGTACCGGGGCAGGTCGCCGTCGCGGCCGAGCGCGGCGCCGAGATTGCCGAAGGCCGGCAGGTACGCGTTCATGACGCCCACGGTGACGATGACCGCGATCGCGGCGACGATCGCCGGGCCGATCCCGGGCAGCACGACGTCGACGAGGTCGATGAGCGGCACGACGCCCTGCCCGGCGCGCTCGCCGAGCACGCCGACGGTGACGAACTGCAGCGCGAGGTAGCCGACGCCGACCACGACGATCGCGATCGCGGTCGCGATGGGGATGACGCGGCGCGGGTTGCGGAACTCCCCCGCGATGTGCGTGCCGACCTCCCAGCCGGCGAACGCCCACACGAACAGGCTGATCGCGGTGCCCACCCCGGCCCAGCCGTTCGGGAGGAACGGGCTGAACGCCGCAGTCTCGACGTGCGGGAAGGTGAGCGCGACGACCGCGACGACGACGGCGAGCAGCAGCGCCGTGAGCACGAGCTGCACCCAGCCGGCGACCCGCACGCCGAACCAGCTGATGACGTAGGGCGGCACGAAGATCGCCGCAGCGATGAGCGGCACGGCCGCGCGGTCGACGCCGAGCGCCGCGACGACGTACTCGCCGCAGAGCAGCGTCACGACGGGCGCGCCGACGCAGACCCCGAAGTAGAACCAATACCCGGTCATCCGCGCGACGGTGTCGCCGAGCGAGCGGCGGGCGTAGCTCGCGACGCCGCCCGGGTCGGGGAAGCGGGCGGCGAGCGCCGCGAAGGTCCCCGCGAGCGGGATCGAGAGCACGAGCACCGCGGCGACCGCGAGCACCGAGGCGGGACCGGCGGCGGCGGCCGCGAGGCCGGGGAGGGCGAGGATGCCGGTGCCGAGCACGCTCGCGATGTAGAGCGCCGTGCCCTGCCCGAGGCCGAGGGTGCCGTGGCCGGCGGCCGGGGTCTCCGGTGCGGTCGCGGGGTGCTGCGTCGAGGTCACCGGCTCAGTCTGGCGCACTAGCCACTCGTCCCGCACTGGCAGGAGTGACACCCTCAGTGCATATCCTGCCAAGCTCGGCCGCCTGGCCGGACCGGCGGATACCTAGAGCCGCGCGAGCGTCTGGTCGATGTCGGCGAGCAGGTCGTCGACGTCCTCGATGCCGACCGAGAGCCGCACGATCGACGCCGGCACCTCCGCCTCCGTGCCGCGCACCGAGGCGTGCGTCATCTCGGAGGGGTAGTTGACGAGCGACTCGACGCCGCCGAGCGACTCGGCCAACTGGAACAGCTCGGTCGACTCCGCGAAGCGGCGGGCCGCCTCACCGCCGCCGGCCAGCTCGATCGAGAGCATGCCGCCGAAGCCCGACATCTGCCGGCCGGCGAGCTCGTGGCCGGGGTGCGACTCGAGGCCCGGGTAGTAGACGCGGGCGATGCCCGCGTGCTCCTCGAGCCGGCGGGCGATCGCGAGGGCGTTCTGGCTGTGCCGCTGCATCCGGATGCCGAGGGTCTTGATGCCGCGCGAGGTGAGGAACGCGTCGAACGGACCCGACACGGCGCCCGCCGCGAACTGCGTGAACTGCACCCGCTCGTGCAGCTCGTCCTGGCCGGGCGCGAAGACGACCGCGCCGCCGATGACGTCGGAGTGCCCGCCGAGGTACTTCGTGGTCGAGTGCACGACGACGTCGGCGCCGAGCGCGACCGGCTGCTGCAGCGCGGGGCTCGCGAAGGTGTTGTCGACGACGACGAGGAGGCCGGCCTCGTGGCCGAGCTCGGCGAGCGCGGCCACGTCGGAGATCTTCATGAGCGGGTTCGAGGGCGTCTCGATCCACAGCACCTTCGTTGCGCCCGGCTCGATCGCCGCGCGCACGAGGTCGAGGTCGCTCGTGTCGACGGTCGAGTGGCGCACGCCCCAGGCGCCGTGCACCCGGCGGATGAGCCGGTGCGTGCCGCCGTAGACGTCGTTGCCGATGACGACGTGGTCGCCGGGGGCGAGCACGGTGCGCAGCAGCGCGTCCTCGGCGGCGAGGCCGGAGGCGAAGGACAGCGCGTGCGCGCCGCCCTCGAGCGCCGCGAGCTGGGTCTCGAGGGCGGTGCGGGTCGGGTTGCCGCCGCGCGAGTACTCGTAGCCGCCGCGGAGGCCGCCGATGCCGTCCTGCACGTAGGTGGAGGTGGCGTAGATGGGCGGGATCACCGCGCCGGTCGTGGGGTCGAAGGCCTGGCCGGCGTGGATGGCTCGGGTGTCGAAACGGGCGTCGTCGGAGTTCATGATGGAGTCGCTTTCGAGTGGTTCGGAGAGACCGAGGGGCTGCGCTGCAGCCGGGGTCAGTGGGAGAGGTAGCCGAGCAGGTCGCTGCGGGTGACGACCCCGAGCGCCTTGCCGCCGTCGGTGACGAGCATGGCGGGGGCGTCGGTGAAGGCCTGCCGCGCCGCGGCGACGGGCTCGTTCACGCCGATCAGCGGCAGCGGGGCGCCGAGCACCTGGCCGACCTCGTCGGTGAGCTTCGCCGCGCCCGAGAAGACGCGTTCGAGCAGCTCCTCCTCGTGCAGCGCGCCGAGCACCTCGCCGAGCACGACGGGCGGCTCGTGCCCGACGACGACGAGCTGCGAGACGCCGGTCTCGGTCATCTTGTCGATCGCGTCGCGCACGGTGTCCTGCGGGAAGACGTGCACGAGCGGCTCGGTGCGGTCGGCCTTCGCGGCGAGCAGATCGGCGACGGTGTGCCCGCTCGGGGCGTTGCCGAAGCCGTAGGCGCGCAGCCACTTGTCGTTGAAGATCTTGCCGAGGTAGCCGCGACCGCCGTCGGGCAGCAGCACGACGAACACGTCGTCGGGCCCCGCCTTCGCGGCGGCCTCGAGCGCGGCGACGACCGCCATGCCGCTCGAGCCGCCGACGAGGATGCCCTCCTCGCGGGCCAGCCGTCGGGTCATCGCGAACGACGCGGCGTCCGAGACCTCGATGATCTCGTGCGGCACCGCCGGGTCGTAGGCGGTGGGCCAGAAGTCCTCGCCGACGCCCTCGACGAAGTAGGGCCGGCCGGTGCCGCCGGAGTACACCGAGCCCTCGGGGTCGGCGCCGATGATGCGCACCTGGTCGCCCGAGACCTCGCGGAGGTAGCGGCCGGTGCCCGTGATCGTGCCGCCCGTGCCGACGCCCGCGACGAAGTGGGTGACCCGGCCCTCGGTGTCGCGCCAGATCTCGGGCCCGGTGGTCTCGTAGTGCGAGCGCGGGCCGTTCGGGTTCGAGTACTGGTCGGGCTTGAACGCGCCGGGGATCTCTCGGACGAGCCGGTCGGAGACGCCGTAGTAGGACTCCGGGCTGTCGGGCGCGACGGCCGTCGGCGTCACGACGACCTCGGCGCCGTAGGCGGTCAGCACGTTGCGCTTGTCCTCGCCGACCTTGTCGGGGCAGACGAAGATGCAGCGGTAGCCGCGCTGCTGCGCCACCAGGGCGAGGCCGACGCCGGTGTTGCCGCTCGTGGGCTCGACGATCGTGCCGCCCGGCTTCAGCTTGCCCTCGCGCTCGGCCGCGTCGATGATGCGGCCGGCGATGCGGTCCTTCGAGGAGCCGCCGGGGTTCAGGTACTCGAGCTTCACGAGCACCGTCGCCTGCGTGACGCCCTCGGTGACGCGCGAGAGCTTGACGAGCGGGGTGTCGCCGACGAGGTCGACGATCGATTCTGCGTACTTCATGGCCGTGTTCATTCCTCGTGTGGGGTGCGTCGCATCGATCGGATGCCGCGCGCGACGCGATGAATAGGGGTCGCGGAGCTCAGCGACAACAACACAGCGAGAAGTTCACGCTCGACAGCCTAGCCGGTCGCCTCGGCTCGGCGCTTGGCCGATCCCTTCGCGGGGAAGAGCGTCTCGGATTCCTCGAGCGACATGCCGTTCGTCTCGGGCACCTTGAGGAAGACGAAGAGGAACGAGAGCGCGGCGAACAGCGCGTACATCCCGTAGGTGAAGAGCAGCGAGAAGTCGCTGAGCGCCGGGAAGCTGACCGTGATGAGGAAGTTCGCGATCCACTGCGCGGCCGCGGCGAGGCCGAGGGCGCGGGCGCGGATGCGGTTCGGGAAGATCTCGCCGAGCAGCACCCACACGAGCGGCCCCCACGAGAAGCCGAAGAACACCACGAACAGGTTCGCGGCGACGAGCGCGACCGGCCCCCAGGCGCCGGGCAGCGAGACCTCGCCGTCGACCGTCACGGAGTTCGCGAAGGAGAGCGCCATCGCCGCGAGCGACACCGTCATGCCCGCCGAGCCGACGAGCAGCAGCGGCCGCCGGCCGACCCGGTCGACGAGCGCGATCGCGACGAAGGTGACGACGATGTTCGTCACGGAGGTGATCACCGAGATGAGCAGCGAGTTCGACTCGTCGAAGCCGACCGCCTTCCAGAGGGTGGTCGAGTAGTAGAAGATCACGTTGATGCCGACGAACTGCTGGAAGACGCTCAGCAGGATGCCGATCCAGACGATGCCCTGCAGTCCCAGCACCGGCCCGCGCAGCGCGCCCTTGCGCTTCGCGTAGGCGTCCTGCTGCATCGAGTCGTGGATGTCGCGGATGGCCCGGTCCACCTCGTGCGGCTGGATGCGCGCGAGCACCTCCTTCGCCTTCGCCTCCTTGCCGGCCTTGACGAGGAAGCGCGGCGACTCCGGCAGGGTCAGCGCGAGCAGCCCGTAGACGAGCGACGGCACGATGCAGGCGAGGAACATCCAGCGCCAGGCCTCGAGCCCGAACCAGAACGACTCGGAGGCGCCGCCCGCGGCCGTCGCGAAGAGCGCGTCGGAGAGCAGGGCGGCGAAGATGCCGAACACGATCGCGAGCTGCTGCAGCGAGGCCAGCCGGCCGCGGGCCTTGCGCGGCGAGATCTCGGCGATGTAGGCGGGCGCGACGACCGAGGCGATCCCGATGCCGACGCCGCCGATGAGCCGCCAGACGATGAGGTCGACCACCCCGAAGGCGAAGCCGGAGCCGAGCGAGGAGACGAGGAAGAGGATGGCGCCGAGGACCATCACGGGGATCCGGCCGAAGCGGTCGGCCAGCCGGCCGGCGAGCTCGGAGCCGACGGCGCAGCCGAGCAGGGCGCTCGCGACGGCGAAGCCGGTCACCCCGGAGCTGAGGTCGAACTGGTGCTGGATGGCGTCGACCGCCCCGTTCACGACGGAGGAGTCGAAGCCGAAGAGGAAGCCGCCGACTGCGCCGGCGGCCGCGAGGCCGATCACCTTCGCGTTGAGCCCGTCTCCCCCGCCCGCCTGCGGCTCGGCTGCTGCGCTCGTCATGTGCGGTCTCCTCGCTCGCCCGGCCCACCCCCGGCGTCGGGGTCAGACTATGCCTTCGGCCCGGTGCAGGACGAGGGCTTGACTCGATCGTGGTATCCCGACCAGACTGCGAAAGCCCTGGGAGTACCCCGCCCAGTACCGGGGTTCGGATCTATGCATCCGTATCATCGGATCGACGCGTCGAGAGAGGTCCCCCCAGTGAGCGCCAGCCCCAAGCAGCCGTCGATCAAGCAGCAGCGCGCTGCCGCCCGCGAGGCGAAGCTCGCCGAGTTCCGCGCCAAGGAGGCCCGCCGCAAGCGGGTCCGCACGATCGGCATCGCCTCGGGCATCGTCGCTGTCGTGGCCGTCATCGGCCTGCTCGTGACCGCCATCGTGCTGACCCCGAAGCCGGCGAGCTACAGCAAGGGCGGCACCGGCGCCGAGATCGACGGCGTCGAGACCTTCGAGAACGGCGCCGGGCACGTGACGGGCACCGTGGACTACCCGCAGACGCCGCCCGCCGGCGGCGAGCACAACCAGGTCTGGCTGAACTGCGGTGTCTACGAGCAGCCCGTGCCGAGCGAGAACGCCGTGCACTCGATGGAGCACGGCGCGATCTGGGTCACCTACGACCCCGAGCGGGTCTCGGGCGACGCGCTCGCCACGCTGAAGTCGAAGCTGCCCTCCACCTACGTCGTCCTCTCCCCCTTCGAGGGCCTCGACACCCCGATCGCGCTCAGCGGCTGGAACGCGCAGCTGAAGCTCGACGACGCGGCCGACCCGCGCATCCCCGAGTTCTTCGAGGAGTACTGGCAGAGCCAGAACGTGCCCGAGCCGGGCGCGCTCTGCACGGGCGCCTTCGACGCGCCCGGCAAGGTCTCCTGACCCCGTGAGCCGCACGCGCATCGTCGCGGCCTCGATCGCCGGCGTCGTCGCCGTCGTGCTCGTCGCGGTCGCCGCGTTCGCCTTCGGCCGGCTCTCGACGGTGCCCGAGGCGACGCCGTCCGAGGGCAGCGCCGAGGCGGGCTTCGCCCGCGACATGCAGGTGCATCACAAGCAGGGCGTGGAGCTCGCCCTCATCGTGCGCCAGGTCACCGACGACGCCGAGGTGCGCCTGCTCGCCGACGACATCGCCGCGACGCAGGCCCAGCAGTCCGGTCAGCTGGCCGGCTGGCTGAACGTCTGGGACCTGCCCCAGTACAGCGCCGAGCCGCAGATGACGTGGATGACCGACGGGGGCGCGCACTCGCACACGGCGGGCGAGCCGATGCCCGGCCTCGCGACCCCCGAGCAGATCGCCGCGCTGCGGGCGGCGAGCGGCGTCGAGGCGGAGCGGGAGTTCCTCGAGCTGATGATCGCGCACCACCTCGGCGCCGTCGAGATGGCCGAGGCGCTCGAGGAGCGCTCGAGCCATCCGGTCGCCCTGGCCTTCGCGCGGGCCGTGATCGCCTCGCAGCAGTCCGAGATCGAGCTCATGCAGGGCATGCTCGACGCCCGCGGCTGAGCGAGCGCGCTCAGCCCTGCGCGGGCAGCGCGAGGTCGGCCTGCTCGCGGTAGAGCGAGGCGTACACCCCGCCGAGACCGAGCAGCTCGGCGTGCGTGCCGCGCTCGACGATGCGGCCGGCGACGACGACGAAGATGACGTCGGCCGAGACCACGGTCGTCAGCCGGTGCGCGATGGCGATGGTGGTGCGCCCCTTCGCGGCGTCGTCGAGGGCGGCCTGCACGACCCGCTCGGAAATCGTGTCGAGCGCGCTCGTGGCCTCGTCGAGCACGAGCACCGGCGGATCCTTCAGGAGCACCCGGGCGATCGCGATGCGCTGCTTCTCGCCGCCGGAGAGCCGGTAGCCGCGTTCGCCCACGACGGTGTCGTAGCCCTCGGGGAAGCTCGCGACGGTCTCGTGGATGTTCGCGGCGCGCGCCGCGGCCTCGAGCTCGGCGTCGGTGGCGTCGGGCTTCGCGTAGCGGAGGTTCTCGGCGATGGAGGCGTGGAAGAGGTACGTCTCCTGGCTGACGATGCCGATGCGCCCGACGAGCGACTCCTGCCGGAGCTCGCGCACGTCGACCCCGGCGAAGCGCACGGTGCCGCTCGTCGCCTCGTACAGCCGCGGCACGAGGTAGGACACCGTCGTCTTGCCGGCGCCCGACGGCCCGACGAAGGCGGCGAACTGCCCCGGCTCGATCGTGAACGAGACCTCGTCGAGCGTGGGGCGACCGTCGGCGTCGGCATCGGGGTAGCGGAACGACACCCGGTCGAACTCGACGCGGCCGAGCTCGGGGCCGTCGGGCACCTCGCGGGCGCCGGGGGCGTCGGTGATCGCCGGCTTCAGGTCGAGGTACTCGAAGATGCGGGCGAACAGGGCGCTGGAGGTCTGCAGGTCGAGCGCCACCCGCATGAGGCCCATCAGGGGGAAGAGCAGCCGCGCCTGCACGGTCGTGAACGCGACGATGGTGCCGGCGGTGACATCGGCCGCGCCGCCGGTGATGAGCCACCCCGACACGAGGTAGACGATGGCCGGGATCGAGGACATGAAGATGTTCACCATCGCGAAGAACCACTGACCGGTCATCTGCTGGCGCACCTGCAGGCCGATCTGGTTCCGGTTCTCGTCGGCGTAGCGGTCGATCTCGCTCTGCTGGCGGGTGAAGCTCTTCGACAGCAGGATGCCGGAGACCGAGAGCGTCTCCTGCGTGATCGCCGTCATCTCGGAGAGCGACTCCTGCGTCTTGCCGGCGATGCGGGCCCGCACCTGGCCCACCCGGCGCTGGGCGATCACCATGAACGGCATGAGCAGCAGCGCGACGAGGGTGAGCTGCCAGTTCAGGATGAGCATCGCGACGAACGCCGAGATGACGGTGACGGTGTTGCCGAGCACGCTCGACACGGTGTTCGTCAGCACGCCGGCGACGCCGCCGACGTCGTTCTGCAGCCGGGACTGGATGACGCCGGTCTTCGTGCGGGTGAAGAAGCTCAGCTCCATCGACTGCAGGTGCGAGAACAGGCGCACCCGCAGCGCGCCCATGACCTTGTTGCCGATCGTGGAGGTGAGCCAGGTCTGCCACACGGCGAGCAGCGCCGAGACGATGAACACCGCGATCATGCCGACGACGAGCCAGGTGAGCTGCGGCACGTCGGGCGGGAGCGCATCGCCCGCGGCGTTCTTCGGGAACAGGCCGTCGTCGAAGGCACGCTGGGTGAGCAGCGGCGGGATGACGCTGAGCGCCGCCCCGATCAGCACGAGCACGATCGTCGTGACGAGCGCGGCCCGGTGCGGCGCGAACAGCTCGGCGATGCGCCCGAGCAGGTTCGGGATCTTCGGGGCCTGAGCGTTCTCGGCGCGCTGGGCGGCCTCGTCGGCCGAGGCGATGCGCGTGCGCGGCTTGCCCATGCGCCCGCTCTGCCCGCCCGGCGCGGTTCGGTTCATGCTCACCGCTTCACCCTACGCCGCGCCGGGGGACGAGCGGATGCCGCGGGCGATCCGCCCGCGGCATCCGCTCCCCCGCCCTGGCTCAGCCCTTGGTCGACCCCGCCAGCAGGCCGCGCACGAAGTACCGCTGCAGGCCGAAGAAGACCGCGAGCGGGATGATGATCGAGATGAAGGCGCCCGCCGTCAGGCGCTCCCACTCCTGGCCGCGCGAGCCCACCATCTCCGCCAATCGCTGGGTGAGCGGCGCGACGTCCTGCGTGCCGCCCGAGAAGATGAGGGCGACGAGCAGGTCGTTCCACACCCAGATGAACTGGAAGATCGCGAACGACGCGATCGCCGGCGTCGCGAGCGGCAGCACGATGCGGAAGAAGATCTGCCCGTGCGTCGCGCCGTCGACCCTGGCGGCCTCGATGACCTCGCTCGGGATCTCCGCGATGAAGTTGTGCAGCAGGAAGATCGCGAGCGGCAGCGCGAACATCGCGTGCGCGAGCCAGACCGGCGCGTAGTTCTGCTCCGGGATGATCGGCACGACGTCGTGCAGCCACGCCTGCATCGGCCGCAGCCAGGTCGAGAAGATCTGCAGCAGCGGCACGAGCGCCATCTGCAGCGGCACGATCTGCAGCGCGAACACGAGGATGAACAGCACCCCGGCGCCCTTGAACTTGATCCACGCGAAGGCGTACGCCGCCATCGTCGCGAGCACGAGCGGGATGAGCGTGCCGACGAGCGAGATCGCGATGGAGTTCACGATGTACGCGCCGAGCTGCGGCGACGACTGCGAGGTCGAGAGCAGCACGTCCTTGTAGTTGTCGAGCGTGAAGCCCCAGTTCTCGAAGATCGTCCACCAGCCCGTGGTGCGCACGAGCTCGGCGGGACGGAACGAGGAGATCAGCAGGCCGAACGTGGGGATCGTCCAGAGCACGGCGATGATGAGGGCCGCGACCGTCGCGGTGCGCGAGGTGAGCCGCTTCTTGACGCGGGCGGACTTGGTGCCGACGACCTCGGTCAGGGCGGTCGTCTCGGCGGCCCCCTCGATCGAGCCGCGGTCCTTGCCTGTGGGCAGGTCGGCGGGCGCGATGCTCATCGGATCTCCCTCTGCTTGCGGAGCACGTTGATGTTGTAGACGACGATCGGGAGCACCAGGAGGAAGAGGATGAGCGCGAGGGCCGAGCCGCGGCCGACCTCGCTCGCCCGGAACGCCTGGGTGTACATCTCGTTCGCGATGACCGAGGTGTTGAAGTTGCCGGCGGTCATCGTGCGGACGATGTCGAAGACCTTCAGCGTCGCGATCGAGATCGTCGTGAGCACCACGACGAGCGCGCCGCGGATGCCGGGCACCGTGACGTTGACGAAGCGCTGCCAGCCGTTCGTGCCGTCGAGCTGGGCGGCCTCGATCTGCTCCGTCGGCACGCCCTTGATGGCCGCGCTCAGCAGCACCATCGCGAAGCCCGTCTGGATCCAGATCATCACGATGATGAGCAGGAAGGTGTTCAAGGGGTCGGTCTGCATGAACTGCACGGGCTCGCCGCCGAAGGCCGTCACGATCGCGTTCAGGAGGCCGATCTGCTCGCGGTCGCCCGAGCGGTACTCGTAGACGAAGCGCCAGATGATGCCCGCGCCCACGAAGGAGATCGCGATGGGCATGAACAGGATGACCTTGTAGTACTTCTCGCCGCGCGAGCGGTCGATGAACACGGCGTAGGCGAGGCCGATGGCCGTGGAGACCGTCGGCACGAGCAGCACCCAGATGACGGTGTTGATGAGCGTGCGGATCGCCGTCGGCTGGGTGAAGGTCCACACGAAGTTGTCGAGGGTCCACTCGCCGCCGGAGGTCTGGAAGGCGAGCAGCGAGGTGCGGATGGCCGGGTACACGAGGCCGATCGCGAGGAAGATCAGCGCCGGGGCGAGGAAGCCGACGAGCTGCCAGTAGTCGCGGCCCTTCTTCGGCGCCTTGTCGATGAAGAAGATGAGCAGGCCGACGACGGCGGCCAGTACGGCGAGCCCCATCACCACCTGCAGGAGCTTGCCGAGCAGATCGGCGGTCGTCATCGTGCCTCCCGGGTTTTCGTCTTCGAAGCCAGCCGGAGCTGGAGGGGGGTGCGAGGGGCGGAGCCGTGCGGCTCCGCCCCTCGATCATGCCGCGCTGGGCGCTGGGTCTGCGACCGGCGCGCGGCGTTCGCTCAGCTGGCGGGCCAGCTGGACTCGATGGTGTTCAGCGTGTCCGCGGTGCTCTGCCCCGTGGTCCAGGCGACCATGCCCTTCCAGAAGGAGTCGGCGCCGACGGCACCGGGCATGAGGTCCGAACCGTCGAAGCGGAACGTCGTCTCGGGGTCCTGCAGGATCTCGATCGACTGCTCGAGCAGCTCGCTCGACGCGTTCTTCGGGTCGAGGCCCTTGTTCGCGCTGATGACGCCGCCGAGCTTCACGCGGTTGTTCGCCCAGGTGTCGCTGGAGAGGTAGGCGCGCACGGCCTCGACCTCTTCGGCGTCGCGGAAGGCGACCGGGAACTCGCCGCCGCCGGTGACCGACAGCGGGTCGTCGGCGTTGGCCGGCGGCATCAGGAAGGCGAAGACCGAGCCGTCGCTCGCGACCGTGTTGGCGTCGCCGCCGTCCGGGTTCCAGAAGGTCTCGTAGAACGAGGCCTGGTGGTGCAGCGAGCACTGGCCGTCGAGGATCGGGAGCCCGGCGGTCTGGAAGGCCTCGGTGACGATCGTCGACACGTCGCCGATGCCGCCGTTGACCATGGCGTCGCTCTTCAGGATCTCGCCCGCGGCGTCGAAGGCCTCCGCGACCTTCGGATCGTTGAACGGGATGCCGTGGGTGACCCACTGGTCGTACACGTCGGCGCCGTGCAGGCGCAGCATGTAGTCCTCGATCCAGTCGGTGCCCGGCCAGCCGGTGGCGTCGCCCGACTCGAAGCCGACGCACCAGGGCTTGTGGTCGCCCTCGGCCGCGATCTTCTCGGAGAGCGCGTTCAGCTCGTCGAGGGTCTTCGGGATCTCGTAGCCCTTCTCCTCGAACTCGGACGGCGAGTACCAGATGTAGCCCTTGATGCTCGCCATGAGCGGCGCGGCGTAGAAGGTGTCGTCGTAGGTGCCGTACTGCTTCCAGTCCTCGCTCCAGAACTCGTCGACGTTGGCCTCGACCTCCTGGGATGCGGGGACCAGCCAGCCGCCGTCGGCGAGCCGGCCGAGCAGGCCCGGCTGGGGCACGATGCCGATGTCGGGGGCGTTGCCGCCCTCGGCGAGCACGGCGATCTGGGCCTCGAACTCGCTCGAGCCCTGGTAGGTGATCTCGATGCCGGTGCAGGTCTGGAAGTCCTTCCAGGACTCGACCAGGCGGTCGGCCTCGAGGTCGAGGATGGTGCCGCTGATGGACACCTTCTTGCCCTCGAAGGTGCCGTACTGCTCGTAGGGCGCGCAGTCGACGTCGGCGGCATCCTCGTTGGCGATGTCGCCCGTACATGCCGTGAGGGCCAGGCCGAGCGCGGCGGCCGCCACGACGGGGACCACCAATCGGCGATGACGCGTGAAACGCATAGCTCTCTCCTCGTTGAGTGTGGTGCAGGCGGACCGGAACCGGTTCCAGCGACCACCGTAGAGCACGGTCGCGTCTCGCCACAAGTGACCCCCGATCACGAATCGGCGACAAGTCACTCCCGGGCCAGCGTTGGGTGAGAGCGCTTCCACGAAAATCTCCCGTTCGACCGGCAAAACGTGATCTCGACTGGAACCGGTTCCATACATCCGGCCCGGGCGAGTATGCTCTGCATCGAATACGCCGAGTGAGGAGCCGCGATGACCGCGATCGCCGACGTCGCACGCCTCGCCGGCGTCTCGAAGGCGACCGCCTCCAGGGCGCTCTCCGGGCGCGGGCACGTCGCCGAGGCGACCCGCCGCAGGGTCGAGACGGCGGCCGCGGAGATCGGCTACATCGTCTCCCCCGACGCCGCGAGCCTCGTCACCGGCCGCACGAAGAACATCGGCGTCGTCATCCCCTTCGTGAACCGCTGGTTCTTCGGCGAGGTGCTCGAGGGCCTCGAGCGCACGCTGCTCAGCGCCGGCTACGACCTCACCCTCTACAACGTCGACGGCGCGGGGCCCGACCGCGACCGCGTCTTCGAGTTCTTCCTCGCGCGCAAGCGCGTCGACGCGGTCATCGCGGTCGGCGTCGACCTCGCCGAGCACGAGCTCGCGGCCCTCGAACGGCGCGACAAGCCGGTCGTCGTCCTCGGCGGCGGCGAAGCCGGCGCGCTCGGCCCGGCCCGCCTGGGCATCGACGACCGGGCGGTCGGGCAGCTCGCCACCGAGCATCTGCTGCAGCTCGGGCACACCCGCCTCGTGCACCTCGCGGGCGACGGTGCGGCCGCCCGGCCGCTCAGCGTGCAGGGCCTGCGCCGGCACGGCTACCTCGACGCGATGTCGGCGGCGGGACTCGCGCCGCGGGGGCGCGCCGAGGTCGTCGAGACCGAGATGACGATGCCGGGCGGCTACGAGGCCGCCCTGCAGCTGCTCGGCCAGCCCGGACGGCGTCCCACGGCCGTGTTCGCGGCCTCCGACGAGGTGGCCTTCGGGGCCATCCGCGCGGCCGAGCGACTCGGCATGTCGGTGCCGCACGACCTCTCGATCGTCGGCGTCGACGGGCACGAGTACGCCGAGATGTTCGGCCTCACCACGGTCGAGCAGTCCCCGAGCGGGCAGGGCCGGGCGGCCGTCGACCTCGTGCTCCGGCTGCTCGGCGAGGGCGCGGAGGCCGACCCGCTGCCCGACTCGGGCGCGCCGCTGCCGACCCGCCTGGTGGTGCGCACCTCGACGATGCGCGCCCCGCTCTAGCCCGCGGGTGCATAACGTCACTTTCTGCGGGTGCGTCGGCGCGCGCACCCACAAAGAGTGACGTCTTGCGGATCTAGCCGGCGTCGCCCGCGGTGATCGCCTCGGCCTCGGTGAGCGCGGGCTCCGCCTCGACGCGGTCGACGCGGCGCAGCGCCCGGTGCCCGAGCACGACGATGACGAGCGCGACGGCGACCGAACCGGCCGCCGCGTAGTACGGGGCGTCGGGCGCGATCAGGTGGGCGAGCTCCGCCGCGGCGGGCGGGGCGACCGCGCCGCCGAGGAAGCGCACCGCCGAGTACGCGCTCGAGGCCACCGAGCGCTGGAGGTCGGTCGCCTCCATCACGCACTCGGTGAGCACCGTGTTCAGCACGCCGAGCACGAGGCCGCCGATCACGATGCAGACGACGAGCGCCGTCGGGTTCGCGATCACGAGGCCCGCGGCGACGAGGTCGACGGCGAGCAGCGGCAGGGCGATCCACAGCACGCGGGTGCGCGGCATCCGGGCCGTCAGGAGCGGCGCCACGAACACCGAGGTGACCGCGAGCGCGAGGCCCCAGCCGAAGAAGGTGAAGCCGAGCCCGAGCGCGTCGAAGCCCAGCGGGAACGGCGAGTAGGCGAGCAGCACGAAGAAGCCGATGTTGTAGAACAGCGCGGCGGCGGCGAGCACCGCGAGCGCGGGCTGGCGGAGCGCCCGGAGGGGCGCGGAGAGCTTCGTCGGCACGGGCTTCTCGGCATCCTGCTCCGGCCGCAGGAACGCGACGATCGCGATGAAGCCGATCGCCATGAGCGCGGCGGTGCCGAAGAACGGGCCGCGCCAGCTCAGATGGCCGAGCAGGCCGCCGAGGAGCGGGCCGATCGCGATGCCGAGCCCGAGCGCGGCCTCGTAGAGGATGATCGCCGAGCCCGTGCCGCCGGACGCGGCGCCGACGATCGTCGCGAGCGCGGTCGAGATGAACAGCGCGTTGCCGAGTCCCCAGCCGGCGCGGAAGCCGATGACGGACTCGACGTTCTGCGACAGCCCCGCGGCGGCCGCGAAGATCACGATGAGACCGAGGCCGATGAGCAGCGTCTTCTTCGCGCCGATGCGGCTCGAGAGCCAGCTCGTGCCGAGCATGGCGAGGCCGGTGATGAGCAGGTAGCTCGTGAAGAGCATCTCGGTCTCGGTCGGCGTGGCCTGCAGGCTCTCGGCGATGGCCGGCAGGATGGGGTCGACGAGGCCGATGCCCATGAAGGCGATGACGCAGGCGAAGGCGACCGCCCACACCGCCTTCGGCTGCTTGAGGATGGATGCGGATGTCTCGTGCGAGCCGTGGCTCATTCGTGCTCCTTGCTGCGGCCGAGGCTGGCGTCGGCCCGATCGAGGCCGGCCTGCAGCACCGCGACGGTGCGCTCCAGGGCGGCGAGGTCGTCGTCGGAGAGCTCTGGGAACATCGGCGCGATGGTCGCCGTGAGCTCGTCGCGCCACGCGTCGAGCGCCGTGAGCCCGGCCGGCTCGGCGGCGACGCGCAGGGCGCGGCCGTCGTCGGGGTCGGGCGTGCGGCGCACCCAGCCGCGCTCCTCGAGCGCGTTGACGAGCTTCGTCATGGTCGGCTGGGTGACCCGGCTGACCCTGGCGAGCTCGCCGAGGCGCAGCGGGCCGAGGTCGCGCAGCACGCCGAGGGTGCGCCAGACGGCGGGCGACTCCTCGCTGCCGGTCGCGGTCGCCGCGACGCGGACGAGCCGGCTGTTCGCCGACACGAGCGCGCCGATGAGGGCGGGCAGGTCGAGGTCGCGTGGCATGCCCACCAGTATACATAGCCTGGCTATATATCTCTGGACTGCCCACGAAATCCCCGCCGACCCGCGAGAATAGGAGGGCTGCGCGCGAGCGCGGCGACGCAGACGAAAGGGCGCAGATGGGCACCAGCTACCTCGAACAGCCGTTGCTCACCTCACCCGGCCAGCCGCTGCGCGTGGCCGTCTACTCGCGCATCGCCCACGGCATCCGCACCGGGGTGTTCCCGCTCGGCACGGCCCTCCCCCGCGAGACCGAGCTCGGCACCGCGCTCGGCGTGAGCCGCACCGTCGTCCGCGAGGCGCTCATGCTGCTCGAGGAGGACGGCCTGATCAGCACGAGGCGGGGCGTCGGCCGCTTCGTCGCCGACGCCGTGCCGCACGCGGGGCTCGAGGAGTTCCGCCCGCTCGAGCTCGTGCTCGCCGAGCCCGGCGTCACCATCGAGCTGCGCCACGTCGAGCTCACCCAGCAGACCGCGACGGACTTCGTCTCGACGTACCTGCAGCTCGCCGACGACGCCCGGTTCTGGTTCCGCGAGGCGATCGCCTCCCGCAACGGGGAGCCGATCGCCGTCGTGCAGGAGTACCTGCCCGTGGGCGACGACCGGGCCGGCTTCGGCGCCGCGGTCGAGGCGGCCCTCCCCGACATCGACGAGGCCCGCTCGACCGTGCTGATGCGCATCATCGACCGCACCGGGCTCGCCTTCGTGACCGGGGTCTGCCGCATCGGCGTCAGCGTCGCCGGGGCGACCCGGGCGAAGCAGCTCGAGCTGAAGGCGGCCGACCCGGTCATGCTGCTCACGCAGACGGCCGACCTCGACGGCCGGCCCGCCTACCTCGCGAAGGTCATCGTCGCGCCCTCGGTCGGGCACCTCGCGGTGCGGCAGTCCTCGGGCGGCTGAGCGGGAGCGTCTCCGCTCAGACGGGGAGCCGCGCCTCGAGCGCGCGCCGGACCGCCGGCTCGAGGAACGCCGCGGCGACGCTCGTGCGATCGAGCTCCGCGAGCGAGCGCTCGTCCCAGCCGAGCTGCGCGACGAGCACTCGGCGCTCGGCCGCGAGGTCGGAGCCCGTCTGCATCGGGTTGTCGTCGCCGAGCGCGAGCCGGACCCCGGCTCGCCGCATGGCTGCACCCGGGTGGTCGGCGACCCGATCGATCGCCCCGGTGAAGTGGTTCGAGGTCGGGCAGATCTCGACGACGAGCCCGGCATCGGCCGCCCGGGCGAGCTGCTCCGGGTCGTCGACGAGGTGCGCGCCGTGCCCGATCCGGCTGACGCCGAGCCAGTGGAGCGCGTCGGCCACGGCCGCCGCCTCGCCCGCCTCGGCGGCGTGGCAGGTGAGCCCGAGGCCCGCCGCGGCGGCGACGCCGAACGCCGGCGCGTGCACGTCGTGCCGCGGGAAGCGCGACTCGTCGCCCGCGAGGTCGAAGCCGCAGACGACGTCGCCGGCGGCCGCGGCCGCCGCCCGGGCGACCGCGAGGTTCGTCGCCTCGTCGTGGTGGCGGAGCGCGGCGACGACGGCGCCCGACGGCATCCCGCTCGCGGCGCTGCCCGCGGCCATCCCCCGGGCGACCGCGGCGATCACCTCGGCGAGGCCCCGATCGTCGTCGGCGTGCGTGGCCGGCCCGAAGCGCAGCTCCAGGTAGTCCTGGCCGCCCGCCGCGGCATCCTCGACCGCCTCCCTGGCGATCCGCTCGATCGCGTCGAGCCGGCGGAAGAACGGATAGCTCGCGGCGACCTTCTCGAGGTACGCGGTGAGATCCGCGGGCCCGTCGAGCCGGAGCGCCCGCGCCCAGCCGGCGGGCGGCTCCGGCACGCCGGCCCCCCGAGCGAGCTCGGCGGCCGTCTCCGGCCGCACCCGCCCCTCGAGGTGGCTGTGCAGGTTGATCAGCATCGGCCCGCGGCTCAGAGCTCGAGCCGCACGGCGGTCTCGAGCGCCGCCTCGATGCTGCGCATCCAGCCCTCCTTCAGCGCCTCCTTGACGCCCGAGTAGAGGCTCGTGCCGTCGTAGAGGTTGCTCGACGTGGAGCAGATCATGCCGGCCCGCACGCCGCGGAGGCGCGCGACGACGAAGATGGCCGAGGCCTCCATCTCGACGTTCGTGACGCCGAGCTCGTGCAGCGTGGAGATCCACTCCGGGGTCTCCGCGTAGAAGGCGTCGTCGCTCACGCTGATGCCGGTGTGCACCTTCGCCCGGGTGCCTTCGGTGAGCTCCCGCGCGGTGCGGGCGAGCTCGGCGGTGATCGCGAGGTCGGGGACGGCCGGGTACCCGGTCATCGCGTACGCCGCGGTCGTTCCGTCGTTGCGCAGCGAGCCCTCGCTCACGAGCAGGTCGCCCGGCGCGATGCCGGCCTGCAGTCCGGCCGAGGAGCCGACCCGGATGAACGAGGTCACCCCGACCCGGACGAGCTCCTCGACCGCGATCGCCGCCGAGGGGCAGCCCATCCCGGTGGAGGTCGCCGTAATCCGCCGCCCCTTGTAGTCGCCCGTCATCGTGAGGTGCTCGCGCTGGTGCGCGACCGTGCGCACGTCGGTGAGGAACTCGGCGATCATCGGCACCCGGAACGGGTCGCCGGGCAGGAGCGCCACCGTCGAGACCTCGCCGGGCGCGACCCCGATGTGGTACTGGCGTTCGCCGATCCCGGCGCTGGCCTTGTCGACGGCGGTGGCAGCAGCGGTGGTGGCGGAGGTGGTCGTGGTCATCGTGGCGCGGGCCTTTCGTTCGGGTGCGCGGGGTGCGCGGGCAGGGGGATGCGCGGGAGCGCGTGCAGTGGCGGAGCGGAGCGGATGGCCCGCTCAGGCCTTCGGCGACGAGGGCGATTCGACGACGAACTCGCCGGAGACGATCTGCTGGCGCAGTTCCTCGACCTCGTCGAGCAGGCCCGGGTCGATGCGCGACTCCCAGTCGTGGGTCGGCGCGATGCCGACGCCCTCGTTCTCGAGCGTGCCGATGTAGGGGGTGCTCGAGAAGTCTCCGGCGGCCGCCGCGAGGGTGACCTCCTCGGCCGCGGTGGTGAGGTTCTTCAGCACCGAGGTCAGGTAGTACTGGCGGAACTTCGGCACGGCGTCGTAGACGTCGCCGTTCACGCCGATGATCGCGAGGTCGGTGCCGCGCTCGTCGGCGACGGCGGCGCTCGCCTCGAACAGGCGCCCGGCGACGGGCATGATGACGTCGGCGCCCTGGTCGAGCAGGCCCTCGGTGAGGGTGCGCGCCTTGATCTGGTCGTCGAAGCCGCCGACGAAGAGGCCGTTCTGGGCGGCCTTGTCCCAGCCGAGCACCTTCACGTCGGTGCCGTGGGTCTCGTTGTAGTGCGCGACGCCGTCGGCGAAGCCGTCCATGAACACCGTGACCGAGGGGAACGGCATGCCGCCGTAGGTGCCGACCGAGCCGGTCTTCGTGACGCCCGCGGCGAGGTAGCCGGCGAGGGCCGCGGCCTGGGCGGTGTCGAAGAGCACGGGCTTCACGTTGTCGAGCGCGAGCGGCGCGCCCTCGGCGTCGGTGACGGTGCTGTCGATGAGCGCGAAGTCGACCTCGGGCGCCTGCTCCGCGGCATCCCTGGTGGCGTTCGCGAGGGCGAAGCCGACCGTGACGATGAAGTCGCAGTCCTGCTCGACGAGGCCCTGGATGTTGCCCGCGTACTGGTCCTCGGTGTTCGAGTCGGCGGTGAGCACCTTCGTGCCGAGCTCGTCGGCAGCGGCCTTCACGCCCTCGTAGGTGAGCTGGTTGAAGTCCTTGTCGTCGAAGCCGGTGATGTCGGAGACGGCGCAGGGGGTGAAATCGCTCGCGGCGGCCGCGTCGTCGCTCGACGTCGGCGCGGCGCCGCAGCCAGTGAGGAGCAGTGCCACGGCGCCGACGGTCAGGCCGGCGGCGAGCAGGGGTCGGGGGAAGCTTCGCATCATGACGTCCTTGTCTGGGGGCGGAGGACGCGGGGCACTCGCTCCCCGCGCAGTATGATGTTATACCTCTCGGCCGACGAAGGCAATGGTCAGTGCGCGCCGACCGCGCGGACCGGCTCCGCAACGACGGATGCCCCGTGCCGAACGAATCGGCACGGGGCATCCGTGTACTGCAGCGACGTTCGTCGCCTCAAGCGGGGTGCACTCGCAGGGAGTGCGCCGGATTACTTGAGGGTGACGGTGGCGCCGGCCTCCTCGAGGGCGGCCTTGGCCTTCTCGGCGGTCTCCTTGTTGGCGCCCTCGAGGACGGCCTTCGGAGCACCGTCGACGACGGCCTTCGCCTCACCGAGGCCGAGCGAGGTGAGCTCGCGGACGACCTTGATGACCTGGATCTTCTTGTCGCCGGCGGCCTCGAGGACGACGTCGAACGAGTCCTTCTCCTCCTCGGCGGCGGCGTCGCCACCACCGGCGGCGGGCGCACCAGCGGCCGCGACGGCGACCGGGGCGGCGGCGGTGACCTCGAAGGTCTCCTCGAACGCCTTGACGAACTCCGAGAGCTCGATGAGGGTGAGCTCCTTGAACGCCTCGAGCAGCTCTTCAGTCGAAAGCTTTGCCATTTTTCTCTCCTTGTTGTGTACTCACCGCAGCGTGGCTCGCGCCTTACGCAGCGGACTCCTGCTTCTCGCGCAGCGCGTCGACCGTGCGGACGGCCTTCGACAGCGGCGCGTTGAACAGATATGCGGCTCCGAACAGCGAGGCCTTGAAGGCGCCGGCGAGCTTCGCCAGCAGCACTTCGCGGGACTCGAGGTCGGCGAGCTTGCCTACCTCTTCGGCGGTCAGGGGCTTGCCATCGAAATAGCCGCCCTTGACCACGAGGAGGGGGTTCGCCTTGGCGAAGTCACGCAGCGACTTCGCGACGGCGACGGGGTCGCCGTGCACGAACGCGATCGCCGACGGGCCCGCGAGGGCGTCGTCGAACGCCGAGATGCCGGCGTTGTTCGCGGCGATCTTGGTCAGCGTGTTCTTCACCACGGCGTAGCTCGCGTCCCCACTGATGGACTTGCGCAGCTCCTTGAGCTGAGCAACAGTGAGGCCGCGGTATTCGGTCAGCAGAACGGCGGTCGAGCTCTGGAACATCTCCTGGAGCTCGGCAACCGCGGCTTCCTTGTTCGCCATGGCCACTCCTTGTGTCTTCATCGCGCATCGCGGTGACGATGCACGGCCTGGGAGCGCTGGCATGAAAAAAAGCTCCGGCGCAGACGCGCGGAGCTTCGGGCCGGAGGATTCCGGAGAGACTTCGTCACACCTGCGCGGGCCTCCTGCTCTCGCAAGAACTTCGGTCGAACCCCTTCGGGCACGACGACCAGCGGTCTTTGGCTCGGATCAGCGTACCCGACCCCGCGCCATCCGCCAAATCGCGCCCGCGTCGCCGAACCGGCGAGGCGGGAATAGTTGACCAAGGTCGATAGTTGACGTACATCAACGACAGAGTTATCGTTGACGCACATCAACTTTCTACGAGGACTACTTCTTTGACGTCTCAGCTCACCGCCTCGACCACCGAGGCACCCCGCTCCGCCCGCGAGGTGTTCACCGCACTCTCCGGGCTCATCATGGGCATGTTCGTGGCCGTGCTCTCCGGCACGGTCGTCTCGACCTCGATGCCCGTCATCATCGCCGACCTCGGCGGCGACCAGTCCGCCTACACCTGGGTCATCACCGCGAGCCTGCTCGCGACCGCCGTCTCCACCCCGATTTGGGGCAAGCTCGCCGACCTCGTCGACCGCAAGGTGCTCCTGCAGCTCGCGCTCGGCCTCTTCGTCGTCGGCACGGCGATCGCCGGCTTCGCGCAGGACACCGGCATGCTCATCGCCGTCCGCGTCGTGCAGGGCCTCGGCGCCGGCGGCCTCATGTCGCTCGTCATGATCGCGGTCGCGCTCATCATCTCCCCGCGCGAGCGCGGCAAGTACATGGGCGTCGTCGGCGGCATCATGGCGCTCGCCACGATCGGCGGCCCGCTCCTCGGCGGCGTCATCACCGACGCCTTCGGCTGGCGCGCGAACTTCTTCATCGGCATCCCCTTCGCGGTCGCCGCGATCATCATGATCCAGCGCACCCTGCACCTGCCGAAGCCGAACCGCGCGCGCGTGCGCATCGACTACCTCGGCGCCGTGCTGCTCACCGTCGGCGTCTCCGTGCTCCTGATCTGGGTGTCCATGGGCGGCAGCCAGTTCGAGTGGGACTCCATGCAGAGCTACCTCATGATCGGCGGCGCGGTGCTCGCGCTCCTCGCCTTCATCGTGACCGAGTTCTTCGTGCCCGAGCCGATCGTGCCGATGTCGCTGTTCCGCAACCGCACCTTCACCCTCTCCGTGATCGCCTCGATCTCGGTGGGCGTGGCGATGTTCGCGACGAGCGTCTTCCTCGCGCAGTACTTCCAGCTCGCCCGCGGCGCGACCCCGACCGAGTCGGGCCTCATGACGATCCCGATGATCGTCGGCCAGATGGGCGCCTCGATCGGCATCGGCCAGCTCGTCTCGCGCTTCGGCAAGTGGAAGGGCTGGATGCTGCTCGGCTCCGCGCTCATCATCGCCGGCGTGAGCCTCATGTCGACGCTCCGCTACGACACCGACTTCCTCTGGGTCTCGGTGTACATGGTGATCCTCGGCGCCGGCCTCGGCATGGTCATGCAGAACCTCACGCTCATCGTGCAGAACGACACCCCGGCCTCGCAGCTCGGCGCCGCGAGCTCGAACGTGAACTTCTTCCGCTCGATCGCCGGCACCATCGGCGTGACGATCATGGGCTCCGTGCTCGCCAGCCAGGTGACGACCCACATCACCGACGGGCTCGCGAAGTTCACGCCGTCCTCGGCCGACGAGGTCGCGGCGCTCAAGGGCCTCGCGTCCGGCAACGTGCCGAAGGTCGGCGAGCTCCCCGACGCGATCCGCGTGATCGTCGAGGGCGCGTACGGCCACGGCATCGCCGACGTGTTCATCATCGCCATCCCGCTGGCCGTGCTGAGCCTCATCGCGATCGCCTTCCTGCCGAACAAGCCGCTGTCGACGAAGAACGCCGCGCAGTCGCTCGCCGAGGAGGCCGAGGAGGTCGCCATCGACCTCGCCGAGGCCGAGACCGGCTCGCCGGTCACCGCCTCGGTCGCGATCGGGCGGGCGGATGCCTCGCGCGAACCGCGCACGGCGGCGGATGCCGAGGCATCCACCACCGCTTCGGAGGGCGAGCCGGCCCCGGCCCGCAAGTAGCATGAGTGCCATGACCGAGTCCTCCGTCGACGAGGCGATCGCGCGCGTGGAAGACCAGCTCTCCGTCGTGTTCGGTCGCGCCCGCACCGTGTGGAAGGAGGCGGCGCAGCAGATCCACCCCGAGCTGAACCCGGCCGGCTACAAGCTGCTGTCCACCGTCGTGCGACTCGGTTCCACGAACGCCCACGTGCTCGCGGAGCTGTTCGACATGGACAAGAGCGTCGTCAGCCGCCAGCTGCGCATGCTCGAGGAGGTCGGCCTTCTCGAGAGCCGCCCCGACGAGCGCGACGGGCGGGTGCGCGTGCTCGTGCCGACGCCCCTGGCGCTCGAGCGGGTCACCTCGGTGCGCGCGCGCAACCAGTCGCGCCTGCACGCCGCGCTCCGCGAGCGCACGCCCGAGGAACTGCTGCTCTTCGCCGAGATGCTCGGCGTCCTCGCCGACGCGTAGACCCGGTCGGCACTCGACTCGGACGGCCCGCCCCCTCCCGGGGGCGGGCCGTTCGGCGTCGCCGCCGGGGCTTCCGCTCAGGCGGCGGGGGCGAGCGGGAGCTCGACAGTGAAGACGGTGCGGCCCGGCTCGGACTCGACGGAGACCGTGCCGTGCTGCGCCTCGACGACGGCCCGCACGATCGCGAGGCCGAGCCCGGTCGACCCGGCCCGGCGGGAGCGCGAGGCGTCGCCGCGGGCGAAGCGCTCGAACATCGTGTCGCGCACCTCCTCGTCGATACCGGGGCCGTCGTCGGCGACCTCGATTCGGACGACGCCGGGGTCCTCGCCGTCGCCGGGTTCGGGCGTGACGGTGACGTGCACCGCGGTGCCGGCCGGCGTGTGCACGCGCGCGTTGGCGAGCAGGTTCGCGAGCACCTGGCGGAGCCGGGCGTCGTCGCCGGAGACCTCGACGGGACCCTCGGGCACCTCGACCGACCACTCGTGGTCGGGGCCGGCGACCTGGGCGTCGCCGACGGCGTCGACGACGACGGTGCGCAGGTCGAGCCGGCTGTGCACGAGCTCCCGGCCCTCGTCGAGGCGGGCGAGCAGCAGCAGGTCCTCGACGAGCTCGGTCATCCGCAGCGACTCCGACTCGATGCGGGAGATCGCGTGCGTGACGTCCTCGGGCAGCGTGCCGCCGTGCAGGCGGGTGAGCTCCGCGTAGCCGCGGATGGAGGCGAGCGGGGTGCGCAGCTCGTGGGAGGCATCCGCCACGAAGCGGCGCACCTTGCGCTCGGACTGCTCGCGCGCCGAGAGCGAGCCCGAGACGTGCCCGAGCATGCGGTTGAAGGCGGTGCCGAGCCGGCCGACCTCGGTGCGCGGGTCGTCGACGGGCACGCGTTCGTCGAGGTCGACGTCTCCGCGGTCGAGCGGGCGCTCGGACACGGCGAGCGCGGTGTCGGTCATCCGCGCGAGCGGCACGAGGGCGCGGCGCACGATGAGGGTGCCGAAGGCGATCGCGAAGAAGAGGCCGGCGAGCGCGACGAGGGCGATGGTGAGGGCGAGCTGCCCGGTCGCGCGGTTCACGCCGGCGAGCGGCAGCGCCACGACGACGTTCAGCTGCGGCAGCACCGGGGTCGCCATCGCCCGGTACTCGCCGAGCTGCCCACCGAGGGAGACGGTGTGCGCCCGCCCGTCGGCGGCCACGTCGCCGAGCTCGGCGACCGCCCCGCTCTGGAACGTCAGCACCTGTCCCCCGTCGGCGATGTAGCGGGCGCCGTCGACGGAGCCGTCGTGGTTCACGAAGGCCGCGATCGTGCCCGCCGACTGACCTGGCACGTCGAGCGCGAGACCGACGTCGCCGCCGGGGGTCGGCACGGCGGCGATGCCCGTCGCGGCGCGCTGCAGCGAGGTGCGCAGGTCGTCGTCGACGCTCTGCACGGAGGAGCCGTGGAAGACGGTGACGCTGACGACGCCGACCACGACGCTGACGGCGGCGAGGAGGGCCGCCATCGCGACGACGAGGCGGCGCTCCAGGGTCCAGCGACGGCGGGCGGATGCCTCGGCGCCGGCGTGCGCCTCGGCATCCGCGCCGTCGCCGCGCTCGGCCCGCGCTCGCGACTCCGCCGCGTAGCCCGGGTCGCCCGGCCGCGTCACTCCGCGGCCTTCAGCAGGTAGCCCGCGCCGCGGACCGTGTGGATCATCGGCGTGCGGCCGGCGTCGATCTTCTTGCGCAGATAGGAGATGTAGAGCTCGACGACGGACTCCTTGCCGCCGAAGTCGTACGACCAGACCCGGTCGAGGATCTGCGCCTTCGAGAGCACCCGGCGGGGGTTCCGCATGAGGTAGCGGAGCAGCTCGAACTCGGTCGCGGTGAGCTCGATCAGCTCGCCGTCGCGGTGCACCTCGTAGGAGTCCTCGTCGAGGGTGAGGTCGCCGACGCGGAGCACCGGGTCCTTCGCCTGGGCGAGGGTGAGCGTCGAGCGGCGGATCAGGCCGCGCAGACGGGCCACGACCTCCTCGAGGCTGAACGGCTTCGTGACGTAGTCGTCGCCGCCGGCGGTGAGCCCGGCGATGCGGTCGTCGAGCGCGTCCTTCGCGGTGAGGAAGAGCACGGGGGTCTCCGCACCGTCGGCGCGCACCCGCTGCAGCACCTCGAGCCCGTCGATGTCGGGCAGCATGATGTCGAGCACGATCGCGTCGGGGCGGAACTCGCGGGCCACCTTCACGGCGGTGAGCCCGTCGCCCGCGGTGCGCACGTCCCAGCCCTCGTACTTCAGCGCCATCTTCAGCAGCTCGGTGAGCGAGTGCTCGTCGTCCACGACGAGGACGCGCACCATCGAGCCGTCGGGCTTCGCGATCTGCGGCGCGCGGGCGGGTGCGGGGGTGCTCATGCTTCCAAGTATCCGCGTCGGGCTATGCGTTGGCTATGACCCGGCTGTGCGCTCCCCTGGTTCCCTGAGCTCGTCGAAGGGACCCCCTGGTTCCCTGAGCATGTCGAAGGGGACTCGCGCACGCTTCGACAAGCTCAGCGGACCATACCGGTGGTTCCCTGAGCCTGTCGAAGGGAATTCGCGCACGCTTCGACAAGCTCAGCGAACCGACTCCACCCCTTGCGGCTTAGGTAAGGCAAACCTAAGCTGCTGCCATGCTGTGCTTCCTCCCGAACCGCCGGCCGGACCTCGTCGACGACGGGCCTCCGCCCCGCCGCCACTTGCTCATCGCCGCGGGCGCCGCCGACCTGCTCGAGGTGAGCCGGGTGCTCGCCGTCGCCCCGCTCGACGTGCGCGGATTCGTGGCGCTGGAGTCCGACGGGCCGATCCCGGCGCAGCCGATGACCGCTCCGGAGGGGGTCGCCGTCCGCTGGTTCCGTCGGGAGGGCGCCGCGGGGGCGGCGTGCGTGCGCGCGGCCGACGCGTGGCTCGACGAGTGGATGCGCGCCGACGAGGACGCCCGAGCGGAGTACGCGATCTGGATCGGCTGTGAGGGCAGCGACCTCGTCAGCGGCTTCGTGCACGCCATCGGGCTCGAGCTCGCCGCGAACCGCGCCGGCGAGGCCTGAGCCGCCCGATGCGCTGAGCCCGTCGAGGCGAGGGCTCCCTTCGACGAGCTCAGGGAACCACGGGATGGTGCGCTGAGCCCGTCGAGGCGGGGGGTGTTCCCTTCGACGAGCTCAGGGAACCACGTTGGTGCGCTGAGCCTGTCGAAGCGGGGGTGCTCCCTTCGACAAGCTCAGGGAACCACGTTGGTGCGCTGAGCCTGTCGAAGCGGACGGGGCTCCTTCGACCAGCCCCTTTCGACAGGCTCAGGGAGCCAGGCACCAGGGAGAACGCATAGCCGGGCCAAAGTCCCGCCATAGCGCGCGTGCCTAGCGTCTCGTCGACCCCCATCGACGAGAGGACCCCCATGTTCTTCACCTTCCTCCGGCGCGAGCTCGCCGGCAGGCGGAGGCAGACGGCGATCGTCGCGATCGGGATGGCGCTCGCCATCGCGCTCGTGATGATCGTGAACGCCGTCTCCACCGGCATGCGCGACGCCCAGGCCGAGGTGCTGCAGTCCGTCTACGGCGTCGGCACCGACCTGACGGTCACCGCGACGCCGACCGCGCCCGGCGAGGGCGGCGCCGCCGGCGGCCCGCAGCGCTTCGAGTTCGACGCCGGCGCCGGGCAGACCGCCGACGGCTCGACGGCGCTCAGCCAGTCCCGGCTCACCTCCGGGCCCGGCAGTCAGACCTTCGACGCGGCCGCGCTCGACACCGTGCAGGCGATCGACGGCGTCGAGGCCGCGGCCGCGACGCTCGCGCTCGAGAACGTCACCTTTTCCGGCGAGCTGCCCGCGATGAGCCAGGACCAGGGCGGCACCGAGGTGCAGACGGCGCCGGATGGCGGCGGTGCGCCGCCGCAGGGCGGCTTCGATGGCGCCGGCGGCAGCGCCTTCGACGTCGACCGGGTGACGGTGCTCGGCATCGACCCCGCGGGCGCCGCCGTGGGCCCGCTGTCGGCGGCGGCCGTCGACGAGGGACGCGGGCTCGAGGCATCCGACGCCGGCCAGGCGGTCGCCGTGCTCGACGCGAGCTACGCGGCGATCGCCGGGCTCGCCGTCGGCGACGCGATCGAGCTCGGCGGGACCGAGTTCGAGATCGTCGGCACGGTCGCCTCGACCTCCGCGGACGCGACGACCGCGTCGAACGCGTACGTGCCGCTCGACCTCGCGCAGTCGCTCTCCGGCCAGGAGGGCAAGGTCAGCGACGTGTACGTGCAGGCCGCCTCGGCCGACCGGATCGACGCCGTGCAGGCCTCGATCGAGGAGGCGCTGCCGGAGACGAGCGTGTCGACCCAGTCGGATCTCGCGGCGCAGGTCTCCGGTTCGCTCGGCAGCGCCTCCGCGCTTATCTCGAATCTCGGGCTCTGGGTCTCGATCGCCGTGCTCGCGGCGGCGTTCCTCACGGCCATCCTGTTCACGATCCAGGGCGTCACCCGCCGCACCCGCGAGTTCGGCACGCTCAAGGCGATCGGCTGGCGCAACCGCCGCATCGTCGGCCAGGTCGCGGGCGAATCCCTCGTGCAGGGACTCATCGGCGGCGCCGCGGGACTCGTCGTGGGCCTCGCCGGCATCTGGGTCGTGAACCTGCTCGGGCTCACGCTCGGCGGCAGCACCGGGGGCGGGTTCACCGCCGGCGGTCCCGGTGCGATGCAGGGAGCGGATGCCTCGGCCGGCGCCCCTCCGGGCGGGATGGCCGGCGGACCGTTCGGCGCGGCCGCGAGCCAGACCGCGACCGAGGTCGTGCTGAGCGCCCCGGTCACCCTGAGCGTCATCGCGATCGCCGTCGGGCTCGCCGTGCTCGGCGGAATGCTCGCCGGCGTCATCGGCGGCTGGCGCGCCGCCCGGCTGCGGCCGGCCGAAGCCCTGCGGAGCGTCGCATGAGCCCCGCGGCATCCACCCCGCCCAGCGCCACCGCCGCCCCGCCGAGCGGCCCGACCCAGAGGAGCACCGCCGCCATGTACCGGCTCGACCACGTGACCAAGCAGTATCAGGGCAAGCGCACCGTGACCGCGCTGAAGGACGTGACGCTCGAGATCCCCGCCGGGCAGCACGTCGCCATCCAGGGGCCCACCGGTGGCGGCAAGTCGACGCTGCTGCAGATGCTCGGCGCGCTCGACCGGCCGACGAGCGGACGGGTCGTGCTCGGCGAGGCCGAGCTGTCGCACCTGCCCGACGCGAAGCTCGCCGGGGTGCGCGCGGCGCAGCTCGGCTTCGTGTTCCAGGGCTTCAACCTGATCCCGACCCTCACCGCGCAGGAGAACGTCGAAGCGGCCCTCGCGCCGCTCGGCGTCGCCGCGGCGGAGCGCACGCGCCGGGCCGGCGAGGCGCTGGCCGCGGTGGGGCTCGCGGACCGGGCCGGGCACATGCCGGGCGAGCTGTCGGGCGGGCAGCAGCAGCGCGTCGCGATCGCCCGGGCGCTCGTGAAGGAGCCCGAGGTGCTGCTCGCCGACGAACCGACGGGCGCCCTCGACGAGGCGACGCGGGACGAGATCCTGGAGCTGCTCGAGGGCATCCGCCGGGATCGCGGGCTCACCCTCGTCATCGTGACGCACGACTCGGCCGTGGCGCGGCGGGCGGAGCGGCGGCTGCACCTCCGCGACGGGGTGGTGACGGAGGGCGTGATTCGCTGAGCCCGGTGGTTCGCTGAGCTCGTCGAAGCGGTGGGGCTCCCTTCGACAAGCTCAGGGAACCAGCGTGGTTCGCTGAGCTCGTCGAAGCGGGGGGGCTCCCTTCCCTTCGACAGGCTCAGGGAACCAGGGGAACCGGGCTCCCTTCGACGGGCTCAGGGAACCAGTGTGGTTCGCTGAGCTCGTCGAAGCGGGCCGGGCGCTACTGGTTCGAGAACACCGCGTCGAAGGCGGCGGTCGGCCGGGGGAAGAGCTGCTTGCGGACGAACTCGAGCGCCTCGGGCGCGCCGTGCAGGCGGTCCATCCCGGCGTCCTCCCACTCGATCGAGATCGGCCCGGTGTAGCCGATCCGGTCGAGGGCGCGGAACGCGTCCTCCCAGGGCACGTCGCCGCGCCCCGTCGAGACGAAGTCCCAACCGCGCCGGGGGTCGCCCCACGCGAGGTGCGAGCCGAGGATGCCAGCGCGGCCGGTGGGCGGGCGGAGCCGGGTGTCCTTGCAGTCGACGTGGTAGATGCGGTCGGCGAAGTCGACGATGAAGCCGATCGGGTCGATGCCCTGCCACATCATGTGCGAGGGGTCCCAGTTGAAGCCGAACGCCTCCCGCCGGCCGATCGCCTCGAGCGCGCGCACGCTCGACCAGTAGTCGTAGGCGATCTCGGAGGGGTGCACCTCGTGCGCGAAGCGCACGCCCTCGGCGTCGAACACGTCGAGGATCGGGTTCCAGCGGGTCGCGAAGTCCTCGTAGCCCGCGTCGATCACCGACTCCGGCACGGGCGGGAACATCGCCACGTACGGCCAGATCGACGAGCCCGTGAAGCCCACGACGGTGTCGACGCCGAGGCGTCGGGCGACCCGGGCGGCCCGCTTCATGTCCTCGGCGGCGCGCTGCCTGACCCCCTCGGGCTCGCCGTCGCCCCAGGTGTACCGGCGCACGATCGCCTCGTGCCGGAAGTCGATCGGGTCGTCGCAGACGGCCTGGCCGGTGAGGTGGTTCGAGATGGCGTGCACCTCGAGGCCGTGCCGCTTCAGGAGCTCGACCCGCTCGGCGAGGTAGCCGGGCTCCTCCTCGGCGAGCTTCAGGTCGAGGTGGTCGCCGGAGCAGGCGAGCTCGAGGCCGTCGTAGCCCCAGCCGGCGGCGAGCCGGGCGACCTCCTCGAGCGGGAGGTCGGCCCACTGGCCGGTGAAGAGGGTGACGGGGTGGCCCCCGTTCGCGCCCGTCGAGGATGCGGTCGTGTCGGTCATGCCCCTGCCCTTTCGTCCTGCAGTGCCTGGAGGTAGCGGATGCTGCGCGCGGCGAGCTCGTCCTGCGACGCGGCGAGCGGGCGCCAGACGGAGGCGGCGACCGCGATGGTGGCGTTCTCGCCGGTGAAGCTCTCGAGCCCGAGCGGGCCGGCGTAGCCGGCGTCGTCGAGCGCGTCGAGGAAGTCCGGCCAGTCGAGGTGGTCGTCGCCGACGGGGCCGCGGTCGTTGCCGCAGACCTGCACGTGGGCGAGGTGCTCCCCCGCGGCGCGGATGGCGTCGCCGATCGAGCGCTCCTCGATGTTCAGGTGGTAGCTGTCGAGCGCGAGGCCGAGGCCGGGCCCGAGCAGCGGGCCGAGGGCGTCGAGCGCCTGTTCGACGGTGTTCACGAGGCTCGTCTCGTAGCGGTTCAGCGGCTCGACGGCGAGGCGGATGCCGCGGGCCTCTGCCTGGCGCACGACCGGAGCGAGGTTGCGGCGGAGCTCCTCGATGCGCTCGCGGCGCTCCGCGGCATCCATCCGCCACGCCCGTCCGGTCGCCGAGGTGAACGGGCCGGCGACGACCTGCGCGCCGAGCCGTTCGGCGACCCCGAGGCAGTGCACGAGGTAGTTCTGCGTCGCGACGATCTCGGAGCCCGGCGCCGCGAGGAGGTTGCGGCCGGCCCCCATGGCGCCGACCACGATCGGGGCGAGCCCGTGCCTCGCCAGGACCTCGGCGGCCGGCTCGGGCGCCCAGTCCCCCGGCTGCTCGACGGGCAGTTCGATCGCGCCGAAGCCGAGGCCGGCCGCCTTCGCGGCGAGCTCCGGCAGGTTCTCGTCGGTGAGGGGCGACGCCCACACCCAGGTGTTCACGCCGATGATGCGGCGCATGCGGCCTCCTCGCGGCGCCTCGCCCTCGCCGGCGCCCGTGTCGATGGTGAGCGTATCGGGACCGCGGCGTGCGCCGCGGTCCCGATACGCGATCGGCGTGTTCCCCCAGCGCCGGGTTACGGGATGACGCGGTCCTCCCAGACCTGCGGGTAGCCGGGCAGGTCCTCGCCGCCGAACTTGGCGTAGTGCCCGTCGGGCATGCCCTCGTTCAGCGCGAGGTACTGGTCGACCTCCTCGGCCGTGATCGGCGACTGCGGCAGCACCCACTCGACCGGCACCTGCTCGCCCGCGAAGATCTTCTGCGCGGCCAGCAGCGGCGTGCGCCACTGGAAGTTGGAGTACACGGGGGCGAGCCCGGTGAGGCCCGTCTCCTTCCACTTGCGGAGGAAGCTCATCTCGTCCTCGCCGGTCATCACGGGGTAGTCCGCACCAGCGTCCTCGAAGGCCTCGATCGCGGCGACGGCGCCGTCACCGGCATCCATCCAGATGCCCTGGACCTCGCCCTTGGCGAGCTCGTCCGAGATGATCTTCTTGATCTCGGCCGGGTCCGCACCGGTGAAGTAGTCGACCGCCTCGATGCCGGCCTCGTCGAACAGCTTCTCGGCTGCGGCCCAGCGCTGCTCGAGCACGTCGACGCCCGGCAGGATGCGGAGCGCGACGACCTTGTCGCCCTTCTCGAGGTTGTCGATCAGGAACTCGGCCGTGTCGATGCCCCAGGCGAAGCCGCCGATCGGGTGGATGAACGTGACCGGGCAGTCGGTCTGCACGCCGCGGTCGAAGACCACGACGGGCTTGCCGGTGTCGCAGGCGCGCTCCACGGCGGGCGTCATCGCCGCCGTCGAGTTCGGCGAGATCAGGAAGATGTCGCAGTTGCCCTCGTCGATGAAGTAGTCGATGTCGGCGATCTGGGTGTCGTCGGAGTCCTGCGCGTCGCGGGTCTCCATCTCGCTGATGACGCCCGCGTCCTGCAGCACCTTGAGCTGCTGGTTCATGGTGATCCAGCCGGTCTGGCGCCACGGGTTCGAGATCGAGGCGTTCGCGAAGCAGGCCTTCTTCGGGCCGGTGCTCGCGTACTGCGCGGTGTCGACGAGCTCCGCGTTGATGGTCTGCAGCCACGGCTGCCCCTCGGGCCCCTCGGGCACGACGGTGCGCTCGGCGTTCTGCTTGTCGAAGAGGGCCTGGTCGAACCACTCGACCGATGCCTCCTCGCTGGACTCGGGCGCCTCGCTCGAGTCGGTCACGCTCGGATCGGTCGTGCAACCGGCGAGCGTCATCAGCGCCACGGCGCCGACCATGGCGGATGCCACGGTGAACCTGCGTCGCATCACGAACCTCCCTTGGTTTCGTTGTCTGCCCTCTGCGTCGAGGGAATGGGTGCAGGGGTGGCGGGCGTCTCCGGGGAGTTCGTCCGTCTTCGCTCCGGATGCGGGCGAAGTCTCTGGGGCCGCCTGGGGCGGCGGGGCGCCCGGCGGCCGACCGGCCGGGGCCTCGAGGGCCCGGCCGCGGCGCCTGGCGCGGAAGGTGGTCGCCGAGTAGGCGACGGCGAGGATGATGATCGCGCCCTGCACCGCGTCGCGGTACGTCGAGGGCACGCCGGCGAAGTTCAACAGGGTGAAGAGCGCTTCGAGGGCGAAGGCGCCGGCCGCCGCGGCGACGACCCAGCCGCGCCCGCCGCCGAGCACGACGCCGCCGAGCACCACCGCGGTGATCGCCGTGAACTCGTAGCCGCGGCCGACGGAGGGGTGCACGCCGGCGTAGCCGACGAGGAGCACGCCCGCGACCGTCGCCGAGAGCGAGGAGATCATGAACGTCGAGGTCTTCACCCACCAGCTGCGGGTGCCGGAGAAGCGAGCGGTCGTGGGGTTGTCGCCGAGCGCGATGATGGTGCGGCCGAAGGGGCGCCGGGCGAACCAGACGGCGAGCACGAGCACCACGACGAGGATGACGACGGACCACGGCAGGATGTCGATCACGGGGATGCCGCGGATGCCGCCGCGGCCGATCTCGCGGAAGCCGTCGGCGGGGTTGCCGGTCGCGGCGCCGCCCGTCCAGTAGAGGACCGCGCCGAGCAGGGCGAGCATCATGCCGAGGGTGACGATGAAGCTCGGCACCTTCAGGAACGAGACGATGAGCCCGTTCACGAGGCCGATGACCGCGCCGAAGCCGAGCATGAGGGCGAGCACGGGCAGCGCCTTCGACTCGTCCTGGCCGATGAGGTTGCCGGCGATCACGACCTGGGCGGTGACGACCGAGCCCATCGAGAGGTCGAACTCGCCGCCGACGATGACGAAGTACTGGCCGATCGCGACGATCGCGACGGGCGCGACCCGCTGGACGAAGCGGATGAACTGGCTCGGCTCGGCGAAGGAGGGGTTCAGCGCCGCGATCGCGACGAGGAGCAGCACGAGCAGCAGGAAGACGGCGCCGCGGGGGCTGATCAGGGTGCGGGCGAGGCCCGCGAGGCGCTGCCCGGCGCTCGGGCGGAGCTCGGTGGCGGCGGTCATCGGACCCCTCCTTCCGCGGCGGCGGGCTCGGCCGGCTCGACAGGTGCGGCGAGTGCCTCGCTCGAGGCCGGCGGCGGCGCACCGCCCCCGTCGAAGCGCGGCCGGCGGCGCTCGACCGAGCGGCTGGCGTAGACCGCGACGGCGGCGACGATGACGATGCCGCGCACGACGTCCTTCAGGAACGGGTTCACCTGCATGACGCTCATCACGTTGTCGACGACGGCGAAGATCGCGACGCCGCCGATGGTGCCCCAGACGGAGCCGCGGCCGCCGAGCAGCAGGGTGCCGCCGAGCACGACCGCGGCGATCGAGAGCAGGTCGTAGCCGCCCTGCGCGCCGAACGTCGGGTTGCCCACGCCGGAGCGGCTGGCGAGCAGCAGGCCGGCGAGGGCCGCGCTCATCGAGCACAGCACGTGGGCGACGATCACCGGTCGGGCGGTGCGGATGCCGGAGAGCCGGGCGACCTGCTCGTTGCCGCCGACGGCGTAGATGTGGTGGCCGGTGCGGGTGCGGCTGAGGAACAGCCACACGAGCACGGCGACCGCGAGCATCAGGATGGTCGAGACCGGCACGGGCCCGAGCCCGGTGGCGCCGATGAGCCGGAACTCCATCGGCACGTCCCCGCTCGTGCCCTTGTAGTTCGAGTCGAGGAAGCCCTTGATGATGAGCCCGGTGCCGAGGGTGGCGATGAAGCCGTTCACCTTCAGCTTCGTGACGATGAGCCCGTTCGCGAGGCCGATGAGCCCGGCGACGCCGAGCGAGGCGGCGAGCGCGAGCGGGATGTTCGCCGGGTTGCCGGCCATCAGGTCGGCGGCGATCAGGCTCGACAGGCTGATCACGTAGAGCACGGAGAGGTCGAGCGAGGCGCAGAGCACGACGAGCGTCTGCCCGATCGCGACGAAGCCGAGCACGCTCATGCCGGTGAGGATGTCGCGGATGTTGCCGGGACTGAAGAAGTTGCGGCCGACGGTGGCGACGAGCACGGCGCCGATCGCGATCACCACGACGAGCGCGATGCCGACGACGAGCGAGGAGTCGAGGCGGCCGCGCCGGCGGCGGGCGGCGGGGGTCGCGGTGCTCATGCCGCCCCTCCCCCGGGCTCGATCGCGGCGAGGGTGCCGGTGGCGGCGGCGAGGATGGTCGCCTCGTCGCTGCGCGCGGGCAGCTCGGCGGAGGCGCGGCCGTCGTGCATCACGATGATGCGGTCGGACATGCCGATCACCTCTGGCAGTTCGGAGGAGATCATGAGGATGGCGACTCCTTCTCGGGTGAGCCGGCGCATGAGCCGGTAGACGGCGACCTTCGCGCCGACGTCGATGCCCCGGGTCGGCTCGTCCATGAGCACGACGCGGGGGTTCGTGGCGAGCCACTTGGCGAGCACGACCTTCTGCTGGTTGCCGCCGGAGAGGTACTGCACCTCCTGCTCGACGCCGCGGGAGGCGACTTCGAGGCTGGAGAGCACGCCGGGCAGCTCCCGCCGCACCGCGGCGGTGCGCCGCGAGAACACGGAGCGGATGACGAGCAGCGCGTTGTCGAGCACGGACTGGTTCAGGGCGAGGCCCTGGGCCTTGCGGTCCTCGGTGACGAGGGCGAGGCCCTCGCGGACGGCCTGGCGCGCGCCGGTGACGCGGATGGCCCGGCCGTCGAGCTCCATGGTGCCGCGGGTGAACGGGGCGATGCCGAAGACGGCCTCGGCGAGCTCGGTGCGGCCGGAGCCCTGCAGCCCGGCGACGCCGACGATCTCGCCGGCGCGCAGCTCGAGCTCGATGCCGTCGACGTAGCCGTTGCCGGCGCCGCGCAGCACGAGCCGGGGCTCGCCGAGCTCGGTGCCCGGCTCCGCCTCGGGGAAGTAGCTCTCGATGGGGCGGCCGACCATGCGGCGCACGAGCTCGTCGGTGTCGAGCTCGGCGGCCGGGCCGGTGGAGACGAGCGCGCCGTCCTTCAGCACCGTGATGGTGTCGCAGAGGTCGAAGATCTCCTTCAGCCGGTGCGAGACGTAGAGGATGGCGACGCCCCTGGCCTTCAGCCGGGCGATGATCGCGTAGAGCAGCTCGACCTCGTGGTCGGCGAGCGCGGCGGTCGGCTCGTCCATCTGGATCACGCGGGCGTCGACGGAGAGCGCCTTCACGATCTCGACGATCTGCTGTTCCGCGACGCTCAGTCGTCGCACCGGGGCATCCGCGTCGATGAAATCGATGCCGAGCTCGGCGAGCAGCTGCTCGGTCTGCCGGACCATCCGCCGCCGGTCGACGAGACCGGAGCGGCGCGGTTCGCGACCGACGAAGACGTTCTCGGCGACGGTGCGCTCGGGCAGCAGGTTGAACTCCTGGAACACGGTGGCGAGTCCGGCCTCGGCCGCCTGCACCGGGTGCTGGAAGTCGACCTCCGCACCGGCGATGCGCACGGTGCCGCCGTCGCGCTGGTAGACGCCGGCGAGGATCTTCATGAACGTCGACTTGCCGGCGCCGTTCTCGCCGATGAGGCCGTGCACCTCGCCCGGGTGCAGGGTGAGCCCGACGCCGCGGAGCACCTGCACGCCGAAGAAGGACTTCTCGAGGCCCTCGGCCACCAGGATCGGCTCGCTCATGCCGCCACCTCCGCCCAGTCGCCGCTCCGTGCCGAGGCGAGCACGGCCTCGGTGACCCGCGCGGAGCGCAGCCCGTCGGCGAAGTCGGGCAGCCCCTCGGGCCGGGCGCCGCCGATCGCCGCGTAGGCGTCGGCCACGAAGGCGTTGAACGCGTCCTGATAGCCCATCGGATGCCCCGCCGGCACGAGCGACAAGCGCGCCGCCTCGCGCGAGAGCCTGGCGGGGTCGCGGTCGACGAGCCGCGAGCCGTCGACCCGGCCGAGCCAGAGCCGCTCGGGGCGCTCCTGTTCGAAGCGCACCGTCTCGCGGGCGCCGGAGAGCTCGACGACGAGCGCGTTCTTGCGGCCCGGGGCAACCTGCGAGATGAGCAGGGTGCCGATCGCCCCGCCGGCGAGCTCGACGACGACGGCGACGAGGTCCTCGGTGGCGATCGCGTCGCGGCCGGCGCGGTTCGGGTACACGGTGCGGGTGCGGGCGTTCAGGCGCAGGATGCGCTCGCCGGCGACGAACTCGAGCAGGTCGACGAGGTGCGAGCCGATGTCGGCGAACGCGCGCGACGGTCCGCCGAGCGCGGGGTCGACCCGCCAGTCGTCGGCCTGCGGGTCGGCGAGCCAGTCCTGCAGGTAGGCGCCGTGGACGCTCACGAGGGGGCCGGCGTCGCCCGCCGCGATCCGCGCCCTGGCCTCGCGGGCCATGGGGTGGAAGCGGTAGATGAAGGGGACCGCGGCGACGAGCCCGCGCTCGGCGGCGAGCCCGGCGAGCTCGGCGGCGTCCGCGGCGTTCGTGGCGAGCGGCTTCTCGCAGATGACGTGCTTGCCCGCGAGGAGGGCGGCCCTGGCGTAGTCCGCGTGGGTCGTGTTCGGGGTGCAGACGTGGATCACGTCGATCGCCGGGTCGGCGAGCAGCTCCTCGGCCGAGTCGTAGGCGGCGGCGATGCCGAGCCGTTCGGCGGCCTCGGCCGCGCGTCCCGCGGATGAGGAGGCGGAGCCGGCGAGCGCGCCGCTCGCGGCGCGCGCCGCCCGCGAGTGCACTGCCGCCATGAAGCCGCCGCCGATGATGCCGGCGTGGACCGCACGGGCTGGAGCGCTGACGTCCGTTGTCATGCTGCACATCGTGACACGGTTCTCCGACTTTTGCTAGTCGAAAATCAAAAGTTGATTTGTTCGTTCCGAATTTGTGATGAGCCAGAGCGACAAGGCGGTGTGCTTTACTCGATACATGGTCGACACGAGTCGGGTCTCAGCGCCCGGCACCTCCGGGGCGAGCGAGCTCTTCCAGCTGCTGCGCGACGGTGCGCCGCGCACCCGCGCCGCCCTCGCCCAGGCCACGGGGCTCGCCCGTTCGACCGTCGCCGCGCGCGTCGACGAGCTCATGCGCCTCGGCCTCGTCGCCCCCGTCGCCGACGCCGCCTCCACGGGCGGCCGCCCGCCCTCGCAGTTCGCCCTGAACCCCAGTGCCCGCGTGGTGCTCGCCGCCGACCTCGGCGCCTCGCACGCGACGCTCGCCATCACCGACCTCACCGGGGCCGTGCTCCTCGAGCGCAGCGAACCGATCGACATCGCCGAGGGGCCCGAGGCCGTGCTCGGCTGGCTCGTCGAGACGGGCGTCGCCATGCTCCGCGAGCTCGGCCGCGACCGCACCGAGCTCGTCGCGATCGGCATCGGCATCCCCGGCCCCGTCGAGCACTCCACCGGCCGCCCGGTCAACCCGCCGATCATGCCCGGCTGGAACCGCTTCGACGTGCCCGGCTGGGTGCAGCAGCACCTCGAGGTGCCCGTGCTCGTCGACAACGACGTGAACATCATGGCCCTCGGCGAGCGCCAGGCCGCCTGGCCGAACACCGACCACCTCATGTTCGTGAAGGTCGCGACGGGCATCGGGGCGGGCATCATCTCGGGCGGGCTGCTGCAGCGCGGCGCGCAGGGCATCGCCGGCGACATCGGCCACGTCCGGGTCTCGCGCGGCGCCGGCGTGCCCTGCAGCTGCGGCAACCAGGACTGCCTCGAGGCGCTCGCCTCCGGCCCCGCCATCGCCCGCGCCCTCCGCGAGCGCGGGCTCGACGCGGCGGGGGGCCGCGACGTGGTCGCGCTCGTGCAGCGCGGCGACCTCGACGCCATCCAGGCGGTGCGGCAGGCGGGCCGCGACATCGGCGAGGTGCTCACCGCCTCGGTGAGCCTCATCAACCCCTCCGTCATCGCGATCGGCGGCTCGATGGCCCGCGCCGGCGAGCACCTCATCGCGGGCGTGCGCGAAGCGGTCTACACCCGCTCGATGCCGCTCGCCACCGAGCACCTGCAGATCGTGCAGTCCGCCGCCGCCGAGAACGCGGCCGTGCTCGGCGCGAGCATGCTCGCCATCCAGCACGTGCTCTCGCCGGAGGGCGTCGACCAGCTCGCCGCCCGCTGAGCCGCGCGGCTACCGCGCCGGCACGAAGGACTCGCGCACGACGAGCTCGGCCTCGAGCGGCGGGCGCGGGGCGTCCCGCCCGGCGAGGGCGTCGGCGAGCAGCCGCATGATCGCGTGCCCGTTGCGCTCCGCGGCCGCGGACAGGGTCGTGATCGCCGGCCGCACCTGGGCGGCGAGCGGCACCTCCTCGCCGCTCAGCACGACGAGGTCGTCCGGCACCCGGAGCCCGCGCGCCTCGGCCGCGCGGATCGCGCCGATCGCCATCGGCACCGTCGCGGCCAGGATGCCGCCCACGCTCGCGCGGTCCAGGAGCGCCGCGGCGGCCGCCTGCGCGCCGTCGAAGTCGTAGGGCGTCTCGACGACGAGCTCGGGCGCGCCGGGCGACAGCGCGTCGAGGTAGCCGGCCACGAGCTGCCGGCCCAGCGGGCCGATGCCGGTGCCGACGAGGAGGGCGACCGGGCCGTGCCCGGACCCGGCCATCGCGCTCGTCGCCGCCCTGGCGGGCTCGCGGTAGTCGAAGCCGAGGCTCAGCGCGTGCCGCGCGTCGTCGCGGTCGACGGTGGTGAGCACGGGGATGCCGTGCTCGTGCAGCACGTCGAGCGCCTGCAGCGTCTCGGGCTCGACGAGCGCGTCGGCGGTCGCGAGCACGACTGCGTCCACCCCCTGCTTGGGCAGCTTCTCGAGCACCCGTCGCAGGCGGGTCTCGCTGTGCGCGAGGTCGTAGAGCATGACGCTGTAGCCGAGGTCGTCGGCCTCGTGCGAGATCGTCTTCGCGAGGCCGCCGTGGAAGGGCTGCGACACGTCGCCCACGAGGAGCGCGATGGTGCCGGTGCGCCCGTTGCGGAGGCTCCGGGCGGCGGCGCTCGGCACGAAGTTCAGCCGGTCCGCGGCGGCGCGCACCTTCGCGAGCGTGTCCGCCGTGACCCGCTCCGGCTCGTTCAGCACACGGGAGACCGTGGTGCGGGAGACGCCGGCGAGCCGGGCGACATCCAGGATGGTCGCCTGGCCGCGTTCCGGTGCCGTCACATCCGCGATCCTATCGAGCCGGGACCGCCGCCCCGGCGTCGACGGCGGCGAGGAACAGCTCCGCGCAGCGCGCGCCATCGAGATCGAGTACGACCTCGACGTGGCTCTCGGCCTCCTTCGTCGTCTCGCCGCCCGCGCCGAGCCCGGTGCGGAGGTCGACGACGGTGCAGCCGCGCGTCGGCCCCTCGGCGAGCGCGACGCGCACGGGCGCGCGCCGGAGCCGCAGCAGCGTCGGATCGATCACCGCCGCGACCGTGCCGGCGTCGCCGATCGCCGCGGCCCCGGCCCCGTCGACCCGGCCCTCGTCCTCGGTGACTCCGGCGAGGTGCGCGAGCAGCGCGCCCGCGGCGCGGGCGACCGGATCGGCCGAACGGCCGAGCTCCGCGATCCGCTCGGCGGGCACCGTCGCGCGGTAGAAGGGCTCGAGGCCGTACATCACGACGGGCACGCCGCTCGTGAGCACGATCTCGGCGGCCTCGGGGTCGTGCCAGACGTTGAACTCCGCCGCGGCGGTCGCGTTGCCCGCGCCCACCGCGCCGCCCATCATGACGATCCGCGCGATGCGGGGCAGCACCTCGGGGTGCATCCGCAGCAGCACCGCGAGGTTCGTGAGCGGTGCGAGCGCGATCACGGTGACCGGCTCGGGCGCGTCGAGCAGGGTGCGCCGCAGCAGCTCGACCGCGTGCACCGGCTCGACCTCGCGCTCGCTCGGCGGCAGTTCGAGGGCGCCGAGGCCCGAGACGCCGTGCACGTAGCTCGCGTCCTGCGGCGTCTCGACGAGCGGCCGGTGCATGCCCGCGGCGATCGGCACCGGCGGCGCACCGGCGAGGTCGAGCACCCGCCGGGTGTTCTCCACGACCTGCGCGAGCGGCACGTTGCCGCCCGCGCAGCTGATCGCGAGGAGCTCGAGGGCGGGATGGCGCACCGCGAGCAGCAGGGCGAGGGCGTCGTCGACGCCCGTGTCGACGTCGAGCACGACGGGGATCGGCCGCGCGCTCATTCGCTCGCCAGGATCAGCTCGGCGTACTCGGCGGCGTCGTCGGCTGCGGGGTGCACGTCGATCGCGACGAGTTCGAGCAGCGCGGGGTCGATCGGCACGGCCTGCAGCGGGCTGAACGCGCTGACCGGCGCGCACCCGACGTCGAGGCCCCAGAACGACAGGTGCGCCCCGGTGCGCGGGATGCGGATGGAGCCGAGCTCCTCGCCGGCGGCTTCCAGCACGAGCTCGCCGCTGAGGTCGGGCAGCGAACGCAGCCGGAACCCGGCCTCCCGCTCCCCCGGCGCAAGGGGCCGCGACGCGCGAAGCTCGACGGTCTCGCCGAGCGCGGCGTGGGCGAAGGCGAGCACGCCGTCCTGCAGCGCAAGCACGTAGCCGCCCTGCGCGTTGCCGCTCGACAGCAGCACGCCGCTCGCCGTCGAGGCGTCGGCGCGGAACCGCGCCCGCACGTCGATCGAGCGGTTCGAGCCGGTCACGGCGCTCGGGAACGGCACGTGGCTCTGGCCGGGGCGCAGCACGATCCGGCGCTCGGCGTAGAGGCCGATCGGCCCGCGCGCCTCGATGACCTCGTGCAGCGGCCGGTCGTCGAGCGGGAAGACGTCGTGCCGCCGCGCCTCCCGCCACCACAGCTCCTGCAGCTCGGCGAGCCGTTCCGGCTCGCGCGACGCGACGTCGGTGGCCTCGGCGAAGTCGGCGGCCGTGTCGTAGAGCCGCCACTCGTCCTCGGCGTAGTCGGTGCCCGGGACGTGCGCGGTGACGGCGCGCCATCCCTCGTGCCAGATCGCCCGGTGGCCGAGCGTCTCCCAGTACTGGGTGCTGCGTCCGGCCGGGCTGTCGGCGTCGGCGAGGGTCGCGGCGACGCTGCGGCCGTCGAGCTCGCCGGGCGCCGGGATGCCGAGCAGCTCGTAGAGCGTCGGCGCGACATCGATCGCGTGCACGAACTGCCGGCGCACCCCGCCGGGCGTGCCCGGCCCGTTCGGCCAGGAGACGACGAGCGGCGAACGCACCCCGCCGAGGTCGACGAACTGCTTGTAGCGGCGGAAGGGCGTGTTGCCCGCCATCGCCCAGCCCTCCGGGTAGTGCGAGCCGCCGGTCAGACTGCCGACGCGGTCGAGCTCCCCGACGAGCTCGGCGGCCGGGCGGCGGATGCCGCTGTACGGCGCGTTCGTGTCGACGTCGCCGCCGGGCCCGCCCTCGCGGCTCGCGCCGTTGTCGCTCGTGACGAGCACGATCGTGTCGTCGAGCTCACCGAACTCGCGGAGCGCGTCCACGACGCGGCCGAGCTGCGCGTCGGCGTGCTCGAGGAAGCCGGCGAAGGCCGCCTGCAGCGCGGCGTAGACCCGGCGCTCGTCCTCGTCGAGCTCGGCCCAGGGGCGCACGCCGTCGTTGCGCTCGGCGAGCGGCGTGCCCTCGGGCACGAGGCCGGCCTCGATCTGCCGGGCGAGGCGGGCGCGCCGCGTCTCGTCCCAGCCGACGGTGAAGGTGTCGAGGTACCGCTCGATGAACTCCCGCGGGGCCTGGAAGGGCGCGTGCGTCGCCCCGAAGGCGAGGTGCAGGTAGAACGGGTCGCCGGGTCGGAACGCGAGGTGGTCGCGCACGTAGCCGATGGCGCGGTCGGCGAGGTCCTCGCTGAGGTGGTAGCCCTCGCGCTCGGGCACGGGAGCTGGGTGGTTGTCCTCGAAGAGCTCGGGCTCGTACTGGTCGGTGCAGCCGTCGAGGAAGCCGTAGTAGCGGTCGAAGCCGCGGGCGAGCGGCCAGTTGCCGTAGGGGCCAGCGGGCGTGATCTCGTGCAGCGGCGCGAGGTGCCACTTGCCGACGAGGTAGGTGCCGTAGCCCTCGCCGCGGAGCACCTCGGGCAGCAGCGTCACGTCGCGGCGGATGGAGCCGCGCGAGTTCGGGAAGCCCGTGTCGGTGTCGGCGAGGAAGCGCATGCCGATGCCGTGGTGGTTGCGCCCGCTCAGCAGGGCGGCGCGGGTCGGCGAGCAGAGCGGGGTGACGTGGAACCCGGTGTAGCGGAGGCCGGCATCGGCCAGGGCGTCGATCGTCGGCGTCCGCACCTCGGAGCCGTAGCAGCCGAGGTCGCCCCAGCCCGTGTCGTCGAGGATGACGACGACGACGTTCGGGCGCTTCGGCCCCTCGCGCCGCTCGGGCCACCACGGGGTGGACTCGGCGACGGTGGTGCCGATCCGGCCGGGGAAGTCGGGATGCGTGGTCGACATGGTGGTGCCTTTCCGGGCCGGGCGGATGCCCCGGCCGATGCCTGGTCGCGGGAGAGTGGTGCCGGGGCTCAGCCGGCGTGGCTGCGGGCCGCCGGCTCCGGCAGTGGCAGCACGGCGTGCGAGCCGAAGCGCGGCTTCACGATCGCGGTGAACACGAGGGCGACGACCGCGACGAGCACGAGATAGCTCGAGACCGACCAGGTCTGCCCGCCCGCGGCGTTCGTGAGCGCCTGCGCGATGAGCGGGCCGAAGCCGCCGCCGAGCACGGTGCCGAGCTGGAAGCCGAGCGACATGCCCGAGTAGCGCACGCGCGGCTCGAAGAGGTCGGCGAAGAGCGTCGCCTGCTGGCTGAACAGCAGGCCGACGAGGATGCCGCTGACGCCCGTCGCCGCGAAGAGGCCGACGACGGTCTCGGTGCCGATGAGCCAGAACATCGGGAACGCCCAGAGCACCAGCAGCCCGAGCCCGACCATGAGCAGCCGGCGCTGGCCGTAGCGGTCGCCGAGGTGCCCGGCGATCGGCGTGGTGACGAGGTTCGTGAGCGAGGAGAAGACGTTCGCGAGCAGCACGACGGTGGGGTCCATGCCGAGGGCGCCGGAGGCGTAGCCGAGCACGAAGACGCCCTGGATGAGGCCGAGGGTGGTGTCGCTCGTGTGGATGAAGACCGCCGCGGCGATCTCCTTCGGGTAGCGCCGGATGGCCTCCCAGACCGGCAGCTTCGCCTCCGCCTTCTTCTCCTGCACGGCGACGAACTCGGGGCTTTCGTCGACCTTCAGGCGGAGGAAGACACCGACGACGAGCAGCAGCGCGCTCGCGAGGAAGGGGATGCGCCAGCCCCAGGCGACGAGCGCCTCGAGGCCGATGGTGGCGGTGAGCAGGGCGACGACGCCGCTCGAGAGGATGACGCCGATCGGGGCGCCGGCCTGCACGAGGCTGCCGAAGAAGCCGCGGCGCGCGGTCGGGGCGTGCTCGACCGCGAGGAGGGCCGCGCCGCCCCACTCGCCGCCGATGCCGATGCCCTGCAGCACGCGCAGCACCACGAGCAGGATGGGCGCGGCGACGCCGATCTGGGCGTACGTCGGCAGCACGCCGATGAGCACGGTGACGGTGCCGGTGAGCATGAAGGTGAACAGCAGCACGCGCTTGCGGCCGATGCGGTCGCCGAAGTGGCCGAGAATGATGCCGCCGAGCGGCCGGGCGATGAAGCCGACGGTGAAGGTGGCGAGGGAGAGCAGGGTGGCGACGCCGGCGTCGCCCGTGGGGAAGAAGACCTGCCCGAAGACGAGGGCGGAGAGCGTGCCGAAGACGAAGAAGTCGTAGTACTCGAGCACCGATCCGATGGTGCTGGCGGTGACGGCGCGCCAGGAGGCCGCTGGGGCCTTCGTGGGCGAGGGGGCGGTCGTGTCCATGTCACTCCTCATTGAACGTGCGGACTCGGGGATTGGGGGATGGAATCGATTCCGGAATCGATTCCACAGCGTACGTCCCGAGCTCGCGGCCGTCAATCCCCAGCCGAGGGAGCGCGACGCGGATGCCACGGCAGCGGCACTCCCCCGCGGCATCCCGCGCCGGCATCCGGCCGCCGTCGCCCGGCGGAGGTACCCTCGGAGGGTGACCGAGCCCTTCGCCCTCTTCGACCTCGACGAGGTCGCCCCACGGGTGTCCGAAGCGCTCCGGCACGAGCCGCACCCGCACGAGCGGCGCATCGTCGCCGACTCCGGCGACCGCGTCGCCTGGCTGCGGGCGCGCAGCCAGGGCATCACCGCGACGGATGCCGCGAAGCTCGCCACCCGCGAATCGGTCCGCGCCGCCGCCCACGAGAAGCTGCACGGGGCCCGGCGCAGCTTCGGCGGCAGCCGCTTCACCGACCACGGCCGCGAGCGCGAGCCCGTGATCGCGGCCTGGGTCAGGCAGACCCACGGCATCCTGCCGTCCAGCCTGCTGTTCCATGCCGAGACCGAGCGCCGCCACCTCGCCACCCCCGACGGCCTCGTGGCCGACGCGGCCGGCCGGCTCACGCTCTGCGAGATCAAGACCACGTCGAAGCCGTGGCGCTCCATCCCCCGCTCGTACCTGCGCCAGGTCTGGTGGCAGCAGTACGTGCTCGGCGCCGAGCGCACCCTCGTCGTCTGGGAGCAGCACGACGACTTCGTGCCCGTCGAGCCCGAGCCCCGCTGCCGCTGGGTCGACCGCGACGACGACGAGATCCAGCGCCTCGTCACCCTCGCCGGCGAGCTGCTCGAGGCGATCGGGCCGCGCCCGCCCGTGCAGCAGCCCCGCGAGCGGGACCGCTCCTTCTACCGGCCGGGCGCCCTGGCGTGACCGCGCTGCTCCTGCACGGACTCGGCGCCGACCGCCGCCAGCCGCTGGAGCTGCTCGCCCCGCCGCTGCTCGGCGTCGAAGGCCCCGAGCTGCGCCTGCTCGCGACCGACGCCCGCGCGCACGGCTACTCGACCCGCATCGGCGAGCCCGGCGACTTCGCCCTCGACCGGCTCGCCGAGGAGGCCGTCGCCGACGCGCTCGCCCTCGACCCGGGCCTCGCCGAGCGTCCGGTGACGCTGCTCGGCATCTCGATGGGCGCGGCCCTCGCCCTGCGCATCGCGCTGCGCGGCCTGCTGCCCGTCGACCGGGCGGTCTTCGTGCGGCCCTCCTTCGACGACACCCCCTACCCGGAGCACCTCCGGCCATTCCCCGTGATCGGGCAGCTGCTGCACGACCGGGGCCCGGCCGCGGTCGAGGACTTCCGCGAGAGCTGGCACTACCGTTCGGTGCAGCACCGCTCGCTGGCGGGGGCGCGGGCGCTGCTCAGCCAGTTCGGCTCGCCGCGGGCGGCCGAGCGGGCCGTTCGGCTCGTCGAGGTGCCGCGCGACCGCGCCTTCTCGGGCGACGCGGAGCTCGCGGGCGTGCCCGAAGCGGGCATCCGCTCCCTCGTCGTCGCCGCCGAGCGCGACCCCGTGCACCCGCTCGAGCTCGGCGAGCGCTGGGCCGCGGGCCTTCGGGCCGAGCTCGTCGTCGCGCCGCCCAGGGAGGACGGCATCCCCGCGCTCAGCGCGCGGATTCGCGAGGGCGTGGCGCGCTGGCTCGAGGCGAACCCGCCGCGCCGCTGAGCGCCGGGTCGGCCGGGTACGGCCAGCTCGTGCGGCTGAGCGCGAGGACGCCGGCCCCCATCAGCAGGATGAACGCGGCGATCGCGAGGACGTAGACGAGCACGCCGCCGTAGCCGACCCCGGGGGCCACATCGGGGTTGAGGAACGGGTACGGGTACCAGTCCGCGATCGGCCCGCGCACCATCGTGTACGCCGCCCAGACGAGCGGGTAGACGGCGACGAGCCAGAGCCGGTTCCAGCCGATCGGACGGCGCCCCGGCGCCAGCACCCAGTCGACGAGCACGTAGAGCGGCGCCCAGACGTGCAGGATCTCGTTCGACCACGGCACCGTCGCCGCCTGATCGAGCGCGAGGTCGCGCAGCAGCAGGTTGAACACGACGAGCGTCGTCGTCAGGTACGTCGTCGCGCAGGCGCGGACGAGCGCGAACCCCGGGGAGTCGTCGCGCCCGCGGAACGCGAGCACGGCCCCGACGACGAGCACGACCGCGCCGATGAGGTTCGACTGGATGGTGAAGAAGCTGAAGAAGTTCACCAGGAAGACGCCCGGCTCGGGCACGAGGGACAGGCTCTTCACGAACTGGCCGACCACGGCGGCCACGATGGCCGCGGCGGCGACGAGCCGCAGGACCGCGAAGGCGATGCGCATGGCCAGAGCATAGCGGCGCACGGGGGCCTCGCGGCGGGCTCGGCGCTACGCGCCGCGGCCCGCGAGCAGCGCCGAGCCGAGCTCGCTGCGCAGGTAGAGCACGCTCCGGCCGGAGCGGGTGCCGACGAGGAGGCCGGCGTCGCGGAGGGCGCACAGGTGCTGATTCACGGCGCTCGTCGTCACGCCGAAGCGCACGCCGAGCTCGGTCGAGGAGGCGGGGTCACCGAGCGCCGCGAGGAGCTTCGCGCGGGTCTCGCCGAGGATGCCGGCGAGCGCCGCGGGGTTCGCGACCGGCTCGGTCTCCCAGAGCGCGCCCTGCCCGCGTGCCGGGTACATCAGCATCGGCGGGCCGTCGCCGACGGGCGCGGACGCGCGCCGGGTGAACATCGTCGGCACGAGGGTGAGGCCGTGCCCGTCGATCGGCTGCACGCGGTCGGCCGGGTCGCGCAGCCGCACCGCGACGACGCCGTCGGCGTAGTCGACCGTGGAGGAGATGCCGTTCAGCATCGTCGACAGTCCGTTCTGCGCGATCTGCCGGCCACGGTAGACGACGTCCGCCTCGAGCACGGTGCGCATGCGCGGCCAGTAAGGCTCGAACGTCGCGGTCCAGAGCTCGCGGAGCGCGCGGACGACTCGCCGGAACGCGGCCCGCGGCGGTCCGCCGAGCGCATCGGGCACCCGGCCGTGCACGGCGACGAGGTCGGCGAGGAACACCTCGACCGGCAGGGCTTCGAGCGCGGCGAACTCCTCGTCGATGCGGGTGAGCGGGGAGGCCGGTCGCGGGTTCAGGAAGTCCGGGGTCCAGAGCCGTTCGTCGATGAGCGCATGGAGCACCTCGAGGTCGAGTTCGGCGCGAGCGTCCTCGGTGCGCCGGAGCCACGGGAGCTGCAACGGGAACCCGGCGGGCATCATGACCGCCCGCAGCGAGAGGCCGAGCTCGCACATCGGCGAGATGCCGAAGCGCACGGCGGCGACGTCGGACTCGCTGAGGACGTAGCTGAGCATGAAGCACAACGCTACATCGTTTTTGCGAGGCATCCGGCTCTGGCAGAACTGAATCCGTGACCAGCACCCCGCCCGCCGACGCCCCCGCCCGTCCCCCGTTCCGCGAACGGCTCGCCGCCGCGGTGAGCGACCCCGTGCTGCGCATCCTCGTCGGCTCGACCCTCATCTCGCGCGTCGGGCGCGGCATCTTCCTCACGGTCACGGTGCTCTACTTCACCCTCATCGTCGGGCTCACCCCCGGCGAGGTCGCGATCGTGCTCGCCTCGGCGAGCGCGGCGGGCGTCGTCGCCTCCTTCGCGGGCGGCTGGCTCGCCGACCGGGTGAGCGCGCGGCGGCTGCTGCTCTGGGCGACCGGCATCGAGGGCGTCGCCCTCATCGCCTACGTCTTCGCCGGGGACTTCCTCACGGCCCTCGTCATCGCGATCGTCTGCGGGCTCTTCGAGCAGGGCGCGAACTCCACCCGCTCGGCGATCATCGCCCGCGCCTTCGAGGGCGAGGCGCGGGTCGGCGCGCGAGCGGTGCTGCGCACCGTGACGAACGCGTCGATCGCGGTCGGCTCCGGCCTCGGCGCGCTCGCCCTCGCGATCGGCACCGCCGAGGCGTACCGGGCGCTCATCGTCGGCGCGGGCCTGCTCTACCTGCTCGGCCTCGTGCAGCTCGTGAAGCTGCCCGCCCGGGTCGACGCCCCGGCGCGCGCACCGATCGCCGAGGTCGTCACCGCGACCGGCTCGGTGGATGCCTCGGCCACCGCCGCGGCCGCGCGCACCGCGCGCCGCGACTGGCGCAGCCACTCCCCCTGGCGGAACCCCAGGTACCTCCTGCTCACCGCCCTCAGCGCGATCTTCGGCATGCAGTTCGGCGTCGCCGAGCTCGGCGTGCCGCTCTGGATCACCCGCGAGACGGCCGTGCCCGAGGTGCTCATCTCGGTGCTGCTCATCCTGAACACCGTGATCGTGATCGTCTTCCAGGTGCCCGCCTCGCGCGGCACGCACGACCTCCGGGTCGCCGGGCGCGTCTCGGGGATCGCGGCGTGGCTGATGGCCGCGGCGTGCCTCGTCTACGCCGCGGCCGCGGGGCTGCCGGTCGGCTTCGCGATCGCCGTGCTCGTCATCGCGGCCGTCGCGCACGCCTTCGCCGAGGTGCTCTCGCAGGCCGGCGGCTGGGGGCTCAGCTTCGAGCTCGCCGACCCGGTGCGCGCTGGCGCCTTCCAGGGCGTGTTCGGCATGGGCTACTCGGTCGGCGCGCTCGCGGCGCCCTTCGTCGTGAACGCGACGGCGATCTCGCACGGGCTCGCCGGCTGGGCCGTGCTGGCCGGGGTGTTCCTCGCCTCGGGCCTCGGCATCCGCTGGATCGCCCGGCGCGCCGCGAGCCGAGCCGACGCCGCGGCCGAGCTGCCCGAGCCGGCCGCCGCCTAGGCGCCGGCGGGCGTGTCGAAGGCGCGCTCGAGCACGAGGTCGTGCTCGAGGCGGCCACCGAGGCGGAAGCGCTTCGTGCCCACCCGCGCGAAGCCCTGCTTCTCGTAGAAGCGGATCGCGCGCGCGTTCTCGGCGTTCACGCCGAGCCAGACGCTCGCGGCCCCGCCGGCCGCGGCGACCTCGAGGCTCGCGGTCATGAGCTCGGCCGCGACCCCGCGTCCGTGCACGCCGGCGCGGGTGTAGAACTTGCTGAGCTCGATCGTGGGCCGGGCGGCGACGGCGGCCGCGGCATCCGCGTCACCGGGCTCGCCGCCCACGAGCATCGACCAGCCGATCAGCCGGGCGTCCTCGTCCGCGGCGAGGAGCACGGCCCTGGCCGGATCGGCCAGGTGCGCTGCGAAGCGCTCCCGTGTGAGTTCGGCCGCGAGGTACGCCGCGATGTCCCGCTCGGTCGCCCCGGGCGGGCAGGCGAGCGGGAAGGTCTCGGCGGCCAGCTCGGCCAGCTCGTCGAGGTCGGCGGGCGCGGCGGCGCGGATCGTCAGCACGGTCACCCCTCGATTCTGCCAGCGCCGCCGGACGCGCAGGATGCCCCGGCGGGCTCGTGGCCCGCCGGGGCATCCGTCGTCCGACCTCGTTCAGAGGAAGCGGGCGTACGCGCCGAGGGTGAGGAACGTCGGGAACTCCGGCTCGAGCGCCACCGTGCGGAACACCTGGATGGCGTCGTCGAAGCGGTCGCCCTCGAAGCGCGGCAGGCCGCGCACGGCCTCGCCCATCGCCTGCACGATGTAGGTCTGGTCGATGCGGGTGCCCTCGGCCGTCACCGTGTTGTCGTGCAGCCACTGCCAGATCTGCGAGCGCGAGATCTCGGCCGTCGCGGCATCCTCCATCAGGTGCTCGATGGCGGCCGCGCCGACGCCGCGGAGCCAGGACTCCACGTAGCGGATGGCGATCTGGATGTTGTCGATCACGCCCGCCTCGGTGACCGCGCCGCCGACGGACGGGATGTCGAGCAGCTGCGCCGCCGTGACCTCGACGTCCTCGCGGAGCCGCTCGAGCTGGTTCGGCCGCTCGCCGAGCACCCGGTCGAACTCGGCGCGCGCCGTCGGGATGAGATCCGGGTGCGCGACCCAGGTGCCGTCGAAGCCGTCGCCCGCCTCGCGGCGCTTGTCGGCGGCGACCGCGGCGAGCGCGCGCTCCGTGATCTCCGGGTCGCGGCGATCGGGGATGAATGCGCTCATGCCGCCGATGGCGTGCGCCCCGCGGCCGTGCGCCGTCTGCACGAGCAGCTCGGTGTACGCGCGCATGAACGGCACGGTCATGGTGATCTGCGCCCGGTCGGGCAGCACCCAGCGGCGGCCGCGGCTGCGGAACGTCTTCACGATCGAGAAGATGTAGTCCCAGCGGCCGGCGTTCAGGCCGGCGCAGTGCTCGCGCAGCTCGTAGAGGATCTCCTCCATCTGGAACGCGGCCTGGATCGTCTCGATCAGCACCGTCGCCCGGATCGTGCCCTGCGGGATGCCGAGCGCGTTCTGCGCGAAGACGAAGACGTCGTTCCAGAGCCGGGCCTCGAGGTGCGACTCGAGCTTCGGAAGGTAGAAGTACGGCCCGCGGCCGAGCTCGATGAGCCGGCGCGCGTTGTGGAACACGTACAGGCCGAAGTCGACGAGCGAGCCCGAGGCGTGCATCGCACGGCCGGTGCGGTCGTGGAAGCGCAGGTGCTTCTCGGTGAGGTGCCAGCCGCGCGGGCGGAACACGATCGTCGGCGTCTCGGCGAGCTCGCGCTCGACGCGGTACTCCTTGCCCTCCGGGCTCGTGAAGCCGAGGCGGCCGCGCAGGGCGTCGGCGAGGTTCAACTGGCCCTCGACGATGTTGCGCCAGGTCGGGCTCGTGGCGTCCTCGTGGTCGGCGAGCCAGACCTTCGCGCCGGAGTTCAGCGCGTTGATCGTCATCTTGCGGTCGGTCGGGCCGGTGATCTCGACGCGGCGGTCCTCGAGCCCGGGGCCGGCGCCCGCGACCCGCCAGCTGCGGTCGGCGCGGATCTCGGCGGTCTCGTGGAGGAAGCGGGGGTCGCGGCCGTTCGCGGCGTCGACGCGGGTCTGCAGCCGGGCGGCGAGCAAGTCGTGCCTGGTGTGCGCGAAGCGGTCGTGCAGCGCCGCGAGGAAGTCGAGCGCGGCCGGGGTGAGGATCTCCTCGTAGCGCTCGCCGAGCGGGGCGGTCACCTCGATCCACGGCGAGACGGTGGCGAAGCCGCCGGCGCTCTGGCGGGGCTCGGTGCGGTCGAGGGCGGGTGCGATGGTCATGAGGTCGTCTCCTTGGTTCCGTGGAGGTGAGGCCCGGCGCGCCGAGGGGATGCCTCGGCGCGCTCAAGGCGTCAGAACTGGTCTTCCTCGGTCGATCCGACGAGGGCGAGCGTGGCGCTCTGCGGGTTCAGCGCGGTGGCGATGCGGTCGAAGTAGCCGGTGCCGACCTCGCGCTGGTGGCGCGTGGCGGTGTAGCCGGCGGCCTCCGAGGCGAATTCCGCCTCCTGGAGCTCGACGTAGGCCGACATGTGCCGCTCGTTGTAGTCCTTGGCGAGCGTGAACATGCCGTGGTTCAGGGAGTGGAAGCCGGCGAGGGTGATGAACTGGAACGCGTAGCCCATGGCCGCGAGCTCGCGCTGGAACTTCGCGATCTGCTCGTCGTCGAGGTGGCGCTTCCAGTTGAACGAGGGCGAGCAGTTGTAGCTCAGGCGCTTGCCGGGGAACTTCGCGTGCACGGCCTCGGCGAAGCGGCGGGCGAGCTCGAGGTCGGGCTCGGCCGACTCCACCCAGAGCAGGTCGGCGTACTCGGCGTAGGCGAGGCCGCGGGCGATGACGGGCTCGATGCCGTTCTGCACCTCGTAGAAGCCCTCGGCGGTGCGCTCGCCGGTGACGAAGGGGCGGTCGCGCTCGTCGTGGTCGCTCGTGAGCAGGGTCGCGGCGAGCGCGTCGGTGCGGGCGATGATGATGGACGGCACCCCGGCGACGTCGGCCGCGAGCCGGGCGGCGTTGATGGTGCGGATGTGCTGGCTCGTCGGGATCAGCACCTTGCCGCCCATGTGGCCGCACTTCTTCTCGCTCGCGAGCTGGTCCTCCCAGTGGACGCCGGCGGCGCCCGCCTCGATCATCTGGTGCATGAGCTCGTAGGCGTTCAGGGGCCCGCCGAAGCCGGCCTCGGCGTCGGCGACGATCGGGGCCATCCAGTCATTCTGCTGCTCGGCCGAGCCCTCCCCCGCCTCGATCTGGCCGGCGCGGAGGAGCGCGTTGTTGATCCGGCGCACCACCGCGGGGACCGAGTTCGCCGGGTACAGCGACTGGTCGGGGTAGGTCTGGCCGGAGAGGTTCGCGTCGGCGGCGACCTGCCAGCCGGAGAGGTAGATGGCCTTCAGCCCGGCGCGCACCTGCTGCACGGCCTGGTTGCCGGTGAGGGCGCCGAGCGCGGCCGACCACTCGGGCTCGGCCATGGGCGCGAACGCGGTGCCGGTGTTGCGCTGGAGGTCCTCCCAGAGCCGCTCGGCGCCGCGCTTGGCGAGGGTGCGCTCCTCGCGCACCGGACCGCGCAGGGCGATGACGTCCTCGGCGGTGTAGTCGCGCCGGACGCCCTCCCAACGGGGGTTCGCGTCCCACTCGAGCTGCAGCTCGGCAGCGGTCTGGGTCTGGTCGCCGGGGCGGAAGGGGGTGCTCATCGTCGTGCTCCGTTCGAGTTCGCCGCGGGTGCGGTTCGCTGTGGTGCCATCCATGCTGCGTCCGCCGTGCGGGGCGCGGGCCACGATCCGGGGGGTGAACTTTCCGGGAAGTTCTGCGCCGCGGAAAAGCACCCCTCGCAGCGGGGTCGCACGGCGCTATAGCCCCTCCGAACCGCGCTCGGGTTTCGGCGCGGTGACGAGAGGTCGGACGAACTGTCGCCCTTCGCTCGCGGGGGGCGATGGATCGTCCGGTTCTGCACGCGACCATTGCCCCCACCCGGCCCCGGCGGTTGAATGGCGGCACGCGAGTGAACGGCGGCGTGCGAAGTGGCGCGCTGCAGACCCGGGAGGTACCACGAGGTGACGACGGCGACCGAGGCGAGAACGGCCTCCCAATCCAGTGTTCGGGCGGGCTCCGTCGAGATCGACCGGGTCACGAAGCGCTACGGCGATCAGACCGCCGTCGACGGCGTCTCGCTCACGATCGAGCCCGGCGAGTTCCTCTCCCTGCTCGGCCCCTCGGGCTGCGGCAAGACGACGACGCTGCGCATGATCGCCGGCTTCGAGCAGCCGGACGAGGGCGACATCCGGGTCTCCGGGCGTTCGGTGCTGGGGCTGCCGCCGTACCGGCGCGACGTCAACACGGTGTTCCAGGCCTACGCCCTGTTCCCGCACATGTCCGTCGCCGAGAACGTCGCCTACGGCCTGCAGCAGCGGCGCACCCCGAAGTCCGAGCTCCGCGAGCGCGTGGCCGAGGCGCTCGAGCTCGTGCAGATGCGCCGCTTCGCCGATCGCAAGCCGACGCAGCTCTCGGGCGGCCAGCAGCAGCGCATCGCGCTCGCCCGCGCGCTCGTGAACCGCCCCGCGGTGCTGCTCCTCGACGAGCCGCTCGGCGCCCTCGACCGGCAGCTCCGCGAGGAGATGCAGCTCGAACTGAAGCTCTTGCAGTCACGGCTCGGCATCACCTTCGTCTTCGTCACCCACGACCAGGGCGAGGCGCTCTCCATGAGCGACCGCATCGCCATCATGCGCGACGGCCGCATCGAGCAGCTCGCCGATGCCGACACGATCTACGCCCGTCCGGTGTCGGCGTACGTCGCCGCGTTCGTCGGGCAGCAGAACTTCTTCCGCGGCCCCGTCGTGGAGGGCGGCGCGGCCGTCGAGTCGCCGCACGCCGTCGTGCAGGGCACGGGCGCGGCGCTCGCCGGCCTGGCCAACGGCCAGGCCGCGGTGCGTCCCGAGTTCGTGCGCATCGAGGCCGACGACGCCGCGGCGCCCGCCGCACCGAACTCGGTGCGCGGCACCCTGCTCGGCGTCTCCCACCTCGGCGAGACCATGCAGTACCTCGTGCGGCTCGGCGAGGAGCAGAGCCTCATCTCCCGGCGCCCCACCCCCGAGGCGCCGACGCTCGAACTCGGTCAGACCGTGCGCTGCTCCTGGTCGGCCGAGAGCGTGCTGCTCTTCCCGGCCGACGAGGCCGCGCAGGCCGGGGGCTACGTGGCCCCGCCGACCGCGTGACCGTCTCGGCATCCGCTCCGCCCCGCTGTCCCGCAGAACCACCCAGGAGGACCCCATGACCGAATCGACCCCCACCGTGCGGATCCTCGCGAGCACCGACGCCGCGAAGGTCATCCGCCGCGAGCTCAGCCGCCGCGGCTTCCTGAGCGCCGCGGTCGCCGCCGGCGCGACCGGCGTGCTCGCCGCGTGCAGCCCGGGCGGCGGCGCCCAGAACGCCCCGGTCGCGACCGGCGGCCCGCTCGAGTCGAAGCTCTCGATCTACACCTGGGGCGACTACGACGCGCCCGACGTGCTCGAGGCGTTCACGAAGGAGCTGGGCCCGAAGATCACGCTCAGCTCGTTCAACTCGAACGAGGAGCTCATCTCGAAGCTCGTCGCGGCGAAGGGCACGAGCGGCTTCGACATCGTCGTGCCGACCGGCACGTTCATCCCGCAGATGATCGAGAACGGGCTGCTGCAGAAGTTCAACATGGAGCTCATCCCGAACATCGAGCACATGGACCCGGCGTTCCTCGGCCGGGCCTGGGACCCCGACAACGAGTACTCCATCTGCAAGGCGTGGGGCACCACCGGCTTCGTCTACGACAAGACGGTCATCACGCGCGAGCTGAAGGACTGGAACGACTTCATCGACGCCGCGCAGAACGAGGCGAGCGGCAAGACGAGCGTGCTCGACGACCCCGCCGAGCTCACCGGCATCTACTTCTGGGCGAACGGCATCGACTGGACCACGACCGACCCGGCCGATCTCGACGCGGCCGAGGACTTCCTCGTGAACACCCTCGCCCCGCACGTCGCGGCCTTCGACTCCTACCCCGGCGGCTCGGCGATCCCGCAGGGTACCCAGGTGCTCATGCAGTCCTGGAACGGCGACGCCCGCCTCGGCATCCTGGAGAGCCCGGACCCCAACCGCTGGCAGTGGGTGCTCGGGTCCCCCGCGACGGAGCTGTGGATGGACAACTGGGCCATCCCGACCGGCGCGCCGAACCCCGAGGCCGCGCACGCCTTCATCAACTACGTGCTCACCCCCGAGAACTCGCTCGCCGAGCTCGACTACATCGGCTACCACACGGGCGCGACCGGCATCGAGCAGGCGGCGGCCGACGCGGAGCTGCCCATGCTCGACCTCGTGTTCTTCACGCCGGAGCAGATCGAGACGATGCACGAGGGCGAGGTGAACGAGGCGCAGGAGCGCGTCGTGGAGATCTGGAACACGATGAAGGCGGCGGCCGGTGCGTAAGAGCGCCGGCGTCGCCCTCGCCTTCCCGGCGTGGGTGTGGCTGCTGGTCTTCTTCGTCGCCCCGGTGGGGATGGTGATCTGGTTCAGCTTCGGCTACAAACCGGGCATCTTCGGCACCCACGCCAACGACGTGCTGAGCTTCGACCGCTACGCCGAGGCGATGTCGCCGACCTTCTTCGCGACGTTCCAGAACACGCTCTGGGTCGGCATCGCGGGCACGGTGATCTGCCTGCTCGTCGGCCTGCCGGTGGCGTACTGGATGGCCGTCAAGGCGCCGCCGTCGCGCCGGGGCCTGCTCGTCGCGCTCGTGATGGTGCCGTTCTGGACGAACTTCCTCGTGCGCACCATCGGCTGGCAGGTGATCCTCGCCCCCGAGGGCTGGTTGTCCAGCACGCTGCAGGCGGTCGGCCTCATCGACGGCCCCCTCGAGCTGCTGTACACCCGCGGGGCCGTGCTGCTCGGCGTGGTCTACAACTACCTGCCGCTCATGATCCTGCCGCTCTTCGTCGCCTTCGACCGGGTCAGCGGCCCGCTGCGCGAAGCCTCGAAGGACCTCGGCGCCGGCAAGTGGACGACCTTCTTCCGGGTCACGCTGCCGCTCGCCCGCCCGGGCGTCGTCGCCGGCGTGCTGCTCGTGTTCATCCCGCTGATGGGCGACTACATCACGGCGACCGTGCTCGGCGGCGCGAAGGGGAACATGGTCGGCCAGCTCGTCGCGAGCCAGTTCCAGACCGCCCAGAACTGGGCGCTGGGCTCGGCGATGGCGGTGCTGCTCATCATCGTGATCATGGCGACCGTCGCGGTCGGGGCGGGCCTCGTCTGGCTCGTCACGCTGCCGTTCCGCACCCGGAACCGGCTCGTGCTCGGCGAGCCCGAGCCATCCGCCGTGTCGAAGCCCGTCGAGGAGGTGGCCGCATGAAGCAGCGGTCGTGGTCGGATGTCGTCCTGAGCGTCTGGGGCGTGCTCGTCTTCGTGTTCCTCTTCGCGCCGATCCTCGTGATCATCGTGTCGTCGTTCAACGTGGGGCGCCTGCTCGTGTCGTGGCAGTCCTTCGGCTTCGATTCGTTCCTCGCGCTCTTCGAGAAGCCCGCGATCCGCGACGCGGTCTGGATCTCGGTGCAGACGGGGTTCATCGCCGCCGTCGTCGCGACGCTGCTCGGCACCCTCGCCGGCATCGCGATGGCGCGCCACCCCGGCAAGTGGGTGTGGTGGTTCCTCGGCCTGCTGCTGCTCGTCTCGGTGACGCCCGAGATCGTCGACGCGGTGGCGCTGCTGCCGTGGCTCGTGGTCCTCGGCCAGGACCTCGGCATCGGCCTGTTCAACGACGGCATCGTGCGGCTCGTGATCGGCCACTCGCTGTTCTCGGTCGCGGTGGTGTCGTACCTCGTGCGGGCCCGGCTCGTCGGCCAGGAGGGCCAGCTCGAGGAGGCGTCCGCCGACCTCTACGCGAAGCCGCCCGCCACGTTCCGCCGGGTGACGCTGCCGCTCGCGATGCCCGCCGTGCTCGCCGGCTTCCTGCTGTCGTTCACGCTGAGCCTCGACAACACGGTCATCGCCGCGTTCGTGCAGGTGTCGGGCACGACGCCGTGGCCCGTGTACGTGCTGAGCGCGCTGCGCAGCGGCCTACGACCGGAGATCGCCGCGGTGTCGACGATCATGCTCGTGCTGACCCTCATCGCCCTCGGCCTCGTCGCGTACGTGCTGCGGCGCGCGGGCGACTCCGCCGCCGACATCGCGCGCACCATGGGCGGCGGCTGAGCCGCCGCGCTCGTCCGCTCCCCTGCTGCTCGCACGCCTCCGCACCGCTCGCGCTGCTCGCCTCGCGCGCGCCCGTCGCGCCCCACTGAAAGGACTCACGGATGCCTCACGCCGACCTCGTCTTCACCGGCGGCCCCGTCTTCACCGCCGACGCGGTGCGCTCGCGCGCCTCGGCCGTCGCCGTCTCGGGCGGCCGCATCGTCGCCGTGGGGGCCGACGACGACGTGCGGGAGCTCATCGGCCCGGGCACCGAGCACGTCGATCTGCGCGGCCGACTGCTCGTGCCCGGCTTCCAGGACGCGCACGTGCACCCCGTCTGGGGCGGGCTCGACATGCTGCGCTGCGACCTCCGCGACGGCGAGACGGAGGGCGCCTACCTCGACACCATCGCGGCGTACGCGGCGGCGCACCCGGATGCCCCGTGGATCCTCGGCGGCGGGTGGGGCATGTCCGCGTTCCCCGGCGGCACGCCCACGGCTGCGGCGCTCGACCGGGTGCTGCCCGACCGGCCGGCGTTCCTGCCGAACCGCGACGGGCACGGCGCCTGGGTGAACAGCGCCGCGCTGCGACTGGCCGGAATCGACCGGCACACGCCCGATCCCGCCGACGGCCGCATCGAGCGCGACGCCGACGGCGCACCGAGCGGCACGCTGCACGAGGGCGCCATGGACCTCGTGCGCCGGCACCTGCCCGCCACGACGCCCGAGGAGCTCGAAGCGGCGGTGCTCGAGGGGCAGCGGTACCTGCACTCCTTCGGCGTGACCGCCTGGCAGGACGCGATCGTCGGCGACTACGGCGTCGGCGACGATCCCGGCCGCGCGTACCTCTCCGCCGCGGCATCCGGCCGGCTCACCGGGCGCGTCGTCGGCGCGCTCTGGTGGGACCGCGCGAAGGGGCTCGAGCAGATCGACGGGCTCCTGGCGAAGCGCGAGGAGTACCGCGGCGGCCGCTTCGCCGCGACGAGCGTGAAGATCATGCAGGACGGCGTCGCCGAGAACTTCACGGCCTCGATGCTCGAGCCGTACTGCGACGGCCACGGGCACCCGACCGACAACTCGGGCATCTCCTTCGTGCCGCCGGAGCTCCTGAACCAGGCGGCGCCTCTGCTCGACGAGCTCGGCTTCCAGCTGCACTTCCACGCGATCGGCGACCGGGCGGTGCGCGAGTGCCTCGACGCCGTCGAGCACGCGATCGCCCGCAACGGCCGGAACGACCACCGGCACCACATCGCCCACCTGCAGGTGGTGCACCCGGACGACGTGCCGCGCTTCCGCGAGCTCGGCGTGGCGGCGAACATGCAGTCGCTGTGGGCGGCGCTCGAGCCGCAGATGGTGGAGCTGACGCTGCCGTTCCTCGGCTCCCCGCGCGACGCCTGGCAGTACCCCTTCGGGGATCTGCTGCGCTCGGGGGCGGTGCTCGCGGCGGGCAGCGACTGGTCGGTGTCGACGCCGAACCCGCTCGCGGCCATCCATGTCGCAGTGAACCGCGTCTCGGCGCCCGGCGAGGAGGAGGGCGACTACCCGCCGTTCCTGCCCGAGCAGGCGATCGACCTCGCGACCTCGCTCACCGCGTACACGGCGGGCTCGGCGTACGTGAACCACCTGGACGAGACCGGCACGATCGCGGTCGGCAAGCTGGCCGACTTCGCCCTGCTCGACCGGGATCCCTTCGCCGGGCCGGCCGAAGAGATCGGGGCGACGAGCGTGCTGCAGACCTTCGTCGAGGGCGAGCGGGTGCAC
>NZ_BMRJ01000002.1:499696-596682 GCF_014648575.1 Agromyces mediolanus | reverse complement strand
GCGGCCCGTCGTGGTTCCGCTCGGGCGGTCACCCCGTCGCAGGGTCCGCTGCGACGCGGGGCCGTGGCCGGCTCAGCTGGCGCAGACGGTGCCGAGCTCGGTGACCGACTCCTGCAGCGAGGTGATGTGCTCGCTCATGGCCGAGATGTCGGCGTTGGCCGGGTCGGCGACCATGCCGTCGAGGTAGACGACGTACTCGTCGAGCGCGACGGCGGCCTGGTCGGCGGCGGCCTTGACCTCGGGGTTGCCGACCTTGGCGGCGGTCTCCGTGACGGTGCCCGAGGCCTCCTTGAGCGCGGCGAGGGCCGCAGCGGGGTCGCTGGAGTCGACCGAGCTCAGGCTGGAGAGCTCCTGGAGCGCGGTCTGCACGTCGGTGCAGGCCTCCTGCTTGGTCTGCTCGGCCGCCGCGGGCGCCTCCGCCTGCTTCTCGGCCTTCGCGGCGGTGCCCTCGGCGTTACCGCCGGATGCGCAGCCGGCGAGCAGCAGGGCCATCGCGGCGAACGAGACGGCGGCGATCTTACGGGTTGCGGTCATGATGGTTCTGGTTCCCTCCGGTTCCCGGGTCGGTCCCGGTCCCCCGCGGACCATCCAAGCAGCAGAGCGGCCTCCCCCAAAATGGGGAGGGGTCCCCGCCACGGATCCGGCCGGACGCTGGCACGCCTGCGCACGGCTCCTACGGTTCGGCCACGGATCGCGATCAGCCCCCGGCCGCCGCGATCCGTCGCTCGCAGTCGCGGTCGGTTGCCAGCAGCATCGGGTCGTCGATCACTCGACGAGCAGGAACGGGCGCGCCTCATCGACCCCGTCCACTTCGAGCTCCCATGCGGGTCTCCGGAACGCGGATGCCTCGAGCCGCAGCCGCACCTCGTCCTCGACGACGCCCGCCTTCGGCGAGCGCCGCGTGACACCGTTCTCCCGGTAGCCGAGCTTCATCGAGACGGCCAGCGATGGCGAGTTCCAGTCGTACGCCTCCGACTCCGCGACGGTCGCGCCGAGGTGGTCGAACGCGAACAAGAGCAGGGCGGCGCGCATCTCGGTGCCGAGGCCGAGGCCTTGGCGGGAACGTGTCAGCCACGACCCGCTCGACACCGTGCGGAGCGCGGCGAAGTTCGTCGCCCGCAGATCCTGGACGCCGATCGGGCGGCCGTCCTCGAGCACCGCGAAGAGGAGGTTCCACTCCTCGGGGGCGACGCCCGCGCGCTCGCGCCAGACGAACCGCGCGAGATTCGGCAGGAGCTCCTCGCGCGGCGCGTCCGTCCACGGGATGCCGAACGGCGTGCGCTCAGCGTCGTGGACTCCGTCGAGCGCCGCCTGGGCGAGACCCGGGAGATCGGCGTCCCGCACCGGGCGCAACTCCAGCCGCGGCGTGCGCAGCCGAAGGCGGAAGACAGGCCAGACGTCGAGGAGGTCCATCCGTCGACGATACCGGCGGGATGCCGGGCGCTCGGCCTCCACTGAGCTTCGTCGCGGCCGTGCTCCGTCGTCGCTGTGCTCCGCCCATGCCGAGTTCCGCTATCCCTGAGCTTCGTCGTCACCGAGCTCCGTCCCTACTGAGCTCCGTCGTCCTGCGCTCCGTGGTGGCCGAGCTCCGTCGTCACCGAACTCCGTCGCCGCCGCGCGTCGTCGTCACCGTGCTCCGTCGCCGAGTACCTCCTCGAGCAGGCTTCGGTGAGCGGGCCGCCAGCCGAGCGTGCGAGCCTTCTCGCCGAGCGCGCGCTGGTCGAGCAGCAGGGCGTCGGCGAAGGGCGTGCCGAGCCGCGCCCGCGACTCGTCGACCGATTCCTCCACTACGGCGCTGGCCCGCCCCGAGGCGACGGTCGCTTCACCGATCGCTCGCACGCTCTGCGGTCGGCCATCGACCGCGATGATCCTTCCCTGCTCCTGCGGATGCTCGACGGCGATGCGGTAGAGCCGCGCCAGGTCGTCCCGGTGCACGAGGCTCCAGTGCTGTCGACCATCGCCCACGAGTCGGACCCGTCCATCCGGGCCCGGCGTCGTCAGGAGCTCGGGAATCCCTCCGGAGCCGTAGACGACGCCCGGTGCGATGATCGTCGCGGAAACGGGCCCTGCGAGGAGCTGCTCTTCGAGAGGCACGCGCCACGCCACGATCTCCGGCGGGTCGAGCGGGCCGTCGTCCTGGAGGTTCGCGCCCGTACCGTACTCCCAGATCCCGCTCGTGTGCACGAACCGGCGCCCAGTCGTCGCGAACTCGTTCCCGATGGCGTCGAGGACGGCTGCGTCGAACTCGGGCGCCCCGCTCGCCGGCGCGGCGGTGTGGATAGCGGCTTCGGCCTCGGCGAGCTCGGCGCCGAACCAGCTGGCGTCCGTCACCTCGCCGAGCCGCGCGGAGGCACCTCGTGCTGCGACCGCCCGCGCCGACTGCTCGCTCCGGACGACCGCTCGCACCTCGTGTCCAGCCTCGACGAGCTCGTCGAGCACCGCCGAGCCGATGGTCCCGGTTGCCCCGGTCAGTAGGATTCTCATGTCGGCAACGCTATGGACGCACCGCCGGTTACTTCAACGGAACTTCCCTCGAGGAAACCATGACGCCGGACGGGAGGCCGCCGATGCCTCAACCGAACGCACACAGTGCCACCGCCGCCGCCGCCACCGACTCCGCCGCTGCGGCCACCGCCTCCGACTCTGCGGCCACCGTCTCCGCCGCTGCGGCCACCGCCTCCTCCTCCGAGGAGGCGCGCGACGTGCTCGCGCCGGATTGCCCGAGCCGCGTAGTGTTTGAGCGGATCGGCGAACGCTGGACCATGTTCGTGCTGCTCGCACTCGAACGGGGCGGCACCTTGCGCTTCGGCGAGCTCCGCGAGCGCGTCGGCCGTGTCACCCCGAAGGTGCTCACCGAGACGCTGCGCGCGCTCGAGGCCGACGGCTTGATCGTGCGTCGAGCGTTCCGCGATTCTCCGCCGCGCGTCGAATACTCGCTCACGGAGCTCGGCATCTCCCTGCTCGACCCGATTCGGGCGATGCGCGAGTGGGCGGAGGCGCATGTGCCTGAGGTGCTCGCGGCTCGCGACCGCGCGGCGGCCCCCGAGCACGAGCAACCCCGCACGCCCGCAGTTCGTAACTGAGTTCGAATCTCATCTCTTCCCTCCTCCGAGTGTCAACCCGGCCATCCGCGCTCAGGATTCTCTGGGAGCGCCGTTTTCGTGCGTGATTTCGAGCGTATCCAAGCTCGGCGAGCGGTTTCGGAGTTATCCACAGCTTGAACATTTCTTCGAATGTGTTGCCCATCCCGGCCAGGATGGAGGTATGCACTCCACGACCGCCGTCACCCGCTTCGCAGAAGCCGCCGCCGACGCCGTCGCGACCTGGGCAGGCGCGCTGGCCGGGGCGGCGAGCGGCGTCGATGCCGAGGTGCACGCGATGAGCGGGGCGGGGCTGGTGCGCACGGTCGAAGCACTCGCCAGAGCGGCACGCGCCCTCGAGGCCCTGCAGGCTCGGTGCGCGGCCGAACTCGCGGACCGCTCGTGCGGAGAGGTCGACGCAGACCTCGCCCGCGAGCACGGCTTCCCCAACGCGGCCAAACTCCTCGCTGCAGTCAGCGGTGGGCGAAACATCGACGCCGTTCGCCTCATCGAGGTCGGGCGGGCGACCTCCGCCAGGCGCAGCTTCTTCGACGACGAGCTCCCGGCGAAGCGACCGCTCGTCGCTGCGGCGATGCGCCGGGGTGAACTCTGCGTGGATGCGGCCGGCGTCATCGTTCGCTTCCTCGATCGCATCGCCCTCCGCTGCGAGCCCGAGGCGCTCGCCTCCGCCGAAGCCCTGCTCGTCGAACGCGCGCCCGTCGTCGGCGTCGACGGCGTGCACGCCCTCATCAAACGACTCGAAGCTCACCTCGACCCCGACGGCGTGCAACCGCGCGAAGACGAGCTCCGCGCTCGACGATCGCTCTCGATCCGTGAAGACCGCTTCGGCATGGTGCTTGTGCGCGGCGCGTTCGATCCCGAGAGCGGAGCCGCGATCAAAGCCGCGGTCGACGCGCTCGTCGGTGCCGCGCTGCGCGCCGGGCGAGGCAGCAACCGCACCGACCACGCAGGGAGCGGCGGTGGCGCACTCGACAGCGGTGCACTGGCAAGCGCCGCGCGCGGAGGCGGGAACCGCAGCAACGACGATCCCGTCGGCCCCGTCTCTCTCGATCCGTTGTTCCGCGAAGACCGCTCGATCGCGCAGCTCAACGCCGACGCGCTCGCTGACCTCGCCCGGCACGCCCTGGGCTGCGGCGACGCTCCGACCGCGCTTCGTCGCGTCACTGTCGTCGCCAGAGTCGACGCCGAGGCGCTGACCAGCGGCGAGGGGCACGCGACGCTCGACGGCATCGAGCAGCCCGTCTCGATCGCGACCGCCCGCGCCCTCGCACTGAGCGCGGGCATCAGCCCGCTCCTGCTCGGCGACGGCAGCGCTCGGCTCGACCTGGGCCGTGCGGCCCGACTGTTCAGCACCGAGCAGAAGCTCGTGCTCGTCGACCGCGACGGCGGCTGCGCCTGGCCCGGATGCCTCAGACCGCCGGGCTACGCTGAGGCGCACCATATCGCGTGGTGGCGGCGCGACGAAGGCCGCACCGATACCGGCAACGGGATCATGCTCTGCAGCCACCACCACCATCGGGTCCACCGGGACGGTTGGCGCATCCACGTGCGCGACGACCGCAGCTGGTTCACCCCGCCGGCGCATCTCGATCCGCAGCAGGTGCCCCGTCCAGGCAATCGCGCGAACGAACGGGTGATCGCCGAACGGTTCGCGAGCCGCCGGAGCACTGCCCGAAGCACGCCGCCGGGCACGCCGCGCGGCGCATCCCGAGGAAGTTCCCGAAGGGCTCCCGCGAGCCCGCCACCTCCCGCTAGCGTGAGCGCATGACCCGCACGCTGCTCATCATCGACATCCAGCAGGACTACTTCGCCGGAGGCCGGCACCCCCTCGTCGGCCCCGAGGCGGCCGCCGATCGGGCGAGCGAGGTGCTCGCGGCGTGGCGCGAGCGCGGCGAGCCGGTCGTGCACATCCAGCACGTCTGGGATGCTCCGGACGCGGCGTTCTTCCAGCCGGGCACCCCGGGCGTCGAGATCCACCCGAGCGTCGCACCGCGCGAGGGCGAGACCGTGCTCACCAAGGCGCTGCCGAACGCCTTCATCGGCACCGGGCTCGAGGGCGTGCTGCGCGAGCACGACGCCGCGAGCGCCGCCGAGGCCGCACCGCAGCAGCTCGTGGTCATGGGCATGATGTCGAGCATGTGCGTCGACGCCACCGTCCGGGCCGCGGCCGACCTGGGCTTCCAGGTCACCGTCGTGCACGACGCCTGCGCGGCACCCGATCTCACCTTCGACGGCGTGACCGTGCCAGCCGCCCAGGTGCATGCCGCGTTCATGGCCGCGCTCGGCGACAGCTACGCCGAGCTCGCGAGCGCCGAGCAGATCCTGACCCGGCACTGACCCGGCACTGATCCGGCACTGACCCGGCACGGATCCGGCACTGATCCCATGCTGACCTACGCTGGCCGCGCCCAGCACGTCGGCACTTCGACACATCCGCACTTCGATACTTCTTCACACGGATGCTCGCGAAACCGCCCGAATCAGCCCCGCGAATCCACATCAACGCCCGAGCGCAGCAGAACTTTCGCAGAAGTTCCGTTTGCGGCATCCGCCATCGCGTGTGACCATCGTTGACATGATCGCCGCCGATCGATCCCGGTCCGAGCCGGGCACCGCTGCCGCCGCCGCCGAAGCCGCCACCTCCGGCGAGGTCGACGCGCTCACGCTCGGCCGCCGCATCCGCGAACACCGCACCGCCCGCGGCCTGACCCTCGGCGAGCTGGCCCGCGCGATCGACCGGGCGCCCAGCCAGGTCTCCGCGATCGAGAACGGCAAGCGCGAACCGCGCCTCTCGATGCTCCGCACGATCGCGCTCGCGCTCGGCACCACGGTCGACGAGCTGCTCCGCGCCGACGCGCCGAGCGAGCGCGCCGCCCTCGAGATCGCCGTCGAGCGCGCGCAGCGCGGTCCCGTCTTCTCGGCGCTCGGGCTCGACCCGTTCCGTGTCGCGAAGACGATGAGCGACCAGACCCTGCAGACGATCCTGGCGTTGCACAACGAGATCGACCGTCTGCACCGCGAGCGCGCGGCGACGCCGGAGGAGGCCCGCCGCGCGAACGCCGAGCTGCGCGCCGAGATGCGCGCCCGCGACAACTTCTACCCCGAGCTCGAGCGCGTCGCGGCCGAACTCCTCGAAGCGGTCGGCCACACCGGTGGACCGGTCTCGCACCAGCTCGTCGCCGACATGGCCTCGCACCTCGGCTACTCCCTGCACTACGTCGGCGACCTGCCGCACTCGACCCGCTCCGTCACCGACAAGCGGCACGGGCGCATCTACCTGCCGACCCAGCAGTCGCCCTCACGGGACTCCCGCTCGCCGATCCTGCAGGCGCTCGCGAGCCACCTGCTGCACCACGAGGAGCCGCGCGACTACGGCGAGTTCCTGCGCCAGCGGGTCGAGACGAACTACCTGACCGCGGCGATCCTCCTGCCGGAGCAGGCCGCCGTCCGCTTCCTCGCCGAGGCGAAGAATCTGCGCCGCATCTCGATGGAGGAGCTGCGCGACCACTTCGCGGTCTCCTACGAGACGGCCGGCCACCGCTTCACGAACCTGGCGACCGCCCGCCTCGAGATCCCGGTGCACTTCATGAAGGTGCACGAATCGGGCACGATCATCAAGGCGTACGAGAACGACCGCGTCCGCTTCCCCTCCGATGCCCTCGGCGCCGTCGAGGGCACCACCGTCTGCCGCAACTGGACGGCCCGCACGGTCTTCGACGTCGAGGACCGCTTCAGCCCCTGGTACCAGTACACGGACACTCCGTCCGGCACCTTCTGGTGCACCTCCCGCATCGAGAAGGCGAAGGAGGGCGAGTACTCGGTCTCGGTCGGCGTGCCCTTCGAGCACGTGAAGTGGTTTCGCGGCCGGGAGACGCCGCACCGCGCCGTGTCCCGCTGCCCCGACCCGAGCTGCTGCCAGGCGCCGGAGGGACTCGCCGACAAGTGGGCGGATGCCTCGTGGCCGGCCGCGCGCACGCCGACGAGCCTGCTCGCCGCCCTCCCGACCGGCACCTTCCCGGGCGTCGACCAGACCGAGGTGTACGAGTTCCTCGAGCAGCACGCCCCCACGGCCTGACCGCGCGACGGGCGGGCGCAGCCCGTCAATCTGTCCGGAGCCGCCGTCATTCCGCGACAGCGGCGGGCTGGCGGCCCGGCCGCCGCCGCGTCAGGATGGTGGGAACCAAACACGTATCGGAGTGATCCCCGTGGGCACCACCGTCTTCGAACGACGTCGACCCTCTTCATCCGTCATCGAGCATGCGCTCGCCGACACCCGCCACTCGGTCTTCTGGCGGGACGACCTGCCGGAAGCGCTGAAGCCCTCCCGGCCCAAGCTCAGCGGCACCGTCGTCGCCGACCTCGTGGTCGTCGGCGGTGGCTACACCGGCCTCTGGACGGCCCTGCTCGCGAAGGAGCGCGCGCCCGAGTCGCACGTCGTCCTCGTCGAGGCGAAGCGCATCGGCTGGGCGGCCTCCGGCCGCAACGGCGGCTTCTGCGAGGCGAGCCTCACGCACGGCCGCGAGAACGGCCTCTCCCGCTGGCCCAAGGAGATGCCGCTCCTCGACCGCCTCGGGCTCGAGAACCTCGACGCCATCGAGGCGAGCGAGCAGCGCTACGGCATGGACTTCGAGTTCGAGCGCACCGGCCAGCTGGCGCCCGCGATCGAGGAGCACCAGCTCGAGTGGCTGCGCGAGTGGGCCGACGAGGCCGCCGCCGCGGGCGAGGCCGACGAGGTCGTCTTCCTCGACGAAGCCGCGGCCCAGGCATCCGTCCACTCCCCGACCTACCTCGGCGCGGTGTGGGAGAAGCGCACCAACGCGATGGTGCACCCGGCCCGGCTCGCGGCCGAGCTCGCCCGCGTCGCCGAGGAGCGCGGCGTCGAGATCTTCGAGCAGTCGCCCGTGCGCCGCCTCGACACCCCAGGTTCGACGGGTGCCGTGAGCGTCGTCACCGATGGCGGACGCATCGACGCCAAGCACGCGGTGCTCGCGACGAACGTGTTCCCCTCGCTCCTGAAGCGCAACCGCCTGATGACCGTGCCGGTCTACGACTACGTGCTCATGACCGAGCCGCTCTCGGCCGAACAGCTCGACTCGATCGGCTGGAAGGACCGCCAGGGCATCGGCGACATGGCGAACCAGTTCCACTACTACCGGCTCTCGAAGGACAACCGCATCCTCTTCGGCGGCTACGACGCCGTGTACCACTACGGCCGCAAGGTGCGCGAGCAGTACGAGAACCGCCCCGAGTCGTGGCAGAAGCTCGCGAGCCACTTCTTCACGACCTTCCCGCAGCTCGAGGGCCTGCGGTTCAGCCACCAGTGGGCCGGCGCGATCGACACCTCGACCCAGTTCACGGCCTTCTTCGGCACGGCGCGCGAGCACCGCGTCGCGTACGCGGCGGGCTTCACCGGCCTCGGCGTCGGCTCGACACGCTTCGCCGCCGAGGTCATGCTCGACCTGCTCGAGCGCCGCGACAACGAGCGCACGCAGCTCGAGATGGTGCGCAAGCGCCCGCTGCCGTTCCCGCCCGAGCCGGCCGCCGCGATCGGCATCAACGCGACCCGCTGGTCGCTCGATCGCGCCGACCACAACCGCGGCAAGCGCAACGTGCTGCTGAAGACGCTCGACGCCCTCGGCCTCGGATTCGACTCGTGAGCGCCGAGCAGCGGGGCACCGAGCAGCAGGGCGCCGAGCAGCAAGGCGCCGAGCGCCTCGCCCCCGGCGCGCTCGTCGACGGCCCGGCCGTCGCGCTCGAGCACGAGCCGGTGCCCGCCGAGCAGTCCGTCGCCGGCGAGCCGACCACCGCGTACCTGCCGCTCGACATCTCGGCGGCCGGCGAGATCGGCATCTGGGAGATGAGCCGCGGCACGATGCGCGACACCGAGGTCGACGAGGTGTTCGTCGTCCTCGCGGGCGACGCGACCGTCGAGTTCGTCGAGCCCGCCCGTGAGGCGATCGTGCTCGCGCCCGGCTCGGTGGTGCGCCTCGAGGCCGGCATGCAGACCATCTGGACCGTGCGCGAACCGCTGCGCAAGGTGTTCATCGAGCGCTGAGCGCTCCCGCGCGGGCCGACGCCCGCGCCGCAGACCCACGGAGACGAAGGAGAGAGCCGAAATGGCGAAGTACCGGGTGCAGAACCCAGCGACGGGCGAGATCGTCGAGACCTTCGAGGTCGCGACCGACGCGGAGATCGAGCAGACGCTCGCGGCGGCCGACGGCGCCTACCGCGAATGGCGCGAGCGCAGCGTGCAGGAGCGCGCCGCCGTCGTGAAGCGCGTCGCCGAGCTGTTCGAGGAGCGCAAGGAGGAACTCGCCCGCCTCATCGCGGTCGAGATGGGCAAGTCCCTCGCCGAGTCGATCGACGAGGTCGAGTTCGCGACGGCGATCATCGACTACTACGCGGTGCACGGGCCGAGCCTCATCACGGACTACGAGATCCCCTCGACCATCCCCGGCAAGGCGATCATCGAGCAGCTGCCCATCGGCACGCTGCTCGGCGTGATGCCGTGGAACTTCCCCTACTACCAGGTGGCCCGCTTCGCGGCCCCGAACCTCGTGCTCGGCAACACGATCATCCTGAAGCACGCCGACATCTGCGCCCGCTCGGCCCTCACGATCCAGGAGATCATGGAGGAGGCGGGCGTGCCCGTCGGCGGCTACCAGAACGTGTTCGCCTCGCACGAGCAGATCGCCACGATGATCGCGGACGACCGGGTGCAGGGCGTCTCGCTCACCGGCTCCGAGCGGGCGGGGGCGATCATCGGCGAGCAGGCGGGCCGGCACTTGAAGAAGTGCGTGCTCGAGCTCGGCGGCATCGACCCGATGGTCGTGCTCGACGCCGACGACGTCGCGAGCGTCGCGAAGGCGGCGTGGGACTTCCGCGTCTACAACGGCGGCCAGGTCTGCAACTCGAACAAGCGGATGATCGTCATGGACGACATCTACGACGAGTTCGTCGCCGAGCTGAAGAAGCTGGCCGACGGCCTCGTGCCCGGCGACCAGCTCGCCCTCGGCGAGGGCGAGTACGCCCCGCTGTCGACCCGTGTGGCGGCCGAGACGGTGCACGAGCAGGTGCAGCGCGCGGTCGCCGCGGGTGCGACGCTCGAGGCGGGCGGCGTGCTCTCCGACGGTCCCGGCGCGTACTACTCGCCGGCGGTGCTGACGGGCGTGCCGCGCGACTCCGCGTCGTACCGCGAGGAGATCTTCGGGCCGGTCGCGACCGTCTACCGGGTGCACAGCGACGAGGAGGCTCTCGAGCTCGCGAACGACTGCGACCTCGGCCTCGGCGGCTCGGTGTTCTCGACCGACGAGGCGCGCGCGGCGCGCGTCGCCTCGCGGCTCGAGGTCGGCATGACCCACGTCAACACGATCGCCGCGGAGGCGGCGGAGCTGCCCTTCGGCGGCGTGAAGCGCTCCGGCTTCGGCCGCGAGATGGGTCCGATCGGCATCGGCGAGTTCGCGAACCGCCGCCTGTCCTTCGTCGCGAAGTAGCGGGCGCGAGATGAACCGGCACGCGGGGACCGCCCGGGAGCGCGAGCTCCGGGTGGTCCTCGCGCAGCTCGCGGCCGCGCCGCGCGATCTCCGCGCGAACGCGGCGACCATCCGCGAGGTGCTGGCGGGCCATCCGGATTCCGAGCTCGCCGTCTTCCCCGAGCTCTTCCTCTGCGGCTACACCGGCGAGCGCGTCGGCGAGCTCGCCCTGACGCGCGACGACCCGCTGCTCGCCGAGCTCGCGACGGCCTGCGCCGACTCGGGCACGGCCGTCGCCTTCGGGTTCGCCGAGCGAGGCGAGCCGGATGCCTCGCGGACCGACGGCGCCGTGCACAACTCGCTCGCGATCATCGACGCCGAGGGCCGGCTCGCCGCCGTGTACCGCAAGCGCCTCCTGTTCGGCGCCGAGGCGGAGGCCTTCGCCCCCGGCGCCGACGATGTGCTCGGCGACGCTGCGGGCACCGCGATCGGCGCACTGATCTGCTTCGACATCGAGTTCCCGGAGCCGGCGCGCCGGCTCGCCCTGGCCGGAGCCGAGCTGCTCGTCTCGGTCGCCGCGAACATGGCCCCCTACCTGCCCGACCACGAGCTCGCCTCGCGGGCCCGGGCGCTCGACAACCGGCTGCCGCACGTCTACGTCAATGCCGTGGGCGAGGCCGAGGGGCTGCGCTTCGTCGGCGGTTCGCGTGCGGTGCGGGCCGACGGCTCGGTCGCCCTCGAGCTCGGCGCCGGCGAGGAGGTCGCCGAAGCCGTGCTCACCGTGGGCGCCGCGGTCGACCCCGCGGTGGATTACCTGCGCTTCCTGCGCTGAACCGCGCGCACGGCGCGCACGGCACGCACGGCGCGCGTCAGCCGAGCTCGCAGTCCAGTGCGAGCTCGGCGTACTCGACGACGGCGCGGCGGCAGGCCGCCCGATCGAGCTCCACCCCGATCAGCGGGTAGAGGTCGTAGGCGTCCTCGAGCGCGACGAGGTTGCGCGCGATGGTCGCCTGCTCCTGCCGCGGCCGGAACGCGCCGAGCGCCGTGCCGACCTCGATCGTCGAGCGGTACAGCATCACCTGCCGCTCCACGATCGAGCGGTGCAGCGGCTTGTACTGCGGCTTCTCGCGCAGCAGTCCGATGCTCTCGTAGACGAGTCGGAGCTCGTCGCTGATCACGTCGGGCACGCCGGCTTCGATGAGCGCGCGGAGTCTCGCCGCGGCATCCGGCTCCCGCTCGGCGATCGCGCGCCGGCGCTCGTAGAACTCCTCGAGCACGCCCTCGACCGCGGCGAACTGCAGCTGCTCGAAGCTGTCGAAGTAGTAGAGCACGCTGCCGGCGCTCACCTCGGCCTCGGCGGCGACGGCGCGCACATTGGCCTGGGCCATCCCCCGCTCCCGCGCGACGCGGCGCAGCGCCGCGACGAGATCGTCGCGGCGCTGCGCGTGCTTCGCGGATCGCGTCACGCCTCGGCCCGTTCGTCGTCGAGGTTCTCGGCGAGGGCGGCGTAGCGGGCCGGGTCGCGTCGGCGGATGATCATGGCGATCACGATACCGACGATGAACAGCAGCGGGGTGGGCGCGAGCAGCACCCAGTTGATCGGGCCGGTCATCGTCGTCACGATCTCGAAGTTGAACGCGATGAGCAGGAACCCCGTGATCAGGCCTGCCGCGCCGATCGCGGGGGCGACGAGCACCCGCCAGACGCTGTGCCCGCGGCGGTTCCTGGCGAAGAATCCGACGACGGCGACCGCGGCGACCGCCTGCGCGAAGACGAGTCCGGCGACGCCGGTGGCGTACGTCCAGATCGCGAACTGCAGGAAGGGGTCGGCACCGAGCAGGAATGCGACGAGGATGGCGGCGACGGCGATCACGCTCATCACGGCGCTCGCCACGTACGGCGCCTTCGTCTTCGGGTGCGTGCGGCCGAGCGCGGCCGGCAGCAGCCGCTCGCGGCCGAGCGAGTAGAGGTAGCGGCTCGACGCGTTGTGGAAGGCGAGCAGGCAGGCGAAGAAGCTCGTCACGATGAGCACCTGCATGACGATCGCGGCCCAGTCTCCGAGGTACTCGGCGCCCGCCGCGAACACCATCGTCTCGAAGGCGTCGCCGCGGGCGATCTCGATCACGCCGTCGGCGCCGAACGCGACCGTGAGCATCCAGAAGGTGAAGGCGTAGAAGACGCCGAGGAAGCCGATCGCGAGGTACGTGGCGATCGGCACGGTGCGCCGCGGGTTGCGGGCCTCCTCGGCGTAGATCGCGGTGCCCTCGAAGCCGAGGTAGGCGCCGAAGCCGACGACGAACAGACTGCCGGCGCCGGCGGCGAAGAAGATCTCCTTCGGGTCGAAGGGGGCGGCGCTCCACGGCTCCGGACCGCCCTGCACCAGCACGGCGACGGACAGCACGAGCAGGATGGCGACCTCCGCGGTGAGCAGCACGCCGAGCACCTTCGCGCCGACGTCGATCTTGCGGTAGCCGAGCAGGGCGACCACCGCGGCGGCGATCAGGGACCAGACCACCCAGGGCAGTTGGATGCCGAAGAGGCCGCCGAACGTGAGCTCGCCGAAGAAGCCGATGAAGCCGTAGAAGCAGACCGTCAGGATGGCGTAGGCGAAGATCGTCACGAACGACACCCCGAGGCCCGCCGGCTTGCCGAGACCGCGCGAGACGTACGCGTAGAAGGCGCCGGTGTTGCGCACGTGCGTCGACATCGCGGTGAACCCCAGGGCGAAGAGGATCAGCACGACGGCGCAGACGAGCATCGCGCCGGCCGCCCCGATGCCGCCCATGCGCATCGAGGTCGGCGCGGCGCTCGCGACCACGGTGAGCGGTGCCGCGGCCGAGACGACGAAGAAGACGACGTCGCCGACGCCCAGCCGGCCGGCGGCGAGGGAGCCTCTTCGGGTGGACGGTGCGCGCTCGGCGGTGTTGATCGGGTGTTCAGACATCATCGTCTCCTCGGCGTGGGGGCAGCCGCGTTCGGTGCGGCGGAATCTGAACGCTCATTCAATCGACGCACCTGGGCGCTGTCAAGAGTGCTAGCGTGATCGTCACCCGAAAGTTGAACGGGTGTTCGAGAACGAGGAGCGTCGATGACGACCACCAGCCAGTCCCCCGTCGAGCCCCAGCGGGCCAGAGACCTCGGCGTGCCCTTCGACGGCACCCCGGGCCCCGCGAACGCGATCACCGACGTCCCCGGGGTGCAGGTCGGCTACACGACGCTCGTGAGCGGACCCGACGAGGCGGGCACGGCGCGCACCGGGGTGACGGCGATCCTCCCCCGCGGCCGTGACGGCGTCGGCGTCCCCTGCGCCGCCGGCACCTTCTCGCTGAACGGGAACGGGGAGCTGACCGGGCGCAGCTGGATCGACGAGGCCGGCATGCTCGCGCTGCCGATCGCGATCACGAACTCGCACGCCGTCGGCGCCGTGCACCAGGGCGTCGACGAGTGGGTGCACCAGACGCATCCCGAGGTGTCCGCGCAGTGGATGCTGCCGGTCGTCGGCGAGACCTGGGACGGCTACCTGAACGAGATCAACGGCGGGCACGTGCGGCCCGAGCACGCGCGGGCCGCCCTCGACGCCGCCGCCGGCGGCCCGATCGCCGAGGGCAACGTCGGCGGCGGCACGGGCATGAACTGCTACGCCTTCAAGGGCGGCACCGGCAGCGCGTCGCGGGTGGTCGCGACGGCCGGCGGCGAGTACACCGTGGGCGTCCTGCTGCAGGCCAACTTCGGCGACCGCGACGAGCTCCGGCTCGCCGGCCGGCCGCTCGGCCGCGAGTCCGCCGCGCCGAAGCCGATCGAGGACGACGACTGGTTCGTGCGCGACGGCGAACGCACGAAGGCCGCCGCGGGCGCCGGCAGCGTGATCGTCATCGTCGCGACGGATGCCCCGCTCCTCCCGGGCCAGTGCGAGGCCCTCGCCCGACGAGTGCCGCTCGGCCTCGCCCGCACCGGCACGGCGGGCAGCCACTTCTCGGGCGACATCTTCCTCGCGTTCTCGACCGCGAACCCCGGCGCCCTCACTTCCCAGCTCGGTCGCGGGGCGAACCAGGGGCTCGAGCGGCTCGACTTCGTGCCCTGGGGCGCGATCGATCCGCTGTACCGCGCCACGGTCGAGGCTGTCGAGGAGGCCGTTGCGAACGCCCTCGTCGCCGCCCGCGACCTCGAGGGCCGCGACGGGCACGCGAGCTACGCGCTGCCCCACGAAGAGGTGCGCCGGGCGTTCGCCTAGCCGCAGAACTCCTTCGGCGCACGGGGCTCGGCGGAGGAGCCGATGCTCGTCACGACGTCCTCGACGACGATGAAGTCGACCCAGCCGAGCTCCTCGTCGCCGACGGCGTAACCGAAGCCCTCCGCGCTCAGCTGGCCGACCTGCTGCAGCTCCGGATACGCGGCCGTGAGCTCGTCGATGCTCGAGCCGAGGCCGATGCCCTCGACCGTTCGCGGCGCGACGGGCAGCGCGCCCGAGGCATCCGGCGAGCCGGAGACCCACACCTCCTCGACGACGTCGCCCGCCGCCGAGACGATGAGCAGCAGCGCGGCGGTGTCCTCGCCTTCGAGCGTGAACAGCGTCGGGCAGATCTCGTCGACGGGTGAGAGCTCGAACGCCGTGAGCGGTTCCGCGACTCCCGGATACGCCGCTCCGCGAGTGACGGGTCCGAAGCCGGCTCCACTGATGACCCAGGTCGTGAGGTCGGCGGGATCGGGTGCCGCCACGGTGGGCGTCGGCGTCGCGGTGGGCGTCGGCGTCTCGCTCGCCGACAGGCTCGGCGTCGGCTCCGGCCCGCTCGCGCAGCCGGTGAGCAGCAGCGCGGCGATCGCGAGACCCCCGAGCGTGGCGGCACCGACTCGCACGCTCACGCGCACAGCTCCTGCGGGGTGAACTTCGTGTCCGCGGCGGCGATGCCACCCACGACACCCTCGACCGCAGTGAAGATGATCCATCCCGCCTCGTCGTCGCCGACGGAGAACACCGTCGAACTCGGCCGCTCGATGACCAGCTCGAGATCCGGGTAGGCGGCCTGGAGTTCCGCGACGGTCGCGCCCAATCGAATCCCGGCTTCGGTCGCGCCGCCGTCGCGCAGCCCCTCCGGGTCGCGGACGGAGCCGAAGACCCAGACCCGGTGCACCGAGGACCCGTCCTCCGAGCGGATGACGAGCACGTCGGCGGCGGCATCTCGTCGCAGGTACACGAGCTCCGGGCACAGCCCGGACGGCTCGACCGAGTACAGCTCCGTCAGCGAGTCGATCGCCTCGGGGTATGCCGCTCCGCGCTCGATCGGCCCGATGCCGTCGGCGCTGATCAGCCAGCTCGACGGGTCGGCCGGGTCCGGGGCGGCCACCGGCGTCGCGGTGGGCGTCAAGGTCGGCGTCGCGGTGGGCGTCTCGCTCGCCGTCGGGCTCGGCGTCGGTTCCGGCCCGCTCGCGCAGCCGGTGAGCAGCAGCGCGGCGACCGCCGCGACCGCCCCCGCGATCCTGACGCGCCCGCCCGCGCTCGATCCCGTCATCGTCTCCCCCAAGCCGTTCACCTGCAGTGGTCGGCTCAGCGTATCCGCTCGATGCCGTCCGCCGGGCGTCGCGGAGATATCGCTCCGGTAACGCCTACGCGACCGCGGCGCCCGTGGAGCCCGCCGCGCCGGGCGGCGGCCCGACGGGCTCGATGCGGAAGGTGCGGGTGAAGCGGTCGAGCAGCTCGGCATCCCCCGCGAACGGTGCCGACCCGGGCCGGCCTATCGCGCCGTCGGCGAGCAGGGCGCGCAGCGCCGCCGGCGCCAGCTCGAGCTCGAGCACCGCCTCCGGCACCGGCTCGAGGGCGGAGCGCCGCCGCGGCTGGGGCAGCGCACCGGAGCCGACGGGGACGACGTCGAGCGTGCCGCCGACCACGATCGCCGAGACCGCCACGGGCGGCTCCGCCCCGGAGAGCGTCAGCACGTACTCGGTCGGCGGGAGCGCCGCCGCGGCATCCGGCCGGAATGCCGCGGCGAGCGCGAAGCCGAGCGCGTCGGCGCTCATCGTCTCGCCCTCGCCGGGATCGCCGAGCACCGACCAGCCCCAGCGCTCGAGTGCCAGGACCACCGGCTCGAGCCCGCGACCGAGCGGCGTCAGCTCGTAGCCGCCGCGCACGCTCGGCACGCGGCGCACGAGGCCCGCCTCCTGCAGCTCCTTGAGCCGGTCGCTCAGGATGTTCGTCGGGATCCTGGGCAGGGACGCCTTGAGGTCGCTGTACCGGCGCGCACCGCCGAGCAGGTCGCGCACGATGAGCAGCGCCCATCGTTCGCCGACCCGCTCGACGGCGCGCGCGACGCCGCTGTACTGGCCGAAGCCGCGCGCGGCGCGGGTGCCCACGGGCGCCTCGTCAGGCCTGGCCGGCGAGGTACGCGTCGGGGCCCTGCTCGGCGGCCGCCTGCTCCATGAAGAGGAACTCGAGCACGTTGCCGTCCGGGTCCTCGAGGTCGCGCGAGTACATGAAGCCGTAGTCCTGCGCCTCGCGCGGCTCGGTGCCGCCCGCGGCGAGGCCCTTGGCGAGCACCTCGTCGACGCCGTCGCGGGACTCCCGGCTGAGCGCGATGAGCGCCTGCGCGTGCGTCTTCGGGTCGATGATCTGCTTGTCGGTGAAGGTCGCGAGGTAGTCGCGGGTGAGCACCATGAAGTAGACGTTCTCGTCGAGCACGACGCAGGCGGCGTTCTCGTCGGTGAAGAGCGGGTTGATGCTGAAGCCGAGCGCCTCGTAGAACGCCTTCGAGCGCTCGAGGTCGGTCGTGGGGAGGTTCACGAAGATGCTGGTGGCGGTCATGGCGTGCTCCGGTTTCGTCGTCGAGATGGTGCGTGGACGCCTTTAGCTTGCTCTTTGCAAGTCAACTTGTCAATAGCAAGTAACCGGATGCCTCGCCGCCGGCTCAGCGGCTCCCGCTCCGCCGCACGAGCAGCGCGAGATGCAGCGCCGTGAGCGTCTCGCCGTCGTCGAGATCCGCGTCGAGCAGCTCCGCGATGAGCGCGATGCGCTGGTAGAAGACCGAGCGCGACAGGTGCGATGCCGACGCCGCGGCCGTGCGGTTGCCCGGATGCGCGAGCATCGCGGCGAGCACGTCGAGCAGGTCGCCGCCGCGGGCGAGGTCGTACTCGATGAGCGGCGCGAGCATCCGCTCGCCGTGCTCCTGCAGCCGGTGGTCGTCGCGCAGCGAGGTGACGAGCCGCACGAGCGGGCGGTCGTCGGCGCGCCGGACGACGGGCCCGCGCGCGCCCCGCGCCACCGGCACCCGCGCGAGGTCCCGCGCCTGCTGCACCGAGGCGAGCAGCTCGGCGAGGCCGTGCGCCGCCTGACCCACCGAGAGCACGAGCCGCTCGCGGGCGGCGGGCTCCTCGACGAGCGAGCGGGCGAAGGCGAGCACCCCGGTCTCGTCGACCGCGAAGCGCGTCGCCTCCGGCAGCGAGACGAGCAGCACGGAGGCCGGCGCCTGCCCCTCGGCGAGCGCGCCGGCGAGTGCCCGGCCGCCGAGCGCGCGCGCCGCGGCATCCGCCCGCTCGCCCGAGATCTCGGCCCCCGAGGCGACCACGCCGAACTGCACCCCGTGGGCGATCGGCAGCCCGGCCGCCTCGAGCCTGGCCGCGGCGTTCGGCAGCGCGGCGAAGCGCCCCTCGAGGAGGGCGTCGACGAGTCGCTGGCGCCCGATGCGCGCCCATTCGTCGCCGCCCGCGTCGGCGAGCCGGCCGAAGGCGAGCGCCGTCGCACCCTGTTCGAGCACGGCGGAGCGACCGGCGGGATGCTCCGGCCCGGGGAGCGCCACGAGGTGCCCCCAGCGCAGCCCGCGCGCCTCGACCGGCACGATGAGCCAGCCCTCGGCGTCGCCGCGGTGCGCGCGCCGCGAGCGCGCCTCCCACTGCCGCAGCAGCGGCTCCTCCTCGCTCGGCGGCACCTCGGCGCTCACCACCTCGTGCGCGAGGTTCTCGAGCACGACCCCCGAGCCGAGCGTCGCTGCGAGCTGACGCACGATGAAGTCCGCCGGCGAGCCGCGCAGCGCGAGCCCGGTGAAGCGCTCGCGCACCTCGTCGCGGGCGACGAGCGCGGCGGTCTGCGCCGAGATGATGCGGCCGTGCACGGCCTCGGTGAGGGCGACGAACTTCACCTCGCGGTGCAGCGCGACGAGCGCGAGGCCCCGCCGCTCGGCCGCCTCGGCGACCACGGCGGGCACGTAGCGGTAGTGCACGCCGAGCTCGAGCACGAGCCCGGCGAGCCCGGCGTCGACGAGGCCGCCGATGAACGCGTCCAGCTCCTCGGGCTCGGTCGGCCAGCCGGAGCCGGTCGTGAGCAGCAGCTCGCCGCCGTCGAGGAGACGGGCGACGCCGGCGCTGTCCGAGACGTGCGCCCAGCGCACCCGGGCGTCGAGCGCCTCGCCGCCGACGAGCACCTCGGGCACGCCGTCGGCGAGGGCCGGGAGGGCGAGGAGCTCGCGCACGGTCGGCAGTCCGGCACCCTCTGCGACCGGGCTCGGACGTTCCGTTCGGATCGACTCATCTTCGCGACGATCTGCCACCGCTTCACTCACTTCGGCTCTGCAACACTGGGAAACACAAGCTTAGCCGAGCTCCGGGCATTCTGTCCGGCCGGCCCGTTCCACCCCTGAGAAGGAGACGCCATGAGCACGACCGAGACCGCATCCGCCACGAGCTCGACGGCCTCGGTGCCGGTCATCGGCCACTGGGTCGACGGCGGCCACCGCGCCTCGACCTCGGGCCGCACCGCCCCGGTCTTCAACCCGGCCACCGGCGCCGTGCAGGCCGAGGTCGCCCTCGCCGACCAGGCCGAGATCGACGCGGCCATCGCCTCGGCGCAGGCCGGCTTCGAGATCTGGAGCGGCTACTCGATCGCCAAGCGCCAGACCGTGCTCTTCGCGTTCCGCGAGCTGCTAAACGCCCGCCGCGGCGAGCTCGCCGAGATCATCACCGCCGAGCACGGCAAGGTGCTCTCCGACGCGATGGGCGAGATCCTCCGCGGCCAGGAGGTCGTCGAGCTCGCGACCGGCTTCCCCTCGCTCATCAAGGGCGCGTTCTCCGAGAGCGCCTCGACCGGCATCGACGTCTACTCGATCAAGCAGCCGCTCGGCGTCGTCGGCATCATCAGCCCCTTCAACTTCCCGGCCATGGTGCCGATGTGGTTCTTCCCCATCGCCATCGCCGCCGGCAACTCGGTCGTGCTGAAGCCGAGCGAGAAGGACCCGAGCGCCGCCCTCTGGCTCGCCGAGCTGTGGAAGGAGGCCGGCCTGCCCGACGGCGTCTTCACCGTGCTGCAGGGCGACAAGCTCGCCGTCGACGGCCTGCTCACCTCGCCGCTCGTGCAGTCCATCTCCTTCGTCGGCTCGACCCCGATCGCGCAGTACATCTACGAGACCGCCTCCAAGCACGGCAAGCGCGTGCAGGCCCTCGGCGGCGCGAAGAACCACATGCTCGTGCTGCCCGACGCCGACCTCGACCTCGTCGCCGACCAGGCCATCAACGCGGGCTACGGCGCCGCGGGCGAGCGCTGCATGGCCATCTCGGTCGTGCTCGCCGTCGAGCCCGTCGCCGACGAGCTGATCGCGAAGATCACCGAGCGCATCGCGAAGCTGAAGATCGGCAACGGCGCGGGCACCGACGGGGTCGAGCCCGACATGGGCCCGCTCATCACCGCCGTGCACCGCGACAAGGTGTCCTCGTACGTCGACATCGCCGAGGCCGACGGCGCCGAGATCGTCGTCGACGGCCGCGGCTTCACCGTCGACGGCCACGAGGACGGCTTCTTCTTCGGCCCGACCCTGCTCGACAAGGTGCCGACCACCTCGCGCGCCTACACCGAGGAGATCTTCGGCCCGGTGCTCTCGGTCGTCCGCGTCGCGAGCTACGACGAGGGCCTCGAGCTCATCAACTCCGGCCAGTTCGGCAACGGCACCGCGATCTTCACGAACGACGGCGGCGCGGCCCGCCGCTTCCAGAACGAGGTCCAGGTCGGCATGATCGGCATCAACGTGCCGATCCCCGTGCCGGTCGCCTACCACTCCTTCGGCGGCTGGAAGCAGTCGCTGTTCGGCGACGCGAAGGCCTACGGCGCGCACGGCTTCGACTTCTTCACCCGCGAGAAGGCGATCACGAGCCGCTGGCTCGACCCGGCCCAGCACGGCGGCATCAACCTCGGCTTCCCGCAGAACCACTGACCCGGCTCGCTGAACCGGCAAGGAGCATCATGACCGACACGCTGACCCAGACCGCCAGCTACACCGACCGCCACGGCGCGACGCACGCCCTGCCCGACGCCGCCGGCGACGCGCAGGTGCGCGCGGACGACCGTGCGCACGTGTTCCACTCGTGGAGCGCCCAGGCCCTCATCGACCCGCTGCCCGTCGCCGCGGGCGAGGGCTCGACGTTCTGGGACTACCAGGGCAACGCCTACCTCGACTTCTCGAGCCAGCTGGTGAACCTGAACCTCGGCCACCAGCACCCCGACCTCGTCGCCGCCATCCAGCAGCAGGCGGGCCGGCTCGCGACGATCCAGCCGTCGATGGCCTCCGATGTGCGCGGCGAGCTCGCCCGCCGCATCGCCGAGGTCGCCCCCGGCGACCTCGACAAGGTGTTCTTCACCAACGGCGGCGCGGACGCGAACGAGTACGCGGTGCGGATGGCCCGCCAGGTCACCGGGCGCCGCAAGGTGCTCTCGATGTACCGCAGCTACCACGGCTCGACCGCCACCGCGATCTCGCTCACGGGCGACCCGCGGCGCTGGGCGAACGAGCCGAGCGACGGCAGCGTGGCGCACTTCTTCGGCCCCTACGAGTACCGCTCCGCGTGGGGCTCGACGAGCCCCGAGGAGGAGACGGCGCGCGCCCTCGCCCACCTCGAGCAGGTCATCGTGCTCGAGGGCGCCTCGACGATCGCCGCGATCATCATCGAGACCGTCGTCGGCACGAACGGCGTGCTCGTGCCGCCGCCCGGCTACCTGCAGGGCGTCCGCGAGCTCGCCGACCGCTACGGCATCGTCTACATCGCCGACGAGGTCATGGTCGGCTTCGGCCGCATCGGCGAGTGGTTCGCGGTGAACCACTTCGGCGTCACCCCCGACCTGATCACCTTCGCGAAGGGCGTGAACTCGGGCTACGTGCCGCTCGGCGGCGTCGTCATCTCGCAGCGGATCGCCGCGCACTTCGACACGGTCGCCTTCCCGGGCGGGCTCACCTACTCGGGCCACCCGCTCGCCTGCGCGGCCGGCGTGGCGACCTTCGAGGTGTTCGAGCGCGACGGCATCCTCGAGCGGGTCCGCGACCTGGGCGAGCGCGTCGTCGCCCCGCGGCTCGCAGAGCTGCAGGAGAAGCACCCCTCGGTCGGCGACGTGCGCGGGCTCGGCCTGTTCTGGGCGATCGAGCTCGTGAAGGACCGCGAGACCCGCGAGCCGCTCGTGCCGTTCAACGCCTCGGGCGCCGCAGCGGCCCCGATGGCCGCGTTCGCCGCGGCGTGCAAGCAGAACGGCGTCTCGCCGTTCGTGCACTTCAACCGCACGCACGTCGCCCCGCCGCTCGTCATCACCGAGGACGAGCTCGTGCGCGGCCTCGACGTGATCGACGAGGCACTGACGGTGGCCGACGGCTACACCGTCTGAGCGCGCTCGCCCCCACGATGATCGCCCGCGTCCGCACGGACGCGGGCGATCTCGCGTTTCCGGCTAGCCTGAGAGGCATGCGGGAGCGGGCTGACGGAGGCGGCATGAGCCGCCGGGCGCTCCTGGCCGCCGGGCTGGCGGGGGCCGCCTCGCTCGCGCTCGCGAGCTGCACGGCGGGCCCGAAGCCGCCCCCGAGCGGCTCTCCCGCGCCGAGCCCGAGCCTGTCGCCCACGCCGACACCGAGCGCCCCAGCCGGCATCCCGCTGCCGAGCGCCATGCGCCGCTCCGCCTGGGCGGCCGACCCCTTCGCCCGCGGCGCCTTCGGCTTCCAGGCCGTCGGCACGACGCCCGAGTTGCGCGAGGCGCTCGCCGAACCGGTCGCCGACCGGGTCTGGTTCGCCGGCGAGGCCTGCTCCGTCGACGCGCCGGGCACCCTGCAGGGCGCGCTCTCCTCCGGTCGGCTCGCCGCCCGCTCGCTCGTGGAGCGCGCGGAGCCCGGCGAGCGCGTCGCCGTCGTCGGGGCCGGTCTCGCGGGCCTCGCCGCGGCCCGGGTGCTGCAGGACGAGGGCTTCGAGGTCATCGTGGTCGAGGCGCGCACGCGCATCGGCGGGCGCATCGACTCGGTGGAGGATGCCGCGTTCGGCCGCCCCGTCGAGCTCGGCCCGCTCTTCGTGGACGACGACGAGGAGCTCACCGCCCTGCTGTCGGCGAGCGACGTCGCGACGGAGCCCTTCTCGAGCAGCACCCGGACCCGCGCCGCCGACGGCACCGTGCTCGAGGTGCCGGCCACGGGCCCCGACGCCCTCGCCCGTGCGCACGAGTGGGCCCTCGCGCAGGACGTCGACCGATCCCTCGCCGACGCGCTCCGCGCGAGCGGCGCGAGCGAGCTGCCGCCGGAGGGCCTCGCCTGGCTGCAGCACTCGATCCGCACCGGGGTCGAACCGCTCACCGGCGCCGGCGCCACCCTCGTGTCGGGGCGAACCGACCTCGCGGGGCTCGCCGAGACCTCCCGCCGCCTCGTCACCGGTCGGCTCGCCGACGTCACCGACCGGCTCGCCGACGGCCTCGACGTCGCCGCGGGCAGCGCGGTCACCCGGGTGACGATCACCGATCGGCGGGTCGGCCTGCGCCTCGACTCCGGCGAGTCCGTCGCCGCCGACCGCGCGATCGTCGCCGTGCCGCTCGGGGTGCTGCAGTCCGACGCCTTCGCCTTCGAACCGGCGCTGCCCGCCGCGCATCAGGAGGCGATCGACGTGCTCCGCACGGGGGCCCTCGACCTGGTCTGGCTCCGCTTCGAGGAGGCGTTCTGGCGCGAGCCCACCCCCGCAGAGGGAAAGACGGCCGCCGACGCGCAGGCGGGAATGCCGCAGCTGCTCACCGTCGAAACCCCCTCGCACGTCGCCGGCTGGATCGACCTCGGCGGAGACCCGGTGCTCGTCGGCGTCATCGCGGCGTCGCAGGCACGGCTGCTCGACCGGCTCGACGATCAGACATTCCAGAACGCCGTGCTCGTCGATCTCGCGCCGTACGCCACAGTCCGCGGTTGAGCCCGACGAGCCCGGCCGTCACGCTCACGAAGATCACGAGCACGACGGCGCAGTAGAGCGCCACGCCCCACGGGCCGCCGACCTGCGTCTCGTCGAGGAAGAAGTACGGGTACCAGCCGACGTCGGCGCCGCGCACGAGGGTGTAGCCGAGCCAGAGCACCGGGTAGACGAGCACCCAGCCGAGCGTCGACCACGGCACGCGCGGGTTCACCGCGAGGGCGGCGTCCACCGTCCAGGCGACGAGCGCGAGCGCCGGCACGACGAAGTGCAGCAGCGTGTCCGACCAGGGCACCTCGATGCGGTAGTCCCGGGTCGAGGCGTTCGCCACGATGAGGGCGAAGACGATGCCCGAGATCACGACGTACACGGTCACGATCGTGCGGAGCGTGCCGAGCCAGCGGGGGTCGCGCGGTGCGAGCAGGGCGTAGCCGCCCGCGAGCACGAGCGTCGCGACCGCCGCGAACGCCGACTGCACGGTGAAGTAGCTGAAGAAGTTCGCGGTGGCGAAGGCGCGGAAGCCGAGCACGTAGACGAAGTTGCCGATGAGGGCCACGACCTCGAGCGCGGCGATGCCGAGCCGGAACCAGCCGAGCGCGCGCCGCTGCCGACCGGTGGCCAGCCGCCGAGCCCGAGTGAACGCCCGCGCCCGGGCCGGCGACGCGAGGCCGTCGGTGCGCGGAGTCATCCCTCAACGCTACCGCCGGGGGCCTGGCCGCTCAGTCGAGCGGGCGCAGGATGCGGTCGAGGAAGCGGCGGGTGCGCTCCTCGCGCGGCGCGGTGAAGAGCTCCTGCGGCGTGCCGCGCTCGACGACCACGCCGCCGTCGAGGAACAGCACCTCGTCGGCGGCCTGCCTGGCGAAGGCGAGCTCGTGGGTGACGACGACCATCGTCCACCCCTCGCGGGCGAGCTCGGCGATCACCTGCAGCACCTCGCCGACGAGCTCGGGGTCGAGCGCGCTCGTCGGCTCGTCGAAGAGCAGCAGATCGGGCTTCAGCGCGAGCGCCCGCACGATGCCGACCCGCTGCTGCTGCCCGCCGGACAGCTCGAAGGGGTACGCGTCGCGCTTCTCGGCGAGTCCGACGCGGTCGAGCAGCGCCGTCGCCTCGGCGACCGCCCGGGCCTTCGGCACGCGCTGCACCTGCACCGGGCCCTCGATGACGTTCTCGAGCACCGTGAGGTGCGGGAACAGGTTGTGGTGCTGGAACACCATCGCCGAACGGTCGCGCAGGGCGAGCCGCTGCTGCTTCGCCGCCTTCGCGGGGCCGAGCGCCTGCGCGGCGAAGTCGATCACGGGACCGCCGTCGAGGTCGAGCACGCCCGCGTCGGGGGTCTCGAGCCCGTTCAGCGAGCGCAGCACGGTCGTCTTGCCCGAGCCGCTCGGGCCGATGAGCACGACGACCTCGCCGCGGCGCACCTCGAAGTCGATGCCGCGCAGCACCTCGTTCTCGCCGAAGGCCTTCCGGAGGCCCGTCGCCGTCAGCAGCGGGCGCTCAGCGGGCGACGGGTCAGCGGGCACGGGGTCAGTGGGCGACATAGCGATCGAGCCTCCGCTCCAGGGCGCTCTGCCCGCTCGACAGAGCGAGGCAGATGATCCAGTAGACGAGTGCGGCCTCGAGGTAGAGGAGCATGAACTCCTGGCTGAAGGCCGCGATCTGCTGCGACACCTTGAACAGCTCGGTCACGAGGATGAGCGAGGCGAGCGAGGTGTCCTTCACGAGCGAGATGAACGAGTTCGACAGCGGCGGCACCGAGACACGGGCCGCCTGCGGCAGGATGATCCGCCGCAGGGTCTTCGCGTGCGACATGCCGATCGTGTAGCCGGCCTCCCACTGCCCCTTCGGCACCGAGAGGATGGCCGCCCGGATGATCTCGGCGGCGTAGCCGCCGACGTTCAGCGAGAACGCCGCGATCGCGCTCGGCCACGGGTCGATGACGACCCCGATCGCCGGCAGGCCGTAGAAGATCACGAAGAGCTGCACGAGCAGCGGCGTGCCGCGGATGATCGAGATGTACACCCGGGCGATGCCCGAGACCACTCGGTTCCGCGAGAGCCGCATGAGCGCGACGCCCAGGGCGAGCACGAGTCCGATCGCGAAGGAGGCGAGGGCGAGCGGGATGGTCCCGCTCACCGCGCCCCAGACGATCGGCCAGAAGGAATCGAGGAAGAGCTGCCAGCCGTCGGCCATAGTCAGGACGGTACTACTGGGAGACGTCCTGGCCGAAGTACTTCTCGCCGATCTTCGCGAGCGTGCCGTCGGCCTGCAGCTTGGCGAGCGCCTCATCGACGGCCTTCACGAGCGCGGTCTTCTGCTTCGTGAACGCGAAGGCGCTCTCGGCGGGGTCGGTCTCGGCCGCGACCGCGAGCTTCGCGTCGGGGTGCTCCTTGACGTAGTCGAGGTAGGTCAGCTCGTCGTTGACGGTCGCGTCGACGCGGCCCTGCTCCAGCAGGGCGACGGCCTGCGCCCAGCCCTCGACGGACTGCACGTTCGCGCCCGCCTCCTGGGCGAGGGTGTAGAAGTTGCTCGTGAGCGACTGGGCGGTGGTCTTGCCCGCCAGGTCGGCGAAGCTCGTGATCGAGGTGTCGCCGTCCTTCACGACCACGACGCTCGGCGAGACGGTGTACGGGGTCGAGAGGAGGTACTTCTCCTCGCGCTCCGGGTTGATCGAGACCTGGTTCGCGATGACGTCGAAGCGCCCCGCCTCGAGGCCCGCGAAGATCGCGTCCCACTGGGTCTCCTGGAACTCGACCTTCAGGCCGAGCTCCTCGGCGACCGCCTCGGCGACCTCGACGTCGTAGCCGACGAGCTCGCCCGAGCCCTCCTCGTGGAACGTGAACGGCCGGTAGGTGCCCTCGGTCGCGACGGTCAGCGTGCCCGGCTTCAGCAGCCCGTACTCGTCGTCCGCGGAGCCGGTCTGGGACGCCGAGCCGGCACCGCCGCTCGAGCAGGCGGCGAGGGCGATCACGGCGACGACGGACGCGGCGGCGCCGATGGCGGCGCGGAGACGACGGGGACTGGGCATCGGTGGTGCTCCGTTTCGGAAGGCCGCGGGTGTGCGGCGCTGGTGGGACGCCCCGTAGTCCAGCACAGGGCGCCGCCTTCCAGAAACCGCGTGACGCCCCGTTGCATTCCCGCCGCGGGCGGGCTACGCCTCGAGCACCCCGTCCACCCGGCGCGGCACGCCCGCCGGGTTGCCGTCGCGGAGTTCGACCGGCAGCACTCCCTGCGGCGCGTCCTGGTACGCGACGGGCGTGAGGAAGCGCCGGATCGCGCTCGCGCCGACCGAGGTGTGCACGGACGCGGTCGAGGCGGGCCATCCGCCACCGTGGTGCTGCGCCCAGGCGATCGCGACGCCCGTCGGCCAGCCGTTGTAGAGCACGCGGCCGGCGATGCGGGCGAGCGCGGCGCTCGCCCGCGCGACGAGCTCGTCGTCGTCGGATGCCGCGTGCCGCACGGTGCCGGTGAGGCTGCCCTCGAGCGTGCCGAGCGCCCGGTCGAGCTCGCCGCCGGGCGCGGCGTCGTCGTAGCGCACGAGCAGGGTGAGCGGGCCGAAGTGCTCCTCCTGGAACGCGGCCGGCTCGGCGAGGAACGCCGCAATATCGGTGGCGACGACGGTCGGCCGGGACACGCCGGGCTCCGGCGAGGCGCCGCCGTCGACGAGGAGCTCGACGTCGTCGCGCGCGGCGATGCCGCTCGCGCCCTCGGCGAACGCGCTCGTCATGCCCTCGGTGAGCAGGCGCTGGCCCGGGGCCTCGGCGGCGGCCGTCGCGAGCGCGGCCTCGAAGCCGGTGCCACGGGGCACGAACACGAGGCCGGGCTTCGTGCAGTACTGGCCGCCGTCGCGAGTGAAGGAGCCGGCGAGGCCCGCGGCGAGCCCGGCCGCGTCCTCCGCGGCGGCGGCCGGCGTCACGACGACCGGGTTGATCGAGCCGAGCTCGCCGTAGAACGGGATCGGCTCGGGGCGCGAGGCGGCGAGGTCGAACAGCGCGCGGCCGCCGCGGGTCGAGCCGGTGAAGCCCACCGCGCGCACGAGCGGATGGCGCACGAGCTCGATGCCGGCATCCATCCCCTCGACGAGCACGAGCGCGTCGGCCGGGCCGCCCGCCGCGGCGAGCGCCTCGCGGGCGATCGCCGCGGTGCGGCGGGACAGCTCGGGATGCCCCGGGTGCGCCTTCACGACGACGGGGTCGCCGGCGGCGAGCGCCGAGGCGGTGTCGTTGCCGAGCACCGAGAAGGCGAAGGGGAAGTTCGACGCCGCGAACACGGCGACGACCCCGAGCGGCCGCAGCATGCGCCGCAGATCGGGGCGCGGCGGCAGCAGCGTGGCATCCGGCCGGTCGAGGGTCGCCTCGAGGTAGGAGCCCTCCTCGACGACGCCGGCGAAGAAGCGCAGCTGCGTCGCGGTGCGGGTGACCTCGCCGTCGAGCCGGGCGTCGGAGAGGTGGGTCTCCCGGTTCGCGATCCCGACCAGCTCGGCGCGGTGCGCCTCGAGCGCCTCGGCGATCGCGCGGAGCCAGCCGGCCCGCTCGCTGCGCTCGCTGCGCTCGAGCCCGCTGGCCGCGGCGGCTCGGACGGCGTCGTCGACGGTCGTCATCTCGCTGCGCCCCCGCTCAGAACGCGTTCAGGCCGGTCAGCGCCCGGCCGAGGATGAGCTGGTGGATCTCGTCGGTGCCCTCATAGGTGCGCACCGACTCGAGGTTCGCCGCGTGCCGCATCACCGGGAAGGCGTTGGTGATGCCGTCGCCGCCGAGGATGGTGCGCGCCTCGTGGGCGATGGCGAGCGCCTCGCGCACGCTGTTCAGCTTGCCGACCGAGATCTGGGCCGGGGTGAGCCGACCGGCCTCCTTGCGGCGGCCGAGGTGCAGGGCGAGCAGCATGCCCTTCTCGACCTCGAGCAGCATGTCGGCGAGCTTCGCCTGGGTGAGCTGGTTCGCGCCGATCGGCTTGCCGAAGACCTCGCGCGTGATCGAGCGGTCGAGGGCGACCTCGAGGCAGGACCGCGCGGCGCCCATCGCGCCCCAGACGATGCCGTAGCGCGCCTCGTTCAGGCAGCCGAACGGCCCGGACAGCCCCTCGGCGCCCGGCAGGATCGCGTCGGCCGGGAGCCGCACGCCGTCGAGCTCGATGTCGCACTGCACGCTCGCCCGCATCGAGAGCTTTCCGTCGATCGGGGTCGCGGTGAAGCCCGGGGTCGTCGTCGGCACGAGGAAGCCGCGCACCGCCTTGCCGCCCTCGCCGTAGGCGGGGTCCTCGACCCGGGCCCAGACGACGGCGACGTCGGCGAGTGAGGCGAGCCCGATCCAGCGCTTCGCGCCGTCGAGCACCCAGCCGTCGCCGTCGCGGCGGGCGACGGTCGTCATCGCGGCGGGGTCGCTGCCGCCCTGCGGCTCGGTGAGCGCGAAGCAGCCGATCAGCTCGCCCTTCGCCATGCCGGGCAGCCACTGCTGCTTCTGCTCCTCCGAGCCGTACTTGTGGATGGCGCTCATCGCGAGCGAGCCCTGCACGGAGACGAAGGTGCGCCAGCCCGAGTCGGCGGCCTCGAGCTCGAGGCAGACGAGGCCGTAGCTCACCGCGCCGGCGCCCGCGCAGCCGTAGCCGCTCAGGTGCATGCCGAGGAAACCCGCGGCGCCGAGCTCGGGGATGAGCTCCGTGCGGAAGTGCTTCTGCTCGAAGTCGTCCTCGATGATCGGCAGGATGCGGTCCTGCGCGAACGCGCGCGCCCGCTGCTGCCAGCCGCGCTCCTCCTCGCTCAGCAGCTCGTCGAAGTCGAAGACCTGGTCGATGCGGGGTGCGGTGGTCATCGGGATTCCTTTCCTTGGCCGGTCGAGGCGTCGTTCCAGTCGGCGCCCGCGTGCTGGTCGAGTGCGGGCGGCGGGGTGCGGTAGGCGGGGGCGGACTCGGAGAGCCCGATGGGGTTCGCGACGGTGCGGCTCTGCGCGATCTCGGCGACGGGCTCGAGCCCGAGGGACTCGGCGAAGGCGATCGCCTCGGCGACGTCGTTCACGAGGCCGGCCGGAACGCCGCGCGCGGCGAAGCGGCCGACCCACGCGGCTGCGGGCGCGGCGGCGAGGGCGGCCTCGAGTTCGGCGCGCAGGTGCTCGCGGTGGGCGACGCGCGCCTCGTTCGTCGCGTAGCGCTCGTCGTCGGCGAGGCCGGGGATGCCGAGCTCGGCCGTGAGCGCCCGGAACTGCTTGTCGTTGCCGACGGCGATGACGAGGTCGCGGTCGGCGGCGGGGAACACGGCGTAAGGCGCGATCGAGGGATGCTGGTTGCCCAGGCGGCGCGGCGCGCGACCCGTCACGAGCGTCGACGCCGCCTGGTTGGTGAGCGCGGCGAGGAGGCTCTGCAGCAGGTTCACCTCGACGAGCTGGCCGCGGCCGGTGCGCTCGCGCTCGCGGAGGGCGAGCAGGATGCCGGCGACCGCGTTCTGGCCGCAGAGCACGTCGACGAGGGCGACGCCCGCCTTCGCCGGTTCGCCCTCGGGCTCGCCGGTGATGGACATGAGCCCGCCGACGGCCTGCACGAGCAGGTCGTAGCCGGCGAGCGCGGCCCCCTCGCCGGTGCCGAAGCCCGTGATGGAGCAGTAGACTGCGCGCGGGTTCAGCGCCCGGACGTCGTCGTAGGCGAGGCCGAAGCGGGCCATCACGCCGGGGCGGAAGTTCTCGATGACGACGTCGGCGCTCGCGGCGAGCCGTCGGGCCTCGGCGAGGCCGGCCTCGCTCGTGAGGTCGAGCGCCACGGAGCGCTTGTTGCGGTTCACGCTGCCGAAGTAGGTGGCGTTGCCCGCGGCGTCGACGGGCGGCTTCCAGTGCCGGGTGTCGTCGCCGGCCGGTGACTCGATCTTGATGACGTCGGCGCCGAAGTCGGCGAGCGTCATGGTCGCGTAGGGGCCGGCGAGCACGCGGGAGAAGTCGGCGACGCGGAGCCCCGCGAGCACGCCCGGCCGCTCGGTCTCACTCGTCATCGCTCGCCTCCATCACCGTCGATCTTCATTCATCCTATAGTGAATCTTTAACTCCTGTGAAAAGCTGTGCGCTATGGGATCGAGGGTGGGCCCGGGAGCGCGCGAGGCCGTGTTCGCGCAGCTGTCGGACGCCGGTCGCGCCGAGCAGGTCGCGCAGCGGCTCACCGACGGCATCGTGCTCGGGGTGCTGCACCCCGGGGAGCGGCTACCGAGCGAGCCCGAACTCGCCCGCCGCTTCGGCGTCGCGCTCATCACCGTGCGCGAGGGCCTCGGCATCCTCCGCGACGCCGGCCTCGTCGAGACGAGGCGCGGCCGCGAGGGCGGCAGCTTCGTCGTGCACGACGACGCCGAGCACCGTGCGCTGCTCACCGCCCGGCTGCGCGCCCTCGCGCAGGTCGAGCTCAGCGACATGGCCGTCTACTTCGGCGCGATCCTCGCGGGCATCGCCGAGCGCGCCGCCGAGCGCGCCGCCGACGCGGAGGCGGTGCGCCTCGCCGAGTGGCTCGACGCCGCCGACTTCGGCACCGCGGCATCCGCCCGCACGAACCAGGGCGGCTTCTTCCTCGAGCTCGCCGTGCTCAGCCAGTCGGCGCGCCTCGTGCGCGAGCAGATCCGGCTGCAGGCCGACGCCGGGCCGCTGCTGCTGCTCGGCCTGGACGAGGCCGACGAGCGCGCGAACGCCGCCGAGATCGACCGGCGCATCGTCGCGGCCGTCGCCGCGCACCGCCCCGCCGAGGCGCGCGCGGCGGTCGGCGCGCTCGTCGCGAGCCTCGCCGAACGGCTGCTCGCCGCCAAGGCCCGGGTCGAACGAGGGGGCGGGATCGATGACTGAGCACGCGCTGCCCGCCGGCGCCGAGGCGGCCGCCGAGGCCGTGTCCCGGCTGTTCACCGGCGTGTTCGAGCAGCTCGCCGCGTGGCGCGCACCCATCGAGCGGGCGATCGCGCCCGGCGTGAAGCCGCTCGCCCTCGACCAGCTCGTCTCCGAGCTCGTGATCCCCCGGCTCGTCGAGCCCGACGCCCTGCTCGTCGGCGCCGGCTTCATCGCCGACGGCGAGATCGTGCACGGCCGCGACGTGCACTTCGCCTGGTGGCTCGGCCCGCTCGACGACAACCCCGTGCTCGGCTCGACCGACGGTCCCACCCGGCTCGACCTCTCCACCCGGGGCTACACGGAGTACCTCCGCGACTTCCGCGCCCTCGAGTGGTACCGCATCCCCGCGACGACGCGGCACGCGCACGTCACCGGGCCCTTCGTCGACCACCTCTGCACCTGCGACTACATCCTCACCCTGACGATGCCCGCGCACGCCGCCGACGGCGAGCGGATGGTCGGGGTCGTCGGCGCCGACGTCGCCGTGCGCCGGCTCGAACGGGAGCTGCTCGCCGGCTTCCTCGCGGTCGACGCGCCGCTCGCCCTCGTCAACGCCGACGGTCGCGTCGTGCTCTCGACCGAACCCTCGCTCCAGGTCGGGCAGCTCGCGAGCTCCTCCGCCGCCGCGCTCGACTGCGCGTCGACGCCCTTCCGCGTGCTCGTCGCACCGGCCTGAGCGTCCGTGGCTCGGTGCCGCCGGATCAGCGCGGCACGAGCAGCGTCGCTTCGGGCAGCGCCGCGTGCAGTGCCTCGTCGAGCGTCGCCAGCCGCCCCCGGTGGTGCCGAGCGAGCGCCGCGAGATAGGCGTCGGTCACCTGGCGGTGCCCGATCACGTGCCCGAGCTCGACCTCGGTGTACGACAGCGACTCCGACCAGAGCTCGATGCGGGGATCGTCGTGCAACGCCAGCAGCATGGCGCGGACGGAGCTCGCCGGCACCCCGAGTCGCACGAGGAACCGCAGCAGCGCGCCCTCGACGATCGGACAGACCGCGGCCTGCTCGACTCCGGCGAACCAGGCGCTCGCGCGCTCGTGGTGCGCGTGCTCGGCGACGGTGAGCGCGATGAGCAGGTTCGCGTCGAGCAGGAAGCGGGTCGTCATTCGTCGTCGAGCGCGTCGGCCACGTCGGCGTCGTCGACGGCTCGGCCGAGGCTCAGCACCGGCAGGCCGGACTGCGGATCGCGGCTGTACTCGACCTCGACCTGCAGGCCGGCGAGCCCCGTCATGGTCAGGTCGGCGATCACCCGGGACATCGACTGGTGCCGTGAGGCGGCGAGCTCGCGCACGCGGTGGTGCACGGCCGGCGGGAGATCGACGGTGGTACGCATGCGACCAGGGTACCGCATCACCAGTGATGCACTGCCGATGCAGGGTGAATCGCGCCACTTCCAGCTGTGCATCCGCAGAGACCTGCCCAGATCAATCATCCGCTGCTATATCTTTGAAGGACGAGCGTATGCACCGCGGCAGACGGACTCTGGCGTGCGTGCACCCGAGAAGGAGAACCCCATGCCCTATGCCGTGACCAACCCCGCCACCGGCGAGGTCGTCAAGAGCTACGACACGATCACCGACGAGGCGCTGCAGGCCGCGATCGCCAAGGCCACCGAGGCGCACCGCGGCTGGTCGAAGAACTCCACCGTCGCCGAGCGCGCCGCCCTCGTCCGCCGCGTCGCCGAGCTGCACACCGAGCGCATCGACGAGCTCGCCGACATCATCGTCCGCGAGATGGGCAAGCCCCGCGAGCAGGCCGTCGGCGAGGTCGAGTTCTCGGCCGCGATCTACGAGTACTACGCCGACAACGCGGAGTCGCTCCTCGCCGACGAGGAGATCGAGCTGCTCGCGGGCGAGGGCTCGGCGCTCATCCGCCGCTCCTCGCTCGGGCCGCTGCTCGGCATCATGCCGTGGAACTTCCCGTACTACCAGGTCGCCCGCTTCGCCGGCCCGAACCTCATCATCGGCAACACCATCCTGCTGAAGCACGCCGAGCAGTGCCCCGAGTCGGCCGCCGCGATCGAGCGCATCTTCCTCGACGCCGGCTTCCCCGAGGGCGCCTACGTCAACATCTACGCCTCGCACGCGCAGATCGAGACCGTCATCGCCGACCCGCGCGTGCAGGGCGTCTCGCTCACCGGCTCGGAGCGCGCCGGTGCGAAGGTCGCCGAGATCGCCGGCCGCTACCTGAAGAAGGTCGTGCTCGAGCTCGGCGGATCCGACCCCTTCATCCTGCTCTCGACCGACGACCTCGACGCGACCGTCGAGGCGGCCGTCATGGCCCGCGTCGACAACAACGGCCAGGCCTGCAACGCGGCCAAGCGCTTCATCGTCGCCGATGAGCTCTACGAGCCCTTCCTCGAGAAGTTCACCGCCGCGATGAACGCCGTCGAGGAGGGCGACCCGGCCAAGGACGGCACCGCCCTCGGCCCGCTGTCCTCGGCGAAGGCCGCCGACACCCTGCAGGAGCAGGTCGACCGCGCCGTCGCCCAGGGCGCCACCCTGCACTCGGGCGGCACCCGCAGCGACAACTACTACTCGGCCACGATCCTCACCGACGTGAAGCCCGGCTCGGACGCCTTCCACGAGGAGTTCTTCGGCCCGGTCGCGCAGGTGTTCAAGGTCGCCGACGAGGACGCCGCCGTCGAGCTCGCGAACGACACCCCGTTCGGTCTCGGCTCCTACGTCTTCACCACCGACCGCGAGCAGGCCCTCCGCGTCGCCGACAAGATCGAGGCCGGCATGGTCTTCGTGAACGTCGTCGGCGCCGACGGCGCCGAGCTGCCCTTCGGCGGCATCAAGCGCTCGGGCTCGGGCCGCGAGCTCGGCCGCTTCGGCGCCGACGAGTTCGTCAACAAGAAGATGATCCGCCTCGGCTGATCCGGCCGATCACGACGGCGGATGCCGCAGGCGCAGGCCTGCGGCATCCGCCGTCTCCGCGGCTGGGCCCCGGCTCAGCGCCGGTCGAGCCGTGCGTCGATCTCGGCGATGCGGGCGCGCAGGATGCGGCGCAGCAGTTCGTCGGGCAGCTGGTGCTCGGCGCTGAACTGCACGGTGCCCTTCGACCAGGCGAAGCCCGCGAGCTCGTCAGCGAAGCCCTCGAGCACCGTCCCGCTGAACGGGTAGAAGCCGAGGTGGTGCTTCGCCTGCATCGCCGAGACGAGCCCCTTGCCCCGGTGCAGCAGGGCGGGCATGCCGTAGCTCTCGCCCTCGCTCGCGTCCGGCGCGAGCTCGCGCGCGATGCGGATGACCCGTTCGAGCGCGGCCCGCTCGGGCCCGCTGCGCTCGTCGAGGTAGTCGGTGACGGTTCCCATGGCGGCATCCTGCCAGCCTTGGGCCGGCGCTGTCAGCCCCGTCGCAGCAGCTCGGCGAGCCGGGGCAGCTGCGTCTCGTCCTCGAGCGCCGAGCCGACCGCCACCGAACGCACCCCGGCGGCGAGGAAGTCCCCGGCGTTGCCGGCGTCGAGGCCGCCCGTCGCGACGAAGCGCACCTCGGGGAACGGGCCGCGCATCGCCCGGAACCAGCCCGGCCCGAGCGAGGCGGCGGGGAAGGCCTTCAGCCAGCTGAGCCCGAGCGCCGCGGCCCGCTGCACCTCGGTGGCCGTCGCGACGCCAGGCAGGGGCGGCAGCCCGGCCGCCGCCGAGGCCCGCACCACCGCCTCGTCGAAGCCGGGGCTCACGGTGAACGCGGCGCCCGCGCGGGCGGCGAGGCCGACCTGCTCGGTGCTGACGACCGTGCCGGCGCCGACGACGCGACCGTTGCTCCGCGCCGCGTCGGCGACGAGGCGCAGGGCCTCGACGTCCTCGGCGGCCTGGATCGGCAGTTCGACCGCGTCGATGCCGAGCTCCCAGGCGCGCTCCGCGAGCTCCAGGCTGCGGCGCGCGCCGAGCCCGCGGAAGATCGCCATCACGGGCGCACCTCCGAGCAGCTCGGCGAACTCGGCGTTCTCGATCCGGGTCATCCGTCGTTCTCCTCCTCGCGGGGCACGTCGCTCGTGCCCGCGATGGTCAGCACGGCGCGCGCGTGGCCGGCGGCGAGCCGCGCCTCGGCGTCCGCGCCGTCGAGCCAGGCGGCGATCCAGCCCGCGGCGAACGCGTCGCCCGCGCCCACCACCTCGACGGCCGTCGTCGGCGTCGCCGGCACGTGGGCGGCGGGCGCGCTGTGGGAGTACTCCGTCGCGCCGACCGCGCCGTCCTTCACGATCAGCTGCGCCGGCTCCGGCAGCAGCTCGCGCACCGATTCGGCGGTGCTCGTGCCCCAGAGCCCCTCGGCCTCGTCGAGGCCGACGAAGACGACGCGGGCGCGGCGGGCGAGCCCGAGCAGCCGTTCGGCCGCGGCCGCCCGCGACGGCCACAGCGCCGGCCGGTGGTTCACGTCGAAGCTCACCGGCACCTCCGCCGCGTCGGCGGCGGCGAAGAGCGCGTCGACGAGCTCCTCGCAGCTCGCCGAGAGCGCTGGGGTGATGCCGCTCAGGTGCAGGAGGCGCGCGCCGGCCACGGGCAGTCCGGCCACGGTGTCCGCGCCGAGCCTGGATGCCGCGGAGCCGGTCCGGTAGTAGTGCACCCCGTCGCCGGGGTTCTTGAAGTAGACGCCCGTCGGCGACCCGGGGTCGCGGCCGGCCCAGCTCGTGTCCACGCCGAGCGCGTCGAGCTGGGCGAGCAGTCGACGGCCGAGGGGGTCGTCGCCGACGGCGCCGGCCCAGGCCGCCCGGCGCCCGAGCGCGGCGAGATGCGCCGCGACGTTCGACTCCGCCCCGCCCGGCTCGACGCGGAAGTCGACGGCGGACTCGAGCGGCTCGGCGCGGGCGGGCACGACGAGCGCCATCGTCTCGCCGACGGTCAGGACTTCAGGGAAGGGCGGCACGGCCCCTATGCTGACTGCTGTGCAGTTGCCGCGCAAGCGCGTTGCAGTATTTGCACACCGCCGCACGACCGATCACGCCGCACTGCGAGGAGACGCATGACGCTCGCGCTCGACCGACTGCACGACGAGCTGCTGACACCCGCCGACACCGGGCTGCCGGCCCGCGCGGCCGGGCTCACCGCCCGGGCGTTCCTCGCCACCGAGCCGACGCTCGACGAGTTCTGGACCCCCCTCACGGTGCTCGACCGGGCGGCCCTCGAGCACAACGCCACCACCGTGCAGCGCTGGACGAGCGAGGCCGGGCTCGAGCTCATGCCGCACGGCAAGACCACGATGGCCCCGCAGCTCTGGGCGCTGCAGCTCGACCACGGCGCGAGCGGGCTCACCCTGGCCACCCCCGGCCAACTCCGCACCGCGCGCGCCTTCGGCGCCGACCGGCTCATGCTCGCGAACGCGCTCGTCGCCCCGGCAGCCCTGGCCTGGCTCGCGGGCGAGCTCGCCGACCCCGGCTTCCGCTTCCACTGCTGGGTCGACTCCATCGAGACCGTCGAGGCGATGGAACGCGGGCTGGCCACGCTGCCACCGCTCCCCCGCCCGATCGAGGTGCTCGTCGAGCTCGGCGGCGCCGGGGGCCGCACGGGCGCCCGCTCGCTCGCCGACGCCCTCGCGCTCGCGCGCCGCGTGGCCGCCTCCCCCGTGCTGCGCCTGGCCGGGGTCGCCGGCTACGAGGGCGCGCTCGCCCACGACCGCAGCGCTGCCGGGCTCGACGCCGTGCGCGACTACCTCGCGGCGATGCTCGAACTGCGCGACGGGCTCGCCGACCTCGTCGACGATGCGGCGCCGCTCATCGTCACGGCGGGCGGCAGCGCCTACCCCGACCTCGTCGCCGAGGTCTTCGCCCCCGCGATCGCCGCGGCGACGGCGTCGGCCCGGCCCGGGCGCTGGATCCTCCGCTCGGGCGCCTCGCTCGTGCACGACGACGGCTTCTACCACGGCATCTCGCCGCTCGACGCGGAGCTCGTGCCCGCGATGCGCGGCTACGCGCGCGTCGTCTCGCACCCCGAGCCCGGTCTCGCCCTGCTCGACGGCGGCCGACGCGACTTCCCCTTCGACGAGGGCCTGCCGCGCCCGCTCGCCGTCTCCGCCGAGCTCGGCGACGCCGCGACCCGCCCGCTGCCCGGCGCCGAGATCTCGGCGGTGAACGACCAGCACGCCTTCCTCCGCGGCGAGGCGCTGCCCGTGCGCGTCGGCGAGGTCGTCGCGCTCGGTCTCTCGCACCCCTGCACGGCGTTCGACAAGCGCCGCTGGCTGCCCGTCGTCGAGCACGCGGGCAGCACCCGCGTGGTCGAGCTCGTCCGGACCTTCTTCTGAGCGGGCGGCCGGCATGAGCGACTCCCGAACCGTCCTCCGCGACGTCCGGCTCGACCCCGCGGCCGAACCCGTCGACCTCGTCGTCGACGGCGAGCGCATCGCCGCGGTCCGACCCCGCAGCGACCGCGAGGCCTCCGGGCCGCGATCGGCCGAGCGCACCATCGCGGGCGAGGGCCGGCTCGTGCTGCCCGGCTTCGTCGACGCGCACTCGCACGCCGACGCCCGCGTCTTCGACCCCGAGGTGCAGCTCGCCCTGCTCCGCCAGGGCGTCACGAGCGTCATCGGCGGGCAGGACGGCGTCGGCTTCGCTCCGGGCGACGGGCGGTACGGCAGCGAGTACTTCGCCGCCATCAACGGTCGGCACCCGGGCGACGCGGGCGGCGGCGTCGCGGGGCTGCTCGCGGGCTACGACGGCCGCACCCCGCTGAACGTCGGCGTGCTCGTGCCGGCCGGCACCGTGCGCCACGAGGTGCTCGGCCGGTCCAGCGCGCCGGCGACCGCCGAGGAGCTCGCCGCGATGCGGGCCCTCGTCGAGGGCGGGCTCGACGAGGGCGCGCTCGGGCTCTCCAGCGGCCTCGACTACGTGCCCGGGATCTTCGCCGACGTCGACGAGCTCGCCGGGCTCGCCGCGGCCCTCGGCGAACGCGGGGGCGTCTACGTCTCGCACCTCCGCGGCGGCTACGAGGCGAACTCCGCGGCCGGGATCGCCGAACTCGCCGAGATCGGCCGCCGGGCCGGGGCACCGGTGCACGTCTCGCACTTCCACGCCGAACCGGCGATCGTGCACGGGCTCATGGCCGAGCTCGCCGAGGCCGGCCTCGACGCGAGCTTCGACGCCTACCCGTACGGGCGCGGCTGCTCCCTGCTCGCCATGCCGCTGCTGCCGCCGGAGCTCGGCGTGCGGCCCGCCGAGGAGCTCGTCGGGCTGCTCGCCGACGAGCGGGTGCGCGCGGAGCTGCTGCGCGACTGGTTCCCCGGCATCGCCGACTACCCGAGCCTCGGCCCGGCCTGGCCGGAGATGCTCGTGTTCGGCCACCTCGCGGCGCCCGATCTCGACTGGGCGCACGGGCTGACGCTCGCCGAGGCAGCCGCGCGCGCCGGCCGGAGCCCGGCCGAGTTCGCCCTCGACGCCCTGGTCGCCAGCCGCCTCGAGGTCAACGTCGTGATGGCCGTGCAGCGCGAGCGGACCGCGGCGGAGCTCGCCGGCATCCTCGGCCACCCGCAGGCCATGGGCGGCTCCGACGGCATCTTCGTGGGCCGGCATCCGCACCCGCGAGCGCGCGGCAGCTTCGCCCGCTATCCCCGCGAGCTCGTGCTCGAGCACGGCGTGCTCGACTGGTCCGGCCTCGTCGCCTTCGCCTCGACGCGGGCGGTGGAGCGCTTCGGCCTCGGCCGGCGCGGCCGCGTCGAGGCCGGCGCGGTCGCCGATCTCGTGCTGCTCGACCCCGCGACGGTGCGCGACACCGCCACGTACGCCGCGCCGCTCGGGCTCGCCGAGGGGATCGAGGACGTGCTCGTCGCGGGCGTCCCGGTGCTCGCGGGCGGCCGGCTCAGCGGCGCGACGCCCGGCCGGGGCCTGCGCCGCGCCGGCTCGCCCGCCGCCGCAGAAGGGAGCCGCTGATGTCGCAGAGCGTGGAGCGGGCCGCCCGCATCATCGACGCCGTCGCCGCGTCGCCGCGCACCGTCGCCGAGCTCGCCGAGGCCTTCGGGCTGCATCGCTCGACCATGTTCCGCGAGCTGCAGTCGCTCGAGCAGGTCGGCTGGGTGCGCCGCCGCAGCTCCGGCCGCTACGCGCTCGGGCCGCGGCTCGCCGCGCTCTCCCGGGAGGCTCTGGAGTCCCTCGACCTGCGCGAGGCGGGTGCCGAGCACGTGCGCCGACTGCATCGGCGCACGGGCAACACGGTGCACCTCGCGGCGCTCCTCGACGGCTCGATCGTCTACGTCGACAAGGTCGAGGATGCCTCGGGCGTGCGCATGTACTCCCGGATCGGCAAAGCCGTGATCCCCTACTGCTCGGGCGTCGGCAAGGCCATCCTCGCCGAGCTGCCCGAGACCGAGCGGGACGCCGTGCTCGCCGACGTCGACTGGGCGCCGTTCACCGAGCGCACGATCACGAGCCGCGCCCGCTTCGACGCCGAGCTCGACCGGGTGTCCGCCGCCGGCTACGCCGCCGACGACCGCGAGTTCGAGCCCTTCGTCAATTGCCTCGCCGTGCCGGTGGTGTCGAGCATGGGCGTCGTCGGCGCCGTGTCCGTCACCGCCATCCGCATGGTCGCCGACCTCGACGCGCTGAAACAGCACCTCCCCGCCCTCCGGGCCACGGCGGCGGCGATCGCCGCCGAGCTCGGCTGAGACCCCCGTCCGTCCATCCACCCAACCGAATCAGGAGCACCCCATGCCGAAGACCGCCGTCACCCTCTCGAACGCGCCGAAGCCCGCCGGGCCGTACAGCCACGGCGTCGTCGCGAACGGCTTCCTCTACACCGCCGGCTTCGGCCCCCAGGACCCGGCGACGGGCCTCGTCGTCGAGGGCGGGGTGCAGGAGCAGACCCGCCAGGTGCTGCGGAACATCGGCGCCGTGCTCGCCGAGTACGGCCTGGGCTTCGACGACGTCGTGAAGGTGACCGCGCACCTCGAGGACCTCGCCGACTTCGCGGAGTACAACGAGGCCTACGCCGAGTTCTTCCAGGAGCCGTACCCGGTGCGCACCACGGTCGGCTCGCGTCTCGCGAACATCCTCGTCGAGATCGACGTCGTGGCGGCCGTGCCGCAGGGCTGATCGAGCGGGGCCCCTTCGAATCATCCGGTTCTATAGCTTTACCGCCGGAGGTATGGCTATGCTGGCGCTCGACCCGCGCGACCGGCCCTCACGACCGGCCCTCGTGACGCGAGATCAACGACGATCGAAGGGACCCCCATGCCTGCAGAACCCGAGGTCACCCACCTCGACGACGCCGAGCACCTCCAGGTGCTCGGCTACGACGACTCGTTCAACCGCTCGATGAGCCTGTGGGCGAACTTCGCCCTCGGCTTCACGTACCTCTCGCCGCTCGTCGGCGTCTACTCCCTGTTCGCCGTCGCGCTCACGATCGGCGGCCCGCCGTCGATCTGGTGGATCGTGATCGTCGGCTGCGGGCAGCTGCTCGTCTCGCTCGTGTTCGGCGAGATCGTCTCGCAGTACCCGATCCACGGCGGCATCTACCCCTGGGCGCGTCGGCTCTGGGGCCGGCGCTACGCGTGGATGGCCGCCTGGGTCTACATCTGGGCGATGATCGTCACGATCACCGCGGTCGCCGAGTTCGGCGCCGGCTTCGTCGCGAGCCTCTTCGACCTCGAACTCACCCCCGGGGTGAACCTCGCGATCACGCTCGGCCTGCTGCTGCTCGCCTTCGTGTTCAACTTCTCGGGCACGAAGACGCTCGCCCGGGTCGCCCAGATCGGCCTCGCCGCCGAACTCATCGGCGTCATCGGCCTCGGCCTCTACCTGCTGATCTTCCAGCGCAAGCACGACTTCGGCATCTTCTTCGACACGATGGGCGTCGAGGGCGACGGCAGCTACGCGGTGGCCTTCCTCGGCGCCGCGCTCGCCGGGCTCTTCCTCTTCTACGGCTTCGAGGCCTGCGGCGACGTCGCCGAGGAGGTCTCGAACCCCGCGAAGCGCATCCCCCGGGCGATGATGATGACGATCCTCGTGGGCGGGGTCTCCGCGCTGTTCTCCTTCGGCGGCTACGTGCTCGCCGCCCCGAACCTCGAGGCGATCGTCTCCGGCGAGGACGCGGACCCGATCCCCGGCATCCTGGCCGACACCCTCGGCCCCGTCGGCGCGAAGATCTTCCTCCTCGTCGCGATCACCGCGTTCATCTCCTGCGTGCTGAGCCTGCAGGCGGCGGCGAGCCGGCTGCTGTTCTCCTTCGCCCGCGACGGGATGATCCCCGGGCACACCTGGCTCGCCAAGGTCTCGCCGCGAAACAAGGTGCCCACGAACGCCCTCATCGTCGCCTGCACGGTGCCCGCGATCATCAGCGTGCTGATCTTCCTGAACGGCAACCTGCTCGTGCCGATCACCTCCTTCGCGGTGCTCGGCATCTACCTCGCGTTCCAGATGGTCGTGCTGGCCTCGCTCCGGCAGCGGGCGAAGGGCTGGCGCCCGGCCGGACCGTTCTCGCTCCGCGGCGCGGGCGTCGTCGTGAACATCCTCGCGCTCGCGTACGGCGTCTTCGCGATCGTGCTCATCGCGCGGCCCGGGGAGTCCGGCGACGTGTTCGCCGACTGGGTCGTGCTGATCGGCCTCGGCATCGTGCTCGTCACGGGGCTCGCGTACCTCTTCATCGCCCGCCCCGACCGCAAGTCGAGCGCCCCCGAGGGCGACGCCATCGCCGTGGCCGAGGCGATCCGCACCCGCACCGGCGCGACGCCCGTCAGGCGGTAGCCCGCCCTCCTCACCAGCTCCCTCCCTGCCCGCTCCCGCCCGCTCTCCACCGCTCTCCACCGCGAGGGGGTCGAATTCCGACGGATGCTGCGTCGGACACCCATGCGGATGTCGCAAAACGACCCCCTCGATGGTGCGGGGGGGCGGGGCGGGGCGGGGCGGAGGGTGGGATAGCGTGGCGGGATGATCCGCCGCCACGTCCTCGTCTCCGGCCACGTGCAGGGGGTCGGCTACCGCTACCTCGCCCGCAAGCACGCCGATCGGCTCGGCATCGCGGGCTGGGTGCGGAACCTCCCCGACGGGCGCGTCGAGGCCGAGATCGAGGGTGAGGACGCTGCGGTCGAGACGATGCTGCGCCGGCTCGAGGCCGGTCCGCCCGGGTCCCGGGTGACCGGCCTCGAGGTCGCCGAGCGGCCGCTCGCCGAGCCGGCCGAGGGCGCCGCGCGCTTCCAGATCCTGCGCTGAGGCGCAGCGGCCGGAACACGCAGAACGGCCCGCCGGATCACCGGCGGGCCGTTCTCTGGTCTGAGCTGGCTCAGATGGCGTTGACGTCCAGCGGGATGCCGGGGCCGAAGGTGGTCGACACGGCGCCCTTCTGGATGTAGCGGCCCTTCGAGCTCGACGGCTTGAGGCGCAGGACCTCTTCGAGCGCAGCCTTGGCGTTCTCCTCGAGCTGCTCGGTCGAGAAGGAGGCCTTGCCGACGACGAAGTGCACGTTGGCGTGCTTGTCGACGCGGAACTCGATCTTGCCGCCCTTGATGTCGGAGACGGCCTGGCCGACGTTCGGGGTCACGGTGCCGGTCTTCGGGTTCGGCATGAGGCCGCGCGGACCGAGCACCTTGCCGAGACGGCCGACCTGGCCCATGAGCTCGGGCGTCGAGACGGCCGAGTCGAAGGCGGTGTAGCCCGCGGCGACCTTCTCGATGAGCTCGGCGCCGCCGACCTCGTCGGCGCCGGCCGCGATCGCGGCCTCGGCGGCGGGGCCGGTCGCGAACACGATGACGCGGGCGGTCTTGCCGGTGCCGTGCGGGAGGATGACGGTGCCGCGCACCATCTGGTCGGCCTTGCGGGGGTCGACGCCGAGCTTCAGCGCGACCTCGACGGTCGAGTCGAACTTCGCCGAGCCGGTCTCCTTGGCGAGGGCGACGGCCTCGCTCGGGGTGTAGTACTTGCCGGCCTCGATCTTCTCGGCCGCGGCCCGGTAGGCCTTGGACTTCTGTGCCATGTTGCTTCTCCTTGCGAGAATGTGGTCATCGCGCCTGGCGGGCGCTGCCACGAATGAGAGTTCTGAAGGCGGATGCCTCGAGGCATCCATCCGACGGGCTCAGCGAATGAGCCCGCGAGGCGATTACTCGACCGTGATGCCCATCGACCGGGCGGTGCCGGCGATGATCTTCGACGCGGCGTCGAGGTCGTTCGCGTTCAGGTCGGACATCTTCTGCTCGGCGATCGCACGGACCTGGTCGGGGCTGATCTTGCCGACCTTGGTGGTGTGCGGGACGCCGGAACCCTTGGCGACGCCGGCGGCCTTCTTGATGAGCTCCGCGGCGGGCGGGGTCTTCAGGATGAAGGTGAAGCTGCGGTCCTCGTAGACGGTGATCTCGACGGGGATCACGTTGCCGCGCTGCGACTCGGTGGCCGCGTTGTAGGCCTTGCAGAACTCCATGATGTTCACGCCGTGCTGACCCAGCGCCGGACCGATCGGCGGGGCGGGGTTGGCGGCGCCGGCGTTGATCTGAAGCTTGATCAGACCAGTGACCTTCTTCTTCGGTGCCATGATTTCTCTCTTTCTGTTCGAACGCCCCGGCGGGGCACTCTCCCGTCACTCCGGCGGTTCCGGGTGGCGGTGGATCGTGTGGTTCGGGCTGGCCCGAACGCAGCACAACCCTCCGAGTATACCGGAGGGTCGGCTGGACGCGCGGTGGGAAGCCTGCTAGAGCTTCGTGACCTGGTCGAAGCTGAGCTCGACCGGGGTCTCGCGCTCGAAGAGCGAGACGAGGACCGTGAGCTTGCCGCTCTCGGGCTTGATCTCGCTGATCGTGCCGGGCAGGCCGGCGAAGGAGCCGTCCTTGATGGTGATGGTCTCGCCGACCTCGAAGTCGACCTCGGCCTGCACCTGACGCGCGGCGCCGGAGGCCGCGGCGGCCTTCGAGCCCTTCGCGGCGGGCACGTCGGCGGGGGCGACGAGGCTCTTCAGCATGCCGAAGGCCTCTTCGAAGCGCAGCGGCGTCGGGTTGTGGGCGTTGCCCACGAAGCCGGTGACGCCCGGGGTGTGGCGGATGACCGACCACGAGTCCTCGTTGAGCTCCATGCGCACGAGCACGTAGCCGGGGATGCGCACGCGGGTGACCATCTTGCGCTGGCCGTTCTTGATCTCGACGACGTCTTCCATCGGCACTTCGACCTGGTAGATGTAGTCGGCCATCGCCATCGACTCGCGGCGCTGCTCGATGTTCGCCTTCACGCGACGCTCGAAGCCCGCGTAGGAGTGGATGACGTACCACTTGCCCGGCAGGAAGCGCAGCTCGGCGCGGAACTCCTCGTACGGGTCGAACTCGTCTTCGGCCTCGGTCTCGGCCTCTTCTTCGACGGCCTCCGCGGCCGCCTCGGCCTCGTCGGCGGAGTCGATGTCGAGGGCGTCGTCGACGACCGCGTCGGCCTCGGGGTCGCTCGCCTCGGCGAGGGAGTCGAGGACGGCGTCGAGGTCGACCTCGTTGCCCTCGTCGTCCACCACGTGGACGGCGACGTGCTCGGCCGCCTCGGAGGAGTCCTCCTCGTGCTGGTTGACGTTGCCCGTCTGCGCCTCGTCGTCCTCGGCAGACTGCTCGGCAGCCGTGGCCCAGTCGACGTCGTCGCGCTCAGTCCTTGACACTTCTGATCCTTACTTCGTGAGTCCCGACCGCCACTCGGCGAGTCTCGGTCGACGCGGGCCCGAAGCCCCGATCAGACTCCCGGTTGCCCGAAGACGTACACCACCAGCAGACCGAACAGCTGGTCGAGGCCCCAGACGAGCGCCATCATGATGATGACGAAGACGAGCACGACGATCGTGAAATTGACGAGCTCCTTGCGGGTCGGGGAGACGACCTTCTTCAGTTCTGCGATGACCTGACGGATGAACAGGGCGATCCGGGCGAACGGATTCCGACGCGCAGCGCGGTCGCGCTTGGCGTTGGCGACGACATCCTCGCTGGGTTCGTCGATGATCTTCCGGGCCACCTGTACACCTTTCGTGGGCCGGCATTCACTGCCGGCTCGCAGGGCGGACAGGACTCGAACCTGCAACCTGCGGTTTTGGAGACCGCTGCTCTACCAATTGAGCCACCGCCCTAGGCCCCCGTTGCTGGGGCCGAGGAGGCTGCCAGTCTCGCCGCAGCCGACCGCGTCCGAAACGGATTTCGGGCGCAGTGAAGCATTGCCGGAACGAGCAACCTCACCCAGTCTATGCGACGCGAGCGGCTGGCGCGAACCGACGCCTACATTGGGACCATGACCCCGGACCGCGCCGCCCGCCGCACGCCTGAACCGAGCTCGAGCGTCGAGGTCACCGGCGAGCACTCCCAGTTCCGGCTCGACCTCGAGCGGATCCGCTTCTCGCCCTACTTCTCGCGCCTCTCCGCCGTCACGCAGGTGATCGCGCAGCCCGGCGCGGGACCCCTCATCCACAACCGGCTCACCCACTCGATCAAGGTGACCGCCGTCGCCCGCGCGATCGCCGTCGGCTTCGCCGACCCCGCCTCGCCCGGCAACGCGCTCGCCCGCGAGCACGGCTGCGACGCCGTCGTCGTGCAGGCCGCCGCGAGCGCGCACGACCTCGGCCACCCGCCCTTCGGCCACCTCGGCGAGCGCGTGCTCGACCGGCTCGCCCGGGAGACGCTCGGCCTCGCCGACGGCTTCGAGGGCAACGCGCAGAGCTATCGCATCCTCGCGACCCTCGACGTCAGCGCCGCCGCCCCGCACGGGCTGAACCTCACCTCCGCGGTTCGCGCCGCCGTGGCGAAGTACCCGTGGACGCGGTTCGCCCGCCCGGTGCCGTTCTCCGACGGCGGCCTGCCGCGCGGGCTCCGGCTCGTCGACGGCGCCGTCGAGGCCGGCAAGTTCTCGGCGTACGACCTCGACGCCGCCGACCTCGCCGCCGCGCGCACCGGGCTGCCGCCCATGGTGCAGTCGCTCGAGTGCTCGATCATGGACACCGCCGACGACATCGCCTACTCCATCCACGACGTCGACGACTTCTACCGGGCCGGGCTGCTCAGCCAGGGCGCCGTGGCCCGGGAGTTCCGCGGCTGGACGCAGGCCGCGACCGAGCTGCGCGAGCTCGCCGACGAGGAGCTCGCCGCCCGCACCGCGCCGCCCGGCGCCGCCCTCGAGTCGCTCCGCCGCAAGCTCCGCCGCTCCGACGGCTGGATCGCCGACGACGACGCCTTCGCCGCCGCGGTCGACGCCGTCGCCGACGACCTCGTCGACGGACTGCTCGCCTCCCCCTTCGACGGCTCGATCGCGTCCGAGCGGGCGCTCTCCGCCTTCACGAACGGCTGGATCGGGCACCTGCAGACCTCCGTGGTGCCCGCGCCGCCCGGGGTCGCCCGCACGGGCCTCGTCACCCTCGACCGGGCGGCCTGGCACGAGGTCGAGATCCTGAAGTTCGTGCACCGGCACTTCATCCTCGACCGGGCCGACATCGCGATGTACCAGCGCGGGCTCAGCCGCGTGCTGACCCGCGCGGTGAAGGGGCTCACCGCCTGGGCGAGCGACGAGTACGACCGGCACCGGGTGCCGCAGCGGCTGCGCGAGCTCATCGAGATCGCGACCGACGGCTACGCCCTGCTGCGGCGCACCCGCCCGGAGGGCGTGCCGGTGCCCGAGGTCGGCGAGCTCGCCCGGCTCGGCGTCGGCCGCGGCGTCGTCGACTACGTCGCCTCGCTCTCGGACGACCAGGCGCTCGCGGTGTCCGAGGCGATCGACGGCCGGCCGGACCGGCTCTGGGACATCGGTCAGAACCTCTGAATCGGCACCGGATGCCGGTCGGATCGACGGTCCGGCGGGCCCCCTTCGACATGCTCAGCGCGCAGTCGCTCGGTAGACTCGCGGTGTGACCGAGAAGCCGCGCCTGTCCGCCCGCATCGCCGCCATCGCCGAGTCCGCGACCCTGAAGGTCGACGCGAAGGCGAAGGCCCTCCAGGCCGAGGGGCGCCCGGTCATCTCCTACGCGGCCGGCGAACCCGACTTCGCGACGCCCGAGCACATCGTCGAGGCGGCGCTCGCCGCCACGCACGACCCCAAGAACTACCGCTACACGCCGGCCGCCGGGCTGCCCGAGCTCCGCGAGGCGATCGCCGACAAGACGCGGCGGGACTCCGGGCTCGACGTGCCCGCCTCGCAGGTCGTCGTCACGAACGGCGGCAAGCAGGCCGTCTACCAGGCGTTCCAGGTGCTCCTCGACGAGGGCGACGAGGTGCTCGTGCCCACGCCCTACTGGACCACCTACCCCGAGGCGATCAAGCTCGCCGGCGGGCGCCAGGTCGACGTCTTCGCGGGCAGCGAGCAGGGCTACCTCGTCACGGTCGAGCAGCTCGAGGCCGCGCGCACCGAGCGCACCAAGGCGCTGCTCTTCGTCTCGCCCTCGAACCCCACGGGCGCGGTCTACCCGCCCGAGCAGGTGCGGGCGATCGGCGAGTGGGCGCTCGAGCACGGCATCTGGGTGATCGCCGACGAGATCTACCAGAACCTGACGTACGCGGGCCTCGACACCGAGGTGGGCGCGCCCGCGCCGCGCGCGCTGTCGATCGTCGAGGCGGTGCCGGGGCTCGCCGAGCAGGCGATCCTCGTGAACGGCGTCGCGAAGACCTACGCGATGACCGGCTGGCGGCTCGGCTGGATGGTCGGCCCGGCCGACGTCATCAAGGGCGCCGCCAACCTGCAGTCGCACCTCACCTCGAACGTGTCGAACATCTCGCAGCGGGCCGCGATCGCCGCCCTCACCGGCCCCCAGGAGCCGGTGGAGCAGATGCGCCGCGCCTTCGACCGCCGCCGCCGCACGATCGTCGCCGAGCTGTCGAAGATCGAGGGGCTGCGCGTGCCGGTGCCCGAGGGCGCGTTCTACGTGTACCCCGACGTGACGGGCCTGCTCGGCCGCGAGTGGGGCGGCGTCACGCCGACCACCTCGCTCGAGCTCGCCGACCTCATCCTCGAGCGCGCCGAGGTGGCCGCGGTGCCCGGCGAGGCGTTCGGGCCGAGCGGCTTCCTGCGCTTCAGCTACGCGCTCGGCGACGAGCCGCTGCTCGAGGGCGTGCAGCGCCTGCAGCGCCTCTTCGGCTGAGCGGCGGCATCGCGCCGCGCACTCCCCCAGCTTGACGTCAGTATTTGCGGGTGCCGGGCGCCGCGCACCCGCAAATACTGACGACACTCCCCGGAGGGCGGGCCGCCGCGTCAGCTGAAGGCGCGGCGGGCCTCGGCCACCACGGCGTCGGCGATCGTGTCGAGCAGCGGCGAGCGCAGGTTCCACTGCTGCCAGTGCAGCGGCACGTCGATCGGCGGGCCGCCGAGCGGCACGAGCCGCCCGTCGGCGAGCTCCTCCTCGCTCTGGAAGCCGGGCAGCATGCCCCAGCCGAGCCCGAGCTTCACCGCGACGGCGAAGTCGTTCGACGCGGGCACGTAGTGCCTGGGCGGCCCGGCGGCGTCGGCCCCGACGAAGCGCAGGAAGCCGGTCTGCAGGTCGTCGCGCCGGTCGAAGTCCACGAGCGGCGCGCCCGACAGCGCCGCGGGCGTCATCCCGCCGGGCAGCCAGCGCGCCACGTACTCGGGCGTCGCGACCGCGCGGTAGCGCATCACGCCGAGCGGCCGCGCGACGCAGCCGGCGACCGGCGTCGCCTGCGAGGTGATCGCCGCCATCACGGTGCCCGACTCGAGCAGCTCGGCGGTGAAATCCTGGTCGTCGCGGTGCAGGTCGAAGACGACCGGATGCCTCGCCGCGAGCCCGGCGAGGGTGGGCAGGATCCACGTGCCGAGCGTGTCGGCGTTCACCGCGAGCGGCACCGCGATGGGGCGGCGGTCGGCCTCGCCGTCCGTACGACCGAGCGCGAAGCCCGCGAGGGCGTCGTGCTCGAGCAGCGCGAGCTGCCGGGCGTAGCGCACCACGGCCTGCCCGGCCTCGGTCGCCCGCACGGGCTTCTGCCGCACGAGGAGCACGCGGCCGAGGTGCTGCTCGAGCGCCTTGATGCGCTGCGAGACGGCCGAGGGCGTGATCTGCAGCACCCGCGACGCGGCGTCGAAGGTGCCCTCGGCGACGACGGTCGCGAGGGTGCGGGCGAGCTCGGCGGGGATCTCCATCTGTAGCCATGCTAATGCTGATGAAGAATCCTGAACTGTACTTCAGGCATCCTGAGTCCTAGCGTCGAGGCGTGGATCTCAGCTCGACCCTCGCCGGCCTCGGCCTCGGCCTCTCGCTCATCGTCGCCATCGGCGCGCAGAACGTGTTCGTGCTGCGCCAGGGCATCCGCCGCGAGCACGTCTTCGCGGTCGCGGCGGTCTGCGCGGTGTCGGACGCCGTGCTCATCCTCGCCGGGGTGTCGGGCATCGGGGCCGTGCTCACCGCGGTGCCGTGGCTCGTCGACGTCGTGCGCTGGGCGGGCGCCGCCTTCCTCGCCGGCTACGCCGTGCTCGCCGCGAAGCGCGCGATCCGCCCGAGCGGCGCGACGCTCGGCGCCGGCGCATCGACCGCGGCGCCGTCCGACGGGACACCGGACGGCGCCGCACCCTCCGCCTCCGGCCCGGCCGCCACGACCGCGGCGGCCGGCACGCTCACGGCGGCGCCCGCCCGGCCGACGCGCGAGACCGGCGCGGGCGCCCGCACGACCCTCCTCGCGACGCTCGGCACCTGCCTCGCGCTCACCTGGCTGAACCCGCACGTCTACCTCGACACCGTGTTCCTGCTCGGCTCGGTCGCCAATGGGCACGGCGAGGGCCGCTGGTGGTTCGCCCTCGGGGCCGCACTCGGCTCGGTGCTCTGGTTCTTCGGCCTGGCCTACGGGGCCCGGCTGCTCGGCCGGGTGCTCTCGACGCCGCGGGCCTGGCGCATCCTCGACGGCGTCATCGCCGTCGTGATGCTCGCCCTCGCGGTATCGCTCGTGCTGCCCCGCTGAGCCGGAGACGCCCGGTCGGGTCCTCGCGGCATCCACCGATCGGGGGATGCCGGAATCGCCAGTTCGGGGGTGCCCGCGACCGCCCCGGGCGCGGGAGCATCGCAGTATGGACCAGATTCAGAGCCCCGCCGTCCGCGTGCGCGGCCTCCGCAAGGCGTACGGCGGGGTGACCGCCGTCGACGGCATCGATCTCGACATCGCCCGCGGCGAGACGTTCGCACTGCTCGGCCCGAACGGCGCCGGCAAGTCGACCACGATCGAGATCCTCGAGGGCTACCGCCGGCGCAGCTCGGGCGAGGTGTCGGTGCTCGGCGCCGACCCGGCGACGGGCGGCCGCGCGTGGCGCTCCCGCCTCGGCATCGTGCTGCAGTCCGCCCCCGAGGCCGGGCTGTACACGGTCCGCGAGCAGTTGCGCCAGTTCGCCGGCTACTACCCGAACCCGCGCGACGTCGACGAGGTCATCGCCGCCGTCGGACTCGAGCAGAAGGCCGGCACCCGAATCTCGAAGCTCTCCGGCGGGCAGCGCCGTCGCGTCGACGTGGCGCTCGGCATCGTCGGCCGCCCGCAGCTGCTGTTCCTGGACGAGCCGACGACGGGCTTCGACCCCGAGGCCCGGCGCGAGTTCTGGGGCCTCATCGAACGGCTGAAGGCCGAGGGCACCACGATCCTGCTGACCACCCACTACCTCGACGAGGCCGCGCAGCTCGGCGACCGCGCCGCGGTGATCCTGGGCGGCCGGATCGTCGCCGAGGGCGCCATCGCCGAGCTCGGCGGCCCGGCCGCCAGGGTCCCGATCGTGCGCTGGCGGGATGCCTCGGGCGTCCGCCGCGAGCGACGCACCGAACGGCCCGCCGAACTCGTCGCGGCCCTCGCGGCCGAGGCCGGGTCCGTGACCGCCGACGGGCGCGGCGGCGAGCCCGCCGAGCTCGAGGTCATCCGCCCGAGCCTCGAGGACGTGTACCTCGAGCTCGTGGGCGCCGCCGAGGCATCCGCCGTCTCCCCCACCGTCGCGACCCCCGAGGAGGCCCGCGCATGAGCGCCGTCACCACCCCGTCCACCGCCGGCCGCTCAGGCGCCGCCCGCCTGCCGGGCGTCATCGCCTCGGGGCTCAGCCGCATCGGCTACGAGGTGCGCGGCTACTTCCGCAGCCCGGACACGGTGTTCTTCACCTTCCTGTTCCCGCTCATCATGCTCGGCATCTTCACCGCCGCGTTCAGCTCGGCCGGGGACATCTCGCCCGGTCCCGGCACCGCGGGCGTCAGCGTCGGCGCGTACTACCTGCCCGGCATGCTCGCGGCGGGCGTGCTGCTCTCGGGGGTGCAGAACCTCGCCGTCGACATCGCCGGCGAGAAGGGCGACGGCACGCTGAAGCGACTCGGCGGCACCCCGCTGTCGCCCGTGTCGTACTTCATCGGCAAGCTCGGCCAGGTGTTCACGACCGGCGTGCTGCAGGCGGGGCTGCTGCTGCTCGTCGCGGCCACCGTCTTCGGCGTCGAGCTGCCGACGAGCGGCGAGGCCTGGCTGACCTTCGCCTGGGTCTTCGTGCTCGGCACGGTCGCCTCGGCCCTGCTCGGCATCGCGCTCTCCGCGGTGCCTCGCAGCGCCCGCTCGGCCACCGCCGTCGTCGTGCCGATCGTGCTCGTGCTGCAGTTCATCTCGGGCGTGTACCTGCAGTTCTCCGCCCTGCCGGAGTGGATGCAAAACCTCGCGAGCCTGTTCCCCCTGAAGTGGATGGCGCAGGGCATGCGCGCCGCGTTCCTGCCGGAGGACTTCGCCGTCATGGAGCAGCACGGCAGCTGGGACCTCGGCTGGGTCGCGCTGTGGCTGCTCGTCTGGCTCGTGATCGGGCTCGTCGCGAGCCGGCTCACGTTCCGCTGGATCCGGCGCGACGCCTGAGCCACGTGAGAGCATGACGGAATGCTGAACCGCCGCTGGTGGGACCTCGCCGCCGTCGCGGTGTCGGCCGTCGTCGTCACCTTCGGCCTCGTCTTCCCGCCGTACGGCCCGCGGGACTGGGGCACCTGGGCCGTCGTCGCGGGGTTCCTCCTGGTCTACGCCGGCTACCTCAGGTGGCGGATCGGCTCGGAGGACCCGCGGCACCACGTCGCGATCACCGCCATCCTCGTCGCCCTGGTCTTCGCCGGCACCGCGTTCGACTCCGGCGCCGCGACGCTGCAGGCCTTCGCCTACCCGTTCCTCTGGATCACCGCGCCGTCGACGAAGCGCGCGATCATCGGCAACGTGCTGCTCGGGATCGCGGTCGCCGCCGGCTACGCGGTCGGGCTCGGCCCGACGGGCGTGCTCGCGGGCCTCGGCGTCGGCGCGCTCTCGCTCGCGTTCAGCCTCGCGCTCGGCCTGTGGATCACCCGAATCGCCGAGGTCGGCGAGGAGCGGGCCCGTCTGCTCGCCGAGCTGCAGGCCGCCCAGGGGCAGCTCGCGGCGATGCACCGTGAGACGGGCGTGACCGAGGAGCGGGCGCGGCTCGCCCGGGAGATCCACGACACCATCGCGCAGAGCCTCACCGGGCTCGTCATGCTCGCCCAGCGCGCGGAGCGGCGGCTCGACGCCCCGTCGCCCGACGTGCCGGCCGCGCGCGGCGACCTCGGCCTCATCGAGGAGATGGCGCGCGAGGCGCTGACCGAGGCGCGCGGGCTCGTCGCCGCGGTCTCCCCCATCGCGCTCGACACGAGCCTCGCCGACGCGCTCGGCCGGCTCGCCGCCGGCTTCGAGCGGGAGACCGGCGTCGCCGTGGCGCTCGACGTGCGCGCGCCGGGCCTCGACCGGGAGCTCGAGGTCGTGCTGCTGCGCGCCTCCCAGGAGGGGCTCGCGAACGTGCGGAAGCACGCCAGGGCGGCGCACGCGGCCCTCAGCGTCGACGCGGCGGACGGGATGGCCCGGCTCGTCGTGCGCGACGACGGCGTCGGTCCGGGCCCCGACGATCCGCCCGGCTTCGGGCTCGCCGGGCTCCGCGACCGCGTCGCCCTCGCCGGCGGGCGGGTGACGTTCGGCCCAGCCCCCGGCGGCGGGGCCGAACTCCGCGTCGAGCTGCCCGTCGAGGCATCCGACCGCGTTCCGAGCGAGGGGAGCAGCGCATGACCGCGCCGATCCGCGTCGTCGTCGCCGACGACCACCCCATCGTGCGCGCCGGCATCGTCGGCCTGCTCGAGAGCGCCGAGGGGATCGAGGTCGTCGGCGTCGCCGCCGACGGGCTCGAGGCCGTCGCGCTCGCGGCCGAGCTGTCCCCCGCCCTCGTGCTGATGGACCTGCGCATGCCCGGCCTCGACGGCGCCCGGGCGACCGCGCGCATCCTCGCCGAGGGCGGCGGCGTGCGGGTGCTCGTGCTCACCACCTACGACACCGACGAGCACATCGTCGAGGCGATCGAGGCGGGCGCCGCCGGGTACCTGCTGAAGGCGGCGCCGCAGGACGAGATCCTCGCCGGCATCCGCGCCGTCGTCGCGGGCGAGACGGTGCTCGCGCCCTCGGTCGCGGCCCAGCTCGTGCGGCGGATGCGGGCGGATGCCGGCGGCGCGACGGCCCCGCCGCAGGCCCTCTCGCCGCGGGAGCTCGACGTGCTGCGGCTCGTCGCGGCCGGCAGCTCGAACCCCGAGATCGCCCGCACGCTCGTGATCGGCGAGGCGACGGTGAAGACGCACCTCGCGCACGTGTTCGAGAAGCTCGGCGTGAACGACCGCACCCGCGCCGTGACCCGCGCGATGGAGCTCGGGCTGCTCTGAGCCCGAGCCCCGGGTGGCGCCGGCTCAGCCCGTGTTCTGCAGGCCGGCGGCGATCCCGTTCACGGCGAGCAGCAGCAGCCGCAGCTCGTGCTCGTCGGGCGTCGCGCCGGCGCTCTGCTCCTCGCGGACCGCACGGAGCGCCCGCAGCTGCAGCAGCGACAGCGCGTCCACGTAGGGGCTCCGCAGCCGCACCGCGCGCTGCAGCACCGGCTGCTCGGCCAGCAGCTCGTCGTGCCCGCTCGCCCGCAGCACCCACTCGCGGGTGAGGGCGAGCTCGTCGAGCACGAGGGCGGCGAGCTCGTCCCGATCGCCGAGGGCGAGGTAGCGCTCGGCGAGCCGGTCGTCGGCCTTCGCGAGCGACATCTCGACGTTGTCGATCATCGAGGCGAACAGCGGCCACTCCCGGTACGCCCGGCGCAGCAGCTCCTCCTCGCCGACCGCGGCGAGCGCGGTGCCGAGCCCGAACCAGCCGGTGAGGTTGATCCGCGCCTGTGTCCAGGCGAACACCCACGGGATGGCCCGCAGGTCCTCGAGCGAGGACACCGAGAGCCCGCGCCGCGCGGGCCGGGAGCCGAGGGCGAGCAGCCCGACCTCCTCCATCGGCGTGACCCTGGCGAACCAGGGCGCGAAGCCCTCCGCCTTCACGAGCGCGAAGAAGCGGGCGCGGGAGGCCTCGTCGAGCCGCGCCGCGAGCCCGGCGAAGCGGGCGGCGGCCTCGCGGTTGCGCTGCTCGTTCTCGGGGCTGCCGGCGAGCAGCGTGGCCGCGGCCATCTGTTCGAGGTGGCGGGCGGCGATGTCGGGGTCGCCGTAGCGGGCGAAGATCACCTCGCCCTGCTCGGTGACCTTGAAGCGGCCGTCGACCGAGCCCGGCGGCTGCGCGAGCACGGCCTCGTTCGTGCGCCCGCCGCCGCGGCCGAGGGCGCCGCCGCGGCCGTGGAAGAGAGTGAGCTCGATGTCGTTGCGCTCCGCCCAGGCGGCGATGCGCGCCTGCGCGGCGTCGAGGGCGAGCGTCGCGGCGACCGGGCCGACGTCCTTCGAGGAGTCGGAGTAGCCGAGCATGACCTCGACCGCCCGGCCCGTCTCGGCGAGGCGGCGCTGCACCTCGGGCAGCTGCAGCATGCCGTCGAGGATGTCGGTGGACGCCTCGAGGTCGGCGAAGGTCTCGAACAGCGGGATGACATCGAGCACGGGGGCCTCGTCGCCGAGCGCGGCCTCGGCGAGCCGGAAGACGTTCGCGAGGTCGTCGGCGCTCTGCGTGAAGGAGACGATGTAGCGGCGGGCGGCGCGCAGCCCGCCGCGTCGCTGCAGCTCGGCGATCGTGCGGAACACGGCGAGCACCTCGGCGGCGAGCTCGCTGCGCTCGGCCCCGGGCTCGGCCTCGGCGAGCTCGGCGAGCACGCGCCGGTGCACCTCGGAGTGCTGGCGCACCTCGAGCTCGGCGAGGTGGAAGCCGAAGGTCTCCACCTGCCAGACGAGCCCCTGCAGCTCGCCGTTCGCGCTGCGGTGGGCGCCGGCCGCGGCGAGCGAGGCCTGCACGAGGCGGAGCTCGGCGAGCAGCTCCTCGGGCGAGGCGTAAGCGAGCGTCGCGTCGCCCTCGCGGGTGGCGCGGAGCCGGGCGGCGATGACGAGCAGCACCCGGCGGTGCGGCTCGTCGGGCGCGCGCGTGCCGATGCCGGCGGTCACCTCGGGGGCGAGCCGCTGCTGGGCGGCCCAGAGCTCCCGCACCTCGGGCGAAGCGGGCGTGCCGTCCTCGGCGAGGGTGAGGCTGCGGCCCACGCGGGTGGCGGCGCGCTCGAGCCCGAGCAGCACGTGCTCGGCGGCGATCCCGGCGGCGGCGGCCGTCGTCTCGGCGGTGACGAAGGGATTGCCGTCGCGGTCGCCCGCGATCCAGCTGCCGAGGCGCACGAAGGCGGGCGCGACGGCGGGGGCGAGCCCGGCCTCGCGGCCCTGCAGGCGGTCGTCGAGCTGGCGGTACACCCGCGGCACGACCTCGAAGAGCGTCTGGTCGAAGACGTTCATCGCACTGCGCACCTCGTCGAGCGGGGTGGGCCGGGTGGTGCGGATCGGCGAGGTGCGCCAGAGCACGTCGATCTGCTCGGCGAGGCGGCGGTCGAGCTCGGCGGGGTCGGCGGCCGGGGCGAGCCGGAGCAGCTCCTCGCGCTCGGCGAGCAGCTCGCCGACGCGGCGGATCGCGGAGGCGACGGCGCGGCGCCGGGCCTCGGTAGGGTGGGCCGTGAGCACGGGGTGGAAGCGCAGCCGGCGCAGACGCTCGGCCGCGGCATCCTCGCCGATCTCGGCGACGAGGTGGTCGTAGGCCGCGCCGAGCGACTCGGCCGGGGCGTCGCGGTCGGCGCCGTCGCGGGCTCGGAGCACGCGCACGCGGTGGTGCTCCTCGGCGAGGTTCGCGAGGTGGAAGTACACCGTGAACGCGCGCGCCACCTCCTCGGCGCGGGCGGGCGTGAAGGCGGCCACGAGGGCCTCGGCGTCCTCGAGGGAGGCGCCTTCGCCCTCGTACGCGGCGATCGTGAGCGCGCGGAGGCGTTCGACGTCGTCGAGGAGGGCGGGGCCGCCGGCCTCGGCGAGCACGGTGCCGAGGAGGCTGCCGAGCAGGCGCACCTCGGCGCGGAGCTCGTGGTCGATGCGGTCGCTGACGGCCCCACGGGCGCTGGGGTCGTGGTGGGCTGCGGCGGGCTCTGATGGGAAGGCGGAGCTGGTCACCCTGCGACCGTACCCGGATTCGCGTGACGGTCACATTTCGTCACGTCACATTCCGCGACCCGCGGCCGTGATCCCGAGTTGCCCGACTTTCATGAAAGTCGGGCAAGTCGGGGTGGGGGCTGGTCAGAGCAGGCGGCGCGCGGTCGCCCAGGCGGTGAGCTCGTGGCGGCTGGAGAGCTGGAGCTTCCGGAGCACCGCCGAGACGTGCGTCTCCACCGTCTTCACCGAGATGAAGAGCTCGGCCGCGACCTCCTTGTACGCGTAGCCGCGGGCGATCAGCCGCATCACCTCCTGCTCGCGCGCCGAGAGCCGGTCGAGCTCGTCGCCCGCGACCGCCGTCTCGCCGACCGCCGCACCGAAGGCGTCGAGCACGAAGCCCGCGAGCTTCGGCGAGAAGACCGCGTCGCCGGTGGCCACGGCGTGCACCGCCCGGCTCACCTCGCCGCCGGAGGAGCCCTTCGTGATGTAGCCGCGGGCGCCGGCGCGGATGACGCCGACGACGTCCTCCGCCTTGTCCGAGACGCTGAGCGCGAGGAAGCGCGTCGCGGGCAGCTCGGGCGCCGCCCGCCGGATCACCTCGGCGCCGCCGGTGCTGCCGGCGGGCACCGCGAGCCCGGGCAGGTGCACGTCGAGCAGCACGACGTCGGGCGCGGTCTCGACGACGACGGCGAGCGCCGACTCGACGTCGTGCGCCTCGCCGACGACGTCGATCGAGGCGTCGAGGTCGGCCTTCAGCCCGGAGCGGAAGATCGAGTGGTCGTCGACGACGACGACCCGGACGGATGCCTCAGCCACGCGTTCCCCCTTCGCCCGGCGCCGCCGCCGGCATCCGCAGCCGCACCTGGGTGCCGACGCCGCCGACCCCGGGGCCGACCTCGGCCTCGCCGCCCGCGCGGCGCATCCGGCCGACGATCGACTGCCGCACGCCGAGCCGGTCGGCGGGCACGTCCTCGAGCGAGAAGCCCTCGCCGCGGTCGCGGACGAAGACCTCGACGGCGTCCGGGCGGCCCTCCACGTAGACGGAGACCTCTCCGCCCGCGTGCCGCGCGGCGTTCAGCATCGCCTCCCGGCTCGCGGCGGCGAGCTCGCCGGAGGCGCGTTCGCGCTGCTCGCCGACGACGACCACGTCGACGCTCACCGGGTACTCGATCTCGAGCACGGCGGCGACCTCGCGCAGCTCGGCGCCGAGGTCGCGGTCGGGCACGGCGTCGCCGGCGAAGAGCCATTCGCGCAGCTCCCGCTCCTGCGCCCTGGCGATGCGGGCGACCTCGCTCGTCGCGCCGGCCCGGTTCTGGATGAGGGCGAGCGTCTGCAGCACGGAGTCATGCAGGTGCGCCGCGATCTCGCTGCGCTGCTCCTCGCGGATGCGGCGGGTGCGCTCCTCGCTCAGCTCCCGGAACCGGGTCACGAGGGTCGGGGCGTAGACGAGGGCGATGCCGGCCACCGCGGCGAGGGCGACCGCGAAGGCGGGCCGCGGCGCCTCGCTCGCGGCCGGTCCGAACACGATCACGACGGCGACGAGGGCGAGGACGACCGTCGCGACGATCCGCACGGCGAACTCGTGCCGCGGGCCGCGGTCGGCGTCGGGCCGGTCGAGGAAGCCCGCCCAGGCGGACGCCGCCACGATGAGCCCGACGCCCGCGAGCGCCGGCCAGAACCAGGCGGGCCCGCCCGTGGGCGGTCCGCCCGAGACCGCGGCGAGGCCGAGCGGCACGGCGGCGGCCGCGAGGAGGATCCAGGCGACGGGGGCGCGACGCTTCGGCGCCTGCTCGCCCGGCTGCCAGGGCGTGAGCGCCCAGAGCCAGAGGTAGAGCAGCAGGCCCGCCCCACCGACGAGGCTCGTCAGCGCGAAGCCGAGCCGCACGAGCGCGACGGGCCAGCCGAGGTGCTCGGCGAGGCCTGCGGCGACGCCCGTCGCCACGCAGTCGCGCGGGCGGGCGAGGCGGGGCACGACGCGGTCGTCGCCCGTCGCGGGGGCGGTGCTCATGCCTGCCATCCAAGCAGACCGGGCCGTCGCCCCGACCGCCCCCGGGCCTCGTTCAGGGTCGAATCAGGGGTTCACCCCATCGCGGGCGGGAGCCCGGGTGCGCCAGCATCGAGGCATGGAGACGAATCGCACCGCTCCCCACGACGCCGAGGCGCCGCGGGACGAGCAGGGGGAACGCACGACCGACGGCCGGGGCACCGGTGGCGGAGCGGGCGGTTCGGCTCCGAACGGCGGCCCGGGCAGCGGCTTCTTCGCCGATCTGCGCCGGGCCGGGGTGCCGCGCCGCGAGGGCTGGATCGGCGGCGTCTGCGCCGGCGTGGCCGCGCGGATCGGCCTCGACCCGATCCTCGTGCGCGGCATCGTCGTGGTGCTGGCCGTGCTCGGTGCGCCGTTCCTGCTGATCTACGCGGCCGCCTGGCTGCTGCTGCCCGACCTCGAGGGGCGCATCCACCTCGAGCAGCTCTTCCGCGGGGTCGTCGACCCGGCCCTCGCCGGCATCGCCGTGCTGACGGTCGTCGGGATCATCCCGCTCGTGCAGGGCGGCTGGCTCGGCTGGCGCTGGTGGCCCGATCTGCCGACGCTGCCCGACCCGCTGTTCGGCTTCGATCTCTCGGTGCCGCTGCGACTGTTCTGGGTGCTGCTGCTGCTCGGCGGCCTCGCCGCGCTCGTGGTGTGGCTCGTCCGGCGCGCGAGCGCCACCGGCGGCGTGGATGCCTCGGCCCGGCCGGCCCCGGCGCAGGCCGCCCCGCAGTCGGCTCCCGCCGAGACCGGGGCGGGGTCCGGGTCCGCGACTGCGCCCGAGGCATCCGGCGCCCCCGAGGCATCCGCCGCGACCACCGCGACCACCGCTGCCTTCGCCGGGGAGGCGCCGCCCGCGCCCGCCCCGCCGCCCCCGCCGCCGCTCGAGCCGGGCCCGGACGCCTCGGGCGAAGAGCTCGGCGCCTGGCGCCAGAGCCACGATGCGTGGCGCGCCGAGCACGCCGAGTGGCGCGCCGGTCAGGCCGAGGCCGACCGCCGCGCCCGCGCCGCCGCGGCCGAGGAGAACCGCGCGCAGGCCCGCGAGCTCATGGCGCGGGCCGACGCCGCCCGCGCCGCCCGCCGGGCGAGCCGTCCTCGGGCGAGCGCCGCGTTCGTGTTCACCGCGCTCGGCCTCGCGATCGTCGGCGGCGCGGTCGCCGCCATCGCCGCGATGTCGAGCGCGAGCACCGACGGCTTCGCCGTCCCGCTCGCGCTCGCGACCGCCGTCTGCGTATTCGCCGTGGCGATGGTGATCGCCGCGCTGCGCCGGCGCCGCAGCGGCTGGCTCGCCTTCTTCGCCTCGGCCACGACCCTCGTGATGCTCGCGGCGACCGCGATCGCGGCGGTGCTGCCCGAGGGCCGGCTGATCGGGCCGAACGCCTCGATCTCGCTCTCGACGCCGCAGCGCCTCGTGCAGCCGCTCGGCGACGCCTACCTGAGCCTGTACACGACGCCCGGCTCGGCGGCGGAGGGGCCGGCGACGGTCGAGCTCTCGCAGGGCATCGGGCAGGCCTGGATCACGATCGACGACGGCGACCGGCTGCAGCTGGACGCCTCGGACGCCGGCGGCGTCACGATCTGGGTCACCGACGAGAACGGCGGGATGTCGGCCATCGGGCCCGACACCCGGCGACCCTTCGTCGTCGGCGGCCCGGACGGCCTCGCGAGCGACGAGGGCCCGGTGGACGCCCGCCTCGTGCTGCGGCAGTGGACGGGGTCCGTGTACGTCGAGATCCGATCGGAGATGCAGGGATGACGAAGCCCACCCCGGACCGCGAGGCCGAGACGAACGCCGAGCCCGAGGAGACCGCCGTGACCGAGGTGCTCGCGCCCGCTCCCGAACCGGTCGTCGAGGCGGAGGCCATGCCCGTGTCCGCGACCGCTCCCCTGCCCGCCCCCGCGCCCGCGCCCGCGCCCGTCGAGGGTCCGACGATCCGCTGGGGCGCGCTCGTCTGGGCGCTGCTCTTCCTGGCGATCGCCGGCACGACGATGTGGCTGCTCGTCTCGCCGGAGCGGCGCGACGCCGTGGGCGACTGGCTCGGCTCGGTGCATCCGCTCGTGCTCGTGCTCTCCGGCGTGATCGCCGTCGGCGTCGTGATCGCCCTCTTCGGCATCGTCGGGCTCATCCGCCGCGGCGAACGCGCCCGGCGCGGTCACCAGGCGGCGGGCAGCTCCCGGTCTCCGAGCGGCGTCAGCTCCGGCGGCATCGGCCAGGCGAGCTCGTAGCGCACGAGCGGCGCGTCGATCGCCCCGAAGTCGTCCTTCTTCACGACGATGCCGCGGGTGCTCACCTCGGTGATCCGCACGCGCAGCTCGGTGCCGTTCTCGAGGCGCAGCACGTAGGGGTCGGCGAGGTAGCGGATGCCGAGATCCTCGAGCAGCGTCTCGCCGTCGAGCCAGTCGACGGCGCCGCCGTGCTCGCGCCCGAGCAGGTCGACGGGCACGAAGCCCTCGCCCTCGGGGCGCAGCCAGCCGACGAGCTCGCCGTCCGGGCGGCGGTGTTCGATGAAGTCGCTGCGGTCCACCCGCCGAGCCTAGCCCGCCTGCTCCTCCCCACTGCCGCCTGTGACGGAACGCTCCACAGCTTCAGGCCCGAACCCGACGGCGCCCGACGGATCGCATAGGGTCGAAACACCGGGGGCCGAGACAGGAGGAGGGTGCGATGACCGAGGTGCAGAGCTGGGTGCTCATCGGGGTGTTCGCGAGCGTCGTCATCGGCATGACGAGCTGGCAGACCGTGCACCTGAGTTCGCTGTTCCGCGCCGAGATCGGGCGGGCCACCGCCGAACTCCGCACGGAGCTCGCGACGATCGACCGCGACGTGCAGGCGCTCACCCGCCGCGCCTTCGGCGGCGAGACCGGCTGAGTCGCGAGCCGTCGTCGAGCGCCGCGATCGAGACGGCTAGATCTCGACGCCGACGAGCACGGGCTCCGGGTGCAGCACGATGCCGAACTCGGCCTGCACGCGGTGGCGCACGTAGCGCGCGAGCTCGGCGAGCTCGGCGGCCGTGGCCCCGCCCCGGTTCGTGAGTGCGAGGGTGTGCTTCGAGGAGACCGCGGCGCGCGAGCCGGGCAGTGCGAAGCCGCGGCGGATGCCGGACTGCTCGATGAGCCACGCGGCCGAGAGCTTCACGAGCGGCTCGGCCGGCGCGGCGTCGGCGGCCGGCTCCTCGTCGGCGGCGGCGAGCTCGGCCTGCAGCTCGAGGAAGGCGTCGAGCGGCGAGTGCGAGGCGAGCCGCGAGAGCGGCACCACCTCGTCGGGCTGCTCGGGCTCGAGGTACCAGCGCGGGGCGTCGGCGGGCAGCGTGCGCGCCACCCGCTCGGTGACGATCGGGTTCGTGAAGAAGGAGCCGGCGCTCACCGAGTCGGGGTCGTCGGGATCGAGCACCATGCCCTTCGAGCCGCGCAGGGCCAGCACGGTCTCGCGCACCTTCGCGACCGGCGCGCGGTCGCCCGGCTGCACGCCGAGTGCGGCGGCGAGCTGGGCGTAGGCGATGGGCCGGCCGATCGCCTCGCCGAGCACGGCGCGCTCGGCGGCCGTGTCGTGCAGCTGCACCTCGACGGCGACGACGACGCCGGCGAGCCCCTGCTTCAGCACCGAGGTGCGGTAGCCGAGCTCGAGCTCGTCGGCCGGCATCCAGCGCGGGGCGTCCGCGCCCTCGTCGAGGAGCCAGACCCCGAGCAGCGCCTCCGACAGCTCCTGTCCGTAGGCGCCGATGTTCTGCACCGGGGCGGCGCCGACGGAGCCGGGGATGCCCGAGAGCGCCTCGAGCCCCGAGTAGCCGTGCGCGACGGTCCAGGCGATGAAGCCGTCCCAGTTCTCGCCCGCCTGCACGCGCAGCCGCACCGAGCCCTCGGGGGCGTCGGGCAGCACCTCGATGCCGTTCGTCGCGATGCGCACGACCGTGCCGTCGAAGCCCTCGTCGCCCGCGACGAGGTTCGAGCCGCCGCCGAGCACGAGCCAGGGCTCGCCCGATCCCCAGACGCCGTGCAGCAGGTCGACGAGGTCGCGCTGCGTGGTCGCCGTCACGAGCCGGGCGATCGGCCCGCCGAGGCGGAGCGTCGTGAGCTCGGCGAAGCTCGCGCCCGTCATCGTCCGCCGCGGTCGCCGAGCTCGACGCGCACCTGCGCCTTGCCGAGCACGGTCTCGTCGCCCACCTTCACGGTGAGATCGATGCGGGCGACGGCGGCCTCGGCATCCAGCTGACCGACCTTCGCGACGACCTGCACGACGGCGCCCAGCTCGGGGTCGACGACCACGGGCCGGGTGAAGCGCACCTGGTAGTCGACGACGCGGCCGGGGTCGACCGCCCAGTCGACGACCGGCTGCACGGCGAAGCCCATCGTGAGCATGCCGTGGGCGAGCACGCCCGGCAGGCCGACCGCCTTGGCGACGTCGTCGCGGTAGTGGATCGGGTTGAAGTCGCCCGAGGCGCCCGCGTAGCGGACGAGCGTGTCGCGGGTGAGCGCGAAGCTCTGCTCGGCGACGACGTCGCCCACCGCGAGCGAGGCGAACTCCGGGGTCTGCGGCGCGGCCATCAGTCCTCCCCTCGCACGACGAGCGTCGAGATCGCGGTGACGACGTGCGCACCGTCGGCGTCGGTGATCGTGGACTCGGCGGTCACCATGGCGTGCGCACCGAGCGACTTCACGCTCGTGACGGCGAGCGCCGCGGTGAGCAGGTCGCCGGCGACGATCGGCCGGCTCTGCACGAACTGCTGGCTGCCGTGCACGACGCGCGAGAAGTCGATGCCCGCGTCGGGCTCGGCGAGCAGCTGCGCGAGCGTCTGCTCCTGGATGACGACGGCGAAGGTCGGCGGAGCGACGACGTCGGCGTACCCGGCCGCCCGAGCGGCCTCGGGGTCGAGCGAGATCGGCGTGGAGGCGAGCACGGCGCGGGCGAACTCGCGCACCTTCTCGCGGCCGACGAGGTACGGCGCGGTCGGCGGGAACTCCCGGCCGACGAGTTCGGGATTCACGGACACCCCGCCAGTCTAGACGGGCGGGGTGTCCGCAGGATCAGCGCTTGCCGCCGCCGAGGAGGCCGCCGAGGCCGCCGAGCAGATCACCGAGCCCGCCGCCCTGCGCCTGCGAGCCGCCGCCGGATCCGCCGCCGAACAGGCCCCCGAGGAGGCCACCGAGGTCGACGCCGCCGGCCGAACCGCCGGAGCCGGATCCGCCGCCGCCGAGGAGGCCGCCGAGCAGATCGCCGATGCCGCCGCCCTGCGCCTCGCCGCCCGCGGACTTCTTGGTGAACTGCTGTGCGAGGAAGCTCAGCACGATCGGGGCGAGGATCGGCAGCAGCTTGCCGATGAGGTCGCCGGCGCCGCCGCCCTGCTTCTGGTCGAGGGCCTGCACGACCTGGTCGGTGTTCTGGCCGAAGACGTTCTTCACGATCTTCTTGCCGTCCTCCTCGTCGACGTCGGCGAGGTTCACGCCGCCCTCGACGAGCGAGGGGTCGTGCTTCGAGACGGCCTTCTGCAGCGAGGCGGCGCCCGCCTCGTCCTGGGCGTTGGCGCCCATGCCGGCGAGGAGGGCGGGGAGCGCCTGCTCGACCGCCTGGCTCGCGGTCGCCTCGTCGACGCCGAGCTTCTTCGCGATGTCGCCGATGGGAAGGCTGCTCATGAGCTCGTCGAGTGCTGCCATTGGTGCGTCTCCTTCTGGCGCCCGCGTCCGGGGCGTCCCGCGTTCACGCTAGCTGGACGGATGCCGCCGACGGAAGGGGCCAAAGCGCGGCGACGCGCCCGGTCAGCGGCCGGCGATGCGGGCGAGCCGGACGTGCAGCGAATCCATCAGGAGCTCGAGCCCGACCTCGAAGACGCGGTCGCTGCGCGCGGCGCCGGTCGGCCCGCTCTCCACCAGCCGGCCGAGGGTGCGCGTGGGCTGCTGCGGCAGCCAGACGACGTCCGGCCCGGCGAGGTCGAGGCCGAAGCCGAGCGCGAAGCCGTCGAGCACGGCGACGATCGTGAGCACCTCGTCCTCGGGGAAGCCCGCCTCGAGCAGCGCCGTCGCCACCCGGTCGTAGGAGGCGATCACCCGGTCGGAGGTGATCGTCTTGCCGACGAGCAACGGCACGATGAGGGGGTGCGCCGCGTACATGCGGCGCTGGGCGCGCATGACCGAGACGACGACGTCCTCCCAGCCGCCCTCCGGCGGTTCGGCGAGGTAGCGCACGGTGAGCCGGTCCCGGACGAGCTCGACGATCGCGTCCTTGCCGTCGACGTGGTTGTAGAGCGACGACGGCGTCACCCCGAGCCGGCGGGCGAGCGCGTTCACCCCGAAGCCGTCGCCCGAGTCGATGAGCTCGATCGCGGCGTCGGCGATGCGGTCCTCGGACAGCAGCGGCACTCTGGGGCGCGGCATCCGCCCCTCCTCTCGGCGTCGCGGGCGATCCGAACGAGGCTACACGCTCGGATCGACGGCTCCCTCTTCCCATCCAGGGCATCCGTCTGCATAATAAACGAACGCCATTCATTTATGGTCGCGGCCGAGCCGCTCCCCCGCCCTGCACGCCGCCGTGCCAGACTCCCCCGGAGACCCAATGTCGAACTCCGATCTCGCCTCGCGAGTCCCGCTCCGCCTGCCCAGCGCCAGCGCGACCTTCGCCATCGCCATCGCCGGGTACCTCGGCGTGAACCTCTCGCCGTACATGATCGGCGCGCTGCAATCCGCGCTCGGCGCCGACGTGCTCACCGCGAGCTGGATCGTCACGGGCGCCCTCCTCGCCACCGCCATCGTCGGCCTCGCCATCGCCCCGCTCTGCGCGGGACCGCGGCGGCGGCTCGTCGCCCGGGCCGGACTCGCGCTCGGGGTCGTCGGATTCGGCGCCGCCGCACTGCTCCCCCTCCCGGGCGTCGTCGTCGGCGGGCTCCTGCTCGGCGGAGCCGGCGCCGGCGGGGCGGTCGCCGCGGCCGGCGCGGCCCTCGCCGCCTTCCGCAACCCAGACCGGGTCGCCGGCTTCAACGGCCTCGCGAACCGCGGCATCATCACCGTCGTGCTGGCCGTGCTGCCGGTGATCGGACTCGCCCCGCTCGAGGTGTTCGGCGCGCTCGCCCTGTTCTCGCTCATCGGCCTCCTGCTCAGCGCCTGGCTGCCCGCCGCGCCGGTGCACGGGCCCCAGGCCGGGGCCGCCGTCGCCGAGGCCGTGCCCGTGGAGATCCCGCCGACCGGGCACATCCGTCAGATCCCGGTGCGCAGCGCCGCGACCACCCGCGCGGTCACCATCGCGGGCTTCACCCTGCTCGTCACCTTCGCACTCTGGGCGGCGAGCGAGGACTCGCTCTGGGCGATGGCCGGCGTCATGGGCACCGAGCAGGCCGGGCTCACGCCCGAGGGCCTCGGCATCGCCCTGAGCGGCGCGACCGCCGGCGGCCTGCTCGGCTCGCTCGTGCTCACGATCGTCGGCGACCGCCTCGGCCGCGCGGCTCCCCTCGGCATCCTGCTCGTCGCCGGCGGCGCGCTGAAGATCGTCGAGGGCTTCGCCGCGGACCCGACGACCTTCATCGTGATCTTCGTCGCCTGGAACACGATCTACGCGCTCGCCTTCATGTACTTCGTCTCGACCTCCGCCGCGCTCGACGCCGACGGCCGCTGGTCGGGCCCGCTGCTGGCCGTCTACCTCGTCGGCTCGAGCCTCACGCCCGTGATCGGCGCCGCGCTCGTCGAGGTGCTCGGCTTCCAGGGCTTCGCGATCGCGCTCGGCGTCGCGAGCTTCGTGCTCGCCGTGCCGACCGTCGCCGTCGCCCGCCTGTCCACCCGGCTGCAGCGCGAGGAGCGCGCCGCCACGTCCACCACCACCGAGGAGGTCCCCGCGTGACCCGCACGCTCTACACCAACGGCCGCATCTTCACCGCTGCGGAGGGCGGTCCGGCCTGGGCCGAGGCCATCGTCGTCGACGGCGACACCCTCGCCTACGTCGGCGACGCCGAGACGGCGCACGAAGCGGCCGGTGATGCCGCGACACGCATCGACCTCGGCGGCGGCCTCGTCGTCCCCGGCTTCGTCGACGCGCACACCCACCTCGTCATGATGGGCGACGCGCTCGGCCGGGTCGGCCTCACCGACGCCCGGAGCGTCGCGAGCATCCAGGAGCGGCTGCGCGCCGCCCGCGCCGCGGCCCCCGACGCGCCGCGGCTGCTCGGCCGCGGCTGGCTCTTCGACTCCGTGCCCGACGGCAAGCCGACCGCCGCGATGATCGACGCCGCCGTCGCCGAGGTGCCCGTCTACCTCGACGCGAACGACTACCACTCCTGCTGGGTGAACAGCGCCGCGCTCGCCGAGCTCGGCATCACCCGCGACACCCCCGACCCGATCGGCGGGCGCATCGGCCGCGACGCCGACGGCGAACCCAACGGCATGCTCTACGAGACGGCCGCGCAGCAGCACGTCTGGTCCTTCCTCGCCGCGGCCACGACGGACGCCGACCGCGACGCCGCCGTCGAGCGCACGATCGCCGCCTACCTCGCCGCCGGCGTCACCGCCGTCGTCGACATGGCCTTCGACGAGCTCGGCCTCGCCGCGTTCGAGCGCGCCGCCGCCCGACGCGGCGGCACGCTCCCGCTCACGGTCATCGGGCACTGGTTCATCGAGAACACCGGCGACGACGAGCAGAACCTCGCCCAGGTGGCGCGCGCCGCCGAACTCGCCGCGCGGGCCGGGAACCCGACGCTGCGGGTCGGCGGCATCAAGCTCGTGCTCGACGGCGTCATCGACGCGTGCACGGCGGCGCTGCGCCTGCCCTACGCCGACGGCTCCAACGCCGAGCCGATCTGGCCGCTCGAGCGGGCGAAGCCGGTCGTCGCCGCCGCGGACGCGGCCGGCCTGCAGATCGCGCTGCACGCGATCGGGGATGCCGCGAGCGACCTCGCCCTCGACGCGATCGAGCACGCCGTCGCCGTGAACGGCGAGCGCCCCCGTCGGCACCGCATCGAGCACCTGGAGTACGCCGCGCCCGAGACCCCGGCGCGGATGGCCCGCCTCGGCGTGACCGCCTCGATGCAGCCCGTGCACACCGACCCGGCGATCTGGGACAACTGGGCGGCGATGCTCGGCGACGAGCGCGCCGACCGCGGCTGCGCCTGGCCCGAGTACACCGAGGCCGGCGTGCGCCTGGCGTTCTCGACCGACGCGCCGACCGCGCCGTACGAGGCGCTGCCGAACATGTTCATCGCGGCGACCCGTCGCTCGGCCCTCGACGACTCGTTCCCGCCGAACCATCCGGAGTTCGCGGTCCCCCTCGACGAGGCGATCGTGCACGCCACCCGCGACGCCGCGGCCTCCTGCCTCGAGGAGCACCGCCGGGGCAGTCTGGCCGCCGGCCTCGCCGCCGACTTCGCCGTCGTCGACCGCGATCCCTTCGCCCTCGGCGAGGAGTCGCTGCTCGAGGCGCGCGTCGTGCGCACGGTCGTCGCCGGCCGCACCGAGTTCGAGGCCTGAGCGCCGGCGTTCCCGAGCCGGCACGAACGGAGCCGCCCCGCCGAGTGTCGTCGGCGGGGCGGCTCCAGTCTGTGCGGCCTAGCTGTCGCGGTCGGCGACGCCGCGGGCGAGGTGCTCGCTGCGGAAGAACTCCGGCCGCTTGACGCGCTGCCAGATCATCACGACGACGCCCGCGAGCAGGATGACCACCCCGAGGATGAACACGAGGCCCACGCCGCCGATGTTCGAGCCCGAGCCGTACGCCGGGTCCATGCTGTCGATGAGCGTGGTGAAGAACAGCACCGCGAGGATGAGACCACCGACGAGCGGCGCGACGAGCCGGAAGAACACGTTGCGGCCGCTGCGGAACCACGTCTTGCGGAAGTACCAGACGCACGCGAACGCGGTCAGCCCGTAGTAGAAGCAGATCATCATGCCGAGCGTCGTGATCGTGTCCCAGAGCACGTCCTCGCTGACGAAGCGCATCACGGTGTAGAACACCGCCGCGACGATCGCCGAGACGACGGTGGCGTAGCCGGGCGTGAAGAAGCGCGGGCTCACCTTCGAGAACTGCTTCGGCAGCGCGCCGTAGTGGCCCATCGCGAGCAGGGTGCGCGCGGGTGAGACGAAGGTCGACTGCAGCGAGGCCGCCGAGCTCGACAGCACCGCGATCGACATGAGGATCGCGAGCGGCCCGAGGATCGGACCGGCGAGGTAGAAGAACGCGTTCTCCTGGATCGCCGGGTTGCCGAGGCCGACGCCCGCCTCGCCCGTGCCCGCGAAGGCGAGCGCGCCCATCGCGACGAAGAGGTAGATCGCGACGACGATCGTGACGGTGAGCGTCGCCGCCCGGCCCGGCGTCGAGTTCGAGCCCTTCGTCTCCTCGTTCATGGTGAGGGTCACATCCCAGCCCCAGAACACGAAGAGCGACACCGAGAGCCCGGCGACGATCGCCGAGAACGAGCCGACCTCGAGCGGGTTGAACCAGCTCAGCTCGATCTGCGTCGGGTCGAAGGCGGTGCCGTTCGCCACGTGCCAGAACGCGGCGACGCCGAAGCCGATCATCACGAGCAGCTGGAAGCCGACGAGCCAGTACTGCAGCTTCTGCGTCGTCTGCATGTCGCGGTACGAGATGAACGTCGCCCCGAGGATGAACACCAGGCACGTCGCGACGTTCACGAAGGGGTTGCCGACGAGGTTCGCGATGTCGGGGTTGTTGAAGGCCTGCGCGAGCGCGAGGTAGAAGAACTCCACCGCGATGCCCGCGAGATTCGACAGCACCACGACGGTCGCGGCGATGAGCCCCCAGCCGGCCATCCAGCCGACCCACGGGCCGAAGGCCCGCGTCGCCCAGGTGAAGGAGGTGCCCGAGTCCGGCATCGCGCTGTTCAGCTCGCGGTAGCCGAAGGCGACGAGCAGCATGGGGATGAAGCCGAGCAGGAAGATCGCCGGCAGCTGCGTGCCGACCTCCGCGACGGTCGGGCCGAGCGCGCCCGTGAGCGTGTACGCCGGGGCGATGCAGGAGATGCCGATGACGATCGCGCCGATGAGCCCGACCGATCCGGCCGAGAGGCCCTTCTTCGAGAGGCCGGGGTCGCCGCCGTCGACCGTCGCGCTCGCGGTGGTGAGCGGGGCGTGCGGCAGGGTGTGGGCCTCGTGGGCCGGGTGCTGGTTCGCGGGGTCGTGCGTCATTGCAGAAGGTCTTTCGGGTGGGGTCAGGAGGTCTGGGCGGCGCGGGGCACCACGATCAGGGGCACCGGCAGCTCGCGGAGCATCTTGGTCGCGGTGCCGCCGAGGAAGAGGCGCGACGGCGCCGCGAGCCGGCTCGAGCCGACGAGCACGAGCTCGCCCGGCTCCCAGTCGAGCGCGCCGACGGACTCCTCGATCGTCTGGCCGGTGGCGACGACGGCGCTCGCCTCGACGCCGGCGGGCAGCTCGCGGCGAGCGCCCTCGAGCGCCTGCTCGGCGGCGACCGTGCTCGTGAGGTTCACGAGCCCGGTGTCGACGCCCGCGGGCAGGTCGATGGGCACGAGGGAGAGCAGCCGCAGCGGCGCGTGCGCCCGGCGGGCGAGCGCGACGGATGCCTCGAGCACGACGCCGGGCGTGCCGCCGACGGCGGCGGTGACCCGGGTGAGCCCCGCCGCGACCGGCAGCTTGCGGGCGCCGACGGGCGCGAGCGCGACGGGCACGTCGGCCGAGTGCAGCAGTTCGGACGCCACCGAGCCGATGCGGGTGCGGCCGAACAGCCCGCCGCGGGCGGGCCCGACGACGACGAGGCGCGCGCCGAACTCGTGCGCCGCGGCCACGAGGCCCCCGGCGAAGGAGTCGGCGTAGCGGATGTGCAGCGCCTGGTCGACGGCGCCGCCGAGGCCGGCGGAGGCCTCGGCGAGCCACGCCTGCGCCTGCTCCTTGACCCGGCGCTCGTGCCCCGGGTCGCGGGGCACGACGCCGCCGCGCGCCTCGATCGGCAGCACCATGACGACCTCGAGCGAGGCCTCCGTGGCGCCGGCGATCCGGGCGCCCAGCGCGAGCGCGTCGGCCCCCGAGTCATCCGCGGTGTAGCCGACGACGATCCGGTAGCCCGGCTCGGTGTTCGCAGTCATCGGCGGCGCTCAGCCCTGGAGGATGTTGGCGGCGGCGAGGCGGCCCATGCGGATCGCGCCGTCGACGTGCTGATAGCCCTTGCCCGCCATGTCGGAGCAGGCGAAGGAGATCGGGCCCACCGGCTCGCGCAGGTCGGCGCCGTAGCGGGCGAGGCCGCCCATGTCGAAGCTCGCGGCGTAGGCGCCGCGGGTCCACTCCTCGCTGCCCCAGTCGCTCTCGTAGTAGAGCACCGGGTTCTTCGCCTGCTCGCCGTAGTAGTGCGAGAGCGATTCGAGGATCTTCGCCTGGCGCTCCTCGGCGGAGAGCGAGAAGACGCCGTCGGCCTCCTCGTCGGAGACGAAGCCGACGAGCGTGCCGCGGGTGTCGCCGTGGTTCGTGTTGTCGTACGCCTCGTGGCAGAGCTCGTACGGGCTGAACGCGGTGCCCGAGAGGCCCTGCTCGCGCCAGAACGGCGTCTCGTAGACGGCGTGCACCTTGATCACGAAGCCCATCGAGAGGTGCTGGTGCAGCTGGTGCTGGCGGCGCGGCAGCGGCGGGTCGTAGCTGATCCGCGAGTACAGGATCGGCGCGAGCGCGAGGATGACGCGCTCGGCGGCGACCTCGAGCGAGTCGGTCACGACGGTGACGCCCGCGGCCGGGTCCTCCGGCGACCAGCGGATGGTGCGCACGGGCTGCTCGAGCTTGACGACGTCGTCGCCGAGACGCTCGGCGAGGCGGAGCGGCACCTGCTGCAGGCCGCCGACGACGCGCTGGTCGAGGATGAAGTCCGCGTCGACGAGGTGCGAGAACGAGCCGGCCGAGGCGGCCATCAGCAGCGCCTGCAGGGCCGAGAAGGCGTGCGTCGGCTTCGTCAGCATCGCGCCGGCGATGAACATGCCGATGTTGAGCTTCGCCTCCTCGTCGTCGGTCTGGGTGCCGAGCCACTCGGCGAAGGAGATCTCGTCGAGCTCCTTGGCGCGCGGGTGCGCCCAGGGGGCCTCGGGGTCGATCTCGGCGACGAGCGCGTCGAGCTTCTCGATGAGGCCGAGGATCTCGCCCTCCGTCTTGGCGGGGACCGGGAAGATCTCGCCCTCGAAGAGGCGGCGCTCGCCGTCCTCCGCGATGTAGACGTTCTCGCCCTCGCGGTAGCGCGAGTAGGTCTCGAGGCCGAGCTCGGCGAGGGTCTCGATCAGGGCGTCCTGGTCGGGCGAGACCCACTGGCCGCCGATCTCGAGCAGGTGCCCGTCGAAGTCGCCGTTCCAGAGGCGGCCGCCGACGCGGTCACGCGCCTCGAGCACGACGACGCGCTTGCCCGCGGCCTTCAGCTCGGTCGCGGCGGTGAGGCCGGCGGCGCCGGCTCCGATCACGACGACGTCGGTTTCGATGCGTTCCATGGTTCCTGGTTCCTGCTTCTGTTCGTTCGGAGAAACACGAAGGCGGATGCCGCAGGCGTGCGCCCGCGGCATCCGCCCGCGCGCTCAGCTCACCGGGATGAGCGTGTACTTGGTGTCGAGGTACTCGTGGATGCCCTCTGCGCCGCCCTCGCGGCCGATGCCGGACTGCTTGATGCCGCCGAAGGGCGCCGCCGCGTTCGAGACGAGGCCGGTGTTCAGGCCCATCATGCCCGTGGCGAGGCGCTCGATCATGCGGTGGCCGCGCGCCAGGTCCTCGGTGAAGACGTACGAGACGAGCCCGTACTCGGTGTCGTTGGCGAGGCGCACGGCCTCGTCCTCGTCGGCGAAGGTGGTGATGCCGAGCACCGGCCCGAAGATCTCCTCGCGGAGCAGGCGCGCGTCGGCCGACACGTCGCCGAGCACGGTCGGCGCGTAGAACGAGCCGGCGCCGTCGATGACGGTGCCGCCGGTGAGCACCTTGGCGCCCTTGGACACGGCGTCCTGCACGAGCTCGTCGGTCGAGGCCACGGCCTTGTCGTCGATGAGCGGCCCGATGTTCACGTCGTCCGCGGTGCCGCGGCCGACCTTGAACGAGGCGACGCGCTCGGCGACGCGCTTCGAGAACTCGGCGGCGACCTTCTCGTGCACGATGAAGCGGTTCGCCGCCGTGCAGGCCTGGCCGATGTTGCGGAACTTCGCGAGCATCGCGCCGTCGACCGCCTTGTCGAGGTCGGCGTCCTCGAACACGACGAAGGGGGCGTTGCCGCCGAGCTCCATCGAGGTGCGCAGGATGCCGGTGGCGGCCTGCTTCATGAGGGCGCGGCCGACCTCGGTCGAGCCCGTGAAGCTGAGCTTGCGCAGGCGCGGGTCCTCGATGATCGGGCCGGAGACCTTCGACGAGGTCGAGGTCGGGATGACGTTCACGACGCCCTTGGGCAGGCCGACCTCCTCGAGCAGCTGCACGAACGCGATCGTCGTGAGCGGCGTGAGGGCCGGGGGCTTGATGACGACGGTGCAGCCGGCCGCGAGCGCGGGGGCGATCTTGCGGGTCGCCATCGCGAGCGGGAAGTTCCACGGGGTGATGAAGAACGAGGGGCCGACGGGGCGCTGCGAGACGACCATGTGGCCGGTGCCCTCGGGGTTCAGGCCGTAGCGGCCGGAGATGCGCACGGCCTCCTCGCTGAACCAGCGGAGGAACTCGCCGCCGTAGACGACCTCGCCGCGGGCCTCGGCGATCGGCTTGCCCATCTCGAGGGTCATGAGGAGCGCGAACTCCTCCTTGCGCTCGGTGAGCAGGTCGAAGGCGCGGCGCAGCAGCTCGCCGCGCTGGCGCGGGGCGACCTTGGCCCACTCGTCCTGCGCGGCGACGGCCGCGTCGAGCGCCTTGATGCCGTCGGCCGGGGAGGCGTCGGCGATGACCTTGATGGTGTCGCCCGTCGAGGGGTCGGCGACCTCGAGGGTCTTGCCGCCCTCGGCGTCGACCCAGGCTCCCCCGATGAACAGCCGGCCCTCGACCTTGTCGAGCACCGAGGATTCAAGCGTTGCGTTCGTCATGTGTGACTTCCGTTTCGATGGATGTTCGTGCGGTGCACCCCCGACGTGCCCGACGTCGATCGACGTCGGGCGAGTCGGGAGGGAGCGGGCCTGATCAGGGGTACAGGCCGCGCAGCTTGTGCGCCTCGGCGACGCGTTCGACCGCGAGCGCCGTGGCGGCGGTGCGGAGCGAGAGGTCGCGCGACCGGGCATAGCCCAGCACGTGCTCCCAGGCGCTCAGCATCCGCTCCTCCAGTCTGGACTCCACCTCGTCGGCGCGCCACCAGTAAGCCTGGTTCGCCTGCACCCACTCGAAGTAGGAGACGATCACGCCGCCGGCGTTCGCGAGGATGTCCGGGACGACGAGGATGCCCCGCTCGCGCAGGATCCGGTCGGCGTCGGGCGTCGTCGGGCCGTTCGCGCCCTCGACGATGACCTTCGCGCCGACCCGGCCGGCGTTGCCCTCGTGCAGCACGCCCTCGACGGCGGCCGGCACGAGCAGGTCGACCTCGAGCTCGAGCAGGGCGGCGCCGTCGAGCGCCTCGCCGCCGGCGAAGCCGACGACCGCGCCGGTGCGCTGCACGTGGTCGCCGAGCGCCTCGATGTCGAGGCCCGCGGCGTTGAACACGGCGCCGTACTGGTCGCTGACGGCCTGCACGGTGACGCCGGCCTCGGCGAGGAAGCGGGCCGCGTCGGCGCCGACCTTGCCGAAGCCCTGCACCGCCGCGGTGGCCTGCCTCTGGGTGATGCCGGCGTGGCGGAGCGCGGCGAGCGCGATGTGGGTGACGCCGCGCGAGGTGGCGCTCGCGCGCCCCTGCGAGCCGCCGAGCGCGATCGGCTTGCCGGTCACGATGCCGGGCACGGTGTACCCGGAGTTCACCGAGTAGGTGTCCATGATCCACGCCATCGTGCGCTCGTCGGTGCCGATGTCGGGCGCGGGGATGTCGCGCTCCGGCCCGATGATCGGCAGGATCTCGCTCGTGTAGCGGCGGGTCACGCGCTCGAGCTCCGCCTGCGAGTGCTCGCGCGGGTCGATCGCGATGCCGCCCTTCGCGCCGCCGTACGGCACGTCGAGCAGCGCGCACTTCCAGGTCATCCACATCGCGAGCGCGCGGACCTCGTCGAGGTTCACGTTCGGCGCGTAGCGGAGGCCGCCCTTGGCGGGGCCGCGGCTGAAGTTGTGCTGCACCCGGTAGCCGGTGAACAGGCGGGTCTCGCCGGCGTCGGTGCGCAGCGGCACGGCGACGGTGAGCTCGCGGCGCGGGGTCGCGAGCATCTGCCGGGTGCCGTCGCTGTAGCCGAGCAGCGCGATGGCCTCGGCGAGCTGGGCTCGGGCGTCCTCGAGGGGCGTCGCGACGGGGGCGGCGAGGGTCGCCGCCCCGTCGATCACGGTGCTCATGCCTGCTTGAGCCCCTCGGCCACGACGCCGAGGCCCTCGATGAGGAGCTCGTCGGAGATCGTGAGCGGCGGGAGGAAGCGGATCACGTTGCCGTAGGTGCCGCAGGTGAGCAGGATGACGCCCTGCTCGTGGGCGTACTTCGCGACCTTGCCGGTGAGGGCGGCGTCGGGGGCCCCGGTCTCGGGGTCGACGAGCTCGATCGCGACCATGGCGCCGCGGCCGCGGACGTCGCCGATGCGGGCGTCGGCGGTGCGCAGGGCGTTCAGGCGGCCGATGAGCACCGAGCCGATCTCCTTGGCGCGCTCGACGAGGCCGTCCTCGGCGTAGGTCTCGATCGTCGCGAGCGCCGCGGCGCAGGCGAGCGGGCTGCCGGTGTAGGTGCCGCCGAGGCCGCCGACCTGGGCGGCGTCCATGATCTCGGCGCGGCCGGTGACGGCCGAGAGCGGGAGGCCGCCGGCGATGCCCTTCGCGGTGACGATGAGGTCGGGCACGATGCCCTCGTGCTCGCTCGCGAACCAGGCGCCGGTGCGGGCGAAGCCGGTCTGCACCTCGTCGGCGATGAAGACGACGTCGTTCGCCGTCGCCCACTCGACGAGCGCGGCGAGGAAGCCCGGGGCCGGGACGATGAAGCCGCCCTCGCCCTGGATGGGCTCGATGATGATCGCGGCGAGGTTCTCGGCGCCGATCTGCTTCTCGATGCCGAGGATGGCGCGGGCCGCCGCCTCGCGGCCGTCGAGGCCGCCGTCGCGGAAGGGGTAGCTGAGCGGGGCGCGGTAGATCTCGGGGGCGAAGGGGCCGAAGCCGTTCTTGTACGGCTGGTTCTTCGCCGTGAGGCCCATGGTGAGGTTGGTGCGGCCGTGGTAGGCGTGGTCGAAGGCGACGACGGCCTGCTTCTTCGTGTAGTGACGCGCGATCTTCACGGCGTTCTCGACGGCCTCGGCGCCCGAGTTGAACAGGGCGGTGCGCTTGACGTGGTCGCCGGGGGTGAGCTCGTTGAGCTTCTCGGCGACGGCGACGTAGCCCTCGTAGGGCGAGACGGTGAAGCAGGTGTGCGTGAAGGCGTTCAGCTGGGCCGTGACGGCCTCGACGACGCGGGGGGCCGAGTTGCCGACGCCGGTGACCGCGATGCCGGAGCCGAGGTCGATGAGCGAGTTGCCGTCGGCGTCGACGACGACGCCGCCGCCGGCAGCGACGACCGAGATCGGCAGGGTGTGGCCGACGCCCGCGGCGACGGCGCTCGCCTTGCGGGCCAGCAGCTCCTGCGAGCGGGGGCCGGGGATGGCGGTGACGAGGCGGCGCTCCTGTGCGAGCGCGGGGCCTCCGGTGGCGGTGGCCGGGGTGTCGACGAGGGTCATTGGTTGCTCCGATGCAAGTGACGACGGGGGAGGATGACCGCAATGCTAGGTCGGCTCCCCCGCGTCCCGCGACGCCCTGATGTACATCGGATGCCACCGCACTGGACGCGGTGTACAGCGCGGTGTCAAGCGCCGGGGCGGCCGGCATCCCACCGCCCGCCGCCCCGGCGCCGCCCGGTCAGCTGCGACTGACCGAGCGCTCGCTGCCGGCTGCGTCCGGCGTGCGGAGCTTCGTACGCGCGCGGTGCTCCTGGTGCTCCTGCGCGGCGATGGAGATCGTGTCGGGCGCGGGCGCGACCGGGGGCTTGCCGCTCCGCGAGCCGAGGCCGGGCAGGCCCGGCCGACGCTTGGCGCGGCCGATCGCCCGGAGCGACACGGCCCACTGCAGCCCGTAGCCGATGAGGAACACGAGCAGCGTGAAGACCAGCGCCATCGCCGCGCCCTGGTCGGGCGCGTAGAGCTGCGCCGAGCGCGGGTTGATCATCGCGTAGACGTACATCGACAGCGGTCGCGACTCGGGCGTCGCGAGGAAGGCGGGCAGTGTGAACTCGTTCGTGCCGAGGATGAACACCTGGATCCACACCGCGAGCACCGTCGGCAGCAGCAGCGGGGCGATCACCCGGCGGAACGTCGCGAGCCGGCTCGCGCCGCTCGTGAGCGCCGCCTCCTCCAGCTCGGTGCGGATCTGCAGCGTCGCGCTGTACGAGGCCCGGTACGCGATCGACACCCGGTACGAGTACGCGATGACGAGCGCGAGCACGGTGCCCGCGATCGGGATGACCGGGTTGATGACCATGAACAGCAGGAACATCGCGAAGCCCGCGATCGTCGCCGGGATCGCCACCGAGGAGGAGGCGAAGAGGTCGACCGCGCGGGTCCACCACGTCGAGGTGCTGCGGGCGATGCCGTAGGCGAGCACGGTCGCCGCGACGCAGGCGATCGTGGCGCTGCCGCCCGCGATCACGAGGGTGCGGCCGAGCGAGGCCCAGAACTCGCCGTCGGCGAGCACCGCGGCGAAGGAGCCGAACTGGGTCTGCTCGACGAGCGCGGTGAAGCTGAACGCGATCGGGTACGGCGTGATCGCCGCCCAGAACAGGGCGAAGAGCGGCAGCACCGCGGTCAGCAGGATGAAGATCGCGACGCCGATCGCGACGGGGATGCGCCACGCGCCGAGCTTCATCGTCGTGGGCCGGAAGCCCTTGCCGGAGACCGAGGCGCGCCGCTCGGCGTTCCGCGTCGCCCGCAGGTACACCGCGAAGGCGATCGTCGTGATGACGAGGAAGACGAGGCCCCAGGCCGCCGCGAGCCCGTACTGCGGCAGCTCGCCCGCGTTCGAGCTGATCAGCGTCCAGAGTTTCAGCGCGAAGATCGAGCGGCCGGACTCCTGGCCGAACAGCAGCGGCACCTCGAGGCTGCCGAGGCCGAGGATGAAGGTGAGCACGGCGACGCCGAGGAGGCCCGGCCAGAGCATCGGCAGGGTGACCCGGCGGAGCGTCTCGCCCCAGCTCGCGCCCGAGGCGCGGGCCGACTCCTCGAGCGAGCCGTCCATGTTCGTGAGGATCGGCACGATCATCAGGTACGGGAACGTCACGTTCGTGAGGGCCTGGATCAGGATGAGGGTGCCGAAGGCGTAGGGGTCGATCGGCACGTCGCCCGTCCACGGCAGGAGCCGCAGCAGCTGGTTCAGCACGCCCGTCTCGGGCGAGACCATGAGCAGGTACGCCTGCGCCTTCACGATCGGCGGGATGATGTACGGCACGATCACGAGCACGCCGATCACCCGGCGGAACGGGAAGTCGGTGCGCACCGTCACCCAGGCCAGGCCGAAGGCCATGAGCAGCGACAGCAGCGTCGAGCCGCCGACGAAGGCGCCCGTGGCGCCGAGCACCGACCAGAAGTCCTCCCGGAGCTCCCAGAGGGTGACGAAGTTCGAGACGCCCCACTGCGCGGAGGCGACGCCGAACGGCAGGAACGGGCCGCGGAACGCCGTGATCACCTGAACGATCAGCGGCACCGCGAGGAGGAGGAAGATGACGACCCCCGCGACGATCATCGCCGCGGTCATGGTCGTGGGGCGCTGCCGCCCCGGCCTCGCTCCGCCCGGCCGCCGGGCCCGTCCTGCCGTCGACATCGATCAGCCGTTCAGTGCGGCGTCGGCGGCGTTGATGAGCGCGTTCCACTCATCGCGGGTGTCCTGCGTCTCCGTCTCCGCGCCGGACTCGAGGCCCGTGAGCAGTGCGTCGGCGTTCGTCTTCATGAGACCGGTGGCCTCGTCGAAGAGCGAGGAGGGGAGGCCGGCGTACGGCACCTGCGTGGTGGCGAAGCGCTCGTCCGTCATCCGGAGCTTCAGCCAGTCCGGATCGTAGGCGTTCCAGAGCACCCAGAGCATGGCGCCGGGCTTGTTCTTCGCGTCGGTGTTCACGCCGGAGAACTGCGCCCACACGCCCGAGTGCTCGAAGGGCTGCGCCGCGAGGCTCGGGTTCGGGTTGAACAGCGTCTGGTTGAGCGCGATCGGCACGTCGCCGCTCGACAGCGGGGTGTTCTGGTCCTCGAGCAGCGACAGCGTGCCGCTCGACTTCAGCTCGCCGATCAGGTCGACCATCGCGTCCTCGCCGAGCGCCTTGCCGTAGCCGGCGAAGACGACGGCGTTGTACGCGGCGACCGAGACCTTGCCCGTGTACTCCGGGGCGAGGAGACCGTCGAGCGAGTCGGGCGCCTCGATCTTGTCGGTGTTCACCTGCATGAGCGAACCGTTGATGCTGTCGGGCAGCAGCTCGGGGGCGCCGAGCTCGAGGTACTCCTTCGGCACGCCGAACGAGGACCAGTCGACCTTCTCCCAGAAGCCCTCGTCGTACATCGCGGCCATCGAGGTGATCGAGCCCGAGACGACGTCGGTGTTCCGCGAGCCGGTGGCCTTCGCCGAGATGATCGCGGACGACAGGTTGTAGGTGAGGCCGCGGGTCTCGATCGTGAGGTCGGGGAAGCGCTCGTTGAACGCCGCGATGACCTCGGGGCCGAGCTCGTACCAGTCCCAGATGACGAGGCGGCCGCCGTCGGTCTCCTTCGCCTGCTCGTAGAGCGCGTCGAGCTGCCGGTCGATCTCGGGCCAGTTGTCCTCGTAGAAGTTCTCGCAGCGCGTGATCGCGCCGACCTCGACGGCCTCGCAGGGCGCGATGTCCGCGCCCTCGCCGGCTGCCGCGGTCGGCGCGGCCTCGCCGCTGCTGGTGGCGCAGGAGCTCAGCAGCAGCATGCCTGCTGCCGCGACTGCGACGTATCCCATCCGTGTGCGCATGATCCTCATGTCCTCTCTGACCTGGATCGGGGGTTCTGGTTCAGTGGTGCTGGTCGTGCGGTCGTGCAGGTGGTGCCTTGGTCGTGCGGTGGTGCGATCTGGGGGCCGGGGGCCGGACGGATGCCGCGCCGCTCAGCCGACGGGATCGTCGACAAGCACGCGGCAGGCGTGCGGGGCGAGCTCGAGGAAGACCTCGGCGCCCTCGCGGGGCGACGCCATGGGGGCGCCGCGCGCGGTGAGCCGGCCGACCGTGGTGCCGCCGTGCAGGACCTCGGCCTCGTACTCGACGATCTCGCCGAGGAACTCGACGCGGACGACCCGAGCCGGCAGCACGTTCGGCCGGTCCGCCGGCGCGGTCTCGTGCCAGCGGATGCTCTCGGGCCGGAAGGTGATCGTGACCTCCTCGCCGCGGACGACGCCGCCCGGGCAGGGCGTCACCATCCGCGTGCCGAAGGCCTCGACCACGGCGTCGCCGTGCTCGTCGCGGTCGCGGACGACCGCGGGGATCATGTTCACCCGGCCGACGAAGTCCGCCACGAAGCGGTCAGCCGGGCGGTCGTAGAGCTCGCGCGGCGAGGCCTCCTGCACGATCCGCCCGCCGTTCATGACGGCGACGCGGTCGGACATCGAGAGCGCCTCGGACTGGTCGTGCGTGACGTAGAGGGCGCTGATGCCGAGGCTGCGCTGCAGACTCCGCAGCTCGGTGCGCATGGTGTCGCGCAGCTTCGCGTCGAGATTCGACAGCGGCTCGTCGAGGAGCAGCAGCCGTGGGCGGTGCGCGAGCGCACGGGCGAGCGCGAGCCGCTGCTGCTGGCCGCCGGAGAGGGCGGTCGCGGGCCGCTCGGCGAGGTGGTCGAGCTGCACGAGCTCGAGCGCCTCCATGGCGCGCTTCCTGGCCTGCGCCTTGGGCAGCCGGCCGCCGGAGACCTGGAGCGGGAAGACCGCGTTCTGGAACACGGTCATGTGCGGCCAGATCGCGTAGTTCTGGAAGACCATGCCGACGTCGCGCTTGTTCGGCGGCACGTGGCGGTCGCCCGTCGACAGCACGTCGCCGTCGAGGCGGATGCTGCCCCCGTTGCTCGTCTCGAGGCCGGCGACGCAGCGGAGCGTGGTCGTCTTGCCGCAGCCGGAGGGGCCGAGCAGGGAGTAGAAGGTGCCGGGCTCGATCGTGAAGTCGACGCCCTTCACGACGGGCACCTCGGCGCCGTCGAGCTCGTAGTGCTTCTGCAGGTTCTCGACGACGAGGAGTCCCCCGCCGCGCTGCGCGTCCGTGGTCTGGGTGGTCATGCGGGTCTCAGCTCTCCGTGGGGGCGACGGTGCGCACGGCCCTGGCCTTCGACCAGGCGGTGCGCGGCCGCTCCTGCTCGACGCCGTCGACGATGACGGCGTCCACCTGCTCGTCGTAGAAGCAGACGAGGTTCTCGATCTTCGGGCACTCGGCGATGGGATGGCGGTACGACCAGGCGAGGTCCTTCACGAGCTGGTCGCCGATCTGCACCGACCAGTACTCGGCGTCGCCCTTGTAGGGGCAGGTCGAGCGGGTCGTGGACGGCACGAGGAGCTCCGAGCGCACATCGGCCCAGGGCAGGTAGTACCGGGTGGGCAGGCGCGTCTCGAAGAGCAGCCTCGGGCGGCGCGACTCGGCGACGACCTCCCCGAGCACGACGATCTGCACGTGGCGGGAGGAGTTCAGCACGTCCACCCGGTGGTACGGGTCGCGCGGGTGCTTGTAGACCTCGTCGTCCTCCTCGAACCAGCGGTCCATCTTCGCCCAGTAGAAGGCGACCATGCCGCGCAGCAGCTCGGCCGCGGGCGAGGTCGGCGCCTCGTGGATCCACGCGCCGTCGGCCACCCGCTTCGTGCCGGTGTCGACGTCGAGGTAGCGGGCGACCCCCTTGATCGGCGTGTCCTTCGTGCGGCCGGACGGGCTCAGCAGATCCATCCGCACGTCCTCGACCGGGAAGTAGTAGACGGGCATGTGCTTCGACTCGTGCAGGAGCGCGACCCGCCGGCTGCGCGCGACGACCACGCCGCCGAGCACGACGGTCACCTGCCGGCCCGTCGGCTCGACGGAGAACTCGTGGTAGCTCGGGTCGAGCTCGCGCTCGATGAGCTTGTCCTCGATCTGGAAGTCGGAGACGGTCATCTCCCGGCCTCCACCGATGCGGCGTCCTCGCGCTCGGCGTCGTACTTGTCGGTGTCGACGAAGCGCAGGATGCCGCCGTCCTGGTCGAGCGGGACGACCTGGCGGTACATCTCGTAGTCGTCGCGCACGACGAAGTGCTCGCTGATCTTGAAGTCGCGGAAGCGCAGGATGTGCACCTGCGGCTGGCTCACCTCGACGCCCGTCGCCGGGACGCCGTAGAGCGTGAGGCCCGTGTGCTTCGCGGTGAACACGCCCTCGAGGAAGACGAGGTCGCCGTCGGCCGCGACCTTGTCGATCACGAAGTTCGGGTCGGTGAACAGCTCGAGGAACGCCTTGCGCACGTAGTACGCGTTCTGGAAGCCGCGGTCCTTGCCGGGCTGCGAGGCGTGGTTCCAGTAGTCCTCGGTGTAGTACCGCTCGAAGTGCTCGCGGAACGAGGGGTCGTCGGGCGAGGTCTTGTGCGAGTCGAGGTCGTTGCCCCAGACCTCGAGGGCGATCTCCTTGTTGCGGGCTGCGACGTCGTCCATGACGCCCCTCCTTCGGATTTTGTATTCTGGATCCGATCTGCGATCGGAATGCTGGACAGCGAACCACCTCCGGGCCGAGCGGCCGCGGCGGCGCGCCGCTCAGGCGGGCGGCAGCCCCACCACCGGCTCGCCGAGCAGCGGCGTCGACACCGCGTAGATGCCATGGTTCGCGAACAGCCAGATGAGGTTGCGGTCCCACTCGACGAACACGCCGTGCACGGGCGCCGCGAGGTCGTCGTCGTCCTTCAGGCCCATCGGCGGCACGAAGTAGGCGCCGACCTTCGGGTCCTCCGGGTCGCGCACGTCGAAGATCTGCAGGCCCGCGGCGTAGAAGGCGTAGGGGATCACGCCGCCGTGCGGCGTGCCCGTGTTCGTGAAGTAGCCCGAGCGCTTCGGCCCGAAGGAGCCGCGCCGCTGCGCCCAGTCGGTGAACTTCGCCTCGGCGGGCGGCACCGGGCGGGGCAGCGTGCGCACGAGCCGGGGGTTCGTCGGGTCGCTGACGTCGATCTGGTAGATCTCCTTGGCCGGCTCGTAGCAGTCGGTGTTCATCGGGTAGCCCGAGACGTAGACGTAGCCGGTCTCCTCGACCTGCGTGGTGTCGACGTTGTCGCCCTCGGTGCCGGCGACGCTCGACGGGAGCTCGCACCAGCCGACGTGGTGGATGTTCGACGGGTCGGAGACGTCGAGCACGAAGAAGCCCTGACCGCCCTGGGCGGCGTAGCCGTACTTCCAGCCCGACTCGACCGAGCGGGGCAGGAAGATGCCCATGCGCGAGCCGAACCACGAGGTCTTGTTGTTCCAGCGCTCGTTGTTCGCGAGGTACTCGGAGTCGTCCTCCTCGCCGGCGCGCGTGCCCGGCACCCACCAGGTGGAGAGCAGTTCGGGCTTCGCCGGGTCGCTCACGTCGTAGGCGGCGTGACCCGCGGCCCAGAGGGTGGTCTTGTACGGCTGGTTGGTGAAGGTGTTGTCGGGCGCGGTCGCCACGAAGAGGTACTTCTCGCCGTAGTAGACCGGGAGGTCGAGGACGCCGTTGCCCTCCTGGATCTCGTCGGGCCCGTGGTTCGGGTCGGTGGAGGTCTCGTTGATGATGGTCCAGTCGCGCGGGCTCGGCCCGTGCATCTCGAAGGTGCGGAAGCCGCGCAGGCCCTCCCACTCCTTCAGCTGGCCCTCGACGGTGTCGTCGATCCACTTGTTGGCGACGCGGCCCTTGAGGAAGTAGCGGGGCGTCTCGCTCGCCTGGATCGCCAGGTACTTGCCGAGCCGCTCGTTCCACTGCACGGTGGTCGCGCCGAACTGCGGGCGGGGGTCGCCCCAGCCCCACTGCTCCTCGTCGACGATCGTGAGGTTGCGCGGGTCGGTGATGTCGTAGAGCTTCCAGTGGTTGCCGCCGCCGTAGTGCAGCATGTAGCGGACGCCGTCCCAGTCGTAGATGCACTGCCAGGAGTGGCTCGTGTTCACGACGATCGGGTAGAACGCCTCCGCGGTGGCGTTGAGCGCGTAGGCCTCGGGGTCGCGGTAGTCGAGCTGGCCGGGCCAGTCGACGAACACGTCGCGCGGCACCGAGGGCGTGTGCGCCGGCGGCAGGAAGGTGCCGTCGGGCTGCATGCCCCAGCTGGCGGGGTCGGGATCGGCCGGTTCGCCCGGGACGCGCTGGAAATCCTCCGGGCGGTACTTCTTCGCGTCGGGAACGTAGGGAGAGCCGGCCATGTCGCCTCCAGAATCGGCTGGGAACTGCGGCGCCTCGATGCGCCGTCCCCTTCAGCGTCGCCAGCCCGAGCGATGCTGTCCAATATCCTTTCGGCTTCGAGCTATGACCGGGAGGGCATATCAGCCGCGCGGCCCGGCCTCGCCCCGCGCGAACGCCTCCTCGAGCTCGGCGAGCTTCGCGCCCTCCTCGCGGAGGTGCCCGAGCAGCGCGGCCGCGGCCGGTGACGGGGCGCGGTCCTTCGGCAGCGTGACGCCCACCGAGCGCCGGATGGAGCTCAGCGCCGTCGGCAGGATGCGCAGCTCCCGGTCGTCGACCGCGATGAACATCGGCAGCGCGGCGATGACGTCGGTCGAGACGAGGAGGTTGCGCAGCGTCAGCATCGAGGTGCACTCCACGCGATCGGCCGGCAGCGGCAGCCCCTCCTGGAAGAACACCGCCTCGAGCTCGGCCCGGAGCGCGGTCTGCGCGACGGGGAAGATCCACGGGTAGGCGAGCAGCTCGGCGAGCGCGGTGCCGCGGCCGCCGTGCACCGGATGGCCCGCCCGCGCCACGAGCCGGATGGGCTCCTGGTGCAGCCGCTCCTGCTCGAGCCGCACGGGCACCGTCGGTGAGAGCCGGCCCACGGTGAGGTCGAGGTCGCCCGCGAGCAGCCACTGCTGCAGCGCGTCGGGCGTGCCCTCCCGCACGACGACGGTGAGCTTCGGATGCTCCGCCTTGAGCCCGGCGATCGCGCGCGGCAGCAGGAGGTTCGAGCCGGCGAGGTGGGTGCCGACCGTCACGGTGCCGAGCTGGCCGGCGCGCAGCAGGCGCACCTCCTCGCCCGCGGCGCGGAGCTCGGCGAGCACCGAGCGCGCCCGTTCGATGAAGGCCTGCCCGTAGGGCGTCGGGGTGACGCCGCGCGGCAGGCGCTCGAACAGCGGGGCGGCGAGCACCTCCTCGACCTCGCGGAGGCCGCGGGTGACGACGGGCTGGGTGATGTGCAGCGACTCGGCCGCGCGGACGAGCGTGCCCTCGTCGGCGATGGCGGTGACGAGCACGAGATGCCGGATCTTCAGCCGGCCGTCCAGGAGTCGATCGGTGACCATGCGGGGAACTATAGCCGGATGGGCATGGCAGCGCAGCAAGAGAGTATTTGTCGGCATCCCTGGTCCTTCCTAGCCTGAGGCCATGCCAGCTCAGACGACGTCGCTGCCGACCGCCGCGACCCCCGAGGCGGGGCCCGCGCCGCGCACGATCCGCAACTTCATCGGCGGCGTGCCGGTCGACGGCGTGGCGGGCTTCGACAAGTTCGACCCGGTGGACGGCAGCCGCATCGCGCTCGTGCACGAGGCCGGCGCCGAGCAGGTCGACCGCGCGGTCGCCGCGGCGCGCGCCGCGCTCGACGGCCCCTGGGGGCGGATGTCGGTCGCCGAGCGCGCCCGCCTCCTCCGCCGCGTCGCCGACGTCATCGACCGCCGCGCCGAGGAGCTCGTCGCGACCGAGGTGGGCGACACCGGCAAGCCGGAGACCCTCGCCCGCGAGCTCGACGTCGCCCGGGCCGCCGCGAACTTCCGCTCCTTCGCCGACACCGTCTCGGCCGCGGGCCTCGACTCGTACCTCACCGAGCTGCCCGACGGCCGCAGCGCCCTGAACTACGCGGTGCGCAAGCCCCTCGGCGTCGTCGCCGTGATCGTGCCGTGGAACCTGCCGCTGCTGCTGCTCACCTGGAAGCTCGCCCCCGCCCTCGCGACCGGCAACGCCGTCGTCGTGAAGCCCTCGGAGGAGACGCCGTCCTCGGCCACGCTCCTCGCCGAGATCCTCGTCGAGGCGGGCGTGCCCGCCGGCGTCGTGAACGTCGTGCACGGCTTCGGCGCGGGCTCGGCGGGCGAGGCGCTGACCCGGCATCCCGGCATCGACGGCGTGACCTTCACCGGCGAGTCCTCGACGGGCTCGGCGATCATGCGGGCCGTCGCCCCGCGGGTGCGCCCCGTCTCCTTCGAGCTCGGCGGCAAGAACGCGGCGGTCGTCTTCGCCGACGCCGACCTCGACCACGCGATCGCGGGCCTCGCCCGCTCCACGTACCTGAACACGGGCCAGGTCTGCCTCTGCACCGAGCGCATCTACGTCGAGCGCGCCGTGTTCGACGAGGTGGCCGCGGGCCTCGCCGAGCAGTCCCGCCGGCTGCGGCTCGGCCGCCCGGAGGACCCGGCGACGACGACCGGGCCGCTCATCTCGCAGGCGCACCGCGAGAAGGTGCGTTCCTACTTCGAGCTCGCGCTCGAGGAGGGCGCGACGGTGCTCGCCGGCGGCGGCGTCCCGTCGCTCGGCGCGGAGCTCGACGGCGGCGCGTGGATCGAGCCGACCCTCTGGACCGGGCTCGACCACTCGCACCGCACCGTGCGCGAGGAGATCTTCGGACCGGCGGCGGCGCTCATCCCCTTCGACACCGAGGAGCAGGCGATCGCGCTCGCGAACGACACCGACTACGGGCTCGCCGCCGTCACCTGGACGAGCGACCTCGCCCGCGGCCACCGGGTGGCGCAGCGCATGCGGGTCGGCATGTCCTGGGTGAACACCTGGTACCTGCGCGACCTCCGCAGCCCCTTCGGCGGCGTCGGCCTCTCCGGCATCGGCCGCGAGGGCGGCCACCACTCGCTCGAGTTCTACACCGAGCCGACGAACGTGTGCGTGCAGCTGTGAGCGCGACGGACGAGGCGATCCGCGCGGCCGACGCGCGGCTGCGCGAGGCGGCCGCGTCGCGCACGGCGTGCGCGCCCGTGCGCGAGCTCATCGGCGCGGAGGACCAGGATGCCGCGTACGCCGTGCAATCGCTCGGCATCGAGCGGCGGATCGCGGAGGGCCGGCGGCTCGTCGGCCGCAAGATCGGCCTGACCTCGCCGGCCGTGCAGGCCCAGTTCGGCGTGCACTCCCCCGACTACGGCGTGCTCCTCGACGACATGGTCGTCGCCGACCGCGAGCCGATGCCGCTCGACCGCTTCCTGCAGCCGCGGGTCGAGGCCGAGGTCGCCTTCGTGCTCGGCCGCGACCTCGACTCCCCCACGACGCACGTCGCCGACGTGCTGCGGGCCACCGAGTTCGTGCTGCCCGCGATCGAGGTCGTCGACTCGCGCATCGCCGACTGGAGCATCCGCATCGCCGACACGATCGCCGACAACGCCTCGAGCGGGGCGGTCGTGCTCGGCACCGTGCCCCGCAAGCTCGACGGGCTCGACCTCGCGGCGGCCGGGATGCGGCTCGACGTCGACGGCGACCCCGTCTCGACGGGCGCGGGCAGCGCCTGCCTCGGCAGCCCGGTGATCGCCGTGGCCTGGCTCGCGCGGGCGGTCGCCCGGCACGGCCGGCCGCTGCGCGCGGGCGAGATCGTGCTGTCCGGCGCGCTCGGCCCCATGGTCGCCGCGACGCCGGGCGTCTTCCACGCCCGGCTCGACGGGCTCGGCGAGGTGCGCGCCGACTTCCTCGCACCCCTCGACGAGACGGAGGCGGCGGCATGAGCACGGACGACACCGGGACGGGCGGCACCGCGACCGGCGGCACCGTCGGCATCGCCATCATCGGCTCCGGCAACATCGGCACCGATCTGATGATCAAGGTGAAGCGGCTGTCCGCCGAGCTGCACGTCGCGGCGATGGCGGGCATCGACCCCGACTCCGACGGCCTCGCCAGGGCGCGCCGGCTCGGCGTCGCGACCACCCACGAGGGCGTCGACGGGCTCGTCGCCCTCCCCGAGTTCGCCGACGTCGCGCTCGTCTTCGACGCGACCTCCGCCGGGGCGCACGTGCGCAACGACGAGGTCGTCCGCGCGCACGGCCGGCTGATGGTCGACCTCACCCCCGCCGCGATCGGCCCGTACGTCGTGCCGGTCGTGAACCTCGAACAGCAGCTCGCGGCGACGAACGTGAACCTCGTGACCTGCGGCGGCCAGGCAACCGTGCCGATGGTGGCCGCCGTCTCCCGGGTCGCCACCGTCGCCTACGCCGAGATCGTGGCCTCGATCGCCTCGAAGTCGGCGGGCCCCGGCACGCGCGCCAACATCGACGAGTTCACGCAGACCACGGCCCGCGCGATCGAGCAGATCGGCGGCGCCGAACGGGGCAAGGCGATCATCGTGCTGAACCCCGCGGAGCCGCCCCTCATGATGCGGGACACGGTCTACTGCCTCGTCGACGGGGCCGACGGCCCGCTCGACGAGGACGCCGTGCGCCGCTCGGTCGAGGACATGGTCGCGGCGGTCTCAGGCTACGTCGGCGGCTACCGGTTGAAGCAACGGGTGCAGTTCGACGCCGTCGACGAGGCCTACGTGCCCGCGCTCGACCGGCCCTTCCGCGGCACCCGGGTGACGATCCTCCTCGAGGTCGCCGGCGCCGGGCACTACCTGCCCGAGTACGCGGGCAATCTCGACATCATGACCTCGGCCGCCCTGCGCACCGCCGAGCGGCTCGTCGCCGAGCGGCGCCGGGCCCAGCTGACGGAGGTGCCGGCATGACCGCGGACGCGCCCCGGGTCTACGTGCAGGACGTGACCCTCCGCGACGGCATGCACGCCGTCGCCCACCGCTACACCGTCGAGGAGGTGCGCACGATCGCCGCGGCCCTCGAGGCGGCCGGCGTCGACGCCATCGAGGTCGCCCACGGCGACGGCCTCGGCGGCTCGAGCGTCGCCTACGGGCAGGGCGCGCACAGCGATTGGGACTGGATCGAGGCGGCCGCCTCGGTGCTCGAGCGGGCGCGCCTGACGACGCTGATCCTGCCGGGCATCGGCACGATCGACGACCTCGCCCGGGCCCGCGACCTCGGCGTGCAGAGCGTGCGCGTCGCGACGCACTGCACCGAGGCCGACGTCGCCGCCCAGCACATCGGCTGGGCGCGCGAGCACGGCATGGACGTGTCGGGCTTCCTCATGATGAGCCACCTGAACGACCCGGCCGGGCTCGCCCGGCAGGCGAAGCTCATGGAGTCGTACGGGGCGCACTGCGTCTACGTCACCGACTCCGGCGGCCGGCTGACGATGCACGACGTGGCCGAGCGGATCGACGCGTACCGCGAGGTGCTCGAGCCGGGCACCGGCATCGGCATCCACGCGCACGAGAACCTCTCGCTGAGCGTCGCCAACAGCGTGACCGCCGTCGAGCACGGCGCCACCCGCGTCGACGCCTCCCTCGCCGGCATGGGCGCGGGCGCCGGCAACACGCCGATCGAGGCGTTCGTCGCCGTCGCAGAGCTGCTCGGCTGGCAGCACGGCTGCGAGCTGTTCGCCCTGCAGGACGCCGCCGAGGACCTCGTGCGGCCGCTGCAGCGCCGACCCGTCCGCGTCGACCGGGAGACCCTCGCCCTCGGCTACGCCGGCGTGTACTCGTCCTTCCTGCTGCACGCCGAGCGCGCCGCCGAGCGGCACGGCCTCGACCCCCGCGACATCCTCGTCGAACTCGGCCGACGGCGCATGGTGGGCGGCCAGGAGGACATGATCGTCGACGTCGCCCTCGACCTCGTCGCCGCGCGCGACGCCGCCTCGGGCGGAGGCGCGGCGTGACCGCCGCGTCCGCCTTCGCGGCGGCGCTCGACCAGGCGCAGCGCACCGTCTCGCCCATCTCGCAGCTCGCCGGCGACGCGCCCATCGGGCTCGACCGCGCCTACGCCACCCAGCACGCCCTCATCGCCCGCCGGCTCGGCCGCGGCGAGCGCGCCGTCGGTGTGAAGCTCGGCTTCACGAGCCGCGCGAAGGCCGTGCAGATGGGCGTCGACGACGTCATCATCGGCACCCTGACCGATGCGATGCGGATCGAGGACGGCGGGGTCTTCGACCCGAGCCGCGCGATCCACGCCAGGGTCGAGCCGGAGCTCGCCTTCCTGCTCGGCGCCGAATTGGATGCCTCGGCCGCGGGCGACCCGATGGCCGCCGTCGCGGGGGTCGCCCCGGCGCTCGAGCTCATCGACTCCCGTTTCCGCGACTTCCGCTTCAGCCTCGACGACGTCGTCGCCGACAACGCCTCGGCCGCCGGCTTCGTGATCGGCCCGTGGACCTCGCCCGCGGCGCTCGGCGACGGCCTCGACAACCGGGCCGTGACACTCGAGTTCGACGGCCGGCAGACCGCCATCGGCTCGACGGGCGCGATCCTGGGCGACCCGAGGCGCGCGCTCACTGCGGCCGCCCGGCTCGCCGCCGCGCACGGCTTCGCGCTGCGCGCCGGCACCGTGCTGCTCGCGGGCGCCGCGACCGCGGCCGTGCCAGTGCCCGCTCGGGGACTCGTCGAGGCATCCGTCACCGGGCTCGGCCGGGTCTCGGTCCGCATCGGCACGACGACGTCCGCAGCGAAGGAGGAGACCGCATGACCGACGACGACCGGGGCATCCTGGCCGAGGGGCGCGCGGTGCCGCGCGGCCGCTTCCCGCACGCGCGGGTCGCCGGCGACTACGTGTTCGTCTCGGGCACCTCGAGCCGCCGCCCCGACAACACCATCGCAGGAGCCGACGCCGACGAGTTCGGGGCGACGCGCCTCGACATCGCGGTGCAGACGCGCGCCGTGATCGAGAATCTCCGTGCGGTGCTCGCCGCAGCCGGCTGCGAGCTCTCCGACCTCGTGCAGGCGACGAGCTACCTCGTCGACATGAACGACTTCGCCGCGTACAACGCGGTGTGGGCCGAGTACTTCGACGAGCAGGGGCCCGCGCGCACCACCGTCGCGGTGCACGCCCTGCCGCACCCACACCTGCGCCTCGAGATCCAGGGGATCGCGTTGCGCCCGACCACCGACCGAAGCACGACCGCCACTCTCGAGGAGGAGAAATGAGCACCATCCCACCCGTCATCGATTTCGCCGCGTGGATCAAGGAGCACGAGCACCTGCTCCAGCCGCCGGTGAACAACAAGCAGGCCTGGGAGCCCATGGGCGACTTCATCGTCCAGGTCGTCGGCGGCCCGAACCAGCGCACCGACTTCCACTTCGACCCCTACGAGGAGTGGTTCTACCAGTACCGCGGCAACATGCACGTGAACATCCAGACGGAGGACGGCCCCAAGCGGATCGACATCCGCGAGGGCGAGATGTGGCTGCTGCCCGGCAACGTCTTCCACTCGCCGCAGCGGCCCGAGCCCGGCTCGATCGGCATCGTCATCGAGCGCATCCGCGAGGAGGGCACGCTCGAGAAGTTCGCCTGGTTCTGCCCGAACTGCAACACGAAGGTGCACGAGGTGGAGCTGCAGGTGCGCGACATCGTCGAGGACCTGCCGCCCGTCTTCCGCGAGTTCTACGAGAGCGAGGAGGGGCGCACCTGCCCGCAGTGCGGCACGGTCCACCCGGGCAAGGGCTGAGCCCCTTGGGAACCATCGACGTCCACACGCACTCCGTGCCGAGCGCCTGGCCCGACCTGCGGACGCAGGCCGGGCCGGGGGTCTGGCCGTCGCTGCGGGTCGACTCGGAGCGCGAGGCGATGATCCTGCTCGGGGACGTCGAGTTCCGTCGCGTGGGCGCCGAGGCCTGGGATGCCGAGACGAGGCTCGCGGACATGGACGCCGACGGCGTCGAGCTGCAGGTCGTCTCGCCGACGCCGGTCTTCTTCTCCTACGACAAGACCGGCGACCAGGCCGCGAAGGTCGCCCGCATCTTCAACGAGCTGACGCTGGAGATCTGCGCGCCCGGCGGCGGACGGCTGATCCCGTTCGCGCAGGTGCCGCTGCAGGACCCGGACGCCGCGTGCGCCGAGGCCGACCGCGCGATGGCCTCGGGCCACGCGGGCGTCGAGATCGGCAACCACGTGGGCGACCGCGACCTCGACGACGCGGGCACCGTCACGTTCCTGCAGCACTGCGCCGAGCGGGGCATCCCCGTCTTCGTGCACCCCTGGGACATGCCGAGCTCGCCGCGGCTGGAGCGCTGGATGGCGCGCTGGCTCACCGGGATGCCCGCCGAGACGCACCTGTCGATCATCGCGATGATCCTCGGCGGCGTGTTCGACCGGGTGCCGCCGTCGCTGCGGATCGCCTTCGCCCACGGCGGCGGCTCCTTCGCCTTCTGGCTCGGCCGCTTCGAGAACGCCTGGCAGCAGCGCCCCGACCTCGTCGGAGTGAGCGAGCGGCCGCCCTCGGCGTACCTCGACCGCTTCAGCGTCGACTCCGTCGTGTTCGATCCGGCCGCGCTGCGGCTGCTCGTCGACACGCTCGGCGCCGAGCGCGTCATGGTCGGCAGCGACTACCCGTACCCGCTCGGCGAGCGGCCGGTCGGGTCGGTCGTCGAGCGGTCCGACTTCCTCGACGAGGCGCAGAAGGCCGCCATCCTGCACGGCAACGCGCGCCGCTTCCTCGGCCGCTGAGCGGAAGCCGCCGCGCCATCCATCCACCCACCGACCCCGCACGTCCCACCGAGAGCTCCGGAGCAGCGCATGACCCTCGACACCCAGGCCCGCCAGCCGATCGACCGCAGCACCTGCTCGGCGCTCGATGCCGCCGACCCGCTCGCGCACTTCCGCGAGCGCTTCGTCCTGCCGGACGGGGTCGTCTACCTCGACGGCAACTCCCTCGGTGCGCTCCCCCGGGCGACGGCGTCCCACGTCGCCCGGGTGGTCACCGAGGAGTGGGGGCAGGGGCTCATCCGCAGCTGGAACGACGCGGGATGGTTCGAGAAGCCGCTCGTGCTCGGCGACCGGATCGCGCCGCTCATCGGCGGGGCGCCCGGCGAGGTGACGCTCGGCGACTCGACGTCGGCGAGCCTGTTCCAGGCCGTGGTCGCGGCGGCGCGGCTGCGGCCGGGGCGACGGGCGATCGTCGCCGAGCGGGGCAACTTCCCGACCGATCTGTACGTGCTCGAGTCGGTGCAGGAGCTGCTCGGCGGCGACGCGCCGCTCGAGCGCCGGCTGATCGCCGACGACGGGCCGACCCTCGCCGAGGTGCTCGACGAGGACGTCGCGGTCGTCGTGCTGACCCACGTCGACTACCGCACGGGGCGGATGCACGACCTCGCCGAGGTGACCCGGCAGGTGCACGAGGCGGGCGCGATCGTCGTCTGGGACCTCTGCCACTCGGTCGGCGCGGTGCCCGTCGAGCTGAACGCCGCCGGTGCGGACTTCGCGGTCGGCTGCACCTACAAGTACCTGAACGGCGGGCCCGGCTCGCCCTCCTTCATCTGGGTCGCCGCACGGCACCAGGCCGAGGCGCGGCCCGCGCTGACCGGCTGGCACGGCCACGCCCGGCCGTTCGCCTTCGAGCTCGGCTACGCCCCGGCCGAGGGCATCGGCCGGTTCCGCGTCGGCACGCCGCAGCTGCTCGCGCTCGCGGGCCTCGAGGCGAGCCTCGAGCTCTGGGCCGAGGTCGACCTCGAGGCGCTGCGGGAGAAGAGCCTGCGGCTCACCGAGCTGTTCATCTCCCTCGTCGATGCCCGGCTCGGCGCCTGGGACGTCGAGGTCGTGACGCCGAGGCAATCGGCCCGGCGCGGCAGCCAGGTGTCGCTGCGCATCGGCGCGGCCGACGGCTACGCCGTGATGCAGGCCCTCATCGACGGCGGCGTGATCGGTGACTTCCGCGCGCCGGACCTCGTCCGCTTCGGCTTCGCGCCGCTCTACGTCTCGCACGCCGACGTCTGCGACGCGGTCGACGCCCTCGAGGACGTGCTCGCGAGCGGGCGCTGGCGCGAGCCGCGCTTCGCCCGCCGGGGTCTCGTCACGTAGGCCGAGCACGCAGGGCCCGGCTGTACACTCGGGGCTGATCCGTTCGACGCGGCGTACACCAGCTCGTGCCCCCGCCCGAGCTCGCGCCGTCGACGGAGGAGCCCTCCGAGGAGCCGCCGTGAAGCCCACCGTGCAGACCCTGCTCGACCGCCCCGAGCTGATGCTCCGCCTGCTCACCCCGGCGGACTCGCTGCCCGAGGGCGCGCTCGCCGCCCCGGTGACCTGGGCGCACAGCTCCGACCTCGTCGACCCCACCCCGTTCCTCGACGCGGGGCAGGTGCTGCTCACCACCGGCACCTGGCTCGGCGAGGAGCGCGAACCGCGGCCCGGCGGCGCCGCCGACGTCGGCGCCTACGTGACCCGGCTCCGCGACGCCGGCATCGCCGCGCTCGGCTTCGGCACGGAGGTCACCCGCGCCGGCACGCCCGCCGCCCTCGTCGAGGCGTGCCTGGCCTCCGGACTGCCGCTCTTCGAGGTGCCCTACCGCACCCCGTTCATCGCGATCGCGCGCACCGTCGCCGACCTCATCGCCGAGGACGCCTACGCCAGGCAGGCCTGGGCCCTGCAGGCGCAGCGCGCCATCTCGCTCGCCGCACTCCGCCCCGACGGGCTCTCGGCGACGCTCGCCGAACTCTCCAAGCGGCTCGGCGCCTGGGTGGGCCTCATCGACTCGACGGGCGGCCTCGACCGCGAGTTCCCGCTCGGCGGACTCGGCCAGCCCGCGCTCGGCGAGGTCGTCGGCGAGGCGCGCACCATGCTGCGCCGCGGGCAGCGGGCGAGCCGCGCGGTCGAGGCCGGCGGCACGGTGGGGCGGCCGCAGCGGATGACGCTGCAGACCCTCGGCTCCGGCGGCGCCCTGCGCGGCGTGCTCGCCATCGGCGACTCCCCCGAGCTCGACCAGGCCGGCCGCGAGGTCGTCACCTCGGTGATCGCGCTCGCCGGGCTCGCGCTCGAGCAGAACCGCGACCTCGACCGCGCCCGCGGGCACCTGCGCTCCGGCCTGCTGCGCTCGCTGCTCGCGGGCGACGTCGGCCTCGCGGCGGACGTCGCGGGCGAGATGTGGGGGCCGCTGCCCGAGGCGCCGCTCCGGGTGCTCGTGACGAGCGCGCCGGAGGACGGCATCGACCGGCTCGTCGAGCTCCTCGAGCTGCGGGTGGACGAGCGCGGCGGCCGCCTCTTCTTCGGCCGGGAGGCCGAGCACGTCGTCGTGCTCGCCGAGGAGCCCGACGCCGCCGAGCTCGCCGAGGAGCTCGCCGCCGAGTTCGAGCTCGCCGTGGGCGTCAGCGATCCGAGTTCGCTCGCGCAGCTCGCCGACGCGCAGGAGGAGGCCGTGCGCGGCTACGAGCGCGCCCGCGAGGCGGGCTCGGGCGTCGCGTGGTTCGACGACATCAGCCGGCAGGGCGTGCTCGCCTTCCTCGCCCGCACCGACGCGAGGGCGGTGGCGCGGGCCACGCTCGCCCCGCTCACCGAGTACGACCGCGAGAACGGCAGCACGCTCGTCGCGACGACGCGGACCTGGCTCGAGAACGGCGGCCAGTTCGACGCCACCGCGCAGGCGCTCGGCGTGCACCGGCATACCGTGCGCAGCCGGGTCGGGCTCGCCGAACGGCTGCTCGGCCGGGACCTCTCGGGCTTCCACGCGCGCGCCGACCTCTGGGCGGCGCTGCTCGCGGTCGAATAGGGCCGGCGGGGCCGGCGGCGCGGCCGCCGTACCGCGCGTCAGCCCGCGCGCTGCTCGGCGATCAGCCGGCGGTACCAGTCGAAGGAGTCCTTGCGGGTGCGCTCGCCGGTGTCGAGGTCGAGGTGCACGAGCCCGAAGCGCTGCGTGTAGCCGTCGGCCCACTCGAAGTTGTCGATGAGCGACCACACGTCGTAGCCGCGCACGTCCACCCCCGCCTCGATCGCCCGGTGCACCGCGCGCACATGGCCGTCGAGGTAGGCGATGCGCTCGGCATCCGCGACCCGGCCGCCGACCACCTCGTCGGGGTAGGACGCCCCGTTCTCGGTGATGGCGAGCGGCGGCAGCGCGTCGCCGTAGGCGTCGCGCAGGCCGACGAGCAGGTGTTCGAAGGCCTCCGGCACCACGGGCCAGCCGAAGCCCGTGACCGGCACGCCCGGGATCTCGACGGGCTCGAACGGCAGCCCGGCCTCGGCGAAGGGCGAGTCGGGCGCGGCCTCCGCCACCCGGGTGGGGTTGTAGAAGTTCACGCCGTAGAAGTCGAGCGGGGCCGAGACGAGCTCGAGGTCGCCGTCCTCGACGCCGGGGAACGCCTCGAGCCCGAGCGGCGCGAGATCCGGGTACCGGCCGAGCAGCACCGGCTCGGCGAAGATGCGGTTGTAGATCGCGTCGAAGGCGCCGGCCGCGGCGAGGTCGCCCTCGGCTTCGGAGGCGGGTTCGACGAGGGTGTGGTTGTTCGTGATGCCGAGCTCGGCGCCGGGGCGCGCGGCGCGGATCGCCTGCACGGCGAGGCCGTGGCCGAGCAGCTGGTGGTGCACCGTGGGCAGCGCGCCGAGCATGAGCGTGCGGCCGGGCGCGAGCTCGCCGAGGGCGTAGCCCTGCAGGGTCGTCATGGCCGGTTCGTTCAGGGTGATCCAGCGGCCGACCCGGTCGTCGAGCGCGTCGACGACGAGCGCCGCGTACTCGGCGAAGCGCGCCGCGGTGTCGCGGGCGAGCCATCCGCCCTCGTCCTCGAGCGCCTGCGGCAGGTCCCAGTGGTAGAGCGTGACGAGCGGGCTGATGCCGGCTTCGGCGAGCGCGTCGACGACGCGCGCGTAGTGGTCGAGGCCGGCCGGGTTCGCGGGGCCGCGGCCGTCGGCCTGGATGCGGGGCCAGGAGATCGAGAAGCGGTACTCGTCGACGCCGAGCTCGGCGAGGAGCGCGACGTCGTCGCGGAAACGGCGGTAGCTGTCGGCGCTCGTGCTCGCGTCGCGGCCGTCGAGGATGCGGCCGGGTTCGGCGGCGAAGACGTCCCAGATGGAGGCGCCCCGGCCGTCGGCGTGCGGGGAGCCCTCGATCTGGAAGGCGGCGGTGGCCGCGCCCCAGCGGAATCCGGCCGGGAACGCCGGCATCCTCGTCGTCTCGGCCATCGGCATCCTCGCCCTCCGGATCATCGGGGCCTCGTCGCCCCGAACTGGGTCGCTTGACCCACT
>NZ_BMRJ01000002.1:454014-499617 GCF_014648575.1 Agromyces mediolanus | reverse complement strand
CGGGCAACTCCGGTACTGACCCAGGGTTGCCCGACTTTCATCAAGTCGGGCAACCCTGGGGTGGAATGGTGAGCTGCGCGGCGGTCAGCGCTGGCGACGGCGCCGGACCAGCGCGATCGCGAGCACCGCCCCGCCGGCGAGCAGGATGCCCCCCGCGACGAGCGCGAGCGGCAGCGCGTCGAACCCGGTGCGGGCCATCGGCGGCGGCGCGTCGAACTCGTTCACGACGTCGATCCGCACCACGTCGCCTGAGCCGACGATCACCGAGGCCGTGCGCGGGTCGTCCGCGTGCGGGGTGAGCGTCGTGCGGGCGGCACCCGCGGCATCCGTCTCGACCAGTTCGCAGGCCGTGCCCGTCGGCAGCTCCTCGTACACCGTCGTGAGCGAGCTCGCCTTCGAGAGCGTGCGGGTCGCCCCGCCCGGGATCTCGATCTGCACGCCCTCGCCGCCGTCGTCGCGGACGCACGTCAGTTGCACCGTGAAGCTGCGGTCGGCGGCCGCGGCCGCCCCCGAGCCGGTGACGGTCTTCACGACCTCGATCGAGCCGAGCTCGAAGACGTTCGTCACGGTGAAGCTGCGCTCGACGCCGGGCTCGACGACGAAGGTCCCGCCGGGCTCGCCCTCCTCGTCGGTGATCCGCACCTCGTTCGCGCCGCCGGTGCCCGTCTCGCTGAGCTCGCACTCGGCGCGGGCGGGCAGCGGCTCGTAGTCCGCCTCGTAGCCGTTCGCCGCGTTCAGCACCCGCTCCGGGCCGCCAGGGATCTCGACCGGCACCGGCCCGCCGTCGAGCGGGAGCGTGCAGGCGAGCGAGACCGTGAACGGCCCGGCCCCGTAGCGCTCGGCGCCGTCGCCCGTGCGCTCCTTCACGACGTGCAGCGAGCCGGCGAGGAAGGTGTTCGTCACCGTCACCTCGACGGGCTCCTCTCCGCCCACCGTGAACGGCCCGTCCGGCGAGATCGCGACCTCGTCGGCGAGGCCGGGGTCGGGCTCGGTGACAGTGCAGGACGCGCCGGCGGCGATCCCGTCGACCTCGGTCGTCCACTCGCCCTCGGGCGTCGGCAGCACGAGGTCGCCGTCCCAGACCGTGCGGACGCCGGACTCGTCCGACAGCACGCACTCGAGGTGCAGCGTGAACGGCCCCTGCCCGAAGTCCTCGGCGCCGGGGCCGACGCTCGCCTTCTCGATGACGACGCCCGCCGTGTCGAAGACGTTGTCCGTCACGACCTGCACGGTCGGCACGCCCTCGTCGAGCGGGGTGAGGCTGACGTCGACCCGCGGGCCCGGTCCGGTCTCGGGTGCGCCGTCGCCCACCGTCACCGTGAGCGTCGTGCTCGCGGCCCCCTTGTCGTCGGTCTCCTCGACGGCGCACTGCGCCCCCGCGGGGAGCCCGGTGAGCTCGATCCGCTCGCCGTCGGCCAGCTCGACCGCCATCGGCTGCCCCGCCGGGTAGCCGTCGGCGACGACCTCCTCGCCGAGGTAGCTGCAGCTCACCTCGAAGGCGAAGGGACCGTAGGCGACCGGATCGCCGTGCTCGTCGACCGCCGCGCTCGTCACCTGCTTCTCGAGCGCGAGACCGGCGAGCTCGTAGACGTTCTCGAGCTCGACGAGGCCGACGGGGTCCGTGTCGCGGCCGACGACGGCGGTGGTCGAGGAGGAGCTCGTCTCCCCGTTCGCGCCCGGCACCTCGCTGAGCTCGCACTCCGCGCCCCACGGCAGGTCCTCGACGGTCTGCACCTCGTCGGCGACGAGGGTCAGCTCGATCGGCGGCAGCACCGTCTCGACGGGCGTGCCGATCGCCGAGGTGCAGGTGAGCTGCACCTGGAACTCGTCCGGCGCGAACGCCGCGCCGTCGCCGCTGACCCGCTTCACGACCTCGAGCGGCCCGGTCGCGAGGGAGACGCCGACGCGGCGGCCCTCGCTCGGCAGCACGCTCGACGAGCCCGAGCTGCCGCCCATCGCCGCGGTGTTCCACGCGATGGTGTCGGGCCCGGCGGTCGGCGAGACTGCGGGGCTGCGAGTCTGGAAGGTGAAGTCGACCTCTTCGCCGGGCTGCAGCTGCGCGCTCGTGAACAGGAACTCGACCTTGATGCTCGTCACCGACGCCGGATCGAGCGAGTCGATCGGCACCCACGCGCCCGGCGGGCACGTCGCGCCCGGCGAGCTCAGCTCGACGGTGCACGGGTCCGCGGCGGTCGTGCCGTAGACCGTGAACGAGTCCGGAATCCGCGATCCGCCGACGGACTGCGGCGTGACGTTGCCGACCCACAGCGGCGTCCACTCCGAGCCGCGCGGCAGGCTGACGTACGCGCCCGAGTCGCCGGGCGTCGGCAGCCGGTCGATCGAGATGACCCGGTCGGCCGGGATCGTGCCCGTGTTCTGGCCCGCGACGAGCCAGGTCTCCGTCGTGCCAGGCTTCGTCACCGGCACGCACGGCGCGCGGTAGAAGTCGGCGACGGCCGGCGTGCAGGCGGCGCTCGCCGAGGGGTCGTCGACGTTCTGCACGCCGAGCCCGTCGTCGGCCTTCACGAACTTCGCGGCCCGCAGCGCCCCGACGTTCGCGGGGTACACGACCGTGGTGTCGGAGCAGTCCTCGTGCGGCCCGGCGGTGCCCTCGCAGAAGTCGAAGGGCCGGTCGGCGGTGACGTCGACGGCGTTCGTGATCTCCTGGCCGGCGGCGACGCCGGGCCGGAACATGAGCATCACGGTGATCGTGTACGTCTGGCCGGGTTCGAGCACGGTGCCGTCGGGGAAGCGGAACTCGATCGTGCTGCCGTCGGCCGCGACCGTCGTGGTGACGTCGTCGGGGTCGGTCGGCATGGGCGAGCCGTTCGCCGGGTCCGGGGCGTCGCCGTCGAGGGTGTACGCGTACGGCGAGCCCGAGAGCTCGGGGTCGAAGACGAGCAGCGGCTCGCCATCCTGCATCGGGATGCGGTCGACGATCACCGGGTTCGAGATCGGCCCGGTGCCGCTGTTCACGACCTCGAGCGTGAACGGGATCGCCGCGCCCGGCTCCTGCACGCCGCGCGGGCCCTTCGTCACGACGACGGACGTCTCGTAGTGCAGGTAGCGGGCCTGCGCCTCGGCGTCGTCGCTCTTCGTGTAGAGCGGGTCGCCCGAGCCGTTCTCGAGGAAGGAGTTCGCGGTCGCCTCCACCCGGTTCGTGAAGGTGCCGAGCTCGGTCTCCCCCGGCGCCGGCGTGTTGCCGTCGATCACGAGGTCGGTGCGCACGTCGCCGCCGCTGCGGAACTCGAGCCGCCGCTGCACGAACAGCGGCATCTGCTGGAGCGGGTTCGCCGGGTTCTCCCACTGCGCGCCGTCGGCGCGGCTGAAGGTGAAGCGGAGGCCCTGCACGTCCTCGGGCTGCACGGCGGCGGGCAGCTGCGGGGTGGTCCCCGGGCTGCCCGTCACCCAGCTGCCGCCGGTGCGGGTGAGCGAGCCGTCGGGCTCCGCCGTGAAGGTGGCCCCCGTGAAGGCATCCACCTGCACCCGAGTGATCGGCGAGGTGAGGGTGAACATGGGGCCGAAGTCGACGAAGTCGAAGGCGTTCCAGAACGTCGCCTCGTCGTCGGTGACGACGAGCTCGGACGCGCGGGCGGAGCCCGTCGGCCGGGCCGTGAGGTTCATCATGATCGGGTCGCGATCCGCCTCGACCTGCGCCTGCGGCGAGAAGCTCTTGCCGGCGATGACGCCGATCTCGAGCGCGACGAGCCGCATCTGCGCGTCGTCGTCGTCGGTCACGCGGTGCTGGTCGTTCACGCCGCCGAGGTCCTCGACGGCGCTCTGCGCGACGTTGTGCACGGGCGAGTCGGCCGCGGTGACCGGGGCGCCACCGTCGCGGTGCGTGGCGCGGAGCCGCAGGTCCATGACGAGCCTGGTGTCGGCGCCCGAGGCGATGCGGCCCTCGTGCACGACGGCGATGCCGGCCACGTCGGCGAGCTCGGTCGGCGACATGCCGGTCGCGGTGGCGATGCTGACCTCGTCGACGGCCCCGCCGGCCCGCGTCAGCTGCACGGTCGCGGTGACGGTGCCGCCGGGCACCGAGATGCTGACGATCCGGCGCAGGTCGAAGGTGTCGAACGCGCTCGGCCCGGTCTGCGCGGGCGAGGGGTCGCTCACGCTCAGCGTGTCCACCTGGGCGACGGTCGCGTTCGTGCCGATGATCGTGACGCGCCCGCTCGGGTAGTCCTCGGGGGCGGTGCCGGCCGGCGGGATGCCGATGGGCCCGCCCGACCAGCCCTTCGTGACCGTGGTGTTCAGCGGCCGGTCGATGATCGAGATGACGTCGGCCGCGGTGTCGCGGATGACCTGCTGCTCGTCGACGTAGCCGGTCGCCGAGGCGGTGTTGTTCACGTCGCCCGCGGTGTCGGTGTTGTAGAAGCGGGTGCCGAGCACGGGGTCGGGGTCGCTCGACGGCACGCGGGCGAGGTCGCGCAGCTCGAAGACGAGGTCGAGGGCGCGGTCGTTGCCGCTCGAGCGGGCGACGCCGGTGCCGGGCAGCGGGGCGTCGATGGGGGCGTCGGATGCCTCGCGCGCCTCCGGGTACTCCTCGAACACGAGTCGGACCCCGGTGGTCGAGGCGCGCTCGGCGTCGCTCAGCCGGTAGCCGGGGAAGACGCCGGCGCAGGCGTCGCCGACGCACGGGTTCGTCTCGGTCGGCACCCAGGCGGAGCCGTTCCAGAGCTGCACGGCGGCCACCCGGTCGTAGCGCAGCCAGGGGTCGGCCGTGATCTCGGGGATCTCGACGAGGTCGAAGGCCTGGAACACGGAGGCCGCGACCGCGGCGTCGTCGGCCGGCGGGTCGGCGGTGTCGGCGACGATCACCTGGTCGAGGTTGGAGTAGCCGCCGGTCGACCAGTGCAGCCGGGCGGTCGCCTGCTCGCCGCTGCGGGCGATCACGACGGGCGGGACCGGGTCGATCCACTCCTTGTCGATGAGGTCGCCCGTGCCGCCCTCGCCGGGGATGAGCTCGATGCTCGGGCAGGGCTCGGGCGTCGTCGCCTCGGCGGGGTCGACGCCGGGCGCGGTCGCCCCGGCCGAGGCGCAGTTCGGCACCGGCTGGTCGCTGCCCGCCGCGGGCCCCGAGCCGTCGCGCAGCTGATCGCGCAGGGCGCTCGTGAAGTTCGGCTGCACCGTCGTGCCCGGCGGGAAGCCGTTCGGGTCGTCGAACTGGAACCGCAGGCCGCCGATATCGTCGCGGAGCTCGGGCGGCACCGTCATCGAGAACGGGTTCGGCGTCGTCACGTGGTCGGCGCCGTCGAACACGACCCACTGCTGCTCGGACACGCTCCAGTAGCTGACGGTGAGCGTCGCGCCCGGCGGGATGTCGGTCTTCGTGATGGCGACGACGTCGAAGCTGTTCCACCAGCCGGGGTCGGGGATGGTCTCGGGGTCCTGCACGACGATCTGGGTCGCCGAGGTCGTGGACTCTGGCTTCAGCAACTGCGTCGGCAGCTGCACGGTCGCGAGCTCGCCGGCGACCGAGGGGATGCTGCCCGGGTTGATCTTCTTCGTCGTCTCGAGCGCGAGGATCTTCTCGAGGATCGTGAGCCCGGCGGTGTCCTCGTCGGTGGCGGTGGCGCCGCCGGACTCGCCCTCCACGCCCACGGTGTTCGGGATCGTCATCGGCCCGACGAGCGCGGGGTCGGTCGCGACGCCGAAGCGGATGCCGGCTTCGGCACCCTCCGTGATGGTGCCGGTGTACTCCACGGTGAAGCCGGCGACGGTCTTCGCGGGGTCGGGCGCGGGCGGGTCGACGCCCTCCGCGAGGTCGTACACGGGGCTCGTGGTGCCGTCGTCGTAGCGGTAGACGAGGGTCGCGGCATCCGCGCCGGCCGGCCAGCCGATGGGCGCCGTGAAGCCGTCGAAGGCGGCATCGCTCGTGAAGTCGCCCGTGGCCGGTTCGGTCACCGTCATCCGGTCGAGCTCGGTCTCGCCGCTGTTCTTCGCGACGATGCCGACCTCGCTGGGCTCGCCCGGCAGCACCTCGGCCGGGTCGAAGGCCTTCTCGACGTCGACGACGACGGGATCGAGCACGATGCGGTAGTCGTCGCTCGCGGTGCCGCGCTCGACATCGTCGCCGCGGCCGACCTCGCTGGCGGCGGTGTTCTGCACCGTGGTGGGCTCGGTGAGCCCGTCGACGGCCTCGCCCTGCACGAGGGTCGCGGTGACGCCCGCCTGCGCGCCGGGCGGGATGGTGGCCTCGCCCGAGGAGCTCGTGAACTCGACGCGGAAGCCGCCGGCGTCGGCCGCCGCGGGGGCGGGCGGCGGGTTGGGCAGCGCGGGCGCGGTCGCGGGCGGGCCGGGCACCCAGCTCGAGGTGGCGGGGTCCCAGTAGGAGAGCACGGCCGTGTCCGCGCCCTCCGGGTACGTGACCGCATCGACCGACTGCAGGTCGAGCAGCTCGAAGGCGCCCGGCTGGCTGGGGTCCGCCGGGTCGCTGATGACGAGCCGGTCGACGGAGCCGTTCGAGGTGTTCGTGCCGCCGAGCACGGCGGTGAGCTCGGTGCCCGGAGCTGCGACGGCCGAGGGCGGCTCGATGGTCTTGGTCGCCTCGGTGGCGAGCTCGAGGTCCACGACGGGGGTGACGGCGATGCTGCCCTGGGCCTGGTCGGCGTTCGTGGCGCTCGCCGTCGCGGTGTTCGTGATCGGCTGCCCGTTGAGGTCGTACGGCATGGGGTCGGGCGCCTGCACGGTGATCGTCACGGTCGCGGTGGTGTTGTCGAGGAGGCCGAGCCGGCCGTCGCCGAGGTCCTGGGCGAAGACGACCTCGACGTCGCTGCCGTCGATCGTCGGGGTCTGGGCCGTCGCGCCGCTCACGGCCGCGGAGACCGGCACGAAGGGGGCCGGCACGGCGTCGCTCAGGGTCGCGCCCTCGCAGCCGGTGTCGGTGATCGAGGAGCACGAGACCTGCACGGTGTAGCTGAAGGTGTCGCCCGGCCGCACCTCGGTGACGGAGGCCTGTTTGCGCACCTCGAGCACGCTCGTGGGCGCGGCCTGGGCGGGCATGGCCCCGAGCGGCACGGCGAGCGCGGCGCCCACCGCGATGGCGATCCCGCCAGACAGGATCCTCCGAATGCGTCGCGACACGGCCATGACTCCCCCTTCACGCCGAGGCAGCCGGCCGGTCTTCGCCGGCCAGCGGCGCCCTCGCTCATTCAACCGGACCAGTGGGTCCGCTGTCGAGGGTTCGGCGAGTACCGTGGAGGCATGTACACGAGCTACGCCGCCATCGGCGACAGCTTCACCGAGGGCGTCGGCGACGAGCTCCCCGACGGCTCGGTGCGCGGCTGGGCCGACTTCGTCGCCCTCGGGCTCGCCGCCCACGCGCGCGAACCCGTCCGCTACGCGAACCTCGCCATCCGCGGCCGCAAGCTCGGCCCGATCATCGAGGAGCAGGTGGAGGCGGCCATCCGGCTCCGCCCCGAGCTGATCAGCTTCAACGGCGGCGGCAACGACATCATGCGCCCGCGGATGGACGAGGCGGCCGTCGCCGAGCGCTTCCGCGAGGCCGTGCTGCGCATCCGCGCCGCGGGCGTGCACGTGCTCATGCTGAGCGGCGCGAACCCCAGCGACCACCTGCCGATGGGCCGCATGATGGACTCGCGGGGCGCCCGGCTCACCCGCGCGCTCGCCGACGTGGGCGAGCTCGACGGGGTCACCTTCGTCGACAACTTCTCCGACCGGGGCCTCCGGGACATCCGGTACTGGTCGCCCGACAAGCTGCACCTGAACTCGCTCGGCCACGCCCGCGTCGCGAGCAACGTGCTCACCGCGATCGGCGTGCCCGTGCCCGCCGAGTGGGGCGTCGAGGAGGTCGCCGCGGCGCCGGCCGGCCCGCGCAGCCGCAACACCGCGGCGTACTACCGCGAGTTCGTGCTGCCGTGGATCGGCCGGCGCCTCACCGGGCGCAGCTCCGGCGACGGCCGGACGGCGAAGCGGCCCGTGCTCGAACCGTTCTCGCTGCCCTGACCGCCGCGGACCGGATCAGCGGATGGCCCGCCGCCACCCGCGCGCCGTCGTGACGAGCTCGCGGAAGCCGAGCCCGGTGAGCCGCTGCAGCGACTCGGCGTCGTCGGCGTCCTCGGCGACGAGGAGCCGGCGCACCTCGCTGAGCTCGAGCCAGGCGCGGGCCTGCGCGAGCAGCCAGGGCAGCGCCGAGGCATCCGCCTCGTCGTCGACGTCCCAGTCGGACAGCTCGGCGATCCCGACGCCGGCGGCGTGCCGCTCCGCGCGCCCGGCGCCGAGATCGAGCTCGAGGGAGCCGAGCTCCGAGCCGTCGCGCTCCGCGGCGAAGCGCACCCCCGCCGCGCCGAGCGTCCGTCGCACGGCGAGGCCCTCCGAAGCGAGCAGCGCGGGGTCGGGGAGCGAGGCGGTCGTCGCGAGCAGCACCGTCTCGGCCGGGCCGTCCCAGACGAAGCCGCCGCGCTCGAGGGCCGCCCGCACGTGCGGCCACGACTCGGGCACGCCGTAGACGCCGGGGAACGGCAGCTGCCCGTCGGCGTAGGCGATCCGGACGTCCCAGGCCGCCAGCTGGGCGAGGCAGGCGCGCAGCAGGGCGTCGGCCGCGGCATCCTCCTCGGGGATCACGAGGAACCACTGCACGAGCCCGGCGCCCCGGTAGTCCTCGCTCACGGCCGGCCGGTCGGCGAAGCGCTGCAGGTGGGCGGCGGCGACGACGCGGTCGAGCTGTTCGACCACGATCGTGACGCGCTCGACGACCCACGGGTCGACGACGTATTCGTCGGGCTGGCGCTCGAGGCTCGCGAGCACGGTGTTCACCGAGACCCGGGCGCCCGGGATCACGGCGGAGAGGTGCGCGTTCACGAGCTCGGCGAGCTGCTCGCGGTCATCGCGTCGAGCGAGACGTGCGCGGGGGACGATCTGCATGGTCATGCCTCCAGAAGGAACGAAGAATGGGAGGCCGCCACGCGATGCGGTACGCCAACACCGTAGCAGAGCTCGGGCGGATGCCTCAGCCGCGCACGTTCGCCACGAACGCGCGGGTGCGCCGGGCCAGGCCCTCGATGCGGCGCAGCGCCTGCCAGCCGTCGCGCACCTCCGCCGGGGCGAGCGGCGCGTGCAGGCGCACGTTCTCCTGGCAGGAGAGGTCGGCGCAGAGGTAGCTGCCGAGCGAGTCGCCCTTCGCCCCCGCCGGCCCCGCCCGCCGCGCCGAGAACAGCGTCACCTGATCGGCGGGCTGCTGCGTGTGGCAGAGGTTGCAGATCGCTGCGCGGTGCCGGGACATCGTGGTCTCGGCCGCGCGCAGCACGATCCCCACCGGCTCCTCGTCGAGGAGCGTCACGAGGTAGCCCAGCCGCCGGTTGGAGCGATCCCGCCAGGCGAGCGCGTCGAGCCGCTCCCACTCGGCGACGAGCACCTCGATCGGCAGCTCGAACTGCTCGAGCTCGGCCGGCGTCGCGTTCACGAACGACTCGCGGATCTCCGCCTCGCTGAGCGCCCGCATGCCTCTCCCTCCGACCCAGCCACCCTACGCCCGGAGCGGCGGCGCAGGCGCAGGCCCCGGCGGCGGCTCAGCCGGCGCGGTGCAGGAGCGCGGGCCGCGGCCGGTCGTCGGAGACCGGCTTCCAGCCGTCGGGGGTCCGGCGGTACTTCGCCCGCGGCCCCTCGGCGACGAGCTGCTCGAGGGCAGCGAGGAAGCGGTCGACCTCGGCCTCGCCCGTGCCGAGGCCGACGCTCGCGCGCAGCCCGTTCGACCGACTCGCGACGCGGTCGAAGAGCGGGTGGGCGCAGAATCGGCCGGCCCGCACCGAGACGCCGTGCTCGGCCGAGAGGGCGGCCGCGAGGAGGCCGACGGAACCGTGCTCGAGCTCCAGGGTGACGATGCCGAGGGACTCCGGGGCGTCGTCGAACGCTCGGATGCGGCGCACCCCGGCGATGCGCTCGATCCCGGCGCCCAGCCGCTCCGCGAGCGCCGCCTCGTGCGCCGCGCGCGCCGGCTCGCCCAGCCGTTCAAACTCGGCGAGCGCCGCGGCGATCGCGGCCGCGCCGAGCACGTTCGGCGTCCCGGCCTCGTGCCGTTCGGCGCCGGTCCGCCAGGCCACCGCGTCGAGCGCGACGTCGGCGACCGCGCCGCCGCCCGCGAGGTAGGGGGCCGCCGCGTCGAGCCAGTCGGCCCGGCCGACGAGCGCTCCGGCGCCGTACGGGGCGTACGCCTTGTGGCCGGAGAAGGCGAGGTAGTCGGCGCCGGACTCGGCGAGGGAGACCCGGCGGTGCGGCAGGAGCTGCGCGGCGTCCACCGCGAGCCGGGCGCCGTGCGCGTGCGCGAGCTCGGCGAGCCGGGCGATGGGGAGCAGCTCCCCCGTCACGTTCGAGGCGCCGGTGACGGCGAGGAGGGCGGCGGGACATCGGGCGAGCTCGGTCCCGAGGGCGAGCAGCGTCGCCTCGATGCTCGGCTGCGCGACGACGACGCGGCGGCTCCACCAGGGCAGCAGGTTCGCGTGGTGCTCGAGGTCGAGCACGATCACATCGCCCGGCACGGCGCTCGCGAGCAGGTTCAGCGCGTCGGTCGTGTTGCGGGTGAAGACGACGAGGTCGTCGTCGCGGGCCCCGACGTGGCGGGCGACGGCCGCCCGGGAACCCTCGACGAGTTCCGTCGCGAGCTCCGAGGCGTAGCCGGTGCCGCGGTGCACGCTCGAGTACCAGGGCGTGATCTCGGCGACGTGCTGCGCCACCGCGACGAGCGGCGGCGCGGAGGCGGCGAGGTCGAGGTTCGTGTGCGGCACCCGGTCGCCGCCGAGCACGGGGACGACGAGCCCGCGGTCGGCGAGCTCGGCGAGCGGCATCAGCGGGGACTCCGTCGCCCGCGCCTTCCGTTCCGCCACCGTGCTCGCTCCAGTCATGCGGCGACGCTACGACCGCCCGGCGGCGCCCGCCAGCGGCCAGGTCACACGCCGGAACGCGGCGTCACACGACGTCATGCGTGCCGGTGGCCGCCGCCGGCTCAGCCGTGCAGCGCCCCGAGCGCCGCGTGCACGCTGTCGGGGCGGGCGAGGCCGAGGTGCTCGCGCAGCGTCGTCCCCTCGTAGGCCCGCGGCAGCAGCCCGCGGCGCTGCAGCTCGGGCGCCACGAGCGAGGTGAACGCCTCGAACTGCGACGGCTGCACCGCGGACAGCACGTTGAAGCCGTCGACCGCGCCCGCGTCGCCCCAGGCCTCGAACTCGGTCGCGACGTCCTCGGCGGTGCCGACGATGATCGGCGCCGTCACGGCCGCGGCGACCACGAGGTGGCGCAGCGTCGGCGGGCGGAATCCCGCCGGCGTGCGGCCGGTGCGCTCCGCGACGATCTCGACGAGCTGCTGCCCGGCCTGGCCGAACTGCGCCGCGACCGCGGGAGTCACCGCGAGGTCCGGCGAGACCCCCTGCAGATCCACCCCCACGAGCGGCGAGAGGCTCGCGAGGGAGCGCTCGGCGGGGAACCCGGGCGGCGGCCCGTCCGGCCAGTCGTCGACGAGCCGGACGAGCTCCGAGAGCTCGTCGGCGATGGCCTGCGCGCCCGCCCGCGTCTCGGCGACGATCGGCAGCACCGGGGCGATGACCTTCAGCGTGCGGTCGTCGCGGCCGGACTCGAAGGCGAGCGCCCGCAGCTCCTCGCGGACGGTGACCGCGTGCGCGAGGTCGTCCGCCGCGACGAGGGCGAGGTCGGCGCTGCGGGCGGCGATGAGCCGCGAGGCCGGCGAGGCGCCCGAGCGGACGATGGGCGGATGCCCCTGCACCGGCCGCACGGCGTTCAACGCGCCGTCGACCCGCAGGTGCGTGCCGTGGAAGCGCGCCTCGTGCAGGCCCGCCGGATCGAGGAAGTCGCCGGTCGAGGCATCCGCGACGATCGCGTCGTCGTCGAAGGAGTCCCAGAGCCGCTTCAGCACCGTCTCGAACTCGACGGCCCGCTCGTAGCGGCTCGGGTGCACCCGCTCGGCGTCGAGTCCGTGGTTGCCCGCCGCCCTCGCGTCGGCGGTCGTGACGAGGTTCAGGCCGACGCGTCCGCCGGAGAGCAGCTCGATCGACGCCGTCGCCCGGGCGACCGAGTACGGGTCGGCGTAGCTCGAGTCGACCGTCGCGATGAGCCCGATGCGCTCGGTGACGGCCGCGAGGTGCGCGACCGCCGAGAGCGGGTCGATGCGGGCGAGCAGGTACGGATCCCGGTGGGCGAGCTCGGGCCCGGTCGAGAGCCAGTCGCCGAAGAACAGGTGGTCGAGGCGGGCGCGCTCGGCGAGCCGCGCGGTCAGCCGGAGCACGCCGGCGTCGCCCCGCGGGTCGCGGTGCGCGCCCGGGTAGCGCCAGCCGGAGGGGTAGGCGCCGAGCGCCCGCACCATGGCGCCGATGATGAGCCTCGTCATGCTGCGCCTCCCCCGTCGCCCGCCCGGTCGAAGGCGGCGTCCCGGCCCGGATCGGGGCCGTCCCGACGACGGTAGGGGCGGCCGGCGGCCCTCGCGAGCCCCCGCCGACGCACGGGGTAAGACGGCGCAACACGCGGCCACACAGCCGGCCCCGGCGCTCAGCGGATTCGCAGGAAGCGCCGCGTCATGTTCGTCGCGGCGGGCCGTCTCTCAGTCGAGGCGGGTGCGCAGCGGATCCCCCGATCCTGTGCGCCCGTTCGCCGCGAGAGCCTGCTCCGGCGGCGACCCCCGGGCCCCGAGCCCGGGGGCTCCCAGCCTCGAGCGCCAGCCGGCCCAGCACCCCCAAACAACGAGTTGCCCGACTTTCAGGAAAGTCGGGCAACTCGTGGTTCTGCAGCGGGCGGCGGCTCAGTCCTCGCGGCGCCGCGAGCTGTGGCGCGGCTTGCGGGGCGGCGGGCCGCTCCGCTCCTCGTCGCGCCGGGATCCGCGGTCGTCGTCGCGCCGGCGGCCGCGGTCCGCGTCGCGGTCGAAGCGCTGGGGGCCGCCGCGGTCGGGGCGCAGCTCGATCAGCCGGCCCGAGATGCGGGTGCCCTCGAGCCGGTCGAGCACGTCGCGCGGCAGCTCGGCGGGCAGCTCCACGAGCGAGAAGTCGCCGCGGATCTGGATGCGCCCGAAGTCCTCGCGGCGCAGCCCGCCCTCGTTCGCGAGCGCGCCGACGATCTGCCGCGGCTCGACCCGGTGCCGGCGGCCGACCGCGATGCGGTAGCTCTGCAGCTCCCCGGCGTCGCCGCGGCGACGGCGCTCGGGCCGCTCCCGGCCGCCGTCGCGATCGTCGCGGTCGCGGCGCTCGCGTCCGCGGTCGTCGCCGTCGCGCTGGCGTCCGCGCCGCTCCTCGTCGCGCCGGCCGCGCTCGAAGCGGGGCTCGGGGTCGGGCTCGAGCAGCAGCGGCGACTCGCCCTGGCCGACCACGGCGAGCGCGGCGGCCACGTCGACCTCGGGCACGTCGTGGTGGCGCACGTAGTGGGCGATGATGTCGCGGAACGCCTCGATGCGGCTCGTCTCGTCGAGGGCCGCGGTGATGCGGTCGTCGAATCGGGCGAGCCGGGTCTCGTTCACCTCGTCGACGCTCGGCAGCGGCATCTGCGCGATCGGCTGCCGCGTCGCCTTCTCGATGCGGGCCAGGAGGCCGCGCTCGCGCGGCGTGACGAAGCTGATCGCGTCGCCCGTGCGGCCGGCGCGGCCGGTGCGGCCGATGCGGTGCACGTAGGGCTCCGAGTCGGTCGGGATGTCGTAGTTCACGACGTGGCTGATGCGGTCGACGTCGAGGCCGCGGGCCGCGACATCCGTCGCCACCAGGATGTCGAGCGCGCCCGACTTCAGCTGCTCGACCGTGCGCTCCCGCTGCGCCTGGGCGAGGTCGCCGTTGATCGCGGCGGCGGAGAAGCCGCGGGCGCGCAGCTTCTCGGCGAGCTCCTCGGTGGCGTTCTTCGTGCGGACGAAGACGATCATGCCCTCGAAGTTCTCGACCTCGAGGATGCGGGTGAGGGCGTCGAGCTTCTGCATGTGCGAGACGACGAGGTGGCGCTGGGTGATGTTCGCCGAGGTCTGCGTCTTGCCCGCGACGCGCACCTCCTCCGGGTCGTGCAGGTACTGCTGCGACATCCGCCGGATCATCGCCGGCATCGTGGCCGAGAACAGGGCGACCTGCTTGTCGTCGGGGGTGTCGGCGAGGATCGACTCGACGTCCTCGGCGAAGCCCATGCGCAGCATCTCGTCGGCCTCGTCGAGCACGAGGTAGCGGATGCCGGAGAGGTCGAGCGTGCCCCGGTCGAGGTGGTCCATGATGCGGCCGGGCGTGCCGACGACGACGTGCACGCCGCGGCGGAGGGCGGAGAGCTGCACCCCGTAGCCCTGCCCGCCGTACACCGGCAGGATGTGCACGCCGGGCAGGTGCGCGGCGTAGCGCTCGAAGGCCTCGCAGACCTGCAGCGCGAGCTCGCGCGTCGGGGCGAGCACGAGCGCCTGCGGCTCGCGCACGTCGAGGTCGAGGCGGGCGAGGATGGGCAGCGCGAACGCCGCCGTCTTGCCGGTGCCGGTCTGGGCGAGGCCGACGACGTCGCGGCCTTCGAGGAGCAGCGGGATCGTCGCGGCCTGGATGGCGGAGGGGGTCTCGTAGCCCACGTCGTCGAGCGCGGCGAGCACGGGGCCGTCGAGGCCGAGCGCGGCGAAGCCGGAGGGCGAGGCGGGCTCGGCGGGGGCGTCGGACGGGGCGTCCGCGGGAGCGTCGACGGCGGACTCCTCGGCCTCGGCAGTACCGGCGGTGGGTGCTGCGTCGGCCGGGTCGGGCGTCGGGAAGTCGTCAGAGGTCACGCTCCAGGGTAGTCCTCGCAGGATGTCCAGCGCCTGTGCAGCTCGAGGCGGTACGGTCGGAGCCAGGTCCCCCACGGCCGTTCCCCACTATGACGCGCACGCTTCCCCAGCCCCCAGCCACGTCGGCCGCCGCGCCTGCCCGCGGCCCCGATGCGCGGCGCGGGCTGGGCCGCCGCCGAGCGGTCGCGGTCCTGGCGCTCGCGTTCACGGCGGTGGTGCTGCTCGGCCTCGTGCCCGGCTTCGTCGGCTCGGCGGTGTCGACCGCGCTGCCCTGGCTCGGGCTGCTGCTCGTGCCGCTGCTCGTCGCCGCGCTCGCGGTGCGTGGCCGCACCTGGCTCGTCGCCCTCGTGCCCGCCATCGCCTGGGCGTTCGCCGTCGGCCCCTCCTTCGCCTGGCTGCCCGCCTCGGACGGCGTCGGCGCGGCGGACGCCGCGGAGGCCCCGGCCGAGCTCGTCTTCGCGAGCCAGAACGTCGAGGCTCTCTCGGGCACGGCGGCCGACTCCGCGACGACGCTCGTCGCCGCGGGTGCCGACGTCATCGCGCTCACCGAGCTCGAGGGCGACGCCAGGGCGCAGGCGGATGCCGCGCTCGAGGCGAGCCATCCGTACTCCTACGCGGTGGGCACCGTCGGCATCTGGAGCACCTCGCCGATCTCGAACGCCCGTCCGCTCGAGCTCGGCCTCGGCTGGAACCGGGCGCTCACGGTCGACATCTCGGCGCCGGCGGGCCTCGTCAGCGTCTACGTCGTGCACGCCGCCTCGCTGCGGCCGGGCGCCCAGTCCGACCGTGACACGATGCTCGACGAGCTCTCCGCCGTCATCGACCGCGACGAGAACGAACGGGTGGTCGCGCTCGGCGACTTCAACGCGGCGTCGACCGATCCCGCGCTCGCGGGCATCCGGCGCACGCTGAGCGAACCGGGCCAGTCGGAGCCGTCGTTCGGCTTCACCTGGCCGGCCGCGTTCCCGGTCGCCCGCATCGACCACCTCTTCCAGCGCGGGCTGACGCCGGTCGAGAACACCGTGATCCCCGCCGGCGCGAGCGACCACCTGGCGGTGCTCACGACACTGCGCTACTGAGCGCGACGGGCCGCGGCGCACAGGGGCCGCCCAGCCGGCGCCAAGGCTCCGCCGCTACCGTCGTCGCATGAGCGATCGGGGGGTGGCGGTGCGGACTGCGCCGCAGGTGCGGATGCCGCGGGGGCGGCAGTTCGCGGTGACGTGGGCGATTCCGAGCGACTACGGCGGCATGACGCAGGCGATGCTCGCGCGCTGCGCCTCCTTCGCGCGGCTCGCGGGCACCCCGGTCGACGTGCTGACCTTCGACGCCCACCCCGACGTGCCGGGGCTCGAGGCAGGGCTCCGCGCTCGCGGCGCCCTCGCCGACGGCGTGCGGCTGCGCAACCTGTACGAGTGGCTGCGGGAGCATCCGCTGCCCGGCGGCTCGCTCCGCCTCGACCGCGACGCCTTCACCCCGCTCGGCGAGGCCGAGGCCGACGAGCTGCTGCGCCGCGGCGACCGCGTGATGGCGCGGCTCCGGCACGACGCCGACGGCCGGCTCCTGCAGATCGACCACCTGCGCGCCGACGGCACGCTCCTGCTGAGCGACCGCCGCGACACGAAGGAGCGCGGCGCCCTCGGCGGCCGCTCGGTCGTGCTCTGCGACGCGCACGGCGAGCCGGTGCGCTCGTGGGCGCGCATCTGGCACCTCTACACGGCCTGGCTCGACGCGCTCACGGCCGGCGAGCGCAGCTTCATGATCGTCGACAGCAAGACGATCGCCCCGTTCATGCTCGGCTATCGGCGCAAGCACGTCGTCACGGCGCACGTCGTGCACGCTTCGCACCGCTCGGGCGGCGGCGAGACGCATCCGGTCCGCGCCTCCCGGCGGGAGGTCTTCGACCGCATCGACGAGTTCGACCTCGTCGCGCTGCTGTCGAAGCGCCAGGCGCAGGAGGTCGCCGAGCTCGTCGGCGCCCGCCCCAACGTGGTCGTCATCCCCAACGCGCGCCCCGCCCGCGCCGACGCCGCACCGACGATCGTGCGCCCGCGCGCGGGCGGCGTGGTGCTCGCCGCGCTCACCCGCCGCAAGCGGGTGCAGCACGCGGTGCGCGCGATGGCCATCGCCAACGAGGGGCGGGCGACGCCCGTGCGGCTCGACGTGTACGGCGACGGCGAGTGCCGCGCCGAGATCGAGGCGCTCGCCGCCGAGGCGCCGGGCGTGGTGCTGCACGGCTACGACCCGTCGGCGAGGCAGCACCTCGACGGCGCCTCGTTCATGCTGCTGACCTCCCGTTCGGAGGGCTTCCCGCTCGTCCTCGTCGAGAGCATGGCCGCGGGCTGCCTGCCGATCGCCTACGACATCCGCTACGGCCCCGCCGATCTGATCCGCGACGGGCGGAACGGCTTCCTGGTGCCGGAGGGCGACGTCGCCGGGCTCGCCCGCGCCGTGCAGCGGTTGGAGGCGATGCCCGCCGCCCGCGTGTCCGCGATGCGCCGGCGGGCGATGCAGGCCGCGCGCGACTTCGACGAGGACCGGGTGGTCGCGAAGTGGGCGCTCGAGTTCGAGCGCGCCCTCGAGCGGCGGCGCGCGACGCCGCAGTCCCGGCTGCAGCGGCTCCGACGTGCCGTGTCGCGTTCGCCGCTCGGCCCAGTGCTGCGCACGGTGCTCCGCCCCGTCCGCGCGCGGCGCTGAGCCGGGGCATCCGCGGCGTCGATGTCGCCGGTGCGGCGTACGGTGCAGGCGTGGACGAGCGCTGCGCACTGACGGATGCCTCGGGCGCCCCCTGCCCGACGCCGACGGCGCCCGGTGCGCCGCTCGCACTCTGCGCGGCCCACCTCGCCGTCGCGCTCGACTGGGCCGAGGGCGAGTTCGGCGCGCGCGGGCTGCTGCTCTCGCCCTGCCTCGCCTGCGGCGGCCGGGTGGGCGTGCGCTACCCCGACGGCACCCTGTGCGAGCGCTGCGGCTGGCGCGCCGGCGACGTGCCCGACCGCGAGTTCGGCGCTCCCGTCGTCGAGGTCGTGTACTACCTGCGCTTCGACGACCGCATCAAGATCGGCACGAGCGGGCGGCTGCGGGCCCGGGTCGCCGCGCTCCCCCACGACGAGCTGCTCGCGCTCGAGCCCGGGGGCCGGGCGAGCGAGCGCCGCCGGCACGAGCAGTTCGCGGTCTCCCGCATCCCGGGCACCGAGTGGTTCGAGCGCACGGCCGAGCTCGACGCGCACGTCGCCGCGCTCGCGCTCGGCGTCGACGATCCGTGGGCGCAGTACGACGAGTGGCTGGCGGCGCGCGCCGCCGCGTTCGCCTGAGCGCCGGCCCGCGCCCGCCCCGGACTCACACCCGGCGGATGCTGACGGCCTTCCAGCCCTCGGGGATCTGCGCCTTCGCCGCGGCCGTCGCGGTCTGCTCGTCGGCGCCGTCGGCCTCGACGACGACCGCCTCGCCCGATGACGGGTTCGTCGCGATGATCGTGACCTTCATGCTTTCGACCGTACGTCGCGCCTCCGACGAACGCACGCCTCCATGACCATCGCCGACACGGAAGGCCGCAGGGCTCCCGGCACGGAATAGGCCCGGCTCGCGGTCCGAGACCGCGCACCGGGCCACCCCATTCCGTGCGTTGATCGCTCCCTAGTGCGACGGGTTCATTCCACACCCGGCGGGCGTCGCAGGATAGGGGTTGACAGCGCGGCTTCGAGCGGCATCACCCCGGGCGCCGCCGGCCGGGCCGGCGCGAGATCGCGGCTGCGCCCGACTACACCAAGTTCACGAGCACGATGAATGCTCCGGCGGCCGCGACGATGACCAGCGCAGGTTTCCACCACGGTACCCGCATCGGCTTCGAGGCGGGGCCGTCACGAAACGACGGATTGAGCGGGGCTTCGCTCATGCCAGGCATCTGGCCGAATTCTTGCCTGTGCTGATCGTCCATGGCGGCCACCTTTCGCTCTACGCGCCCGGTCCCTTGACCAACACGATAGTCGTGGGAGCTGCGACAGCGGACCGATTCGTCGTTCCGCTTCTCGCAACGACATGCCCGCTGACTGGTTCACCGGCATTAATCGCGACCGCATCGGTGAGCCGCACAAGGCCTGCCGCCGCGGCGGCTTCCTCAGTTATCCCGCCCGAAGGAGCGAGCGCGACTTGGAGCGACTCATTCGGACCCTCCATGTGCAGACTGAGGCCGTGCGCTGCAAAGCTCGCAGCTTCCGCGCAACTCGAGCCGACATACTCCTCGTCCTGCAGAACGAAGATGCAGGTCTCGCCATCACTTGTCACACCGGACCAGAGTTCACCGCCACCAGTCTCTCCGTATGACGTGAGCGTGAATCCGTCAGTTTGCCCGTTGCGAAGGTCAGCTGCGGTGACGTTCACGCTTGCCGGAGGCTCGATGTTGCTCTCGCTGTCACTCGCGTCCAGCGTTTGTTGCGCCGAACGCCCCAGAACAGCATTTAGGAGCCAAGCCTTGACCTCGATCCGATCGTTTTCCCCAGTACCAGGCAAGAACGTAAACTGAGCCTTCGTCTCCCCGTAGCCACGAGGGCCGTTCTGAGTCGCCATCCCTTGGCCGGTGTTCGAGTATCCGTTGTACCAAGCGACGGTCTTCCACGTGTATCCGTCCGCGCCGTCGATCTTCGCGGAGACACCAGTACGCGAAAAGCTTGTTGCTCCCGTGCTGCGATCCGAGTACCAGGACCCGTTTGGGTTCACCGATTTCGAGAGCCAGGTGTACTCCGCCGCAGAGGCCGGGCTAACAACTGCGCCGATGGCACCGGCCAATGCAAGGCCGAACGCAGCAGCGCCGAGACTTGCCCGCCGCCTTCGGGATGTGTGCCGACCATACGCGTTCCGATCCATCATCGATCTCCTATCGCTGCCCGTGTTCGATTGAGGCAACCCGAACACGGTAACGAAATAAGCCGGACGTTCGGTTTAGTTATCCACAGGCAGCGATCGAACAATTCCCCCGTCTTTTGTCACCAACGTCACGCGAATCTCTGCTCGGTTTTTCCGCGTCTATCCTCACGGCATCACCCCGCACGCCGCCGGCCGGGCCGGCGCGAGATCGCGGCTGCGATGCCCCCGAGGAGCAGGAGCAGCACCGGGACGATCAGCGCGGGCCCGGCGTCGAATCCGCTCCGCGCGAGTCCGCCGGGGCGCGACTCGACCGGGCGCAGCACCGTGGGGACCTCCGCCGTCGAGGGCGGTGCGGCGACCGGACTGCCGCCCGGCCCCTCGGCGGTCGCCGTCGCGGTGTTGCGCAGCGGCGCTCCGCCGAGGTCGTCGGCGACGACCGTGTACGTCGTCGTGCAGCGCATCGACTCGCCAGGCGCGAGCGGGCCCTCCGGGCAGCTCGGCGTCGGCAGCTCGCCGTGACCGGTGAACTCGCCCTCGGCGATCCGGACGCGATCGAGCGTCACGTTGCCGGTGTTCGTCACGAGGAACTCGTAGCGCACCCGTTGACCGGGGGCCGTGATGCGCTCGGTGGCGGCGGTCTTCACGAGGGCGATCGCGGGCGCCGGGTCCTGCGGCACGCGCGCCGAGGACGGCTCGGAACCGGTCGGGTCACCGCCGGGCGGGGTGCCGCGCGCGGTCGCCGTGTTCTCGATCGTGCCGCGGTCGACGTCGGCCTGCTGCACCACGTACTCTGCGGTGCAGACGAGCTGCTCGCCCGGCGCGAGCGGACCCGTGCCCGGGCAGCTGACGTCGGACAGTTCGCCCGCACCGGAGAACGCGCCCTCGTCCACGGCGATGTCGCGCAGCGACACGTTGCCCGTGTTGGTGACGACGAAGGTATACGTGATCGTCTCGCCCGCGACGAGCTCGCTGCGGTCGGCCGACTTCACGAGGGCGATGCCCGGGATCCGCTCCGCCGGGACGGATGCCTCGGACGGGTCCGACTCGAGTTCGTCGCCCTGCGGCGGGGTCGCCCGCGCCGCCGCCGTGTTGTCGATGCGGCCGCGCTCGACGTCGCCCTGGGTCGGCGCGTAGTCCGCGGTGCACACCACCGCCTCGCCGGGCGGCAGCGCCGCCGCCTCCGGCGGGCAGCTGATCGCCGAGAGTTCGCCGTCGCCGGAGAAGTCGAGTTCGTCGATGGCGATGCCGCGGAGGGTGACGTTGCCCGTGTTGCGCACCTCGAAGGTGTAGGTGATCGTGTCACCGACTCGGAAGGACTCCGCCTCGGTGGCCTTCACGAGCTCGAACGAGGGCTCCGGCTCAGCGGTGACGGTGGCGTCCGAGGGCTCCGACTCGACCGGCTCGTCGGCACCGGGCGGCGTGCCGAGCGCGGTCGCCGTGTTCTCGATCGAGCCGCGATCGACATCGGCCTGCTGCACGAGGTAGTCGGCCGTGCAGCGCACGGTGCGACCGGGAACGAGCGCGTCCGCCTCGGCGGGGCAGCGGATCTCGGAGAGCTCACCGGCCCCGGTGAACGACCCTTCGGCGACGGTCACGTCGCGCAGGGTGACGTTGCCGGTGTTGGTGATCGCGAAGGTGTAGGTGATCGTCTCACCCGCGACGAGCTGCCCCGTGCTCGCGGTCTTGCGGAGGGAGAGGCGAGGATCGGGCTCCGCGGGGATGGCGGCGTCCGAGGGCTCCGACTCGACCGGCTCGTCGGCACCGGGCGGCGTGCCGAGCGCGGTCGCCGTGTTCCGGATGGAACCGCGGTCGACGTCGGCCTGCTGCACGACGTACTCCGCGGTGCAGACGAGCTGCTCATCCGGTGGCAGCGCCGCCTGCAGCTCCGCGGGCGTGCAGCTCGGCTCGCCGAGCGCGCCGGCTCCGGTGAACGCGTCCTCGCGGACGCGCACGTCGTGCAACGTCACGTTGCCCGTGTTCGTGACGACGAAGCGGTAGGTGATCGTCTCGCCGGCGACGAGCTCGTCGGGCTCGACGCTCTTCACGACCGTCAGGGCGGGTGCGGAGTCGGTGGTCAGCCGCACCGAGGAGGGCGGCGAGAAGACCCGATCCCCGCGCGGCGGCTGCCCGCTCGCGCCGGCCTGGTTGAAGACCTCGCCGGCGTCGACGTCGGCCTGCGTCACGAGGTACTCGGCCGTGCACCGCAGTTCGGCGCCGGGCGCGAGCGAGGCGGCCTGATCGGCGGGGCAGACGACCTCGGGCGCATCGCCGTCGCCGGTCCACTCGTCTTCGGTGATCAGGACGCCGGTGAGCGTGACGTTGCCCGTGTTCGTCACCACGAAGGTGTAGGTCACCGTCTCACCCGCGACCAGGGTGTCGGTATCGGCGCTCTTCACGAGGCGCAGCGCGGGCGCCGGCTCGGCCGTGACGCGTGCGTCGTCCGGTGCGGACTCGACCGCCGCCCCGCCGGGCACCGTTCCGCTCGCGGTGGCCGAGTTGTCGATGCTGCCGCGGTCGACGTCGGCCTGCGTCGCCCGGTACGTGGCCGTGCACCGCACCGACTCGCCGGGAGCCAGCCGTCGGGCGTCGTCGGGGCAGCTGATCGCGCCGAGCGCGCCGGAGCCGGTGAAGCCGCCCTCGACGACCGAGACGTCGGTGACGGTCACGTTCCCCGAGTTCCGAATGAGGAAGGTGTAGGTGATGAGCCCGCCCGCCGTCATCCGCGCGGGGTCCGCGGTCTTCTCGATCGTGAGCGCCGGAGCGCCGCCGCCGGGCACGGTCGCGTCGTCGGGCGCGCTCGCGACCGTCTCTCCGCCGGGTCGCGTGCCCTCGGCGACGGCGGTGTTCCGCACCCCGCCCTGATCGAGGTCGGCCTGCACCACCTCGTACTCCGCCGTGCAGTTGAGCGATTCCGTCGGCGCGAGGGGCCGATCGGCGGGGCACTCGATCGCGCCGAGCGCGCCGTTCCCGTCGAAGGAGATCTCCTCGATGCGCACATTGCCGACGGTGACATTGCCCGTGTTGGTGACGCGGAAGGTGTACGTCACCGTCTCGCCGACCACGAGCTCGGCGGCGTCCGCGGTCTTCTCGAGGGTGAGCGCCGGCGCCTGCTGGCTCGGGATCCGCTGCTCCGACTCGTTCGCGGTGACGTCCGCGCCGTCCCGTGTGACGCCGGTCGCGGTGGCGGCGTTCTCGATGAAGCCGGCGTCGACGTCGGCCTGCGTCACGGTGTAGTCGGCGCGGCACCACGTGGTGTCTTGCGGCGGCAGGGTGGTGCGCTGGCAGGTGATGGCGGAGAGCGTGCCCGAGCCGCTGAACTCGGTCTCGACGACGGTGATCTCGTCGAGCGTCATGTTGCCCGTGTTCCGAACCTGGAACCAGTAGGTGATGTCCTCCCCGGCGATCAGGGTCTGCGTGGCGGTCGTCTTCCGGATCTGGAGTCCGGGTGCCGGCTGCGTCGGCACGTCGACCGTGGACTCGCCGCCGTCGACGGGCTCGCCCTCCGGATCGGTCCCGGTGACCGACGCCGTGTTCACGAGTTCGCCGCGGTCGACGTCCTCCTGGGTGACGAGGTAGCTCGCGCGGCAGGTCATCTGGGTGAAGGCGGCGAGCTCGTCGCCCGGACAGCTGATCTCGGGCGGCGCGCCGGAACCGGTGAACCGCTCCTCCGTCACGACGAGGTCGCGGATCGTCACGTTGCCCTCGTTGCGCACCACGAACCAGAACGAGATGCGCTCGCCCGCGACCAGGGCCGTGGCGTTCGAGAACTTCTCGATCGTGAGCTTTGGCGTCCGCTCGCCGGTGAGCCGGTGGTCGTCGGGCGCGGAGACGACCGGGTCTCCGGCGGGCGGGGTGCCCGTCGCCGTCGCGGTGTTGTCGAGGCTGCCACGGTCCATGTCGGCGCCGGTGACCGTGTACGTGGCGCGGCAGCTCGTCGATGCGCCGGGCTGGAGGCTCGTGGCGTCGCAGACGGTCGCGGACATCTCGCCGCTCCCGTCGAAGGCGGTCTCGTCGATGCGGATCTCGTCGAGCGGGACCTGCCCGGTGTTCGTGACGGTGAACACGTAGTGCAGGCGGCCGCCCCAGCTCATCGAGGTCTCCTGGGTGCTCTTCTCGAGGCGGATGGCGGGCAGCAGCAGTTCCGTGCACACGCTGCCGGCCTCCCCGCACGCGGGCGTCGGCGGCGGGGCATCCGGGTCGAACGGGGTCTCCGAGGGGAACGCGACGTTGCGCACGCGATGATCGCCGCCGGATCCGAGCACCACCTCGTAGCTGATGGTCACCGTCTGGCCGACGCGCAGCGGCCCCTGCCACGCGATGCGGTCCCCAGAGCGGGCCGGCGGGCCGACCGGCACGCCGTCGATCTCGGCCCGGAGCGAGCCGTCGACGAACGCCGCGTCGTCGAGCACGCCGGTGAGGTCGTCGACGACGACGGCCGGGTCGGCCGCGGTGTAGTCGCCGGTGCCGTCGTTCGTCGCCGTCACCGTGTACCGCACGGTGTCGCCCGGGCGCGAGGCGCCGGTGCCGTCGTGCTGCTTCGCGAGGGTGAGGTGCGGCTCGGTGAAGAACTCGACGGTCGCGCAGGCCGGCGCATCGAGGCCGAAGGTCTGCACGTTCGCGGGGCAGTTCGCGTAGACGACGGGCGAGTCCTCGCTCGGGCCGGGGGCGGGCGAGGTCACCTCGACGGTGACAGTGCAGGATGCCTCGTCGGCGGCGAGCACGCCGTCCTCGATCGTGATGACGCCGGAGCCGGGCGCCGCGGTCGTCGTCGCCGTGCAACTGCCGCCGATGTTCGCGGGGTCGGCGACCACGAGGCCGGCGGGCAGCGTGTCGACGAAGCCCCAGCCGCGCTTCTCGGCGAGATCGTCGGTGTTCGTGACGGTGAAGGTCAGGGTCGAGCGCCCGTTGACCGGCACGGAGCTCGGCGAGAACGACTTGTCCAGCTGCGGGGTGGCGTCGAACAACCGGACCTCGTCGTACGCGAAGTCGTTGCCGGAGCTGCTGCCGGTGAGGTTGCGCATGCGCAGGCTCATCGTCGGGGCCAGGTCCGGGTCGACGAGGTACGAGCTGTCGGCGAAGAAGCGACCGGCCGCCACGTAGGCCCCGCCGTTGCCCCAGCCGCCGGGCAGCGTCGGCGAGGTGTAGTACCGGACCTGGGTGTCGGTGCACGCGCGGATCGGCGTGTTCGTGAGCATCAGCTCCTGCCCGCCTGAGACGAGCGCGAAGGTCAACCGCGAGTTGTTTGCGCCGCCCTGGAAGGTGCAGGACAGTTCGGCGACGTTGACCGAGGCCGTGAAGAACCTCGCGCCCTGCCCTGCGAGGTCGAACTGGGGCGTCTCCAGGGTGATCGCGTTGCTCGGTCCGTTGACGTTGCCCGTCCAGGCCGTGACGGCGTGGTTCGCCCGGCTCTGCGGCGTCGACGCCTCGACTGGCGCGGCCGGGTTCGTGCTGCCGACGACGCCGGCTTCGACCTGACCGAGCACGTCGGCCATGCGCCGCACGTTGTTCTGCGAGCCGTTGCCGGTCGTGCAGTAGCCGGCGGGATAGACGGTCCCGTCGTAGCGGAGCACGACGCCGTTGCACTGGTCCTGCATGACCCAGAACGGATCGGAGGTGTAGCGCTCCCCTTCTGCGCCGACGTACGCCGGCAGTCGGATCGCGGTCGCTCCCGTCGCGTTCTCGAACCCTTCGCGATAGACCTCCTGGGCCGGGCCGGGTACGCCGGGATTGCCGGGCGCGGCGACCGCACCGGAACCGGCCGGAACGACGAGGCCGCCGAGCAGCAGCCCCGCGACGGCCGCCGCCGGCCAGCGCCTCCCCGGCCTGCCGTTTCGCTGAGCCTCGCGCATCTCGCACCCCCTTCGCGCCGGGCGGTCGACCGTCGCCGGACCGGCCGGATGCGGCCGGGTTTCCGTCCCGTCAGTGCCCAGACTTGCACGAGCGGGACGCGCAGACAAGCATTTTGCCGGATTTGGGATGCCATGGATCGAGCCGTGCATCATTAACATTGCAGGGATTCATCGAGAGAATCCGGCGCACTGGCCATCCTGGGGCGACCAAGCTCCGCGCCGGCGGCTTCGGAGAATCGACTCCGATCCGTCAGGATGGAAGTCGGCAAGCGAAGCGATCCGGCGTGGGAGACATGACACAGCACTCAGCGAAGACCCGTGTTCGATGGTGGCTGGCGATCGCCGGCGCCGGCACCCTGCTCGCCGTCGCGACCGGCCTGATGACGGCGGGCGTCGGCATGCCGCGGATCCCCGCCGGCGGCGTCCGGATCGACGCACCGGACACCCTCGTCGTCCGCGACGCGTCCGGCGCGACGACCGAACTCCGTCTGATCAACGGCCTCCCTGCGCTGGTCGACCCGCAGGTGTTCGGGATCGAAGCCGTCGACACGACGTCCTACGTCGGCGCCGAAGTGCCGGTGGACGCCGACATCGGCTTCCTCATGCCCGGCGAGGAGCCCCCCGCATCGCGCCAGGTGCGCGGCCAGGCCATCGACGACGCCGGCGAGCTCCGCGACATGTACGACGCCCTCGGCGGGTACGTCGTGATCGACGACCGCGAGGGCGGGGCCCTGCCGGAGGAACTCGACAGCTACGGCGATCGCACAGCCGGGAAGGGCAGCTCGGACTTCGTCGTCCAGGTGGACGACGAGGCGGTGTCCCGACTCTTCCCCGCCTACAACGTGACGCTTCGCGACGCCTCGGGCGCCGAGGCGGAGGCCCCGGCATGGGACGTGCAGTTCGACCTCGCGGCCGCGCACGAACAGGGCAGCACGAACCTGCCCCTGCCCCTCGCCTGGTACGCCTCGCCGTTCGCGCACGCGCTCGACGCCGCGGCGCCGTGGCTGCTCTGGGGCTTCGTGCTGGTGACGCTGCTCGCCCTCGCCCTCGCCAGGTGGGACCACGTGCGGGCCCGGCGCGCCGACGCGGCTGCGGAAGCCGTGCCCGCCGAGGAACAGTAGCGGTCGCACCCGCCCCGGAGACGAGAGAAGCCCGGAACTCCTGGAGTTCCGGGCTTTTCCGGTAGCGAGGGCGGGACTCGAACCCGCGACACCACGATTATGAGCCGTGTGCTCTAACCACCTGAGCTACCCCGCCGCAAGGCCTCCGGCCGAAGCCGGGAACCAGAGCCCCGAGTCAGGATTGAACTGACGACCCCTTCCTTACCATGGAAGTGCTCTACCACTGAGCTATCGGGGCGCGTCGCCGCGTTCGGCAACCGTTCGAGGATAGCACCTCGGCGGCGCACCGCCGAATCGAGGCCGGCTCCCGGAAACAGCCCCGTCGGACCCGTCGCGTACAGTGAGCGCTATGACGAGCGAGTGGTGGCGGACGGCCGTGATCTACCAGATCTACCCCCGCAGTTTCGCGGACGCGAACGGCGACGGCATGGGCGATCTCGCGGGCATCACCTCCCGGCTCGGCGCGCTCGCCGAGCTCGGCGTCGACGCCATCTGGCTCTCGCCGTTCTACACCTCCCCGCAGCACGACGCCGGCTACGACGTCGCCGACTACCGCGACGTCGACCCGCTGTTCGGCACCCTCGCCGACTTCGACGCGATGCTCGCCGAGGCGCACGCGCGAGGCATCCGCGTCATCGTCGACCTCGTGCCGAACCACTCCTCGAACGAACACGCCTGGTTCCAGGCCGCCCTGGCCGCCGGGCCGGGCAGCGCCGAGCGGGCCCGCTACCTGTTCCGCGACGGCCGCGGCGCGGCCGGCGAGCTGCCCCCGAACAACTGGGACTCGGTGTTCGGCGGCCCCGCGTGGACCCGCGTCACCGAGGCCGACGGGCAGCCGGGCCAGTGGTACCTGCACCTCTTCGACTCCTCGCAGCCCGACTTCGACTGGACGAACGACGAGGTCCGCGAAGAGTTCCGCGACATCCTCCGGTTCTGGCTCGACCGCGGCGTCGACGGCTTCCGCGTCGACGTCGCCCACGGCCTCATCAAAGCCGAGGGCCTGCCCGACTGGACCCCGCCCGCCGAGGGCGGCAGCATGGGCGGCGCCGGCGGCCTCGCCGACGACGCACCGGGCGCCGAACGCCCCGTGCCGAGCGCCGAGCCGGGCGTCGCGCTCGAGCCCGACATCTCCTCCGAGCCCGGCGACGCCCCGCCGTTCTGGGCGCAGGACGGCGTGCACGAGATCTACCGCGACTGGCGCGCCCTGCTCGACGGCTACTCGGGCGAACGCATCCTCGCCGCCGAGGCCTGGGTCGACCCCCTCGCCCGCGTCGCCCAGTGGGTCCGCCCCGACGAGATGCACCAGTCCTTCAACTTCGCCTACCTCGAGACCCCCTGGCGGGCCGCCGCCCTGCGCCGCGTCGTCGACGAGTCCCTCGCCGCGTTCGGCGCCGTCGGCGCCCCCTCCACCTGGGTGCTCTCGAACCACGACGTCGTGCGCCACCCCACCCGCCTCGCCCTCACCGTCGGCAACCTCCAGGGCCACGGCGTCGGCCCCCGCACCCCCGGCATCGGCGACCCCGCCACCGGGCTCCGCCGCGCCCGCGCCGCGACCGCGCTCATGCTCGCCCTGCCCGGCTCCGCCTACCTCTACCAGGGCGAGGAGCTCGGCCTCCCCGAGGCCATCGACCTCCCCGACGACGCCCGGCAGGACCCGACCTGGTTCCGCACGAACGGCGAACGCTACGGCCGCGACGGCTGCCGCGTCCCCATCCCCTGGGAGGCCGGCTCGCCCTCCTTCGGCTTCGGCCCGTCGGATGCCTCCTGGCTCCCCCAACCCGCCGAGTGGGCCGACTACGCCCGCGACCGCCAACACGACGCGCCCGGCTCGACCCTCTCGATGTACCGCGCCGCCCTCCGCCTACGCCGCGAGCACGCCCTCGCGAACGGCACCCTCGAATGGATCGAGACGCCCGACGCGCCCGACCTCGTCGCCTTCACGAACGGCGCGCTGCTCGTCGTCGCGAACACCGGCGACACCACGGTCTCGCTCGCGCAGGTGCTGCCCGACGAACACGCCGCCGCCGCGGCCGCGCAGCCGCTGCTCGCCTCGGGCGACGTGGCCCGCGGCATCCTCCCCGCCGACACCACGGTCTGGCTCGCCCGCTGAGCCGTGCTGCGCCGGCCCCAGGGTCGGCGCAGCGACCCGGTCAGCCGCCGATCAGTCGGCGTCGACGCGTCGGCTCAGTTCGTGTTGGCGTACAGCCACTCGAGGGGGTCGACCCAGGTGCCGTTGATGCCGCCGATGCGGATCTCGAAGTGCAGGTGGGGGCCCGTCGACATGCCGGTGTTGCCCGTCTCGCCGATGACCTGACCGACGTGCACGGTGTCGCCGATCTCGACCGTGCGCGAGCCCTCGATCATGTGCGCGTAGACGCTCGTGACGGTCTGGCCGTCGATGACGTGGTCGATCATGATCACGGTGCCGAGCGAGCCGCCGTTGTCGGTCGACTGCGAGACGACGCCGTCGGCGATGGCCTGGATGTCGGCGCCGAGGCCCGGGTTGAAGTCCTGGCCGTGGTGGTCGCTCGAGCAGCCGGCGCAGTCGCGGTAGCCGAAGCGGTCGCCGATGTGCACGCCGACCGCGAAGGGCCACTGGATCGTGCCGTTCGGGTTGTTCGTGAAGGTCGCCTCGGCGCGGATGCCGGCCGCCGCGGCGTACTCGGCGATCGACTGCGACTTGTACGACTCGAGACCGAGCTGCGGGGTCGCCGCGATGGCGTCGCCGCTGGTGTCGAGCGTCTGGCCCGCCTCGCGGCCGGAGTCGGTGCCGGTGAGGGCCATCGCCTGCACGTCGTCGGAGCTCAGCAGCGACAGCGAGGGCACGGAGGTGGCGACGGCGAGCATCGCGGCGAAGCCCATCGCGACGAGGCTCGTGAGCTTGGCGCCGCTGCGGCGCGCACGGGCGGGGGCGGCGAAGGCGGCGTTCGCCGAACGCGGCGGGCGGGCGGCCGCGACGGGGGTCTGCACCGGGGCGGGATCCTTCGCGAGGCGGCGCGAGCGCGCCGTGGGCGCCTCGTCGCGCAGCCGCGCGCGGCGGCTGAGCTGGGCCTCGGGGGCCGGTGCCGGGATCGTGGGCACCGCCACGGCGAGCTCCGCCTCGGCCGGCGCGGGAAGCGGCTCGGCGATGCGGGCGGCGGGGTGCTCCTCGACCCGGGCGGGCGCGGCCTCGGCGGCGGCCGCGACGGCCTCCGCGGGCACGGGCTCGCCCGAGATGATGGCGTCGAACAGCTCGACCCCGCTGGGCTCCTCGACGACGGCCGGAACGGGCGCGGCGGGGGTCGCAGCCAGCTCGGCGGCGCGCTCGCGTTCGCGAAGCTCTCGACGGGTCAGGGGTCGTTCAGACCGCAACGGGGTCTGAGTGCCTGGCGTGGAACCGTCGGGCACGAGGGGGGACTCGAGCACGTAGGGGCTTTCGGCGTTGGGGGCGGACGTAGGGGCCGTCATTCCGAGCGGTGCTCGGGTAACAGATTGGTAAAGGCTACCCCGGGCACGCCGATCGCGCCACCCGTCGGCCGCCAGCTCCGGCCGGCATCCCCGCCGTTCCAGGCGACGCGCCGTGAGAGCGGTCCCGGGCCCTCCGCTCAGGCGGGCAGTCCGGCCGCCGTCAGTGCCGCGCGCAGCTCCGGCGCCAGCGCCGGGCCGGCCGCGACCAGCAGCTCGCTCGACTCGCGGCCGCCGCCGGGCCCGGTGACGAGCGCACCCGCCTCGCGGGCGATGAGCGCCCCGGCGGCGTGATCCCAGGGATTCAGCCCGGTCTCGTAGAAGCCGTCGAGCCGGCCGGCCGCGAGCGCGCAGAGGTCGAGGGCGGCCGAGCCGAGGCGGCGGAGGTCGCGGATGCCGGGCAGCAACGCCGCCGCGACCGCGCCCTGGGCCCGGCGCACCTCGGCCGCGTAGCCGAAGCCGGTGCCGATCAGCGCGCGCGACAGCGGCACCGGATCGTTCACGCGCAGCTCGGCGCCCGCGAGGCGCGCGCCGCCGTCCTTGCTCGCCTCGAAGAGCTCGCCCGAGACGGGGTTCACCACGACGCCGGCCAGCGCGGTCCACTCGGCCGGGTCGGCGCCGCCGGAGACGACGGCGATGCTGATCGCCCAGTTCGGGATGCCGTAGAGGAAGTTGACCGTGCCGTCGATGGGGTCGACGATCCACTCGAGCCCGCTCGTGCCGATGCGCGCCGCATCCTCCTCGCCGAACACGCCGTCGTCGGGGCGCTCCTCGGCGATGAGCGCCCGGATGAGCGCCTCGGTGTCGCGGTCGACCGCGGTCACGATGTCGAGCGGCGTCGACTTCGTCGCGGCGACGCTCACCCCCTCCCGGCGGGCGGCGAGCGACTGCTCGCCGGCGCGGACCGCGATGTCGCGGGCGAGGCCGAGGAGCTCGGCCGGGGACGGAACGGCTGCGGAGGTCATGCCCCCACGCTACGCGGCGGCCCTCAGCCCTGCGAGCGGCCCTGGGTGGACTCGCGCACGTGCAGCTCCAGCGGCAGCTCGATCGAGGCGCCCCGCTCGGTCTCCCCGCTCAGCAGCCGGAACAGCAGCCGCGCGCACTCGGCGCCGGCCTCGCCGCCCTTGGTGTCGATCGCGGTGACGGAGGGGTGCATGGCGCGCAGCGCGCTGTTGTCCACGCAGGAGGCGAGCAGCAGGTCCTCGCCGATGACCCGCCCGGCCGCCGTGACGACGGGCGCGGCCGCCGCGGCGAAGCCGTCGCTCGCGCCGATGAGCGCGTCGACGTCGGGTTCGCGTTCGAGGATGGCGGCCGCCTCGGCCTGCGCCTGGGAGGCGTCGGTGCCGAAGGTCGCGACCGCGACCGCGGGCTCGACGCCGTGATCGCGGCACCAGGCGAGGTAGGACTCCTGGATGCCGATCGACCAGTCGGAGACCGTGGCCGAGGCGAGCAGGGCCGGGCGGTGCGCGCCGCGCTCGGCGAGGTGGTCGAGCAGCACCCTCGTGTAGGCGCCGTGATCCGACCAGACCACGCCGGTCGGCTGCTGGCCGCTCGGGAAGCGCTCGGAGGAGACGACGGGCAGCCCCATGGCGAGCAGCCGCTCGACCATCGCATCGCCCTCGGCGGGGTCGATCATCACGAGGCCGTCGACGTGCGGGGCGTAGTTCGGCCGCGCCTCCTCGCCGGCGACGATCACGGTGACGTCGTAGTCGAAGCCGGCCGCGACGTCGACGACGCCGTACACGAAGGAGAGGTAGTGCTCGCTGCGGAAGACCACCTGCGGGATGTACAGCCCGATCGCCCCGGTCGTCGCGGTGCGCAGCGAGCGGGCGGAGCGGTTGATGGCGTAGCCGAGCTCGGATGCCGCGCGCAGCACGGCCTCGCGGGTCGCGTCGGAGACGCGTCCGTGCCCGCGCAGGGCGTCGGACGCGGTGGTCTTCGACACTCCCGCGGCTCGCGCCACGTCCACGATCGTCGCCGGCGTCACGTGCCCTCCCCGAGTCCCCGCCATTGTGTCAGACCCTCCCCGCTCAGAACACCTGCCAGCTCGCCCGCTCGACGCGGCAGGGGCCGCCTTCGTGGAACTGCAGCCGCCCGGCCTCGAGGTCGAGCGAGATGGTCAGCAGCGTCTGCCAGCGGTGCTCGAAGGCGAGCTCGGGATCGGGGTGGCAGCACACCGGCGCGCCGTCGGCGTCGTGCACGAGCATCCCGACCGCGCGATCGACCGGGTCCTCGGAGCGGAACAGCGCCTCGCGCGCGAGCAGCTGCTCGAGGCGGGGGTAGCTGCTCGCGGTGGCCGGCGAGAGCTCGCCGCCCGCGAGCGCCTCGTCGAGGAAGTGGTTCGTGTGCACGAGCAGTCCGTCGTCGTTCGGCCGCACGACGGCCGCGCCGCCGGGGCTCAGTTCGACGCAGACCGCGTCGGCGACGCCGTCGGTGTAGGCGACGATCGTGAGCACCGTGGAGGCACTGACCGCGGCGGAGGACGCGATCGACACGGCTTCCTCGAGGGTTCGGGCCCGGTCGAGCACCGCACGGGCGACGACGTGCACCGGGACGCCGATGCCCTCCCCGTCGCCCGCGTGGTTCAGGATGTTGAAGTGCACGCCGATGCCGGCGCTGTTCAGGCCGATCTTGCCGAGGATGCCGAACTCGGTGAAGTACCGCACCTCGTGGTCGGGCCGCACCCGGGCGCGCACGACGAGCGTGTGGTCGTTCGAGACGTCGTGCCAGTCCCAGGTCTGCACGGTGCGCGGCGCGGCATCCGCCGGCAGGGTGACGACCGTGGAGCACTCGCCCTCGCCGATCGCGCCGACCGTCGCGAGGATCTCGGTGCGCGCGTTGAGCACGCCGAGCTGCCAGTGCTCGAGACCGGCGCCGTCGGCGAGGCCGCGGAGCTCGGCGGCGAGCTCGGGCGCCCACTCCTCGGTGCGCTCGATCGCCTGCCGGCCGATGCCGGGGAGGTCGTCGGCGACGACGCCGACGACCTCGAAGAGCTCGGCGTAGCCGCGCGCGTTCCACGCGATCTCCTCGGCGCCGAAGCGGCCGAGGGCGAGCCCGCGCTGATAGGGGTCGAGCTCGTCGGTCTCGAAGCGGCGGACGGTCATCTGGTCGGTCCTTCCTCGCGGCGGGCCGCGAACGGGGTGGTGCTGGTCGTCGCTCGGGTCATCGGCCGGCCTCGAGCACGGCGTCCCAGGCGAGCTCGGAGGCCACGGCGGCGAGCGCGATCGAATTGACCGCCTGCTCGCCGAGCCGCGTGCTGCCAGCGGGCGGCAGCGCGATCTCGTCGGTGGTGAGCGCGAAGAGCGTGTCGCCGTCGTGGTTGGTGTGGAACGGCTGGATGGCCCGGTGCATCGAGCTGTGCACCTGGCGGCCGAAGAGCCGCAGCTCCTTGTCGTCGAGCTTGACGTTCGTGACGACCGCCGTGATCGTGGTGTTGCCGGCGGCCGTCACGGGCTGCTCGCCCGCGAGCAGGGCCGCCTCGTAGTCCACGACGGGCAGGCGCCGCTCGCCCGTCTCGGGGTCGTAGTTGCCGCGGACGATCCGGCCGTCGCGGTCGACGATGACGCCGACCGGGTTCACGATCGTGACGACGAGGATGCGGAGGTCGCCGATCTGCCGGAAGGCGGCGCCCTGCCCGGTGAACTCGCAGCGGGAGAGGTCGATCTTGCCCGCCGAGGCGGCGATGCCCGCGCCGACCCGGCCGACGGGGATCGCGTCGGGGCGGGCGGCCTCGAGCGCGGCCCGGCCGAGCGCCGCGTCGGGCACGATGCCCGTGTCGCGCGCACCGAGGTCGTAGATGACGGCGCCGGAGGCGGAGCGCAGGTCCTGCCAGCCGACCCGGCCCTGCTCGCGCACGAGCAGCTCCTCGTCGACGCCCGTGGCGGCGGCGAGTCCGTAGGAGGAGCCGCCCGCGAAGCAGATCGCGTGGTTGAACTCCTCGTAGCGGCCGATGATGCCGATCGCCCCTCCCCGGGCGTCGACCGAGGTCCGCGCGCCGTTCGCGATCGTGATGACCGTCGCACCGGTCGGCCCGTTCGCGTACTCGGCGGTGCCGACGGCGACGCCGGGGAAGTCGAAGGCGACGAGGCCGCGGCCGACGCCGTGGCTCGGCACGAGCTCGACGTCGTCGTTGCCGACGCGGTCGCCCCAGTAGGGCGGGGGCGTGAGCCGGTGCGGGGCGGCGCGGCCGGCGTCGCTCGCGGCGGGGTCGATGAACGGCACGTCGGATCCTTCCGTGGCGGTGGCGGTGCGGGTGGCGGGCGTCCGGCCGGTGGGCGCGGGCGCTGCGGCGCTCATCGGGCCGCCTCGAGCACGGCGTCCCAGGCGAGCTCGGAGGCGAGCGCGCCGATGGCGATCGAGTTGACCGGGGCGTCGTCGTCCTCGGCGGGGACGCTCGGGGTGAGGTCGACCTCGTCGGTCGTGAGCGCGAACAGGGTGTCGCCGTCGAGTGCGGTGTGGAAGGGCTGGATGGCCCGGTTCATCGAGGAGTGCACCTGCCGGCCGAAGTGGATGAGCTCCCGGTCGCTCAGCCGCACGTTCGTGATCACCGCGGTGATCGTCGTGTTGCCGCGCTCGGCCCGCGGCTGCTGCGCCCGCTCGATCGCCGCGAGGTAGTCGCCCTCGAGGCGGCGCCGCTCGCCGCGCTCGGCGTCGTAGTTGCCGCGCACGACCTCGCCGTCGCGGTCGACGATGACGCCGACCGGGTTCGGCACGGTCACGACGAGCACGCGCACCTCGCCCGCGCGGGCGAAGGCGGCGCCCTGGCCGGTGAGCTCGGTGCGGGCGTAGTCGATCTTGCCCGCGGAGGCGGTGGCCCCCGCGCCGACCCGGCCCACGGGGACGCGGCCGTGCTCGGCGGCGCGGATCGCGGCGCGTCCGAGCGCGGCATCCGGGTGGATCGCCGTCTCGCGCGCCGAGTAGTCGTAGATGACCGCGGTCGAGACGAGCTGCAGATCGTCGACGCCGCCGCGGTTGCCGCCGCGGGCGCGGAGCTCGTCCGCGACGCCCGAGCCGGCGGAGAGACCGTACACCGAGCCGCCGGTGAGGCAGATCGCGTGGGCGAAGTACTCGAAGCCGTTGCTCATGCCGATCGCGCCGCCCCGGGCGTCGATCGCGAGCCGGGCGCCGGCCGGGACATGCAGCACGGTGCAGCCGGTCGGGCCGTTCTCGTACGTGGCGACGCCGACCTCGACGCCGGGGAAGTCGTACGTGACGACGTCGCCCGACCAGTCGGTGCTCGGCACGAGCTCGACGTCGCGGTTCGTGGGCCGGGGGCCCCAACTGGGCAGTCCGGCGAGCCGCGGCGGGATCGCGGTGGCTGAGGGGTCGGTCACAGTGCCTCCAGGAGTTGGCGGGAGTATTCGTGTTCGGGGGTCTCGTAGAAGCGGGCGGTGTCGGCGAGCTCGACGATCTCGCCGAGCCGCATCACCGCGATCCGGTGGGCGAGGTAGCGCACGGCCGCGAGGTCGTGCGAGATGAAGAGGGCGCCGAAGCCGTGCTGCGCCTGCAGGTCGATGATGAGGTTCAGGATCTGCGCCTGCACGGAGACGTCGAGCGCGCTCACCGCCTCGTCGAAGACGATGAAGCGCGGGTTCGTCACGAGCGCCCGGGCGATCGCGATGCGCTGCCGCTGCCCGCCCGAGAGCTCGTGCGGGTAGCGCGCCGCGAGGGCGGGGTCGAGCCGCACCTGGCGGAGCAGCTCGGTGACCCGCTCGGCGTGCGCCGTGAGGCGCGAGCCGTCGAGCGCGGCGAGCGGCTCCGCGACCGAGAGGCCGACGGGCATCCGCGGGTCGAGCGACCAGTGCGGGTTCTGCGGCACGGTCTGGATGAGGCCGCGGCGGGCCCGGCGCTGCTTCGGCCCGCCGATGGGCTCGCCGAGGAAGCGCACCGTGCCGCTCGTGGGCTCGCGCAACCCGAGGGCGACGCTCGCCGTGGTGCTCTTGCCCGAGCCGGACTCGCCGACGAGGCCGAGCGTCTCGCCGGCCCGCACGTCGAGGCTGACCTCGCGCATGGCGACGAGCTCGCTGCGGCCGCGCCCCCACCCGGTGCGGAACACCGTCGTCACGCGGTCGAGCTCGAGGATCGTCTCGCTCATCGGGCCACCACCTCCTCCTCGTCGCGGAAGCTCGCCGCGAGCGCGGCGACGTCGACCGAGCTCGTCTCGATCCGCTCGCCCGGCTGCACGCCGGCCGGGTCCGCCGCGGCGAGCGCGACGGTGTACGGATGCGTCGGCGAGCCGAGCACCTGCTCGGCGGGGCCGTCCTCGACGACGCGGCCGGCGTACATCACGGCGACCCGCCCGCACCAGCGGCCGACGCTGCGCAGGTCGTGGCTGAGCCACAGCACCGTGGTGCCGGCGTCGCGGGCGAGGCCGAAGACGAGCTTCGTCACCTCGCTGCGAACGTTCGAGTCGAGCGCCGCGGTCGGCTCGTCGGCGATCAGGATGCGCGGCGAGCGCGCCATCGTCATCGCGATCACGATGCGCTGGGCCATCCCGCCGGAGATCTCGTGCGGGAAGAGCCGCAGCACCCGCTCGGGCTCGCGCATCCGCACCCGCTCGAGGTGGCCGACGAGCGCGGCGCGGTCGTTCGGCAGGCCGCGCAGCGCGAGCTCGAGCTGGCGGCCGATCCGCATGGTCGGGTCGAGCGCCGAGATCGGGTCCTGCGGGATGAAGCCGAGCTGCTCCCGGCGGAGGGTGCGCAGCTCCTTCACGCCGAGCTGCAGCACGTCGTGCCCGTCGACGAACACCCGGCCCTCGGGGTAGCGGGCGTTGCCGGGCAGCAGCCGGCCGACGAGCGAGCCGAGGGTCGACTTGCCCGAGCCGGACTCGCCGACGAGGCCGACGGTCTCGCCCGCGCGGACCGCGAGGCTCGCGCCGTCGAGGGCGCGCACGATGGTGCCGCCGGTCGAGTACTCGACCGTGACGTCCTGGATGTCGAGGATGGCGCTCATTCGAGGGACCTCGCCTCTCTCGGTTCGAATCGGTCGCGCAGGCTGTCGCCGATGAGGTTGATGGCGAGGATGGCGAGCACGAGGATGAGTCCCGGCAGCAGGATCAGCCACGGCGCCTTCACCATGTAGAGGGTGCCCTCCTGCACGAGGAGGCCGAGGCTCGAGCCCGGCAGCTGCACGCCGTAGCCGAGGAAGCTCAGGCCGCCCTCGACGAGGATCGCGACCGACAGCGCGTAGGTGCCCTGCACGGCGATCGTGCCCGAGATGTTCCGCAGCACGTGCCGGGTCATGATGACGGGGGTCGACACCCCGCTGATGACGGCCGAGGTGATGAAGTCGCGCTGCGCGACGAGCCTCGTCGCCTGCCCGACCATCCGCGTCATGAGCGGCACCGTGACGAGCACGATGCTGCAGAGCGCGGCGATATAGCCGGGCCCGACGACCGCGGCGACGAGGATCGCGAGCACGATCGCCGGGAAGGCGTAGAGGATGTCGCCGACGCGCATGATCAGCCCGCCCGTGCGGCCGCCGCGGTAGCCGGCGATGATGCCGCAGAGCGTCGCGATCACGGCGGTCAGCAGCACCGCCACCGCGGAGAGCAGCAGCGTCGTCATGACCCCCTCGAGCAGCCGGGGCAGCAGCGAGCGGCCGAGGCTGTCGGTGCCCGCGGGGTAGGCGAGCGACGGCGGGGCGAGCCGCGGTCCGACGATCGCGGTCGGGCTGCCGCCGAGGCCGAAGAGGCGGCCGAGCAGGGCCGCGGTGAACAGCACGGCGAGCGTCCACATCGCGGTCTTCGCGAGCCCGTCGAAGGAGGCGAGGTAGTCCCAGGCGCGGCGGAGCACGCTGCGCCGTCGCCCCTCGACCCGGATGACGGCGGTCATGCGCCCCGTCCCTTCTTCGCGACGCTCACCCGCGGGTCGACGAGGCCGGTGAGCACGTCGATCAACAGGCTCGCGATCACGAACACGGCGGTCGCGAGGAGCACGCCCGCCTGGATCACGGTGTAGTCGCGCCGATCGAGCGCGAGCACGAGGTAGGAGCCGATGCCCGGCACGTTGAACACCCGCTCGACGATGACGGCCCCGCCGAGGAGGTAGGCCGTGATCGTCGCGGTGAGGGTGAGCACGGGGATCAGCGCGTTCCGCAGCACGTGGTGGCGGATGATGAAGCCCTTCGGCTCGCCGCGCGCCACCGAGGCGGCGATGTGCGGCTCGACGAGCACCCCGATCACCGCGTCCCGCGTGGTGCGCGCGGTGGCCGCGACGCAGAACACCGAGAGCACGAGGGCCGGCAGCAGCAGCGAGACCACGCCGCGGCCGAAGTCCGTCGTCGGCGAGGTGAATGCGCCGACCGAGAGCCCCAGGTCGAAGCGGGAGAAGAGGAACACGACGAGGCAGCCGAGCACGAACTCCGGGAAGCTGATGCCGATCGTCGAGACGATCCTGGCCGCCGCGCTGCCGCGGCCGGTCGAGGCGTGCGTGCCCGCGTAGACGCCGAGCGGGATGCCGATCGCGATCGTGACGAGCATCGCCATCCCGGCCAGCAGCGCGGTGACCGGCAGCCGGGAGGCGAGCTCGTCGAGCACCGGCTGCTGGCTCGCGAGCGAGAGCCCGAAGTCGCCGCGCGCCGCGTTGCCGAGCCAGAGCAGGTACTGCTCGGGCAGCGAGCGGTCGAAGCCGAAGCTCTGCCGCAGCTGCTCGCGCTGCTCCTCGTTCGAGAGCGGGCCGAGCACGATCTGGGCGAAGTCGCCGGGGAGGCTCCTGACCGCGGCGAAGATCAGGATGGATGCCCCGAGCAGCACGATGATCGCGCTGAGGAGCCTCCCCGGGAGCCAGTGGAGCAGGCGCATGGTGCCGTTAGCCCTCGCTCTTCAGACGGAAGTCCGTGACGTAGCGGAAGATGTCGCCGTAGCCCTCGTTGGAGTTGATGGTCGGGCTGATCAGGTCGTCGCGGTAGGCGATGACGCCGGGGCGGGTCATCAGCGGCACCTGCTCGGCGCCCTCGTCGACCGCGGCGCAGAGCTTCGTGAGCGTCGCGTCGCGTCCCTCGCCGGCGGGCTCCTCGCTGGCGTCGACCACGAGCTGGTTGAGCTCGGGCGAGCCCTGCATGAAGCGCGCGGTGAAGCCGGCCTGGTCGGTGTTCCACCAGCGCGAGACCATCGCGGCGTCGCCGTAGCCGGCGTACCAGCTGACGCCGATGTCGGCGCCGGCGGTCTCGTCTGAGCCGTAGAAGGTGGCGCCGTAGGTGGCGTCGTCGACGATCTCGATGTCGACGGTGACGCCGAAGGGCTCGAGCTGCTGCTGGATGACCTGGGCGATCTTGCCGGGGGCGCTCTCGGAGTTCCAGGTCTGCAGCGACAGCGTGATGTTCTCGGCGCCGGCGTCGGCGAGGAGCTTCGTGATCTCCTCGTCGCTCAGCTGCTGGCTGGGCAGCTCCTCGGGGTCGCAGGCGCCGGGCAGCGACACGGGCGAGACGCCGGTGGCGAGGCCGTGGCCGGCGAGCGTGAGGTCGGAGAGCTGCGCGCGGTCGATCGCGGCGTTCACCGCGAAGCGCACCCGCTCGTCGGCGAGCGGCGAGTCCGGGTTCGTGGAGTTCAGGATGACGTAGTAGAAGTCGGTGTTCTGCTGGTTCACGACCTTGGCCTCTGGGGTCCCGGCGAGGAGGTCGAGGGCGTCGGCGTTGTTGAAGAACACGTACTGGGCGCTGCCGTCGCGGATGGCGGCGAGGCGGTTGGCCTCGTCGGGCACGATCTCGAGCTCGACGGCGTCGATGCCGAGCTCGTCGAGGCCGTGGTAGTGCGGGTTCTGCTCGAAGCTCCAGGACTCGTCCTGCACGTGCGCGGTCGGCACGAACGGTCCGGTGCCGACCATCTCGGTCTTCAGGTCGACCGTGCCGTCGCGCACCTCCTGCACCGGGAGGATCGCGGCGGGCGTGTTCGCGAGGGCGCCGAGGAGGGCGGTGTACGGGGCGGAGAGCTTCACCGTGACCTCGAGGTCGCCGGTGACCTCGACGGACTCGATCGGCCCGAGCTGCAGCGACCACGCGGAGCCGGTCTCGAGCAGGAGCTCGATGCTGCCCTTCACGTCCTCGGCGGTCATCGGCCGGCCGTTCGAGAAGACCGCGTCGTCGCGCAAGTGGAAGACGTACTCGGTGGGGCTGACCTCGTCCCAGGACTCGGCGAGGCCGGGGGTGAACTCGAAGTTCTCGTCGATGTTCACGAGCGTCTCGTAGGCGAGGCCCATGATCGTCCAGGAGCGGGCGGTGTCGGCAGTGCGGGGGTCGAGGCCGTTGGGCTCGACGGTGTCGTAGTCGAGGTAGGCCCGGAAGGTGCCGCTCGAGGCGATCGACTCGTCGGCGACCGCGAGGAAGCCGGGGGCGACCTCGGCCGCGGCGTCGTCGCCGTTGCCGGCCGGTTCGCCGGTACAGCCGGTGAGGAGCAGGGTGGCGGCGGCGAGGCCGCCGATGAGGGGGAACGCGTGTCGCATCGTTGTCGACTCCCTTGGGTTCGTGGGCGGGGGCCCGTGATCGGAGGGGTGGAGCAAGGGGTTCCTGGTGTGGCCACGGATGCCGGATCGTTCCGGCGTGTTGGAAAGCTAGCCCCGATCGGATGCCCCGTCAAGACCCCGGCGGAAGGTTTCCCGGAATCGAGACATCCCCGTGATCTCAAGCTCCGGATCGTTCCGGCAGCGTTGACGGCGCGCGCGCCTCCCGCTAGTCTCGCTGCGAGTGCCGGATCGATCCGGCATCCTCGTTCGCCCGACGAACGCGATCGCGCTGAAGGAGGCGCCATGGCACCCGCTCACCTGGAGCGCATCGTGCGCTACCCCGTGAAGGGCCTGCCCGGCGTGCCCGAGACCGACGGGGCCGAGCTCCGCCCCGGCCGCGGCCTGCGCTGGGACCGCGGGCACGCCGTCGAGAACGGCACCGTCGTGCCGGCCGATCGCGCGGCCTGGCAGCCCCGCGAGACCTACTTCCACCTCGCGAAGTACGAGTCGATCGCCCGCATCGGCACCGCCCTCGACGGCGCGGACGGCGACGACCCGGTGCTCACGCTCAGCGCGGCCGACGCCGTCGCCCGGCTGCGCCTCGCCGGTCCCTCCCTCGACGCGGCCGACGCCGACGCGCTCCTCCGGGCGACGCTGCCCGCCGGGCCGCTCGGCCCGCCGACGCTCGTCCGCACTGCGGCGGCCGGTCTCTGGGATTGGCCCGCGGCCCACCTCTCGATCATCAACCTGGCGACGCTCGAGGCGCTCGCCGAGGCGGCCGGCGAGCCCGTCGACCCGCGGCGCTTCCGCGGCAACCTGTACCTCGGCGGGCTCCCCGCCTGGGGCGAGCTCGCGCTCCTCGGCCGCCGGGTGCGGCTCGGCGGGGCGGTGCTCGAGGTCTTCCAGCCGACCGACCGCTGCCGCGCCACCACCATCAACCCGCTCGACGCGGTCTCCGATCTGAACGTGCCGGCCCTCCTCGCGAGCCGCTTCGGCCATATGTTCTGCGGCGTCTACGCCCGGGTCGTCGAACCCGGCCGCATCTCGCCCGGCGACCGGATCGAGCCCCTCGACGAGCGCACGCCGCTCCCGGGGGCCGAGCACGGCTGGCCGCGCACCGGACGCGTCGTCGAGCGCCGCCGGGAGTCCGAGGCGGTCACGAGCTTCTGGTTCGACGACCCGCTCGGCCTCCTGCCGCGCGCCCGGCCCGGGCAGCACGTGCGCGTCCACGCCCCCGGCGCCGCGGCGCCGAACTGGCGCTGCTACACGATCTCCGCGACCGACGACGGCGCGAGCGAGTCGGGCCCGTCGGGCCGGTTCCGGATCAGCGTCAAGCGCGACGGCCGCATCTCCACGGCGCTGCACGAGCAGCTGGAGTCCGGCGGCGAGCTCGTCGTCACCGGCCCCTTCGGCGACGTCGTGCTCGACGAGGACGCCTCCCGCGACCTCCTGCTCGTCAGCGCGGGCGCCGGCATCACCCCGACCGCCGCGATGCTGCGCGCCCGGCTCGCCGCGCCCGGCACCGGCCGGGTGCGCGTCGTGCACAGCGAGCGCGACGCGGCATCCGTCGCCCTCTGGGACGAGGTGCGGGACGCCGTCGCCGCCCTGCCCGACGCCGAGGCCTCCCTGCACCTCACCCGCGACCCCGCGGGGGCCGAACGCCTCGGCGCCGCGAGCGTGCGGCCGGACGCGGCGACGTTCGGTGCGATCCTCGCCCAGCTCGACCTCGACCGGCTCGACGTCTACGCCTGCGGCCCCGGCACCTTCACCGCCGACGTCCGCGCGCAGCTCGCGGCGCTCGGCGTCGACCCGGAGCGGGTGCGGGCCGAGGTCTTCTTCTCACCCAGCTCCGCCGAGCTCGCCGAGCCGCGCGAGCCCTCGACGAGCGGCCCGCACCGCATCACCGTCGGCGAGGACGAGCTCGACTGGCGCCCCGAGTCCGGCTCGGTGCTCGACGCCGTCGAGGGCATCGGCATCGACTGGACGAGCGGCTGCCGCGTCGGCGTCTGCGGCACCTGCGTGCGGAAGCTCACGAGCGGCACCGTCGAGTACCTGAGCGAGCCGCTCACCCCGCCGCCCGCGGGCAGTGTGCTCGTGTGCTGCTCCGCCCCGACGAGCGATCTGGTGTTCGACCCCGGGGACTGAGCCGTCCGCCGCTCACCCCGCACCGACCCATCCGCCGCCCGCGCACCCCGAAGGACCGATCATGCCCACGCTCCCCCTGCCCTCCGAGCTCGAGCTCGTGCAGCCCACCCCGCCCGAGCTCTCCCCCGCCGACGCCGAGCGCATCGCCCGCGACGCGTTCGGCCTGCGCGCCACCGCCCGGGCGCTCGGCAGCCACCAGGACCGCAACTTCTTCCTCGACCGCGGCGAGGAGCCGCCCGTGCTCCTGAAGATCGCGAACCCCGGCACGACGAGCGCCGAGCTCGAGGCGCAGTCGGCCGCCGCCGCCCGCATCGCCGAGCGCGCCCCCGGCCTGCGCACCCCGCGCAGCCTCGCGGACCCCGAGTCCGGCGGCGACGGCGCGACCGTGCGCGAGATCGAGGCGGGCGGGCAGCGGCTCGGCGCCCGCGTGCTCGAATTCCTCGACGGCGGCACGCTCTCGGGCGGCGGGCACCTCTCCCCCGCGGTCGTGCGCGGCATCGGCGAGCTGGCGGCCCGCGTCGACCTCGCCCTCGCGGACTTCGACGCCCCCGGCGTCGAGCGGCCGCACCAGTGGGACCTCCGCCGGGCGCCCGCCGTGCTCGACGCGCTGCTGCCCTACGTCGGCGACGCCGCGCTCCGCGAGCGGGTCTCCGCCGCCGCCCGCGAGGCCTGGGCCGTCGTCGAGCGGCTCGCGCCCGAGCTGCCGGTGCAGGCCGTGCACGGCGACCTCACCGACGACAACGTGGTCTGGAGCGACCCGCTCACCCGCCGGCCCGACGGCGTCATCGACCTCGGCGACCTGAACCGGGGCTGGACCGTCGGCGAGCTCGCCATCACGCTCTCCTCGCTGCTGCACCACGACGGCGTCGACCGCCGCGCCGCCCTCCGCGCGGCCACCTCGTACCACGGGCTGCGCCCGCTCTCCCGCGCCGAGGCCGAGGCGCTCTGGCCGCTCGTCGTGCTGCGCGCCGCCGTGCTCGTCGCGAGCGGGCACCACGTCGTCGCGACCGATCCGGGCAACGGCTACGCCGCCGAGAACCTCGGCCACGAGCTCGCGATCCTCGAGGCCGCCACCGCCGTCCCGCTCGCCGTGCAGACGGCGCTCGTGCTCGCGGCGACCGGGCACGAGCCCGAGACGCTCGCGCTGCCCTCGCACGGGCCGCTGCTCGGCGGCATCCGCCCCGAGGAGTTCGCCCACGTCGAGCTCGGCACGACGAGCCCCGCACTGCACGGCGGGCGCTGGCTCGAGCCGGATGCCGAGGCCGCCGCCGCCCGTGCGGCGCTCGCCGCCGGCGCGGCCGTGGCCGCGACCCGCTTCGGCGAGGCGCGCCTCACCCGCTCGACGCCCTTCGCCCAGGAGGCTCCCGCGAACGTCGCGCTCGGCGTGGAGCTCGCCCTCGCACACCCGGTCGAGCTGCTCGCGCCCTGGCCCGGGATCGTGACCGCCGGGGAGGACGGGCTCGAGCTGCGCGGCGACGGACTCGTGCTGCGCCTCGACGGGGCCGAGGCATCCGCCCTCGTGAGCGCCGCTGCGCCGGGCGCCGGTGCCCACGTCGATCGCAGCGCCGCGATCGGCCGAGCCGAGACGCAGCTCGCCGTGCGCGTGCACCGCGACGGCGACGCGACCCCGCCGTGGTTCGCGCCCGCTGCCGAGGCCGCGGGCTGGCTCGCCCTCGTCGCCGACCCGAGCCCGCTCCTCGCAGGCGCGGAGCGTGCGAGCGACTCGGCGGGCGACACGGCCCTGCCCGCCGGAACCCGCGACGCCCGCGAACTCATCACCCGGCGCGAGGCCGTCTTCGCCGAGGTGCAGGAGTACTACTTCGAGGAGCCGCCCGCGATCGTGCGGGGCTGGCGCGAGCTGCTCGTCGACGCCGACGGCCGGGTCTACCTCGACGCGCTGAACAACGTCACCTCGATCGGGCACGCGCATCCGCGCCTCGTCGAGGCGGTGACCGAGCAGTGGCAGCTGCTGAACACGAACTCGCGGTTCAACTACCCCGCGGTCGTCGACTACGCCGAGAGGCTCGCCTCGCTCGTGCCCGATCCGCTCGACACGGTGTTCCTCGTGAACAGCGGCTCGGAGGCGGTCGATCTCGCCCTGAGGCTCGCCCGCGCGGCGACGGGGCGGCGCGACATCCTCGCCGTGCGCGAGGCGTACCACGGCTGGACCGACCTCTCCGACGCCGTCTCGACCTCCGTCGCCGACAACCCGGGCGCGCTCGCGAGCCGCCCCGACTGGGTGCACACGGTCGACGCGCCCAACCCGTTCCGGGGGCGGCACCGGGGTGCCGAGGCCTCCCGCTACGCGGGCGAGGCCGTCGCCGAGGTCGAACGGCTCGCCGACGCCGGAACCCCGCCGGGCGCGTTCATCGCCGAGACGTACTACGGCAACGCGGGCGGGATCGCCCTGCCCGACGGCTACCTCGCCGCGGTGTACGAGGCGGTGCGGAGGCACGGCGGCGTCGCCGTCGCCGACGAGGTGCAGGTCGGCTACGGCCGGCTCGGCGAGTGGTTCTGGGGCTTCGAGCAGCAGGGCGTGGTGCCCGACGTCGTCGCCGTCGCGAAGGCGATCGGCAACGGCCATCCGCTCGGCGCCGTCATCACGACGAAGGAGATCGCGGCGGCGTACCGCAGCCAGGGCTACTTCTTCTCCTCGGCCGGCGGCAGCCCGGTGTCGAGCGTCGTCGGCTCGACCGTGCTCGACGTGATCCGCGAGGAGGGGCTGCAGCAGAACGCCCGCGAGGTCGGCGGCTACTTCCGCGAGCGGCTCGCGGAGCTCGGCGAGCGCCACCCGCTCGTCGGCGCGGTGCACGGCTCGGGCTTCTACCTCGGCCTCGAGTTCGTGCGCGACCGCGAGAGCTTCGAGCCCGCGACCGAGGAGACGGCGGCGATCTGCGAGCGGCTGCTCGAGCTCGGCGTCATCGTGCAGCCGACCGGCGACCACCAGAACGTGCTGAAGATCAAGCCGCCGATGTGCCTCGGCCGCGAGGGCGTCGACGCGTTCGTCGCCGCCGTCGACCGCGTGCTCA
>NZ_BMRJ01000002.1:350148-453956 GCF_014648575.1 Agromyces mediolanus | reverse complement strand
GGTTGCCCGACTTTCATGAAAGTCGGGCAACCCTGGGCCGGGCGTCAGCCGGCGTAGGCGGTGCGCAGCGCCGCGCCGAGCTCGGCGTCGACGTTCGTCCAGTACTGGAAGAAGCGCTCGCGGATCTCGTCGATCGTGATCGCGCGCGCCTGGCCGAGCAGCGTCGCCTGGAAGCGCGCCTTCGCGTCGGCCGAGTACACCTCGCGGTAGAGCGTGCCCGCCTGGCCGAAGTCGTCGTCCTCGGCGTGCAGCGTCGCCGCGGCGCGCACGAGCTCGCCGTCCGACTCCCACGAGCCCTCGCCCGCGAGCTGCGCGTCGGCGACCGGGCCGCCGAAGGAGTTCGGCGCGTACACGGGCGTCGTCGGCGCGTTGAAGTGGTGCCGCTGCGCGCCGTCCTGCGAGTAGTTGTGCACGGGCGCGGCGTGCGGCGCGTTCACCGGCAGCTGCGCGTAGTTCGTGCCGACCCGGTAGCGCTGCGCGTCGGGATAGCTGAACACGCGCGCCATGAGCATCTTGTCGGGGCTGATCGCGATGCCCGGCACGGTGTTCGCGGGCGAGAACGCCGCCTGCTCGATCTCCGCGAAGAAGTTCTGCGGGTTGCGGTCGAGCGTGAGCGTACCGACCGGGATGAGCGGGTAGTCGGCGTGCGGCCAGACCTTCGTCAGGTCGAAGGGGTTGAAGCGGTACGTCTTCGCGTCCTCGTAGGGCATCACCTGCACCGAGAGGTCCCACTGCGGGAACTCGCCGCGTGCGATCGCGTCGTGCAGGTCGCGGCGGTAGAAGTCCGCGTCGGCGCCCGCGATGGCCTCGGCCTCGGCGGCGTCGAGGTGCAGGTCGCCCTGGCGGCTCGCGAAGTGGTACTTCACCCAGAAGCGCTCGCCGGCGGCGTTGATCCACTGGTAGGTGTGCGAGCCGAAGCCCGGCATCTCGCGCCACGACTTCGGCAGGCCGCGGTCGCCCATGAGGTAGGTGACCTGGTGGGCCGACTCGGGCGAGAGGGTCCAGAAGTCCCACTGCATGTCGGCGTCGCGGAGGCCGGAGCCCGGCAGGCGCTTCTGCGAGTGGATGAAGTCGGGGAACTTGATGCCGTCGCGGATGAAGAACACCGGGGTGTTGTTGCCGACGATGTCGTAGTTGCCCTCGGTCGTGTAGAACTTCACCGAGAAGCCGCGCACGTCGCGCCAGGTGTCGGGCGAGCCCTGCTCGCCGGCGACCGAGGAGAAGCGCATGAGCGTCTCGGTGGTGACGCCGGGCTGGAAGAGCGCCGCCCGGGTGTAGGCCGAGACGTCGTGGGTCGTCTCGAAGCGGCCGAAGGCGCCGCCGCCCTTGGCGTGCACGATGCGCTCCGGGATCCGCTCGCGGTTGAACTGGGCGAGCTTCTCGACGAGGTAGCGGTCGTGCAGCGCCGTCGTGCCGTCCGGGCCGGCGGTGAGCGAGTGCGCGTCGCTCGCGACGGGCGTGCCGGTCTGGGTGGTGGTGGGGTTCGTCATGCGTTCGTCCTTCGGTTCGTGGGCGGATGGGTGACGAGCCGCGCTGGGCGCGGCGGGCGCGGCAGGGCGCGCCGAACACCGCCGGGCAGGGCCGGCGGGGGCGGTGGGTCGGATGCCGGCGGCGCTACGCCGCCGGTTCCGATCTGCAGGATTCGCAGAGGCCCCAGAAGGTGACCTCGGCGGTGTGGATGGCGAAGCCGCCGGCGTCGGCCGGCTCGAGGCAGGGCGGCTGGCCGACGACGCAGTCGACGTCGGCCACGGTGTGGCACTTCGTGCAGACGAGGTGGTGGTGGTTGTCGCCCGTGCGGCGCTCGTAGAGGGCGGGCGAGCCGGCGGGCTCGATGCGGCGCAGCAGCCCCGCGCCGGTCAGGGCGGCGAGCACGCCGTAGACGGCCTGCAGGGAAGTCGTCGGCAGTTCGCCGCGCACGCGCTCGAAGACAGTGTCGGCGTCGAAGTGGCCCTGGCCGCCGAGGGCGGCCAGCACGGCCTTGCGCGGTGCGGTGACTTTGAGGCCCGCGGCGCGCAGTCGCTCCGCGTCGTCCGTCGCCATGCCGTGCACCTCCATGCCTCGACCCTAGCAAGTTGTTTTGAATGAATCAAAACAACTGGCGGATGCCTCGCCGGCTCGCCGCCCGATGCGGCGGCGCACGCCGCCGAATGGCAGGATCGATGCTGTCCACCGCAGCTGAGGAGCCCCACCATGACCGGACTCACCGACGTCACCCTCGACGACGACGGCGACCTGACCGCCACCGCGACGCTGCCCGGCGGCCGCGTCGTCGCCGTGCTCTCGGAGCCGGAGGAGGGCACCGCCGCCGAGCTCGGCGCCATGCGCGCCCTCGTCGAGCGCGCCCTCGCGCCCCTCGCCGAGTCGCACCTGCTGGCCGCCGATGCGCGCGCGGCCGAGGAGCTCGCGGTGGAGGACGGCGAGACCGTCGAGGTCGCACTCGAGGGCGTCATCGTGCTGCCCGACGCGAAGCTCGTGCTCATGTACGACGCGCCCGGTCAGGGCGTCACCGTCTTCTGCGCCCTCGACGAGGAGTTCGCGGTCGCCGAGGTGGAACTCGACGAGGACGACGAGGAGTTCGAGTACGAGTACGAGCTGGAGGGCGACGGCGACGGCGTCGAGAGCCGCTCCTTCGCCACCATGGACGAGCTGCTCGACCACCTGAGCCGGGCCGAGGCATCCGAGCGCGGCGCGGCCGACGCCGAGAGCGGCGACCGCCCGGCGTGACCGCGCCCGTCGCCGTCCGCGAGCTCGGCGCGGCCGAGCTCGACGCGCTCGCCCCGCGCCTGCTCGAGATCCAGCACGCCGCCTACGCCGTCGAGGCGGCGCTCATCGGCGACGACCGCATCCCGCCACTGCACGAGACCGAGGCGGGGCTGCGCGCGGCCGGCCTGCGCTGGCTCGTCGCCGAGCGCTCCGGCGGGCTCGCCGGAGCGCTCGGGTTCACCGTGGACGACGGGGTGATCGACCTCGACAGCCTGGTCGTCGCACCCGAGCACGCGCGCCGAGGCGCGGGCCGGGCGCTCGTGGTCGCGGCGCTCGCCCTCGCGCCCGAGGCGGTGGTGGCGACGGGCCGGGGCAACGAGCCGGCGCGCGGCCTGTACGAGTCCGCGGGTTTCGTGCACGAGAGCGACCTCGAGGTGCTCCCCGGGCTGTGGATCAGCCGCTTCCGACGGGCCGCCGCCTAACGATCGGCTGTCGCCGAACGATCGGCCGCCGCCGCCCCCGAACCGTCCTTCGCGGCGAGCCAGTCGACGAGCTGGGCGAAGAGCCGCCCGTAGCCGTCCCACTCGGAGAACTCCGGCGGGCACCAGTGCGGCGCGATGTCCGAGGCCCAGGCCGCGCTGCGCCCGGCGCCGTGCTCGCCCACGACGAGGAGCGGCAGCCCCTGCTCGGACTCGACGAGCACCGTCGAGCCGGCCGACGGCGTCAGCCGGTGGTGCCCGAGCACCGGCGGCCAGCTCGCCGGCAGCCCGCGCACGGCGGGGTGCTCCGGATCCAGGACCGCCCCGTGCGCGCCCTCGGGCGTCTCGACGCGGTCGTCGTAGGGCAGCACCTCGACGGGCAGCGCCCGCTCGACGGCGGTGCCGTGGTAGAAGCCGCCGCCCTGGAAGCCGGCGAACGAGCGCCAGCCGCCGCACATCAGCAGGCCGCCGCCGGCCTCGGTCCACTGGCGCAGGGCCTCGAGCCGGTTGGGTCGCACCTTGGCCTCCCGCCAGACCTCGGGCGGCAGCAGCAGGCTGTTCGCCCCGACGTCGGAGAGGATCACGACGTCGTAGCCGTCGAGCTCGCTCGCGTGGAACGGGAACGAGCGGGTGGCCTCGTCGGCGCGCATCCAGGTGACCTCGTGGCCGTGCGCCGTGAGCGCCTCGACGAGCGGGCTGCCGCCCGACTCGAAGCTCGTCATGTTCAGCGTGTCGAAGCCCTTGTAGTGGATCTCGTGGACCACCCACGATTCCCCCACGAGCAGTACCGATGCAGCCATTGCCATCCTCGTGTCGCACAGTGCCGCCACGGGCGTGACGGCGAGCGCCACTCTACATGCCTCTCAGGAAAGTAGATAGACAAGAACTTGCCTGTGTGGCACTATCTCGTCTCGGCAGGGAAAACCCGGCCTCCCCCGAGACAATGGAGTTGAGCGTGTCCACACCCACCTGGCGCCGCGCGGCCGCAACCGCCGCCGCGCTCGCCGTCGCCGTCCCGCTCGCCTCGTGCGCCGCAGCCGGCGACGCCGCGAGCGACCGCATTTCCGTCCTCATGGTCGGCAACCCGCAGATGACCGATCTGCAGGAGCTCACCGAGCAGCACTTCACCGCCGAGACCGGCCTCGCCGTCGACTTCACCGTCCTGCCCGAGAACGAGCTGCGCGACCGCGTCGCCCAGGACCTCGCGGCCGGCGTCTCGAAGTACGACGTCATCAGCATCAACTCCTCCGAGACCCCGTACTACGCCGACCTCGGCTGGCTGCAGGACCTCACCGCGTACACCGAGCAGGACCCCGCCTTCGACGTCGACGACGTGCTGCCCTCGATGCTCACCACGTACAGCGCGAGCGACGGCGGCATCCACGGCATCCCGTTCTACGGCGAGAGCTCCTTCGTGATGTACCGCACCGACCTCTTCGAGGCGGCCGGCATCACGATGCCCGAGCACCCCACCTGGGACCAGATCGCCGAGTACGCCGCCGCCCTCGACAGCGGCGACACGGCCGGGATCTGCCTGCGCGGCCAGCCCGCCGCCGGCCAGATGTTCGCCCCGCTCGGCACGATCGTGAACACCTTCGGCGGCACCTGGTTCACCGAGGACTGGGAGCCGCAGGTCGACTCCCCCGAGTTCACCGAGGCCGTGCAGTTCTACGTCGACCTCGTGCGGGACTCCGGCGAGACCGGCGCCGCGCAGGCCGGCTTCACCGAGTGCCTGAACCTCTTCGGCCAGGGCAAGGCGGCCATGTGGTACGACGCCACGGCCGGGGCGGGCCTCGTCGAGAACCCCGAGACGAGCACCGTCGCCGGCAAGGTCGGCTACGCCTACGCGCCGACGAAGCTCACGGACTACTCCGGCTGGATCGCGGGCTGGGGCTGGGGCGTTCCGAAGAACAGCGCGAAGGCGGATGCCGCGTGGGAGTTCATCTCCTGGGCGTCGAGCGCCGGCTACGAGGAGCTCGTCGGCTCCGAGATCGGCTGGAGCAACGTGCCCGACGGCAAGCGCGAGTCGACCTACTCGAACGCGGACTACCTCGCCCACGCCGGCGCCTACGCGCCGATCGTGCTCGACTCGATCAAGTCGATCGACCCGCGCGACCCCGGCGTGCAGCCCCGCCCGACGATCGGCACGATCTTCGTGGCCATCCCCGAGTTCAGCCTGCTCGCGACCCGCACCGCCGAGCAGATCAACGCGATCCTCGCCGGCCAGGCCGACAGCGTCGCCGACGCGCTCGCCGTCGGCCAGGAGCTCGCCATCCCGATCGGGCAGGAGTACGCGGGCGAATGATCCGGACGCCCGACGCTCCCGCCACCGCCTCGGCACCGGAGGGGTCCCGCACGCGGGGCCCCTCCGGCCCGGGCCGCCTGGCCGCGGCGGCGGCCCACGAGCGGCGCGAGAACCGCCGCCGCTGGCTGCCGCTCTGGCCGGCCTTCCTGTTCCTCGTCGTGCTCACCCAGCTGCCGTTCGTCGTCACCCTGGTGATCTCGGTGCTGGACTGGAACATCCTCCGCCCCGACGCCTTCGGCTTCGCCTGGGTCGACAACTTCGTCGCGGTGTTCACGGACGCGCGCATGCTGCCGGCCGTGCTCAACACGATCGTGCTGACGGCGGGCGTCGTGATCGTCTCGCTCGTGATCGGCACGGCCGTGGCCCTCCTGCTCGACCGGCCGTTCCCCGGCCGCGGGGTGGCCCGCACGCTCATGATCGCGCCGTTCATGGTCATGCCGATGGCGGCCGCGCTGATCTGGAAGCACGCGATCCTCGACCCGAACTTCGGGATGCTGCAGCGCAACGCCGACTGGCTCGCTTCCCTCACCGGCGCGGCGCCGCAGTCGATCGACCTGCTGAATGCGGCACCGATGACCGCGCTCATCGCCTCCCTCGTCTGGACGTGGGCGCCGTTCATGATGCTCATCGTGCTCGCGGGGCTCCAGGGCCAGCCCGACGACGTGCTCGAGGCGGCGCGCGTGGACGGCGCGAACGAGTGGCGGATCTTCGTGCACATGACGCTGCCGCACCTGCGGAGCTACCTCTCGCTCGCGGCGGTGCTCGGCACGCTCTACGTCGTGCAGACCTTCGACGCCGTCTTCGCGATCACGCAGGGCGGCCCCGGCACGGCGACGACGAACCTGCCGTTCGAGATCTACCAGACCATGTTCCGCAAGTTCGACTACGGCCAGACCGCGGCGGCGAGCGTCGTCGTCATCGCCGGGGCGCTCGTCATCGCGAACCTCTTCGTCCGCGTGCTCACCCGACTCGGAAAGGAGCGCGGCGCATGACCCGCACCCGCGCCGGAGCCATCCGCATCTTCCTCGCCTGGGCCGCCTGCGCCCTGTTCGCCGCTCCCCTGCTCTTCGTCGTGCAGGCGTCGCTGCGGAGCGAGGCCGACGCCGTGTCCGGCGAGCTGCTCGCGCCGTTCACCCTCGACCAGTGGCGGCTGCTGCTCGACTCGGACGCCACGAAGTACCTGCTGAACTCGGCGATCGCGAGCGGCTGCTCGGTGGTGCTCGTCATCGCGCTCGCGTTCCCGGCCGCCTACGCGCTCGCGGTCCGTCCCGTGCGCGGTGCTGAGCAGCTGCGCATGTTCATCCTGTCGACGAAGTTCCTGCCGATGGTGGCCGCCATCCTGCCGATCTTCCTGCTCGTCTCGACCGCGGGCGCGCTCGACCAGCTCTGGGTGCTCGTGCTGCTCTACACCTCGATGAACCTGCCCATCGCGATCTGGATCCTCTGCTCCTTCCTCCTGGAGGTGCCCGCCGAGATCGTCGAGGCGGCGCAGCTCGACGGGGCGGGCCTGCGCCGCATCCTGCTCCAGGTCATCGCGCCGGTGGCCCTGCCCGGCATCTCGGCGACGGCCCTCATCTGCGTCATCTTCAGCTGGAACGAGTTCCTCTTCGCGCTGAACCTCACGGCGACGTCCGCGAGCACCGCGCCCGTGTTCCTCGTCGGCTTCATCACCAATCAGGGGCTGTTCCTCGCCCGGCTGAGCGCCGCCGTGCTGCTCGTGTCGCTGCCCGTCCTCGCCCTCGGCCTCGTCGCACAGGGCAAACTAGTGCGCGGGCTCTCCCTCGGAGCCGTCAAATGACGGAGCGGGAGGCCTGGCTGAGGATGAGGAGGAGTGCGCGGATGGCGTTCGACGAGTCGGCGGAGGGCATCGACGAGGCGCAGGTCGGCCCGCGGCTGAAGCAGCTGCGCCAGGACCGCGGCTGGGTGCTGAGCCGCCTCGCCGCGGAGACCGGCCTCTCCGAGGCGTTCCTCTCGCGCATCGAGACCGGCGCGCGCACGCCCTCGCTCGGCACGATCATCGCCGTCGCCCGCGCCCTCGGCGTGCGCATCGGCGACATCTTCGACGAACCCGACGCCGACGAGAGCTACGTGCTGCACCGCCACGACGAGCACGCCGACGACGTCGTGGGCGGGGTGATGACGGGCCTCGCGAGCCGGGCGCCGTGGGCCTCGATGGAGGCCGTGCGCCTCGTCATGGCCGCCGACCACCCCGGCGCCCTCTCCAGGCACGCGGGCGAGGAGTTCGTGCTCGTGCTCTCCGGGGCGATCCGGGTCGAGCTCGGCGCCGAGCGCCTCCGCCTCGAGGAGGGCGACAGCATCCACTTCGACGCCGACCTCGAGCACCTGCTCGCGGCCGAGGGCGGCGCACCGGCGACCGTGCTCCTCGTGGTCGTCGACGCGAAGCCCGTTCCGGGTGCGCCGCACCCGCACGCCTCCTACTGAACCGCCGATCCGAGAGCCGGGAGCCGAGATGACCGCAGCGAGCTGGCCGGCGGGCGCGCGCGCCCTCTCGATCGGCGAGGCCCTCGTCGACGTCGTGCACGACCGCACCGGCGGCGTCGCGGAGCATCCGGGCGGCAGCCCGCTGAACGTCGCCGTCGGCCTCGCCCGCCTCGGCGCGACCGTGCAGCTCGCGAGCTGCCTCGGCGACGACGCGCACGGGGCGATGGTGCGGCGGCACGTGGAGGCATCCGGTGCGGCCCTCGCCCCCGGCACGCTCGGCGCGATCCCGCGCACCTCGACGGCGCAGGCGACGCTCGCCGCGGACGGCGGGGCGAGTTACGAGTTCGCGCTCGAGTGGCGACCGGTGCGTCCGGAGGTGGCCGGCTTCGACGTGGTGCACACGGGCTCGATCGCCGCCTACCTCGAGCCCGGCGCGACGACGGTGCTCGACGCCGTCGGCGAGGCCGCGGCGAGCGCGCTCGTCTCCTTCGACGCGAACGTCCGCCCGACGCTGATCGGCTCGCGCGACGCCGCCGTCGCGCGGCTCGGCGCGTTCGCCCGCATCGCGCAGCTCGTGAAGATGAGCGACGAGGATGCCGCGTGGCTGTACCCGGAGCGCACCGCGGAGCTGTCCGCGGCGGCGCTTGCGGCGGAGACCGGCGCGGTCGCCGTGATCACGCGCGGCGCGGCGGGTGGACTGCTGGCCGCCGGCGCCGAGGTGCTCGACTTCCCGGCGTTCCCGATCACGACCGTCGACACGGTCGGTGCGGGCGACTCGTTCATGGCCGGCTTCCTCTTCGCGGTCGTCGCCGAGGGCCTCGCCCCGGCGCTGCGGCGGCGAGCGGCGACCGCGGGCGAGCTGCTCCCCGCGGCCCGCTTCGCGGCGGCCTGCGCGGCCATCACGGCGTCGCGCGCGGGCGCCGATCTGCCGAGCCGCGACGAGGTGACGGCCTTCCTCGCGGGCTGACTCCCGGCGACTCACGCCGTGCGCATGAGTGCGCGGGTACAGGCATCCCCCGATTCCTGCACCCGCGCACAGCCCCCCGACTAAGATCAGCATACCGCCTCCCCGGTTTCCCGTGAACCCCGAGCCCGAATCCCTTGGAGCGCCAGTGCTGTCCTTCGACCGAACGGTCCCGCGCCGCCTCGTCCACCGACGATCCACGAGCGAGGTGCTGCCCACCGATTTCGTGCGCTGGGGCGAGCACGAGTACATCGCCGCGCTGCAGTGGCCGAGGCGGCACGGCTACTTCGAACCCGAGCTGCCCGGCTCGGCCCTCGTGACCGAGACGGTGCGCCAGCTGACGATCCTCGCGTGCCACGAGGGCTTCGGCGTGCCGCTCGAGCACCGCTTCCTGATGACCGGCCTCGGCTTCGCACTGCTCCGCACTCCACTCGCCGCACGGGCGGGCTCCGCGGCGGAGCTGCACGCGACGGTGCGCGCGACTCGACTCGTGCGCACCCCGGGCGGGGCGTTCCGCAGCGCGCGCTTCGAGATCTCGATCAGCGAGCCGACGGGCGGCGCCGTCGCGGCGGGGCACGGTGACGCCCTCGTCGTCGGGCCGGCCGCGTACGCCCGCCTCCGCGGCGAGCGCGCCGGCACCACGCCGCCGCTCCGCCGTCGCGGCCCGCTCGTGCCGGCGGCGGCGGTCGGCCGCCGGCTCGAACAGGACGTGCTGCTCGTCGACGGCGACGGCGCCCTCACGCTCGATGTCGACCGGCGGCATCCGGTCTTCTACGACCATCTGCTCGACCACGTGCCCGGCGCCGCGCTCATCGAGGCCTGCCGGCAGGCGGCCCGGCTCGAGGCGGCCGACCCCCGACTCGAGCTCGGCCGCTTCGAGGGCGAGTTCGACCGGATCGTCGAGTACGACCCTCCGGCGACCGTCCACGCGACGATCCGGCGCGAGCAGGCCGCGTTCGAGATCCGTCAGGGGCGGCGCGTGGCGATGCGCGCCGAGGCTACGCTCGTTTCCGCCGGCGTGCCGGCTTCACGGTGAACACCTCGTCGGCGAGCGCGAGCTTCGCCGCGAGCTGCTCGGCGGGGATGATCGCGGTGAGCAGCACTCGCCAGAGGTCGTGGATGCGGTCGATCAGGTCGGCCCGCCCCGTGAAGGTCTCCGAGACGAGCTGCACGCCCGTGTACGAGGGGATGAGGGTGCGCGCGAACACCTCGGGCGAGATGAGCCCGTTCGTCTCGCCCACGGCCTCGGCGCGGCGGGCGAGCTCCTCGAAGCTCGCCATCCAGTCCCGGTACGGGTCGAGCAGCGGCGTGTCGAAGGTGGAGGAGTCGGTGGTGAGACGGATGCCGGCGCGCACGATGGGGTCGCTGGTGAGCCGCTCGGCGAGGTCCATGCAGAGGCGGAGCATGTGCTCGACCGGCGTGAGTTCGAGTTCGAGGATCTCGGCCGCGGCCTCCCGGGTCACCCGGTGCTGCTCCTCGATGAGCGCCCGGGCGATCTCCTCCTTGGAGTCGAAGTGGAAGTAGAGGGCGCCCTTCGTGACCCCGGAGGCGGCACCGATGTCGTTGAGCGTCGCATTGGCGTAGCCGGCGGTGCGGATCACCTCGGCCGCGCCCAGCATGATCTTCGCCCGCGTCCGTCGCGCCCGTTCCTGCTGGACCATTCCACCCCGCTTCGTTTCGGCTGCGGTCAACCCTAGCCAACCTCCCCCGGATGAATGGAGCCGAACATGCCCGGAACCTCCCGACCGGTGCTCGCCGTCCTCGGCGCGCGCGGCTTCATCGGCTCACGGGCCGCCGAGGCGGCGCGTCGCCTGCCCGGGTGGTCGGTCCGCCCGATCACCCGGGAACTGGCGGACGTGCGGGATGTCTCGGCCCTCGACGCGGCGCTCGCCGGCGTCTCGGCGGTGGTGCACGCCGCGAGCCATGTGGGGAGCGACCCGGAGCTGCACCGGCTGGTCAACGTCGAGGGCACGGCGAACGTCGCCGCCGCCGCCGCGGCGAGCGGCGCCCGTGTCGTGTACCTCAGCACGGCCGCCGTCTCGGGGCGCGGGCCGTTCCATCACCTGGACGAGGCGGATGCCCCGCTCGCCCCGAGCTCGCCGCTCAGCGCGAGCCGGGCGGCCGCCGAACGGCTCGTGCTCGACGCCGGCGGCCTCGTCGTGCGCCCGCACCTCGTGCTCGGTGCTGGCGACCGCTGGGTGGGGCCGGGCATCGCGGCGCTGACCGCCGCGGTCGGCGGCCTCGTCGACGGCGGGCGCGCCGTGCACTCGGTGATCGAGGCGGGCACCCTCGGCGGCCTGCTCGTCGAGCTCGCGACGGGTCCGCGCCCGGAGCACTCGGTGTTCCACGCCGCCCATCGCGACCCCGTGCCGGTGCGGGCGCTCGTCGACGCCCTCTGGCCCGGGCGGTCGGCCCCGCCGAGCGTGTCGATGGCGCAGGCTCGGGCGGCGGTCGCCGGCTCGCCAGGGCTCGAGCGGGCGCTCGCGCTGCTCGCCGTGGATCACGACTTCTCGACCGAGCGCGTGCGGGCCGAGTCATCCGCTCCCCTCGACCGGCCGTTCGCGCTGCCGGCGAGCGCGGTCGAGTGGTACCAGCGCCTCTGAGCGCGCGACGCAGCACACCTAAGGCACCGCTGTCAAGGCCCGGGACCGCGGGGCCTCGATGCGATTCACTGGTGATGTCGCTTCGGGGGAAGCGACGGCCCGGTAGTGAGAAGGGGGCTTCTCCTGCTGGATGCGTCAGGGGCTGGCGCGGCCGGGAGCACATGCTGAGTGGCTCCCGGCCCACCCTGCGAGCGGGCTGCGAACGCGCGGCTAGTGCGTGTAGACGTTCTCTGCACCGGTGTCGGCCGTCGGAGCCTCGACTCCGGTCGCCCAGTTGACGATGTTGCGGTCGCCGTGCACTTCGAGCGCACCGGTGATCGCGGTGAGCACCACCGTGGCGTCGCTCGCATTCAGCGCGACGCGCTCGGCCTCGCCCCCGTTCACGGTGGCGCCGTCGCCGTCGATCACGAGCTCGCCCGCGCGCTGAGTGGTGAGGTGCGTGCCGGCCGCCTCGGTCACGAGCCGCTGCAGGGAGTCGACGTTGAGCGTCACGCCGTCGGCGAGCACGCGCGCCTCGCCCCACTCGGTGCCGAGGACGCTGGCGTTCGCGCCAGAGACCTCGACCGACTCCGCCGACTCGATGTTGCCGCCGAAGTCCGCGCCGGTGATGGTGACGGTGCCGCACGGGCCGTCGACGACCGCGCTGGAGCCGTCGGCCGCGATGACGATGTCCTCGCCGCCGACGCAGCTGCCACCCTCCGAGAGGTCGCGCCCGCTGCCGGCCGCCTGGGGCGCGTCGCTCGCCGCGGCATCGCCGGGAGCCGTCTGCTCGCCAGCTGCGGGCCCCGCCGACGGGGCGGCGCCGGCGCAGGCCGTGAGCAGGAGCGCGACCGCCAGCACCCCCGCCCCGGCCGCGAACCTCGCGCCTCGCCTGCGAACGAACGTCTCCCGAACTGCCATGGTCATCCCTCTCGATCGTCGGCGCGCTGGGCCGGACGGCACCGATGCACCCCGCGCCATCCTAGTTCGGGATACCAAACTGGATCAGGAGCTCTCCACACCCGCAGCCGCGCGCTCGGGACGCCGAACGGCCGGCGCGCCGGGAGTCTCACCCGACGGCGCCGGCCGTTCGCAGCCGCCTAGCCTCGAGCGCGCCGTCGCGCGATGAGGACCGCGGCTCCGCCGAGCATCGCGAGGAGCGCAGCGCCCCCGACGATGCCGAGCGCGACCCCGTCGACGCCGGTGCCCGCGAGGGCCGGGCCGAGCTCGAGCCGGTTCTCGAGCGAGAGCTCGGCCGCGGCGGCCGACTCACCGGTGACCGTCACCGTGGCGACGGCGCTGCCCGCATCGCTCGTGACCGTCACCCGGTCGTCGTCGGACGACCAGTCGGCTCCGGCCCATCGGATCCCCTCGGGGAGCTTCGCCGTCCCCTCCTCAACCCTGAGCTCGGTGCCGAGCGGGAGCCCGTCGATCGTGGCGGGCGTGCCGGCGGTGAGCTGGACCTCGCGGCTCTGCGGCTCGCCGAGCAGGTCGCTCCAGGTGATGGTCACCGGGAAGCTCGTCTTCGCGGCGGCATCCCGGCCCTCACCGGCCAGCGTCTTGGTGATCGTGACGCTCCCGAGGGTGGGGACGGCCGTGTTCACGAGCGCCACCTCCGCGGTGTCGGCCGCGCCGATCGTCACCACCGCGGTCCCGTCGCCGCTCGCGACGACCCGGTCCCCGGTCCAGTCCGGCGTCGCCCAGGTGAACTGCGCGCCGGCCTCGAGCCCGGTCTCGCTGAGCGTGACCTCGGTGCCGTGCGGCAGCTGCGCCGGGAACGCCACGACGGTCCCGTCGGTCGGCACCTCGAGCTCGAGCGACTGCGCGGCGTCGCCATCCGTCCACTCGGCCAGGACGGTCACCGCGGCGGGCACGTCCGGGTGGTCCCCGCGGACCCCGTCGACGCGCTTCGCGATCGAGAAGTCGCCGGGAGCCCAGGTGGCCTCGTTGACGACGGTGACGAGCGCCACGTCATCCTGCTGGTCCGAGACGACGACCGTCGCGGAGCCGTCGCCGTGATCGTCGACCCCCGCACCGGAGATCGTGATGGACCCCCACACGACGGTGTCGAAGCGCGGCTGGGCGCCTTCGGTGATCGTGACCACGGTGCCGGCCGGCAGCTCCACGCCGAGCGGGGTCGGCTCCGCGGTGCTGATCATCAGCTCGCGGGCGTGCTCGACGTCGTCCGCGTCGACCCACCTGGCGGTCACCGGGAACTCGGCCTCCGGATCGACCTCGCCCGCCGCCTCGCCGGCGACGGCCTTCAGCAGGCTGATGCCGGCGGTCGAGGTGGCGGCGTGGTTCTCGAGGGCGACGGTGGCGTCGGCCGTCCTGCCGATCGTCACGACGGCGGAGTCGCCGTCGACCGTCACTCCGGGTCCCGACCAGCTCGGCGCGCCCCAGGCGATGCTGGAGCCGTCGACGAGCGGGGTCTCGCTCAGCGTGACCCGGGTGCCGATGAGGAGGTCCGCGCCGAGCGGCACCGGGGTGCCGTCGGTCGGCACGGTCAGCGTCGTGCTGCCGGGGACGCCCTCCTCGGTCCAGCTCGCGGTGACGGTCACGGTGTCGGGGACGGCCGGGTTGTCGGCCTGCGCACCGGTGACGGTCTTCGCCACCGCGAAGGTGCCGACGGTGCGCTCCGCGCTGTTCGTGACCGTGATCGCGGCCGGAGTGGTCGCGTGGCCCGCCGAGACCGTGACGGTCGACGGGGTGATCACCGGCGCGGCCCAGGTGAGGGTGTCGTCGTCGACCGGCCGGAGCTCGGTGAAGTGCACCGTCGCGCCGATCGGCAGCTCGGCGAGCGTCACCGGCACGCCGGTCTCGAGCTGCAGGACGCGGTCGGCCTGGGCGGGGAAGCCCTGCCCGAGCGCGCTCGTGTCGATGGCCGCGGTGACCTGGTACCGGCGGTCGGCGTCGACGAGTTCAGCGGCGCCGCCGCCGAGCTCCTTGACGATGGTCGCGGATCCGAGCAGCGCCTCGTTCGTGAGCGACACCGCGACGTTCACGCCCGGGTCGATCGAGGCGATCGCGGTCTTCCCGTCCGGGCTGACCGTCACGCCGGGTCCCTCGGCGAACACCGGGTCACCGAACGTCACGCCCGGGACCGTCGGGAACGTCGGCTCGGTGAGCTCGACCGTCCAGCCGGTGCCGCGTGCGTTGAGCCCGCTGATGGGGGCGCCGTCGAGCGGCACCCGCAGCTCGTACTCCTTCTGCACCGTCGCCGTCGGGTCGATCTCCTTGACGTGGACGGTGAACATCGTGTCGGCGGGCACGAACGCCGCCCCGGCGTTGTCCACGAGCGTCTTCACGAGCGACACGGAGCCGCGGGTCACGCCTTGACCGGTGCCGCTGCCGCTGTTGTTCTGCGTGGTGGTGGAGCTGAAGGAGACCCCGTCGCCGGTCAGCGTGTTCGAGTACACGGTGCCCGGGGCATCCATCCCGCCGGTGGCGGTGCAGGTGGTGTACGTCAGCACGTACTGGTACTCGCGGCTGAAGCCGTCGCTCGTGCCGGTCGGGATGGGGAGGTCGACCGCGTCGAGGTCGAAGGTGAGCGTGTTCCCGCTCTGCTGCACCGCCGTGGAGCCGCTCAGGTCGACGGTCTGCAGGCCGCCGTTCTGGATCTGGTCGCGCGCCTCGACCCGGAGGCCCAGGCGGGCCGCCAGCCCCGCGCTCGGGTCGCCGGCCGCGCAGACGGCCTGCGAGTCGGAGAGCACGTCCGTCAGCGTGAGCACGCCGTCGACGTTCTCGATCAGCTGACCGGGGATCGTGACGGACCAGCCGATGGTGGTCTGCGGCATGTGCTGGACCCCGTCGATGGTCACGGCCGTGGTGTTGATGCGGCCGGTCTTGCCCTGGCTCCGGTTCGGGACGGTCGCCTCGTTCGTCGCGACCGCGCCGTCGACATCGACCGAGTTGGCGTAGGCGGTGCCGCCGTTGGGCAGCTCGGTGGCGGTCACGCAGGTGGTGTAGGTGATCACGTACCGGTAGTCGGACGCCTTGAACGCCACGGCGCTGTCGTTGAGGTCGAACCGCACCTGGAACGACTGCGGGCTCGAGGCGAGCGTGGTCGGCGTGAGCTTGCCGGTCAGGCTCTGCTGCAACTGATTGCTGGGGCCGTACCGTTCGGCGATCTGGATGCCGCTGATCGTGTCGGTGCACAGCTGGTGCCCGGCGCCGAGGGTCTCGGTGAGGGTGAAGCCGTCCTTGCCGAGCAGCTGGTCGCCCGGGACGACGACGGTCCACGCGACCTTGCCGTTGCGCTCCGCGCCGCCGAGGACGCTGCCGGACTTGCCGAGGTTCAGGTGCCACGGCAGGTTGGCGACGGTACCGACGCCGTGGCCGGCCTCGCCCCAGCCCTCGATCTGGGCGGAGTTCTCGTACTCGGTGCCCGCGGGGTCGATCCGGCCGTCTTCGGTGCAGGTCTGGTAGGTGACCCGGTAGGTGACGTTCGCGTCGAACGGCCCGGCCAGCGCGAGGCCGAACGAGGTGTCGCCGGGTGCGCCGTCGAGCGTCGCGATGCTCGTCACGTCGACGACCGTGCTGCCGCGCACCGTCTGCACCTTGAGTCCGGTGGGGTCGCAGAGCGCGTGACCGGCGCCGAGGGTGTCGGTGATGCGGGCGGTGTCGCCGCCGGCGGCGACGAGGTTCGCACCGGGGATGTCGATGGTCCACGTCATGGACCAGTTGTTCTGGTTCATGACCCCGGACTTGGTGACCTCGCCGGGCAGCACGATGCCGTCGTCGATCCCGCCCGTGCCGGGCAGGTCGACCATGACCGGCTTGCCGTTGAGGTCGAACTGGATCGCCTCGGCGGTGGTCGCCTGGACCGCCTCCACCTGGAACTGCCAGGTGCCCATGACGAGCTCGGGGAACGCCTCGACCTCGTCCGTCAGCTCGCAGGTGGCGATGCCCGACGCGGTGTCGGTGAGGCAGTTCCCCCACACGACCGGGTCGCCGCTCGGGGTGGTGCCGGTGAGCTGGAACGGCACGTTCTGCGGGAACTTGAGCTGCGGCGGGAGCCCGATCGTGAAGGAGTCGCCGACCTTCGGGTCGGCTTCGCTCGCATTCCACGAGCCCGACACGGTGAGCGAGTCGCCGATGGTCGCCTGCGTGTCGGCCGGCGCGATGGTCACGTCGCCGACGACGATCGCGGGGTTCGGGGCGGCGTGCGCCGCGGACGGCAGCACGACCACCGCGACGAGCGCGAGCCCGATGGATGCCACGAACGCCAGCAGGCGCCGGACGAGGCTGGGGTGCGGTCGGTGACTTCGCGGCGCGGTCGAACGCAAGGCACGCTCCTTCGGTGAATCGGGTGGGCGCGACGGGGTCGCTGCCGATCGGGTTCTCGCTCCGTTGGGAGCGCGCGCGTCAGTCGGTCGGGATGCGTCGGATTCGGCCGGATGCGTCGGGTCCGACCGGCTGGGCGTCACTTCGACTATGTCCGACCGCATGTGAGATGCAGCCCGGGAACGCAGGACTTCACCCTCGGCGCGCGGAGAATCCCCCTGAGGGTGAAGTCCGCGAGCCGATCAGTTGCGGATTCCGGCCTCGCTCGCCGCGAAGATCGCCGCCTCGAGCGAACGCACGCCGAGCTTTCGGTACGCGGACCGCAGCTGGCTCCGCACCGTCTCGACGCTGACGAACGAGTCCCGCGCCACCTCCGCGCGGGTCTTCCCGGACATCAGTCCGAGCAGCACGGCGCGCTCGCGGGGCGTGAGGAGGGTGTGATCCCTCGAGCGGTCGAGGGAGACGAGCTCCTGGTCGATCTCGGCGACGGCGTCGAGCGCCTCGCGCGTCCCGGTCAGCTCCGAGAGCTTCGTGAGCACGGCGGGCCCCGCGACGACGAGCGACCTGGGGATGCCGTTCGCGAGTGCGAGCGCGACCGCGCGCCGGAACTCGCGGGACGCGATCGCGTCCTTGCCCTCCGAGAGCGCGCGGGCGGCTTTGAGCAGGTGCATCTCCGCTGCCGCCCGCGGCCGGTCCCGGCTCTCCCGGAGCACCGCTTCCACGAGCGTCGCGGCGGCGGTCGGGTCCTCCGCTGCGCGGATCGCCGCGAGGCGGACGCGCACGATCCCGTGCGCGTCGTGCTCCGCGCTCCGCTCCAGCAGCTCGATCGCGAGCGCGCCGCGCCCGGTCAGCCCGTTCAGCTGCGCGCGCGCCACGTCGAGGTGGACGCTGTTCGCGGGCTGGGCCACGACGTCCGACGGCCAGGACGCGGCCTCGGCCTCGAGCTGGGCGAGGAACCGCGTCGAGTCCTGCTTCGCGGCCGGCAGCTGCGAGCGCACCATCAGCGCGAGCGCCCACAGCTCGGAGTCCTGCTCCGCTCGACGGTCGTCGGTGAGCAGCGCCGCCGCGTCGTCGCCGTGCCCCCGGTCGAGCAGCCGGAGCGCCGACGCGAGCCGGAGCGGGACGCCCATCGCCGCCCGCTGCCAGGGCTCGATGAGGTCGGCGAGGGCATCCGCCTCCGCCGCGGCCCGGTCGGCGGCCGGTCCCCGCCCGGCCAGCGCGTGCGAGAGCGCGTAGTACCCGGCCGTGCAGTACGCGATGTCCAGCTGCTCCGTCGCGACCGCGACCCGGAGCACCTCCTCCGAGCCGTCGACGACCGTCACGTAGCCGGTGCTCATCAGCTCCGTGCGCAGCCAGTGATGTTGCAGCCGGGCGAGCATCGCCGGCGGGATCCGCGCAGCGGCCGCGGGCAGGGCGGCCCGGGCGCGATCGATGTGGACGAGACTCTCGGCGGCGCGGCCGTCGGCGCGCGCGGCGATCGCGGCGACGGTGCCGCCGAGCACGGCGCGCAGCGCCTCCGCCTCCGAGCGGCGTGCGCCGCTCCAGCGAGCGCGGTGCGAGGCCGCGTTCGTGCGGAAGGTCGACTTCAGGTGGGCGCCGAGCTCGGTGAACACGGCGGTCAGCAGCGGATCGGCCGGGTCCGGCGCGCAGAGGCCCATCGCCAGCGCCAGCGTGATGGAGCGGTGCTCGAGCAGGTACATCCAGTGCTGCGCGACGAGGGACGTGACCGCCTCGACGTCTCGCTCGCCGACGGCACGGCGGAGCAGCTCGCGCGGATCCGCTGATCGTTCGGTTCTGTGGGAAGCCACCATGAAGCCCGGGTCGGAGTCGGTCCGCTCGGGGTACGGACCGTCCTCTCCATCTAAACAGAGGGATCTCGGGACCCCGGCGGACGCGCGACCCCCGAACGAGGCGCAGATGGGCCGCGACGGCCGGAGGGAACGACGAAGGCCACCGGAATCCGGTGGCCTTCGTCTTCAAGCGCTGATGGTGGCGAGTGAGGGATTCGAACCCCCGAATGCTGAGCAGTCTGATTTACAGGGAGTCGGGGAAGCCCTTCCGGGGCGAACCGGCGTGCTCGTCGGTAGACCGTCCCGCCCCGCCAGAACGCTGGGAACGCCGCGCCGCAAAAGGCCGTTCGGAGTACGCCGGAGCGCAACCGAGCACCGAGGGTTGGCGCGGCGCGAGGGGTTCCGGAGGGGTTTCCAGGCGGAGTTTGGCGTGTCCGGTTTAGGGGAGGAGATCGGTGAAGCGGTGAAGGAGGCGGTCGCCGTAATCTCCGCTGCGTGGAGAAACATGGACGCTCGACCGTCGTGGGAGGACTTCGCGGATAACGTGTTCGCCGAAGGATTGAAGATGGGGATCGGCATCCGCATCCTCGAAGACGACGAGTTCGACTTTGCGTTCACCGCGATCGAGAACGTCGTCGATGCCGCGACCGGAGAGAGCGAGGTCTGGACGTATCCGCCGCTCCCGCGTTCGCGCCTCGCCGCGAGCGAATCGTGGGTGTCGTACGGAGGCGCCAGCCCGTTCTGACGCGCAGCGCGGGAGGCGACAACGCGGCCCGGAACCGACTTCCGGCGTGCTCTCGACTCAGAAGACTTCGAGCACCTCGAACTCGACCAGCTTCGGGTCCTTCTTCGTACCCTCGTAAGTGCAGCGGATCGACACGGGCGTCTTGAAGGCATCGTCGGTCGCACCATTGACCCGAACGACGATGCCGAGGTCGTGCGGCGAGGCAACGAAGTCGAAGAGCGGCCACTTCACGTTCTGGGGAATCTGCCCGCTGTCTTCGGCATGGCGCTTGCAGAGCGGGACCGCGCGTCCCTCGTTGACCACGTCGCTCTTCTTGATGACACGCAGGGTGACCTTGTCACCTTCCTCGACCGCAGCGCCCGCCTTGGGCTTCTGAGAGACGACGACCCAGTTGCTCTTCTTCCAGACCGCGCGGCCCTTCGCGTCGAACTTCACCTTGAGGTCCATGTTGTCGAGAGCCTTCGCAGCGATGTCAGCCGGTTCGCCGACTAGATCCGGCATCGGCACGTCGAGTTCGGTCGCCTGTGCAGCGATTGGAGCGCCGACGAGGAGTGAAGCGATCAGAGCCGAGATGAGCAGGAACATGCGTGGTCGGGCGGTTCTCACGAGTGGGTGGTTCCTCTCCATCTGGTCTGGCTTGCCCAACTCTATCTGGCTTGCCATACTGCGCACCGTCCCGCAAACGGGTGGGCTTGTTCGAGTGCTCGCTGAACCGAACTTTGACGCCCTGAGGCTTCGGCTGAGCGTCCTTCGCGCCGAGCGAGAACTGACGTACGAGCAGCTTGCAGAGCGCAGCGGCGTCTCGCGAGCAACCCTCATCGCGATGGAGACAGGTTCACCACGGTCCCGACGACCCGAACAGCCAGCGTCACGCGGGTCGCTCGAATCGTGGTGGCGGATTGCACACGCGCTCGATGTTGACCTCGGCGATCTGCTTGCCTCGCTGGACGAGCCCGCCTGACGGAGCCATGGCCGGCTGGGCGCTCCATGGCGATCTCGGTCGAGCCGGTAGCCGGGGTTGAGGCCACCACCCGAGCCACGCATTTGGGCGTGTAGCGGCTAGCGACGAGTGCCGCGAAGCCGGTCGGCGGCTTGCTCGATGCTCTCGCCGCGGATGGACGCAGAGCGTTCAGCCTGGGCACGTTCCTTCGGGGTGAGCGGGCGGGGCCTGCCATCTGCGGTGCGGCCGTAGCCGCCGGAGGCGTATTCGGATGCGGTCGGGATGGGTTCAGTCATCCTTCAAGCTTCGCTCTCCTGCCGTTCGCAGCGCTCGACGCCCGTGTCCACCTTGGGTCCACTTCCTATCCGAATTTGCCTCTCCGTCGAGTCCAGCGCGGAGGGCGGCTTGAACCGTAAAGTTGAGGCATGCTCACTCAAGTTTTGAAGCCCAATGCGAAGCTTCAGCAGCCCATCCCGGGTGATATCGACACCGCGCTGAACGCGCTCGTCAAGCTCTCCGGCATCTCCAAGCGCTCCATCGTCGCGGAAGCACTCCGCTGCTACCTCGTGGAGCAAGGAGTGTTGCCCGCCACCAGCCAGCCGATTCAGCCCACCCTCGCACGCGGCGTCCTCGCCGCCGACCGAAAGGAACGAACCCGATGACCATCGATCTCCCCAAGTACCCCGCCGCGGTCGGCGCGGGCACCGTCAAGCGTCTGGAAGCCCAGCGGACCAAGCTCCGCGAACGAGCCGAAGCCCTCCGCGAAGAGCTCTCCGCCGTCGACGCCCAGTGGGCGGCTGCCTTCGACAAGGCCGACCGCCGACAGACCGCCCGCGACCGCGTCGCGGCCCTTGCCAAGACGAACCGCCGCCGATAGGAGAACCCGATGACCGAAAACATGCACCCACACGACCTGCGGATCCTCGCCCGCGAGCAGGGATACGCCAACTCGACCGTTGAGCGAGAGACCATCGCTGCCGTCGACCGGGCCGTGTTCGACAGCGTCCGCGCGTTCGAGCGCGGCGTGTCCGGAGCCGCCGACGAATTCATGGCCGAGCGAACTGTCGATCTGACCGCCGCCGACGAGCTCATCGAGTCGCTGCGCACGGAAGTGAAGTACCAATTGATGGACGGTACCGAACCGACGTCCGATCTGGCGCAGCGGTATGAAGACCTGCGGCGCACAGCAGAGTACGCACTGAGCGAGCTCGACCGAGCCGAACACGAAATTCAGTGGCACATCGACCGGAACGGCAACGTCTACGAGAGCTACTGCGACCTGCTCACCAAGTGGCCGATGATCCGGCCGACGCTCGTCCTCTGACAACGCAAGAGCCCCGGACGCCGCCTACTCTCGGTCGTCGCGGGGCTCTCGGAAGGGAAGTGCCAGAATGAACACGATCAACGCTACCTCGGTGCCGATTCGGGGCGCTCTGCCCGACTATTGGGGCTCGGCCGCTGACTATCCACATCAGCCAATCGATCTTGCGCCGTGGGAGGTCGGTGCTCGCGCCATGACCCCGCTCGAACGCGCGACGATACGAATCATCGCGCCTGACCTCGCACACTGTCCCGGCGGTTCCAGTCTCGTCCACGAAGCGGTCGTCCGGCTCGCCATCTGGAAGCGATCCAACCAGCTCAGCCACAGCGGCACGTGGATTGCCCGCAGCCTCCAACGCGCGATGCTCAGCGTCCATCCGAATGGCCTGCGATCAGCTCACAAGGGTTTCGCGCTGCTCGCCGCAGTCGATGCCGCAGAGCTGGGCGTCGAGGTCTGGACGACCTTCGCACCGGAGGGAGTTCGTGGCCCGTTCAGCCACGTTCGGCTCGGTGCACTTTGCGCCTCACGCACGCTCGGAACCGACTCCGAGCGGCACCGAACCGAGATCGGGTAACCTTGAAACGCACCGGGGAAGCCCGGCACAACTGAACAAGCAACACCCCGCTGTCCCAAAGGCCGTGCGACGTCACGAGCAACCGGAGGGCGCAAGCGGATTCGCAAAGATCCTGCGAGCTAACGGAGATGTGGCCTCGGCCTTTCCTGCGGAACCCCAGGTGACGTGAAGCCGAGCAGTGGACCCACTCAACGACATGAATCGATGTCGGGTGGGTTCCGTGCTCGGCTTTCGTGTTGGTACGGCACCTTCTCGACGGGAAGGGACCACCGTGTCCACGCAGAACGACTACAACAAGCCGACATTCAACTACCCGACCGGTGCCGAGTACGTCGGACTCTCCGTGCGGCAGCTCAAGCGCGCCGCTGAAGCCGGGAAGATCGGGCGTTACAAGCTCGGCGGACTGCACGTTCGCTTCTCGCAGGCGCAACTCGATGCCTACCTGAAGTCGTGCGAGATCGCGCCGACGACCGACGCCGAGTAGGCGATGCCCGTGCCAACCATGAGGCGCAACGCAGCATCCCGCCGTAGACCTTCCGTGCGCCGAGAGCGTCGCGTGTACTCTGCCGACGCAGTGCTAGCCGCCTTCGAACTGTGGACTGTCGGAGCACCGAGCTCCGATGGCGAGCAGCGGATGTTCTGCCCACTGTGCGAAGACCCCGAGGAGAGCAGGACGCCGTCTGCCTCGATGAACATCGAGACCGGCGAGTGGAACTGCCTCAAGACCGAGGAAGACGGCGGCTCTGTCGAAGACCTTCTCACCAAGCTCGGCAAGAAGATCGAGGCATCGTCGATCAAGGTTGCTCCCCGTGCAACGGAACGAAAGCCACCGCCTCCGTTGGAGGACGACAGCAAGGTCTACCGCTGGCACGACCAGATGCTGGCCGCCCAGCCTGCCCGGGTGGAGTATCTGACGGCGCAGCGCGGCCTCAGCCTCGACACGATCAACAAGTTCAAGCTCGGCCACGACGGTCAGCGGTTCACGATCCCAGTTCGCTTCGAAGGCAAGTGGGTCAACGTGCGCCGCTATCGGCCGAACGCCGACGCAAAGAAGAAGATGCTCAACCTGCCCGATCACGGCGCAGCAGTGCTCGCGTTCTCCGAAGTGCTGTCGGCCGGCAACCTACCCGTGCTGCTCGTCGAGGGTGAGTTCGATGCTCTGCTCGCTAACCAGATCGGAGAGGGTGAGTTCGTCGCTGTCACCGGCACGGGCGGGGCAGCCACGCTTCCAGCAGGCCTTGACATGCTCTCGAACCGAGAAGTGTTCGTTCTGTACGACAACGACGAGGCAGGCAAGAAGGGCGCGAAGAAGGTCGCTGCCGCCCTGGGCAAGCTTGGCGCAGACGTGCATGTGCTCGATTGGGCACCACTCGGCCTTCTCGCGGGCGACAAGAGCAGGAAGGACTTCACCGACTGGCACATGAAACTGCACGGCACGGCCGTGCAGATCATCAACGAGATGCAACGCGTCCGATCGGGCGCTTCCCCTGCACGCGAGCGGTTCCGCGTGGTAAGCGCTTCGGAGCTCGCCGAACCGGTGCCGCCGATGCGATGGCTGGTGGAGGGCGTGTGGCCGGACGGCTCCTACGGCGTCGTTGCGGGCGAGAAGAAGACGCTCAAGACCTACACCGCGTTGGCGCTCGCGCTTTCGGTAGCAAGCGGGGAGCCCTATCTCGACCGCTTCGCTGTCCCCGAGCCGCGCCCCGTTCTTATGTACCTCGGCGAGGGCGGTCAGTTCCCGACGATGCGTCGTCTTCAGCGCATCGCGCAGTCGATGGGAGTGGACCTACGTTCGCTACCCCTGCGCATGGTGTTCGACGCAGGCGACCTGACCGGCGAGACGTTCCTCGCTGCGTTCGAGGAGGCGGTCGCGGAAGAAACCCCGGGCCTCGTCATCATCGACCCCCTCTACGCCTTCCACCCTCCCGGAGTGGAGGCCCAGAACCTCTACGACCGAGGTGCAATGCTGGCCGAGCTGCAGCAGATGGTGCCGGACGGGGCGTCGTTCCTCCTCGCGGATCACTTCCGCAAGACCGGCGGCAAAGACCTCGACCTCGATTCCATCGCGCAATCCGGCGTGGCTCAGTGGGCCGATAGCTGGATCCTCCAGAACCACCACACCCGACCGCGCGTGGACGAAGGCGAGTTCTCGATCGGCATGCAGTTCGGCTCGCGACAGTGGGGCGGGCAGCAGTACATCGTGGACTGGTCGATCGGGCGCTTCGACGCCGCAGCAGGCGAGCACCTCGGCGAGCTACAAGTCGCCGTCCGCGCCGTCGGATGGGGCGAGAAGCCGCCGTCCCGCCTCGAAGGCATCTCGTTGTCGATCGCGAAGCTCGTCCGGCAGAACTCGTTCGAGTACACCCGCGAGCAGGTTCTGCAGGCCGTATCGGGCGCGACCGCAGCGAAGCGCGCAGCGTTCGACGAGCTCGCGGAAACGGGTGAACTTGAGCCCCGCGAGACCCAGCGCGCGGGTAAGGACGGCAAGCAGCGGGCCGTGAAGGTGTGGGGCTATCGCCGCCTCAGCGAATCCAGCCCGTCGAAGGTGCGTCTATCGCCGCCTGAAGGTGAGGCGGCGGTTGAAGCGGACGAGCCTTCGAATGCCCGTGCTTCGCCGTAACGGCGCGGTTCCTATCGCCGCCTGACCGCTGAGGCGGAAGTAGGCGGCCATAGCGAGCCGGGATGCCAGGGACGGGCCGGGGCGGCAACCGCCGCCCTTCCGCCTAGTCCCTTAAGGGGCGGCGGTTGATTAGGCGGAAGTTGAACGCCCAACCGCGACCCCTCTAACAAGACCCCCAGCCCGGACGGCGCGACTCTTGTCGATCCTGCCTGCGCCGTCCGGGCTGGGTTCACCCGAAGTGGACATTCGACCGAAGTGGAGAAGTGAAGATGACGAAGAAGGGCCTGGACCGTATGCAGACCGGGACCGTATGCACTGCGAGGCGGCGCAACGGTCAGCCGTGCATGAACTACGCGATCAAGGGAGCGACGGTCTGCCGACTCCATGGTGGGTCCGCGCCGCAGGTCCGCGCGGCGGCGCAGGTGCGCATCCTGATGGCGAGCGACCTCGCCGCCAAGAAGCTTGTGGAGCTGATGTCGTCCCCGACCGTGGGGGACAACGTGAAGCTCGCCGCCGCGAAGGAGCTGCTCGACCGGGCGAACGTCGTCGGCACGCAGCAGGTCAACCTCGAACTCGGTATGCCCGCGTGGGAGCAGCGCCTGCTCGAAAGTGGCGCCGTGAGGAGAGTGGAGATCGACTGGGCAGGCGTTGATGACGCCGACGTGATCGATGCCGAAGTCGTGGACGAAACCGAGTACACCGCAAGCCTCCGCGCCGAGGCCCGCGCCGCCGAGGGCAGCCCGTCGCAAGGACTGCGACCACTCAAACCCCGCCGTGCCCCATCGCAGCCCGAACAGGACGGCGTCCCCCACTGGTACGAGCCGAATCCGTCCGCAAACGGCGGTCGCGGCAGGCGGAAGGCATGACGGAACGGCCCTACCTCGGCCGCTCCATGGCGAAACGGGCAGACCCAAGGGTTTCCCTGAGCCGAAGAATTTGCGGTCCTTACGCTCGGATTTCCCAGATCAGTAGCCAAAACGGACGTTTACGCGTTTAACTTCCGCTCACGTCAACACCGGTTGACGGCCCATCTGCCATCAAGGAGACACCATGTCGAACACCAAGAAGCCCGAGCTCGCCGCCTACGCCGAGAAGGACATCACTCCGGTCATGCGCGAGTACATCGCATGGCTGGAGAAGGAGACCGGCTACAAGGTCGACCCCATCTCAGTGCAGCTCTCCTCGATGCTGCGTCCCGCGTTCCAGAAGTCGCCCGGCAACCAGAAGCGCATGGCCGATGCCAAGGCAGCTCGCGTCACCGCAGCGCAGGCCAAGGTCGAGCGTCGCGCCGAGCGCGGGGCGAAGGCGAAGCAGGAGGCGAAATGAACCGCCGCGTCTACGGCTACCTCCGTGTGTCCAAGGCTGACCGGAACCGCGACACGTCCCTCGGGATCGAGGCCCAGCAGGCCAAGATCGAGCGGCATGCCGAGCTGAAGGGCTGGGAAGTCGTTGGCTGGTTCATCGACAACGGTGTCTCGGGCAAGGACACCGACCGCCCCGGCCTCCAGGCTCTTCTCTCGGCACTTTCGGCTCGGCCGAAGGTGCGCGAGGCCGATGGTGTGGTCGCAGCCAAGCTCGACCGCCTCAGCCGTTCGGTCGTGGACTTCGGCGCGCTACTCGAAGCCTCTCGACGGCAGAAGTGGTCGATCGTCGTGCTCGACTTCGACCTCGACACACGCAGCGCCGTTGGCCGGCTGATCGCGGGCGTGCTCATCCAGTTCGCGCAGTTCGAACGAGAGCTGATCGGCGAACGCACCTCCGATGCCCTCCGAGCGCTCGCAGCGAGCGGCGTCAAGCTCGGCCGACCGCGCACCCTCTCCAAGACCGCACAGCTCCGGCTGTTCGAGCTCCGAGCCAACGGCCTCTCGCTCGTCAAGATCGCCGACCAGCTCAACACCGAACACGTCCCCACCGCCCACGGCGGACGCTGGCACGCCTCCACCGTCGCCCGCATCCTCAAGGCCTACGCACCCAAGGAAGCAGCATGACCCGTCGCCGACACCGCGAGCCTTCCCGCCCCGTCGTCCATCGCAGCAAGTCGATGACGCCCGAACAGATCATCGCCGCGATGCGCTGGGCAGGGTTCACCGCCCGCGACATTGCAACCATCCTCGTCACCCTCGGATTCAAGGCACCCCGATGACCCTCAACTACACCCCGAAGACCATTGGCAAGCAGACGGCAGACCTCAAGGTCGGCGACGTCGTGCTCGAGAGCTGGCAGCACCCCGCCCGCATCGTCCGCCTCCAGTACGGCAGCGGCCGCATCCACGTCTACTGCCGCTACATCTGGCAGGCCTCCCGCGAGCCGTGGTGGAAGCTCGGCGACTACCACCCCACTGCCCGCCTCGAAGTTGCGAAGAAGGGCGAGTACTGATGGCAAACGTTCGAGAGGTCGCACGCAAGGACGGCGTCGCCTACGAGGTGCGCTGGCGCGACGCCAACGGCAAGTTCAAGCAGAAGACCTTCACCGCCCGCCGCGAGGCTGACCGGTTCTCCCTCCGCGTCGAGAACGAGCTCGCCGATGGCGGCGGCACGGAAGCGCTCGTCAAGAACGCAAAGAAGTTCCGTGACGTTGCAGAAGCGATGATGGCGGCGACCCACAAGCTCAAGCCAAAGACCCGGCGCGGCTACGAGGACTGCTTCGCACTGCACATCTATCCGACGTTCGGGAACCGGCGCATCAACACGATCACGTCGATGGACGTCGAGAAGTGGGCTGCGGAGATGCGCACGAAGCCCAAGCCGAAGCACAATGACGACGCTCCAGATCTGCCCTACGCAGCCTCGACTGTCCGCGGCGCGCTCATCGCCTTGTCGAAGGTGTTCAAGTACGCGGCGCGGCACCGTCTCATCTCGGGGAACCCATGCGCTGGGATCGAGAAGCCGAAGATCGTCCGCGAGGAGCCGACCTTCCTCTCACCGCAGCAGGTCGAGCGCCTGGCGGATTGGCTGGACGATGTGCCGCCCTACGGGCTGATCGTGCGGTTCGCGGCCTACACCGGCCTCCGCCCCGGCGAACTCGAAGCGCTGCGCATCCGGGACATCAACTTCCTGCGCCGTCATGTCGAGGTCCGGCGGCAGGCACAGCACACGCCGAAGGTTGGGCTGGAGTACATCACGCCCAAGTCGGCAAAGGCGGTGCGCGACGTGCCTCTGACCAGGAGCCTGCTCAGAGCGCTGGCGCAGCACGTTGAGGCGCACCCCTACCGCAGCGATCCCGACGCTCTGTTGTGGCCCGGGCGCAAGAAGGGCGGCGCTCCCGGCAAGCGCGCCCCGCTGAGCTATGACGTGCCCTTCCGTCACGGCAGCGTCTACCGGGGACACCTCAAGCCTGCCCTCGAAGAGCTCGGCATCCCGGTGGTGCGCTGGTACGACCTTCGACACTTCTACGCCTCGGCCTGCGCCGCGCAGGGCATCGACATTCACAAGGTCGCGCGATGGATGGGTCACGCCAACATCAATATGACCTACAGCACCTACATGCATCTGTTCGTCGATGGCCACGAGGCTGACATGGAGCGGCTCGATGCGCTCGGCGGCGCAGCCACGCCGGTAGAACCGCTTGCACGCATCGGCAACGGGTGGCCCCTCTAGATTGGTGGCATGACGCCTGGCCCTTCAGACACCGATCAGCCCGTCGAAACTGACGGCGCCACTGAAACTCTCTACGCGTCGCTCGCTTCGCATGGGGCTCTTCCGTATCTGTTCATTGGAAGCGGCATCTCACGGCGCTATCTCGACCTGCCTGACTGGGAGGGTCTTCTCAGGCAGTTCGCGACCGAAGCCGGCGAGGATTTCAACTTCCACCTCGCGACAGCAAACGGTGATCTCCCGACTGCCGCCACCAGCATCGCTCGAGTGTTCCATCAGATCTGGTGGAAGGACGACCGTTATGCCGACCAGCGTGCAGCGTACTCATCGATTGTCCGCGATGAAGAGGGTGGTCTGAAGGTAGCCATCTCGGAGTACATTCGCACGCACGACACTTTGGCCGCTGGCGTCCCCGGCGTTGACGATCAATCGCTCGCAGCAGAGATCGCGCTGCTCGGCTCGGCCGTTGTCGATGGCGTCATCACGACGAACTACGACTCCCTGACTGACCAGCTTTTCCAGTCCTTCCAGCCATACATCGGGCAGGACGAACTGATGATGAGCGATGCGCAGTTCATCGCGGAGACTTACAAGATTCATGGGGCAGCGACGCAGCCGCTCTCCTTGGTGCTGACCAAGGGCGACTACGACCGTTTCTCGAACAGAAATCACTACCTTGCGGCGAAACTTCTCACCATCTTCGCCGAGCACCCGGTCATCTTCGTGGGCTACAGCTTGGGTGATGAGTATCTGAACGAGATCCTCGACAACATCGCCACCGCTGTCGGACCGGAGCGTCTCGGCGAGTTGGGTAAGCGCATCTATTTTGTCGAGTGGAGCGCTGACCCATCTGCGCCCACCCTGATAGAGCAGACCAGCATCGAGCGTGGCGGCTCCAGGCTTCCGATAACTCGGATCGACACCCACAGCTTCGAATGGTTGTGGGAAGCTCTGTCACGGCTGGAGCGCCCCTTCCCAGCAGCCATCCTGCGCGAACTGCGCAAGCACGTCTTCGATCTCGTCACGCACCCGGACCCGAGCCAGACGCGAGAAGTCGTTCGTGCCATTCCGATCGACGGCGACGAGGGAAACGAGTATCGAGTCGTCTTCGGCGTGGGCGCCTTCTCGGAGAAGGACTTGCAAAACCTCTCTACAATCGGTCGAACCCTTACGCGCGACGATATCGAGCAGGACGTTCTAGGCGTTCGTCGGCGCGCACTGGACCCGCAGAACGTCCTTCTCTCGGGTATCCCAGATGCGATTCGCCCCGGCCCCACATCCAACCTGCCCGTGCATAAGTACCTGTTGGAGAGTGGTCGAATCTCGCCCGACGGCAGCATCGAGTTCGACGATCTACCGGAGGTCGTAAAGCAACTCGCAGAGAAGCCCTTGACGGCGTCTGCGCAGAGCGTCGCACGCTTCAACCGGGAGGTACAAGGTGTCCTCAAGACCCCGCGTGAAGTGATGGATTCCAGTTACGCCACCTACTTCAAGCTGGAGTGCCTAATCTTGCTCGACCCATCCGGCTACACAACAGACGATCTGCGCGAGGTGCTGGTCGAGCTGTATGGCACTGAGGAAGCAAGTTCGCCATACCTGCGGGCGCTGTTTCGCAAGGTCCTCTGCCTATATGACCGCCGGAGGGCGCTCGAGGCAGCTGAGATTACCGCAGCGTAGACGGCGCGGAGGGGATTCGGAGGGGTCACCGTCAGCCCGCCGCAGCAACGACGAAGCCCCGGCCACCGAGGATTCTCAGGTGCTACCGGGGCTTTCGTTCGTGGTGGCGAGTGAGGGATTCGAACCCCCGAATGCAATGCAGTCTGATTTACAGTCAGATCCCTTTGGCCGCTTGGGTAACTCGCCGTGTGCACCCGACCACGTTCTGCACACAACCGGGGGCCTCACAAGGATACTCGGAGCGCGCCCGCTGACGAAATCGAGTTCGCCGCCCGCCGCAGCGACCCGACGCGAAACCGGCTCAGCGGGTTTCGCGCCACCAGGGCAGCTCGTCGCCGTAGTCCCGCGTCGCGTTCAGATCCCGAGTATCCGCCGCGGCATCCGCCTCGGCCCGAGCCGCCATCTGCCCGCCGCTCGCCGCGTCGTAGGCGGCGAGCTGGCCGACCCGCGTCGGGTCGTACTCGGGCATCGGGAAGTCCGGCTGAGGCATCCGCCCGCGGAGCCCCGAGCGCTGGATGACCCGCTGGATCGTGAGCCCGCGCTCGTCGGGTCGCCCGACGAAGCGGATCTCGCGGAGCCCCTGGTCCTGCGCCGCGGACTCGAAGACGAAGTGGCCGTAGCCGATGATCCGCCCGACGAAGGGCGTGTGCACCGAGATGTCGAGGATCCGTGAGAGCGGCATGGTCGCGATGCGCTGCGACAGGATGCCGTGCACCCGGAACACCCGCATGTTCGTGATGACGAAGCGGTCCATCCGCAGTCCGACGTAGCGCCAGAGCCCGTGCAGGAGCAGCCCGAGCGCGAGGAGCAGCGGCACGAAGTACAGCGGCTTCGGCAGCACTGCGAGGAGCAGCAGCACGGGCGCCGCGGCGACCATCTCGGCGACGCAGCCGACCTTCGCGGCCCAGTGCTTGCCGACCTCGTCGACGATCACCTCGCCCTCGTCGGCGATGAGATGCCGCTCGACCTTCGGGTCGAGGCCGAACACGCTCACGGCAGCATCCGCCGGCCGCTCAGGACGCGAGCGAGGTGAAGAAGCGGCCGACGCCGTCGACAGCGGTGGCGACGCCGTTGACCGCGCCCTGCACGAGGTTCGCCGCGTCCTCCGGCCGGCTGATCATGTAGAAGAGCGCGAACACGACGACCAGCACGACGGCCAGGGGCTTGATCCACTTCACGTTCGCGATCCCTTCGATCGGAGTCCGCCGTCGTTTCTACCCCACCCGAACGGGGGCCGCCAGATGACACGCGGATGGGGGACAATACGAGCCCGGCGGGTACGGTGCTGTGATGCAGCTCACGCGCGTCCGCATCCACCCGGTCAAGTCCTTCGCCGGATTCGACGTGCCGAGCGCGAGCGTGCTGCCCTGGGGGCTCGCCGGCGATCGCCGCTGGGCGGTCGTCGACCCGGAGGGCGCCCCCGTCACGGCGCGCGAGGAGAACGCCCTGCTCGGGCTCGCCGCGACCCCGCTCGCCGACGACGCGCTTCGGCTCGGCGCGGAGCGCGATGCGGCCGGCAGCCTGCTCGTCGCGGCCCCGCGCGACGCCGAGCCCGTCGCGGTCGGACACTCGCGTCAGGGCACGGCGCTGCCGGCGGGCGCGGAGGCGGATGCCTGGATCAGCGCGCGCATCGGCCGCCCGCTCCGGCTCGTCTGGCAGCCGGACCCGACGGCGCGCACCGTGAAGCCCGACTACGGCGGACGACCGGGCGATTCGCTGACGCTCGCGGATGCCTCGCCGCTGCTGCTCGCGAGCGAGGCATCCCTGCGCCTGCTGAACGAGCTCGCGGCGAGCGACGCCGCCGAGCGCGGCGACGCGGAGCCCGCGCCTCTCGTCATGGAGCGGTTCCGGCCGAACCTCGTCGTCGACGGCGAGACGCCCTTCGCCGAGGAGGCGTGGACGCGGGTGCGCATCGGCGACGTCGAGTTCCGCGTCGAGGGCTGCTGCGACCGCTGCGTCATGACGACGATCGACCCGACGACGCTCGTGCGCGGCAAGGAGCCGATCCGCACGCTCGCGCGGCACCGGCGCCGCGAGGGCAAGACCTGGTTCGGCGTGCGGCTCGTTCCAGCGCTGGATGCCTCGTCGGGCGACACGGTCGCGGTCGGCGACGCGCTGCACGTGCTCGGCTGAGCCGGGCGGCGCGGCCCTGGCTAGACTGGCGGCATGGCAGATTCGACGTTCGACATCGTCTCCAAGGTCGACAAGATGGAGGCCGACAACGCGGTCAACCAGGCCCGCAAGGAGATCGAGCAGCGCTACGACTTCAAGGGCGTCGGCGCCTCGGTCGAGTGGAGCGGCGAGAAGATCCTGCTCAAGGCCTCCTCCGAGGAGCGCGTGAAGGCCGTGCTCGACGTGGTGCAGTCGAAGTTCATCAAGCGCGGCATCACGCTGAAGAGCCTCGACGCGGGCGAGCCCTACGCCTCGGGCAAGGAGTTCCGCATCGAGATCGCCCTGAAGCAGGGCATCGACCAGAAGGCCGCGAAGGAGATCGGCAAGATCATCCGCGAGCAGGGCCCGAAGACGGTGAAGTCGCAGATCCAGGGCGACGAACTCCGAGTGTCCTCGAAGAGCCGCGACGACCTGCAGGAGGTCATCCGCATCCTGAAGGCGGCCGATCTCGAGGTCGACCTGCAGTTCGTCAACTTCCGCTGAGCCCGGGCCGGGCCCGCGTCTGACGGGCGCGGCTCAGCGCGGCGCGTAGCCGCGCAGCCAACGGCTGATCGAGGCGTAGGCGGCCGCGCGGGCGGGCTCCCGCGAGAGGGTGACGTCGTGCAGCGCGCCGTCGATGCGCGACACCGTCACCTCGGGGCCGAGCTTCAGCGCGCGCTCGGCGATCTCGTCGACGACGAGCACGCTGTCGCTCGTGCGCATCGACTCGTCCCAGCGGGTGAGGATGCTCGACCTGGCCGAGAGCAGGGTCAGCGCCGGCGAGCCGACGTCGATGCCCGCGGCGACGCGCGCGTGGCCGGCGAGGATGGCGTTCAGCCAGACGGGGCTCGTCGCGAAGCCCCGGTCGGGCCGCCAGCGGTGGTCGTACTCCCACTCGCCGCCCTGCTCCTTCGCGACGGCGCGGGTGTAGAAGCCGAGGTCGACGTTCGGCAGCGGCGCGAGCGGGTGCACGCGGGCGCCGAGGGCGAAGACGGGGGCGAGCGCCTCGCGGCCCACGCGGCTCAGCTGGAACTCGAGCCACGGGCTGTTCAGCACCAGCGCGCGTGCACGGCCGCGGTGCCGGTCGGCCCAGAGCGAGAGGGTCAGCCCGCCGGTGGAGTGCCCCATCAGGATGAGCGGTCGGGCGGGGCCGCCGGCCCGCATCGCGGTCAGCGCGGCGTCGAGGTCGACGTCGTAGTCGGCGAGGTCGGTGATGAGGCCGGGCGTCTGGCCCGGGCGGAGGCTGCGGCCGTACTTGCGCAGGTCGAGGGCGAAGAAGCGGGCTCCCTGCGCGGCCCAGAAGCGGGCGAGCTCGGGATTGAAGAAGTAGTCGCTCCAGCCGTGCACCGAGAGCACGTCGCAGCCGGCGACCGGCCCCCGCGGGGTGCGGGCGAACGGCCACCAGCCGGATGCCGCGGGCGGGGTGTAGCGCACGAGGGTGGCGACGAGCTCGCCCTCGTCGTCGGAGCCGAGCGGCAGCGTCAGCTGCTCGAACCCGGGCCCGAGCACGTCGGGGCGCCACGCGGCGGTCATGGCCCCAGGGTAGCGGGCACCGCGACGACGGCGAGGAGCGCCCCGGCGAGCATCGCGGGACCGAACGGGATCGCCCCACCGGCCGGCACCCGCCGCAGGCTCAGGCCGACGACGGCGACGAGGCCGCCGATGAGGAACATGGCGACGACGCCGACCGCCCAGCTCGCGAGCCCGCCCCAGCCGAGCACACCGCCGACGAGGGCCGCGAGCTTCACATCGCCCATGCCCATCGCCCGCGGCGAGACGAGGGCGACGGCGAGGAAGAGCGCGAAGAGCACGGCGGCGCCGATCGCCGCCGACCGCGCCCGGCCCGGCCCGGCGCCCGCACCATCAAGCGTCGCCGCGAGGCCGAGCAGCACGGCGACGGCGAGCGCGGCCGGACCGAGCACCGCGTTCGGCAGCCGGTGCTCGAGCACGTCGACGGTGGCGAGCACCGTTGCGGCGGCCGCGAACACGAGGAGCGCGCCGAGCACGACGAGGCCCGAGGCATCCATCTCCGGTCCAGCGAAGCGCCAGCCGAGCGCGCCGAACGTGGTCGCGGCGAGCGCGGCGCTCGTCGCGACGACGGCGCGGATGCCTCGCGGCGGCGGTGCATGCAGGCTCCGCGTCGCCCACGCGGCGAGCGGCCACCAGCCGAGCAGGCCGCCCAGCGCGGCGAGACCGAGCGCGGGGAGCAGCTGCGGGGCGAGGGGCACCGCCCGAGGCTAGTCGCGGACGCGGCGCAGAGGCGCCCCGCTGTCCACAGGGGGCGGCTGCCCCTACGCCTCGCCGCGGGAGAGGTCGACCATCTCGTCGCGGGGCACGACCTTGATGCGCACGCGCCCCTCCGCCTCGCCGAGCGCGAGCTCGTGCTCGTCGAGGCGGTGCCAGCCGTCGAGGTCGGTCCACCGGATGCCGCGCGACTCGAGCAGCTCGACGATCGCCTCCTCCTCGGGGTGCTCCGGCTGCCACCAGTTGCCGAGGTCGTTGATGACGTGCTTCACCGTCTCCATGGCGTCGGACTTCGTGTGCCCGATGAGGCCGACCGGTCCGCGCTTGATCCAGCCGGTGGCGTACACGCCGTAGAGCTGGCGCGGCTCGCCGGTCTCCTCGTCGCGGATCATCACCTGGCCCTCGTGGTTCGGGATGACGCCGAACTTCTCGTCGAACGGCACGCCCGGCAGCGGCGAACCGAAGTAGCCGACCGCGCGGTACACGGCCTGCACCGGCAGCTCGCGGATCTCGCCCGTGCCGACGACGCCGCCGGCCCCGTCGGACTTCGTGCGCTCGTAGCGGATCGCGCCGACCCGACCGGTGCCGTCGTCGACGAACTCCAGCGGCTTCGCGAAGAAGTGCAGGTGCAGCCGTCGCGACGCCTTGGGGGCGTCCGGTTCCTGAGCCTGTCGAAGGGCGCGCTGCCGCCACTGCTGCAGCACCTTGTCGATGACGAAGACCTGCTTGTTGCCCGACACCGCCGCCTTCGCGGCGTCGTCGTAGTCGAAGTCCTCGTCGTAGACGATCACGTCGACGTCGCGCAGCTCGCCGAGCTCGCGGAGCTCGAGCGGGGTGAACTTCACCGAGGTCGGACCGCGACGGCCGAACACGTGCACGTCGGTGACGGGCGAGGCCGCGAGGCCCTCGGCGACGTTCGCCGGGATCTCGGTGACCATCAGGTCCTCGACGTGCTTCGCGAGGATGCGGGCGCTGTCGAGGGCGACGTTGCCGTTGCCGATCACGGCGACCTGCTTCGCGTCGAGCGGCCAGGTGCGCGGCACGTCGGGGTGCCCGTCGAACCAGCTCACGAAGTCGGCCGCGCCGTAGGAGCCCTCGAGGTCGACGCCGGGGATGTGCAGCGGGGCGTCGCGCACCGCGCCCGTCGCGAAGATGACGGCGTGGTAGTGCTGCTGCAGGTCGTCGAGGGTGAGGTCCCGGCCGAAGCGGACGTTGCCGAAGATGCGGATGTCGCCGCGGTCGAGCACCTCGCGCAGCGCCGTGATGATGCCCTTGATGCGGGGGTGGTCGGGCGCGACGCCGTAGCGGACCAGCCCGTAGGGCGCCGGCAGGTGATCGAACAGGTCGATCGAGACGTCGAAGTTGCGCTCCGCTTTGAGCATGATGTCCGCGGCGTAGATGCCGGCGGGGCCGGCTCCGACGATCGCCAGGCGCAGCTTGTTCCTCGTCACGTGCTCGTTCTCCTCTCGCCCGAGCTCAGCTCGAGCGCTCCACGATGGTCTCGGCGAATCGCGTCAGCGCCTTCTTCACGCTGCCCTCGGGCAGCGGTGCGAGCGCGGCGACCGCCTCGTCCGCCCAGCGGTGCGCCTCGGCGAGCGTCACCCTGGTGGCCTCGTGCTCACGCAGCTCCGCCACGATGGCGTCGACCGTCTCCTTCGACGGCACGATCCTCGCGGCCTGCGTGTTGGTGTCGAGCGGGTCGCCCACGGCGTCGGCCGGGACGGGGAGCACGTCGCGCTCGATGCGCGCGAGCAGGGATGCCGCGTCGGCATCGCGCTTGGCGAGCTCGCGCAGGCGCAGCAGCGGCAGGGTCACGACCCCGGCGCGCAGGTCGGTGCCGGGCACCTTGCCCGTCTCGGCGGGGCGCGGCGACAGGTCGATGACGTCGTCGATGAGCTGGAAGGCGACGCCGATCTTCTCGCCGAACTCGACGAGCGGCGCCTCGAACGCCGGGTCGGCGTTCGAGAAGATCACGCCCGACTGCGCGGCCGCCGCGATGAGCGAGCCGGTCTTGTCGGCGAGCACCTGGATGTAGTGCGCCACCGGATCGTCGCCCGGCTGCGGCCCCACGGTCTCGTGCAGCTGACCGAGCACGAGGCGCTCGAAGGTGTCGGCCTGCATGCGGATGGCGCGCTCGCCGAGCCGGGCCATGAGCTGGCTCGCCCGGGCGAAGAGCAGGTCGCCGGTGAGGATCGCGATCGAGTTGCCCCACACCGCGTGCGCGCTCGGCACCCCGCGGCGGCGGTCGGACTCGTCCATGACGTCGTCGTGGTACAGGCTCGCGAGGTGCGTGATCTCGATGGCCTCGGCCGCGATGACGACCTCGTCGGTCACCCCGTCGCCGAGCTGTGCCGCGAGCAGCGTCAGCATGGGGCGCACCCGCTTGCCCCCGGCCTCGAGCAGGTAGCGCGTCGAGGCATCCGCCACCGGTGCGGTGAAGCGCACCTCGTCGACGAGCCCCGCCTCGACCCGATCGAGCCCGTCGTCGATGGCCCGAGCCATCGCCCGATCGGCTGCGGACGCGAAGACGCGCTCGCTCAGACCGAGGTTGGCGGCGAGGGAGGACCCGCGACGCGCGCCCTGGAGGCTCGATTTCACGCTGTCCAGCCTACCTGTGCGTCGGAGCCCGCTCGCGTATCGGCCGTGGCGAAGGCGGGCCGGAGACATCGCCGGGCGGGCGAGCCGCCCACGCGGGACAACCGCCTACTCGGGCGAGCCCGCTGCCGCGGCGAGCGGCTTGCGCCCGCGGTGCAGCGCCACCACGCCGAGCGTCAGGTTGCGCCAGGCGACGTCGCGCCAGCCCGCCTCGCGCAGCCAGGCCGCGAGCTCGGACTGCACGGGCCAGGCGTTGATCGACTCGTTCAGGTACTCGTAGGCCGTGTCGTTCGAGCTGGAGAGCTTCACGAGCGGCGGCATCACCCAGCGCTGGTAGGCGCCGTAGCCGGCGCGCACGAGCGAGGCCTGCGGGTGCGAGAACTCGCAGATGACGAGCCGGCCGCCCGGCTTCGTGACCCGCAGGAACTCGCGGATCGCCTGCTTCGGGTCGCTCACGTTGCGCAGGCCGAAGGAGATGGTGACCGCGTCGAACTCGTCGTCGTCGAACGGCAGCCGCATGGCGTCGGCCTCGACGAAGACGAGGTTCTGCACGTGCGCCTGCCGGCGGCGGCCGACCTCGATCATGCCGGGCGAGAAGTCGGCAGCGACGACCGAGGCGCCGCTGCGGGCGAGGCTCGCGCTCGAGGTGCCGGTGCCCGCGGCGATGTCGAGGATGCGCTCCCCCGGCTTCGGGTCGACCGCCCGGGTCGTGGCGACGCGCCACAGCGGCGCGTTGCCCATCGACAGGAGGGTGTTGGTGCGGTCGTAGTTGGCCGCCACCCGGTCGAACATGGCCGAGACCTGCTCCGGGTGCTTGCCGAGGTCTGCGCGGGTCATCCTCCGAGTCTACGGCCGCACCCTGGGTGCCCGGCGGCCGCCCCCGGCCGGGGCGGGCGTAGGCTGGGGCGGTGAGCCAGCATGCCGCCGCTTCCCCCGCCTCCGCGGGCTCGCGGCTCATCGTTCGCACGACCGCGGTCGACGAGACCGAGCCGCTGATCCCCCGCACCGACCCGCGCAACCCGCTCGTCTGGTTACGGCGCGGTGAGGGCGTCGTCGGCCTCGGCGAGGTGCTCCGCATCGAGACCTCCGGCGAGCACCGGATCGAGGATGCCGCGGCCGCCTGGACCTCGATCGCCGCCGCCGCCGATCTCGACGACCGGGTCGGCCTGCCCGGCACCGGCCTCGTCGCCTTCGGCGCCTTCGCGTTCGCCGCGCACTCCGCCGCGACGAGCGTGCTCATCGTCCCCGAGCTCGTCCTCGGCCGTCGCGACGGCCGCTCCTGGATCACCCGCATCGCCCTCGCGGACTCCGCCGAGGGGCAGGCGCTCGCCGACGCCACCGCCGGCGAGGAGACCGCCGCGCTGCTGCCGACGCCCGCGCCGAAGCGCCAGGTGCCGCGGGTCGCGTTCGCGCCCGGCAGCATGAGCCCCGAAGGCTACGAGGCGTCCGTCGCCGAGGCCGTGCGCCGCATCGACGCCGGCGAGCTCGAGAAGGTCGTGCTCGCCCGCCAGCTCGTCGGCGCGCTCGACGAGGACGCGGGCCTCCGCGCCACCATCAACCGGCTCGCCGAGGACTACCCCGACACCTGGGTGTTCGCCGTCGACGGGCTCATCGGGGCGAGCCCAGAGACCCTCGTCCGCGTCGACCACGGCACGGTCTCGGCGCGCGTGCTCGCGGGCACGGCCCCGCGGGGGGCCGGCGAGGCATCCGACCGCGACCACGCCGCGCAACTCGCCGCGAGCGAGAAGAACCTCGCCGAGCACGCGCTCGCCGTCGCGAGCGCCGTGCAGCGGCTCGCGCCGCACACCCGCCGCCTCGACACGAGCCCCGAGCCGTTCACCCTGCAGCTGCCGAACCTGTGGCACCTCGCGACCGACCTCAAGGGCACCCTCGGCGACGGCTCGAACTCGCTCGACCTCGTGCGGGCGGTGCACCCGACGGCCGCCGTCGCCGGCACGCCCCGGAGCGTCGCCCTCGACGTCCTCGCCGAGCTCGAGGGCTTCGACCGCGGACGCTATGCCGGCCCGGTGGGGTGGGTCGACGGCGCGGGCGACGGCGAGTGGGCGATCGCGCTGCGCTGCGCGCAGGTCGACGGCGACGGCACCGTCACGGCCTACGCGGGCTGCGGAATCGTGCACGACTCGGTGCCGGCCGAGGAGCTCGCCGAGACCGAGATGAAGTTCCGCCCGATCGTCGAGGCCTTCGGCGGCTGACCCCGGCCCAGTCGCCCGACTGCGCGGTCAGGATGCCGCGAGCCGGCGCTGCTGCTCCGCGACGTCGTAGTCGGCCTTCGGCCAGTCGAGGTCCATGCGCTCCAGGGCGTCGATGACGAGGTGCTGCACCGCGAGCCGGGCGTACCATTTGCGGTCGGCGGGCACGACGAACCACGGGGCATCCGCCGTCGCCGTGCGCTCGAAGACGAGCTGGTACGCCTCCTGGTAGTCGTCCCACCTGGCGCGCTCGTCGATGTCGCCCGGATTGAACTTCCAGTGCTTGTCGGGCCTCGCCAGCCGGTCGGCGAGCCGCTCGCGCTGCTCGTCCTTCGAGAGGTGCAGCATGACCTTCACGATGGAGGTGCCGGTGCGGGCGAGCTCCTCCTCGAAGTCGTTGATCGCGCCGTAGCGCCGCTCGATCTCCTCGGGCAGGGCGAGCTCGCGCACCCGTCCGATGAGCACGTCCTCGTAGTGCGAGCGGTCGAACACCCCGATCTGGCCGGCCGCGGGCACCTGCTTGTGGATGCGCCAGAGGAAGTCGTGCTGCAGCTCCTCGGCCGTCGGCTTCTTGAACGCGGCGAGGTGCACGCCCTGCGGATCCACGGCGCCCATGACGTGGTTCACGATGCCGCCCTTGCCGGCGGAGTCCATCGCCTGCAGCACGAGCAGCACCCGCCGCTCGTCGCCGTTCACGACGTTGTTCGCGAAGAGCTGCTCCTGCAGGCGGTTCAGCACGGCGGCGCCCTCGGCGAGCGCGGCCTGGCCCGCGACCTTGTCGCCGTCGAAGCCCGGGTGCGCGTTCGTGTCGACGTCGGCGAGGCGGAAGCCCGGGCCGACGCGGAGCAGCTCGGCGGGGTCCGCCGTCCAGAACGATTCGCGGTCCATTCGGTTCCCCCTGTGCGCGTCGGCGGCGGATGCCGCGTGGGCTCCATCATGGCGCGAGCGGGCGGGATTCGCACCGAGGGAGGATGAAAACCCCGACTCCGCCCTCCCTGCGCACGCGTCCCCTCCCGCGGTGCTCACGGATCGAGTCGGGCGAGGACCGCGCGCGAACGGCGCACATCGTGCTCCGTGCGCGCGATGAGCTCCCCGAGTGTGTCGAAGCGGCGCATCTCGCGGAGCATCGCGACCGGTTCCACGGTGATCGCCCGGCCGTAGAGGTTCTCGTCGAGATCGTGCACGTACGCCTCGACCCGGCGGTCGAAGACGTCGTCGAACGTGGGGTTGTCGCCGACGCTCACCGTGCCGCCATGGCGCACCTCGGAGGGCGGGAAGCGGATCCAGCAGGCGTAGACGCCGTCGACCGGCGGCGCCTCTCCTTCGGCGACCTCCACGTTCGCGGTCGGGAATCCGAGCACGCGCCCGCGCCCGTGCCCTCCCACGACGATGCCGGCGAAGGATGCGTCAGCCGGCGTTGCCGAGGGCATGGAAGCGGCTCTGGTGGAACACGAGGGGCGCGACCTCGGGGAACATCTCGGAGCTGCGCACTTCGAGCAGCACGATCTCGTGGTCGCCGCCGTCGTACACGGCGTGGATACCGCACTCGAGCCACAGCGCGGCCCCCTCGACGAGCACCGACCCGTCTTCACCGACCCGCCAGCCGGCCTCGGCGAAGCGGTCGGCCGTGCGCGAGGAGAGTTGGCGGCAGAGCGCCTCCTGGTCCGAGCCGAGCACGCTGAGGCCGAGCGCCGGGCGATCGGCCAGCAGCGGCCAGGTGGTGGACGTGCGCGCGACGCTCACCGCGACCAGTGGGGGCTCGAGCGAGATCGAGGTGAAGGAGTTCACCGCCATACCGGCCGGCGCGCCGTCGACGATCGCGGCGAGGGCGACGACGCCGGTCGGGAAGGCCGAGAACGCCCGGCGCAGCGCCAGCTGCGGGGCCTCGCTCAGGGACTGCTGGGTGGTCATCGTCGACTCCGCTCTCCGGACGCCCATTGAGCGCCCCGGTTAGTCAAGTTTGTCTATCTGGGAAGAGCTTATGCAGATTTGATCATGCAAAACAAGCGGAATCTGGAGTCCGCCTGTCTACGATGGGAGGCATGTCGTCACCAACACGTCTCGTCGTGCTCGGCGCGGTGCACCAGTTCCAACCCGTGCACGGCTACTTCCTCCGTCGCGAGCTGATGACCTGGCTCGTGGACGAGTGGGCCAACATCCAGCCCGGCTCGATCTACAACGCGCTCCGCTCGCTCGAGCAGGACGGCTACGTACGCGAGAGCGGCACGGAGTCCGACGGCAAGCGACCGGCTCGCACGAGCTACACGATCACACCGGCCGGCGAGGTCGAGCTCATGCGGATGCTGCGCGACACGCTGTGGAACGTCGAGCCGTTCGACACGCAGGCAGTCATGGTGATCGCCTCGTTCATGTTCATCCTGAGCCGGCAGGAGGTCATCGCCGGCCTCGAGCACCGCATCTCCAAGATCGACGCGATCGTGCTCACCAACGGCTTCCACATCGAAGACACCGCACGCTCGGAGACGACGCCGAAGTACGTGCGCGAGATCTTCGAGCTGTCGACGGCGCGGCTCCGGGCCGAGCAGGAATGGGCGCGCTCGCTCGCCGAGCGACTCAAGCAGGGCGAGTACGCCTTCGCGGACGACCCCCGCGAGGAGCGACCCCGGCGCTGACCGTGCGCGGGCAGCGGTACTGTCGCGGCATCCAGCCGGACGGCCGGATCGCCCGCCTTCGTCGAAGACGGGCGACCCGGCGCGGGACCGACCCGAACGGTCCCGCGCCCGCGCAGCCCGACCCGATCAGGCCGCGCGGCGCAGCGCAGCCGGGCGGTGCGCCGCGGCGGGATGCTCCGCCGGCAACGTCGCGGAGCCGGTGCCGAGGAGCCGCTCGCGAAGCGTCGCCCCCTCGTACTCCGTCCCGGCGACGCCGCGCTCACGGAGGATCGGCAGCACGTGCTCGACGAAGTCCTGCGTCGAACCGGGCTGGATCACCGGAGACAGCAGGAACCCGTCGAGATCGGCGCCCTCGGCGAGCTCGCACATGCGGTCGGCGATCTCCTCCGGCGTGCCGACGACCGGCTTCGCACCGACGCCGTGCGCATGCCAGTCCTTCAGCACGTCACCCACCGTGAGCCCCGCGAACCGTGCGACCTGTGTCTGCGAGAGCTCCGTGTGCAGCTCCGTCATGGGCGTGTCCGGCTCGTACGAGGAGAGGTCGAGCCCGGTGAACCATGCGTAGGAGGCGACCGCCACCTCCGGACTCTGCGCGTCGAGCACCCGCTGGTACTTCCGCTGCGCGTCGGTGGTCGTCTTGCCCACGACGCACGCGAACGCCGACATGATCTTGACCGCATCTGCCGGGCGGCCGGAGGCGACCGCCTCGGCGCGGATGGCCCGCGTGTGCTCGGCCAGCTGGGCGACCGAGCCCGCGCCGATGAACATGCACTCGCCGTGCTTGCCGCCGAACGCCCGCCCCGCAGGTGACGCACCGGCCTGGAAGAGCACCGGGGTGCCCTGCGGCGAGTACGCGGTGTTGCCGTAGCCGTGCGAGCGGAAGTACGGCCCCTCGTGCGCGATGCGGTGCACCTTCGACGGGTCGGCGAAGACGCCCGCCTTGTCCTTCACGAGCGCGTCCGGCTCCCAGGCTCCCTCCCAGAGCTTGTAGACGAGCTCCATGAAGTCGTCGGCCATCCGGTAGCGCTCGTCGTGGGCGACCATCGGCACGCCGAACGCCTGCACCGCCGTCTCCGCAGTGCCGGTCGTCACGACGTTCCAGCCGATGCGTCCGCCCGAGAGCTGGTCGAGGCTGGCCATCCGCCTCGCGAAGGCGTACGGCTGCTCCGTCAGGATCGATCCGGTCATCACCAGACCGAGCTGCTCGGTCTGCGACATCAGCGCGGCGGCGACGACCGCCGGATCCAACCGCGGCAGGTCCAGTCCCTCGACCGAGCAGATCTCGGGCCGTTCGCCGTTCACATCGGCCCAGCCCCAGGCATCCGCCAGGAAGAGGAAGTCGAGCCGCGCGTCCTCGCAGAGTCGCGCGAGATCGCGCCAGTACGCGAGTTCGTCGAAGCGCACCCGCTGGTTGTCGGGATGCCGCCAGGTCGCCGTGCCCGAGTCGTTCGCCTGGGCGTTCTCGAAGAGTCCGAAGCGCAGTCGTCTCATCAGTTCCTCCTTCTCGATGGGTCCGGCCATCGCGGCCGGCGGGTCCTGGCGCCCCGTCGACGCCGGTGCGGATCAGCGCGCGACGACCTCGCCGTCGCTCCACCAGAGCACGCGCTTGCGCACCACGGCGAGGAGCGAGACGAGCAGCACGCCCATGACGCAGAGCAGGGCGATGCTCGCCCAGGTGACCGGCAGGTTCGCCTGCGCGGCCGAGGTGGTGACGAGCGAGCCGAGACCGGCCTGCTGGCCGGCCGCGACGAACTCCGCGACCGCCGCGCCCACCACCGCGAGGGGCAGGGCGATGCGCAGGCCCGCGAAGACGTACGGCATGCAGCCCGGGAAGCGGAGGTCGCGGAAGATCTCCCACTTGCTCGCATGCAGGGTGCGGAAGACGTCGAGCGCCTTCACGTCGACGTCCCGGAGCCCCGCGAGCGAGTTCACCAGCATCGGGAAGAACACGACGAGCGCGGTCACGATGTACTTCGGCATCATCCCGAAGCCGAACGCCACGACGAGGGCCGGGGCGATCGCGACGATCGGGGTCACCATGACGACCACCACGAGCGGCATCACGGCGCGTTCGATCAGGCGGAACTCGGCCATCACCACGGCGAGCAGGAAGCCGGCGACGATGCCGCTCGCCGCGCCGATCACGACTTCTTGGAGGGTCACCAGGAAGTTCGCCCAGTACATCGCCGGGTCGCCGGCAAGGCTCGCCCCGATCGCGTCGAGCGTCGGGATGACGTACGGGTTCGTGATCGCCACGACCTGCCAGAGGAAGGCGGCGACGGCGAAGGTGATCGCCGTCGGCAGCCATACCCTCGGCCGGAGCCACGCGGGTGCTCGGCGCGCACTCGGCGCATCGCGCCGAGTGCGGCGATCGGCGAGCTCGGCGGCCGCCATCGAGGCGGTCGCATCGATCGTGCTGGTCTCAGACATGGGCTCCACCCATCACTTCGTGCAGGGCGGTGCGCACCACCCGCTCCAGTTCGCGGAACTCGTCGCTCGCGTACGCCTCCTCGGTGCGGGGGCGCGGGAGGTCGACGTCGATGATCCGGTCGATGCGACCGGGGTGGGCGGCCATCACGACGATCCGGTCGGAGAGCATGATCGCCTCGGGCACGGAGTGCGTCACGAAGAGCACGGCCTTGCGGTTCGACTGCCAGAACTCCAGGAGCCCGAGCCGCTGCTGATCGCGGTTCATCTCGTCGAGCGCGGAGAACGGCTCGTCCATCAGCATGATGGCCGGGTCGAAGACGAAGGCCCTGGCGATCGCGGCGCGCTGCTGCATGCCGCCCGAGAGCTGACCCGGGTACTTCTGCATCGCGTGGCCGAGCCCGAACGAGGCGAGCAGTTCCTTCGGATCGCGGATGGCTCGGCCGGCGTTGGCCCGCCGGTTCACGGTGAGCGGCAGCCGCACGTTGTCGAGCACCGTGCGCCACGGCAGCAGGGCCGGCGACTGCGGCACGAGCCCGATGCGCTTATCTGCGGCCGCCGCGCGCACGGTCGACCCGTCGATCTCGACCTTGCCGCCGTCGGCGTCGATGAGCCCGGCGACGACCTTCAGGAGCGTGGATTTGCCGCACCCCGACGGCCCGATGACGGAGACGAACTCCCCCATCCCGATCGTGAGGCTGACGTCGTCGAGCACCTTCACGCGCGCGCCGTCGGCGCCGAACGACTTCGAGACGTTGCTGACCCGGACTCCGGCGTCGACCACGGCGGCGCTCATTCGCCCGGCCAGACGAGTGCGCCGTCCTGGTACAGCGAGGCCACGAGCTCGGTGTCCATCATGTCGGCGAGCGGCGGCAGGTCCTTCAGCCCGCCGTACTCCTGGACCAGGGCGTACTCGGACTCCCAGGCCGCCTCGCTGAGCACACCCGGCATCCCGCTCGCGCTGTCGCGGACCCAGCTCGACTCGACGCGCCAGGTGCGCTCCTGCTGGTCGACCGGGAACGCCGAACCCTGATTGTTCGCCTCGGCGAGCGCACTGATCTCCTCGACGCAGGCGGCCTCGTCGTCGAGGCACTCCTGCAGCGCCTTGAGGCTCGCCCGCATGAAGTCGGCGGCGACCTCGCGGTGCTCGGCGAGGAACGCCGAGTTCACCTCCATCACGTTGTAGGTGCCGCCCACCCCGGAGTCGGCGGGCAGGAACTCGGTGAACGGCAGGTCGAGCGAGCGGAGCTTCTCGGGCTGGTTCGAGGCGTATCCGACGATCGCGTCGACCTGACCGCGGGTCACCACGGTCGGGTCGTAGTTGGTCATCTTGATGAGCTCGACCTTCGAGACGTCGACGCCGGCGGCGTCCAGCATCGCCGAGGCCACGGGCGTGAGGTTGATGAAGTAGCCGAGCTTCTTGCCCTCGAGATCCTTGAGGCTCGTGATCTGCTCGTTGGCGAAGATCGAGAACGGCGAGGTGTCGCCGTAGGTGGCGATCGCCGTGAGGTTCTTGCTGTTCGCCGCGGCGAGCATGACGTCGGACGCCGAGCCGAGGGCGGTGAACTGCGCCTGGCCGGATGCCACGAGCTGCTGGCCGTTCGCACCGGAGGCGTTGATCTCGACGTCGAGGCAGAGCGCGTCGAAGTAGCCCCGCTCCTTCGCGAGGAAGACGTCGAGCTGGCCGGCGCTCGCCGAGTAGCCGTAGCCCGAGATGTAGGTGATCGTGCCCGCGTCGCGGTTGCGCTGGCACGCCGCGTCGTCGATGAGCACCTCGGTGTCACCGGATGCGGGCTGTGCGTCCGCGCCCTGCTGGGCGCAGCCGCCCAGCACGGTGATGAGGGCGATGGCGGCGATCGCGGCGGGAAGGGCCCGCCGGGAACCGCTCCGAGAAAACACGTCCATGTCGTTCCCTTCGGCCGTTCGTCGTTGATGGCTCGATGAAATTAGCATATTCAATCTTGACTGTGCAAACAGTGACCATTGCCGGTTCGGCCAGCCTCACGCCGGCGTCCCTGAGGGGAGGCGATTCGCATCGCGGGAGGATCAGACCCCCGAACCCGACCTCCAGACGCGCGAATCTCCTCCGCCGGGGGCCGGGCAGTGAGCGTGCGGGCCCGGGGCAGAGCAGGGGCCCGCCCCGCTCCTCAGCGGCAGAGCGGGACCTCGAGGATGGTGGGCTCGGTCACGGCCTCGCCGAGCGCGGCCTCGAGCTCCGAGCGGACGGCGGCCCGCCGGTACCGCCAGCCGTAGGCGCGGGCGAGGGCCTCGAGGTCGACCGACTGCGGGGTGTACTGCACGCGGTCGAACGCCTCGGCGGGCGCGGAGGCGGCGACCTCGAGCGAGTCGAAGATCGTGCCGCCGCCGTCGTTGCCGACGACGACGAGGATCCGCGGCCGGGTCTCCCCCGCCCCGAGCAGCAGCGAGCCGACGTCGTGCAGCAGGGTGAGGTCGCCGAGCAGCACCCGGGTCACGCTCGACTCGGCGCGGGCGCGGGCCTCCTGGGCGGCGCGGCCGGCCTTCGCCTCGGCGAGCTGCTGCTCGACCTCGGCGGCGCGGGCGAGCATGGCGGCGAGGTCGTCGCCGGCGGACGGGTCGAAGCCGTCGGACGCGGCCGGCGCCGGAGCGGCGGATGCCTCGACCACCGCCTCCGCCTCCGCCGGCCCGCCGGCCGCGGCCGGCTCCTGACTGGCGATCGCGATGCCGAGCGCCGTCGCGACGGTGCCGTCGATGCCGGAGAGCCCGCGGTTGGCGTGCGCGTGGATGCGGCGCCCGGGCACGACGCGGTCGGCGTCGCGGATGAGCCGGGACGCCCCGAGCACGAGCCGGTCGTGCGGCCAGCTCGCCGCCCACACCGACTCGGCGAGCAGGCGACGGCCGACGGGCTCGCGCATGCGGCCGAGCTGCGCGTCGAGGAAGGCCCGCTGCGCGGCGAAGTCGGTGACGTGGCCGGTCTCGTCGACGCCCGTGCGGACGGCGTCCGGCTCGGCGGGCGCGCTCGCGGCGGCCAGCGCCCGGCCCGTCTGCAGCCAGCGACCGAGCCAGGCGCGCTCCCCCTCGGCCGGCGCACCGGGTTCGACGTGCACGGCGCGCTCGAAACGCCGGGCCCGGTGGCCGGGGTTGAACCACTCGACGCCGCTCGGCGCGACGACGACGGTCTCGACGCCCTCGCGCTGCACGAGCGCGGGCAGCTCCCGGGACAGCGTCGGGTGCCCGAAGACGATGAGCCGCTCGACGGCGTCGCCGAGGCCGGGCTCGGCGAGCACCTCGCGGTAGGCGGGCACGAGGTTCGGCCCGAAGCGGGCGCCGCTCGTGATCTCGGCGATGAGCGGCCAGCCGCCCGCGCGGGCGAGCGCCTCGGCGGCGGCACCCGCGCCGGCACCGGCGACCACGACCGTGCGCGGTCCGCGGGCGAGCGCTCCCGCCTGCCCGCCAGGGACAGGGCCACCAGCACCGGGCGACACCGGCGGCACCGGCTCGCCGGGGGCGGGCGGTAGCGCCGCCACCGCCGACAGCGGCTCGCGCAGCTGCAGGTTCAGCAGCACGGGGCCGGGACCGGGGTGCGGCACCGGCTCGCCCGTGCCATCCCGTCCCTCCGCCGCGGCGACCGCGAGCCGCGCGAGCTCGGCGGCCGTCTCGGTCTCGCCGGGTGCGCCCTCGGGCGCGGAGACGTCGCGCTCGAGGCGCACCGCTCCGGCGAAGATGCCGGGCTGCATGGTGGTCTGGTTCGAGCGGATGCCGCGGAGCTCCGCCGGCCGGTCGGCGGCGAGCACGAGCAGCGGTACCCCGGCGTGGTGCGCCTCGAGCACCGCGGGGTGCAGGTTCGCGACGGCCGTGCCCGAGGTGGCGACGACCGCGGCGGGATGCCCCGACTCGACGCCGAGGCCGAGCGCGAGGAAGCCCGCGCTGCGCTCGTCGATGCGCACGTGCAGCCGCAGCCGGCCCGCGCGCTCGAACTCGGCGGCCGCGATCGCGAGCGCCTGGGAGCGGGATCCGGGGGCGACGACCACGTCGCGCACGCCGAGCCGTTCGAGCTCGGCGATGAGGGCCACGGCGAACTCGCTCGCGGGGCTCCGCCGGTGCTCGGATGCCTCGGGCGCAGCGCCCGCGGCACCCGGGTCAGTCATGCGGTCGACCGGGCTGGCCGGGCTCTCCCGGCGCCTCGGGGTCGTGCGGGCCGCGGTCGCCGCGGCTCGGATGGCCCGCCCCGGAGTCGTGCCCGTCGTCGCCCGCGCCCGGGTCGTCGTCGAGGTCGGCGAGCTCCTGCTCGAGGCGGCGGATGCGCTCCTCCTGCACGGCGTCGGAGCCGAGCCGGCGCAGGAACTCCGCGTCGTCGTCGGGCGCGAGCGAACGGCCGCTGCGGCTGCGGCGACCCCGGCCGATCACGAACCAGAGCACCCCGCCGACGACCGGCACGAGGATCACGAGGGCGACCCACCAGCCCTTGCGGAGGCCGCGCACGCGCAGCCGATCGAACAGCGCGCAATCGACGATCGTATAGATCCAGAAGACGATCGCGGCTGCCACGACGATGACAGCGAGCCTCGGCATGCCCCCAGTCTAGGCGCGCCAGATCACGGCAGGCTGGGAGAGCCCGGTGCACCGCGGCCCCGCAGCCCGCGCTCAGCCGCCGCGCCTACACTGGCAGGGTGAAATCGGTGCCCGTCTGGATCTGGTACACCGCGCTGCGCATCCTGCTCTTCGCGGTGCCGCTCGCCGTGCTGCTCATCGCGAACGTGAACGTCTGGGTTTCGACCCTCGTCGCGGCGGTGTTCGGGCTGAGCGCCTCGCTCCTGTTCCTGCGCAAGCCGCGCGAAGCCCTCTCGGGCGATCTGTACGCCGCCCGCCACCGCGAGCAGCCGCTCGTGCGCGACGACGACGCCGCGGAGGACGCGGCCGTCGAGGCCGTCGAGCACGAGGCATCCGCGCACCCGGCCGACGCGAAGCGCGCCGAGTAGCCCCGGCCACGCTCACCGCTCAGAGCGCGAAGACGAGCCCCAGACCGACGCCGTAGACGAGCGCCGTGAGGCTCGCGAGCTGCAGCGCGATGAGCAGCTCCTTCGCCGTGCGCGCCGAGACGACGATGACGCACGCCGGCAGCGCCGCGAGCAGGGCGAACAGCACGAGCCATCCGGTCGGGTAGAGCAGCGCCCAGAAGGCGGCGATGCCGAACGGCACGAGCATGAACACGCAGAACAGCGCGCGCCCGACGGGGGCGCCGACGAGCACCGCGAGCGTGCGCTTCCCGGAGGCGCGGTCCTGCTCGACGTCGCGCAGGTTGTTCGCCATGAGGACGGCGCAGGCGAGGAGGCCGACGCCGACGCCGCCCGACCACGCCTCGAGATTCACGTCGAGGGCCTGCACGAACGCCGAGCCGGCGGTCGCGACGAGACCGAAGAACACGAAGACGAAGAGCTCGCCGAGGCCCGCGTAGCCGTAGGGGCGCTTGCCGCCGGTGTAGAACCAGGCGGCCACGATCGCGGCCGCGCCGACGGCGAGCAGCCACCACTGCTGCGTGATGACGACGAGGGCGAGGCCGGCGAGGGCGGCGAGGCCGAGGAAGGCGAGCGCGACCGCGAGCACGTGCTTCGGCTTCGCGAGCCCCGAGCCGGTGAGCCGCGCGGGGCCGACCCGGTGGTCGTCGGTGCCGCGGATGCCGTCCGAGTAGTCGTTCGCGTAGTTCACGCCGATCTGCAGCGCGAGCGCGACGATGAGCGCCAGCACGGCGCGGGTCGGATGCCACGGGCCGTCCGCGATGGCGACGACGCCCGCGCCCGTGCCGAGCGCGACCGGCGCGATCGCGAGGGGCAGGGTGCGCAGCCGGGCGCCCGAGATCCAGTCGCCGACGGTGGCCGGCCCGCGCGAGACGGCCGGCCCCTGGGCGGCGCGGGCGGGGTTGCCGCTCGGGCCGGGGCGCTTGGCGCGACGGGCGGCGGCGGAATCGGGGCGATCGGGCTTCTGGCGTACCACGGCCCTCAGCCTAGTTCCGCACGCTATGCGCCGGCCGCGAGCAGGGCGGCGACGGCCTTGCGGTCGGGCTTGCCGGAGTCGAGGCGGGGCATCGCCTGCAGGGCCGCGAGCCGCACCGGCCGGCCGGCCGGCGGCAGCCCGGCGGCGTCGTCGGCGCTCGCGATCGCGGCGAGCTGCCGCTGCACGGCGTCGTCGCCGAGCCCCGCGAACGCGGCCGCCTCGACGGCCACCCCCGGCCGCTCCCCCCACTCGGCGTCGGCCACGGCGACGACGACCGCCTCCGCGAAGCCGGGCAGCCCCCGCACCGCGCGCTCGACCTCGCCGAGCGCGACCTTCACGCCGCCGGAGACGATGACGTCGTCGGCGCGGCCGCGGATGCGCAGCCGCCCCTCGGCCGTCAGCTCGCCGAGGTCGCCGGTGCGGTACCAGCGCTCGCCCCGCTCGATGAGGAACGCCCGCGCGGTGCGCTCCGGATCGCCGAGGTAGCCGCTCGCGAGCGTGGGACCGCCGAGCTGCACCTCGCCGTCGACGATGCGCAGACGGACCCCGTCGAGCGGCCGGCCGTCGTAGACGCATCCGCCGGCCGTCTCGCTGGAGCCGTAGGTGCGCACGATCCTCGCGCCGAGCGCCTCGGCGCGCTCGGCGAGCTCGGCGCCGAGCGCCTGGCCGCCGACGAGCACGGCGTCGAAGGAGCGCAGAGCCGCGGCGACGAAGGGGTCGCGGTCGGCACCCTCGACGAGGCGGGCGAGTTGCACGGGCACGAGCGAGGCGTAGTGCGGCACCTCGGGCAGCATCGTCGCGGCGGCGGCCGCGAAGCCCGCCGCGGTGAACGGCCCGTCGGGCACGGGCACGGGGTCGAGCCCGGCGAGGAACGAGCGGACGAGCACCTGCGCGCCCGCGATGTAGTGCCCGGGCAGCGCGAGCAGCCACTGCCCCTGGCCGCCGAGGGCGTCGTGCGTCGCCTCCGCGCTGGCCACGAGCGCATCGGCGCTCAGGGCCACCCGCTTCGGCGCGGCGGTCGAGCCGCTCGTCTCGACGACGAGGGCGACCTCGTCGGCCACCTCCCGGAGCGCGGGATCGACGGCGGATGCCTCGTCGCGCGCGCCGGCCGGACCGGCCGCGTCGGCATCCGCCACCGGCCAGACCGCCGGGCCGCCGTCGAGTGCCGCGGCGAGCGCGGATCGCAGCCGCGACAGCTCGCCCGACGGAACCCGATGCAGCGGTTTCACGGCGCCGGCTCCGCCGCGCGGCGGCTCAGAAGTGCCACGGGTACGGCCCCCAGTCGGGCGCGCGCTTCTCGAGGAAGGCGTCACGGCCCTCGACGGCCTCGTCGGTGCCGTAGGCGAGCCGCGTCGCCTCGCCCGCGAAGACCTGCTGGCCGACCATCCCGTCGTCGACGGCGTTGAACGCGAACTTCAGCATGCGGATCGCCGTCGGCGACTTGGTGAGGAGCGTGCGTGCCATCGCGATCGCCTCGCGTTCGAGCTCGGCGTGCGGCACGACCCGGTTCACGGCGCCCATCTCGTACGCCCGCTCGGCCGAGTACTCCTCGGCGAGGAAGAACACCTCGCGGGCGAACTTCTGCCCGATCTGGCGGGCGAAGTAGGCGGAGCCGTAGCCCGCGTCGAACGAGCCGACGTCGGCATCCGTCTGCTTGAAGCGGCCGTGCTCGCGGCTCGCGATGGTCAGGTCGCAGACGACGTGCAGGGAGTGCCCGCCGCCGGCCGCCCACCCCGGGACGACCGCGATGACGACCTTCGGCATGAAGCGGATGAGGCGCTGCACCTCGAGGATGTGCAGGCGCCCGACGGCCGCGTGCCCGTGCGGATCGGCGGTGCCGCCCGCGCCGTCGACGATCGCGGTCTCGGCGTCGGAGTACTTGTAGCCGTCGCGGCCGCGGATGCGCTGGTCGCCGCCGGAGCAGAAGGCCCAGCCGCCGTCCTTCGCGCTCGGCCCGTTGCCGGTGAGCAGCACGACGCCGATGCGCGGGTTCGTGCGGGCGTCCTCGAGGGCGCGGTACAGCTCGTCGACGGTGTGCGGCCGGAAGGCGTTGCGCACCTCGGGGCGGTCGAAGGCGACCCGGGCGATGCGGCCGTCCTTCGAGTGGTGGTACGTCAGATCGGTGAAGCCGTCGGGGCCCGCGAGGGCGGGTGCGGCATCCACCCATTCGCTCGGATCGAACAGCTCGGACACCTCGGCGCTCATGCCTCCCAGCCTATTCCCGCTGCGGGCCGCGCCGGGGTGCGCGAGACTGGGCGCATGGTCCAGCCGTCGCTGCATGAGCTCCTCGCCACCGCCCGCGTCGTCGCCCTGCCGCTCGTGACCCGCTTCCGCGGCATCGACGTGCGCGAGGCGCTGCTCCTCGAGGGCCCGGAGGGCTGGACCGAGTTCAGCCCCTTCGCCGAGTACGACGACGAGGAGGCCGCCGTCTGGCTCGCCGCCGCGATCGACTTCGGCTGGACGGCGCCGCCCGCCCCGCTGCGCGACCGGATCCCGGTGAACGCGACGGTGCCCGCCGTCGACCCCGACAGCGTGCCCGCCGTGCTCGCCCGCTTCCCGGGCTGCCGCACGGCGAAGGTGAAGGTCGCGGCGGCCGATCAGACCCTCGCGCAGGACATCGCGCGGGTCGCGGCCGTGCGCCGGGCGCTGGGCCCCGAGGGGCGGGTGCGGCTCGACGCGAACGGCGGCTGGACGGTCGACGAGGCCGAACGGGCGGTGCACGCCCTCGCCGAGTACGACCTCGAGTACCTCGAGCAGCCGTGCGCGACGGTCGAGGAGCTCGCCGAGATCCGCGAGCGCACCGCCTATCTCGACATCCCGGTCGCCGCCGACGAGAGCGTGCGCCGGGCGGCCGATCCGCTCGCCGTCGCCGAGGCGGGCGCTGCGGACCTCCTCGTCGTCAAGGCGGCGCCGCTCGGCGGCATCCGCCGCGCGCTCGAGATCGTCGAGCGCGCCGGCCTGCCGGTGAACGTGTCGAGCGCGCTCGACACGAGCGTCGGGCTCGCGATGGGCGCGCACCTCGCCGCGGCGGTTCCGGAGCTCCCGTTCGACTGCGGGCTCGGCACCGCCTCGCTCCTGGCGGCGGATGTCACGGCGGCGCCGTTGGCCCCCGAGGACGGCGCCGTGCCGGTGCGGCGGGTCGTGCCGGATCCGGTGCTGCTCGACCGGTACGCGGCCGACGCGGAACGCACCGGCTGGTGGCTGGCCCGGCTCGAACGCTGCGCCGCGCTGCTCAGCGGGTGATCGTCGCGCGGTCGAGGTAGGCGCTGATCGCGTCGCGGTTCCGCGCGAGGCAGCCGATGCGCTGCTCGAGCTGCGCGCGCCGCTCGGCGAGCGTCTCCGCGAGCGCCTGCGCGATGACGGGTGCCTCGACCACCGAGGTGCTCGCGAGGCAGGGCAGCATGTCGAGGATGACGGCGGTCGGGATGCCCGCCTCGATCAGCCCGCGCACCTGGTTCACCCGCTCGACGGCGGGCTCCGGGTAGTCGCGGTAGCCGTTCGACTCCCGGCTCGAGGAGACGAGCCCCTGCTCCTCGTAGTAGCGGAGCAGCCGGGTCGACACCCCGGTGCGCTCCGCGAGTTCGCCGATGCGCATGACGTCCTCCGTTCATCCGGCTTGACCTTCACACTAGTGTCAAGGTTTCAGACTTGCGACATGACCGCTCCGATCACCGATTCCACCCCCGCCGTCGAGCCGCGGCGGGCGGCCGAGGCATCCGCCCGCTCCGGCCGACGCCTGCCCTACAACGGGCTGCTCGCCCTCGCCGCGATCGTCTTCACCGGCGTCGTGACCGAGATCATGCCGGCCGGCCTGCTGCCGCTCATGAGCGCCGAGCTCGGCGTCTCTGAATCGCAGATCGGCTCCCTCGTCGCGGTGTACGCGCTGACCACCGCGGTCACGGCCATCCCGCTCACGGCGCTGACCCGCGGCATCCCCCGCAAGCCGCTGCTGCTCGCCCTCGTCGCCGGCTTCGTGCTCGTGAACGCGGTGACCGCGCTCGCGGGCGACTACCTCACGATCCTCGTCGCCCGCGTCGTCGGCGGCATGCTCGCCGGGCTGCTCTGGGCGATGGCCGCGGGCTACGCGATGCGCATGGTGCCGCCGGCCCACTCCGGTCGGGCGCTGTCCGTCGCGATGGTCGGCACCCCGCTCGCCTTCGCCTTCGGGCTGCCGATCGCGACGAGCCTCGGCACCGCGCTCGGCTGGCGGGCCGCGTTCGCGCTGATGGCGGCCCTCGCCGCCGGCCTCGCGATCTGGGCCGTCCTCGCGCTGCCCGCCTTCCGCGGCGAGCGCGCCGCCGAACGGCCCGGGCTCCGGCAGGTGCTGCGCCTGCCCGGCCTCGCCGCCGTGCTCGCGACGACCGCCGCCTTCGTGCTCGCGCACAACGTGGCCTACACGTACATCGCCCCGCTCACCGTCGCCTCCGGCGTCGCCGCGCACCTCGATCTCGCCCTGCTGCTCTTCGGCGGATTCGCGGTCGCGGGCGTGCTGACCGCGGGCGCCCTCGTCGACCGGCACCTGCGGGCGATGGTGCTGATCTCCTCGGCCGTGCTCGGCGTCGCCATGGTCGCGATCGGGCTCGCCGCGGCGCAGCCCGTGATCGTGCTCGTCGCGATCGCGCTCTGGGGCCTCGCCTACGGCGGTGCGCCCACGCTGCTGCAGGCCGCGCCCGCCCGGATCGCCGGCGAGGCCGCCGACGTCGCCCAGTCGATGGTCGTCGCCTCGTGGAACGGTTCGATCGCCATCGGCGCCCTGCTGGGCGGGCTCGCGCTCGACACCCTCGGCATCGGCTCGCTGCCGTGGCTCGCGCTCGGGCTCGTCGCGGTCGCCGCGCTCATCGCTGGGACCGTGCGGACCGCCTTCGCCCGCCTCCCCCGCGACTGATCACCGCGGAGCACCGCCGAGGGGGTCGCTTTCCGACATCCGCACGCCCGAAAAGCCGGCGGGATGTTGGAAAGCGACCCCCTCGAGGTGCAGGTGCAGGGGCGGGCGGCCGCGAAGGCGCCGCGGCTCAGAGCAGGCCGGAGTAGGCGTGCAGGCCCTTGAAGAACAGGTTCACGACCGTGAAGTTGAACAGCACCGTCGAGAAGCCGATGATCGCGAGCCACGCCGAGCGGGAGCCGCGCCAGCCGCGCGTCGCCCGGGCGTGGATGTAGCCGGCGTAGACCACCCAGATGATGAAGGTCCACACCTCCTTGGTGTCCCAGCCCCAGTAGCGACCCCAGGCCGCTTCGGCCCAGATGGCGCCGGCCATGAGCGTGAAGGTCCACAGGATGAAGCCGACGATCGTCACCCGGTAGGCGAGGTTCTCGAGCGTGTTCGAGTCGGGGAGGGTCGCGAGGAACGACTTCTTCGCGGCCTTCGCCGACGCCACGAGCGACTCGCGGCGCGACTGCATGAGCTGCACGACCGAGAGCGCGAAGCTCAGGGCGAAGAAGCCGACCGACGCCGTGGCGACGAACACGTGGATCACGAGCCAGGCGGACTGCAGCGCCGGGGGCAGCGGCACGACCGAGACGTAGAAGTTCACGGTCGCCGCACCGAGCAGTACGAGCACGAGGCCGGTGACGAAGGTGCCGAGGAAGCGGAGGTCGTGCTTGGCCACGACGAGCACGATGAGGAAGACCGTCGTGATGATGAGCGTGCCGGTGAGGGCGAACTCGTACATGTTGGCCCACGGCACGCGGCCCGCGGCGAAGCCGCGCAGCAGGGTCGCCGTGAGGTGCAGCAGCCAGGCGAGCACGGTCATCGCGACGCCGACCCGGAGCGCCGGCGAGCGTCCGTACGCCACGCTCGCGCCGTCGGCGGTCGCGCTGCGCCAGCGCGAGCCGCGGCCGGATGCCTCGGCGCCGCCAGCGCCGCCCGCGCTCGCAGCAGCGGTGCTCGCGGCCGCCTTCGTCGTCGCGGCGGCCTGCAGCACGCCGACCGGCTCGCGCTCGGCCGCCGGCTGCCCGTCCGCGGTGCCCGTCAGCCCGGCATCGGCGTCGGCGGCCTTCGCCGCGACGGCCCCGCGCCTGGCCAGGTCGATCGAGAAGGCGATGAAGGCGATGGCGTACACGGCCATGGCCGAGTACACGCTGAGCACTGAGATTTCATCGAGACTGGGCACGGTTCTACCTTACGTCGTGGGCTTCGCGGTGTCGTGGGTGGATTCGGCGCCGGCCACGGGGCCGGCGAGCTTGTCGGCGAAGGCCGCGACCGCCGCTTCGAGCCCCGGGTCCTCGCCGCGGGCGAGGCCCGCGAACTCGATCACCCGGCTGCCGTCGCGTCGGGTCGCCACCTTCACCCACATGCGGCGGCGCGGCACGAAGAGCGAGGCGAGCAGGCCGGCGAGGATGAGGATGGCGAACACCAGCACCCAGCCCTGCGTCGGGTCGTGGTGGATGTCGAAGGAGGCGAAGCGCTTCACGGACTGCGCGTAGTCGCGGTCGGCGGCGCTCCCGGCCGGCACCGCGGCCGGCGCGTCGGGGCTGTCGTCGACGAACTCGACGGTGCCGCGGCCGCCCGGCAGCTCCGTGCGCTCGCCCGGCTTCAGCTCGATCGAGTCGACGCCGGTCTCGCCGCCGGTCAGCTGGTCCATGCCCGAGGGGTCGAGGGTGTAGACCGAGGTCGGGACGCCCGAGTCGATGCCGAGGTCGCCCTCGTACACGTTCAGCGTGAGCACGGGCAGCACGAGGTCGGGGTAGGTCGAGGCGTACGCGCCCGAGCCGAGCACGTCCTGCGTCGGGTAGAAGAAGCCGACCATGCCGAGCTGCGCGTCGAGGCCGTCGGGCACCTTCACGACGCCGATCGAGGTGAGGTTCGCGTCCTGCGGCAGGAAGGGCACCGCGTCGTCGAAGACGATCTCCCCGTCGGGGTCGCGCACCACGATGTGCGGCGCGTAGCCGTTGCCGAGCAGGAACACGTCGGTGCCGTGGGTGCGCAACGGCTCGTTGACCTTGACCTGCCCGTCCTCGGCCGGGCCGGACTGGTCGGTGATCGTCACGTGGGCGGTGAAGTCGATCGGCTGGCCGAGCGCGTCCTGGTTCTGCGTCTCGTAGACGACGCCGAGCTCGTTCAGGGAGAGCTTGTACGGCGCGAGCGAGTTCGGGTCGAAGAAGCGGCCCGGGTTGAACGAGTCGAAGGCCGCGAGCGTGTTCACGAAGGACTGCCCTTCGACGATGACGCGCTGGCCCGCGAAGCCGAAGCCGCCGCCGACGCCGACCGCGACCAGGATGCCGAGCATCGCGGTGTGGAACACGAGGTTGCCGGTCTCGCGCAGGTAGCCGCGCTCGGCCGAGACGCTCGGCTCGCCGCGCAACTCGTAGCGCTCGACCCGGTACCGCGCCTGCTTCAGCAGCTTCGTGGCCTCGGCGACGGCGGTCTCGGCATCCACCCCGTCCGGGAGCGGCCGCGTCGTGTAGCCGGCGAGCCGGCCGAGTCGCACCGGCGTGCGCGGCGGACGCGCGCGCATCGCCTCGAAGTGGTGCTTCGTGCGCGGGATGATGCAGCCGATCAGCGAGACGAACAGCAGCAGGTACACCGCGGAGAACCACGCCGAGGTGTACACGTCGAACATCTGGAACGAGTCCAGGACCGGCGCCGTGTCGGGGTGGTCGGTGAAGTACTGCGTGACGCCGTTCGGGTCGCTCGAGCGCTGCGGCACGAGCGAGCCAGGCACCGCCGCGATCGCGAGCAGCAGGAGCAGCAGGATGGCCGTGCGCATGCTCGTGAGCTGGCGCCAGCCGAAGCGCAGCCAGCCGACGAAGCCGAGCTTCGGCTGGGCGACGCCGGGGCCGTCGCCCGGGGCGGGCTCCGGCGAGTCGACGTGGTCGGCCGGCCGCAGCGGGTCGACGCCGCCGTCGCGGTCAGAGGACGAGGTCGATACCACTCATCACCCCTTGCAGATCGCTCATCCACGCGGTCCAGAGCCCGGACACCATGATCACGCCGATCAGAATGAGCAGGCCGCCGCCGATGAGGTTGATGGTGCGGATGTGCCGGCGGAGGAACGCCAGCGCCCCGGTCGCCCAGCCGAAGCCGAACGCGACGAGGAGGAACGGGATGCCGAGGCCGATGCAGTACGCGAGGCCGAGCAGCGCCCCGCGCCACGCGGACTCGGCGTTCAGGCTGAGGCTCAGCACGGCCGCGAGCGCGGGGCCGATGCACGGGGTCCAGCCGATGCCGAACACGACGCCGAGCAGCGGCGCCCCGGCGAGGCCGGTGGCCGGCCGCCAGCTCGGCTTCAGCTGCCGCTGCAGGAAGGTGAACTGGCCGACGAAGACGAGCCCCATCACGATCATGACGACGCCGAGCACGCGGGTGATCGGGTCCTGCCAGGCCCGCAGCCACGCGCCCGCCGCGCCGGCGAGCGAGGTGTAGACGAGGAACACGACGGTGAAGCCCGCGATGAAGAGCAGCACGCCGAGCAGCAGCCGGCGCCGGTTGCGCCGCTCGGCGGCGGCGTCGGCGGAGGCGTCGGTGAAGCCGCCGAGGTAGCCGAGGTAGCCGGGCACGAGCGGCAGCACGCACGGCGAGAGGAAGGAGATGATGCCGGCCGCCATCGCGATCGGGATCGCCACGAGCAACTGCCCGCTGAAGACGAGCTCGCCGGGCGTCATCGCCGGCCTCCGGGATCGCTCACGTGCGTCACTGCTCCTCGAGGAGCTTGTCGACGAGGCCGCGCAGGATCGACGCGTCCTGCAGCTCGCCGAGCACGCGCGCGGCGACCCGGCCCTCGCGGTCGAGCACGAGCGTGGTGGGCACCGCCGCGGGCGGCACGTCGCCCGCGAAGGCGAGCTGGGCGTCGCCGGAGTCGACGTCGAGGATGGAGGGGTAGTGCACGCCGTAGTCGCGCTCGAAGGAGCTCGCGGTGCCGGCCTGATCGCGCACGTTCACGCCGACGAAGCTCACCTCGTCCGCTCCCGATCCGTAGCCCTCGTAGACCTCCTGCAGGATGGGCGCCTCGGCCCGGCAGGGCGCGCAGCCGGCGTACCAGAAGTTCACGACCGTCACGTCGCCGGCGATGTCGGCCGAGTCGAAGCCGCCGCCGTCGACCGTGGGGCCGGAGAACGACACGGGCTCGCCGCGCGAGGCCTCGTCGAACTCGGAGATCGTGCCGTCGCCGGCGATGTAGTTCTTGCCACTGCCCTCGCGGTACTGCTCGGCGAGGGGATCGCTCGAGCAGCCGGCCAGCACCACGATCGAGGCCGCCGCGAGGGCTGCGGCGGCCACCAGCTTCTTCATCAGACTGCTCCTACATCGCTCGCACCGGCCGCGAGGGCTGCGGCCGGATCCCGGTACCCGATCTCGACGAGGCCGCGCGCCGCCGACGAGGAGGGCTCGAGCGTCGTGATGCTCGACAGCGCGCAGCGGCGCCGCCTCGGGTCGTGCGCGAGCGGCTGCCCGGCGAGGTGCAGGTGGGTCATCCAGATCGGCATCTGGTGGCTCACGACGACGACGTCGCCGCCGTCGACGGAGGCCGAGGCATCCACGATCGCCGCCACCATCCGCGCGACGACGGCGCGGTACGGCTCGCCCCAGCCGGGACGCCACGGGTTCATCAGCGCCGGCCAGTTCGCGGGCCTGCGGAGCGAGCCGCCGGGGCCGCGCATGCGCGTGCCCTCGAAGCGGTTCGTCGGTTCGATGACCCGCTCGTCGATGATCGGCTCGAGCTCGAAGGCCGCGGCGATGGGCGCGGCGGATTCGCGGGTGCGCTGGAGCGGGGAGACGACGAGCGCACTGACCGGACGCCCGCGGGAGACGAGGTCGGCCGCGGCCGCCTCGGCCATGCGGAGGCCGAGATCCGAGAGCCCGTAGCCGGGCAGCCGACCGTAGAGCACGCCCTGGGGGTTCGACACCTCGCCATGGCGCACGAGATGGATCTGCTCGGCCGGCACGGGTCCAAGTCTAGGTTGGCGCTCCCTTTGAATCCGCCGAGACTCCGCCTTCGGCGGCACGCCGGTAGGATAGTGCGGTGACTCACCGCACCCTCATCCAGGACCTGGCCGCGCTTCCCGACGGCCCCGTGACCGTCGCCGGATGGGTGGAGACCGTCCGCGATCAGAAGAAGGTGCAGTTCATCATCCTGCGCGACGAGTCGGGCGCCGCCCAGCTCGTGAACCCGGCGACGCGCCCTTCGACGGACTCAGGGGCCCAGGAGCCGAGCGAGGCGCCCGCCGAGGGCCCCGGCTCCGCCGCCGCGCTCGCGCTGACCGAGTCCATCTCGGCGCTCTCGCACGGCACCTTCGTGCGCGTCACGGGCGAGCTGAAGCACGACGAGCGCGTGAAGCTCGGCGGGCTCGAGGTGAAGATCGGCACGCTCGAGGTCGTGAGCGAGGCGCTCGAGACGCCCATCGCCGCCGACTCCTCGCTCGACAAGCGGCTCGACTGGCGCTTCCTCGACCTGCGCCAGCCGAAGCAGAGCCTCATCTTCCGGGTGCAGACCACCTTCCTGCACGCGCTGCGCACCGTCTGGGTCGAGAAGGGCTTCATCGAGATCCAGACCCCGAAGCTCATGGCGAGCGCGTCCGAGTCGCGCGCCGAGCTGTTCCAGCTCGAGTACTTCGAGACCGTCGCGTACCTCGCACAGAGCCCGCAGTTCTTCAAGCAGATGGCGCAGTCTGCCGGCTTCGGCGGCATCTTCGAGGTCGGGCCGGCGTTCCGCGCCGACCCGTCGTTCACCTCCCGGCACGCGACCGAGTTCACCTCGATCGACACCGAGTTCAGCTGGATCGACTCGCACGAGGACGTCATGGCGCTCCACGAGGAGCTCCTCGCCGCGGGCTTCCAGGCGGTCGCCGACACGCACGGCGACGAGATCCGCGAGTTCTTCGACGTCGAGGTGACGGTGCCGCAGCGCCCGTTCCCGCGCATCCCGCTCGCCGAGGCGAAGCGCATCGTCGCCGAGCAGGGCTACGTCATCCCCCGCGCCGACGACGACATGGACCCCGAGGGCGAGCGCCGCATCTCGCAGTACGTGCGCGAGACCTACGGCCACGAGTTCGTGTTCCTCACCGACTACGCGTCGAGCATCCGGCCGTTCTACCACATGCGTCACGAGGGCGACCCGTCGCTCACGAACTCGTACGACCTGATCTTCAACGGCGTCGAGATCTCGACCGGCGCGCAGCGCGAGCACCGCGTCGAGGTGCTCGAGGCGCAGGCCCGCGAGAAGGGGCTCGAGCCCGAGGAGCTCTCGTTCTACCTCGACTTCTTCCGCTACGGCGTGCCGCCGCACGGCGGCTTCGGCATGGGCCTCGCGCGCGTGCTGATGCTGATGCTGGGCGAGTCGTCCATCCGCGAGACCACGTACCTCTTCCGCGGCCCGACCCGCCTGCTGCCCTAGGCGCACCGACGCACACTCCCGGCAAGCGGTCACTATTCGCGGGTCCCGATCGCCGCGCACCCGCAGATACTGACCGCTTGCCGGGTGGGGGCTCCAGAGGGGCGGATGGCCCGCGCCGGCCGTAGGCTCGGAGCATGACCGTCGCGACCACGCCCATGCTCCGGATCGAGGGCGGCACGTTCCGCATGGGCTCGAACGAGTTCTACGCCGACGAGTCGCCCGTGCACGAGCGCACCGTCGACGGCTTCGAGTTCGACCTGCACCCGGTCACGACCGAGCAGTTCGCCGCGTTCGTCGAGGACACCGGCTACGTGACGGTCGCCGAGCGTCCGCTCGACCCGGCCGATTTCCCCGGCGCCGACCCGGCCGAGCTCGTGCCCGGCGGCCTCGTCTTCACGCCCACGGCCGGCCCGGTCGACCTCCGGGACTGGCGGCAGTGGTGGCGCTGGGGCCCCGGCGCGAGCTGGCGGCATCCCTTCGGCGCGGCCCCCGAGGGCGAGCCGAGCTTCGACGCCCTCGTCGAGCGGCCGACGCATCCGGTCGTGCAGGTGTCGTTCGAGGATGCCTCGGCCTACGCGGCCTGGGCCGGCAAGCGCCTGCCCACCGAGGCCGAGTTCGAGTTCGCCGCGCGCGGCGGCCTCGACGGCGCCCGCTTCGCCTGGGGCGACGAGGAATTCCCGCGCGACGCGGAGCACCCCGACGGCCGGTTGATGGTGAACCGCTGGCAGGGCTCCTTCCCCTACCGCAACACCGGTGCGGCCGGCTGGGTGGGCACGAGCCCGGTGAAGACGTTCCCGGCGAACGGCTACGGCCTCTTCGACGTGACCGGCAACGTCTGGGAGTGGACGAGCGACTACTACACCGAGCGGCACGTCGTGCCCGGCGCGGCCGATGCCGCCGTCGACGCGGGCGCCCGACCGAACTTGCTCGCCGCCGCCTCCGCCGAGCCCGGCTCGCGCATCCCGCGGCGGGTGCTCAAGGGCGGCTCGCACCTCTGCTCGCCGGACTACTGCCTGCGCTACCGCCCCTCGGCCCGTTCGCCGCAGGCCGACGACTCCGCGACGACGCACATCGGCTTCCGCTGCGCGCGCTGAACGACCGCACCACCTGAACGACGGCGCGCGCATCGGGGCGGCTACCCCGCCGTCGCCGCCTCGAGCGTCGGGTAGACCCGCCCCGCGCGCTCCATCCCCGCGAACCACGCACCGCGCCGGGCCATCGCCGCCCCGGACTCCGGCACCGCGGCGAGCCGCAGCTCGACGCCCATGCCGTCGAGCTCACGATCGAGGTCGGCGAGCATGTCGAGCACGGTGATCGAGGTCGTCTCGAGCCGCGTGAGCTCGAGCGCGACCGCGCGGATGGGAGGCTCCCCCGGCACGGCCTCGCCCGCCCGCGCGAGCACCGCCTGCTCGTAGGCGAGCGCGTTGGCGGTGAACATGCCGCCGAGGAGTCGCACCGGCAGCACCCCGCCCCGCGGCTCCCCCGCCTCGATGCGCACCCGGCTGAGCTCCCGGAGGATCACGACGAAGGTCGCGACGAGGCCGACGAGCACGGCGTAGAGCAGCCCGGTGGTGAGCCCGACGACCGCGGTGAGCGTCGCGATCCAGAAGTCGTTCCGGCTCGTGCGCCAGAGCTCGACGATCGCCCCGATCTCGATGAGCCCGATGACGGCGACGAAGACGAGCGAGGCGAGCGTCGCCTGCGGCAGGAGGCTCAGCACCGGCCCGAGGAACAGGGCGACGAGCACCGCGAGCACGACCGTGGTGAGCGAGGCGAGCTGCGAGCGCGCGCCCGCCCCCTGGTTCACGGCGCTCTGCGAGAAGCCGCCCGCGGCCGGCAGCGTCTGGAAGAAGGCCCCGAGGGTGTTCGCCGCGCCGGTCGCGAACAGCTCCCGGTTGCTGTCGATCTGCGGCTCGCCGGGCTTGCGGATGCCGCGCGCCACCGCCGCCGACTCGAGGAACGCCATGACGGCGATCGCCAGCGCGCCGGGCAGCATGCCGCCGAGGTGCGCGAAGGAGGGCAGCTCGAACGGCGGGAAGCCCTGCGGCACCGCCGCGATCAGCTCGACCCCGAGCCGGTCGATGCCGGCGAGCCAGACGAGCAGGATGCCGGCCACCACCACGACGAGCGGCCCGGGCACCCGCTTCGCGAAGCGCTTGAGCAGGAACAGCACGACGATGGAGCCCGCCGACAGCAGCACGGTCGGCAGATTCGCGCCCGGCAGCGCCTCGACGGCGGCGACCATCGAGCGGAGGAAGCCGTGCCCGCTGAACTCGGCGTCCTCGCCGAGCAGCTTCGGCAGCTGGCCGACGGCGACCGTCGCGCCGACGCCCACCTGTACGCCGATGATGGTGGCCTTCGAGATGTACTCGACGGCCGAGCCGGCCTTCAGCAGCCGGGCGAGCAGCAGGAGCACGCCGACCAGGAGCGTCAGCGCCATGAGGTCGGGCACCGGGTCGTCGGAGCCGGCGGCGACGCCCGCGCTCACGAGCGTCGTCGCGGTGAGCGTCGCGATCGTCGACGTCGTCGACACGCTCATCGCCCGGGATCCGCCGAGCATGGCGTAGACGAACATCGGCACCATGCAGGTGTAGAGCCCGAGCTGCACGGGCAGATTCGCGATGGTCGCGTACGCCATCGCCTGCGGCACGACGACGGCGCCGGCCGTCAGCCCGGCCAGCAGGTCTCGCGGGATCGATGCGGGCCGGTACCCCTCCAGGGTCGGCAGCAGCAGGCGCCCGCGGCGGGCGACGGCGGCACGGGCCATCCGCTCAGCCCTCCGGGAAGATGCGCGACCAGTCGCGCTTCACGCTCACCACGGTGATCCCGCGATCGGATGCCTCGGCGAGCGCCCGCTCGGCGCCCGCGTCGTACGGGGCGTCGCCCCGGCCGCTGTCATCGTCGTGGTGCACGAGCAGGGCGAGGCCGCCGCCGGCGCGCGCGTAGCCGAGCATCGAGAGGTCGCCGTTGGAGTTGCCTCCGGCGAGCAGCGGGCGACGGCCGATGCGGCTCCAGATGCGCACCGGCTTCTCGGGCCCGTCGTCGAAGAAGTCGAGGCCGGCGGTGTAGCGCACCTCCCCCGAGTCCTCGTCGAAGCGCAGGCCGAGCGCCGAGCCGATGACGCGCTCCGGCGGGATGCCGTAGTACTGCTCCGTCATCGGCCGCATGAAGTCGCGCTCACCGCCCGACACCAGGTACACGGTGAAGCCGTTCGCCTCGAGCTCGCGGAGCAGCTCGATCATCGGCGCGTAGACGGCGTCGGCGTACGGGGTGCCGAGCGTGAGGTGCTTCGCCTCCTCGTAGAAGCGCGACACCGAGGCGGCGTAGTCCTCGACGCTCATGCCGTCGGTGACCCCGACGACGGCGCCGATCAGGAGCTTCAGATCGGTGTCGTCGCCCTGGTAGTGCCGGTCGAGGGCGCCGCCGAGCCAGGCGAAGTCGCCGGTGACGGCCGCCCGGTAGGGCTGCTTCTCGGCGAGCGAGGGGTCGGCGGCGGCCTGCTGCTTCCACTGCTCCACGATGTAGTGCAGCTGCGTCGGCATGGGCTTCTCGGTCCACAGCGTGCCGTCGTTGTCGAAGACCGCGACGCGCTCGGCCTCGGGCACGGCGTCCGGGCCGTGCGCGACGCGGTCGATGAACGACAGGATGGCCTCCCGGGTCGGGGTGTCGGCCCAGGAGGCCAGCCGCTCCGCCATCCGCTCAGTCCCGCGCGAACGCCGCGGCGAGGTGCGCCTCCAGGTCCACGTACGTGTCGTCGGCGATGTCGAAGACCACGCGGGAGATCTCGCCGCCCGTGAAGTCGAAGCCGTAGCCGTACAGCGACGACACCGGATCGGCGCTGTCGCGGCCGATCGTGAGCCCCTCGCCGCAGAGCGAGAAGTGGCCGAGCACGGTGCGGATCTGCTTCTCGCCCACCTGCTGCTCGTCGATGTAGAGCTTCACCGGCCCCTTCGGCTCGCGGTAGTCGCCGACGCCCTCCTTCACGAACTCGACGCCGATGATGTGCTTGCCCGAGGTCGGCACGGGCGCGGAGACGCGGTCCTCCGGCGGGATGCCGAGGAAGTTGTACACGTAGTGCACCTGGCCGTCCTTCACGACGAGGGCGTGGCCGCCGAAGCGGGAGCCGTGCGCGAAGATGACGCCCTCGGTCTCGGGCGTGAACTCGATCTCGGCGGCGATCTTGTAGGAGCCGCCGTGCACGTTCGCCGCGCTGCGCTCGGGCACCTCGCTCGTGCCCGGGTAGTAGACGAATCGCCCGGACGGCGGCGCCGGCTGATGGAACTCCATCGCGACGAAGGTCTCGAAGTCCTTCGGGTTGCCGATGATCTGCAGGTCGTTCAGCGGCAGCACGTTGTTCTTCTTCGCCTCCTCGAGCCACAGCGCCTTCAGCTCCTCGAGCTTCTCGGGGTGCTCGGCCGAGAGGTCGTTCGACTCCGAGCGGTCGACCTCGGTGTGGTACAGCTCCCACACGTCGTCGTCGAAGTTGCCCTTGCCGCTCACCGGCCCGTGCACGGTGACGGCCTTCCAGCCCTCGTGCCAGATGCCGCGCTGGCCGAACATCTCGTAGTACTGCGTCTGCTTGTTCGAGGGGGCGTCGGGCGCCGCGTCGAAGGAGGGCACCATGGACACCCCGGACAGCGGCGTCTGCTCGATGCCGTTGTACGTGTCGGGGAACGCGACGCCGCAGGCCTCGAGGATGGTCGGCACGATGTCGGTCGAGTGGTGGTACTGGTGGCGCACCTCGCCGCGCGCGGCGATGCCCTTCGGCCACGAGATCACGAGCGGGTCGGCGACGCCGCCCTGGTACGTGTAGCGCTTGAACATCTTGTACGGCGTCGAGAACGCCGCCGCCCACCCGGTCGGGTAGTGGTTGTACGTCTCGGGCGAGCCGAGCTTGTCGACCATGCGGAGGTTCTCGGCCTCGTCGTCGGGGTAGCCGCCGAAGATCTTGCCCTCGTTGACCGAGCCGTTCGGGCTGCCCTCGCCGGACGCGCCGTTGTCGGCGCAGTAGATGACGATCGTGTTGTCGAGCTGGCCCGACTCCTCGAGGTAGTCGATGATGCGGCCGACCTGCGCGTCGGTGTACTCGCTGAAGCCGGCGTAGACCTCGGCCATGCGCGAGAACATGGCCTTCTCCTCGTCGTTCAGCGACGCCCAGGGGCGCACCTCGTCGGTCTGCGAGAAGGTCCCGTCGGGCATGGGGTTGAGCTCGGTGAGGGCGGTGCCCTCCGGCAGGATGCCGCGCTCGATCATGCGCGGCAGGACCCACTCGCGGTAGGCCTCGTAGCCGTCGTCGAACTTGCCCTTGTACTTGGCGATGTACTCCTCGGGCGCGTGGTGCGGGGCGTGGTTCGCGCCGGGGCAGAACCAGAGGTACCAGGGCTTGTCCGGCTCCGTCTGCTTGACGTCGCGGATCATCTTCAGCGCCTGGTCGGCGAGGTCCTTCGACAGGTGGTAGCCGTCCTCGGGCAGGTAGGGCTGGTCGATGTAGCGGTTGTCCTCGGCGAGCGAGGGGTACCAGTTGTTCGTCTCGCCGCCGATGAAGCCGTAGAAGCGGTCGTAGCCCTGGGCGAGCGGCCAGTTCTTCTTCGAGGCGCCCGCGGTCCACTCGTCGATCGGCACGTTGTGGTTCTTGCCGACCCAGAACGTCGACCAGCCGGCATCCCGCAGCACGTTCGCCATCGTCGCGTTCGACGGCGGGATGTGCGAGTTGTAGCCGGGGAACCCGGTCGAGGACTCGGAGATCGTCGCGAAGCCGTTGAGGTGGTGATTGCGGCCGGTGAGGAACGTCGAGCGCGTCGGCGAGCAGAGCGCCGTCGTATGCCACTGCGAGTACGTCAGGCCGTTCTTCGCGAGCCGTTCCATCGTCGGCATCTGGATCCGCCCGCCGTACGGCGACCACGCCGCCATGCCCGTGTCGTCGTACAGCACGACGAGCACGTTCGGCGAGCCCTTCGGTGCGCGGTTCGGCAGGAAGGCGTCCCAGTCCGCCTGCGAGTCCCGAAAGTCCAGCTCGATGCGTCCACGGAATTCTCGTGCCACGATGCTCCCCCCAGATCACCATGGGCGGACGTTGTCGGCCGCCCTCTCTGGGCCAACCTAGCCAGCCCGACCGGAGTTTGGCTAGAGGGGGAACGCGCGGTCAGCCGAGGAGCGCCGCTTTCAACCGCACCGGATCGACCCGCCAGTAGGTGTGCACCTCGCCGTCGATGAGCACGACGGGGATCTCCTCGGCGAAGCGCTGCGCGAGGGCCTCGTCGTCGAGGATCGACTGCTCGTCGAACGCGATCGTCGGCCCGTCGGGGAGGGCCGCGAGCTCCTCGCGCACGGCCCGAATCACCTCGCGGGCATCGTCGCAGAGGTGGCAGCCGGGCTTGCCGACGAGGGTGAGGCGGAGGTCTCGGGCCATCCCCTCAGCCTACGCGCCGCCCTGGTCCCCCGAGCCCGTCGAGGGGCGCGCTGGTTCCCCGAGCCCGTCGAGGGGCGCGCTGGTTCCCCGAGCTTGTCGAGGGGCCCGCTGGTTCCCCGAGCCCGTCGAGGGGGCCCGATGGTTCCCCGAGCTTGTCGAGGGGCGACGGGCGCTTCGACAGGCTCAGCGAACCAAGTGGTTCCCCGAGCTCGTCGAGGGGCGAGGGCGCTTCGACAAGCTCAGCGAGCTAGGTGGTTCCCCGAGCCCGTCGAGGGGCGCTTCGACAGGCTCAGCGAACCATCCGGAGACAGGCCCGGCGAACCATCCGGGAACAGGCTCAGCGACCCATCCGGAGACAGCGAAAAGCGCCAGGTCCGCAGACCTGACGCTCAGCCGTAGTCGGAACGACTACTTCTTGTTGCGACGCTGGTGGCGCGTCTTGCGAAGAAGCTTGCGGTGCTTCTTCTTCGCCATGCGCTTGCGACGCTTCTTGATGACGGAACCCATCGAAACCTCACTGAAGATCGTGTCGGCCGCGCGTGCCGCAGCCGAGGGCCCAAAGAGCCTCGGGGTAGTCTACCCGATCCATCCGCATGCCCCGACCGCGGGCCTCGGGTAGCGTCGGAGGATGCCCGGCACGCCGTTCACCGTCCGTTCCACCCGCGAGGACGACTGGCGCGAAGTGCGCGCCCTCCGCCTCGAGATGCTCCGCGACGAGCCGATCGCCTACGCCGAGACGCTCGAGCACGCGCTCGACGTCGACGAGGCGGGCTGGCGGCTCCGCGCCCGCCGCGGCGAGACGGCCGGGCAGACCGCGCTCGTCGCGATCGAGGGCGCGCGCTGGATCGGCACGATGGGCGGGTACGTGCCGGATGCCGCCACGGGACCGATGCTCGTCGGCGTCTTCGTCGCCCCCGACCGCCGCGGCGACGGGCACGGGGTCGCCCGGGCGCTCCTCGACGGGGTGGAGCGCTGGGCGCTCGGCCTCGGCGACACCCTGCGGCTCGAGGTGCACGAGACGAATGCGCGGGCGCGGCGGTTCTACGAGAAGCTCGGCTTCACGCTCACCGGCCGCAGCCGCCAGTACGAGCTCGCGCCCGGCGGCCTCGAGCTGGAGATGATCAAGCCGCTGCGCTGAGCTGGTTCGCTGAGCCGGTCGAAGCGGCCCCTCGACGAGCCCGGCCCCTCGACAAGCTCGGGGAACCATCTGGTTCGCTGAGCCGGTCGAAGCGCCTCGACGAGCTCGGGGAACCATCTGGTTCGCTGAGCTTGTCGAAGCGGCCCCTCGACAAGCTCGACCCCTCGACAAGCTCGGGGAACCACCTGGTTCGCTGAGCTTGTCGGAAGCGCCCTCGGCAAGCTCGACCCCTCGACAAGCTCGGGGAACCAGCGGGCCCCTCGACAAGCTCGGCCCCTCGACGAGCTCGGCCCCTCGACAGGCTCGGGGAACCAAGCGCCCCTCGACAGGCTCGGGGAGCCAAGGCCCCTCGACGAGCTCGGGGAACCAGGGCTACTTGCGCTTGACCACCTGCGTGACGCGCTGGGCGGTCTCGGCGAACGCGGCGCCGAGGCGCGAGGCGAAGGCGCGCTGGTCGTCGTTCAGCGAGATCGCGGCGCTCGCGAGGGTCGCGGCATCGGCGGCGGCATCGGATGCCGTGAACGGAATGAGCCAGTCCTCGATCGTCTCGAGCGGCTCCCGGTCGAGCCGGTAGTAGCGGTGCTGGCCCTCCTCGCGCACGGCGACGAGCCCCGCCTCGCGGAGCACCTTGAGGTGCTTCGACACGGTCGGCTGGCTCACGCCGAGGGCGGCGACGATCTCCGAGACGCTGATCTCGCCGCCGGACGACGGTTCGCTCTGCTCGCGCTCGAGAAGCACGGCGAGGATGTCTCGCCGGGTCGAATCCGCCACCACGTCGAAGATGTCCGCCATGGTGCAAGGGTAGCCACTCGCGCCGGGGAGTACCATGACACACGCGTCACGCAAGGCTGGAGGGGGCTCGATGCACGCACGGCCGACGATCGGGAACCCCGGTCGCGGGAGCCGCAGCTGGCTCGGGGTCGTCCGCGACGCCGTCGACGGCCTGGTCAAGCACTCGCCGTCCCGCTTCGCCATCCTCGTCTTCGCGGCGCTCATCCTCGTCTTCACGCTGCTGTTCTCCCTGCCGATCGCGCGGGCCGGCGAGGCACCCTCCGCGCCGCTGCACGACGCGCTGTTCACCGCCGTCTCGGTCATCTGTGTGACGGGTCTGTCGACCGTGGACATGGCGACCTACTGGTCGCCGTTCGGGCACGGGCTCGTCTACCTCGGCGTGAACATCGGCGGCATCGGCGTGCTGACCCTCGCGACGACCTTGGGCTTCGTGATCTCGCGGCGCCTCGGCCTGCGGGCGAAGCTCATGGCCGCGAGCGACACGAACCCCTCACGGCTGCACGTCGGCCCCGTGGCGGAGCGCCAGGCGATCCGCCTCGGCGAGGTCGGCGGGCTGTTGTTCACCGTCGCGGTGAGCGCCCTCGTCATCGAGGCGGCGCTCGCGATCGGCCTCATGCCGAGCATGCTCGCCGCGGGATACGACGTCGGCCACTCGATCTGGTACAGCCTGTACTACTCGGCGATGGCGTTCACGAACACCGGCTTCTCGCCGAACCCGGGCGGCCTCGCGCCCTTCGAGCACGACTACTGGATGCAGTCGCTGCTCATGGTCGGCGTGTTCCTCGGCAGCCTCGGCTTCCCGGTGATCTTCGCGCTCGCGAAGGCGTGGCGCACCCCGCGCAAGTGGAGCGTGCACGTGAAGCTCACGCTCACCACGACCGTGATCCTGTTCATCGCCGGCGCGGCGATGTTCATCCTGCTCGAGCATGCCAACCCGAAGACCTACGGCCACCTCGATGCCGGGCCGACGATCTTCCAGTCGTTCTTCATGTCCGCGATGACGAGATCCGGCGGCTTCGCCACCGTCGACATGCACGACCTCTACGGCTCCAGCCAGCTCGTCAGCAGCATGCTGATGTTCATCGGCGGCGGCTCCGCGTCCACCGCGGGCGGCATCAAGGTGACGACGCTCGCGGTGCTGTTCCTCGCGGCCGTCGCCGAGGCGCGCGGCGCCCCTTCGATGGAGGCGTTCGGCCGACGCATCCCGCGCGACATGCTGCGCCTGTCGGTCTCGGTCGTGCTCTGGGGCGCGACGATCGTCGCCGCGGCCTCCATCGCGATCCTGCAGATCACGAAGGCGCCGTTCGAGAACGTGCTCTTCGACGTCATCTCGGCCTTCGCGACCTGCGGACTGTCGACCGGGCTCACCGCCGAACTGCCGCCGGAGGGCGTCTACGTCATGGCGGGCACGATGTTCATGGGACGCGTCGGCACCGTCACCCTCGCCGCAGCGCTCGCCGCGAGCACCCGCCGGCAGCTGTTCAAACGACCGGAAGAGAGGCCCATCGTTGGTTGATCGCATCAAGCACAACGCCCCCGTCCTCGTGATCGGGCTCGGCCGCTTCGGCGCCGCGACCGCGGGGCAGCTCGACCGGCTCGGCCGCGAGGTGCTCGCCGTCGACACCGACGAGTCCCTCGTGCAGAAGTGGGCCGAGCGGGTCACGCACGCCGTCGTCGCCGACGCGAAGAACATCGACGCGCTGAAGCAGATCGGCGCGCAGGACTTCTCGACCGCGGTCTGCGCGGTCGGCTCCTCGATCGAGGCGTCCGTGCTCATCACGGCGAACCTCGTCGACCTCGGCGTGCCGCAGATCTGGGCGAAGGCGATCTCCGCCTCGCACGGCAAGATCCTGCAGCGCATCGGCGCGAACCACGTCATCTACCCGGAGCGCGAGGCGGGCGAGCGCACCGCGCACCTCGTCAGCGGGCGGATGCTCGACTTCATCGAGTTCGACGACGACTTCGCGCTCGTGAAGATGTACCCGCCGAAGCCGATCCGCGGCAAGAACCTGACCGAGTCGGGCGTGCGCACGAAGCACAACGTCACCGTGGTCGGCGTGAAGAGCCCGGGCAAGCCGTTCACCTACGCGACGGAGAAGACGGTGGTGTCGAACCACGACCTCATCATCGTGACCGGCACCGAGGGCGACATCGAGAAGTTCGCGGCGCTCGAATAGCGGACGCGCGCGGGCGGCCTCCACGACTCGGGCGTAAGGATTCCGTTAGGAAGATTCACGAATTCGTGAAATCGGCGTAGCGTCGCGCGCATGACCACCGTCATCCGCACCAGCGACCTCGTGAAGCGCTACGGTCGCACCCGCGCCCTCGACGGGCTCGACCTCGAGGTCGACGCCGGCCAGGTGCACGGATTCCTCGGCCCGAACGGCGCGGGGAAGTCCACGACCATCCGCATCCTGCTCGGCCTCGCCCGCGCGAGCTCGGGGGTGGCGAGCGTCTTCGACGCGCACCCCTGGCGCGACGCCGTCGCCCTGCACCGGCGGATCGCCTACGTGCCCGGCGACGTCAGCGTCTGGCCGAACCTCTCCGGCGGGGAGGCCGTCGACTTCCTCGCCCGGCTGCGCGGCGCCGCGCACCGCGACCCCGGCTACCGGGCCGAGAAGGCCCGCCTCGTCGAGGCCTTCCAGTTCGACCCGCGCAAGAAAGGCCGCGCGTACTCGAAGGGCAATCGGCAGAAGGTCGCGCTCATCGCCGCGTTCGCAGTGCCCGCCGAGCTCTACATCCTCGACGAGCCGACGAGCGGACTCGACCCGCTGATGGAGCTCGTGTTCCGCCGCGAGGTCGCGCGCGTGCGCGCCTCGGGCGCGACCGTGCTGCTGTCGAGCCACATCCTGTCGGAGGTGGAGCAGCTCTGCGACCGGGTGTCGATCATCCGCGCCGGCCGCGTCGTCGAGAGCGGCACGCTCGCCGAACTCCGCCACCTCACCCGCACGGAGGTGTCGTTCGACGCGGGGAACGCGGCGGATGCGGCGGACGGAACGGATGCCTCGGGCGCGGCGGATGCCTCGGCCGACACCGCGTTCGCCGGCCTCCCCGACATCCACGACGCCGCCGTCGCCGACGGGCGGGCCCGGTTCACCGTCGACAGCGATCGCGTCGCCGGCATCCTGCCCGCCCTCGCGAGCCGGAACGTGCGCGGCCTGCGCATCGAGCCGCCCTCGCTCGAGGAGCTGTTCCTGCGGCACTACGGCGACGAGATCGGCGACGGCGCGGCATCCGCCGTCGAGGCATCCGCCGGGTCCTCGCACACCGCCAGGGAGGGGGCGCGGCGATGAGCGCCCTCGGCGCGCTGCTCGGCCAGCGCCTGCGCCGCGACCGCTGGCAGCTCGTGCTCTGGGTCGGCGGCACCGCGCTGCTCGCGCTCGCCGCCGTCGGCGGGGTGCAGCAGTCCTACGGCACCGAGGCCGACCGGCAGGAGGTGCTCGCCGCGGTCGCCGCGAACCCCGTCATCATGCTCTTCCGCGGGCTGCCGTCCGGGGCGGAGCTCGACGCCTTCACGCTGTTCCTGATCCTGCCGTTCCTCGCGATGATGGCGGCGTTCATGTCGAGCTTCCTCGCCGTGCGGCACAGCCGCATGGACGAGGAGCTGGGCCGGGCGGAGCTCGTCGCCGCGACCCCGGCCGGGCGCACCGCGCCGCTCGTCGCGACGGTGCTGCACGGCATCGGCGCGAACCTCGCGCTCGCCGCGCTCGTCGCCGCCTGCTTCGCCGGGGCGGGCTACGCCCCGCTCGGCTCGATCGTGTCCGGGATCGCCGCGGCCGCCGTCGGGCTCGTGTTCCTCGGCGTCGGCCTCGTGGCGGCGCAGCTCATGCGCACCTCGCGCGGCGCGAACTCGCTCGGCGTCTGGGTGCTGCTCGGGAGCTTCCTCGTCTGCGGGCTCGGCAACGCCCTCGGCACGCCGTCGAGCGATCTGCAGCGCATCGAGAGCTCCTGGCTCACCTGGCTCTCGCCGTTCGGCTGGGCGGAGAACGCGCGGCCCTTCGCCGACGACGCCTGGTGGCCGCTCGCCCTCTGCGCCGCCGTCGCCGTCGCGCTCACCGCGCTCGCCTTCGCGCTGCAGCGGTTGCGCGACCTCGACGGCAGCTTCATCGCCGAACGCGCCGGCCGGCTGGAGGCGCCCGCGAGCCTCGGCTCGCCGCTCGGCCTGGTCTGGCGGCTCGCGCGCGGCTCCGTCGTCGGCTGGACCGTCGGCGGCCTGCTCACCGGGGTGCTCGCCACGAGCCTCGGCGCGGTGATCGACGAGATCGGCACGAAGATCCCCGCGGTCGAGGAGCTCTTCGCCGCGCTGTCGAAGGGCGGCAGCCTCGAACAGGGCATGGTCGTGATCTTCTTCACGATCGTCGGGGTGCTCGCCGCGTGCGCCGCCGTGCAGACCGTCACGCGCGCCCGTCAGGAGGAGACGCACGGCACCGCCGAGCAGGTGCTCGCCGCGCCCGTCGGCCGGGTGCGCTGGCTCTGGGCGTTCCTCCTCGTCGGCCTCGGCGCCGCGGTCGCCGTGTGCGCGGCGGCCGTGCTCGGCGCCTGGCTCGGCGTGCAGGCGAAGGGCGCCGACGCCTCGCTCGCCTGGGACGCGCTCGTCGCCGGGGCGGGGCAGCTCGCCGCGGCGGCGGTGTTCCTGGTGCTGACAGCGCTCGTCTTCGTGCTCGCGCCGCGGCTCACGATCGCGCTCGGCTGGGTGCTCGTGCTCGTCGCGCTGCTGCTGGGGATGTTCGGCCCCCTGTTCGGGCTGCCCGACTGGGTGACGAACCTGTCGCCCGTCGCCGTGACGCCCGTCGCCACCACCGACGGGGTCGACGCCAAGGGGCTGTGGTGGCTGCTCGGCGTCGTCGCCGCGGGCGGCGTGCTCGCGCTCGGCCTGATGCGGCGCCGCGAGCTCGCGGCGGGCGATTGAGCGGCGGATCGACATGAGGAGGGACGCGTGACGGCATCCGAGGATCGCGGCCGGCACCGCGCGATCGCCGCCGCCGAGGAGGGGGCGGCGATGCTCACCGCCGCCGGGATGCCGCGGATGCCCTCGCGCGTGTTGATGGCCCTCGTGGCCTCGCCCGCCGAGGGCTCCACCGCGGCCGAGCTCGCCGAGCGGCTCGGCGTGAGCGCCGCCGCGGTGTCGGGCGCGGTGCGCTACCTGCAGACGGCGCGGATGGCCCAGCGCATCTCGAGCCCCGACAGCCGCCGCGACCGCTACCGCCTGTTCGACGACACCTGGCACGCGGTGCTCACGAGCGGGCTGCCGATCTACTCGCGGCTCGCGGAGCTCATCGACGAGATCGCCGACGACGCCCATGACGACGCCGCGGCCGCGCGCGGGCGGGACATGGCCGGCTTCTTCCGCTTCATGGCGGCGCGGATGCCGGAGCTGCTCGAGGAGTGGGAGGGCGAGCGCGAGGCGCTGCGCCGCGGGGAGTAGGCCGGCTGGTTCCCCGAGCTTGTCGAGGGGTGCGATCGCTTCGACAGGCTCAGCGGGCCAGGTGGTTCCCCGAGCTTGTCGAGGGGTGCGATCGCTTCGACGGGCTCAGCGAACCAGGTGGTTCCCCGAGCTCGTCGAGGGCGCTTCGACAGGCTCAGCGGGCCAGGTGGTTCCCCGAGCTCGTCGAGGGGCGCTTCGACAGGCTCAGCGGGCCAGGTGGTTCCCCGAGCTTGTCGAGGGGTGCGGCCGTCGCTTCGACAGGCTCAGCGAACCAGATGGTTCCCCGAGCTTGTCGAGGGGCGCTTCGACAGGCTCAGCGAACCAGGGCAGGCTCAGCGAACCACGAGCGTGAGGGGCGCGTAGGGATGGGGCGGGCGGGGCGTTAGGGAACCGTGAGGACCGCCGCTCGGCCGCCGCCGCGGGTGTTGCATCGCAGGTGCAGCCGAACCGCTGCCCGCCCGCCGCGACCGCGGCAGGCGGCGCCCGATCCTGGAGTCCCCGTGCTCGACGTCGTCGCCATCCTCGGCATCCTCGCCGTGTTCGCGGTCGTCGCCCTCATCGCCAAGGGGGTCGAGAAGCTGTGATCGTCTTCGAGCTCCTCGCCGCCGCGCTGGGCATCGCCGCCGTCATCTACCTGGTCATCGCCCTCGTGAAGCCCGAGCGGTTCTGATGGAGGTCCTCTTCGCCGCCCTGCAGGCGGCCACCCTCGCGCTGATCCTCGCCCTCCTGTACCGCCCCCTCGGCGACTACCTGGCCCGCACCTACACGAGCGACCGCGACTGGCGCGTCGAGCGCGGCTTCTACCGCCTCATCGGCGTCGACCCGCGCGCCGAGCAGTCCTGGCCCGCGTACCTCCGCGGCGTGCTCGCCTTCTCGCTCGTCGGCCTGCTGCTCGTCTACGCCCTGCAGCGGGCGCAGGCGGTGCTGCCGTACTCGCTCGGCCTGCCCGCCGTGCCGGAAGGGCTCGCGTTCAACACCGCGGCCTCCTTCGTCGCCAACACGAACTGGCAGTCGTACTCCCCCGAGCTGACGATGGGCTACACCGTGCAGCTCGCCGGGCTCGCCGTGCAGAACTTCGTCTCAGCGGCCGTCGGCATCGCCGTCGCGATCGCGCTCGTGCGCGGCTTCGCCAGGCACGGCTCACCCACGATCGGCAACTTCTGGGTCGACCTGGTGCGCGGCTGCCTGCGGGTGCTGCTGCCGCTCGCGATCGTCGGCGCCGTCGTGCTCCTCGCCGGCGGGGTCGTGCAGAACTTCGCGGGATTCACCGAGGTGCAGACCCTCTCCGGCGGCAGCCAGCAGCTGCCCGGCGGCCCGGTCGCGAGCCAGGAGGTCATCAAGCTCCTCGGCACGAACGGCGGCGGCTTCTTCAACGCGAACTCGGCGCACCCCTTCGAGAACCCCACCGCATGGACGAACCTGTTCGAGACCGTGCTCATGCTCGCCATCCCCTTCGCCCTGCCGCGCGCCTTCGGTCGCATGGTGGGGTCGAACAAGCAGGGCTACGCGATCCTCGCGGTCATGGCGACGCTCTTCGTGCTCTCGCTCGTCGCGCTCAGCGCCCTCGAGGCCGCCGGCCGCGGCACGGCGCCCGAGCTCGCCGGCGGTGCGATGGAGGGCAAGGAGACGCGCTTCGGCATCTTCGGCTCGACGCTGTTCGGCACGACCTCGACGCTCACCTCGACGGGTGCCGTGAACTCGATGCACGACTCGTACACGGCGCTCGGCGGCATGCTGCCGATGCTGAACATGATGCTCGGCGAGGTCGCCCCCGGCGGCGTCGGCTCCGGCCTCTACGGCATGCTCGTGCTCGCCGTGATCGCGGTGTTCATCGCGGGACTGCTCGTCGGCCGCACGCCCGAGTACCTCGGCAAGAAGATCGGGCCGCGCGAGATCAAGCTCGCGAGCCTGTACATCCTCGTCACGCCGACGCTCGTGCTCGCGGGCACCGCCCTGAGCTTCGCGCTCCCGGGCGTCCGGGAGGACGTGGAGTCGACCTCGATCTGGAACCCCGGCATCCACGGCATGAGCGAGGTGCTCTACGCCTTCACGAGCGCGTCGAACAACAACGGCTCGGCCTTCGCCGGGCTGACGGCGAACACGCCGTGGTTCAACATCGCGCTCGGCGTGGCGATGCTGCTCGGCCGCTTCGTGCCGATCGTGCTCGTGCTCGCCCTCGCCGGCTCGCTCGCGGCGCAGCGGAAGGTCCCGGCCACCGCCGGCACCCTGCCGACGCACCGACCGCAGTTCGTCGGCCTCCTCCTCGGCGTCACCGTGATCGTCACGGCGCTCACCTACTTCCCCGTGCTCACCCTCGGACCCCTCGCAGAAGGGCTCAACTGACCCATGTCCCTCATCACCACCGCCCAGCTCGGGCAGGCGCTGCCCGGCGCGCTGCGCAAGCTCGACCCGCGCCGGATGTGGCGGAACCCCGTCATGTTCGTCGTCGAGCTCGGCGCCGTGCTCACCACGCTGCTCGCGATCGCCGAACCCTTCCTCGGCGGGCCGCACGCCTCCGGCGGCAGCGAGGTGCCCTGGTCGTTCACCTGGGCGATCGCCGCCTGGCTCTGGCTCACGGTGCTCTTCGCGAACCTCGCGGAGGCGGTCGCCGAGGGCCGCGGCAAGGCGCAGGCCGAGTCGCTCCGCCGCACCCGCAGCGACACCGTCGCGCACCGCGTCGAGCGGTACGACGAGGTCGCGGACCCGGGCGCCGAGCGCAGCCGCACGGCCGAGGTCTCTTCGGCGGCCCTCCAGCTGGGCGACCTCGTCGTCGTCACGGCGGGCGAGCTCATCCCGGGCGACGGCGACATCGTGCACGGCATCGCCTCGGTGGACGAGTCGGCGATCACGGGCGAGTCGGCCCCCGTCGTGCGCGAGTCCGGCGGCGACCGCAGCGCGGTCACGGGCGGCACCCGGGTGCTCTCCGACCGCATCGTCGTGCGCATCACCTCGAAGCCGGGCGAGACCTTCGTCGACCGGATGATCGCGCTCGTCGAGGGCGCCGCCCGGCAGAAGACGCCGAACGAGATCGCGCTGAACATCCTGCTCGCGAGCCTGTCGATCGTCTTCGTCGTCGTCGTGCTCACGCTCAACCCGATCGCCTCCTACGCGGCGCTGCCCGCCTCGATCCCGGTGCTCGTCGCCCTGCTCGTCTGCCTCATCCCGACGACGATCGGCGCGCTGCTCTCGGCGATCGGCATCGCGGGGATGGACCGGCTCGTGCAGCGCAACGTGCTCGCCATGTCGGGCCGCGCGGTCGAGGCCGCCGGCGACGTCACCACGCTGCTGCTCGACAAGACCGGCACCATCACCTACGGCAACCGCCGGGCGAGCGCCTTCGTGCCGCTGCCCGGCGTCGAGGAGGCCGAGCTCGTCCGCGCGGCGGCGCTCGCCTCGCTCGCCGACCCGACGCCCGAGGGCGCCTCGATCGTCGAGCTCGCGGCGGAGCGCGGCCTCGCCTTCCCCGCCTCGGGCGACGCGCAGCCGGCCGGCGAGGTCGTGCCGTTCACGGCGCAGACGCGGATGTCGGGGCTCGACCTCGCCGACGGGCGGATCGTGCGGAAGGGCGCGGGATCCGCGGTGCTCGCGTGGGTCGAGGCATCCGGGCGCCAGCCCTCCTCCCTGCTCGCCGAGCTCGACGAACGGGTGGAGGCGATCTCGGCCTCGGGCGGCACCCCGCTCGTCGTCGCGGAGCGCGCGCCGGACGGCGCGACCCGCGTGCTCGGCGTCGTGCACCTGAAGGACGTCGTGAAGGACGGCCTCGCCGAGCGCTTCGCGGAGCTGCGCTCCATGGGCATCCGCACCGTCATGATCACGGGCGACAACCCGCTCACCGCCGCCGCGATCGCGAAGGAGGCCGGCGTCGACGACTTCCTCGCGGAGGCGACGCCCGAGGACAAGCTCGCCCTCATCCGCCGCGAGCAGGAGGGCGGCAACCTCGTCGCGATGACCGGCGACGGTACGAACGACGCGCCCGCGCTCGCGCAGGCCGACGTCGGCGTGGCGATGAACACGGGCACCTCCGCGGCGAAGGAGGCCGGCAACATGGTCGACCTCGACTCCGACCCGACGAAGCTCATCGACATCGTGCGGATCGGCAAGCAGCTGCTCATCACGCGCGGGGCGCTCACGACCTTCTCGATCGCGAACGACCTGGCGAAGTACTTCGCGATCATCCCGGCGATGTTCGCGGGCGTGTTCCCGGGGCTCGCGGTGCTGAACGTGATGCAGCTGCACTCGCCGGCCTCGGCGGTGCTCTCGGCGATCATCTTCAACGCGATCGTGATCGTCTTCCTCATCCCGCTCGCGCTCCGCGGCGTGAAGTACCGGGCGGGCGGAGCGAGCGCCGTGCTCAGCCGCAACCTGCTCGTGTACGGCCTCGGCGGCATCATCGCGCCGTTCATCGGCATCAAGCTGATCGACCTCCTCGTCAGCCTCATCCCCGGGTTCTGACCCGCCCGGAACGAAAGGACCGTCCCATGAGCACCACCCGCTCCACCCTCCGCACCCACTGGGTCGCGCTCCGCGCGATGCTCGTGCTGACCCTCGTGCTCGGCGTCGGCTACACCGCCGTCGTCACGGGCATCGGCCAGTTCGCCCTGCCGGCGCAGGCGAACGGCTCGCTCGTGCGCGACGCCGACGGCGCGGTCGTCGGCTCGGCCCTCATCGGGCAGTCGTTCGCGGATGCCGAGGGCGCGGCGCTGCCCGAGTGGTTTCAGCCGCGCCCCTCGGCGGCGGGCGACGGCTACGACGGCGGCGCCTCGAGCGGCAGCAACTACGGCCCCGAGAACGCGGACCTCGTCGCCGCGATCGGCGAGCGGCAGGCGGCGATCGGCGAGGCCGACGGTGCGGCGCCGGGCGAGATCCCGGTCGACGCGGTGACGGCGTCGGGATCCGGCCTCGACCCGCACATCAGCCCCGCCTACGCCAGGCTGCAGGTGGCCCGGGTGGCCGAGGCGCGCGGGCTGCCCGAGACCGAGGTCGCCACGCTCGTCGAACGCTTCGTGCAGGGCCGCGACGCCGGCTACCTCGGCGACCCGACGGTGAACGTGCTGCGGCTGAACCTCGCGCTCGCCGAGTTGGTGGGAGACTGACCGGTATGCGACGGGGTCGGCTGCGGGTACTGCTCGGCGCCGCGCCCGGCGTCGGCAAGACGTACACGATGCTCGAGGAGGGCAAGCGGCTGCTCGGCGAGGGCCGCGACGTCGTCGTCGGCTTCGTCGAGACCCACGGCCGGCGGGCGACCGCCGCCATGACGGCGGGGCTCGAGCTCGTGCCCCGCCGGGTGAGCACCCACCGCGGGATGCCGCTGGAGGAGCTCGACCTCGACGCGCTCCTCGCCCGCCGGCCCGAGGTCGCGCTCGTCGACGAACTCGCCCACACGAACGCGCCGGGCTCGCGCCACGAGAAGCGCTGGCAGGACGTAGAGGAGCTGCTCGACGCCGGCATCGACGTCATCTCGACGGTGAACACGCAGCACATCGAGTCGCTCGGCGACGTCGTGCTGCAGATCACCGGGGTGCCGCAGCGGGAGACGATCCCCGACCGGGTGCTGCGGGCGGCCGATCAGATCGAGGTCGTCGACCTGGCGCCGCAGGCGCTCCGCGACCGGCTCTCGGGCGGGCTCGTCTACCCGGCCGAGCGGATCGACGCCGCCCTCTCGAACTACTTCCGGCTCGGCAACCTCACGGCCCTCCGCGAGCTCGCCCTGCTCTGGCTCGCCGACGAGGTGGACTCGGCGCTCAAGGCGTACCGCGCCGAGCACGGCATCAGCCACAAGTGGGAGGCGCGCGAGCGCGTGGTCGTGGCGCTCACGGGCGGCCCGGAGGGCGAGACCCTGCTCCGCCGCGGGGCGCGGATCGCGTCGCGCTCCTCCGGCGGCGAGCTGATCGCCGTGCACGTGACCCGGCCGGACGGCATGCGGGCGAGGCATCCGGGCGCCCTCGACGCCCAGCGCACGTTGGTCGAGCAGCTCGGCGGCACCTTCCACCAGGTCGTCGGCGAGGACGTGCCCCGCGCGCTCGTCGAGTTCGCCCGCTCGGTCGACGCGACGCAGCTCGTCATCGGGGTGAGCCGCCGCTCGCGGCTGGCCGCCGCGTTCTCGGGGCCGGGCATCGGCGCGACCGTGATCCGCGAGTCCGGCGACATCGACGTGCACATCGTGACGCACGCGGCGGCCGGCGCGGCCCTCTCGCTGCCGCGGATCGGCGGGGCGCTCAGCCGCACGCGGCTCCTCATCGGCTTCGCGGTCGCGCTCGTCGCGGGACCGCTGCTCAGCTGGGTGCTGCTGCAGTTCCACACGGAGACCTCGATCACGAGCGACGTGCTCGCGTACCAGCTGCTCGTGATCGTCGTCGCGCTCATCGGGGGCATCTGGCCGGGGCTCTTCGCGGCGGTGCTCTCGGGGATCACGCTGAACTTCCTCTTCGTGGCGCCAGTGCACACGCTGACGATCGCCGATCCGAGACAGTTCCTCGCGCTCGTGTTCTACGTCGCGAACGCCCTGCTCGTGAGCTACGTCGTCGACCAGGCGGCGCGCCGCACCCGCGAGGCGAAGCGGGCGGCGGCCGAGTCGCAGCTGCTCGCGACGATGGCCGGCAGCGTGCTGCGCGGCGAGGACGCGCTGCAGGCGATGGTCACCCGTACGCGCGAGGCGTTCGGGCTCGCGGGGGTCCGCCTGCTCCTCGACGGGGAGCCGCGGGTCGCCGACGGCGAGCCGACCCGCGACGACCGGGTCTCGCTCGTGCCGATCGGCGAGCGCGGCACGCTCGAACTGCACGGACCGGACCTGGATGCCTCGGAGCGCCGCCTGCTGCAGGTGATCGCGACCCAGCTGGACGCCGCGATCGAGCACGGCGCCCTCGCATCCGCGGCCGAGGAGGCCTCCGAACTGGCCGAGACCGACAAGGTGCGCTCGGCGCTCCTCGCCGCGGTGGGGCACGATCTGCGCCGACCGCTCACCTCGGCATCGGCGGCGATCAGCGCGCTGCGCTCCCCCGAGCTGCGGCTGCCAGCGGATGAGCGCGCGGAGCTGCTCGACACCGCGGCGGAGAGCCTCGACTCGCTCGCCGAGCTGGTGACGAACCTGCTCGACGTGAGCCGGGTGCAGGCGGGGGCGCTCGCGGTGCGGCTCGCGCCGGTCGAGACGGCGGACGTGGTGTTCCCCGCGCTCGACGAGCTCGGCCTCGGCCCGGGCGAGGTCGAGCTGGATCTCGCCGATGGCGTGCCGCCGCTGCTCGCCGATGCCGGGCTGCTGCAGCGGGTGGTGGTGAACCTGCTCGCGAACGCGGTGCGGCATTCGCCGTCCGGGGAGCGGGTGCGGATCGCGGCGTCGGGGTTCCGCGGGCGGGTGCAGCTGCGCGTCGTGGACCGCGGCCCCGGCATCCCGGTGGAGCGCCGCGACGGCGTGTTCACGCCGTTCCAACGGCTGGGCGACACCGACAATGAGACGGGCCTCGGCCTGGGCCTCGCCCTCTCGAAGGGCTTCGTCGAGGGGATGGACGGCACCCTGGAGGTGGAGGACACCCCGGGCGGCGGGCTCACGATGGTGGTGACGCTGCCGGCGGCTGATGCCGGGGCTGCGGCGGATGCCGCGCCGACGACGTCGGCGGGCGAGGAAGGGCCGGTGCGATGAGGATCCTCCTCGCGGACGACGACGAGCAGCTGCAGCGCGCGCTCCGCATCACGCTCGCGGCGCGCGGCTACGAGGTGCTGCACGCCCGCGACGGTGCGGAGGCGATCGAGCAGGCGGCCTCGGGGCATCCGGACCTCATCCTGCTCGATCTCGGCATGCCGCGCGTCGACGGCCTCGACGTGATCCGCGCGGTGCGGGCCTGGTCGAGCGTGCCGATCCTCGTGCTGTCGGGGCGCACGGACTCGGGCGAGAAGGTCGAGGCGCTCGACGCGGGCGCCGACGATTACGTGACGAAGCCGTTCGCGATGGACGAGCTGCTCGCGCGGATCCGCGCCCGTTCCCGCCGCCCGGCGGGCGAGGACGACGCCGGCGCGGTGCACCGCATCGGCGAGCTCGAGGTGGACCTCGCGGCGAAGACGATCCGCCGCGCGGACGGGGCGGGCGGCACCGGCGGCTCGACCGGCGCGGTGCGGTTGACGCCGACGGAGTGGCACCTGCTGGAACTCTTCCTGAAGCATCCCGGCCGCCTGCTGACCCGCGAGATGCTGCTGTCGGAGGTGTGGGGGCCGTACCACGCGAACGACGCCGGATACCTGCGGCTCTACGTCGCCCAGCTGCGCCGCAAGCTCGAACCGGTGCCGGCGGAACCCCGCCACTTCCTGAACGAGCCCGGCATGGGCTACCGCTTCGAGCCGTAGCGCCGGCGACGGCCCGCGCGCGGCCTACGCTTGACGGGTGGACTGCGGCTACTTCGACGCCGGGCGCTGCACCTCGTGCGCCCTCATGGGGCAGCCGTACCCGGACCAGCTCGCCGCGAAGCAGGCGCACGCCGAGCAGCTGCTCGCGCCGTTCGGCGTCGGCGCGTGGCATCCGCCCGTCGCCTCCGGCGAGCGCGACTACCGCAACAAGGCGAAGATGGTCGTCGGCGGCACGGTCGACGCGCCCACGATCGGCATCCTCGACGCCGACGGGCACGGCGTCGACCTGCAGGCCTGCGGCATCTGCTCGCCCGGTCACCGGGCGGCGTTCCCGGTGCTGGCCAGGTTCATCACGCTCGCGCGCATCGCCCCCTACGACCTCGCCGCCCGGCGCGGCGAGCTGAAGCACCTCATCGTCACCGAGTCGCCCGACGGGGAGCTCATGGTGCGCTTCGTGCTGCGCTCGACCGAGCCGGTCGCCCGCATCCGCAAGCACCTGCCCGCGCTCCTCGCCGAGCTGCCGCAGGCCCGCGTCGTGACCGTCAACCTGCTGCCCGAGCACAAGGCGGTGCTCGAGGGCGACGCCGAGCTCGTGCTGACCGAGCAGGAGACGCTGCCGATGCGGCTCAACGACGTCACGATGCACCTGCGGCCGCAGAGCTTCTTCCAGACGAACACGGCGATCGCGGCGGCGCTCTACGCGGAGGCGCGGGACTGGATCCGCGAGCTCGCCCCCGACTCGGCCTGGGACCTCTATTCGGGCGTCGGCGGCTTCGCGCTGCACCTCGCCGGCGGCGGTCCCGGCGGCGCCGGCTCAGGGGGCACCGGCCCCGAGATCACCGGCATCGAGACGAGCGTCGAGGCCGTCGCCTCGGCGGAGCTGAGCCGCACGGATGCCGCGCTCCACCGGCTGCGCTTCGCCGCCGGCGACGCCACCGAGTTCGCGCTCGCGGCGTCGTCCGCGCCCGACCTCGTGGTGGTGAACCCGCCGCGGCGCGGCATCGGCGCCGAGCTCGCCGGCTGGCTCGAGCAGAGCGCGGGCATCTCGCACGTGCTCTACTCGAGCTGCAACGCGGCCTCGCTCGCGAAGGACCTGCGGGCGATGCCGTCGTACCGGCCCGTGCGGGCGCGGGTGTTCGACATGTTCCCGCAGACGAGTCACTTCGAGGTGATGGTGCTGCTCGAGCGGCGCTGAGGCCGGCTCAGATCACTTCCCAGCCCTCGTCGCGCACCGCGGCCGGCGTGCCGGCGCGGTAGCGCAGCACGCGCTCGTCGAAGTCGAGCGACAACGTCGCCTTCGTCTCGCAGCTGAACTCCGGGTGCACCTCGTCGCGGTAGAAGATGCACACCGGGCCGCCGTCGGGCAGTCCCTCGACGAGCTGCGCGGCCCTCGCCACCGGGTCGATCGCCTGGAACGCCGTCGCCCGCTCGTCGAGCATCGCGAGCCGCGCGTGCGTGTCGCTCATGTCGGGGTTGCGTTCCCCGCGCGCGAGCCCGGCGTCGAGGAAGTGGTTCGTGTGCCGCATCGTCTCGCCGGGCGCCCCCTCGATCACGGCCACGCCGACCGGCGTCGCCTCGAGGAACGCGGCCCGCGGCCGCTCGCCGTCGTAGCTCACCACCGTGAGGGTGGTGGAGGCGCCGAAGCGGGTGCCGCGAACGAGCTCGATCGCCTCGTCGAGCGACGCGGCCTCGTCGTGGATGCGCCGGGCGACGAGGTGCAGCGGGATGCCGGGCACCGAGCCATCCGCCCGGTGGTTCAGCATGTTCATGTGGCTGCCGACGCCCGCGTCGTTGATCCCGATCTTGCCGAGGATGCCGAGCTCGGTGAAGCCGTGCACCCGCCGCCCGGCGTCGGTGACGTACGACCAGGCGAGCGACTCCGTCGCGAGGTGCGTGTACCAGTCCCAGATCTGCAGCGTGCGGGGTGCCTGCCCGTCGGCCGGCAGGAACACCCCGGTCGAGCACTCCCCCGGCCCGCTCGGCTCGGCGAGGGCGATGATCTCGGTTCGGCCGCTCATGAGCGCGGCCTCCCAGGCCTCGAGGCCGGCGCCGGCGGCGAGGCCGGCGAGCTCGCTGGCGAGGCTCGGCGACCAGTCGGCGACGTCGTCGAGGATGCGGCGGGCGGCGTCGCGGGCCGCGCCCTCGTCGATCCCCTTCGCGCGGAACAGCCGCCAGTAGCCGTCGAGCGACTCGGCGATCTGGGCGGCGAAGCGCTCGCCGATCTCGGCCCCGCGGATCGCGGGGTCGCGGGTCTCGGATTCGTGTCGTCGGATGATCATGCGGCGGCGCTCAGCACGGCGTCCCAGGCGAGCTCCGACGCGACCGCGCCGAGCGCGCTCGGCGCGAGCTGGTGCACGCCCAGCTCGGCGCTCGTCTCGGTGGGGAAGTCGAGCTCGTCGGTGGTGACGGCGAACAGCACGTCGCCGTCCTGACTGGTGTGGAACGGCTGGATGGCCCGGTGCATCGAGCTGTGCACCTGCTTCGCGAACTGGTCGAGCTGGCGGTCGTCGAGCCGCACGTTCGTGAACACCGCGGTGATGGTCGTGTTGCCGAGCTCGGTCGCCGGCATCGCCGCGCCCGCGAACGCCGCGGCGTAGTCCTCGGCCGGGTGGCGCCGTTCGCCCGTCTCCGGGTCGTAGTTGCCGCGCACCACGCGCTGCTCGCGGTCGACGATCGCCCCGACGGCGTTCACCACGGTGACGACGAGGAGCTTGATCCCGGAGATCTCGCGGTAGGCCGCGCCCTGCCCGGCGAACTCCGCGCGGGACCAGTCGATCTTGCCCACGGTGGCCGCGACGCCCGCGCCCACGCGGCCGACGGGCACGGTGCCGCCGACGGCGTTCGCGAGCGCCGCCTTGCCGAGGGCGGCGTCGGGGATGACGGCGTTGTTGCGCGCCGAGAAGTCGTAGATGATCGCGCCGTTCACGAGCGAGAGCCGCGGGAAGGACACGTCGTTGTCCCGCTCGGCGAGCAGCGCCTCGGCGACGCCCGTCGCCGCGCCGAAGCCGTAGACCGAGCCGCCGGCGAAGCAGATCGCCTCGACGACCTGGTAACCGCCGCTCATGCCCTTCGAGCCGCCGCGGAAGTCGGTCGCGACGCGGGCGTGGTCGGGCAGCCGCATGACGGTCACCCCGGTGGGCCCCTCGGCGTACTCCGCCGTGCCGACCGTGAGCTCGGCGAAGCCGTGGTCCACCAGTTCCCGCGGGGTCCCGGGCACGGGGCTCGGTGCGAGCTGCGGGTTGCCGTCGAGTCCGCGGAAGCGCGGCAGTTCGGCCGGCCGGCGGGGTGGGTACGTCATTGTGTTCCTCTCCAGAAATCCCTACGATGACTCGTGCCGGAACGATCCGGCACGGTCCGACGGTAGTGCCCCTCGCCGAGCGCGGTCAAGAGCGATGCTCAGATTCTCGACCCGACGCGACTCGGCGCTTCGGAGTGCGCTCCCGGGCGGTCCGGAGAGGAGCAACGACGTCCAGATGACCCCCGAACTCGTCTTCCACGGCGGCCGCGTCTTCACGGGAGCCGGCCCCGACGCATCCCCCGCGAGCGCCCCGCCCGCGACCGCCGTCGCCGTGCGCGAGGGACGCATCGTCGCGGTCGGCGACGATGGCCTGCTCGCGCTCGCCGGCCCCGGCACCCGCACCGTCGACCTCGGCGGACGTCTCCTCGTGCCCGGCTTCCAGGACGCGCATGCGCACCCCGTCTTCGGCGCCCTCGAGCTCTCCAGCTGCCACCTCGGCGGGCTCACGACCGTCGACGAGTACCTCGCCGCGGTCGCGACGTACGCGGCGAGCCATCCCCACGATGCGACGCTGCAGGGCGCCGGCTGGATGCAGTCCGCCTTCCCCGACGGCCCGCCGACCGCCGCGCTGCTCGACCGCGTCGTGCCCGACCGCCCGCTCCTGCTCTGGGGCAACGACGGCCACCGCGCCTGGGTGAACTCGGCCGCGCTCGCGGCCGCCGGCATCGATGCGAGCACGCCCGACCCGGCCGACGGACGCATCGAGCGGGATGCCTCGGGCCGACCCACGGGCTTCCTGCTCGAGGGGGCCGTGGCCCCAGTGCTCGCGATCCTGCCCGACGCCACCCCCGAGCAGCTCGACGCCGCCGTGCTGCGCGCCCAGCAGCACCTGCACGCCCTCGGCATCACGGCCTGGCAGGACGCCATCCTCTCCCGCGCCGAGGACGGCGAGGACCCTGCCGAGGCGTACCTCCGCGCCGACCGCGCCGGGCGGCTCACCGCCAAGGTCGCGGGGGCGCTCTGGTGGGACCGCACCCGCGGGCTCGAGCAGATCCCCGAGCTCGCCTGGCGCCGCGAGCGCTTCCGCGGCCGCCGCTTCAGCACGCCGGCGGTGAAGATCATGCAGGACGGCATCATCGAGTCCGGCACGGCGGCACTGCTCGCCCCGTATCGTGCCGTGCACGCCGAGTCCGGGCTGTCCTTCGTCGACCCCGGACTGCTCCGCGAGATCGCGGTCCGGCTCGAGGCCGAGGGCTTCCAGCTGCACTTCCACGGCATCGGCGACCGCGCCGTGCGCGAGAGCCTCGACGCCGTCGCCGCGGCGCGGGCGACCCGGCGCGGCCCGGATCCCCGGCACCACCTCGCCCATGTGCAGCTCGTCGACCCGGCCGACGTGCCCCGCTTCGCCGAGCTCGGCGTCACCGCGAACATCCAGCCCTATTGGGCCTGCAACGACCCGCTCATGGTCGAGCACACCGTGCCGGTGCTCGGCGAGGAGCGCGCCGGGCAGCAGTACCCCTTCGGCTCGCTGCACGCGGCCGGGGCGCGGCTCGCGGCGGGCAGCGACTGGCCGGTCTCCACGCCGGACCCGATCGCCGGCATCCACGTCGCCGTGAACCGCGCGCTGCCGGCGGGACATCCCGGCTCCGGCGCGGAGCCGTTCCTGCCGGGCCAGGCCCTCGACGTCGCGACCGCCCTCGAGGCGTACACGGCCGGCTCCGCCTATGTGAACGGCTTCGACGACACCGGCCGCATCGCGCCCGGCTTCGCCGCCGACCTCGCCGTGCTCGACCGGGACCTGCTCGCGATCCCCGCGGAGGAGATCGGCGCGGCGCGCGTCGACCAGACCTTCGTCGACGGCGTGCCGGTGTTCGAACGCTGACGCCTCAGCCCGCCGCGCGTCGCTCGCAGAGCCGCCGCACCGCCTCGGTCGGCACCTCCGCGGCGAGCGCGGCGTAGCGTTCGGCGGCCTCCTCGCGGCGACCGGTGCGCCGGGCGAGGTCGGCGAGCGCGAGTCGGGCGTCGAGCGCGGCGTACGGCGCGGCGCCCGCGGCGAGCACCCGCAGCTCCCGTTCGACGGCGCGGAGCGCCGCGGTGCGCTCCCCCGAGGGCGGGCTGAACAGCGCCAGCTGCTGCTCGGCGACGAGGCGGGCGACCGTCACCGAGGGCGCACCCCACACCCGTTCGAGCGCGCGGTAGAACGCGACCACCCGCGTCCAATCGGTCTCGGCGAAGCTCGGCGCCGCGGTGTGCAGTCCGGCGATGGCGGCCTCGAGCACGAAGCGCCCGTCGCCCCGGTCGGCGGCGGCCGCGGCGTCCGAGAGACCGGCCTCGATGAGCCGGGCGTCCCAGCGCCGCCGGTCGGCCTCGTCGAGCGGCACCGCCGCGCCCTCGGCATCCACCCGTCCCGCTCGCCGCGCGAGGCCGAGCCGCACGACCGCGCGCAGCCCGCGCACCTCGGCGTCGTCCGGGAACTCGGCGACGAGCGCGTCGGCGATCGACAGCGCCTGCCGGCCGAGGTCGTCGAGCGGCGAGCCGGGATCGAGCACGTCGCGGTGGGCGACGGTGAACATGCCGGCGACGCTCGCGAGCACGACGGGCAGGCGCGCGCGGCGCTCCGGCCCCTCCGGCACGCGGAAGCTCCCCCGCGCCTCCGCGAGGGCCCGCTTCGCGCGGGTCAGCCGGGCCGCGGCGGCCGAGGGCTGCACGCCGAGGTGCGCCGCGATGCGCGGCACGTCGAGGCCGCAGACGACGCGGAGGGCGAGCACGAGCCTCGCCTGCTCGGTGAGCGCGGGGTCGCAGGCGACGAAGAGCAGGGCGAGCCGGTCGTCGAGCGCGTCGCCGGGCGGGGCGCCGGCGGATGCCTCGGGCTCCGCCCACTCCGCCTGGCGCGGGCGGGCCGAGAGCTCGGCGGCCTCGCGCTCGGCGTGCCGCTGCTCGGTCGCGCGCCGCCGGCGGTCGTCGAGGAAGGCCCGCTTGCCGACGGCCGTGCACCAGGCGGCGAGCGAGCCGATGGACCGCCCGCCGCCGGCCTCGGCGACGGCCCGCGCCATCGCCTCGGCGGCGTACTCCTGGGCGTCGTCGAGGCTGCCGGTGTACGCGGCGAGCGCGCGGACGACGCGCGGCCAGGCGTCGGCGAAGTCCTCGCCGAGGCCGGCGGCGGAGGCGGTCACGAGGTGGGGAAGACCTTGCGCCACTCGACGTGGCCGCCGGTCGGCACGAGCGCGGCGATGCGCCGGGCGAGCGCCTCGTCGTCGGTCTCGACGAGGTAGAAGCCGGAGACGACCTCGCTCGTGTCCGGGTACGGCCCGTCGGAGTAGACCGCGTCGGCCTCGAGGCGGTCGCCGGACCCGGGCGTCACGCGGCCGCCGTACTTCGCGTTCTGCAGGGCGGAGCCGCCGACGAGCCGGGCGCCGAGCCGGGCGACGGCCTCCTGGAACGCCTTGTGCGCGGGGAAGTTCGCCTCCGGGTCGCCGCCCGGCACGCCCGTGCCCGAGAGGTAGGCGTCGGAGTCCCAGTCGGGCTCGTGGATGAGGTAGACGTACGTGTCGGTCATGGTGTCTCCCAGCTGTCAGCCCGCTCGCGGGCCGTGACGACGATCGTCACACCATGGTGACGAACTCGGGCCCCGGAAATCGACACCCGGAACGAAACTCGCCCTGTTCAGGCCTTTCCTCAGATCCATCGGCTATACTGGCGGGTCATGCAAAGGAGGTGACATGCGAAGGATCGGAACCATCCCCGCGACCATCATCGTCGCGACCTGGGTGTTCATCATCGGATTCACGTTCGGCTACCTCGGCCGTCTCGACTCGGGCACGGCGCCCGCGACGGACGGTGCCGCGCTCGCCGGACTCCTCTCCGGCGCTGCCGCCGTCGCCATCGCCGGCGCGATGCTCATCGCGTTCCGGCTCGTGCGCACCGCCGCTCGCGCGGCCCGGTCGCGCGACGCGAAGCACGCGGGCTAGCCCCGAGACCCGGGATCGTCCCGGGAGACCCGGACGCGGGGTCGGCCATCGCTGGCCGGCCCCGCGTTCCACGTTCGCTACGAACCTCCAGCCATCGTCTTCGCAATGTCGGCCGTGGAATCACCGGCCCGCTTCAGAATGATCGCCACGACCAGAAGCGCAAACAGGGTCAGCAAGAGCATTCCCGTCGAGAGAGCGGCGATCTCCGGCCGCAACCCGCTGCGAAGCGCGCTCAGCACATATACGGGCCATGGGGTGGTGCCAGACACCTGGACGAACGCGGCCACGATCGTGTCGTCCAGGCTGAAGGTGAAGGAAAGCAGAAAGCCGGAGAGGATAGCCGGCATCGCGAGTGGCAACGTTACTCTTCGCAGCGTCCGCAACGGTGTCGAGTAGAGATCCGCGGCAGCCTCCTCCAGGTTGGCCTGCATGCCGATGAGACGCGCCCTGACCAAATAGGCCACGACCGCCACGGAGAACAAAGAGCTCCCGATCGTTAGCCGTGCGATGCCGTCATTGAAGACCCCGAACCCGAGATCCTGCCCCAGGAATACGAACCATGGAAGCAGAGCGACCGCACCGACGATGCTGGGCGTCACCGCCACGAGAAGCAGAATCCCGACGAACCAGACGGTCCAGCCGCCGGGCCTCCTCGCCAGCGCGATGCCGGCGAGTGTCCCGAGGCCGGATGCGATCAGTGACGAGAGACCTGCCGCCCGCAGCGATACAGAGACAGCGTCGCTGAGCACTTGCTTCTGGAAGAGGGCGAGATAACTCTCGATTCCGAAGTCTTCGAACGAGACCAGCAACCGACCCGTGTTGAACGAGTACGCCACGATCACGACGATCGGCGCGAACAGGAAGGCGAAGCCGACGAGGCTCCAGGCCAACAACAGGCGGTGCCTAATCGGCGTGCGGTGCCGGTGCACGGCCGGACCGGGCCTCGCAGCGCTCGCCGCGGCGGGCACTCCCGTTGAGCGAGCCATTTCCCGTGCCGTCATGCGACTTCCTCCATGAGGTCCACTCGATACCGCGCTCTGACGGGAATTGCGATGAGCCGGGCCAGAGCGCCCAGCGCCACGATCGAGAGAACGATCATCAAGACGAGCATGATCGCCATCGCCGAGCCCAGCGCCCAGTTCTGCGCGGTCTGGAACTGAGACGCGAGCATCTGGCCCACCATGTTGCCTTTGGCACCGCCGAGCACGACGGCGGTCAGGTAGTCGCCCATCAGCGGGATGTAGACGAGCAGCACGCCGACGATGATGCCGGGCCGAGCCAACGGGAACGTCACCCGCGCGAAGGTGCGGAGCGGAGTGCCTCCGAGGTCACTTGATGCCTCGCGGACGACATCGCCGACACGGTCGAACGCAACGAACAGCGGCAGAATCATGAGCGGCAAGTAGTTGTATACGACCCCGAGCAGGACCGCCGAACGCGTCTGCAGAACACCGAGCGGTTCGAACCCTAGGTCCTGCAGCAGACTCGACAGCCAGCCCTCCGGTGAGAGCAGGATCAGCCAACCTATCGTGCGAACGAGGAAGTTCGTCCAGAACGGCACCATGACGAGCGCAATCAAGAGACCCTTCACGCGCGCTGGTGCCTTGAGGGCCATCCAGTAGGCGATCGGAGCGCCGACCACGAAGCACAATGCGGTCCCGAGCACGCCGACCCAAAGCGTGTTCGCGAACGTGTCGAAGAACGTTGGAGTGAGGACTTCGGCGTAGCGGTCGAGCGAGAGCACATCGTTCGCGTGTGTGCCGAAGAGTCCTGGCTTGTAGCCGAAGCTGTACCAAAACACGACGCCGACGGGCGCGACGAAGAACGCTGCCAACCAGATCCACGCAGGCAGTGCCAGCGCGAAGCCGGGCGCTACGGCTCTACGCACTGGCGGCGGCCTTCATCTTGTTGTAGATGTCGACGCGCCGGGCGATGCCCTCGGTAGTGGTGCTCGGCTGCATCGTCGCAACCTGTTCGGGCGTGTAGAAGATCATGTCGAGATACGGAAGGCCCTCCGCACGCGCGAGCTCTTCGATACCGGCCCCGCCTGTATGCGAGCCCATGTAGGCGACGTTCGCGAGCTGGCTCTCCGGCTTCAGCATGAAATTGATGAAGGCGTGCGAAGCCTCAGGGTGGGGTGCGGTCGCGCTGACCGCCCACGTGTCCATGAAGATCTCGGTGTTCGGAGCACCCAGCACCCACCTCCACTTCTCCGGAGTGCTCGAGGCCATAATGCCCTGGCGGGCGGAGCCGTTCCATGCCTGGATCAACACCGCAGTGCTCTGCGGGATCGTCCCATTCGCGGGATTCGAGTCGAACACGGACACGTGCTTGGCGAGGGTGTTGACGAGATAGTCCTCTGCGGCCGCGAGGTGCTCCTCGTCGTTCGTCTCCCACTGGATGCCGTTCGCCCAGAAATAGATGCCTGGCAGCTCGCCAGGATCATCGAGCACGCTCGTCTTCCCGCTCGCCTCGTTCGCCGCAGCGTCCATGAAGTCGCCCCAGGTCTTGAGCTCCCGATTGATAACCGTTGTGTCGTAGACGAAGCCGGTGGTGCCCCAGGCCTTGCAGATCGCGTATTCGGAATCGGGATCCGACTCCACGGCGAATTGGGTGTCCATGTGCGCCAAGTTCGGCAGAAGCTCCTTGTTGAGCTTCATCAGCAGGCCGTTCGCAGCCATCTGCGGAATGTAGTTGCTGCTCGGCACCACGACGTCATATCCACTCGTGCCCTTGGCGGCAGTGAGCTTGGCGACGAGCTCCGGGTTCGAACCGAAGGAGTCGACGATGATCTTCGGCCCGCTGGCGCTCGTGAAGGCCGAGAGAAGCGCGGGGTCGTCGTAGTCCGCCCAGCTGTAGATCGAGAGCTGGTCTTCGAGCGGGCCTCCGGTCGGCCGGGCAACGGCGCCCGGGCTTGGCCTGCCACCGTCGCTGCAGGCGGCGAGAAGCAGGCCGCCCGCGGCGATCGCGGTCATCGAAAGCAGTTGCCGACGCGAAAGCGAGCGGAGAACGCCGGGGACGGCGGAGCGCTCCGCGAGGATTCGGATGGGCTGTTGATCGGACATTGAGGTTCTCCGGGATCTCGTCGGGCGCTTCACTGCGCCGGGATTGCGGTTGTGGTCGGGGCACTCAACGACCCGGTGGCAATCGGCTCGTCGTCAGGGAACAGCTGCACCGACTCGGCTCGCCAACTGCACCAAACTGACTCGCCGATCTGGAGCTTCGGCGCGAGCGGCGTCGCGACTCTCGCGATCACCGACAGCTCCGGGCCGAGCTGAACGAGGTACTGCTGGGCCTCACCGAGGTGCGAAACACCGATCAGCCGCCCCTCAACCCGGTTGGTATCGCCGGGAGGCGAGCCCGTTGCGAGCTCCACGAACTCTGGTCGGACCGCTGCTCTGACTCGCTGGCCCACGCTCAGCCCGGTCGACACGGTCGAGATCGGCCCATACGACGTCTGCACTTCGCCTCCCACGGCGGAGACGACCCCGCTGAAGAAGTTTTGCTGCCCGACGAACGATGCGACATAGGCCGACACCGGCGCACGATAAATCGTGGTGGCATCGTCGAGCTGCTCGATCCGTCCGTCGCGCATGACGGCGATCCGATCGCTCATGGAGAGCGCTTCGGCCTGGTCATGCGTCACGAAGACGAACGTGAGACCGAGCTTCGCCTGAATGAGTTTGAGTTCGAGCTGCATCTCCTCGCGGAGCTTTCGGTCGAGCGCAGCCAATGGCTCATCGAGAAGGAGAACGGCGGGCCGGTTCACGAGCGCCCTTGCCAAGGCGACCCGCTGCTGCTGACCTCCGGAGAGCTGGGACGGCTTCCGGTCCGCGAATCGGCGCATCTGCACCATCGCCAGCGCTTCAGCGACACGCGCGCGCAGCTCGACTCGAGCCACCCGACGTTCGTGCAATCCATACGCGACGTTCTGGGCGACGGTCATGTGGGGAAACAACGCGTATGCCTGGAAGACGGTGTTCACGTCCCGGCGGTACGGAGCCTGGCCGATCACCGAACGCCCCGAGATTCGAATATCTCCTGCATCCGGGTGCTCGAATCCGGCGATCATCCGTAGTGTTGTCGTCTTTCCGCAGCCGGATGGCCCGAGCAACGACAGGAACTCCCCAGGCCTGATCTCAAGGGAAAGGTCGTCGACCGCCGCCTGGCCGCCGTATCGTTTGCTCACTCGGTCCAGTACGACCCCACCGACAGCGTCTGCCTGCGGCGGCGCAGCGGCTGTTCGCGTCTCTGACTCCATTGTCACGTGTTTCCTACCCTTCGTACCGTTGTGTCGGTCGCGCTACTCAGCGACCTGGGCGAGCGACCCTCGGCGCGCAACTGTCGGTGTCGGCTCCTCGAGCGTCGCGAGGATCTCGCGGACCACGTCCAAGGTGAGATCGGGATGGATGAACACCAGCCTTCCGACTGGCCGCCCCTCCCACTTCGTCGGCGCGACATACGCGAGTCCTCGGGCAAACAGCAACTCACCCCACGCTTCGTATTCGCCCTGTCCCCAACCGTGGCGTCGGAACAGTACGACCGAGAGCCCTGGTTCGCGCACGAGCTCGAGCTGGTCGCTCGCTTCGATGAGCGCTGCCGTCGCCAGCGCCAAGGCGCGGCCGGCGTCGACAGCTCGCCCGTATGCGTCGATGCCGTAGGTCGCCAGAGAGAACCACAGCGGAAGGCCCCGCGCTCGACGCGTGAGGTGATAGGCATAGTCGCTCGGATTCCACTCGCCTGCGTTCGGATTCCCGAGGTACTCCGCTTCCTGGGTATGCACCGCCGCCGCCTTGGCGGGGTCCCGATAGAGAACGGCGCCGCAGTCGAACGGAGTGAACAGCCATTTGTGGGGGTCGATGACCACGGCGTCCGCATGCTCGATCCCGGCGAACGCGGGCCGGAGTCGATCCGAGAACAACGCACCTCCCCCGTACGCGGCGTCGATGTGGAACCAGATCCCGAGTTCTCGCGCAACCTCCGCGATCCCCTCGAGATCGTCGATGATGCCGGCGTTGGTGGTTCCGGCGGTCGCTACGACGGCGATAACTGTCTCGGGCGCTTCGTCCTCGAGGAGTGCGGCGCGGAGCGCGGCTCCGGTCAACCGATGATCCTCGACCGGCACGAGGAAGGGCTCGACCCCGATGATCCGCAGCGTGTTCGCGACTGAGGAATGAGTCTCGGCAGTGACGGCGATCCTGGGCCGGGTCACCGGAGGACGGCTGTCGCGAGCGACCACCAGCGCCGAGAGATTGCCAGCCGATCCACCGCTGACAAAGCACCCGCCCGCCCCCGCCGGGAGTCCTGCACGGTCGGCGATGACTCGGAGCGCCTGGTTCTCAGCGGCGATCGCTCCAGAGCAGTCCTCCCATCCGTCCCCGTGCAGCGCGAAGGCGGAGACGAGCATGTCGAAGGCGGTCGCTGCCGGCGTCGGCGCCGCCGGAATGTAGGCAAGGTAGCGGGGGCTGCGGCTCGAGGCGATCGTCGGTTCGATGTGCTGGACGTAGAGGCGCATCGCTGCGTCGAGGCCGAGCGGCTCCGCACCGATCGCGCCGTCCAGCCCTGCAGCGAGTTCGTGGGCGTCGCCTCTGCGCCCCAGCGGTGCAGGGTCTGCGGCGAGGCGGCGGCGCACGTGCTCGAGGACGACATCGGTCAGAGCGGGGTCGGACGTGTGCACTTCATCTCCAGAGTCTTATTTGGATCCATACGAACCCAAATAGGAAGCTACGACCCATCGCCCGGGCGCGTCAAGCCCGAATTCGTGCCGACCGATCGTTCGACTCGAGGTTCAGGGGACGATGCGATGCGTCAGACGCCGAGCCGTTCAAAATGCGAGACGAGGGCATAGAACTCGTCACGCGATTCGACCAGGTGGGCGCGCATCAGCCGCTCAGCCGCATCCCCGTCTCCCGCCAGGATCGCCAGCGCGAGCGCGCGGTGCTCGTGCTCGAAGATCTGCGCCCCACTGATTCCTTCGCGGTAGACGAGTGACCATTCGGTTCCGAGCCAGAGAGCGTTCCCACGCACGAACATCTCCATACGCGCGTCCTCGACGGCCCGCCGGAGTGGTTCGTTGCCGGCGGCCTCCGCGATCGCGAAGTGGAAACGCGTATCGATGCGCTGGTAATCGGCGTCGTCCGCGATCTCCTCGTCGAACATCTCCACCAGCGAACGCCTCGCCGCAGTCGGCCCGCGCTCCGCGGCCAGCCGCGCCACGGCCGGCTCCAAGATGATCCGGTACTCCATGTAGTCGCGGATCGCAGCCCGAAACTCTGCGGCGACGACCGCGCGCTCGCCGACGCTCACTTCCCCCAGCCGAACGCCATCCGCCAGGCGGGTCCCGCCCGAGCGTCCAAGCGTGGTGACAACGAGCCCGTCCTGAGCGAGCTGGCGAACTGCCCGCCGGACCGTGTTCCGCCCGACCCCGAGAATCGCTGACAGTTCGCGTTCTGTGGGTAGTTTCGAGCCCGGTTCCATGCCACCAAGCGCGATGCGCTTCCTGAGCATCTCGGCGACAAGCCGCCAGGATTCGGCTCCCCGGCGATCACCGAGCTCGCCGATTCCAGGCTGCACCATCTCCACCCTCCGTAATTTGGATCCGCACGGACCCTATTGACGTCCGCTACGTCATGCGCCTACCATCGGCATCCGTGACCCTGGCCCCTAGTCTTCCTCAGATCGAGTCCGCGGTGGAGTCGGTGCATCCCCTGCTGATCTCGCTCAGCCACGCCATCCACGCGAACCCCGAGCTCGGCTTCGACGAGGTCGGCGCAGTTTCGCGCATCGCCGACGTCCTCGCTGCACACGGGATCGAATCCTCCCGCGCCGTATTCGGGCTGGACACATCACTCGTAGCGCGGTTCGATGGAGCCGCCGGCCCAGGGCCGACTATCGCGATTCTCGCCGAATATGACGCGCTGCCCGTTCTCGGCCATGCCTGCGGGCACAATGTGATCGCTGCCACCGCCGTCGGCGCTTTCCTCGCGCTTCGCAAGGTCGCCGACGAGCTCGCGGGGACCATCGTTCTGCTCGGAACGCCGGCTGAAGAGAACGGCAACGGCAAGGAACACATGGCCCGAGCCGGCGCCTTCGATGATGTCGACGCCGCACTCATGATCCACCCGCACGCCGGCCCCGATGTTGCGGCGATGCCGGTCTTGGGTCTGACTGAGGTCGCCGTTTCCTTCCGGGGGCGGGCGGCGCACGCATCGGCGTCCCCAGACGAGGGTTTGAATGCGCTCGATGCAGTGGTGGCCGCCTACCAGGGAATCGCCGCACTCCGGCAGCACCTGCGCCCCGGCGAACGGATCCACGGCATCATCACCGATGGCGGCCACTCTCCGAACATCGTCCCCGAGCATGCCGCTGCCCGCTTCTATCTTCGGTCGCCGAGCGAGCCCGGCCTGACCGCGCTGATCGGGCGCGCCCAGGCTGTGTTCGATGGCGCTGCGCTGCTGACTGGCACCGTCGCGACCGCAGAGTGGGACGATGCGCCGAGCCTGCCGTTGCGGAGCAACGACCCGCTCGCTACCCGGTTCATGACGCACCTGTCGGGCAGGGAACGTGGCGCCGCCTCTTTCGGAGCGGCACTGGACACAGGTGCCGGCTCGACTGACATGGGCAACGTCAGCATTCGCATACCGAGCATCCACCCGATGGTCTCGATCGGTCCAACTGGCACTGCCCTGCACACCGCAGAGTTCGCGGAGCTCGCAGTCAGTCGCACTGCCGACGATACGATCGCAGATGCCGCGATCGCGCTCGCCCAGACGGCGGCGGACTACCTGCTTAACCACGAGTTCCAGCAGGCAGTTGCCGCAGCGTTCGACGCCGCCGAGACTGTCGCGCGATCGTAGCTCGGGCCTGCCGTGCAGCGCGGGGCCGAGACATCCATCCGCGTTCCACGTCTCAGGAGCTCGCGAGCCCCGCGGTGAGCCGCTCGAGCTCCGCGATGCGCGACGCCCGGTCGCGCGGCACGCCGGGAACTCCGGGCCGCTGCTGCTCGGGCCGAGGCCCGGACGGCGGCCGGTACCCGACGCCGCGCTCGTCGAGCCAGGCGAGGTACGCGGGCAGCCGCGCGGCGAAGTCCGCCGGATCGAGCGGATGCCCCGTCCAGGCGACCTCGGCGAACGCTCCGAGCCGCGGGAACACCGCGTAGTCGAGCCGCTCCGGCCCGTCGAGGTGCTCGGCCCAGACGTTCGCCTGCACGCCGACGACCCGTTCGGCGAACCAGGCGGGTTCGGCGGCCGGCACCGGGTCGAAGCCCGCCACGTCCTCCAGGGCGAGCACGGTGCCGACCGGGATCGGCTCGGCCGGGTCATCCGATTGGCGGTAGTCGAAGTAGGTCCAGAGGTCGGGGCAGAGCACGACGTCGTGGCCGAGGCGCGCGCCGAGCCGGGCGCCGACCGGGCCGCGCCACGACGCGACGATCGCATCGGGCGCCGGGTCGCGGCCCTCGAGCATCTCGTCCCAGCCGACGGCGCGCCGACCGCGGGCGCGGAGCCCGTCGGCGACGCGGCCGAGGAACCACGCCTGCAGCTCCTCCTCGTCGGCGATGCCCCGCTCGGCCATGAGCCGCTGCGTGCGCGGGTCGGCGCGCCAGCGGTCCTTGCGCACCTCGTCGCCGCCGATGCCGACGATCTCGTCGTCGAAGACCTCGCAGAGCTCGTCGAAGACGGTGCCGACGAAGGCGAGGGTCTCGTCCTCGACGTTCAGCACCTCGTCGCTGATGCCGAAGCGCGTCCACGGCTCGCGCACGCGCCGCGCCACCGCCTCGGCACCGCCGACGCCGAACTCGGGGTACGCGGCGAGGATCGCGCTCGCGTGCCCGGGGACGTCGAGCTCCGGCACGACGCGGATGCCCCGCTCCGCCGCGTAGGCGACGAGCTCGCGCAGCTCGGACTGCCGGTACCAGCCCTCGTGCGGCACCCCGTCGAGGGTCGATGCCGGGCCGTGGCCGAGCTGCGTCTCGGAGCGGCGCCCGCCGACTTCCGTCAGCCTCGGGTACGCCCGCACCTCGAAGCGCCAGCCCTGGTCGTCGGAGAGGTGCAACTGCAGCACCGTGATCCGGTGCGCGGCGAGGAGGTCGACGAAGCGGAAGAGCTCCGGCAGCGGCCGGAACCGCCGGGCGACGTCGAGCATGACGCCGCGCCAGGCGAAGCGCGGCTCGCCCGGGAAACGCAGCCCGGCGGCGGGCGGCACGACGGCGCTCATGCGCCGGCGGCGAGTTCGCGCGCGCGGGCGAGCGCGGCGTCGGTCGCGCGGGCGAAGATCTCCTCGAACCCGGCGGACTCGAGCACGGCGACCGCCCGTTCGGTGGTGCCCTTCGGGCTCGTCACGCGGCGGCGGAGCTCGGCGGGCTCCTCCCCCGATGCGGCGAGCAGTTCGCACGCGCCGCGGAAGGTGCCCTGCACCATCGTCGCCGCCTGCTCGGCTGTGAAGCCCTTCGCGACGGCGGCGGCGGTGAGCTGTTCGATGAGGTAGAACACGTACGCCGGGCCCGAGCCCGAGATCGTGGAGAGCGCGTCGAGCTGCGCCTCGGGCACGACGAGCACCTCGCCGACGGTCTCGAACAGGCGCACGACGAGGGCGAGCTCCGCGTCGCTCGAGCGCGTGCCCGCGGAGACGCCGGTCACGGCGCGGCCGACGACGGCGGGCGTGTTCGGCATGGTGCGGACGACGGCGACGTGCTCGGGCAGGATCGACTCGAACGTCGCGACGGTGACCCCGGCAGCCACGGAGACGACGACGGTGCCCGGCTCGAGCGCATCGGCGATCTCGCGCAGCAGCTCCGGCACCATCGCGGGCTTCACGGCGACGACGACGAGGCCGGCTCCGGCGACCGCGCGGCGGTTCGCCTCGGCATCCTGCTCCGTCGCGAAGGCGGTGACGCCGGGCAGCTCGGCGAGCTCGGCGGCCTTCACGGCGCTCCGGTTGGTGGCGCGGATGCCGTCGACGGCGACGCCCGGCTGCAGGAGGCCGTGCAGCACGGCGCGCGCCATGGATCCGGCGCCGAGGAACGCGATGACGGGAAGGGATGGCGCGTCGGCAGTCATGCGCCCATCCTAGGAGCGGCCCGGCGAGCCGCATCGCTTGACGATGCGCGCACAGCGGTTGACCGATCGCGCGCAGTGACGCTGGAACGCATGACTGGTATCCCGGCGCCTCGCTACCGTCGCCCTCAGTCCCATCGCGCACGAGCGCGAGCGAGCGCGACGGCGAAGGAGTCCCACCGTGACCGAAGTCCGATCCCAAGAAACCTCAGGCCCCGGAGCGCCGCAGCGACTGCGGCCGGGTCGGCTCGGCATCTTCGCGGTCGTGTCCCTGGTGGTATCCGCGGCTGCGCCGCTGACCGTGGCGGCGAGCTCGGGGCCCACGAACTTCCGGCTCGGCGGCCTCGGCGGCCCGCTCGCCATGCTGATCTGCGCCGCGGTGCTGATCTGCTTCGCGATGGGCTTCACGGCCATGAGCAAGCACGTCACGAACGCCGCCGCGTTCTACGCGTACGTCGGACGCGGGCTCGGCCGGCCCGCCGGGCTCGGCATCGCCGCGGTCACGACCTTCGCCTACGTCGTGCTCACCGCGAGCTTCTTCGGCTTCATCGGCATCTTCACGAGCATCGGCGTGCGCACGATCTTCGGCGTCGAGGTGCACTGGACGATCGGCGCCCTGCTCGGCTGGGTGCTCGTCGCCTTCCTCGGTCGGCGCAGCGCCGAGGCGGGTGCGCGCCTGCTCGCGGTGCTGCTCACGGCGGAGGTCGCGATCCTCGTGCTCCTCTCCGTCGCGGTGCTCGTCACCGGCGGCCCCGAGCCGGCCTCGGCGGAGTCGTACAACCCGGCGCACCTCTTCGTCCCCGGCGCCGCGGCGCTGTTCGTGCTCGGCTTCGGCGCCTTCGTGGGCTTCGAGGGCACGGCGATCTACGCCGAGGAGGCGAAGCGCCCCGAGCGCACCGTGCCGCTCGCGACGTACATCGCCGTCGGCTTCCTCGGCATCTTCTACTCCTTCGCGTTCTGGCTGTACACGGTCGCGTTCGGCACCGAGGGGGTCCTCGAGGCGGCCGCGCAGGACGATTTCCAGGACATGATCTTCGCCGCGTCCGACACCTACCTCGGGCACTGGGCGGCCGTCGTGCTGTCGGTGCTCGTCGTGACGAGCTTCGTCGCCTGCGTCATGGCGTTCCACAACGCCTCGGCGCGCTACCTGTTCTCGCTGGGCCGCGACGGCGCGCTGCCCGCGGTGCTGGGCCGGGTGCACCCGAAGCACGGCTCGCCGGCGAACGCGAGCCTCGCGGTCTCGGCCATCGCCATGGTGCCGATCGCCCTCTGCGCGGTGACGGGGGCCGACCCGTTCCTGGTGTTCGCGATGGTCGTGTACGCCACGGGCGTCGCGGCGATCATCTTCGCGCAGGCGGTGGCGGGGTTCGCCGTCGTCGCCTACTTCGTGCGGGATCGGCGCGGCCACCACCCGTGGCGCGTGATCGTCGCGCCCCTCGTCGGCGCGATCGGTCTCGCGATCGCCTGGGTCGTCGTGGTGCTGAACTTCTCGATCATCAGCGGCTTGGAAGGCGTCCTGGTGAACGGGGCGCTGATCCTGCCGACGCCGCTGCTGTTCCTCGGCGGCGTGCTGCTCGCGAGGCACTGGCGACGCACCAAGCCGGAGCGCTTCGAACGGCTCGCCCAGAACCTCGGCACGTCGACCACGCACCTCCAGCAGATCGACTGACGCCGCCACAGAGCCGGCGTCGGTGGCGCAACCCATCACGCTCGCGGCATCCACCACTCCGAGAATCGATCCATGAGCGCATCGGGCGCAATCGGCAGAGCCCATCACGCTCGCGGCATCCACCACTCCGAGAATCGATCCATGAGCGCATCGGGCGCAATCGGCAGAGCCCATCACGCTCGCGGCATCCACCACTCCTAGAATCGATCCATGAGCGCATCGGGCGGAACCAAAGCCATCATCGCGGCCTTCCTCGCCAATCTCGGCATCGCGATCACGAAGCTCATCGCGTGGGCGTTCTCGGGCTCGAGCTCGATGCTCGCGGAGGCGGTGCACTCCTTCGCCGATTCGGGCAATCAGCTGCTGCTGATCTTCGGCGGCCGCAAGGCGCGGCGCGCGGCCGACAAGGAGCACCCCTTCGGCTACGGCCGGGAGCGCTACGTCTACGCCTTCGTCGTCGCGATCATCCTGTTCTCCGTCGGCGGCCTGTTCTCGATCTACGAGGGCATCGAGAAGATCCAGCACCCGCACCCGCTCGAGGTGCCGTGGCTACCGATCCTGGTGCTCGTGATCGCGATCGTGCTCGAGTCGTTCTCGCTGCGCACCGCGATCAAGGAGTCGAACCCGCTGCGCGGCCGGCAGAGCTGGGTGCAGTTCGTGCGCCGGGCGAAGGCGCCGGAGCTGCCGGTGGTGCTGCTGGAGGATGTCGCGGCGCTGCTCGGCCTCGTCTTCGCCCTCTTCGGCGTGGGGCTCACGATCCTCACGGGCAACCCGCTGTTCGACGCGATCGGCACGCTCATGATCGGCACGCTGCTGATCGTCGTGGCGATCGTGCTCGGCATCGAGACGAAGAGCCTGCTCGTCGGCGAGGGCGCGAACGACGCCGACGTCGAGAAGATCGAACGGGCGATCACGGCGGGCCCGGAGATCGAGCGGATCATCCACATGAAGACCCTGTACCTCGGGCCGGACGAGCTGCTCGTCGCGGCGAAGCTGGGGTTCGCCGCCGATCAGCGACTGCTCGAGGTCGCGGCCGCGACGAACGTCATCGAGCAGCGCATCCGCCAGGCCGTTCCGGCGGCCCGGGTGATCTACATCGAGCCGGACGTCTACGTCGATCCGCACCACACGGCGCCGCCGACCGACGCGATCGTCATCAAGGGCCTGGAGTGAGCCGCCGCCGCTGAGCGGCCCACTGAAACAGCGAG
>NZ_BMRJ01000002.1:307883-350104 GCF_014648575.1 Agromyces mediolanus | reverse complement strand
TGCCCGACTTCCATGGAAGTCGGGCAACTCACTGTCGGGGTGTGCGGCGGGCGCGACTCAGAAGTGCGTGCCGCCGTCGATGCGCACCTCGGTGCCCGTGATGAAGCGGCCGTCGTCGCTCGCGAGCATCGCGACGACGCTCGCAACGGTCTCGGGGCCGGCGAAGCCCTGACCGAGGGCGGGCTGCAGCTTCATGAACAGCATCATGTCGGCGTCCTCGGGGAGGCCGGGGCCCTGGCTCTGCTTGCTCTGGCCGGAGCCGTCGGTCATGCCGGAGGAGATCGAGCCGGGCTGCACGGCCGTGAAGCGGATGCCCTGCTTCGCGTACTCGGCCGCGAGCGCGTGCGTCATCGACTGCACACCGCCCTTGCTGGCCGCGTAGGCCGCCATGTAGGGGTGCGCGAACGCCGCGGAGGTCGAGCTGAAGTTGACCACGGCGGCGCCCTCGCCCTGGAGCAAGGCGGGGATCGCCTCGCGGATGACGAGGAAGGTGCCGACGAGGTTCACCCGGACGACCTGCTCGAACGCGTCGAGGCTCGTCTCGTGCGTGTGCGAGGAGCGCAGGATGCCGGCGGCGTTCACGAGCGCGTCGAGCCCGCCGAGCCACTCCACGGCGGCGGCGACGCCGGCGCGGACGGATGCCTCCTCGGCGATGTTCATGGCGACGGTGTGCAGGCGCTCGGCGGCGTCGCCCGCCTTGGCGACGGTGTCGGCGAGCCCGGCGTCGCTGACGTCGGCGGCGACGACGCGGCCGCCCTCGGCGAGCATGCGCAGCACGGTGGCTTGTCCGATGCCGGATCCGCCGCCGGTGACGAGTGCGCGGCGACCTTCGTAGCGGTTCATGGTGTTCGACCTTTCGAGTCCCAGGAGTTTTGCTACACGTTACGCCTGTTTGGCACAACGTGTCATCATGTCAAACGTCGCCACGGCGCGGAGTATTTCCCGTACGCTGCCAGACGTGGAACGCACGCCGACCCTGACCGAGCGCCGGAAGGCGGCGACCCAGCTCGAGATCGCCAAGGCCGCCGCCGTGCGCTTCGCCGAGCACGGGGCCGACCAGGTCACGGCCGAATCGATCGCGGCCGCCGCCGGGGTGTCGCTGCGCACCTTCTACCGCTACTTCCGCACGAAGGAGGATGCCGTCGGCCCGCTCCTCGCGGTCGGCGCGGTCACCTGGCAGGCGGCGCTCGCGGCATCCGCGCCCGGCGACCCGACCGCGGTCTTCCCCGAGCTCATCGCCCGCGTGCTGACCCCGGTCGACGACGCCGAGCGCGAGGCGCTGCGCTGGACCCACGGCCTGCTCCGCACCGCGGCCGACGACCCCGCGCTGCAGACCGTCTGGCACCGCGTGAACCACGACTCCGAGACGCGCCTGCGCGCGATCATCGCCGAACTCGCCGGGGACGGAGCCGACCCCTTCGAGGTGCGGCTGCTCGCCGCCGCCGCGACCGACGCGATCCGGCTCGGACTCGAGCAGTGGGCCGCGGGAGACGAGGACCCGGACGGCTCGGCCGGGGTGCCCGCCGCGCTCGCCGGGCGGGCCTTCGCTCAGCTGTCGAGCGGCATCTCGCTCGGCGCCTGACCCGGGCGGCCGTCGGCCGGACGGTGCTCGGCACCGCCGAAGAAGCCGAGCAGCTGCGCCGCCGCGGCCTCCGCCTCCACCCCGCCGTACACCTCGACGCGATGGTTCAGCCGGCGGTCGCGGAGCACGTCGTACAGCGAGCCGGCGGCACCGGCCTTCTCGTCCCAGGCGCCGAACACGACGGTCGGCACCCGCGCCGCGAGGATCGCCCCCGCGCACATCACGCAGGGCTCGAGCGTGACGACGAGCGTGCAGCCCTCGAGCCGCCACTCGCCGCGCGCCGCGGCCGCGTCACGGAGCGCGAGCACCTCGGCGTGCGCCGTCGGGTCGCCGCTGAGCTCGCGCTCGTTGCGCCGCTCGGCGATCACCCGCCCGTCGGGGTCGAGCACGAGGGCCCCCACCGGCACATCGCCGGAGTTCAGCGCCTCCTCGGCGACGGCGAGTGCGCGACGCATCCACTCCCGGTGCTCCGCCCGCTCCATCCGCGCCCTCCGCTCGATCGGCTCTCGGCTGCCACGCTACCGCGCCGTAGAATCGGGGCCATGCGAGTCCACGTGGCGGATCACCCGCTCATCACCCACAAGCTGACGGTGCTCCGCGACCGCGAGACCCCCTCGCCGGTGTTCCGCTCCCTCGTCGAAGAGCTCATGACGCTCCTCGCGTATGAGGGCACCCGTGGCGTCCGCGTCACCGAGGTCGAGATCGAGACGCCCGTCGCCGTGACGACCGGTGTGCGCATCGCCGAGCCGAAGCCGCTCATCGTGCCGATCCTGCGCGCCGGCCTCGGCATGCTCGAGGGCATGGTCAAGCTGCTGCCGAGCGCCGAGGTGGGCTTCCTCGGCATGGCGCGCGACGAGGAGACGCTGCAGCCGACGACGTACGCCGAGCGCCTGCCCGACGACCTCAGCAACCGGCAGTGCTTCGTGCTCGACCCGATGCTCGCGACGGGCGGCTCGCTCATCGCGGCGATCGACTTCCTGCTCGCGCGCGGTGCGACCGACGTGACGGCGATCTGCATCCTCGCCGCCCCCGAGGGCCTGAAGGCCGTCGAGGAGGCGCTGCGCGGACGCGAGGTCACCGTGGTGCTCGGCGCCGTCGACGAGCGCCTCAACGAGCACGGCTTCATCGTTCCGGGCCTCGGCGACGCCGGCGACCGGCTCTACGGCACCGTCTGAGTCATCCCTCCCCTGTTTCGACGACGGGCGCCTCGATCGAGGTGCCCGTCGTGCTATATGCGAAGGATCTTCGAGCGCCGCCGCGCCAGCCCGGGACCCCGGTGCAGAAGATTTTTTCCTAAGTCGCTTTCTCGTTGATTCTTCGATCTCGAGCGGTCGCGGGCGAGAGGGTTGCGCGACGCCCGGATGCCGATGCACCGCGTGCGACGTCACACCCCGTCATCCCGCGGTCACGAATTGACACATGCTCGTGGCTCCGATTGACTCTCCCCATGACCGACACCGCACGCACCCTGACCACCCGCGAGGTGAACAGGACTGCCGACATGATGATGTCGGCGCGTGCAGGCACGTGTTGTCGAATGTGCCGCTGACCCGCGACCTCTTCGCCGAGTCCCGCCGCCGATCCGCATCCAGATCGCCCGGACTCCTCTGAGCCGCCGCCCAGGCGCTCGCCCGGCCCTCTTCGGCCAGTTCGCAGACCCCGACGACGGGGTCGATCGCTGCACCCGCAACGCAAGGAATCCGTCATGTCGCTCGCACTCGCTTCCGCTCCCACCGCTCGCACCGCCCCCAGCATCTCGGCCGCCCCGGTCCGCGCCATCGCCGACGGCGCCCCCATCGCCCGCCTCGCCGCTCCGGCCGCCGAGCTCGCCTCCCCCGCTCCCCGCGTCCGCGCCGTGCCCGAGGGCACCGAGGCCCGCGGCTTCGTGCTCTACGTCGGCATCGACGAGAACAAGGCCACCGAGGACGGCACGACGCTGCACCGCATCGTCGAGGCCCTGCGCCGGCTGACGGCCGAGGTCGCCCCCTCCGCCGAGACCTACGCGGCCGTCGCCCTCGCTCCCGAGGGTGCCGGCGGCCGCGACGTCGACGTCGTGCGCCTCGCCCTCCAGGACCCGGCCGCGCTCGCCAAGCAGCGCGAGGCCCAGGGCGACGTGCGCGACGACAGCGACCGCCACCCGAACGGCGTCATCATCGACATCTCCCGCAAGCGGGTGCTGCTCGACGGCGAGCCCGCCGGCCTCACGTACAAGGAGTTCGAGCTCCTGCAGTACCTCGTGCTCCGCGAGGGCCGCACGATCGACCGGCACGAGCTCATCGACAGCCTCTGGAACGCCGACGACGAGGCCCCGAGCGAGCGCACCATCGACGTGCACGTGCGCCGCCTGCGCTCGAAGCTCGCGCACTACCAGGACATCGTGCGCACCGTGCGCGGCCTCGGCTACCGCTTCGACCGGCACGCCGACGTCTCGATCCGCCAGGCCTCCACGCCGAGCCCCGACGTCTTCTGAGATCAGGCACTGAACATCCTCCCGCTCGGCGGGAGGATGTTCGCCTTCCCGGAGGATGATTCGCGCCGAGGCATCCTCCCGCAGAGCGGATCTCCTCCGCGCCACCTGTGGGCCGCCGCAGAGATTTCCGGGCGGGTCTGGCGCCCGTTACCTTTCTGTTATATATTCGATCTCGCACCGCTCGTTTGCTGTGGCGGGCGGTGTGGAATGTGATTGCAGGACACTCTTGGTGCAAGGGCGAGGGCCGGTCGTCAGCCTCTACGACCGGCCCTCAACCGTGTCCGGGCCCCTTATTCTGGGTAGCGCGCTTGCGCGCTGACGAAGGGAGCACCACGTGGTCGATCGGCAGCTCACCGTCGCGGCCTGGGAATCGCTGTTCCGCGCCCAGGTGACCGTCATGCGGGCCCTGCAGCGGGACTTCCCGTCCTCGGTCATCTCGATGAACGAGTACGACGTGCTGTTCAACATCTCCCGCGCGCCCGGCCGGCGACTGCGCCTGAAGGAGCTCAACCGCTCGGTGCTGATCACGCAGCCGAGCGTCAGCCGGCTCGTCGACCGGCTCGCCGCCCGCGGCCTGCTGGTGAAGAGCGAGGATCCGGACGACGGCCGCGGCACCATCGTCTCCATCACTGCGGAGGGCTTCGACCTGTTCCGCCGCGTCGCGGTCGAGCACATGCAGTCGATCACCGAGCACATGGGCGCCTCGCTCGACGAGGAGGAGCTGCGCACGCTGATCCGGCTCACCACGCGCCTGCGCCAGGGCGCCGCCGAAGCGGGCGCGCCGGTCATCAAGCCCGACGACGAGGACTGACGCGGCGCACGACGGGCGAACCACGGGAACCCGGGCGAATGACGGCCGGCCCGCGGCGCGACGGGAACCCGCCGGTCCACGATTGCCGCGAATGACGGCCGACCCGCGGCGCGACGGGAACCCGCCGGTCCACGATTGCCGCGAATGACGGTGGGGCGGGAACCCTACCTCCCGCCCCACCGCGGCCTCCGGGGAGGCCCTCCCCGCCGAGCGACCCGAACTGAGCTCGACGAGCAACCTCCCGAGCGGGGCGCGCGAGGGCGCACCGCGGCCACCACGGATGGCGGGCATGTCGGGTTCGGGTTCCCGACTCGGGTTTGGGTGAATCGTATCCCCGCCGCGCGCCGTGTGCCGCCCCCGGAACGGGTGACATGCGGTGGTGCGATTCAGGGCGCGGACCGCGTTCCGCGGTGGCTCGGACAGGCGCCGCCGGGGCAGTTCGTCGGCGCGTGCCTGCTGAGGCGCGACTGCAGCGCGCAGCCGACCCAGATGCCGAACGCGGTCTCGAGGAACAGCAGCGAGAGGCAGAGTCCGCAGAGCGCGAGCGTCACCCACAGCGGGGCCTGCAGGAGCCCGGTCGCGAGGCACGCGGTGAGGCCGAGGCCGTAGCCGAGCCACCAGGCGAATCGCTTCTGGCGGGCGCCGACCCACTCCGGCCGCTGACGTCGCACGATGAGCCCGCCGAGCACGAGCGAGGGCGCCCACCGCTCGCCGAGCAGCACGCGGAGCATCATGTCGACGACGAAGACCGCGCCGAACGGCTTCAGGACGTCGGCGGAGCCCTGATGGGCGGCCGTGACGTAGAGGACGAGGCCCGGCAGGAGCAGGAGGCCCGCTCCTGCGCGGGCGGCCCGCTCGTTGATCACGGAGCGGTCAGCGGCCGAAGAGCCGGGCCAGGAATCCGCCGCGGCTCGCCTTCGCGGCGTCGATCTGGGCCTGCGTGTGGGTGCCGGCGCACCACTGCCCCGCGGGGACGCTCGCCTTGACCGCGCCGACGTGCTGTCCGCACCCCGCCCAGGTCGTCTTCTGGCAGGTTCGGCAGGTCACAGCTCGGCACATGGGTACTCCGTTCGAAGGGGATCGAGGTCGCCGGCCCGGGACGGTCCCGTTCGACGGGAGCGCCGGGTTCCGACGGGTCCAGGATACCCAGGGGGTATCTGAATCCTCGCTGAACGCCACGCTGAATGCCGAGCTGGCGAGCCCTACGCGGTCGGCTCGACGGGGTCCACGGCGTCGGCGTACTCCGGATGCCGCTCGAGGTAGGCCCGGATGAACGGGCACTCGGGCACGATCCGCTCGCCGCGCGCGACCGTGTCGTCGAGGGCGAAGCGGGCGAGCCGGCTGCCGATGCCCTTCCCCTCGAACTCGGGCTTCACGATCGTGTGCGTGAAGGTCGTCCGGCCTGCAGCGCGCCGGTACATCGCGAAGCCGGCGACCTCCCCGCCGGACCGGATCTCGTACCGCGACCGCTCGGCGACCTCCGCCAGCTCGATCTCCTCGCTCATGCGCTCCTCCGCTCCCTCGGCCGCGCAGGGCTGCGCGGCGCCGTCACCAGGTGCAACGTCGGGCTCCGGCAGGGATTCCCGGCGACGGACGGGACGGCTCAGACGAGCGCCGCGTGGTCCGGAGGGTCGTCGGCCGAGGCATCCGCGCTGTGCACTCCGAGACGGCGGGGGCGGTCCGAGCCGACCCCGCGCGGGCCGCGCAGCCTGGCTTCGTCGTCGCGGCCGGCGGGCCGGCCGAGCACGGCCGACGCCGCCGGAACGAGGCGACGGCGCGGCACCGCGTGCGCGTGAGCGGCGACCGCGGCGGTCGCGAGCCCGAGCTCGTGGGGCTCCGCCGCGGGGTGGGCGTGCGTCGTGGCGACGAGGGCGATGAGCCAGGCGAAGACGAGGGTGAACGCGACGATCTCGAACACCGTCAGGTTGAACAGACCGAGCACCTGGTACGCGAACATGGCCGCGACCTCGATGCCGAGGAAGACGAAGGACAGCACGACGAGGGTGCGCGGCATCCGCCGGGCGAACGCCCGGACGCACCCGGCGAGCCCGGCGAAGCCGGCCGCCGCGGCGCAGGCGAAGACGTTGTGCAGCAGCGTGTCGGTGTCGATCGGCACGAGGCCGACGCCCGCGAGGCTCGCGCCGATCACCGCGATGAGGACCCGCGCGGCGCCGAGCCCGCCCCGGCGGGCGGCGAAGCGCGCCTCGCCGAGGGCCCGGGTGAGCGCCGGGCCGAGCACGGCCATGCCGAGCCCCGCGATCACGATCCCCACGTTGAAGCTCGCGGCGGCGAGGTCGTCGCTCGTGCCGAGCGTGCTGAAGTTCAAGGTCCACCACTCGCCCGTCGGCGTGATGGACATGGCGCCGAGGCTGCCGGCGGCGAGCAGCATGGAGACGAGATTGAAGGTGCGGTAGGCCTCGTGGCCGATCGCCTGGTGGTGGAGCCTGGCGGTGCCCGCGCCGAGCACCGTGCCGAGGAGCACGCCGGCGGCCTCGTGCCCGCCCGGCATCCACGCGAACGCCGGCGCCGCGAAGTGCACCGCGAGCAGGGCGATGCCGGCCCAGACCATGCCGTTCGCGATGGCCCTGGCCCGGTCGTCGAAGCCCGGGAGCCCGAAGCGCATGACGGCGGCGAGCCGCTCCTCCGAGGCGGAGACGACGAGGAGCAGCATCGCGACGGCGACCGCCCCGAGCGCCGCGAGCGGCATGACCGCGGCGTCGGCGGCGCCCCAGCCGCCGAGGGCGTGCGACTGGGCGTCGAAGCCGAGCCCGCGTCCCTCGACGCTGAGCAGTCGGGCGAAGACGATGCCGAAGGCGAGGGCGATCCCCAGCACGAAGATGCGTCGGAGGGCGCGGGACGAACGCAGGGCGATGGCGGCCAGTGGATCGGATGCCGCTTCCGCGACCCGCACGGTCTCCGTGCGCACCTCGGGGAGCGAGGCGCTCGAACGCTCGCCGTTCAGCCGGACGTGATCTTCACGACCGGCGCAATCCGGGGCCGCCATGCGACGCCGCAGGGAGTGTACCCGGAGTGTTGGTGCCGGGGTGGCCCCGACAAACGCACCCCTCATATCCGGACTCTCGTTCACGGGAATCAGACAAAACGAGCCTATCGGCGCCCCCACGCCCGAATCGTCGAGAATCCACCCAAAACGGGGGGCAAAGTCCGAGATTCCGGGGCAGAACGGCCACCGAGCGGCGAGAATCCCGCCCCTTCGCCTCGACGAACGGACGGGGACCGGAGCGGCGGGCGGGACTCGAAACGACGAGCCCGACGGCCGGCGCGCGCACCGGAAGAACTGCCCGCGAAGTCTACCGCATCGTGATGATTCCTCGCGGAAGCGGCGGACGCGGAGCGGCACCGGTACCGGCCACCAGGGCTGTCAAGGCCCTGTCCGAGTCTTCTGCCGCCCGGTAGACCCGGAGCATGCGAGCACTCACCTGGCAGGCCCCGCAGCACGTCTCCGTCGAGAGCATCCCGGATCCCGCGATCGAAGAACCGGGCGATGTCATCATCCGGGTCACCTCGACCGCGATCTGCGGATCGGATCTGCACTTGTACGGGGTGCTGGGCCCGTTCCTGCACCGCGGCGACGTGCTGGGGCACGAAGCCATGGGGGTCGTCGTCGAGGTCGGCCGGGACGTGCGCCGTGTCGCACTCGGCGACCGCGTGGTGGTGCCCTTCGCCATCGCCTGCGGCGAGTGCGCCATGTGCCGGCTCGGGCTCACGACGCAGTGCGAGACGACGCAGAACCGCGACTACGGCACGGGCGCACAGCTCTACGGCTACACCGAGCTCTACGGCTCGGTGCCCGGCGGCCAGGCCGAGTACCTGCGCGTGCGCCGGGCCGACGCGAACGCGGTGGTCGTCGGTCACGAGCTGCCGGACGACCGCTATCTGTTCCTGAGCGATGTGCTGCCGACCGCGTGGCAGGGCGTCGAGTACGCGGCGGTTCCGCCCGGCGGCACCGTCGCGGTGCTCGGCCTCGGCCCGGTCGGGCAGCTCTGCGTGCGGATCGCCCGGCATCGCGGGCTCCGGGTGCTCGCGATCGATCCGGTGCCCGAGCGCCGGCTCCTCGCGGAGCGCTACGGCGCCGAGACCTTCGACCTCGACGACGACGCCCTGGCCGCGCTGCTCGACGCGACCGAGGGGCACGGCCCCGATTCGGTCATCGATGCGGTCGGCATGGAGGCGAAAGGGAATCCGGTCGTCTCGGGGATGCAGCGGGCGATCGGGATGCTGCCGGACGCCGCCGCGCGCAAGCTCATGCTCTCGGCGGGGCTCGACCGCCAGGCGGCCCTGCTGCTCGGCATCGAGGCCGTGCGCCGCGGCGGCACCCTGTCGCTCGTCGGGGTGTACGCGGGAACGGCGGACCCCATGCCGATGATGCGACTCTTCGACAAGCAGGTGCAGCTGCGCATGGGGCAGTGCAATGTGCACGCCTGGCAGGACGCGCTGCGGCCGCTCGTCGAGGACCCCGACGATCCGCTCGGCACGGAGGACCTCGCGACGCATCGCGTGCCGTTGGACCGGGCCCGGAGATGTACGAGCTGTTCCAGAAGAAGGAGCAGGGCTGCGTGAAGGTGGTGCTGAAGCCGTGAGCAGCGAACAGACGCCCCACGAGGAGCCGCTGCCCTCGGCGGGCTCGCTCGACGACTCGCTCGCCTTCCTCCGCGAGGGATACGGCTACGGCGGGCGGCGCTTCTCGCGGCTGCGCGCGGACGGCTTCCGCACCCGCCTGCTCGGCCGCACCACCGTCGTGATGCGCGGGCGCGAGGCGGCCGAGGCCTTCTCTGCGCCCGACCGCATGTCGCGCGGGTCCGCCATCCCCGCGTCGGCCATGCACCTGCTGCAGGACGAGGGCAGTGTCCAATCCCTCTCCGGCGTCGCGCACCGGCATCGCAAGCGCATGTTCCTCGAGCTGCTCGACGACGAGTACGCGGAACGGCTCGCCGAACGCTTCGCCGCGGACTGGGCGGAGGCCGTGTCCGCGGAAGCGGGCCGCACGGTCTCCCTCGCCGAGCTCTGCAGTCGGGTGCTGACCAAGTCCGCCGTGGCCTGGTGCGGCATCCCGGTGCGCCTCGTGGAGGTGGACCGCCTGGCCGAGCGCCTCGGGGCCATGGTCGAGCACGCGGGCCACGTGGGGCCGAGGAACTGGCTGGCGCGCGCCCGCCGTCGCGGCGTCGAGCGCTGGGCGGCGGAAGCGGTCACGGCGAGCCGGACGGGGCGGCTGGCGGTGCCGAGCGACGCGCCGCTCTCGATCGTCGCCCGGCAGACGGGGGCGGACGGCGCGCTGCTCGACGCCGGGACCGCCGCCGTCGAGCTGCTGAACCTCCTCCGACCGATCGTGGCGATCAGCCGGTACCTCGCGTTCTCGGCGCACGCGCTCGAGCGCCACTCCGGCTGGCGGAAGGCGCTCCGGTCGGATGCCGAGGCGCGCCTCGACTTCGCGCAGGAGGTGCGCCGCTGGTACCCGTTCTTCCCCGGCGTGCTCGGCACCGCGACGGCGCCCTTCGAATGGCACGGCCACCGCTTCGAGCCCGGCGACCGCGCGATGCTCGACCTGTACGCCACCGATCACGATCCCGCCGAGTGGACGCAGGCCGACGACTTCGAGCCGGGCCGTTTCCTCGGCGGCGCACCGGGCGGCCCGCTCGTGCCGCAGGGGGCGGGCGACGTCGCGAGCGGACACCGCTGCCCCGGCGAAGGAGCGACCGTGGCCGTGATGACCCGCTTCCTCGCCCTCGCGGCCGCCGAGCCGGCACCCTACTCGGTGCCGGATCAGGACCTGCGGATCAGCCTGCGCCGCGTTCCCGCGCTCCCGCCCGGCGGACTTCGGGTGCGACTGCGCGGCTGAGTCGGCGGCTCAGGCCCGGTACGGCGCCCGCTCCCGTTGCGCCGCCAGGAGCCGCTCGCGGATGCCGTCGTCCTCGACGGCGGCCGCCGCCGCCAGCGCGAGCGCGACCGCCCCGTCGACCGCCGCGGTGTCGCCGGCCGGCGAGAGCGCCGCCTGCGCGAAGCTGTGGTGGTGCGGCACCGCCTCGACGCCGAGGAGCGCGATCATGGGGTGGATCGCCGGCAGGTACTGCGAGACGTTGCCCATGTCGGTCGACCCGCCGGTCGTGCCGGCCGGCACCGGCATCAGCTCGTAGCCGAGCTCCTCCATCGCCTCGTCGAAGAGGCGGCAGAGCTCGTCATCGGGGGCGAGCGGCGCGTACGGCAGCTCGGGCTGCTCGATCTCCAGCGTGCAGCCCGAGGCGAGCGCCGCCCCTTCGAGCGCGCGCCGCACGCGGGCGCGGGCGTCGTGCCACTCCTCCTCGGTGTTCCCGCGGATCTCGACCTCGAGCACGCCCGTCTCCGGGATGACGTTCGTCGCCCCGCCCGCCTCGACGACGAAGGAGCCGACGACGACCGTCTTCGGCAGTTGCTGCCGCAGCAGCCCGAGCCCGACCTGCGAGAGGGTGATCGCGTCGCCCGCGTTCACGCCCTCGTGCGGCGCGGCGGCCGCGTGCGCGGCGCGACCGCGGAACGTCGCGATGATCCGTTCGAACGCCTGGCTGCGGAACCCGCGCGAGACGACTTGCGCGAACGGTCCGCCGTGCACCATGAGGGAGAAGGTCGCGTCGTCCCACGCGCCCCGCTCGAGCATCAGGATCTTGCCACCGCCGAGTTCCTCGGCCGGCGTGCCGAGGAACTTCACCCGGATGCCGAGCCGCTCGGCGACGGCCTTCAGACCGACCGCGGCGCCCACGCCGGCCGCGGCGATGAGGTTGTGCCCGCAGGCGTGACCGACGCCGGGCAGGGCGTCGTACTCGCCGACGACGGCGACGGTCGTCGCGCCCTCGCCGTACACGGCCTCGACGGCGGTCTCGAGGCCGTACGCCCCGCGGGTCACGGCGAAGCCCTCGGCCTCGAGGAAGCCGGCCACGCGCTCGGCGGCGCGGCGCTCCTCGAAGGCGAGCTCCGGGTCGTTGCCGATCGCGTGGCTCAGGGCGACGAGTCGCTCGCGCTCGGCCTCCACGGCCTCGCGCACGAGGGTGCGGGTGGGTGCGTTCGACGGAGAGGCCGCCGTGGCGGGGTCCTGGACGATGGTCATGATGCGGCTCCGATCTGCGGGGTGTCGACGGCGGGGGTGACGAGATCCTCGGCGCCGCGCTGCCGCCGGCGGGCGCCGAGCGCGAGGGCGAGGACCGCCGCGACCACGAGGATGACGGCGAACACGGTCCAGATCACCTGGAAGGCGCCGAACGGCGTCGCGGCGGCGACCTCGCCGCCGCCCGAGCGCGCGAACGCGGCCATCACGGAGGCGACGAGGGCTCCGGCGAGCGAGCCGCCGAGGGTGCGTCCGGTGTTGTAGAGGCCGGACACGGATGCCGAGGCCGACTCGGGCGCGCGGTCGATCACGATGCCGGGCAGCACGGCGAGCACGACGCCCGTGCCGAGGGACGTGAGCGAGAAGAGCCCGCCCACCACGAGGAGCTCGCTCGGACCGCTGGTGAGCACGAGCATGCCGGCGGCCATCAGCACGCAGGCGACGGCGACGGCGAGCGATCCGCCGAGCCAACGGGTCACGAGCGGCGCGACGAAGGAGCCGAGCGTCGCGAACAGGGCGGTGATCGCGAAGACGATGCCGACGAGCCCGGTCGAGGCGCCGGCGCCGTACCCGTCCACGGCGGGGTCCGCGCCCAGGTAGAGCACCGTGGGGGTCTGCGAGCCGAAGAGCGTCATCGCCACCAGCACGCCGAGCAGCAGGGGCACGCCGAGCTTCGCGGTGCGCAGCAGCTTCACGTCGAACAGCGGGGTCGCCGCGCGGTTCTCGACCACGAGGAACACGACGAGCGCAGCGAGGCCGACGAGCAGCGGGAGGAGCGCGAGCGGCGAGCCCCAGCCGACGTTCGAGCCCTCGGAGAGCCCGTACATGATGCCGACGAGGGCGATGCCGAAGGTGCCGGCGCCGAGCCAGTCGACGGTGCGCCCGGGATCGCCCGCCGTGCTCGGCACCGCGAGACCGACGAGGAGAGCCAGCACGACGAGCGGGGCCGCACCGATGAGCTGGGTGACGACGAGGCTGCCGACGGCTTCCATGACGAGTCCGGCGAGGAGGCTGCCGATCGCGAGCCCGAACGTCAGCGTGCCGACGAGGATGCCGACGATGCGCGTGGCGCTGGCCGGCCGGTGGTGCTTCAGCAGCGACATCTCGATCGGCAGCAGCGCGGCGACCGGCCCCTGCACGACGGCGCCGATCAGGATGACGCTGAAGCTCGGGGCGACCGCGATGAGCACCGAGCCGGCTGCGGTGAGCGCCGTGGCGATGACGAGCAGCCGACGCGGGCCGAATCGGTCGGCGAGCATCGTCATGAGCGGCACCGAGACGGCGGAGGAGAGCAGACCGACGGTGAGGATCCAGCTCACGCCGCCTCCCGGCACCTGGTAGTCGGCCGCGATCTCGCCCAGCAGCGGGGTGATCCACCCTTGGATCAGCCCGCCGAACAGTTCGAGCGCGATGAGGGTCGGCACGAGCGCGACGGCGGCGCTCGTGCGCGCCCGGGCGGGCGCGGGGGATGTGGTGGACATGGGGGCTCCTACCTCCGGCGACGACATTGTGCGGGGACGGCCTATAGACTGCAGCACTCGCGCGATTCGCGCGCTGATTGCCGGATACCCGCGTTGGATTGAAGACTGATGCCGAATTCTGTACTCGATACGCTCGATCTCCAGCTCATTCACGCGCTGCAGATCGACCCGCGGGTCTCCTGGAACACCCTGGCCGGCATTGTGCCGAGCGACCCCGCGACGCTCGCCAGGCGCTGGGCGCGGATCGAGCGGGAGGGCATCGCCTGGATCAGCGCCGTCTCGGGCGAGACGACGAACGGCTCCGGCGGTCTCGCGCTCGTCGAGTTCGTCTGCGAGCCCGGCGCCGTGCTCACCACTGCGGCCGCCGCGGCCGCCGATCCCGCGATCTTCTCGATCGACCTCACGGCCGGGCGCCGCGACCTCATCGCCACCCTCTCCGCGCCGGACGACGCCGCGCTCGCGGAGTACGCGCTCGAGCGGCTCGGCGTGATCCCCGGTATCCGCGACGTCCGCACCCACGTCGTGACCGAGGTGCTCCGGCTCGGCTCCGATTGGACGGTTCAGGCGCTCACGCCCGGCGAGCAGGCCCGCGTGCCGGCGCCGCGCCCGCCCCGCGCGGGCTCGGCGAAGCGACTCGACCCCGCGTTCGCGACCCGAGTGCGTCACCTGCTCGCCGCCGACGGCCGCGCCTCCTACGTCGAACTCGGCGAACGCCTGGGCGTGAGCGCGCAGCGCGTCTCCGACGCCATCGCCCTGCTGCGACGGAGCGGCAGCCTCGTGCTCCGCACCGATGTCGCGGCGCCCTACACGAACTGGCCGCTCGCGGCCTGGTTCTTCCTCGAGGCCCCGGCGGCGACCGCGGCCCGCGCCGCCGAGGCGGTGGCCGGGATGCCGGAGGTGCAGTACGCCTCGCTCGCCACGGGCCCGTACAACCTGATCGTCGCGGCCGGTGCCCGGGCGAAGACCGAGCTCCTGCGGATCGAGGCCGAACTCGAGCGGCGGCTGCCGGGCGCTCGGATCGCCGACCGCTCCGTGGTGCTTCGCGTGCACAAGCACCTGGGGCGCATCCTCGACCGCTCGGGACGCGCCACCGGGGAGATCGTCCCGCTCGCGTGATCGCGCTCTCCCCGCTGCCGGGACGGATCAGCGGCGGAGCATTGCGCGGAGGTTTCCTCGGGTTTAGTCTGCGGTCTCGGGGGGATCGATCATGACGCATGCGCACCATCGGCAGACACAGGGCCTCGGCATCCGAAGCGGAAGCGGGCGACACCCACGCTGGCTCGCCGCGATCGTCGCGATCGCGGCGCTCCTCGTCGGCGGCGGCGCGCTGACCGCCGCGACCTCCGCGAGCGGCGCGCCGGGCAGCCCGGGCATCCCGCGCGCGGCATCCGTCCCCGTCTTCGCGGAGGACTTCCAGAACCAGGTCGCCACGAACGGCATCCGCCTGCCGCAGTACACCGGGGGCGCCGCCGCGAACACCTCGACGTACGTCGCAAGCCCCGCCTGGCTGCCCGCCGGCGACCAGTGCAACGGCTGGATCCTGCGCTCCTCGACGCCGCGCAACGCCGTGGTCACGGGCGTCGACTCCGGTTGCGACGCCACCGCCTGGGCCAGGCTCCAGGGCATGGCGACGGCGATCGGGCTCTTCCGGGGCGAGACGCTGCCGGTCGCGCAGCAGAACCAGATCCTCTCCGCCTACACGAACGGCGGGTCGAACCCCGGGCCGGGCGTGCAGTTCCAGACCGCGAAGCCGATCACCACGAGCATCACGGCCGGGCACTTCTACCAGATCAGCGCCATCTACGGCGCGGTGAACTGCGTCTCCGAGGGGCCGGGCCTCGGCCGCCAGGACCCGAGCCTCACCTTCAACCTCATCCAGAACCAGACCGGCTCCGGTCCGGCTCCGGGCACCGGGACCGGCACCATCACGACCCTCGCGAGCGGGCTGAACCCGTGCACCGACCCCGCCGCGCGCATCATCACGACCGCCGGGCAGAACTACCACGTCGCGAAGCTGAACTCGCAGGGCTTCCGCGCTCCCGCCGGGGTGTCGACGATCGGCATCCAGCTGTACAACGCCGCCGGCGGCTTCCGCGGCAACGACTCCGGCTTCGACGACCCGCAGATCGTCGACGCCACGCCGCAGCTCGACAAGGTGTTCTCGCCCACGACCGCCGTCGCCGGCAGCACGACGACGCTCACCTTCACGATCACGAACACCGACGAGCTCGCCGCGAAGAACGGCTGGTCGTTCACCGACACGCTGCCCGCCGGACTCGCCTTCGCCGGCGAGCCCGGGACCGACTGCCCGGCCGGCGTCGCGACGATCGACGGCAACGCCATCACGGGCTCGGGCAACCTCGACGCCGGCACCGCCTCGTGCACCTTCACGGTGCTCGTGACGAGCGCCGTCGCGGGCACGTACACGAACGGCCCCGGCAACATCGGACCGCTCGACGGGCTGCTCGAGCCCGGCGACTCCACCGTCGTGTTCACCGTCCCCGAGACGCCCGCGATCTCGCTCGTGAAGTCGGCCGACCTCGCCGACCCCTCGGAGTTCGTCGCCGACCGCACGGTCACGTACACCTTCCAGGTGACGAACTCGGGCAATGTCCCGCTGACCGACGTCTCGGTGGCGGAGACGGCGTTCGACGGCAGCGGCACGCCATCGGCCATCTCCTGCCCGCAGACGACACTCGCCGTCGGCGCCGCGATGAGCTGCACCGCCACCTACGTGCTGACGCAGGAGGACATCGATCAGGGCAGCGTCACGAACACCGCGCGCGCGACTGGCACACCGCCGAGCGGCCCGCCCGTGACCGCCGACTCGACCGCCGTCGTCTCCGGTGACGAGACGCCCTCGATCGCCATCGTGAAGGCCGCGGACGCCTCGGGCGTGCAGCAGCCGACCGCGGTCGGCGACCCGATCGCGTACACGGTCACCGTCACGAACACCGGGAATGTCACCCTCGTCGACGTCGAGGTGGTCGACACGCTCCTCGGCGACGGGCTGAGCTACACCTGGCCCGGCGACGACGGCGTACTCGCACCCGGGCAGTTCGTGACCGTGACCGGGAGCCACGCCGTCACGCAGGCCGATATCGAGGCCGGCCTCGTCACGAACACCGCGACGACGACCGCACAGACGCAGGCCGGCACGCCGGTCGACGCCGGACCCGCGACCACGACGACCCCGCTCACCCAGGCGCCGAGCCTCCTGCTCGGCAAGGAGGCGACGCCCGACTTCAGCTCACCGCCGAGCGTCGGCGATCTCATCGCCTACGACTTCACGATCGAGAACACCGGCAACCTGCGGCTCGAGAACGTCTCGATCACCGACCGGCTGAGCGGGATCACGGCGATCTCGTACACCTGGCCCGGCGACCCCGGCGTGCTCGAGCCCGGCGATATCGCGACGGGCACCGCGAGCTACGCGATCACCCAGGCCGACATCGACGCCGGCGGGGTGATCAACCGGGCCGTCGCGAACGGCACGACCGCGAGCGGCGCGAACACGCCGTCCAACGAGGTCGAGACGGAGACCCCGATCGATCGCAGCGACGCGATCGCCCTGACGAAGACGGCGGATGCCTCTGGCCTCAGCTCCCCCGCGGCGCCGGGCGATCCGATCGTCTACCACTTCGTGGTCACGAACACCGGGAACACGACCCTGACCGGGGTGAGCATCGCCGAGCAGCTGCCCGGGGTGAGCGCACTGCGCTACACCTGGCCGGGCGTCGACGGGGTGCTCCGGCCCGGGCAGTTCGCGGTCGCGAGCGCGAGCTACCCGGTCGCGCAGGCCGACATCGACGCCGGCGAGGTCACGAACGAGGCGACGGCGAGCGGCACCGGGCCCGACGAAACCGAGGTCGAGTCGCCGCCCGCGACGACCACGACCCCGCTCGACGAGGCCGCGCGGATCACCCTCGTGAAGTCGGCGAGTCCGAGCGATGCGGCGAGCTTCGTCGTCGGGCAGGTCATCACCTACTCCTTCGTGGTGACCAACACCGGCAACCTGACCGTGACTGGGCTCGCGATCACGGAGGACGCGTTCTCGGGCAGCGGCCCGGAGAACCCGATCACCTGCCCGAGCGCCCCGCTGCCGCCCGGCCAGCAGGCGACGTGCACGACGACGTATACGCTGACCCAGGCCGACGTCGACGCCGGCCAGCTCGCGAACACGGCGCATGCGACCGGTGAGGCCGGCGGCGAACCCGTCGAGTCGAACCCCTCCTCGACGGTGATCCCGGCGTTGCAGAGCCCGGCCCTCTCCCTCGTGAAGTCGGCCGACGTCGAGCGCGTCACCGCGGCGGGCCAGGTGATCTCGTACACGTTCCGGGTGACCAACATCGGCAACGTCACCCTGCGGACGGTCGAGGTCGTCGAGACCGACTTCTCCGGGGCCGGCACGGCGCCGGTCGTCACCTGCCCGAGCGGAGCAGCCGAGCTGCTGCCCGGCGCGTTCGTCGACTGCGAGGCGAGCTATACGACGGTCGCCGCCGACCTCACCGGGGCCGCGATCGAGAACACGGCCATCGCGACGGGCACGGCACCCGACGAGTCGCCGGTCGAGTCGCCGCCCTCGTCCGCGTCCGTCGAGACCGTGACGCCGACGCCCACGCCCACACCGGTGCCGCCGAAGCCGGGACCGCCGCTCGCGGGCACCGGCTGGGAGCCGCCCGTCGGAGCGATCCTGATCGCGCTGCTGCTGACGGCGGCGGGCGCCGCGGCGCTGCTCCTCGCTCGGCGCCAGCCCACCGGCCGGCACCGCTGACGACTCGGGGGATGGGGCCGGGCGGTGGGGACACCCGGCCCCGACTCCCCCTCAGACCGTGGCCGGCTCGGCGTGCAGCGCCTGGACCATCGGGGCGAGCTCCGGGCGCTCGCCGGCCTCGGCCAGCACGCGCTCGAGCGCGGCGTCGTGGACGGGTCGCGCGGTCTCGTAGAGCGCGCGACCGGCCGCGGTCAGCTCGCTGTAGATGCCGCGGCGGTCGTCGGCGCAGAGCACGCGGGTCAGGAGTCCGCGGTCTTCGAGCCGCGTGACGAGCCGCGTGGTGGCGCTGGGGCTGAGCGCCGCGGCGCGGGCGAGCTGCTGCATGCGCATGTGCCAGCCGTCCTGGCGGTCGAGGGCGTCGAGCACCGTGTACTCCACGACAGAGAGCCCGGCCGACTCCCCGAGCGCCCGCTCGAGCTCGAGCTCGATCATCGCGTGCAGCGCGACGAGGGTGCGCCAGCCCGTGGCCCGGATCTCGACGGCGTCGTCGGCGATGCCCATGTGCGGCCTCCTCCTCGGTCGTTGCTTGCGCAATCTATTTGCGTGTGCAACTATTAACCCCGCTGCCGAAATATGCAGCGTCTGCAACTACCTCACTGTATCAGGAGAATCGCCCATGCCACTCGGCCTGCTCGCGCTCGCCATCGGTGCCTTCGGCATCGGCCTCACCGAGTTCGTCATCATGGGCCTGCTGCCCGAGGTGGCCGGCGACTTCGGCGTCACCGAAGCGGCGGCGGGATGGCTCATCTCGGGCTACGCCCTCGGCGTCGTCGTCGGTGCGCTCGCCCTCACCGCCGCGACCGTGCGGCTCCCGCGCAAGGCGGTGCTGCTCGGCCTCGTCGTGCTCTTCATCGCCGGCAACGCGCTCACCGCCCTCGCCCCCGACTACTCGGTCGCGATGATCGGCCGGATCGTCGCCGCGCTCTGCCACGGCGCCTTCTTCGGCATCGGCTCGGTCGTCGCCGCGAGCCTCGTCGCCCCCGAGCGCAAGGCCGCCGCCATCGCGATCATGTTCACCGGCCTGACCGCGTCGAACGTGCTCGGCGTGCCGTTCGGCACCTTCCTCGGCCAGCAGTACGGCTGGCGCGCGACGTTCTGGGTGATCGCCGCCATCGGCGTGGTGGCGCTCGTCGGGCTCGCCCTGCTCGTGCCGCCGCTCGGGCATCTCGAGCAGCCGAGGCTCCGCCGCGAGCTGGCCGCGTTCCGCTCCGGGCAGGTCTGGCTCTCGCTGCTCGTCACGATGCTGGCGTTCGGCGGCATGTTCGGCGCCTTCACGTACATCGCGTACACCCTCACCGAGGTGAGCGGCTTCGCGGCCGGTGCGGTGCCGTGGCTCCTGGTGCTGTTCGGCGCCGGACTCTTCGTCGGCAACTGGATCGGCGGGAAGGCCGCCGACCGCTCCATCGACGGCACGCTGCTCGTGTTCGTCTCGGCGCTCGTCGTCGTGCTCATCGGCTTCGCCCTCGTCGCGGCGAACGGTCCCGCCACCGTCGTGGCGCTGTTCCTGATGGGCGGTCTCGGCTTCGGCACCGTGCCCGGCCTGCAGTCGCGCATCATGGGCTACGCCTCGAGCGCCCCGACGCTCGCGTCCGGCGCGAACATCGCCGCGTTCAACGCCGGCAACGCCCTCGGCGCCTGGGCGGGCGGTCTCGGCATCGCGGCCGGGCTCGGCTACACCTCGCCGATCTGGATCGGCGCGGCGCTCAGCGCGCTCGCCCTCCTCGTGCTCGTCGGCGCGGCGCTCGCGGCGCGCTCCCGCCCGCGCTCAGCCGCACCAGTCGGAGAAGCCCCCGTTCTGCACGAGCACCGGGTCGCCTGAGGCGAGGTCGACGACGGTCGTCAGTCGGTCGACGGGCGAGGGAGCGTTCGGGTAGCCGTCGTACGCGGCATCCGCTGCGACGGTCTCGACCGCGACGAGCCGGCCGTTCGGGGAGAGGCAGGAGCCGACGAGCCGACTGCTGCCGCCGCCCGCCCAGCGCACCTCGGTGCCCGCGCCGTCGACGAGGGCGAGCAGCGACTCGGTGCCGCCGTCGCCCGCGAGCAGCACGTCCATCAGGTACGCTCCGTCGGCGTCGAGCTGCTGCACCCGCCCCGGGTAGGCCTGCTCGGGCAGTCCGGCCGGCGGCAGCTCGTTCGCCGTCGTCTCGCCGGTGGTGAGGTCGATGAGGGCGCCGCCGTCGGGGTCGGCGACGACGAGCACGGCGGTGCCGGGCAGGATGCCGCGCAGCTCCGCGTGCGCCCCGAGCGCCATCGGCGGCGAGAGCCCGAGGGCGTCGACGACGAAGAGCCCGCCGTCGAGGTCCTGCAGCACGAGCGAGGTCGTGCCGGGCACGAAGCGCCAGTCCGCGACCGCGAAGGGCTCGCCGTCGGGGCGCAGCACCGGCTCGAGCGCGGCCTGCGCACCCGAGACGTCGAGGGTGAACAGGGCGTGCCGGTAGCGGGGTTCGCCGCCGCCGAGGTTCGTCCGCCCGTCGAAGCCCAGGGCGACGAGCGGATGCGTCGTGGACGCCGCGATGCGGCGGACGACCCCCGGCTCGGGCAGCCCGACGAGCTGGGTCGTCTCGCCGACGCCGGCGACGCGCAGCGTGTTCGTGCCGTCCTCCTCGATCGCCGCGGCGACGACGACCTCCCCGGCCGCGGTGAAGGACTGCAGCCGGGGCGCTTCGAGCACGTCGCTCGGCGCCGGCTCGGACGCGGTCGCCCGGCGCACGACGTCCGGGCGCCCCTCCTGGCTCCGGCGGACGAGGGTGAACACGGGCTCGTCGGCGGTCGTGAACCGGTACGCGACGTCGGCGGCCGCCGGCTGCGCGCCGCCGACGACGTCGTCGATCGCGACGTGGAACTCCGTCCCGGCCGGCAGCGGACGGGCGAAGGTCACCACGAGGCGGTCGCCGTCGAGCTCGAGCGCGGCGGGCTCGTGCGGGCTGATCCGCAGCTCGCCCACCCGCGCGACGGGCTGATTCAGCTGCAGCACCAGGCGGGACTCGGCCAGGCGGGTGACGCGCTGCACATCGACCGCAGCGTCGACGAGCTTCGGGCCCTGCAGGAACCCGGCGGCGCCGAGCGAGACCGCGGCGAGCGCGAGCAGGCCGAGGGTCGCGGCGAGCCCGCGCCGGAAGCGGCGGGCACCGGAGTCGGTCGCGGAGTCGGTCGCGGCGTCAGTAGACATACGGCTGCTCCGGCTGTTCGACGGGCTCGAGCTCTTCGGGCAGCAGCACGAGGCCGCTGCCGCTCGTGGGGTCCGGGCCGAAGGCCCCGCTCACCCGCACCCAGTCGTCGACCGCGAAGCGCTCGCGCCAGTCGGGCAGGTGCACCGGCACGCCGATCGGCTGCGCGTCGACCGCGCAGCAGGTGATCGTGAACCTCGCGAGGTAGAAGGCGTCGTCGGGGTCGCCCGGGGCGGGCGTGACGAAGCCGACGAGTTCGGGGCGCTGGCCGGCGAAGGCGGCGGGGTCGTCGTTCTGCCGCACGAGCAGCGCCCAGTCCTTGAGCGTGAACGTCGCCGGGTCGGCGCCGCGGAGGCTCGGGGCCTCGCCCGCGAGGTCCGCCGTGGTGCGGTCGATGTCGCGCTGCACGGCGGTGCGCGAGGTGAGCGCCGCCGGGGGCACCACGAGCAGCGTCACGACGGCCGTGGAGACGAGGAGCACCGTGCCCCACGCGGCGAGCTGGGCGAGCCGGCGGCGATGCGGCGGCGTCCCCGGCGCGGTCTCGTGGTCGGCATCCACCTCGTCCGCGTCATCCGCCCCGCCGGCGCGCGGTGCGAGCGCCAGCGCGGCGATCGCGGCCGCACCGCCGAGCACCGCCATCACGGCGGTGAAGCCGAAGTAGCGCGGGTGGATGTAGAGTCCGAGGCCGCCGCCGAGCGCGAGCCAGACCGTCGCGACCACCCCGACGAGGGTGAGGGCGACGCCCTTCCACCGGGCCACGAGCCTAGGCAAGCAGGTTCACCCCCAGGCCGAGCGCGGCCGCGGCGAGCGCGACGATGGCGGTCAGTTGCACGAGCGTGCGCGCCGTGAAGGTGGTGCGCATGAGCGCGAGCATCTTCACGTCGATCATCGGTCCGAACACGAGGAACGCGACGATCGCGCCGGGCATGAACGTCGAGCCGAAGGAGAGCACGAAGAAGGCGTCGACGTTCGAGCAGATCGCGACGACGAAGGCGAGCAGCATGAGGGCGAAGACGCTGAGCACCGGGTTCTGGCCGAGCGCGACGAGCAGCTCGCGGGAGACCACGACCTGGATCAGCCCGGCGACCGCGGAGCCGACGAAGAGGGCGGGCAGCATCGCGGAGGTCTCGTCGGCGAACATCCGGGCGGCGCGCCGCGGCTTCGAGCCGGCCGCGGCGTGGTCGTGCGCGCAGGCGGCCTGGAACGCGGGCGTCAGCAGCGACATCGGGCGGGGATGCCGGCTGAACACCCAGCCGACGAGGTTCGCGATGACGAAGCCGCCGAGGATGCGGGACACGAGGATGCCGTCGTCCCAACCGAACGCCTGGTACGTCGTGATGATCGTGACGGGGTTCAGGATCGGCGCGGCGAGGAGGAACGTCATCGCCTCCCCGACGGTCAGGCCGCGGAGCACGAGTCCGCGCGCGAGCGGCACGTTGCCGCACTCGCAGACGGGCAGCAGCACGCCGAGGAGCGAGACGACGGCGCGGCGCAGCAGGGGGCTGCGGGGCAGCCGCCGGGTGAGGAGGTCGGCGGGCAGCCAGAGCTGCACGGCGATCGAGAGCAGGATGCCGAGGAAGACGAACGGCAGGCTCTCGATGACGACGCTCGCCGAGAGGGTGATGAAGTCCTGCACGCCGTCGTCGAGCCCGGCGGAGAGTTCGGGCGGCGCGAGCCAGCGCACGGCGAGGAGGCCGAGGATGCCGGCGACGCCGAGGGCGAGCGGCAGCGGGGCGATCCGGCCCCCGGTGCGTCGCCCGGGCGCGAGGGGCGCCGGGCGCAGCGGGGCGAGGGGACTCGGGGGCATCCCGTCGAGGGTAACCGAGAATCGGAATCGTTCTCAATAGCTCGGCCGGCGTCCGCACGCCGACGCGGCGGACCGCCCCGCACCGCCCGAGGCGCGAGGCGACCCGCCGCTGCCTCAGCCGGCCAGATCCGCCAGCGCGGCGCCGAGCACCTCGAGGTGCAGCTCGACGTCGGCGCTGCTCGTCTCCGGGCACATGAGCGCCATGTTGTGGAACGGCGTCAGGAAGATTCCCCGGTTCAGCAGGAAGAGGTGCAGGTAGTCCTCGAGCTCCGCGTCGGTCGCGAGGTACGACTCCGTGCCGTTCCGCGGTGCCGGCGAGGCGAAGCGGTACTCCGAGCGCGCGCCGAGCTGCGTGACCGTCCACGGCAGCGCGAAGCGGTCGATGAGCCCCTGCACCCCGGCCGTGTACTCCCCCGACAGGGCGGTCATTCCCGCGAACGCCTCGGGCGTGAGCACCCGCTCCAGCGTCGCGCGCGCGGCCGCGAGGCTCAACGCGTTGCCGGCGAGCGTGCCGCCGACGCCGCCGGTGTCGACCAGGTCGGCCTCGGGGTCGGACCAGATCCGGTCGGCGAGCTCGGCGCTCAGGCCGTAGGCGCCGATCGGGATGCCTCCCGCGATCGCCTTGCCGAGGGTGACCACGTCCGGCTCGAGCCCCCAGGCCGCGGTGCAGCCGCCCGGCCCGGCCGAGAAGGTGTGCGTCTCGTCGTTGATGAGCAGCGTCCCGGCCGCTCGCGTGAGCTCCCGCACCCCGGCGAGGTACCCGGGCTCCGGCAGCACGATGCCCATGTTCGTCAGCGCCGGCTCCATCAGCACGGCCGCGACGTCGCCCGCGGCGAGCTCGCGTTCGAGGCCGGCGAGATCGTTGAACTCGACCACTCGGCTCGTCTCGGTCACGTCGTAGGCGGGTCCGACGTTGCCGGGGCGCGCCCTCGGCCCGTCGGCGCCGGTCACGATGAACGACTCGTCGACGCTGCCGTGGTAGCTGAAGCTGTTCACGAGCACGCGCGGCCGGCCGGTGACGGCACGGGCGAGTCGCAGCACCCAGCGGTTCGCATCGGTCGCCGAGAGCGAGAAGCTCCACTCCGCGACGCCGAAGCGCTCGGCGAGGATGCCGGCGACGGCCCCCGCGTCCTCCGTCGGCATCATCGCGGTCGCCCCGCCCAGCCGGCCGTAGCGCCGCTCGACCGCTTCGACCGTCGCCGCCGGCGAGTGGCCCGCCATCGCGCCCGTGTCGCCCAGGCAGAAGTCGACGTATCGGTTGCCGTCGGCGTCGGTCACCCGCGCCCCGCGGGCCGAGTCGAGGTACAGCGGGTACGGCCCGGCGCTCTTCGCCATCCACGTCATCGGCACGCCGCCGAGCAGGTGCGGCGCCGCGGCCTCGTGCAGCCGACGGGACTCCGGGGTGCGCCGCACGAACTCCCCGCGCTCGCGGGCGAGCAGCTGCCCGAGCCGGGTCCGGTCCATCGTCGTCGCGGTCATCCGCGGTTCCTCCACATCTCCTTCGCCGAGCGCAACTGCCCGGTCGCGTCCTGATCGATCCGTCCGTCGCGGATCTGCACGAGGTACACCTCGCGCGCCCGTCGTTCGCTGATCCAGCCCTCGCGGACATCGGCGAGCACGAGCTCGGGCTCGCGCGTCGCGGGGTCGCCGTAGCCGCCGCCGCCGCTCGTGCGGGCGACGAGCCGCTCGCCGACCTCGATCACCTCGGGGCCGCAGATGTCGAGCGCGACGAGCGATCCGTCCCGCGTCCGCTTCTGCTGCCTGGAGGGCGCGCCGGCGCGTCCGCCGCGCGCGCCCGCCATCGGGTTGATCGAGCCGTCGTTGGCGTAGATCGCCTCGATCGGCCCGCCGATGGGCCCGTACTCGACGATCGTGCCCGGCGCGCCGCGGCGGTGCCCGGCGCCCTCCGTGTCGACCGCGAGCCGGCGCTCGTGGATGACGATGGGCTGCTTGAGCTCGTCGATCTCGACGCTGTCGAGCAGCAGCGTGCCGCCCGAGCCGAGGTCGTCCATCGTGAGCCAGCCGTCCGTGTGCGGGCCGGCGGCGCCGCCGTTCGTGCCGGTGAAGATCTGGTTCACGAAGGCGGTCGCACCGGCCCGCCGGTCGATGCCCGAGACGACGGCCTCCGCCGGGGACATCCCGGTGCCGACCTCGGCCATGCCGAGGCCCGCGCCGAGCTCGGCCATCGCCCGTTGCACGAGGTTGCCGACGCGGTTCGACAGGTTGGTCGTCGCCACCGAGCAGCTCACCGGATGACGCGGGATGCCGACGACGCAGTTCTCCCGCAGCAGCACCCGCACGCGGCGGAAGCTGCCCTGGTTGTGCGGGATGGTGTGGTCGATGCTGTTGAACAGGCCGATGAACGCGGCCGCCCGGGACGTCGCCTGGCTGAGGTTCAGCCCCGACGGCACGCAGTCCGGGTTGTCGCGGAGGTCGACCTCGATCATCCCCTCCTCCGGCAGCACCGTGACGGTCGCCTGGATCGGCACGCCGTCGGGCACCCCCGGGAACGGGTCGTGCACCGTGGACTTCGTCGTCGATCCGGCGGGCAGCGCGCGGATCGTGACCTCCATGCGCCGCTCGCTGTAGTCGAGCCAGTCGCGGGAGAAGCCGTCGAGCACGTCCCAGCCGACCTCCTCGCCGAGCTCGAGCAGCGCCCGCTCGCCGATCCGGGCGCTGCCCATGATCGCGAGGTAGTCGCCGCGCCACTGCTCCGGCACCCGGATGCGCATCTCGCACATCCGCAGGATGTCGTCGAGGTCGGCGTAGTCCTGCTGGACCCGCACCACGGGGAACACGAGGGCGCCCTCCTCGTACACGTCGCGGGCGCTCGCCATGTACGTCGTCGGCACCGAGTTGCCGCAGTCGGCCTGGTGCGCCTTCGCGACGACGGTGAAGCGGTGCACGCCGTCGCGGTCGACGACGGGCACCATGATCGCGTGATCCGCGGCGTGCGTGTTGCCGTGGTACGGGGAGTTGTGCAGGAAGGCGTCACCGCGGCGCATCACCGGGAAGAACTCGCGCAGCGCCTCGGCCTGCAGGTCGGGCCCGCCCATCACGTGGATCGGCAGGCTCTGCCCCGTGGTCAGCACCTCGCCGTCGGCGGTGAGGATGCAGCAGGAGAAGTCCCGCGCCGTGTTCAACACCCCGGAGCGCCCGGAGCGGGCGAGCGTGTTCGCCATCCGGCGCACGATCGCCTCCAAGCGGTGGCTGAGCACCGCGAGCTGGGCGCCGTCGTTCGCGGGGGCGGTGGATCGCTCGGTCATCGGAGGCTCTCCTCGAGGTCGGGCAGGGGGGTCGCACCGGCGGTTCGGGCAGCGGGGGTGATCACGAGGGAGCCGCTCGGGGCGATCTCGACCGAGCTGGCGTCGGCGACGACGATCGTCGTGAACGGCGACTCGATCAGGATCGGGCCGCGCTCGGCGAGCCCCGGAGTGAGCGAGGACAGCGGGCGCACCGGCACCTCGACCATGCCGGCACCGCGCACGTACGCGGTGCGGCTGGTCGCCACGGTGCCCGACTCGAGCCGCGCGGAGAGCACGCCCTCGGCGCGCTCGAGCGGCACGCGCACGCGCGCCCCCCAGCTGACCACCTCGACGGGCGAGCCGTCGTCGCGGATGCCGAGGATCTCCTCGTGCACGTCGTGGAAGTCCGCGACGAAACCCGCGACGTCGTCGGCGCCGGCGAACCGCTCGCCGCGGAGCGGGATCTCCAGCTCCCAGATCTGCTGCGGGTAGCGCGCCTCGGCGTAGAGGCCGATGCTCGCGGCGCCGCCGCCCATCCGCTCGGCGAAGGCGCGCCCTCTGGCGAGCAGCTCCGCGAGCCCCGCGTTCACGCGCTCGGCGTCGAAGGCCGAGGTGAGCGCCGGGATCGTGGACGAGTACACCGCGGTGTAGTCGCTCATCAGCGCACCGGCCGCGGCGAGCGCGGCGCCGACGGCGGGCATCACGAGCGAGGGCGAGCCCAGCCGACCGGCGACCGCCGCGGCGTTCAGCCCCGCGGCGCCACCGCCGCCGACGAGTACCGCCGCCGAGGGGTCGATGCCCTGCTGCAGGGTGATCTCCTCGATCGCGTGCACCATCTGCTCGGTGGTGAGGTCGAGCACGGCGGAGGCCGCCTCGACGAGGCCGAGGCCGAGCGGGACGGCGACGTCGTGCTCGATCGCCCGGCGGGCCGCCTCGACATCGAGCCGCATGCGGCCGCTCGAGAAATGCTCCGCGTCGAGGTAGCCGAGCACGAGCGCGGCATCCGTCACGGTCGCAGCGGTGCCGCCCCGACCGTAGCAGGCGGGGCCCGGCTGCGAGCCGGCGCTCTGCGGTCCGACGTGCAGCAGTCCGCCGGAGTCGACCCAGGCGATGCTGCCGCCGCCGGCGCCGGCGCTCTTCACGTCGATCGAGGGCAGGCCGGTGAGGTGGCCGGTGCCCTCCTCGCCGACCCAGGCGGTGCGGGTCGAGGGGATCTCGCCGCGCCGCACGAGCGTGACGTCGAAGGTGGTGCCACCGGCATCCGCGATGATCACCGCGTCGGAGCCGGTGTCGGCGGCCGCGTAGGCGCGCCCGGCGACGGGCGCCATCGAGGGCCCCGAGTTCAGGGTGACGATGGGGGCCGCCGCGGCGTCCTCGACCTCGACCACCCCGCCCATCGAGGTGACCATGAGGATCCGCCCCGCGAGCCCGGCCTCCCGCAGCCGACCGGTGAGGGCGGCCACGTAGTCGGACATGAGCGGCTTCAGCGAGGCGTCGATCGCGGTGGAGGAGGCGCGCCGGTACTCGCGGAGCGAGGGGTTCAGCGCGTGCGAGAGGCTGAACGGGATGCCGCCCAGCCGGCGGGCGAGCACCTCGCCGACGGCGAGCTCGTGCGCCGGGTTCACCGTCGCCCAGAGCAGGCACACGGCGACCGCTTCGACGTCGAGCTCGAGCAGGCGATCGCAGGCCGCCTCGACGGCGGCGAGGTCGAGCGGCTCCAACTCCTCCCCCGTGGAGAGGATGCGGCCGGGCAGCTCGAGGGTGAGCCGGCGCGGCACGTACGGCTCCGGGTAGGGCACGGTGAAGTCGTACGGGTCGCGACGCCCGCCTTCACGCAGCAGCAGCACGTCGGGGTGCCCGCTCGTCACGAGGAGCGCGGTGCGCGCCGCCGTGCCGGTGAGCACCGCATTCAGCCCGCGGGTCGTGGCGTGCGCGAGACTCGCGACGCGGGCGAGGAAGTCCCCCGCGCCGACCCCCTCGGCCGCGGCGGCGACGCCGATGACGTCGAGGATGCCCTGCACGGGATCGCTCGGCACGGTCGGCGCCTTGAAGAGGCGGAGCAGTCCGCCCTCCTCGACGACGAGGTCGGTGAAGGTGCCGCCGATGTCGACGGAGAGGCGCAACGGGTGCGCCTGCGAGTGCGCCTGCGGGTCAGAAGCCATACGACGACACCCCCGAGGCGCTCAGGCTCTCGGCGTCGAGCGGGCGGGCGAGGCCGACGGCGTCCTCGAGGTCGGCGAGGAACGGGGCGATCCGGCCGACGTTGTGCGGCATCGGCACGAGCACCATGCCGACGGGGGCGGGCACCGAGCGGGCGGCGAACATCCAGCCGCGGCGGCGCAGCTCCTCGGCGGTCGGCCGCAGGTCGAGCGTCGTGGAGTGGATGAGCGACATGTTGATCCGCGAGCCCGGGTGGATCTCGAGGCCCTCGATGCGCTCGACCCCGGCGTTCAGCTCGTCGCGCATCGCCATCGAGGCGAGCGAGACGGCCTCGTAGCCGGCCTGGCCGAGCAGGCGTACCATCGCCCAGGCGCCGGCGATCGGGCCGACGCCGCGGGTGCCCGACATCGTGCCGTTCGGCGGGCAGATCTCCTTGGCCGCGGCAAGCAGGGCCTCGTCGCGGAAGGTCAGGCTGCCGGCGGGAGGCGGCGCCATGCCGTTCTTGTGCAGGTCGGCGCTGATCGAGTGCACGCCCGGCACCCGGAAGTCCCAGACGGGGATCGTCGGGTCGTAGCCGGAGCGCTCGAGGAAGGGCAGGATGTAGCCGCCGAAGGCGCCGTCCACGTGCAGGTAGAGTCCGTGCCGCTCGGCGATCTCGCCGATCTCGGCGATCGGGTCGACGCTGCCGAAGGCCCAGGTGCCGGCGGTCGCGATGATGGCGATGGTGTCGGGACGGATGGCCGCCTCGATCGCGGCGGGGTCGACCTCGTGCAGGCGGCCCTCGGGGGCGGGCACGACGATCGCGTCGAGGTCGAACATGCGGCAGAGCTTGTGCAGCGAGTAGTGCCCGTTGTCGGGGAACACGACGCTGCCGCCGCGCCGCCCGGAGAGCTGCTTCGCCGTGAGGATGGCGCACATGTTCGACTCGGAGCCGCCCGCCGTGAGGAATCCCGTCGGCGTCTCCGCGCCCATCAGCCCGCCCATCCACGAGATGACCTCGGCCTCCATCTCGCGCGCGCCGCCCCCGGTGATCCAGGTCTCGCCGTGGATGAAGCGGCGGTAGGCGTCGACGGCGAGCTCGCGCACCTCGTCGCCCCAGGGGGTGAGCGGGGTGTCGACGAGGTGCGGTCCCTCGTCGAAGAGGTTGCTCGGCATCTCGGGGAAGCGCGAGACGACCTCGAGTCGGTCGAGCTCCTGCTCGAACTCGCGTCGGGTCAGCCCGCTGGGATAGGTGGTCATGATCGGCCTCTCGGAAACGGCGGTGGTCGGGTGGGGTCGGTGCGGCGGCGGGCTCACTGGGCGGTGAAGCCCCCGTCGACGGCGAGGCTCGCGCCGACGACGTAGCGCGACGCGTCGGAGGCGAGGTAGAGCACGGCCGGGGCGATGTCGTCGACCTCGCCGATGCGGCCAGCCGGGGTGGTGGCGAGGATCTCGGCCTCGAGCTCCGGGGTGATGAGCTCCGCGTTGATCGGGGTGCGCACGTTGCCGGGGGCGACGGCGTTGACGCGGATGCCGGCGGGCGCGAGCTCGGTGGCGAGCGCCTTCACGATGAGCTCGATCGCGCCCTTCGAGGCGCAGTACGCCGAGTCGTTCGGCGAGCCGACGCGGCCCGACATCGAGGAGACGAACACGATCGAGGCGCCCGCCTCGAGGTGAGGGTGCACGGCGCGGGTGAGCCGGAACGGGGCCCGCACGTTCACCTCCCAGTGCTCGTCGAAGATCTCGTCGCTCGTCTCGTCGAGCGAGGCCATGCGGTAGATGCCGGCGGCGTTCACGAGCACGTCGATCCGGTCGAAGGCCTCGAGCGCCGCCGCGACGACCGCCTCGGGCGCGCCGTCGTCGCGGAGGTCGACGGCGATCGAGGCGATGCTCGAGCCCGTCTCGCGGAGTTCCTGCACGAGCTCGGCGAGCCGCGAGCGGGAGCGCCCGACGAGCAGCACGTCGGCCCCGGATCGGGCGGCGAGCCGGGCGATGCCCGCCCCGATGCCGGAGCTCGCGCCGGTGACGATGACGGCCTTGCCGTCGAGGCGGAACGGGTGGGGTGCGGTCATCGACCGGCCTCCTTCGCGGTGAGTTCCTCGGAGATCTCCTCGGCGACGCGACGGGCGTCGGCGCCGATCGTGCGGGATCCGAGCCAGTAGAAGAGCGCCGCGGCCACGGCGGAGAGGCCGACGGCGAGGGCGATGGCGAGCCGGGTGCCGAAGGCGCTCGAGATGAGGCCGGAGATGACGGCCCCGAAGAAGCCGCCCATGAGGAAGGTGAACAGGGTCATCACCGCGAACGACTGCGCGACGTAGCGCGGCGGCGTGACGGAGGCGATGATCGCGCCGACCGAGACGAGCGTGAGGCCGTTGAACATCATGGCGACGACGTAGACGAGGAGCAGCAGCCACAGCGGCTCCGCCCAGATGCCGAGCACCATGACCGCGCCGAAGCCGACGATGCCGATGATCGCGAGGTACATCGTGCGCGCCGGGTTCGTCCGGTAGAGCCGGTCGAACTGGCGTCCGCCGATGAGCATGGCGGCGATGACGGGGATCTGCGTCAGCGAGAAGATCAGCCCGCGCTGCAGGGCGTCGAGCTCGTACGTGCCGCCGAACAGCAGCGACACCTGGATCGGCACCGCGTACAGCGCGAGCCCGAGCGAGCCGATGCCCATGCACAGGAAGAGGAAGGTGCGGATCTTCACCAGCCGCCGGAACGCCGCGAAGACGCCGATCGGCTGCTCCCAGACCATCGAGTTGCCGGTCGCGACCGCGTAGACGTGGCCGCCGCGGGGCGGCTCCTTCAGGAAGATCGCCGCGCAGACCGCGAGGACCGCGTAGGGCACGGCGAGGCCGAGGAAGGAGTAGCGCCAGGCGTTCTCCCCCGCGCCCGAGAGCACCGCGATGGTGCCCGCGAGCGTCGGCCCGATGAGCTGGCCGAGCGGGGTCGCCATCGCGTGCAGGGAGTACACCCGGCCGCGCCCCTCGACGGGGTACGCCTCGGCGATCATCGCGCCGAAGACGGGCTGCGAGTAGGCGGCCGCGAGGCCCGTCAGCGTCATCGCGACGAAGATCTCCCAGACCGAGCTCGCGAAGAACGCCCACACCAGCGCGCCGGTGCCGAGCGCGGCCGAGCCGACGACGAGGTAGCGGCGACGCATCCGGTCGGCCAGGTACGCCATCGGCGGGCCGAGCAGAGTGAGCGCGACGCCGGAGAAGGCGAGCACCGCGATGAGCATGGCGTCGTCGAGCTGGAAGGAGCGCTGGATGTCGGGGGCGAGGGTCGTGCCCGCGTCGCGCACGAGCTGCTCCATCATGACGAGCGGCACGGCGAGCGAGACGACGCTCCAGCCGCCGCGGCGGAGGGTCTCGCGGAGCGAGATGGACTCCTGCATGCCGGGCAGGATGGCGTCGGCGACGGCGTCGACGACGTCGTCGAGGCCGTCCGCGTGCGGGTGGGCGGGCGCGGCGGCGCGCTCGGCCGCGGGCTCGGGGGGCTTTCGGGTGTTGGGGATCTCGGTCACGTCATCGTCCTTCGATCGGGGGAGGCCGCCGGGCCCGGTCGGGCCCGGCGGGACTGCATCAGAGGCGGCCGTCGAGCCAGTCGAAGAGGTACTCGCCTGCGGTGCCGAACGCGCCCGTCTGGCAGTGCAGCTGCGCGGTCGTCGAGGCGTCGAAGAGCATGAGCTCCTTGCGGCAGGTGAGCGCCTCGTAGAGCTGGTGCGCCTGACCGGCCTCGAAGACCTCCTCGGTGCCGTCCATGACGAGCGTCTCCGCCTCGATCCGCCCGGCGAGCTCGCGGATGTCGAACTTGTCGAACTCGACCATGAGCTCGTAGGGGGTGGCGACGCCGTGCTTCCACATCGAGTCGCGGAGGAACCAGGAGGCGACCGGCGAGGCGTCGGACACCGCGCCGGCGACGGCGTTGAAGGTGTCGGGGCCGTCGGCGTACGCCTCGGTCAGGGCGGGCGGCAGGCCGATGCGGATCGACTCGCCCCAGTGGATGGCGCCCGGGTTCGCGATGCAGACCTTGAGCCGCTTCTCGAAGGCGGCGGCGCGCGGCGCGAGGTGGCCGCCGAAGCTCAGCCCCATGAGACCGATGCGCTCGGGGTCGACGCCCTCGAGCTGCACGGCGACGTCGACGATCGGGGTGACGACGTTCTCCCAGTCCGGCCGGAACGGCAGGCCGTTCACCCGGATCGCCATGCCCTGGCCCGGGCAATGCACCGAGAGCGCGTGGTAGCCGCGGCGGATGGCGTTCTCGTACACCCAGCCGGTGTCCTCGCTCCAGGCGTCGCGCCCCTGGAAGAAGATGAGCAGCGGCGCCTTCGCCTCCGCGATCGGGCTGCGGTAGAGGTAGGCGGGCAGGAAGCTCGACTCGTACGGGATCTGCAGCGCCTCACCGGGGAAGCCGGAGAGCTCGAGATAGCGGTCCCAGCAGCGGTACGCGTCGAGCGCGTTCGTGCGGGTGCGCGGCTCGTCGGGCAGGGCGTGGTGGATGAGCGAGCCGCGCCAGTACGTCGCGGCCCGCTTGTAGAGCGAAGCGGCGGACTGCCGGTGGCCGCGGCCCTCGGCCTGCTCGGCGCGCTCCTGGAGGCGGCCGGCGAGCGAGGACCACTCGTCGAGCCACATCTGCTCGTCGTCCGAGGCGATGCGCCCGGCGACCTCGAGGCATTCGCCGAGGTCGGAGCCGCCGTAGAACATCTGGCCGAGCTGGTGCTTGAACTGGTCGTCCATCACCTCGCTCTCGAAGAATCGGAACGAGGTCCAGTGCGGGCCGGGGACGTGCTCGTTCACGGGGGTGATCGGTCGTGCTGCGGTGTCGGTCACTGCTGCGTCTCCTTCGCGGCGTGGTGGTCGGGGGTTCGTGCGGTGTCGGGCCGCCGTCCCGCCCAGGGGCGGGCCGCCTCGAGCTGGGCCGCGAGGCGGTAGAGCAGCCCTTCGTCGCCGTACGGGCCGACGAAGTGGGTGCCGACCGGGATGCCGTCGGCCGTCCAGTACAGCGGGACGGACATGGCGGGCTGGCCGGTCACGTTGATGAGGGTGGTGAAGGGGAGGAAGAGGCCGGCGGCGCGCTGGCCGCGGAGCGGGTCCGAGGCATCCGAGGCGAACGAGCCGAGCGGCGGCGCGACGCTGCCCGCCGTCGGGGTGAGCCACACGTCGTAGGGCCGCTGGAAGTCGGCGAGCCGCTGACTGAGCGTCTGCAGCTCGGCGAGCGCGTCGAGGTACTGCAGGATCGTGACCCCGCTCGAGCGGCCCTGCTCGATCATGGCCCAGGTCGCCGGCTCGAAGAGCTCGGCGATCGCGGTGCGGCCGGTGAGGCGTTCGAGTCGGGCGATGTCCCAGGCGAGGCCGCCCGCGGAGACCGTCGAGAACGGTCCGACGAGCGCCGTGCCGTCGATGTCCGGCTCGCGGAGCTCGACGTGGTGGCCGAGCTCCTCGCACAGCCTCGCGGCGTCCTCGACCGCGGCGACGCAGTCGGGGTGCAGCGGGATGCCGAGGGGCGAGGCGGTGCTGTAGACGATCCGCAGGCGGCCGGGGTCGCGGCCGACCTCCTCGGCGTACGGGCGCTCGGGGCGCGGGGCGACGAAGGGGTCGCCGGGGAGCGGGCCGGCGGTCGCGTCGAGCAGCGTCGCGCAGTCGCGAACGCTCAGGGTGACGGCGTGCTCGCTGAGCACCGCCATCCGGCTGCTGAGGCCCGTGTGCCGCCGCGCCGAGCTGATCCGCAGCCGGGTCGGCTTCATGCCGAAGACGCCGCAGTTCGAGGCGGGGATGCGGATGGAGCCGCCGCTGTCGCTCGCGTTGGCCATGGGCACCATCCGGGTCGCGACGGCCGCGGCCGCGCCGCCGCTGGAGCCGCCCGCGGAGAGACCGAGGTTCCAGGGGTTGCGGGTCGGGCCGAAGAGCTCGGGCTCCGTCGTCGGCTGGAGGCCGAACTCGGGCAGGTTGGTCTTGCCGAAGGGGATGAGGCCGGCCGCCTTGTAGCGGCGGGTGAGCTCGCCGTCGCGCGCGGGCACGTAGTCCTGCAGGAAGCGGCTCGCCGAGGTCATCGGCACGCCGGCGTAGCCGACGCCGCCGCCGTCCTTCAGGAGGAACGGCACGCCGGTGAACGGCCCGTCGGGGATCGGCTCGCCGACCGCGCGCCGCGCCTCGTCGTACATCGTGCCGATGACGGCGTTCACGGCCGGGTTGCGGGTCTCGACGCGCTCGATGGCGTCCTCGAGCAGTTCGGCCGGGGTGACCTCGCCCGCGCGCACGAGCGCGGCCTGGCCGAGGCCGTCGAGGTCGTCGGGTAGTCCGATCATGCTCACTCCTTCGTGGTCGGCGATCCCGGTCGGTATCGCTAAAAGAAGTATTGCCCCTTAACTACTTTTCCGCCACTGTTTCGATTGCGAATCCATAACGGAACGATCGATTCGATTGCGAGGGCGAGCGATTCAACGGCGAGGCGACCGGCGCACCGAGCGTTCCGATGCCGTCCGCGAGCGCCGGGAGCCGGGTTCGCGGGGTCGCCGAACACCGGCCGACCCGAGGCCGACCGCGACGGGGCGAGGCCTAGGCGGTCCCCCAGGCGTACTTGACCTTCTCGATGTAGAGGTAGTTGTAGGTCTCGGTCGAGGTCACCCCTGGCAGGGTGCGGATGCGGTCGTTCACGATCGCCAGCAGCTCGCGGGCGTCGGTGCAGACGAGCTCGACGATCAGGTCGTAGTGGCCCGAGGAGACGACGACGTAGACGAGCTGCTCGACCTCGGCGAGCGCAGCCGCCAGCGCGCGGATGTCGCCGTCCGCCCGGATGCCGACCATCGCCTGGATGTGGAAGCCGAGCTTCAGCGGCTGCGACACGGCGACGATCTCGATGACGCCCGACTCCATCAGCCGTTGCACGCGCTGCCGGGCCGCGGCACTCGAGAGCCCGACCGCCGGGCCGAGCTTCGAGTACGGCATGCGCCCGTCGGTCTGCAGCAGCCGGATGAGCGCCTTGTCGATGTCGTCGAGCGCCGGGGTCGCTCCGGCACCCGTCAGTGCGTCCGCCATCCCGGCCTCCGATTCCGTCGGGATCGGCCGCGCCCCGCGGGCCGCTCCGATCGCGCTCCTGCAGGATACCGTCGCGGAGCCGTAGGGTACGAGGCGGGCCACGCACCCGAAAGGCAGCCATGCACTCCGACGATCCCGCCGCTCTCCTCGCCTCCGTCCGCACCGTGATCCGGCTCGCGCGCATCGCGCAGCAGGCCTGCGAGGAGGCCGGGCTGAACCTCGCCCAGTACCGCGCGCTGAACAGCGCGCGCGACGCCGGTCGCCGCGCCTACGAGCTGGCGCAGGCCACCGCGGTGACCCGACCGGCGGTCACCTCGCTCACGAACGGGATGGTGAAGGCGGGACTGATCGCCCGCGAGTCCTCGAAGACGGATGGCCGCGGCGTCGTCTTCGTCGTCACCGAGCACGGCATCGATCGGCTGCAGGAGGCGGAGCGGCTGCTCCTCGCCCGGTTCCGCGAGGTGCTCGGCGATGCGACGGGCGCGCTCGCGGCGCTCGACACGGTCCCGCTGGAGCTCGCCCTCGACGAGCAGGTCGACCGGGACTTCGGCAGCCGGGTCTGACGCGCGCGGGCCTTACTCGTGCCCTGCCGCGCCCCGGTCCCGGCCGAGCACGAGCGCGGCCACGACCGCCCCGAGCGAGACCACGGCGGCCGCCCCGAAGGCGACGGCCGCGGCGGCCGCGTAGCCCTCCCCCGGCGCGAGCGCCGCGACCACCGCGCCGAGCACGGCGACGCCCGCCGCCCCGCTGAGGGAACGCAGCATGCTCACGAGCGAGGTCGTGCGGCCCACCCGTTCGCCGCCCGCCGCGAGCTGCGCGACGAGCAGGAACGTCTGCATGAGCGCGCCCATGCCGAGCCCGACGAGGCCCGCGGCCGCGATGACGAGCCACGCCGGCGGCGCGAGCCCGACGGTCGCGAGCCCGGCGAGCCCCGCCGCGAGCAGGATCGAGCCGAGCAGCAGCGCGCGGCCCCGCGCCCGCGGCCCGTGCGCCACCACGTGGCCGGTCACGATCGAGGCGACGAGCGTCGCGACGAGCAGCGGCGCGACGAGGAGGCCGGTGACCGCGGCCGAGACCCCGCGCGCGAGCTGCCAGTACTGGCTCAGGTAGAGCACCGCGGAGAACATGACCGCGCCGATCGCGACGCTGCCGACGACGCTCCAGCGCACGGCGGGCACGGCGAGCGCGGCGAGGTCGAGGACGGGGTCGGCGACCCGGCGTTCGACGAGCACGAGGGCGAGCGCGGCGAGCAGGCCGACCGCGCCGAGGACGAGGCTCTGCGGCGACCACCAGGCGAAGCCGACGCCGCCGAAGGTCACGAGCAGCAGGAGCGCGGTGACGGCGAGGGCGAGCAGGGCGAGTCCGGCCGCGTCGACACGGAAGCCGCCCGGCCCGGCTCGCCGGGGCAGCGCCGCCTCCACGACGACGAGGCCGACGAGCGCGAACGGGATGAGCACGAAGAACGCCGAACGCCAGCCGGCGCCGGGCAGCTCCACGAGGAAGCCGCCGATGAGCGGGCCGCAGAGGCTCGCGATCGACATCGTCGCGCCGAGGTAGCCGAGGTACGCCGCCCGGCGCCGGCCGGGCACGGCCCGGGCGATGACCGCCTGGCTCGACACGAGGATGCCGCCCATCGCGACGCCCTGCACCGCCCGGCTCGCGATGAGACCGCCGAGGCCCGGGGCGAGGCCCCCGCCGAGGCATCCGATCACGAAGAGGACGAACGCCGCCTGCACGACCCGCTTGCCGTCGACGGCGTCGGCGAGCCGCCCCCAGAGCGGGATCGACACGGTCATCGCGAGCAGCGAGCCGACGACGACCCAGCTGCCGCCGGCCGGGTCCGCGCCGAGATCCGCCTCGATCGCGGGCAGGGTGTTCGCCACGATCATGGCGCTCGACGCGGAGCCGAAGAGGCCCACGGTGAGGCCGACGAGCACGGTCGCCGCGCGCCGCGACGAGAGCGGATCTAGTTCAGTCACTTAACCAGTATGGCGCGCGGCGCGCCGCTCGCGCGACCCGGCGGCGCCCGCGGCTCAGAGGCCGGCGAGCGCCTCGTCGATCACGGCGACGGCGTAGCGGAGCATCCGGTCGTCGGTGCGCAGCGTCGGCAGGAAGCGGATGACGTTGTCGTAGCTGCCCGCCGTGAGCAGCAGCACCCCCTGCTGCGCCGCGTGCGCCGCGACCCGCTGCGCGGCCCCGGCGAGCGGGGTCTTCGTGCCGGGCTCGACGAGCTCGAAGGCGAGCATCGCGCCGTGCCCGCGCACCTCGCCGACGACCGCGTGCCGCCGGGCCAGCTCCGCGAGCAGGCCTCCGAGCGTGGCGCCGATGCGCTCGGCCTCGGCGAGCAGCCCGTCGCGCTCGATCTGCTCGAACACGGCGAGCGCCGCGGCGACGGCGACGGGGTTGCCGCCGAAGGTGCCGCCGAGGCCGCCGGGCAGCGCGGAATCCATGATCTCGGCGCGGCCGGTGACGCCCGCGAGCGGCAGCCCGCCCGCGATGCCCTTGGCCGTGAGCACGAGGTCGGGCACGAGCCCGAAGTGCTCGCTCGCGAACCAGCGGCCGGTGCGGGCGAGGCCCGACTGGATCTCGTCGGCCACGAACACGACGCCGTTGGCGCTCGCCCAGCGCTGCAGCGCGGGCAGGTAGCCCTCGGCCGGCACGATGAAGCCGCCCTCGCCCTGGATCGGCTCGGCGATGACGGCGGCGAGCTCGCCCACGCCGATGCGCCGCTCCAGGTAGGCGATCGTGCGGGCCGCCGCCTCGGCGCCGTCGAGGCCGTCCCGGTACGGGTACGAGTTCGGCACCCGGTGCACGTCGCCCGCGAACGGGCCGAAGCCGGTGCCGTAGGGGGCGGCCTTGTGGTTCATCGCCATCGTCAGCATGGTGCGGCCGTGGAACGCGTGGTCGAGCACGGCGACCGCGCGCCGCCCCGTGTGCTTGCGGGCGATCTTCACGGCGTTCTCGACCGCCTCGGCGCCCGAGTTCACGAACAGGGTCTTCTTCGCGTGGTCGCCGGGGGTGCGCTCGGCGAGCTTCGCGGCCAGCTCGGCGTAGCCGCGGTACGGGGTGACCGTGTAGAGCGTGTGCGTGAGCCTCGCGAGCTGGGCGCTCGCGGCGGCGACGACGGCCGGGTCGGCGTGGCCGACGGTCGTGACGCCGATGCCCGAGCCGAGGTCGACGAAGCGGTTGCCGTCGACGTCGGTGAGGATCGCGCCGGAGCCGGACTCGATGTACACGGGCAGGGCCCACGACACGCCCTGCGGCACGTGCTCGAGGCGCTCGGCGTGCAGCCGGCGGCTCTCAGGGCCGGGCACCTCGGTGCGCAGCAGTTCGGCGCGGGTGAGCTCGGGGGCGTGGGCGGCCTCGTGAGCGGCGGCGGGAGCGGTGAGCGTCATGATCGGTCCTCTCGGTTCAGTTCGGGCGGCGCGCGGCGAGGCCGAGCCTCGTCGCGGCATCCGCGAGGTCTTCGGCGAACGCCGGGGCGGATGCCTCGGCGAGCGCCGCGGTGGTCACGCGCACGGCGTTGCGGTGGCGTCGGTCCTCGCTCGCGAACGGCTCGCCGGATCGGAGCTGCCAGCCGCGCTCCCCCATGGCGGCGACGAGGCGCTCGCTCGGGCGGTCGAACTCGATCCAGACGTTGAGCCCGTCGGGGCGGCCGGCGACGGGGATGCCGCGCTCCGCGAGCGCCGCGACGAGCGCGGCCGCCCTGCTGGCGTACGCGTCGCGGGCCCGCGCGAGGTCCGCCTCGGCGCGCTCGCCCGAGAGCAGTTCGAGCACGAGCCGCTGGAGCAGGTGGCTCACCCAGTTCGTGCCGGAGTTCAGCCGGGTCTCGAGGCGGGCGGCGGTGTCGGGATCGGCGGCGACGAAGGCGAGCCGCAGGTCGGGGCCGAGGAACTTGGACACCGAGCGCACGAGCGCCCAGCGGTTCGTCGAGCTCGGGGTCGAGCGGCGGTAGGGCTCGGCGGAGATGGCCGAGAAGTGGTCGTCCTCGATGACGAGGACGTGCGGGTGGCGCTCGAGCACGCCGCGCAGCTCGGCCGCGCGCCGGGCGCTGAGGCTCGCCCCGGTCGGGTTGTGCGCGCGGGGCGTCAGGATGACGGCGCGCGCCCCGTCCTCGATGGCGGCGTCGAGGGCGCCGGGGGTCATGCCGTGCTCGTCCACGGGCACGGGGTGGGTGCGGAAGCCGTTCAGTCGCAGCGTGCCGATGCTGGAGAGGAAGCAGGGGTCTTCGACGGCGACGCCGTCGCCGCGGGTGAGGTGCGCGGTGAGCAGCCGTTCGACGGCGTCGACCGCGCCGTGCGCGAGCACGATGCGGAACTCGCGCTCGAGCTCGGCGCCGAGGCTGCGCCTGGCCCAGTCGCCGAGCTCGGCGTCGATGCCGGGGGTGCCGTAGAGGGCTGGCGCGTAGTCGAGGCGGGAGAGCACGGCCTGCGCGTCGGGGAGCAGCGCCGGATCGGGATTGCCGGAGGCGAGGTTCACGACCCGGGCGGGCGAGGCGGCACCCTCCCGGGCGAGCACGGGGACCCCGGCGATCGCGGTGCCGGCGCGGCCGCGGGCCTCGGCGGCCCCGGAGGAGACGAGCAGGCGGTACGCCGCGGCGACGGTGTTGCGGTTCACGCCGAGCTCCTGGGCGAGCTCGCGGATCGGCGGGAGCGTCTCGCCCGGGCCGAGCTCGCCGGCCGCGACGAGGTCGCGCACCCGGCCGACGATGTCGGCCGCGGTCGACCCGGTGATGCGGCGGTCGTTTGCGATGCTCATGCGTCGATACTAGCTTTTGTCCTAGGACAATTGCGAGAGGTGCGTGGAACATGGCTGCGGAATCCTGGCCGACCCCGACGAGCGCGGCCGAGTTCGCGGAGCGCATCGAGGCGGTGCACCGGCGCATCCGCGCCGCCGAGCGCGAGGCCGGCCGCCCGCCCGGCTCGGTGCGGCTCCTGCCCGTGAGCAAGACCGTGCCCGCCGAGCGGGTGCGGCTCGCGATCGCGGCGGGCGCGACCCTGCTCGGCGAGAACAAGGTGCAGGAGGCCAGACAGAAGGCCGCCGAACTCGCCGAACTGCCCGTCGAGTGGGCCGTGATCGGGCACCTCCAGACGAACAAGGCGAAGTACGTGGCCGAGTTCGCGAGCGAGTTCCAGGCGCTCGACAGCGTGCGCGTCGCGGCGGCGCTCGACCGCCGGCTGCAGGCGGCCGGCCGCTCGCTCGACGTCTTCGTGCAGGTGAACACCTCGGCCGAGCCGCAGAAGTCCGGCCTCGCCCCCGAGGAGCTCGGCGGATTTCTCGCCGAGCTCCCCGCCTTCGCCTCGCTGCGCGTCCGCGGGCTGATGACGCTCGCGGTGTTCAGCGCCGACGCCGAGCGGGTGCGGCGCTGCTTCCGGCTGCTCCGCGAGACCCGCGACCGGCTGCGCGACGACGCCCCCGACGGCGTCTCGCTCGACGAGCTGTCGATGGGCATGTCGGGCGATTACGAGCTCGCCATCGCCGAGGGGGCGACGACGGTGCGGGTGGGGCAGGCGATCTTCGGCGAGCGACCGCTGCCGGACTCGTACTACTGGCCGGAGGGCTGAGGGCGCGGGCGCTCGGCCGAGCGGGTGCGTCCCGCAGCGCCCGGTCGAGGCATCCGGTCGAGCCAATCGCCCAGCACCGCCGCGCCCGCGACGGCGAGCTCGGGGCCGAGGCGCGCGGCGTCGGCGCGGATGGCCCGGACGTCCGCGCCGACCGCGCGGAGCTCGTGCGTGTGGCCGATCAGCCACTCGTCGATGCGCGCGGGATCGGCCTCGAGGTGGAACTGCAGCGCGAGGGCCGTGTCGCCGAGCGCGAAGGCCTGGTTCGGAAATCCCGGCGTCGCGGCGAGCGAGGCGGCCCCGGCGGGGATCTCGAAGGCGTCGCCGTGCCAGTGCAGCACCGGCACCCCCGCCAGTCGCGCGAGCGGCGAGGCGAGCCCCGCGGCGCTCAGCTCGAGCGGAGCGAAGCCGATCTCGTGCGCGCCCGTCGCCCGCACCTCGGCGCCCGCCGCCACGGCGAGCAGCTGCGCACCGAGGCAGACGCCGAGCGTCGGCGCGCCACGGCCGAGGCGTTCGGCGAGGGCGGCGGTCTCCGCGCGCAGCACCGGGTAATCGTCGGCCTCGTACACGCCGATCGGACCGCCGAGCACGACGACCAGCTCGGCGTCGGCGACGGCGCGCGCGTCGAACTCCCCCGCCCCGACGTCGGCGTAGCGCACCTCGTAGCCGCGCTCGCGGAGCACGGGCTCGAAGAGCCCGAGATCCTCGAAGCGGACGTGCCGGATGGCGAGGGCGGTCGGGGGTCGCTCGTTGCCGGTCGCCGGGTCGTCAGCTGCGCGCACGGCGCCAGCCTAGGGGAATACGTCCTAGGACAAAAGAGGTCGCTACTCCGAGCGCACGGCGAGCTCCGGAAACGCGGGACAGCTCCGGAAACGCAGAACGGCCCCAGCCGAAGCTGGGGCCGTTCTCATTCCGTGCGCCCGGAGGGACTCGAACCCCCAACCTTCTGATCCGTAGTCAGATGCTCTATCCATTGAGCTACGGGCGCATCAGATGCCGCCTGGCGCAGGCTCTGCGATCAGGCAACCACGTCACTCTATCCCACGGCCGA
>NZ_BMRJ01000002.1:302473-307804 GCF_014648575.1 Agromyces mediolanus | reverse complement strand
GTGCCCGACGTTGATCAACGTCGGGCACCTCGGGAACTGGGCCTAGCCCTTGACCGCGCCGCCGAGTCCCGCGCCGCTCAGGAAGAGCCGCTGGAACACGAGGAACAGCACGATCGGGATGAGCGTCGAGATCGCGAGCGCCGCGAGGAACACGTCGAGCTCCGTCTGCGACTGCACCGCGGGCAGCCGCACCGACAGCGGCTGCACGGCGGGGTCGGGCAGCACGAGCAGCGGCCAGAGGAAGTCCTTCCACGCGGCGATCACGGCGAACACCGAGACGACGCCGAGGATCGGCTTCGACATCGGCAGCACGATCGACCAGAACACCCGGAACGGCCCCGCCCCGTCGGTGCGCGCCGCCTCGAACACCTCGCGCGGCAGCCCGTCGAAGAAGCGCTTCACGAGCAGGATGTTGAATGCGTTCGCCGCGGCCGGCAGCCAGACGGCCCAGTACGTGTTCAGCAGCGAGGTGTCGATGACGGGCGGATGCAGCACCGTGAGGTACAGCGGCACGAGCAGCACCACGGCGGGCACGAACAGGGTCGCCAGCACCAGCCCGTTGAGGATCGGGGCGTACTTCGGCCGGAGCACCGAGAGCGCGTAGCCCGCGGTCGTCGCGATCAGCAGCTGGAAGAACCAGGAGCCCGCGGCGACCCAGATCGTGTTCAGGAAGTACTGGTCGATGTGGATGTCGTTCCACGCGGTCTCGAGATTCGCCCAGTCGATGCCGTTCGGCCACAGCTCGAAGGGATGGCTCAGCGTGTCCTGCGTCGGCGTGACCGCCGCCTTGGCGAGCCAGAGCAGCGGGCCGAGGCCGGCGACGACGAGCCCGACGAAGAGCACGACGTGCACGCCCGCCATCGAGACGCGCACGCCCCGCTTGCGCCGGTCGTGCCCGCTCAGGATGCCGCGGTCGGCGCCGCCGTCCGCGGCGTCGCGACGACGCCTGCCGAGCCCGGCGAGCTTCTGCCGGAGGGCGACGGAGGGCTGGGCCGAGGAGGGGGCGGGCGCGGTCAATTCGTGCTCCAGCGGTCGGTGAGCTTGAAGTACAGCCAGCTGAGCAGCCCGAGGAAGACGGCGAGCATCAGGCTCAGCGCCGTGGCCTCGCCGTAGGCTCCGCCGAGACTGTTCTGGAAGGCGTAGCGGTAGATGAGCAGCAGCACGGTGAGGGTCGCGTTGTTCGGTCCGCCGCCCGTGAACAGGTACGGCTCGAGGAACACCTGCGCGGTGCCGATCACCTGCAGGATCAGCATGATGAAGAGGATGCCGCGCAGCTGCGGCAGCGTGACGTGCCAGATCTTGCGCCAGATGCCGGCGCCGTCGACCTCGGCCGCGTCGTAGAGCTCCGGCGGCACCGCGATGAGCGCAGCGAGGTAGATGATGATCGAGCCGCCGGCCGCCGCCCAGGTCGCCTCGATCACGAGCGAGGGCATCGCGGTCGCCGGCGATTGCAACCAGGGCTGCGGCGGGATGCCGACCCAGCCGAGGATCGTGTTGAACACGCCGTCGGGGCTCGCGTTGTAGAAGACCTTCCACAGCAGCACCGCGACGACGGGCGGCACGACGACCGGCAGGTACGCGAGCGCGCTGTACAGGCCCTTGCCGCGGCGAACCTCGCTCATCAGCACCGCCATGATGATCGGCAGCGGGAAGCCGAATACGAGCGCGAGGCCCGCGAAGTACAGGGTGTTCACGACCGCGGTGCCGAGGTTCGGGTCGGCGAGCACGCGAGCGAAGTTGTCGAGGCCGACCCAGACCGGGTCGCTGATGAGGTTCGTCTTCTGGAAGCTCATGACCACCGAGCGGGCGATCGGCCACCAGCTGAAGACCCCGAACACGATGAGCATGGGCGCGAGGAAGGCGAGGTTCCACAGGCCTCCCCCGCGCAGCCACGTGAGCGGGGTGCGACGGCGGCGGCGCGATGGGGTGCGCGCCGCCGCCTCGGGCGACGGATGCCCCGCGCCGGCCTCGGCCGGGGCATCCGTCTGATCGATCGCGGTCGTGCTCACTGGTCGAGCAGCGCCTGCGCGTCGGTGTCGAGCTGCACGAGCAGCGCGTCGATGTCGGCGTTCCGGTCCGTGAGGACCGCCTGCACGACGTTGTCCATCAGGGCGTAGATCGGCTGGGTCTGGCCCTTGAACTCGCCGACCGGGCTCTGGTCGAAGATGCCCTCGGTGAAGCCGGTCATCTGGTCGAGCGGAACGTTGATGTAGTCCTTGATCCACTCGCGCGACTCGAGGTACGTCTCCTGGTCGAGCACCGGCAGCACCGGGGTGCCGACGGCCTGGTCGCTCGCGGCCAGCGCCTTCGCGTCGGCGACCGCGGCATCCTGGTTCATCAGCTTCTGCATGTAGTACCAGTCGATCCAGGTGACGGCGGCCTTCTTGGTGTCGTCGTCGACCGTGGGCGCCACGACCGCGATGTCGCCGCCGCCGAGCACGCCGCCGCCGTCCTCGAGCGGGATGACGGTGAGGCCGTACTTGCCCGAGTCCATGCCGTAGTCCCGCACGAGCGCGGTGTAGACGTCGGAGCCGCTCGTGTACATGCCGATGTTGCCGGCCGCGAACTCCTGGTTGATGCTGCCCCAGTCGAGGTCGAAGTTCGCGCCCATCGAGTTGTCTTCCCAGCGCAGGTCGTGCAGGTACTGCAGCGTCGCCTTCGTGGCCGGGTTGTTGATCGTCGAGGTGAAGGTGCCGTCGTCGTTCGCGGTCTGCAGCTGGGCGCCGCGCGAGTCGGCCTGCGCCGACAGCTGCCAGCCGCCGGTGCCGTTGCTCGTCATCGTCGCGTAGCCGGCCTTGCCGGTCTTCTCGGAGATGGTCTTCGCGGCCTCGCGCACCTCGTCCCAGGTCGTCGGCGGCTGGTCGGGGTCGAGGCCGGCCTGCTCGAACAGGTCCCGGTTGTACTGCAGGCCGTTGGCGTAGGCCTGGCGGGGGAAGCCGTAGACCTTGCCGTCGCTGCCGGTGACCTCCTCGAGGAGGATCGGGTTGAACTTGTCGGTGTAGCCGAGCTCGTCGATCTCCTTCGTGAGGTCCATGAGCTGGCCGTTCTCGAGCAGCGTCTTGGAGTCGGTGAAGGGCACGGTGAACACGTCCGGCAGGCTGCCGCCAGCGAGCTGGGCCGCGAAGGTCGGGGCGGTCCACTCGTACTCGACGCCGATGATGTCGATGTCCGGGTGCTCCTGCTCGAACTGCTTCTCCTGCTCGGCGAAGGCGTCGTAGGCCGCCTGGTCGGCGCCGGGCGGGAAGGTGGCGACGCGGAGCTCGAGCTTGCCGTCGCCGTCGCTGCCCCCGGAGGAGCAGGCGGCGAGCGCGCCGACCATGGCGAGCGCGGCGATGCCGGCCGCGACGGTGCGTGATGACTTCATTGTCGGTCCTTTCGGTGCTGTGATGCGGTGGGGTGCGGATGGTGCGTGGTGCGTGGTGCCGGTGGTGCGTGATGGTGCAGGCGGATGGTGCGGGTCAGGGCGCCGTCGGTTCCGCCGGCGGCGCGGTGCGCAGCCAGGCGGTGGCGTCGGCGGCGAGCCGGCCTCCGTCGAGCGGGGCGCTCGCGAGGAGGATCGACTCGTGCGGCGGCAACTCGATGGGAGCCGGGCCGAGGTTCGTGATGCTGAGGAATCCGTCGCCGCGGCGGAAGGCGATCGCTTCGGGACCTGCGTCGACCCACTCGAGCGCGCTGCGGTGCAGCGCGGGCTCCGCGCGACGGATGCCGAGGGCCCGCCGGTACAGCGCGAGCATGGAGGCCGGGTCCGCCTCCTGCGCTTCGACGGTGAGGCCCGACCAGTCGGCCGGCTGGGGCAGCCAGGGGGCCGCCGTGGCGCTCGCCGGGCTGAAGCCGAACGGCTCGGCGAGACCGCGCCAGGGCAGCGGCACCCGGCAGCCGTCGCGGCCGGGGTCGATGCCGCCGGAGCGGAAGTGCATGGGGTCCTGCAGCACGGCGACGGGCAGTTCCGCCTCGGGCAGGCCGAGTTCGTCGCCCTGGTACAGGTAGAGGGAGCCGGGCAGGGCGGCCGTGAGCAGGGCGGCGGCGCGGGCGCGGCGGGTGCCGAGCTCGCGGTCGCTCGGGGTGCCGAAGCGCTTCTTGCGGAAGGCGAAGCCCGAGTCCTCGCGGCCGTAGCGTGTGACGGGCCTCGTCACGTCGTGGTTGGACAGCACCCAGGTGCTCGGGGCGCCGACCGGGGCGTGCACGCGCAGCATCAGCTCGATCGAGGCGCGCAGTTCGGCCGCGTCCCACGGCCGGGTCATGAAGTCGAAGTTGAACGCCGTGTGCATCTCGTCGGGGCGGAGGTACGCCGCGAAGCGCTGCGCGTCCGGCAGCCAGATCTCACCGACGAGCACGCGGGGGTCGTCGTAGCTCTCGGCGATCCGCCGCCAGGAGCGGTAGAGCTCGTGCAGCTCGTCGCGGTCGATGTGCGGGTGCTCGCCCGGCCCGGGCTCGGCGGGGTAGTCGGGCAGCTCCGGGTGCTTCATGAGCTGCGCGGCGGAGTCGATGCGCACGCCGGCGACGCCGCGGTCGAACCAGAACCGCAGGATCTCCTCGTGCTCGCGCCGCACGTCGGGGTGGTTCCAGTTGAGGTCGGGCTGCTCGGGGGTGAAGAGGTGCAGGTACCAGTCGCCGGGGGTGCCGTCGGGGTTGGTGGTGCGGGTCCACGGCTCGCCGGTGAACTCGGACACCCAGTCGTTCGGCTTCTCCGCACCGTTCTCGCCGCGGCCGGGGCGGAACCAGAAGCGCTCGCGCTCGGGGCTGCCCGGCCCGGCGGCGAGGGCCTCGCGGAACCAGGGGTGCTCGTGCGAGACGTGGTTGGGGACGATGTCGATGATGGTGCGGATGCCTCGCGCCGCCGCGTCCTCGATGAGCTGCTCGGCGTCGGCGAGGGTGCCGAAGGCGGGGTGGATGTCGCGGTAGTCGGCGACGTCGTAGCCGCCGTCGGCGAGGGGCGAGGGGTACCAGGGCGTGAACCAGAGCGCGTCGACGCCGAGCTCGGCGAGGTAGTCGAGGCGGCTGCGCACCCCCTGCAGATCGCCGACACCGTCGCCGTTCGAGTCGGCGAAGCTGCGCACGTACACCTGGTAGATGACGGCGCTGCGCCACCAGTCGGCGTCGCCGGCGGGGGCGGCCGGGCCGGCGGTGGCGGCGGTGAGTGGCATGGTCACGCGGCGGTGCTCCTCGTCGTTCGGCGCGCCGTCGCGTCCGACGACGGCGTCTTGCCGGTCAACGTAATGAGAGCAACAGGATGATGCAACTATTCAACAAATCGACAAAATGTTCCGACGACTTGCGTGAAATTGCGTCAGCGGCTTGCGCCATCCGCGCAAGCGGCACCCCCCTCAGCAC
>NZ_BMRJ01000002.1:228127-302386 GCF_014648575.1 Agromyces mediolanus | reverse complement strand
TTGCCCGACTTTCATGAAAGTCGGGCAACCCTGAATCAGGCGCGGGCGGGGGCGGGGGCGGGGCCCGTCGAGCCGCGGACGACGAGCTCGGGCGCGAAGAGCACCTCGTCGCCGATGGCGCGCTCGCTCGTCATCTGCCGCAGCAGCAGCTCGATCACCATCTTGCCCATCGCCTCGATCGGCTGACGCACCGTCGTGAGCGGCGGCTCGGTGCAGTTCATCAGCGCCGAATCGTCGTAGCCGATCACGGAGACGTCCTCCGGCACGCGCAGGCCCGCCCGGCGCACGGCGCGCACCGCGCCGAGCGCCATCGGGTCGCTCGCGCAGACGATCGCCGTGACGCCCGCCCGCAGCAGCTTCGCGGCGGCCGCCTGCCCCGACTCGAGCGAGTACAGCGAGTGCACCACGAGCTCGTCGTCGAGGGCGAGGCCGTGCCGCTCCGCCATCCGCCTGGCCGCGGCCAGCTTGCGCCTGGACGGCACGTGATCGCGGGGCCCGAGCAGGATGCCGATGCGGCGGTGCCCGAGTTGCACGAGGTGCCCGTAGCCCTGCTCGATCGACATGGCGTCGTCGCACGACACGGTCGCGAAGCCGAGACCGTCGACCGGGGCGTTCAGCAGCACCGTGGGCAGCTTCAGCTCGACGAGCCGCTCGTAGTGCTCGTGGGAGGCATCCCCCTGCGAGTACGCGCCGCCGGCGAAGACGACCCCCGAGACCTGCTGGTGCAGCAGCAGTTCGACGTAGTCCGACTCGGACACGCCGCCCGCGCTCTGGATGCAGAGCACCGGGGTGAAGCCGTTCTGCGCGAGGCCGCCGCCGATCGACTCGGCGAGCGCGGGGAAGATCGGGTTCTGCAGCTCGGGCATGACGAGCCCGACGAGGCGGGCGCGTTCGCCGCGGAGCTTCGTCGGCCGCTCGTAGCCGAGCACGTCGAGCGCGGTGAGCACGGCGTCGCGCGTGGACGCGGACACCCCGGGCTTACCGTTCAGCACCCGGCTCACCGTGGCCTCGCTCACGCCGACCTTGCGTGCGACATCCGCCAGTCGTCTCGACATGCGAGCAATGGTATGCGAACTCTGCGCAAGAACTCGACGACCACGAGCCGGGCGGCGGAGCACCGACCCGCGTACGCTTGGGACATGGGCAAACTGGTCTACGGCGCATCGCTGCGCGAGTTCGACATCGACGACCGGACGCTCGCCCACCTGCGGGTCGCCATCCTGAACAAGCTGCGACGCTCGGAGTCGTTCGCGTTCACCTGGGAGCACGGCGTCGACCGCGGGTCGGGGCGCACGACGGTCTGGCTGAACGAATCCATCCCGGTGCAGTTCGTCTTCAGCGGTAATCGGCCGCCGAAGCTGAACCGGCTGTGGGTGGAGCAGCTGCTGCTCTCGGCGAACAGCGCGGGCGGGCTGCAGCACGTCCTCGAACCCGACGAGACCGAGCCGTTCGACGCCGAGTAGCCTCCGGGCGGACCCCGCCTAGTCGACGGCCTCGATCTGGGTGCGCACGTAGTCGCGCTCGTGCGCCTCGAGCCGCACCGGCGGTTCGGCGTCCGGCCGTCCGCTGCGCGCCGCGATGACGACGATCTCGGCGATCGCCTCCTCGTCGAGCTCGGCCTCGAGGTCGCGGAGCACCCGGTGCTTCGCCTCGATCGAGAGGTGCGGCCACCAGCGCTCGATCTCGATCCGCGCCGCGGTCTCGTCGGCCTGCCGGAGCTCCTCGTCGCGCTCGCTCATTTCGGCGCCTCCTCGTCGTCGTCGCTGTGCTCGATCTCCTGCACGTCGACGCCGACCCGCACCGGCTGGCCGGGATCGGTCGGGATCGGCCCGGTGTCGAGGTACTCGGGCACAAGCTCGATGCCGCCGGTGCTGTTCGCCGAGCGCATCAGCTCCTCGATCCAGCGCATGCTGAGATCGGGCCGCTCGGGCTCGTCGAAGACGAAGCGCAGCGGGATGGACGGATGCATCCACAGGGTGCTGCGCCCGCGCGGCTGCTCGTCGGTGTGCCGCCAGGAGAAGGTGAAGCTCTCGTTGCGGCGCAGTTTCGTCGTGATCGCCACCTTCAGGTGGGTGAGTGCGCGATCCTCGATGCCGATCGGGGTACCGGAGTCGCCGTAGTACAGCGTGCCCATGCGGCCGATGCTACGCCCACCCGGGCGCAGCCGCGAGGCCGGCGAGGGGTGTCAACCCCCTGCCGGGCCGCTCGCGCGCGCCCTAGCGTCGCAGGCACCGAGGAAAGGAGCACGCCATGCCCGGACGACGGAACGCCGCACTGAAGGACCCGGAGCTGTACGAGAAGCTCCGCGACGACGGCGCCTCCAAGGAGAAGGCCGCCCGCGTCTCGAACGCCGCGGCGAAGCAGGGTCGCAGCGCGATCGGCCGCAAGGGCGGATCGCACGGCGACTACGAGGACTGGACGGTTCCCGAGCTGAAGAAGCGCGCGAAGGAACTGGGCCTCTCGGGCTACAGCGACAAGCGCAAGTCCGAGCTCATCTCCGCCCTGCGGAACCACTGACGCCGAGCACGCAGGCGCGACCGCCGGCCCCGGCTCAGCCGCCCTCCCGGCGCACGCCGGCCGGGTCGAGGTCGGGCCGGAGGCCGCGCCAGCGCGCGTGCCGCACGACGCCCGTGCGGGTCCACGAGCCGAACTCGATCTCGCCGACGAGCTCGGGACGCAGCCACACGGCGTCGGCGGCATCCGCCGCGGGCACCTCGACGAACGGCGAGGTCTCGCGCTCCAGCTCGCGGAAGCGGGCCAGCAGCCGGTCGAGCTCGCGCTCGCGGAAGCCGCTGCCGACCCGGCCGACGTACTCGAGCCCGCGCTCGCCGGGCAGCCCGAGCAGCAGTGAGCGGATCCGACCGGTGCGCGTGCCGACGCCGCGCCGGTAGCCGCCGATGACGACCTCCTGGGTGCGCGCGAGCTTCAGCTTCAGCCAGTCGTCGCTGCGCTCCCCCGCGCGGTACGGCGAGTCCAGCCGCTTCGCCATGACCCCTTCGAGGCCGAGCCGTTCGGCCTCGGCGAGAGCGGTCTCGACCGAGCCCTCGGCGGGTGCCGGCACCTCGACGGGCGCGCCGGTGCCCGGTCGGAGCAGCCGCTCCAGCCGCTCGCGGCGACGCCGGTACGGCTCGTCGACCGTCGGCGAGCCGGCGACTTCGAGCACGTCGAAGAGCAGCAGCCGCACCGGGATGCGCGGCGCCGTCTTCGCGATCTCGCGCGCGTCGGCGAGGTTCATCCGGTGCTGCAGCAGGCCGAAGTCGGGGCGGCCGTCCTCGTCGAGCGCGACGATCTCGCCGTCGACGACGGCGTCGGCCCGGAGCGCGGAGGCGAGCCCGGCGAGCTCGGGGTAGACCTCGGTCACGTCGCGCCCGGTGCGGCTCGCGAGGCGGCTCGCGCCGTCCTCGACGCGGGCGAGCACGCGGATGCCGTCCCACTTCCACTCGAGCGCCCGGTCGTCGCCCGCGAGGCCGGGCGCGCCCGCGACGGCGAGCATGGGGGCGTAGGGGATGCGCGGCGGGCGTCCGGCGGTCCCGCGCGGTGCGGGCGCGGCGAGGGACGACGCGGATGCCTCGGGCGGAGCCGGGACCGCGGATGCCTCGGACGCCGCTGCGGGGCCCGCGTGCCGCTGCCCGGCGCGCTGCTCCTTCATGCGGTGCAGCAGCCAGCTGCTCTTCTCGCCCTCCCCGTCGGTGCGGATGAGCGCGAGCCGCACCCGCCCGAGCGGCCCGCCGACGCGCCCCTCGAGGGTGAAGATCAGCTCGTCGTCGCGCCACTTCTCGAGCTCGTACTCGCCCGTGTCCCAGACCGTCATGCTGCCCGCGCCGTACTCCCCCGCCGGGATGGTGCCCTCGAAGTCGAGGTACTCGAGCGGATGGTCCTCGGTCTGCACGGCGAGGTGGTTCACGCCGGTCGTCTCGGGCACGCCCTTCGGCACCGCCCAGCTGCGCAGCACCCCGTCGCGTTCGAGCCGCAGGTCGAAGTGCAGCCGTCTGGCGTGGTGCTCCTGGATCGTGAAGCGGCGGCCCGAGGCATCCGTCGCACCCGCGGCATCCGCGCCCGCCGACTCGATGCGCTCGCGCGCCGCCGGGATCGGCTCGGGCGTCGCGCCGACCGTGCGCTTGGCGCGGTACGCGTCGAGCGCGTCGCCGCCCGGCGCCGTCGTGCACCCCAGACGCGCCATCGGATCGCCGCTCGCGGCGACCCGGGCGAGCACCTCGTGGAACTCCAGCTGGCCGAAGCCGGGCTCGTCGAGCTCGGCCCACTCGCGCGGCGCGGCGACGGAGGGCCGCAGCCGCCCGCGCAGCGAGTACGGGGCGATCGTCGTCTTCTTGCCGTTGTTCTGGCTCCAGTCGATGAGCACCTTGCCCGTGCGCAGCGCTTTGCGCATGCTCGACACGATGAGCTCGGGATGGTCGGCCTCGAGCGCCCGCGCCAGCTCGTGGGCGACGTCCGAAACCTGCTCGGAGCTCTGCGAGCCGTCGAGCCCGGCGTAGAGGTGCAGGCCCTTGCTGCCGCTCGTGACGGGCACCGCCTCGAGGCCCATGCCGCCGATGAGGTCGCGCACCAGCCGCGCCACCTCCGCGCACTCGGCGAGGCCGACGCCCTCCCCCGGGTCGAAGTCGAAGACCATCCGGTCGGGGTTCGCGGCCGAGCCGTCGGGTGCGAAGCGCCACTGCGGCACGTGCAGCTCGAGCGCGGCCTGCTGCGCCATCCAGACGAGGCTCGCCCGGTCGCCCGCGATCGGGTACGTCTTGGGCCCGTCGGAGTGCTGGATGACCCCGCGGCGCAGCCACTCCGGCGCGTGCTCGGCGAGGTTCTTCTCGAAGAACGGGGTCTCGGGATGCTCGGCGGTGCCGACGCCGTGCACCCAGCGCTTGCGGGTGACCGGGCGCCCGGCGACGTGCGGCACCATGACGGCGGCGATCTCGGCGTAGTACGAGATCACCTCGCCCTTCGTCGTGCCCGTCTCGGGGTACATGACCTTGTCGAGGTTCGTCAGCCGCAGCCGTCGACCGTCGACCTCGACGAGCTGGCGCTCCGCATCCGCCATGCCCCCATCCTGCCCGCTCGCGCACCGGGGAGGCGAGGGCTTGCGCGCAAGGGGGTTCCGGTGCGGCATCCCTGGGTGTTCACTGGGGGGTATGCGAGCCGTCTGGAAAGGGGCGGTCACGTTCGGCCTCGTGAACGTGCCCGTGAAGCTGTACAGCGCGACCGAGGACCACGACGTGAGCCTGCACCAGGTGCACGACGAGGACGGCGGCCGCATCAGGTACCAGCGCAAGTGCGAGGTCTGCGGCAAGGTCGTGGCCTACCAGGACATCGACAAGGCGTACGACGACGGCGAGCGCACCGTCGTGATCACCGACGCCGACCTAAAGGCGCTGCCCGCCGAGCGCAGCCGCGAGATCGAGGTCGTCGAGTTCGTGCCGAGCGAGCAGATCGATCCGATCATGTTCGACCGCTCGTACTACCTCGAGCCCGACTCGGCGTCGAGCAAGGCGTACGTGCTGCTGCGCGAGACCCTCGAGTCCACCGACCGCACCGCGATCGTGCGCCTCGCGCTGCGGCAGAAGACCCGCCTCGCAGCGCTCCGCGTGCACGACGAGGTGCTCGTCGTGCAGACCCTGCTCTGGTCGGACGAGGTGCGCGAGGCCGCGTTCCCCGCGCTCGACGAGAAGGTGAAGATCAGCGACAAGGAGCTCGCGCTCTCGAAGCAGCTCGTCGAGAGCCTCGTGTCCGACTTCGACCCGACGCAGTACGTCGACGAGTACCAGCAGGAGCTGCGCACCCTCATCGAGGCGAAGCTCGAGCAGGGCGACGCGCTCGACACCGCGGCCACCTTCGGCGAGGAGCCCGAGGAGGAGGGCGCCGAGGTCATCGACCTGATGGAGGCGCTGCGCCGCTCGATCTCCGCCAAGCGCGGCGGCGGTGCGGATGCCTCGGACGACGCGGAGGCCGCTCCGACGAAGTCGACCGCGAAGAAGTCGGCGGCGAAGAAGGCCGCCTCCGAGAAAGCCGCCCCCGAGAAGGCGCCGGCGAAGAAGCCGGCGGCCAAGAAGAAGGCGGCCTCCTAGCCCGCGGTATCGCCGGGCCGCCGCCGCTACGCCGCGACCTCCCAGCTGGGCCGGGGCACCGAGTCCACGAGCAGTCGGGTGTAGGGGTGCTCCGGCTCGCGCAGCAACCGGTCGCTCGGGCCCTGCTCGACGATCTCGCCACGGCGCATGACGACGGCGCGCTCGCACACCCGGCGCACGACCCCGAGGTCGTGGCTGATGAAGAGCACCGTGAGGCCCCGCTCCTCCCGGAGCCGCGCGACGAGGTCGAGCACCTGCGCCTGCACCGAGACGTCGAGTGCGCTCGTCGCCTCGTCCATGACGAGCAGATCGGGCTCGATGGCGAGCGCCCGGGCGATCGCGACCCGCTGGCGCTGCCCGCCCGAGAGGGTCTTGGGTCGCGCGGCGAGGTGGCGCTCGCCGAGCCCCACCGCCTCGAGCAGCTCGAGGGCCCGCGCCTCGGCGGCGGCGCGGTCGAGGCCGCCGTGCAGCCGCAGCACGTCCTGGATGGCACGTCCCGCCGGGATGCGCGGATCGAGCGAGAGGTAGGGATCCTGGAACACCATCTGCACGCTCTTCGCGTGCGCGAGCCGCTCCGCGCGGCCGTGCGGGGCGGCACCCCGCTCGCGGCCCGCGACGCGCACCTCACCGCGATCCGCTGCCTCGAGGCCGACGATCAGGCGGGCCAGCGTCGACTTGCCCGAGCCGGACTCGCCGACCACGCCGAGCGAGCCGCCGCGCGGGATCTCGAGCTCCGCCTCGACGACGGCGTGCACCGGGGGCCGCCCGCGCAGCTGGTACTGCTTGTCGAGTCCGCGCACCTCGAGCATCGGGCCGGCGAGGGCCGAGGCGTCCATGCGCCCCGAGGCATCCGCCCGCGACGAGGCATCCGGTTCGACGCCGCCGTCCAGGCTGCGCACCGCGATGCTCGGCGTCGCCTCGATGAGCCGCCGCGTGTAGTCCGCCTCGGGCGCCGTGAAGACACGCCGGGCGTCGCCCGACTCCTCGATGCGGCCGCGGCTCATCACGACGACCCGGTCGCAGAGCGAGGCCGCGAGGTTCAGGTCGTGGGTGATGAAGAGCATGCCCATACCGCGTCGCTCGCGGAGCTCCACGAGCACGCGCACGATCTCCGCCTGCGTCGTGACGTCGAGCGCCGTCGTCGGCTCGTCGCAGATCAGCAGCTTCGGCGAGCTCGTGAGCGCGCCGGCGATCATCACGCGCTGCAGCATGCCGCCCGAGAACTCGTGCGGGTACTGGTCGAAGTGCTCCTCGGGCCGCGGCAGCTGCACGTCGGCGAGGAGCTCGATCGCCCGCGCCCGCGCCTCGGCGGCGGACTTGCCCTCGCAGCGGCGCAACGTCTCGGTCAGGTGGTCGCCGATGGTGCGCATCGGGTTGATGCCGGCACGCGGGTCCTGGAAGATCATGGCGGCCGCATGGCGGCGGAGGTCGAGGATGTCGCGGGCCGGCGCGCCGATCACCTCGCGCCCGTCGAGCCGCACCCGACCCCCGAGGCGGGAGCGCTCGGGCACGAGACCGAGCACGGTGCGCGCGGTCAGCGACTTGCCCGAGCCGGACTCGCCGACCAGGCCGACGGTCTCGCCGGGCGCGACCGACAGCGAGATCCCGTCGAGCAGACGGGTGCCGTCGTGCAGTTCGAGCGTGAGCCCGTCGATGTCGAGCAGCTGGCTCATGCCGGCACCCCTCCTCCGATGCGGTCGGAGAGCTCTTCCCCGATGATGTTCACGGCCACGACGACGAGCACCACGGCGACGGCCGGCACGATCGCGGGCAGGAAGTAGCCGCCCGCGACGCCGGACTGCGCCTCGTTGATCATCGCGCCCCAGTCGGGCGTCGGCGGTTGCACGCCGAGGCCGAGGAACGAGAGCCCGGCGAGCTCCGCGAGCACGTAGCCGAAATTCAGCGTCGACTGCGCGCCGACGATCGGCGTGACGTTCGGGAGCACCCGGCGGAACGCGATCCACGCGCCGCCGAAGCCCTGCACCCGGTACGCCGCGACGTACGGCCGGGTGCGTTCGGCCTTGACGAGGGCGCGGGTGAGCCGGGCCACGAAGGGGGCGTAGGCGATGCTCATCGCGATCACCGGCGCCACGAGGCCCTTGCCGAAGAGCGCGACCGCCATGATCGCGAGCAGCAGCGAGGGGAAGGCGAACAGCACGTCGAAGACGCGGCCCAGCACGGCGTCGATCCAGCCGCCGCGCCAGCCGGCGAGCAGGCCGAGCAGCATGCCGATGATCGTCGAGCCGATGACGACGAGGAGCGGCCCGAGCAGCGCGGTCCGCGCGCCGTAGACGAGCCGGCTCAGCAGGTCGCGGCCGAGGCCGTCGGTGCCGAGCCAGTGCGCGGCGCTCGGCCCGGCGTTCACGGCGGTGAAGTCGACCGCATCGGGCGGGTAGGGCGCGACGAACGGGGCGAAGACGGCGGCGAGCGTCATCACCGCGACGACGCCGCAGGCGATCGCGAAGACGAGGCTCGTGCGGTGGGCGCGGGGCGCGCGCAGCACCTTCACGGCGAGGGTGGGGGTCGGGGTCGTCATCTGGCACTGGCTCCTGCGGCGGATCGGGGGTCGATCCAGGGTTCGGCGAGGTCGACGATCGCGTTCACGACGACGAAGGCGGTGACGACGAGCATCACGATCGCCTGCACGACCGGGAAGTCGAGGCGGTCGACCGACTGCACGAGCAGCGAGCCGATGCCGGCGAGCCCGAAGGCCGCCTCGACGATCGTGGAGGCGACGAGGAGGCCGGCCACGAGCACGCCGCTGACGGTGAGAATCGGGCCGAGCGCGTTGCGGAACACGTGCCGGCGGATCACCGTGGCCCGCTTCAGGCCGCGGCTGGTGGCCACCTCGACGTGCTCGCGGCCGAGCTGCTCGACCATCGAGGAGCGGGTGACCTTGCCGACGAGCACGACGAACACGATCGCGAGCGCGATCGACGGCAGCACGAGGTGGTAGACCATGTCGCCGAAGCCCTGGCCGGAGCCGAAGGTCGGGAACCAGCCGAGCTGCACGGCGAAGATCGCGATCAGCACGATCGAGCCGACGAACGAGGGGATGGCGCTCAGCACCGTCAGCCCGATGAGCGTCAGCCGGTCGAGCGGACGGCCCTTGTTCAGCGCCGCCACGACGCCGGCGGAGAGGCCGACGATCGCGATCAGGAGGCCCGACATGACGACGAGCATGAGCGTGACGGGCAGGCGCTCGCCGATCACCGTCGAGACGTCCTGGCGGTACTGCAGCGAGCGGCCGAAGTCGCCCGTGAGCGCGCCGCCCAGCCAGTTCAGATACTGCTGCCAGGGCGGCAGGTCGAGGCCGTACTGGGCGGTGACCTGCGCGACCGCCTCGGGACTCGGCTTGCGGCCGCGGAGCAGGAAGCTCACCGGGTCGCCCGGCACGAGGAAGCGCGAGAAGAACACCAGCAGGGAGGCGAGGAAGAGGGTGAGCGCGAGTCCGCCGAGCTTGCCGGCGACCCGGCGCACGCCGGCGGCCGACCACCGCCCGCGGCGGGGCGCCTCGGCCGCCGCCTCGCGGGCGGCGACCGAGACGGTGCGACTATCGAGCGCCAATGGTGGCCGCCCAGGGGTAGTAGAGGAACGCGATCGACGGCGCGACCCCGGTGATCCGCTCGCCGACGAAGACCGGCATCGGCCCGGCGAACAGCGGCAGCCAGGGCAGCTCCTCGTTCGCGATGTGCTGCAGCCGGCTCGTGAGCTTCGCCCGCTCCTCCGGGTCCATGGTGCCGACCGCCTGCGTCGCGAGCTCGTCGAACTCGGGGTTCGACCAGTTGCCGTAGTTGCTGAACTCGCCGGTGCGGAGCACGCCGTACATCTCCAGCGGGTCGGGGCTCGAGAGGTACCAGACCGTGTAGAAGAGGTCGACGCCCTCACGAGCGCTCGGGTCGGAGAAGAGCGCCGTGTACGCGTTCGGCGTGACCGTCTTGATCTCGGCCTCGAGGCCGATCGACTGCGCCGCGGCGGCCGTCGCCTGCGAGACGACGGTGAAGTCGTTGCCGATCGGCGCGGTCGCGAAGACGATCTTCTGCCCGGCGACCCCGGCCTCCTCGACGAGCGCCTTGGCCTGCTCGAGGTCGTTCGGGTACTCCTCGAGTCCCGAGAACGCCTCGTCGCGGGTGGTCGCGGACGCGCCGCCCCAGACCGACTCCTGCGTCAGGGCGTTCGACACCTCGCCGTAGCCCTTCGCCGCGGCATCCAGGATGCCCTGCCGGTCGAGCGCGAACATGAGCGCCTTGCGCACCCGCAGGTCGCCGAGCGGCCCGTCGAGGTTCGAGACGATGAGGTTCGACGTCGCGGTGCTGAGCCCGAAGTACACGTCGCCCGCGCCCGAGGCCTGCAGCTGCGGGATGCCGTCGACGGGGAGCATCCAGCTGCCGTCGACGTCGCCCGACTTCAGCGCGTTGACGCGGGCGGTCGCGTCGTTCATGAAGACGAAGCGAACCTCGCCCGACTTCGCGCGGAGCGACTCGTCCCAGTACCCGTCGAAGCGGGTGAGCGTGATCGACTCCCCCGACTTCCACTCGCTGAGCTCGAACGGCCCCGTGCAGTTCACCAGCCCGGTCGAGTTGCCGTAGTCGGTGCCGTCGGCGGCGAGGGTCGCCGCCGACTCGATGACGCCGGCCGAGCCGCCCAGCCCGAGGTTGAACTGGGAGTCGGGGATCGTCGTGGTCACCGTCACCTGGCGGTCGCCGGTCTGCTCGATGCTCGCGACGTTCTGGTAGACGGAGTACCAGGAGGAACCGACGGCCGGGTCGAGGTGGCGGCTCATCGAGGCGACGACGTCGGCCGCGGTGAGCGGCGTGCCGTCGTGGAAGCTGACGCCCTCGCGGATCGTGTAGACCCAGGTGGTCGGGCTCGTCTGCTCGTACGCCTCGGCGAGGCCCGGGCTCAGCGTGTAGTCGGGGTTCAGCCGCAGCAGCGACTCGCAGACGTTCGAGAGCACCATGTTGTCGGCGTAGTCGAACGCGTAGGCGTAGTCGAGCGAGTACGGCTCGGCGTAGTTCGCCCAGGTGAACGAGTCGATGTCGCCGGACGGGGCCGGCGTCTCGGCGGTCAGCTCCCAGTCGGGGGCCGCGGTGGGGGCGTCGGATGCCGGCGTGCAGGCGCTGAGCGCGAGCGCGGCGGCCGCGGCGCCGGCGGTGAGCGCGACGATGCGCCGGCCGGTGCGGGGTCGGAGGACTGACATTGGGGGCTCCTCTGGGTACTGGTAGGTGGACGGATGCAGCGGTGCTGGTGCGTGTGCGGTGCTGGTGCGTGTGTGGTGCCGGTGTGCGCGGTGCCGGTGTGCGCGGCTCAGCCCGCGTCGGGGGCGGCGTACACGCGCTCGCCCTCGATCCAGGTCGAGCGCACGGCGGCGCGGTGGAGCTCCTCCGGCGCGAGCCCGAAGGGGTCGGGCGCGACGACCACGAGGTTCGCGAGGTACCCCTCGCGCACGTGCCCGGTGTCGTGGTCGCGATGGTTCACATAGGCGCTGCCGGAGGTGTACGCGGCGAACGCCGTCTCGAGCGCGAGCCGCTGGTGGGCGCCGCCGAGCGGCTCGGCGTCCAGGCCGGGGGCCACCCGGGTGACCGCGATGTGGATCGCGGCGAGCGGGTCGGCGGTCGAGACCGGCCAGTCGCTGCCGGCCGCGAGCCGGGCGCCGTCGCGCACGAGATCGCCGAAGGGGTACTGCCTGGCCTCGGCGCCGTCCTGCAGGAAGGGCAGGGTGAGCTCGTCGATCTGGTCCTCGTGGGTGGCCCAGAGCATCTGCAGGTTCGCGACGGCGTCGAGCTCGGCGAAGCGCGCGGTGTCGGCCTCGTCGACGATCTGCAGGTGGGCGAGGTGGTGGCGGCCGTCGCTCGGGCCGTTGGCCGCCCGGGCCGCGGCGACGGCGTCGAGCGCCTCGCGCACGGCGCGGTCGCCGAGGGCGTGGAAGTGCACCTGCACCCCCTCGGCGTCGAGCCGTTCGACCGCCGCGCGGAGCAGCTCGGGGTCGATGAAGGAGAGCCCGCGGTTCTCGGTGTCGTGCCCGTGGTGGTCGCGGTAGGGGGCGAGCATCGCGGCGGTCTGGTTCTCGGCGACGCCGTCGACCATCATCTTCACGGTGGCGAGGGAGAGCCGCTCCTCCCGGCCGAGCGCCGCGATCTCGTCGCGGAGGGCGAGGAGCCCGTCGATCTGCTCGAGGCCGGCGTCGCGCCGCCACCACTGCGCGCCGACGACGTGCACCTTGAGCTCGCCGGCGTCGAGGGCGCGGCGGTAGACGGCGACGGGGTCGTGCACGCCGCCGCCCTGGCCGACCATGGCGTCCTGCCAGCCGGTGATGCCGAGCGCGAGCAGCTCCTCCTGGGCGCGGAGCAGGCCGCGGTACGCGAGGGCGTCGCTCGTGGCGGGCCGCACCTCGGCGAAGAGCTCCATGGCGCCCTCGTGGAAGGTGCCGGCGGGCCATCCGTCGGCCTCTCGCTCGATCCGGCCGTCGACGGGGTCGGGGGTGGAGGCGTCGAGGCCCGCGGCGCGGATGGCGGCGGTGCTCGCCCAGGCGCTGTGGTGGTCGCGGCTCATCAGCAGCACGGGACGGTCGCCGACGGCGGCGTCGAGGAGGCCGCGGGTGGGCGCCCCGCCCGGGTAGTGGTCCATCGACCAGCCGCCGCCGAGGATCCACGGCTCCTCGGGGTTCGCCGCGGCGTAGGCGGCGACGAGTGCGACGGCCTCCTCGGCGTTCGCGCCGGAGCTGAGCTCGCACTGGAGCAGCTCGATGCCGCCGCCGACCGGGTGGATGTGCGCGTCCTGGAAGCCGGGGGCGAGGAGCGCGCCCTCGAGCTCGACGACGCGGGTGCCCGGCCCGCGGAGGGCGTCGGCGTCGGCGTCGGGGACGACCGCGGTGATGCGGCCGCCGGCGACGGCGACCGTGTGGCCTCGGAGCGGGGATCCGGTTCCGGTGAACACGGACCCGCCGGTGAACAGGACGTCGGCAGTCACGTCGCCTCGCTTCCTCATCGAACGGACGAGGCGAGCGTACTCAGCGCCCATCACCGCTGTCAACACTGTTGACAGCATTGATGCGGGACTTGCTACGCTTCCCGAGCCGCTGCACCGCCCCGGCGTGGCAGCATGGAGGCGACGCGGAGCGAAGGAGCGCCATGACGACAGCCACCGAGACCACGGCTGGCGCGAGCGCGCGCGGCAAGGCCAGGCTCGACCACGACTCGATCGTGGCCGCCGGGCTGGAGCTCGCCGCGGAGACCCGGGCGACCACGCTCTCGGTGCGGGAGCTCGGCGCCCGGTTGGGCGCCGATCCGACGGCGATCTACCGGCACTTCCGCAACAAGGAGGCGCTCATGCAGGCGCTGCTCGATGAGCTCAACGCGCGCTCGGTGGCGGCGGTGCGCGCGCCGCTCGACGACTGGCGCGGACGCATCCGCCAGCTCGGCGACGCCACGCTCGAGCTCTTCTGCGCCCACCCGGCCGTCGCCGCCGAAGCGGTCGTGCTCACGACGCACGGCCGCGGCGAGCTCGACGCGATCGAGCTCATGCTCGACGCCTTCGCGCGCGCCGGCCTCGCCGAGGAGGAGCTCGTGCGCCACTACGCCCTGCTCGCCTCGCACGTGCTCTCGACCGCGGCCGGCATCGCACGCAGTCGCAGCGAACGCGGGGCCAACGAGGACGGCACGAGCCCCTGGTTCGACGGGCCCATCCTCGCGGACGCCCGCAGTCACCCCCGCGTCGTCGAGTACGGCACGCGCCTCGTCGAGCTCGAGGACCGCGAACTGTTCCAGCTCGGCATGGACGTCATCATCGCCTCGGCCGAGCGCGCCGCCGCGCGCTGAGCCCCGGGTCGGGGGCGAGTTGCACGATGAATCGGGCCGCGCGCCCGTGCACGCCGGCGCGCCCTGCTGTTCGTCGTGCAACTCGCGTCGCCGCCGGACGCTGAACCCCGGAGACGACGGAGCGCGCGGCACCCGGGGAGGGATGCCGCGCGCTCGTGCGTCGGTGCGCCAGCCGTCAGGCGGCGCAGGCCGTGTTGACCTCGTTCGCAGCGGTCTGAATGGCCGTCTGCTGGGCGGCGAGCGCCTCCGGGTCCTGGGTGCCGTCGGCCGGGATGGTCGCGGCGTAATCCGCTGCGTCGCCGAGCGCGGCCTTCAGCCCCTCGAGCGCGTCCTCGACCTTGGTGTCGTCGCCGGCCTGCTCGTCGAGCGCGTCGACCCGGTCCTCGAGGCCCTCGAGGTAGGTCTTCGTCTCGGCAGCGTCGGTCGCGGTCGCGAGCGTGTTCTGCGCGCCGTTCGACACGTTGCGGACCTCGCTGCGGATCGTGTCGCAGCCGTCCTTCGCGGACGTCGAAGCGGCGTCGCCCGAACCGGACGTGGCGCAGCCCGAGAGCAGCAGGGCACCCGCGAACACGAGTGCCGTCGTCGTCATGAATCGTTGCATTGTGTGCAACCTCCCCTGTTCTGTTGTGACCACGGGAGTCTACGCCGGAGCGGGGACACCGGCTTGCCAGCCCCGGGTGCCGGGCGCGCGCGAGGCGACGGGGCGTCAAACCGTCGCGAGCCCGATCCAGAGCGCGACGACGCCGAGCAGCGGCGGCCCCAGCTGGATGAGGGCGGCGCGCGCCTTCGACGGGCTCGACAGCAGCAGCACGAGACCGGCTCCGACCATCATGCCCGCGCCGGCGAAGACGAGCGTCGCGCCCACGGCGGCCGCGCCGGCCGCGAACGCGACGATGCCGGCGAACACGGCGAGCGCGAGGAACAGGTTGTAGAAGCCCTGGTTGAACGCGAGGGCGCGCGTGAGCTGCGCCTCCTCGTCGCTGCGGATGCCGAAGGTGGCGCGGGCGCGCGGGCCGGTCCAGACGAGCGACTCGAGCACCCAGATGTAGACGTGGATCAGCCCGCCGAGGCCGGCGAGCACGAGCCCGGCGACGATCACGCGGCGGCCCTCGCCTCGCGGCGCAGGTGCAGCAGCGGGAACGGGCGACCCTCGCCGTCGAGCTCGGAACGGCCGACCTCGACGAAGCCGCGCGCGAGGTAGAAGCCGCGCGCCACGGGGTTCTGCTCGTTGACGTCGACCCGCAGTTCGCCCCCGTCGGCGCCGACGTCTTCGAGCAAGCTCGTGCCGACGCCCTGCCCGTGCACGGCCGGGTCGACGAAGAGCATGTGGATCTCACCGTCGTCGTGCGAGATGAAGCCGACGACCTCGCCCTCGGCGTCGCCGCCCTCGTCGACCGCGACGCGCAGGTCGCCGAGCTGCGGCAGATAGCCGGCGACGACCTCCTCGTACCAGTCGATGTCGGCCGGCGCGAGGAAGTGGTGGGTCGCCTCGACGCTCGCGCGCCACAGCTCGAGCAGGCGCGGGTGGTCGCTCGGCGCAGCCGATCGGATCGTGAGTACCATGCAAGCACGATACGCGACGCCTCCGACGCGAGCCGCCGCTCAGCCGCCGAGGCCGTCGCCCGCGAGCAACCGCTCCAGCACCGAGCCCGGCGGCACGGCGTCGTACTTGTAGCTGAGCTTCTGCAGCGGGGCGACGTCGAGGATGCGGCGCACGGTCGTCGCGCGCCAGGGCTGCATCATCTCGAGCTGCAGCAGGTGCGCGGAGGTCGCCGAGAGCGACGGCACGGCATTCCACTGGCCTCGGGCCTCCGGGACGAGCGCCTGGATCACCTCGAAGACGCGGTGGTAGAGGAAGTAGTCGGGCAGCTCGTCCGTCGACTCCCACCAGGCGTCGAGGGCGAGCCGTTGCAGGGTGAGCACCACGGCGCCGGGCTGCGCCGCGATGAACCAGTTCGCGATCTGCCGCTTCGCCCAGCGCGGGAACACCACCCCGGCGCGGAGCAGCCGGTGCAGCTCCGGGTCGAGCGGCCGGTCGACCCAGGCCGTGGCATCCGCCCAGACGCCGCCGTGCTCGGCGAGCACCCTGGTGCGCACGTAGTCCGAGAAGTGGGCGGGGCGCGCCTCCTCCAGCACGGTCGCGACGCGCTCGGGGATCTCGACGAGCTCGCGCGCGGAGGCCCCGTCGAGCACCCGGACGTGCGGGTAGGCGCGGTGCAGCTGGGCGATGCAGGCCTGCACGAGGGGCGGCGCCTCGGCGACCGGCCGATTCCAGAACGTGAACACGCGGTCGGACGGCACCGGACGCGCCGCGAAGGCGCGGGCCGAGCGCCGCGCCCGCCAGCTCGCGAACAGCGGAGGCGACTCGGGCAGCCCCGCCGCGAGCCGCAGCTCGCCGAGCCGCGGCTGCAGCAGTTGCACGAGGCGCAGCGAGGTGCGCAGCGAGGCCGCCAGATCGATCGTGTCCTCGAAGCGAGCCGATCGCTCGAGCTGGGCGCGCAGGCCCGCCATCACCCGGTCGAGCTCGGGGATGCCTCCGGCGCCGGTCATGCTCGAGCGCTCAGCCCCGCGACGCCGGGGCCTCCGCGCCGGCGACCGTCGCGGCGAGCGGGGTCGCCCGCCCGCGGATGAAGATCAGCAGCAGGAAGCCGCCGATGACCAGCACGATCGTCGCCGGCGCGGTCAGCGCGAGCAGCGGGCTCTCCGGGGCGGCGCCGCCGACCTTGTCGATGCCGCCCGATGCGAGGAAGCTGGTCGGGTCGGTGAGGCCGTGCAGCACCATCGCCCAGATCAGGCTGCCCGTCACGCGCATCGTCAGGTACATCAGGATGCCGAAGGCGAAGGTGTAGACGAGCGTGAAGCCGACCGCCTCGATGCCCTGCCCGGTCAGCGCATTCACCGAGTGCATGAGCGAGAAGAACAGCGCCGACACCGCGGCCACGGCCCACTCGGCGTGCCCGGCCTTGCGCATCAGAGTCACGACGAGGCCGCGGGTGACGAGCTCCTCGGAGAGGCCGATGAAGAGGCCGGCGACGAAGGTCATCACGATGACGCCCGCGGAGTAGCTCGCGTAGTCGGTGCCGAAGAGCCGCAGCACGACCGGGATGAGCACGAGCACCGGCGCGAACCACATCCACCAGCGGCCGCGCACGGGCTGACGGGTGAAGAGCGGCCGCGGCAGCCAGCCGAGCGACCAGGCGAAGACGAGCAGCACGATGGAGCCGAGGATGACCGGCAGCGCGAGCCCGGCGAACACGCTCGCCGGCGTCGCGAAGACGTTCTCGTCCATCAGCGGCCGCGTGAGCGGCAGCGCGAGGAGCGGGAGCAGCTGGTAGACGCCGAGGTAGGCCACGACGACGATGAGGGCCTTCCACCAGCCGCCCCGGTTCCAGAAGGCGCGCCAGCCGCGCTCGCGGGTCTCGGAGACGGGTGCGTCGGCGAGGGGGGCGTCGGTCACGGAGGGTCCTCTCGGCAGGGTCCCCGATCGCCTCGCGCGGATGGCGCGACGGGCCGAGGTCAGTTCAGACGGTAGTGGAGCGGATGGCCCGCGCGGAAGCACCGCGAGGCGATCGCCATCATGATCGCGGTCGCGGCCGGCGGGGATGGCGCATGTCGGCGGGCCCCGCTACCGTCGCGCTATGACCTCGACGGCACTCACCGCTCTCGCCGAGCGCTTCGGCGACCGCCTCGTCCTCCCCGGCGACCCCGCGTACGACGAGGCGCGCGCGCCGTGGAACCGGGCGGTCGAGCAGCGCCCGGCCGCGGTGGCGAGCCCGCGCGACGTCGACGAGCTCCGCGCCCTCCTCGAGGCGGCGCGCGCCGACGGCCTGCAGCTCGCAGTGCAGCCCGGCGGCCACGGCGCCTCCGGCTCGCTCGAGGGGGCCGTGCTCGTGCGCACGGCGCACTTCGACACGGTCGAGGTCGACGTCGAGCGCCGGGTGGCGCGCGTCGGCGCGGGCGTCGGCTGGGGCCGGGTGCTCGCCGCACTCGAGGGCACCGGGCTCGTCGCCCTCTCGGGGTCCAACCGCGTCGTGCACACCGTGCCGTTCCTGCTCGCGGGCGGGCACTCCTGGTTCAGCCGCGCGCACGGGCAGGGCTCCGCCTCCCTCATCGCCGTCGAGCTGCTCACCGCCGACGGCGAGCACCGCTGGGTGCGCGACGCCGACGACCCCGAGCTGCTGTGGAGTCTCCGCGGCGCGGGCGGCGCCGTGGGCGTCGTCACCGCGGTCGAGCTCGAGCTGTACCCCGCACGCGAGCTCGTCGGCGGTCGGCTCGCCTTCGACGGCGCCGATCTGGCGCCCGTGCTCCAGGCCGCGCTCGCGGCGCAGGCGACGGCGCCGCGCGAGGTCGCCCTGCACGCCGGGGCGATGCGGCTGCCCGACGTCGAGGCGGTGCCCGCCGAACTGCGCGGTCGCACGATCGTCACCGTGCAGGCCGTGTCGACCGACGGCGCCGAGGCGCTCGAGGCGGTGCTCGCCCCGGTGCGGGCCGCCGGCACCGTGCAGCTCGACACGATCGCCCCGATCGGCATCGAGCAGCTCGCGGTCGTGGCCGACGAACCGACCGAGCCGAGCGCGGGCTACGGCTGGGGCCGCTTCGCCGACCTCGACGCGGCCGGCCTCGACGCCCTGCTCGAGACCTGGCAGTCGCCCGTGGGGCAGGCCGTCATGCTCATCGAGTTCCGCGGGCTCGGCGGGGCGCTCGCCGAGGCGCCTGAGCGTCCGGCGATCGCCGGGGCCGTGCCGCACTCGCACGTCGTGAGCGCCCGCGCGGTCGCCGTGCCCGGCATCGAGCCGGCCGTGCAGGCGGGGTTCGCCGCCATTGCGGCGGCGCTCGGCGAGCGGGTCGTCGAGCGTACCTTCGCGACGTTCCTCGAGGGCGAGCCGAGCTACCTCGGCGCCTACGATCGGGCCGACGTCGAGCGCGCCGACGCGGTGCGCCGCCGACTCGACCCGGAGGGCCGCTTCCGCGGCAACCGCGTCTTCGCCTGAGCCGCTCCCCGCGGCCCGCCCCCGCGGGAGATCGTCTCGCGGATCCTGCCCCGGCGCCCCCACCCCTGCGCCCACCCACCCCTGCGCCCACCCACCCCTGCGCCCACCCACCCCTGCGGGGCCCGACCTCCGAGGCAAGAAGTCAGTATCTGCGGGTGCGCGGCCTTCCCCACCCGCAAATACTGACGTCTTGCCGCGGGCGGCTGGGCCAGGCGGAGCGGGGGATGCCCGGGGGCGAGGCTCAGCGGTACGCGATGTGCACGGTGTCGATCGTGCCGTCGAGGGCGAACGGCATCCGCTCGGCGTACGCCCGCGACACCGCGCCGCCGTACGCGCGCCCGATGTCGAGGCAGTCGTTCGCCGAGAACAGCAGCGGTGCACTCACGGGCACCGTGCCGCTCGCCACCTCGGTACCGTCGACTCGCAGTTCGACCGAGAGCGGGCCGCCCGGCCGTCGCTCCACGTACGCCGTCTCGATCTCGATCGTCGCCTCGCCGGCGGGCAACGGGGCGTCCGCCGCGATGATCGTCCGCTGCACGAGGAACAGGTTGTACTCGTAGTGCAGCACGCCGTCGAGCAGGTACGCGGTGAGACCGCCGCCCGCGCCGCCGAGCTTGTAGAGCACGCCGTTCGCCCGCTCGGGCAGCGTGGCCCGGATGGTGACCAGGTTCGGCGTGTTCCCGAGCGCCGGCGCGCAGAACTCGGGGATCCGCACCGTGTCGCCCGAGAGCTCCCATTCCGTGTAGGCCGGTCCGAGCCGGTACTCGGGGTGGTAGACGGGCACCCACAGTCCGCCGCCGACGGGCAGCACCTCGTTGCGCGCCGCCTCGATCGCGAAGAGCTCCTTCAGCTGGGCGAGCTTCTCGGGGTGCTCGGCGGCGAGGTCGCGCGCCTGGCTCCAGTCCTCGTCGAGGTGGTAGAGCTCCCACGGATCGGCGTCCGGCGTCCAGGTCGCGATGCCGGGAGGGGCGCCGGGCACCCAGGGCAGCCGCGGCCCCGTCGCCGAGGCGAGCCAGCCGTCGGCGTAGATCGACCGGCTGCCCATGATCTCGAAGTACTGCACCCGGTGCCGCCCCTCGGCCGCGGCGTCGTCGATCGCGTAGGCGAAGCTCGTGCCGTCGATGGGGATCTGCGGGATGCCGTTGACCGTCTCCGGCGGCTGGATGCCGATGATCTCGTAGATCGTCGGCACGAGGTCGATGACGTGGTGGAACTGCGTGCGCGGCGAGGCATCCGCCGCGATCCGGCCCGGCCACTGGATGAACATGGGGTTCCTGGTGCCGCCCAGGTGGGAGGCCATGAGCTTCATACCCTGGTAGGGCGTCGACCCGGCCCAGGCCCACGCCGCGTGGTACTGGTTGTCGGTCGCCGGGCTGCCGAGCGCGTCGAGGCCGCCGAGCTCGTCGAGCGCGGCGAGGTGCTGATCGACGGTCGTCGGGATCATGTTCTGCGCGAGCAGCTCGCTGATCGTGCCGTTCTGCCCCTCGCCCGAGGAGCCGTTGTCGCCCCAGATGTAGACGATGATCGTGTCGTCGAGGTAGCCGAGCCGCTCGAGCTCGTCGATGAGCCGGCCGGCCTGCACGTCGGCGTGCTCGCCGAAGCCGGCGGCGATCTCCATGAGCCGGCGCTGGAAGGGCTTCTGGTGCTCGGGGATCTCGTCCCAGCCCTGCAGGCTCTCCGGCCGCGGGGTGAGCTCGGCGTCGTCGGGGATCCAGCCCGCCGCCTTCGCCCCGGCGAAGGCCTCCTCGCGATAGGCGTCCCAGCCGTCGTCGAAGACGCCGGCGTACTTGTCGGCCCACTCCTTCATGATGTGGTGCGGGCCGTGGATGGCCCCGGTCGCCCAGTACAGGTAGAAGGGCTGCTCGGGCGCGTTCGCCTTGTGGTCGCGCAGCCAGCGCATCGCGTCGTCGGCGAGGTCCTCGCTCAGGTGATAGCCGTCCTCGGGCGCGCGCGGCGGCAGCACGGTCGTCGTGTTCCGCACGAGGTTGGGTTCGTACTGGGATGCCTCGCCCGCGAGGAAGCCGTAGAAGTACTCGAAGCCGTAGCCGGTGGGCCAGCGGTCGAAGGGGCCGGCCGCGGTGGTCTCCTCGGCGGGGGTGTTGTGCCACTTGCCCCAGGCCGCGGTCGAGTAGCCGTACTGGCGCAGCACCTCGGCCATCGTCGCGCTCGACTTCGGGATGTGCCCCGAGTAGCCGTCCCAGTCGTTCGCGAGCTCGGCGATCTGGCCGTTGCCGACGCGGTGGTGGTTGCGTCCGGTCAGCAGGGAGGCGCGGGTGGGCGAGCACATCGCGGTGGTGTGGAAGCGGTTGAAGCCGATGCCGCCCTCCCGGATTCGGGCGAGCGTCGGCGTCTCGACGAGTCCGCCGAGCGGTTTCGGCAGCGCCGGGCCGGCGTCGTCGATGAGGATGACGAGCACGTTCGGCGCGTCGGCCGGGAGCCGCCGCTCGGGCGGTCTCGGCGAGTACGTGGATTCCTGCAGCGTCCGCCCGGCGGTGCTGCCCGACGCCTTCGGCGGGAACGGCAGCGTGCGCGCCGTGGGCAGCGCCTCCCCGATCACTGATGTGCGCTTGCCCGTCATGTCGACCTCGACTCCGCGGTGCCGCGCCGTTGCGGCGGGCGGGCCGACCGCGTCCCCCCGGATCCTGCGGCGTGTTCGCCGCCGTCGCCTCGCCTGCTCGCAGCCTAGGGCGAGATGCGAGGCGGACTCAAGAACCCGTCTCGGGGGGCGACCCCGTGCTCGTAGGCGTAGATCACGGCGTGCACGCGGTCGCGGAGCCCCAGTTTGCCGAGTACCGCGCGCACGTGCGTCTTCACGGTGTTGCGGGTGAGGTGCAGCTTCGCCCCGATCTCGTCGTTCGAGCGACCGGCGACGATGAGCCCGAAGATCTCGCGCTCGCGCGCCGTGAGCGGGGCGAGCGCGTCGGGGTCGGCGACGGGGGCCTGCCGGAGCAGGCCGATCACCTTCTCCGCGACCCCCGGCGCGAGCGCGGCGCTGCCGTCGGCGACGTCGAGCACCGCCTGGCGCAGGGCGGCGGGCCGGATGTCCTTCGTGACGTAGCCGCAGGCGCCCGCCCGGATCGCGGCGACGACGAGCTCGTCCGCGTCGAAGGTCGTGAGCACGAGCACGCGGGTGGCCGGCGCGAGCCGGGTGATCTCCGCGGTGGCGCGCACGCCGTCGAGGCGGGGCATCCGCAGGTCCATCAGCACGACGTCGATGCGGTGGGCGCGCACGAGTTCGACGGCGGCCGCACCGTCGCCGACGTCGAAGGCGACCTCGATGCCCGGGTCGACCTCGAGCAGGGCGCGCAGCGCCCCGCGCAGCATGGCCTGGTCCTCCGCGAGCAGCACCCGCACCGGCCTCATCGCTTCTCCCGCACCGGGAGCATCGCCTCGAGTCGCCATCCGCCCTCCTCCGTCACCTCGAACGTCCCGTCCGCGGCGAGCACCCGCTCGCGCACGCCCGACAGCCCGGAACCAGAGCCGCGCGCCCGGCGCGGCCCGCTCCCGCCGTCGTCCTGCACCACCACCAGCACCCGGTGCGGCTCCCAGCGCAGCCGCACCCGCACCGCGAGCGGGGGCTGCACGTGCCGCAGCGCGTTCGTGATCGCCTCCTGCACGAGCCGCACGAGCGCGAGCTCGGCGCGCAGGGACAGCGGCCCGCGCTCGCCCTCCTCGACGAGCTCGACGGTGTGCAACGAGGTCGACGCGGCGGCGACCATCGTCGGCAGCGCCTCGAGCGAGAGCGGCAGCTCGGGCGTCGCGCCCGGATCGGCGTCGAGCACCGCGAGCATCGCGCGCAAGCCGTCGAGGGCGTCGCGCCCCGACTCGGCGATCTCCAGCAGCTCCGCCTCGGCGCCCGGGTCGACGGTGGCGAGCGCCGCGGCCTCGGCGCGCGCGATCATGACCGTGAGCGAGTGGGCGATGACGTCGTGCAGGTCGCCGCGGATGCCGGCGCGCTCGGCCCGGCGCGCCTCCTCGATGCGGGCGGCCTGCGCGGATGCCGCGCGCTGGCGTCGTCGGGTCGCCGCGATCGCCGCGAGCCAGACGCCGACGACGGCGCCGGCGAGCAGCGCCCCCTCGGTGACCCGCATCCACGTCGGCTCGACCTCGCTCGAGCGCGAGACGGCAACGAGCTCCGCGAGCAGCACGCCGAGAAGGCCGACGGCGAGCGCGAGGAGGCGCCGGAGGCGCGCGCCGAGCTCCGCCTGACGCCAGAGCACCAGCAGGAAGCACCCCGCGGAGGGCAGCAGGCTCGGCGACCAGCCGGGCATGGGCAGCAGCACGAGCGCGAGCATCGCCGCTGAGGCGAGCGCGAACCCGACGTCGGGGAAGCGAACGGCGAGCACGAGTGCGAGGTGCAGCGCGACGGCCACGGCGACCGTCGCAGCGACGAGCCAGGGGCCGCCGCCGCTGAAGGCGATGAGCACGATCGCCACGGCCGAAGCCGGGGCGAGCACGAGGTGGCTCGCGAGCGCGGCGCGCCGCCAGCCCCGGCCGGGCTGCGCGGCGGGGTGGACGGCGGACGGAGGTTCGGGATGCATGCTGCCGCAACGATCCCACGAGCGGCGGATGCCCGCCTCATCCCGCGGGGTGATGTCCACCCCTCGGGAGATGCATACCGTTCCTGGCATGCACCAGTCACTCCCCCGTGAATCCGCTCTCGCGCGCCGGCTCGCCCTCGGCGGCGCCGCGGCCCTCGCCGCGCTCCTCCTCGTCGTGGGCTCGCCCGCCGGGGCGGCGCAGGCGGCGAGCGAGCCGCCCGAGGCATCCGCCCCCTCCGCCGCCCAGCTCGTCGAGGACTACCGGGCGGTGTACGGCACCCCCGGCGTCGCCGCGGCGATCATCACCGGCAACGGGGTGGAGCGGGTGACGAGCGGGCAGGACGGCGACGGCCGCGAGGTGACCGCGAGCACCCCGTTCCGGATCGCCTCGATCAGCAAGTCGATGACGGCGACCGCGGTCATGCTGCTCGTCGAGCGCGGCGAGTTCGGCCTCGACGATCCTGTGGCGGGCCTGCTGCCGGAGTTCCGCCTCGACGACCCGCGCGCCGGCGACGTCACCGTGCGGCAGCTCCTGATGCACCGCTCCGGGCTCTCGATCCGCACGAACGACGAGTACGCCCTGCCGCCCGCCGGCAGCGCGGAGGAGGCCGTCGCACGCCTCGCGGACCGGCACCTCGCCTGGGACCCCGGCACGCAGTTCGAATACCACAACACGAACTACGCGATCGCCGCCCGGCTCGTCGAACACGTCTCGGGCCGGCCGTTCGACGAGTTCCTCGAGACGGAGCTCTTCGCGCCGCTGGGCATGGCGGACACGCTCGCCACGGAGGGCTGCTCCGACGAGGTCCCCGGCGTGGCCGACGGCTACGAGGTCGTGCTCGGCTTCGCCGTCGACGTGCCGGAGATGCCGGGCCTCTGCGCCGGCAACGGCGGCGTGATCTCGACGCTCGACGACCTCGTGCGCTGGATGCGCTTCAACACCGGCGCGACCGTCGGTCCGCTCGGCGCGGACTCGCTCGCGACCCTGCACCGCGCGACGGCCGCGAGCGACGGCTACGCGCTCGGCTGGCAGGATCGGCGCGCCCCGTCGGGCATCCCGCTGGTCGGGCACGGCGGCACGCTCGCGACCTGGACGGGCGACGTGGTCTTCTCGCCCGGCGACGGCACCGCGGTGGTCGTGCTGACGAACGCGGCCGGCTCGCCGGGCGAGCTGTCCGCGAACCTTTTCGCGACGGTCACGGGCGACCCCGTGCTGCCGATCGAGAATCCGTTCACCGTGCTGAACGCCGTGCTGCTCGCGCTCACGCTCGTCATCGGCATCCTCCTGATCGTCGCGATCGTGCGGGCGCCGCGCTGGGCGCGCCGCCGCGTGTTCGCGAAACGCCCGCTCGTGGCGCTGCGGCTGCTGCCGATCGCGCTGCTCGTCGTCGCCGGGGCGCTGCTGCCGATGCTGATGAACGCGAACGCGGGGCTCGTCACGAACTGGGTGGTGACGGTGTGGCTGCTGCCGATGGCGGCGATCCTCGGCCTGGTGTGCGTCGGGCTCGGGCTCGCCGCCCTCGTCTGCCGCCTCGCGGGCTACGCGCGGGCGCGGCGCCGCGCGGCGACCCCCTGAGCGCGCCGCGGGGGTCGCTTTCCGACGCTGGCGCCGCGCCGGGACGGAACGGAAGTCGCAGAACGACCCCCTCGGCGGGCCAGCGGGGCCCGGGCGCTGAGCGGGGCGGCGCCCTGTGCTCAGCGGAGCACGCGGTCCCGCCCGGCCAGGAAGCCGAAGACGACCGTGAGGCACACGAGTCCGGCGAGCACGAGCAGCGGCGGCGTCCACGAGCCGGTGACGTCGTGCATGAGGCCGACCGCGATCGGCCCGATCGCCGCGAGCGTATAGCCGACCGACTGCGCCATGCCGGACAGCGAGGCCGCCTGCGCGTGGTGGCTCGTGCGCAGGCCGAACGAGCTCAGCGCGATCACGATGTTCGATCCGCCCGCGATGCCCGCGAGGATCGCCCACCCGGCGGCGAGCTGCGGCGCGAGCAGCACCCCGAGCACCGAGCCGAGGAAGAGCGCCGAGCTGCCCGCGGCGAGCCAGCGCTGGTCGCGGAGTCTCGGGATGAGCGCGGATGCCGCGAGGCTCCCCGCGATGCCCGCCCCGTTCAGCAGCAGCTGGTGGAGGCCCGCCGAGGCCCGGTCGATCCCCGCCGAGGCCTCGATCGAGGGCAGCCAGGTGATCAGCACGTAGAAGCCGAGCGACTGCAGCCCCATGAACGCGGTGACCTGCCAGCCGATCGCCGAGCGCCACGGCGAGCGCAGCCCCGAGAGGTCGGGGTGCTCGGCGTCGGCGAGGTCCTGCGCCGAGAGGTGCGTGGTGCGCCGGAACTGCGGCAGCATGACGACGATCGCGATGAGCGCGAGGCCGGCCCACATGCCGAGCGGCAGCCGCCAGCCGAGCGCCGACGCGCCCGCGACGGGCACCGCGACGCCGGCGGCGAGCGCGGCGAAGGCGGCCTGCACGGCCGAGTAGGTGCCGGTGACCTGGCCGATGCGCTTCGGGAAGTCGCGCTTCACGACCGCGGGCAGCACGACGTTCAGCACGGCGATCGCGACGCCGAGCAGGGCGGTGCCGATCCAGAGCAGCGGCAGGCCGGGCAGGGAGCGCACGACGAGGCCGACGGCGAGCGCGGCGAGGGCGATGCCGAGCGAGCGCTCGAGGCCGATGCGGCTCGCGACCGCCGGCGCGATCGGCGAGACGATCGCGAAGGCGACGAGCGGCAGGCTGATGAGCACGGATGCCTCGAGCGAGGCCAGCCCGAGATCCTGCTGCAGCTCGCCGAGGACCGGGCCGACCGTGGTGATGCCGGCGCGGAGGTTCGCCGCGACGAGCAGCAGCCCCGCGAGCACGAGCGCGGGGCTGAGGGCGCGGGCCGCTCCCCCGCGGCTCATCGGGCGGCCTCGGCGTCGCTCGCGGCGGTGCCGGCGACGGCGCCGGGGAATCCGGTCTGCTCGTGCGCGAGGCGCACCATCCGCTCGGCGGCCGCGGCCGCGGCCTCGGGCTCGCCGGCGACGATCGCCTCGGCGAGCTCGGCGTGGGCGTCGTCGACGTGCCCGAACGCGGCGCGCTGGGCGGCGAGGTCGACCTCGGGCCCCGAGAGCGGTGCGAGGGCCTGCTCGTTGCCGCCGACCCCGCGGTAGAGCTCGGCGAGCAGGGCGTTGCCCGAGGCATCCTGCACCGCGCGGTGGAAGCGCACGTCGGCGGCCGCATACTCCGGCGCCGTCTCGGCGGCGGCTCGGGCGGCGAGCGCCTCGAGGATGGCCCGGCGCTCCGGTTCACCCGCACGCAGGGCGGCGAGCCGGGCGCCCTCGCGCTCGAGCAGGAGCCGCACCTCGGCGACGTCCTCGGCGCGGTCGTGGTCGAGCCGCCGGGCGAGCGCCGGGGCGACGTCGCTCGCGGCGACGACGAAGGTGCCGTAGCCGGCGCGGGCGCCCAGGAGCCCGGCGTGCACGAGCGAGCGGATCGCCTCGCGCAGGCTGTTGCGGCTCACCTCGAACTCGGCGGCCAGCTCGGCCTCGGTCGGCAGGAGCGCGCCGACGGCGTACTCCCCCTCGGCGATGCGGCGGCGGAGCTCGTCGGCCAGTTGCGTGGAGAGCGGGGTGTTGTGGGAGATTCCGGGCACCGCACCACCCTACGCCCGATTGAGCCAAATGTTGGACAAAGTGCCGTCGATGGGCCCGGGATCCGTCCGGGTGGATGCGGCTGTCGGCGGCCGGTGGCATCATCGCGCCCATGGACGAGGACGTCATCGACTGGCTGCTGCACGCCGACCCCGCGATCCGCTGGCAGGTGCAACGCGATCTGCTCGACTCGCCGAGTGATCTCGTCGCCGCCGAACGGGCGCTCGCGACGCGCGAGGGGCTCGCCGCGCGCATCCTCGAGCTGCAGGACGAGCGGGGCTACTGGGGCGGCTTCACGTACGGGCCGCAGCGCGAGCGCGACAGCGTGATGTGGACCCTGCACGTGCTGCTCCGCTTCGGCGTCGACCCGAAGGCGCCGGAGGTGCGCACCGCGATCGAACGCGTGCGCGAGGGTGTGCACTGGCCCGAGGAGGACGGCGGCCGGCCCTTCTTCGCCGGCGAGATCGAGGAGTGCGTCAACGGCGGCGTGCTGGCGTACGCCGCGTACTTCGGGGTGCTCGACGAGGCATCCGATCGCCTGGTCGACCGTCTGCTGGGCCAGCGGCTCAGCGACGGCGGCTGGAACTGCGACCCCGTCGAGGAGTCGGTGCGCTCCTCCTTCGACAGCACGCTCTGCGTGCTCGAGGGGCTGCGCGCGTACCAGCGGGAGACCGGAACGGCGGATGCCTCGATCGCCGACGCCGTGCGCACGGGCGAGGAGTACCTGCTCGAGCGCAGCCTGTTCCGCCGCCGGAGCACCGGCGAACTCGCGAACCCGCAGTACGCGACGTTCGCGTTCCCCATGTACTGGTTCTACGACGTGCTGCGCGCCCTCGAGCACTTCCGGTTGAACGGCGGGGCGCCCGACGCGCGGCTCGCCCCGGCGCTCGAGCTGCTGCTCGCGCAGCGGTTGCCCGACGGCCGCTGGCCGGCCGGACCGCAGCGGCCGACGCTGCGCGGCTACGTCGTCGAGGCGCCCGAGGGGCAGCCGAGCCGGTGGAACACGCTGCGGGCGCTCCGGGTGCTGCGCTGGGCGGAGCCCGCCGCGCTCACGCGCCGCTGAGGCATCCGCCCGCCGGCGGGCGTGAGGATTCCGTTCGGATCGCGCGCCGGGCCGTTCGGACTCCGTCGGGCCCCCGTCGGCCGGCCTCGATCCGGCGTAGACCGGACGGCATGACCCTGACGACCATCCTGCCGACGCTCCGCCTCAGCATCCCCGACCCGCACACCCCCGGGCTCTGGCCCGCGGAGACGCGGATGACGGTGACCGACGTGATCGTCGCCGGCGTCTCGCTGTCCGCGCTGGCGGCGGCGCGAGGCACCCCCTGCCGACCCGCGGCGGCCGACGGCATCCTGCTCATGCGGGTGACCGGCTGCGTCGACGGCGTGCCGAGCCGCCTCCTCGTCGACGCCGAGTTCGACGCCGCGGCGGTCTGCGCGGGCGAGACCCGGCTCGTCGGCCGGGCGTCGCGAGCGCGTGCGGCCCGCTTCGAGATCGGCGGCCCGGAGTGCGGATGTCTCGCCGAGCTGCCCGGCGACGTCGGGATCGGGGATCTGCTCGCCGTGCCGATCGCCCACGGCGCCGTGCCGACCCAACGCCGAGTTGCCCGACTTTCATGAAAGTCGGGCAACACCGCGTTGGGGCGGCTCAGCTGAGCTTCTTCCGGTAGATCGCGATCGCGAAGCCGTACGCGACGACCAGGATGCCGACGAGCCAGGCGAGCGCGATCCAGATCTCGCCGCCCACGGATTGGCCCGCGAATAGCGCCCGGATCGTGTTCACGATCGAGGTGACCGGCTGATTCTCGGCGAACCAGGCCACCGGCGCCGGCATCGAATCGGTCGGCACGAAGGCCGAGCTGATGAACGGCAGGAAGATCAGCGGGTAGCTGAACGCGCTCGCCCCGTCGACCGACTTCGCCGAGAGCCCAGCCACCACGGCCAACCAGGTGAGCGCGAGGATGAAGAGCACCAGGATGCCGGCGACGCCGAGCCACGCCCCCACGGACGCCCCCGTGCGGAACCCCATGATCAGGGCGACGCCCACGACGATCGCGACGGAGACGAGGTTCGCGACCACCGAGGTGAGCACGTGCGCCCAGAGCACGCTCGAGCGGGCGATCGGCATCGACTGGAATCGGTCGAAGATGCCGCCCTGCAGATCGAGGAACAGCCGGTACGAGGTGTACGCGACGCCCGAGGCGATCGTGATGAGCAGGATGCCGGGCAGCAGGTAGTTGATGTACGACTCGTCGGAGCCCGTGTTGATCGCCCCGCCGAGCACGTACACGAACAGCAGCATGAGCGCGATCGGGGTGACCGCGGTCGTGATGATCGTGTCGGGGCTGCGGAGGATGTGGCGCAGCGAGCGCCCGGTGAGCACGCCGGTGTCGGCGATGGCGTGGGTGGTCATCGTGCTTCCTTTCGTGCTGAGGCATCCGCCGCCGCGTCGGCGTTCTCCGCCGCGTCGGCCTCGCCCGTGTCGCCGACGAGCGCGAGGAAGACGTCCTCCAAGGAGGGCTGCTTCTCGACGTACTCGATCTCGGCGGGCGGGAGGAGCTGCTTGAGCTCGGCCAGGGTGCCGTTCTGGATGATGGTGCCGCGGTGCAGGATCGCGATGCGGTCGGCGAGCTGCTCGGCCTCGTCGAGGTACTGCGTGGTGAGCAGCACGGTGGTGCCGCCATCGGCGAGCTGCTTCACGGTGCGCCAGACGTCGATGCGGGCCTGCGGGTCGAGCCCGGTGGTGGGCTCGTCGAGGAAGATGATCTTCGGCTCGCCGATGAGGCTCATCGCGATGTCCAGCCGGCGGCGCATGCCGCCGGAGTACGTCGCCGCCCGGCGGTCGCCCGCCTCGGTCAGGGAGAAGCGCGCGAGCAGCTCCTCGGCGACGGCGGCGGGATGCTTCACGTGCCGCAGCTTCGCCACGAGCACGAGGTTCTCCCGCCCGCTCAGCACCTCGTCGACCGCGGCGAACTGCCCGGTGAGGCTGATCGACTCGCGCACCTCGCCCGGCTCGCTGCCCACGTCGTGCCCCTGCACGGTCGCGGCACCCGCGTCGGCCTTCAGCAGCGTCGAGAGGATGCGCACGAGCGTCGTCTTGCCGGCCCCGTTCGAGCCGAGCAGGGCGAAGATGCTGCCCCGCTCGACGTCGAAGTCGACCCCGCGCAGCACGTGCACGTCCTTGAAGGACTTCTCGATGCCCCGCACCCGGATGGCGGTGTCACTCATTTCCGGTCACCTCGCTTCGCCTGCTCGATGTCCTTGACGAGGCGCGCGCGCTCCTTGTCGATCCACTGCGCGCCGCCGTACGCCTTGGCGAACTCCTCGGCGAACTCGACGGGGTCGTCGCCCACGATGTCGGCGACGGGGGTGCCGTCGACGGCCGCGCGCTCCCAGAGGTCGGCGAGATCCACGAACATCTGCACGAGGGTCTCGCCGTCGGTGATGCCGCCGTAGTACATGAAGTACCGCTGGCAGGCGTTCGCGGCGGTGCGGTACGGCTCGGGCAGCGCCTCGAGGCGGGCCTTCGTCTGGCGGTACTGCTTCTTCTGCTCGAGCGAGCCGGTCAAGGCTTCGATCCACTTGGCAGCCATGGTCACTTCTCCCCTTCGTGGAGCTGTTCGATACGTTCTGCGAGGAAGCTCCACGTCCTCCAGAACTCTTCGAGTTCGTCGTGCCCCTTGGCGTTCAGGGTGAACACCTTGCGGGGCGGGCCCTTCTCGGAGGGCACCTTCTCGACGTCGACGAGGCCGCGCTGCTCGACTCGGACGAGCAGGGCGTAGATGGTGCCCTCGGCGATGTCGGTGAAGCCGCGCTCGCGGAGCCGCGCGGTGATGTCGTAGCCGTAGGCCGGCTGCACCGCGATGATCGCGAGGACGATGCCCTCGAGCGTGCCCTTGAGCATCTCGGTCATCTGCTTGCCCATCGGGATGCTCCCTTCTCTTCATGCTTTGCTATTCAGTGTTGCTGAGTACCACTAGAAAGTAACACTGAGTACCGGTACTTAGCAACACCGAATACCGAACTTTTTCGGAGTTGCCCGACTTTCATGAAAGTCGGGCAACTCCTGGTCGGGGCGAGGCAGGATGAAGACATGGCCGACGACGACGCACTGGCCGAGATCGCCGGGGAGCTCTACGGAACGCTTCCCGCGGAGTTCGTCGCGGCCCGGAACGCCCGGGCGAAGGAGCTGAAGCCGCACGACCCGGCGCTCGCGGCCGCGGTCGCCGAGCTGCGCCGCCCGGCCCCGGCCGCCTGGCTCGTGAACCAGCTCGCCAGGCACCGGCGGGACGAGCTCGAGCAGCTCCTCGAACTCGGCGAGGAGCTGCGGGCCGCCCAGGCCGAACTCGACGCGGCCTCGCTCACCGCCCTCGCCCGGCAGCGGCGCACCGTGGTCGCCGCCCTCGCCCGCGAGGCGGGCGCGGTCGCCGACGAGCTCGGCGCGCCCGTGCGCCAGCCGGTGCTCGACGAGGTCGCCGAGACGCTGCAGGCGGCGATGACGGATGCCTCGGCCGCCGACGCCGTGCGCACGGGGCTGCTCGTGCGGGCGCTCGAAGCCGTCGGCACCGAGGTCGAGCTCGACGGGGCCGTCGCCGGCGGGCTCGCGGGAGGTGTCGCCCCGGCAGCCGCGCGGCGGCGGGCCGATCCGCCGGACGAGCTCGCCGAGCGACGCACGCGCAAGCAGCGGGAGGCCAGGGCGCGCGCCGAGCGGGAGCTCGCCGAGGCGGAGGAGCGGGCGGATGCCGCCAAGGCCGCTGCGACCGAGGCATCCGAGCTGGTCGACGCGGCGAGCGCCGCCGCCGGAGCCGCCGCCGCGCAGCGGGACGCCCTGCTCGCCGAGCGCCGCGAACTCGAACGCCGACTGAGCGACGCCGAGGGCGAACTGGCCCGCGCCGAGCAGGCGGTGCCGCCGCTCGAACGGGATCGCGCGCGGGCCGCCCGGGCGGCGAGCGAGGCCCGCGCCGCCGCCGAGGCGCTGCGCGCCCGCCTGGACCCCTGAGCCCCCTGGTTCCCTGAGCCCCCCTGGTTCCCTGAGCCCGTCGAAGGGAACCCCCACCCCGCTTCGACAAGCTCAGCGGACCACCGGGGTGAGATCATCGTTCGCATGAGCTCCGAGGCGATCGCGTCGATCCGCGCCGCGATCGTCGCGGACCCGGCGAACCGCGCGTTCGTGGACGCCGGGGCGCAGCCCGTCTTCACCGCCGACCCCCGCGCGCGCATCCTCGTCGTCGGGCAGTCCCCCGGCAGGCAGGCGCAGGACAACGCCCTCCCCTGGAGCGATGCGAGCGGCGCGCGGCTCCGCGACTGGCTCGGCGTGGACGAGCCCACCTTCCGCGCGCCGGAGACATTCGCGTTCCTGTCGATGGACTTCTTCTACCCGGGTCGCGGCCCGAACGGCGACCTGCCGCCGCGGCCCGGCTTCGCCGCGAGGTGGCATCCGCCGATCCTGCGATCGATGCCCGAGCTCCGGCTGACCCTGCTCATCGGCGGCTACGCGCAGCGGCACTACCTGGGTCGGCGGGGCGGCGCCAGTCTCACCCGGACGGTGCGCGACTTCGCCGAGTTCGGGCCGGCGATCGTCCCGCTCGTGCATCCGAGCCCCCGCAACACGGCCTGGCAGCAGCGGAACCCCTGGTTCGCCGCCGAACTGCTGCCCGTGCTGCGCGAGCGGGTCGCCGCCGCCCTGGCCCCCTGAGCCCGTCGAAGGGAACAGCTGGTTCCCTGAGCCCGTCGAAGGGAACACCTGGTTCCCTGAGCCCGTCGAAGGGAACGCCGCTTCGACGAGCTCAGCGGACCACAGCCGCTTCGACAAGCTCAGCGCACCAACGCCGCTTCGACAAGCTCAGCGCACCACCACCGAAGCGGACCGCGTTCGTCGATTTGCGGCCGGGGCCGCACTCTGGCAGGATCCCCCTACCTTCGGGGTGGTTCCCACCCGGAAGGACATCGGAGGCCGGCGTTTTCCCTGCCGCTCCGATGGCACGGCCGGCCCGGGCAAGCATCCCCCCGATCTCGCCCGGGTCGACCCCCACTGCGGTGCGCCGGCACGCCGCTCGAACGGTTGACGTGCCGCAACCACCGCAGTGCGCGTCAGCATACTCCCAGGCGGCACCCGGCCAACACCCCCGAACGGGCGACGCGCCGCGGCAGCTTGGAAGCGCTCTCAGCCAGCGGCGACCCGCACGCGTTCCGGGACGGGCTGCGAGGGGTGCGGCGCATCGAGCAGCTCCGCCTGGAGCTCCCACAGCTGCACCTCGAGTTCCTCGCGGATGCCGCGGTACGCCGGATCGCGCACGACGTTCCGCAGCTCCTCGGGGTCGAGCTCGAGGTCGTACAGCTCCCACTCCGGCGGGTAGACGTGCGGCGAGCTGCCCGGCAGCCCCATCCCGTCGTTGTAGAAGTAGATGAGCTTGTACCGCTCCGTGCGGATGCCGTAGTGCGCGAGCGCGTGATGGTTCACATCGTCGTTCTCGAAGTAGCGGTAGTACATCGCGGGGCGCGTCGGGGCATCCGGCTCGCTCGTGAGCTGCGGCCAGATGCTGAGTCCCTGCATCCGCGGATGCGGGGCGACCCCGGCGGCCTCGAGCACGGTCTGCGCGAAGTCGACGTTCGTGACGATCTGCCCGAGCGGTTCGGAGCGGGCCGGAATGCGCGACGGGCAGCTCACGAGCAGCGGCATCCGCAGCGACTCGTCGTACATGAAGCGCTTGTCGAACCAGCCGTGGTCGCCGAGGAAGAAGCCCTGGTCCGAGGTGTACATCAGGAGCGTGTCGTCGAACGAGTCGTGCGCGCGCAGCCAGTCGATCACCCGGCCGACGTTGTCGTCGACGGACGCCACGCACGCGAGGTAGTCCTCCATGTAGCGCTGGTACTTCCACAGCGCGGCCTGCTCGTAGTCGAGCCCCTCGGGCGGCAGCTCCTTGAGGTCCGCGAGCGTCAGATGGTCGGCGATCCGCATCGCCGCACGGTGCGCCGCCGAGCCCCGGGTGGCGTAGTCGTCGCCGAAGGTCGCCGGCACCGGGATCGGCTCGCGGTACATGCCGCGGTGCCGCTCGTCCGGCTCCCACGGGCGGTGCGGCGCCTTGTGGTGCACGAGCAGGCACCACGGCTCCTCCCCCTCGAGCGAGTCCAGCCAGTCGAGCGAGAGATCGGTGATGACGTCGGTCGCATACCCCTCGACGATCTCGACGCCCTGCGCCGTGCGGATCTGCGGATCGAAGTACTCGCCCTGATCGCGCAGCACCGCCCAGTAGTCGAAGCCCTCCGGGTCGTGCCCGGGCCCCTCCCCCATGTGCCACTTGCCGACGATCGCCGTGCGGTAGCCGGCCTCCTTGAGCTGCGAGACGAAGGTCGGCTGCGAGGCGTCGATCGGGGTCTCGAGCGTGGTGACGCCGTTGACGTGGCTGTAGGTCCCGGTGAGGATCGTGGCCCGGCTCGGCGTGCACAGCGCGTTCGTGCAGAAGCAGTTGTCGAGCCGGACGCCGGCCTCGGCGATCTCGTCGATCCGCGGGGTGCGGTTCACGACCGAGCCGTAGGCGCCGATCGCGTGCGCGGCGTGGTCGTCGGTCAGGATGATGACGACGTTGGGCCGTCGGGGATGCTCGGTGCTCATCGTCCTCATTCGTGCACGAGCGTGCGCTCGGGGGTGTAGGCCGCGTCGTCGAAGCCGCCGAAGGAGGGGTCGTAGTCGACCCCGCCGACGGGGTACATCGCGGTCATCCAGTGCGAGAAGTTGTCGCCCCGCTCCTGCAGCAGTCGGTAGAGCCGCTCCAGCATCCGCTGGCGGATCGCGCCGTACTCCGGCAGTTCGTAGACGTTCTGCAGCTCGTCGGGGTCGAGTCCGAGGTCGTAGAGCTCGTTCACCGACTCCGGGTTGACGACCAGCTTGTAGCGCTCGTTCCGCAGCATGCGCTGCGGATACGGGAACTGGTGGCCGTGGAACTCGCAGACGATGTCGTCGGGCCACTCGGGCGAGTCGCCCGCGACGAGCGGCACGAGGCTGCGGGAGTCCGTCGCCGGCGTCGGGTCCACCCCGGCGAGCTCGAGGATCGTCGCGGTGCAGTCGAGCAGGCTGACGAACTCGTCGCGCACCTGCCCAGCGGGCGCCCCGGGGATCCGGACGATGCCCGGGGTGCGGTAGATGTCCTCGTACATCGCCGGCCCCTTGTCGTGGAGCCGGTGCGAGCCGGTGAACTCGCCGTGATCGCACGTGAAGAACACCGCCGTGTCGTCGACGAGGCCGAGCCGCTCGAGCGCCGCCATGACCCGGGCGATCTGCTCGTCGATGAGGGTGATGTACCCCCAGGACACGGCGATGAGCTTGCGGCTCTGCTCGACCGTCAGCGAGTCGAACGCCCAGTGCGCGCTGTAGTTGCGCTGCACCGGCGGCTTGCCCGCGAACGTCTCGAGCATCGAGACGGGCAACTCGATCTGCTCGGGATCGAAGCGGTCGAAGTACTCGCTCGGCACGATGTACGGCAGGTGGGGGCCGAAGAAGTGCAGCGCGAGGAAGAACGGCCGCCGTCCCGAGCGGTAGTCGTCCGCGTAGCGTTCGAGCATCTCGATCGTGCGCGTCGCGAGGTAGTACTCGAAGGTCGCCTCGACGGGCTGGTGCAGGCGGGCGGCGAGCAGGTTGCCCGGCCCGCCGTTCGGCAGCACGCCGCGGATGCGGTCGCTGATCTCGTACGGCGGCAGCCCGTGCTCCTCGAGGTACGCGAGGTAGTCCTCGTGGTCGATCGCGTTGTGCCAGCCGTCGAAGTGCGGCCCGTCGAAGCCGAAGTCGGCCGCGGTGCGCTTCGTGCCGGCATGCCACTTGCCGAGCAGGCCGCAGTTGTAGCCCGCCTCGCGCAGTGCCGAGGAGAACGCGAACTGCCCGTCCGGGAGATCCTCGATGTAGCCGACGTTGCGCTCGTGATTCGCGAGCAGCTTGTGCCGGAACGGCGCCTGCCCGGTGAGCAGGCTCGCCCGCGCCGGCGTGCAGATCGCGGTGGGCGTGAACCAGCGGTCGAACCGGGTGCCGCTCGCCGCGAGGGCGTCGAGCGCGGGCGTCTCCGCCGCGGTGTTCCCGTAGGCACCGAGGCTGTCGACCCGGTGCTGGTCGGTCATCAGGAAGAGGATGTTGCGCCCGGTCACGTCACTTCCCCGCAGCGACGAACTGCTCGCCGAGGTAGTAGGTGGAGGCGTCCGTCGGCTCGTCGAGCTTGCCCGCCGTGACGAAGTACTCGTTCAGGCCGGTGAGCCAGGAGGCGACCGTGCCGTCCTCGGTGAGCTCGTCGAGCTCGCTCGCCGAGAGGTACTTCGCGTTCGCGGCATCCGCGGCGAAGCCCTTCGGGTCGGCCTTGAGCTTCGCGGCCGTGAGCTCGACGGTCTCGTCGAGGTGCTCGACGCGGTAGTCCATCGCCTCGCGGAGCACCGCGAGCACGGCCTCCGTGGCCTCCGGGTGCTCCTCCGCGAAGGCGGGGCTGACCACGAAGGCGCTCGGGAAGGCGATCTCCTCGGCGAAGTCCTCGTTCTCGGCGAGGATCTCGAGGTCGGGCACCTGCTGCTCGATCGTGCCGATGAGCGGGTACCAGATGCCCGCCGCGTCGACCTGCTTCGACGAGAACGCCGAGACCACGGTCGCCGGGTCCATGGCGACCTTCTCGACGTCGTCGATGGTGAGCCCGGCCGACTTCAGCGCCATCGTCAGGATCATGTCGCCCGAGGTGCCCTCGGGCACGGCGACCTTCTTGCCCTTGAGGTCCTCGATCGAGTCGATGCCGGGCTGCGCGATCACACGGTCGGCGTTGCCGAGGCCGTTGATCGCGGCGATCTCCGCCTGCCCCGAGGCGGGCAGCCACATGGCGCCCGGCCCGATGTAGCCGAAGTCCAGGTCGTTCGTGCCGAGCGCCTGGATCTGCAGCGGGCCGTTGGTGAAGACGGGGGTCTCGACCTCGAGCCCCTGCTTCTCCCAGAGGCCCTGCTCCTCGGCGATCGCGAGGAGGCTGCCGCCGTTGAAGTCGGCGATGTAGCCGAAGCGGATCTTCGGGAAGTCGGCCGCGGCGTCGCCGCTCGCGGCGGGCGCCTCGGAGCCGGCGCTCGAGCAGCCGGCGAGGGCGAGGGCGGCGGCGGCCGCCGTGGCGATGGCGGCGACGATGCCGCGCGTGGTCCTGATCTGCATGGGGGTCCTCTGCTCTGGCCGTCAGGCGACGGCGGTGGGGGATGGTGCGATGGCTCGGTGGGTGGCGTCGACGCGCCGGCCGGGGGTCTGGTGGTACACGGCGCTCCACACCCGGTTGCGGAGCTCGGTGAACTCGGGGCTGAGGCGCAGGTCCTCGGTGCGCGGGCCCGGCAGCTCCACGTCGATGACGTCGTAGATCCGACCGGGCCGCGCCGCCATCACGACGACGCGGTTGGCGAGGAAGACGGCCTCGTCGACGTCGTGCGTGATGAACATGACGGTGCGCTTCTCGCGGCTCCACGTGTCGAGCAGCTGCTCCTGGAGCTTCACGCGGGTGAGGGCGTCGAGGGCGCCGAACGGTTCGTCCATGAGCAGGATGCTGGGATCGACGGCGTACGCCCTCGCGATCGCGCAGCGCTGCTTCATGCCGCCGGAGAGCATCTTCGGCAGCGCGTCGGCGAACTCGCCGAGGCCGACCATCTCGATGAAGTGCTCGGCCTTCTCACGCCGGTCCTTCGCGCTCAGCCCGGCGGTCTTCAGCCCGAACTCGACGTTCTTGCGCACCGTGAGCCAGGGGAAGAGCGCGTACTGCTGGAAGATGACGCCGCGGTCGGGCCCCGGCCCGGTGACGGGTCGGCCGTCGACGAGGGCCTCGCCGCTCGTCGGGGTGTCAAGCCCGGCGAGGATGTTCATGAGGGTGGACTTGCCGCACCCGGAGGGCCCGACGACGGTGATGAACTCGTTGTCGGCGACGTCGAGCGAGACGTCGTCGAGGGCGACGAACTCCTCGCCCTTGAGGTCGAAGGTACGGGTGACGTTCCGCACCGAGATGCGGGGGCCGCCGGCGGTGGGCGTGGTCGTGGTCATCGGCGTTCCTGCCATCCGGTGAGCTTCTTCTCGGCGAGCAGCAGGAGCCGGTCCATGACCAGGCCGAGCACGCCGATGACGATGAGGCCGACGAAGATCGTCGGGAGGTCGTAGTAGAGCTGGGCCTGCTGCATCCGGTAGCCGAGGCCCTGCTGGGCGGCGATGAGCTCCGCCGCGACGAGCGTCGCCCAGGCGGCGCCGAGGCCGACGCGCATGCCGACGAGGATGAACGGCACGGATGCCGGCACGACGACCCGCACGAAGATGCCGGCGTCCTTGGTGCCCAGCACCCGGGCGGCGTTGATGAGCGTCCGGTCGACGTTCACGACGCCCTGGAACGTCGAGATGACGCAGGCGAAGAACGCCGCCAGGAAGATCACGAGGATCTTCGGCTCCTCGCCGATCCCGAGCAGCACGATCGCGAGCGGGATGATCGCGAGCGGCGGGATGGTCCGGAAGAACTGGATCCACGGCTCGATGAGCCCGCGCGCCCAGGCGTACCAGCCCATCAGGAAGCCGACGGGGATGGCGACGATCGTGCCGAGCGCGAAGCCGACGAGCACGCGGGTGAGGCTCGCGACGAGATCGGCGCCGAGGGTGCCGTCGACGGTGAGCTCCCAGCCGCGCACGACGACGTCGGCGGGCGAGGGCAGCTTGAAGCCGATCGACGACAGCAACCACCACACGCCGATGCCGGCGGCGATGCTGATCGCGCTCAGCAGCAGGGTGCGGGCGCGCTTCGCGGAGTCCTGCCGCGCGCGGCGCGTGCGGCGGGACGGCTCGGCGTTCGGCTCGGCGAGCGCGCTCGCCGAGGTGGCGGTGCCGGGCTCGTCGCGGGCGGTCACGGTCTCGGTCATCGAGGCCATCGGAGTCCTCCTCGGGGGAAAGCGGACACTAGGCGTTGCTCCTTCGCAATCGGGTCTCGGCCGACGCGTCGTCGGCGGTCAGGGTGGCGTAGCCGGCGAGCAGCGGCGAGCTGCGCAGCAGCGCGATGATGCCGCCGATGGCGCCGCCCTCGTCGCCGAGCACGGCGCGCCGGATGCGCGGGGTCGAGCCGCCCACGGGGACGAGCTCGTAGGCGACGGTCGCGGCGATCTGCTCGACGACGACCTCGGACACGTGCGCCACCTCGCCGCCGATGACGATGTCGGCGGGGTTCGTGGCGACGGCGAGCGAACCGAGCACCTGGCCGACGGCCTCCCCCGCCTCGCGCAGGGCGGCGATGACGATCGGGTCGCCCTTCGCGGCGGCGGCGTCGAGCTCGGCCAGGGTGGTGACGGCGGCGCCCGTCTCGGTGCAGCGCCGCAGGATCGCGTCGATCGAGGCGATGGTCTCGAGGCATCCGCGCTTGCCGCAGCGGCAGTCGACGCTGCTGCCGGCGACGCTCATGTGCCCGAACTCCCCGGCGAACCCGGCCGCGCCCGTGACGAGCCGGCCGCCGATGACGAGCCCGCCGCCGATGCCGGCGGACAGCCGCACGTACAGCAGGTGCTCGGTCTCGGTGCTCGGTTCCCAGGCGGCCTCGCCGAGGGCCGCGAGGCGGGTGTTGTTGTCGACGAGCACGGGGACGCCGAAGCGACGTTCGAAGGCCGTGCGGACCAGTTCGGCCCCGACCCGGCGGGCCTCGGCGACCGGCTCGGCGCGCCGCCGCGGCAGGCGCGGCGAGAACGGACCGGGGAAGCCGATGGCGACGCCCTGGATGCCCTCGTAGTGCAGTTCGGGCGCCTCCGCGAGCCGCTCGATGAGCCCGAGGGCGAGCTCGACGCGGGTGCCCCAGTCGGCCGGCTCCTCGTACGGCGCCACGTCGGAGGCGATGAGCTCGTGCGCGGCGTTCATCACGGCGACCCGGACGCGCCGGTGCGAGAAGTCCACGCCGAGGTACTGCCCCGCCGCCGGGTCCAGCGTCAGGATCTCGGCCGGTCGGCCGCGGCCGACGCGCGGCGAGTCGTCGATCGTGACCGACACGACGCCGCGCGAGATGAGGTTGCCGGAGATCTCCGAGAGGGTCGTGCGCGACAGCCCGATGTGCTTCGCGAGCTCGCCGCGGGTCATCCCGCCGTGCTGGCGCAGCAGCTGCAGCACGCGGTCCTCGTGCGTGCGTCTGACGAGCGTGTGCACTCCGCTGGGCAATGGCATGCGTTGAACGCTAAGCGGGCCGATTTTTTCCGTCAACCACCCGACAGAATTCGCCGGGAAAAACATCCATCGCTTTGTGAAAACCCTCCGGACATGGACGGTCCGGCGGCGATCAGCGTCGGCGGCGCAGCTCCGGCAGCACCGCCACGGCGCCCACCACGATCGCCGCGACGAGCACCGCGACCGCGAACCCGCCCGTCGCGAGGGCGGCGGCGATCGTGCCGAACACGGCGATACCGAGGCCCGAGCCGAGCGCGAAGCCGATCTCCTGGATCGCGCCGACCTGCCCGGCCTGGTCCTCGGTGGTCGCCTCGAACAGCGCCGTCGCGGCGAGCGTGCCGGCGATGCCGAAGCCGAGGCCCACGAGCACGAGCGGGGCGGCGATGAGCCCCGGATCGCTCGCGAGCCAGCCGAGGCCGGCCGCCTGCGCGAGCAGGGCGAGCACGGTCAGCGTGTTCGCGGACAGCCAGCGGAGCAGCAGCGGCGTGACGACGCCGCCCGCCGCGATCGCGGCCGCCTGCGGCAGCAGGGCGAGGCCGGCCTCCGCCGCGCTCGCGCCACGGGTGTCCTGCAGCTGCAGGCTGACGAGCAGCACCGAGGCCGCCGAGGCGCCGGCGCTGACGAGGATCCGGGTGATCGCCGGCGAGAACCCCGCGAGCCCGAACAGCCGCACGTCGATGAGCGGTTCGCGCAGCCGCCGCTGCCGCACGATGAAGAAGACGAGGCTCGCGACGGCCACCGCACCGGCGATGATCGCCACGAGCGGGGCGGCGACCGCCTCGTGCAGCGCGAGCACCAGCCCGCCGAGGGCGAGCATCGAGGCGAGGATGCTCGGCACGTCCCAGCCCGGGCGGACGCTGCTGCGCGAGTCGGGCACCAGCCAGGCCGCGAGCACGATCGCGATGATCGCGAGCGGCACGCTGCCGAGGAAGAGCCAGCGCCAGCCCGGGCCCTCGGCGAGCGCGCCGCCGAGCACCGGCCCGAGCGCGTTGCCCACGCCGAAGGTCGCGGTCCAGAGGCCGTAGGCGACGACACGGTCGCGCCCGGCGTAGCGGGCGCCGATCGTGGCGACCACGCCCGCGATCACGAACGCCTCCGCGATGCCGAGCAGCGCCCGCGCCCCGATGAGCATCGCGCCACCGGTGGCGAGGCCGCCGGCCAGGTTCAGGACGGCGAAGCCGGCGAGTCCGATGAGGATGATCCGCTTGCGGCCGAACGCGTCGCCGATCCTCGCCGCGATGATGAGCGTCGCGGCCATCGCGAGCGAATAGCTGTCGACGAGCCAGAGCGCTTCGGTGTCGCCGAGCGAGAGCTCCGCGCGGATCGCGGGCAGCGCGGTCGCGGCGCTGCTGATCGCGAGCGAGCCGATGAGGATGCCGAGCAGCATCGGCACCATCGCGGCCCACCGGCGGATCGAGGAACGAGAGTCGGGGAGGGCCGGAGAGAGGGTCACTGCTCCATTCTGTGGAGTACAGTACGAAGGGACAAGTACGGACATTCTCGTCAGGTAGTGCCTGTTTGGATACTATGGGCGCGAGGAGTCATCCGATCGCCACCCGGAGGTGCAGCCGATGCGAGAGAAGACCGAACGCGTCATCCGCGAATGGACCGACACCTGCGACGCCGAGGTTTCGATCGCCGTGCTCGGCGGCGCGTGGAAGCCGAGCATCCTGAAAGCCCTGGCCGAGCACGGCGTGCTCCGCTTCGGCGAGCTCGGGCGCCTGCTCGACAACCCCACCGCCCGGGTGCTGACGCGCCAGCTGCGCGAGCTCGAACAGGACGGCCTCGTCACCCGCACCGTGTACCAGCAGGTGCCGCCGAAGGTCGAGTACCGGCTGAGCGAGCTCGGCGAGAGCGCGGGCCCCCTCGTCGAGGCGCTGACCCGCTGGGGCGGCCACTACGCGGGACTCCAGCGCGCGACGGCCGCGGTCGCCGCGCCGACCGCGGGCTGACCCGGGAGCCGTCGGCATCCGATCGATCCGGACCGCGGAAGTCGGGCACCGGGCTGCCGCGACGAGCAGGCTGGACGGCGAAGGAGGAACCGTGATCGCGACGCTCGACCGCGTCGTCGAGCTGGTCGAGCAGACCCTCGACGGCCCGATGGAGCTGGCGGCGCTCGCGCGCCGGGCTGGCACGACCGAGTACCACCTGCGTCGCATGTTCTCGTCGCTGGCGGGGATGCCGCTCTCGGAGTACGTCCGCCGGCGGCGGATGACGCTCGCCGCGGCGGAGGTCCTCGGCGACGGCGAGCTGCTCGACATCGCCGTCCACCACGGCTACGGCTCGACGGAGGCGTTCGGCCGGGCGTTCCGTGCGGTGCACGGGGCGTCCCCGGCCGAGGTGCGTCGCGACGGCGGCCCCCTTCGCACGCAACCGCAGCTCAGGTTCCGCCTGACCGTCGAAGGGAGTGCCCCGATGGACACCCGCATCACCGATCGCCCCGCGTTCACGCTCGCCGGCCACGCCGCGCGCGTCCCGCTCATCCACGAGGGGGTGAATCCGCACATCCAGGCGCACATCGCGGCGATCGAGCCGAGCGAGCACGCCCGGTTGAAGCAGCTCGGCGACACCGAGCCGCGCGGACTCCTCCAGGTGAGCGCCGACGTGGACCCCGACGCCCGCGAGGGCACGCCCCTGACGTATCTGCACGGCGTCGCGCTCGCGGACGCCGCGGCAGCGCCCGACGACCTCGACACGATCGAGGTCCCGGCCGGTCAGTGGGCCGTGTTCCGCGTCGCCGGCGAGTATCCGGCCGCGCTGCAGACCGCGTGGGCCGCGACGGCGACGGACTGGTTCCCGTCGAACCCGTGGCGGCTCCGCCCCGGCCCGTCGATCGTCGCCGTGCTCGACCGCGCGGACGATTTCACCACGGCGACGTGCGAGCTCTGGCTCCCGGTCGAGCGCGCGTGACCGCACGAGTCGGCGGCCCGACCCCCTCGGGCCGCCGACGGCGGGCTCAGCGCGAGTAGTAAAAGTACGCGCTCCAGTAGCCACCGCCGCTGTGGTAGCAGGGCTGGCGCAGATCGACCTTGTAGCCGGTCATCAGCTTGCCGCGGATGGCGCTCGTCAGCATGCCCTTGCAGGCGCTCTGCCCCTGCACGCTGACGCTGTACGCCTTCCAGTCGGCGGCCTGGGCCGGTGCCGCAGTCGCCACGCCACCCGTGACGACGAGAGCGAGTGCCGCGGTCGTCGTGGCCAGCCGGATCTTGCGCTTCATGGTTCTTCTCCCCCGGATTCGGTGTCCCTTGTGCTCCAATGCAAGCAGCTCGGGCCTCGGTGCGGAATGGGGAGAACTCCCCGCTTCCGGGCATCCGGCCGCTCAGGCGGCCCGGATCGCGGCGAGCACCCGTTCGATATCGCGGAGGTCGTTGAAGCCGTGCACGCCGATGCGGAGTCGATCGCCGGTCACGCGTGCGCGCACGTCCGCCTCGGCGAGACGGGCGGCGAGCCGTTCGGGGCGCGCCACCCGCACCACCCGGATGTGCGAGCCCGCCCCGGTCCGGGCGGGGACGGCGCCGAGCTCGAGCGCTTCGCGTTCGAAGAGCTCGGCGAGTTCGAGCGCACGCTCCTCGATCGCGAGCGGATCGAGCCGGGCGAGGAGGCCCAGCGCCGCCTCCGCCCCGATCCAGGAGAGCCAGGCCTGCGAGGTGTCGCACCGCGCGAGCCCGCCGCCGAGCTGCGGGCGGCCGCCGAACAGTCCCTCGGCGCCCTCGGCGGTCTTCCAGCCCGGCGCGATGGCTTCCAGCTGAACCGCCGCTGCGGGAGCCGCGACGAGCCACGCCGCGCCGCGCGGGGCGAGCATCCACTTGTAGCCGTGCACCGCGAGGTAGTCGGGCGCCGCCGCCGGGATCGGCGAACGGAGCACGCCGAGGCTCTGCGTCGCGTTCACGAAGAGCTCGGCGCCGACCTCGCTCGCGCGCTCCCGCAGCGCCGCGAGGTCGATCCGTTCCCCGTCGAGCGTCGTCGTCTCCGACACCGCGACGAGCGAGACGCCCGGCCGGATCCGTTCGAGCAGCGCGTCGCTCCGGCTCTCGCCGGCTTCGACCGGCACGAGCCCGACGGGGCGGCGGGGGTCCCGGCCGGCCTCGGCGACGAAGGGCAGCAGCAGACTCTGGAACTCGTCGGCGGCGAGCAGCGCGACGCCCGCGGGTCGGAAGCGGGCGACCGTCGCGGCGGCCTCGGCGAGCGAGCCGAGCGTCGCGACCGATTCGCGCGGTACCCCGCACCAGGCCGCGAACCGCACCCTGGCGCGTTCGGAGGCCGCGTCCCAGTCGCCCCAGTCGAAGTCACCGGCCAGCTGCCCGTCGATCGCGCGCCGGAGGGCCGCCGCGACCGGCGCCGCCGCCGGGGCCGAGCCGGGGGTGTCGAGCCAGGCCCAGCGCTCCAACGCCGGGAAGCTCGCGCGGAACTCCTCCGGCGTCATCGCGGGACCGCGACCACGGCCTCGATCTCGACGAGGAGCTCCGGGGCGGCGAGCTCGGCCGCCACGAACGCGGAGTGCGCGGGGTAGGCGCCGTCCGGGTACCAACGGCCGAAGACCTCGGTGCGGACCCCCGCGAACTCCCGGAAGCTCCCCTCGCCCGCGACGATCGTGAAGAGCTTCACGATGTGGGCGGGGGTCGCGCCGAGCTCGTCGAGCAGGAGCTCGAGATTGCGGAAGACCTGCGCCGTCTGCGCTCCGCAGCCGCCGGGAGCGAGCACGCCGGCGCGGTCCTGTCCCACCTGCCCCGAGAGGTACACGAGGCGGTGGTCGTCCGGCACGACCGTGTAGTGCCGGAACTGCCCGATCGGTGCGGCGAGCGCGTCGGGGTTGCCTCCGGTGACGATCATGGCCGTTCTCCTCCTTCATCGAGCGTTCCGGGCATCCGGAACACGGTCTTGCCCAGCGTCCGTCCGTCGGCGCTCGCGCGCATGGCGGCCGGGGCCTCCTCGAGCGGATGCACCGCGTCGACGACGGGCCGGATCCCATGCTCGCGCACGAAGGCGAGCGCGTCACGGAACTCCTCCGCGCTGCCCACGGAGGTGCCCCGCAGGCTCAGCTGCCGGAAGAACAGCTCGCGCAGCGACAGCCGGATCTCCGCGCCCGTCGTCGCCCCGAGGGTGACGACGCGGCCGCCGGGTCGCAGCGTGCCGAGCGCCGCCGGCACGCTCGCGGCGCCGACCGTGTCGACGACGAGGTCCACCGGTGGCAGGCGGGCCGCGCCGAGCTCGTCGCTCGGCACCGCCGCGGCGGCACCGCGGGCGAGCGCGAAGTCGCGCTTCTCGGCCGAGCGGCTCGTCACGGTGACCCGGGCGCCCGCGGCGAGCGCGAGATCGAGCGCGAGAAGGCCGACCCCGCTGCCGATGCCCGGGATGAGCACGTGCTCGCCCGCGACCAGCTCGCCGACGGTGAAGAGCGCCCGGTAGGCGGTGACCGCGGCGAGCCCGAGCGCCCCGGCCTCGGGCCCCGAGAGGTGCGCCGGCACGGGGTGGGCGTTCCCCACCGGCACGGCGACGAACTCCGCGAAGGTCCCGGGTGCGCGGCCGCCGAGCAGGTCGGGGTGCTCGGGCACCCGGGCGCGCTCCGGCCAGTTCAGGGTGGGGTCGAGCAGCACCCGGTCGCCGAGCGCGGGCGCGTCGCCCCCGAGCGCGGGCCCGTCGCCCCCGAGCGCGGGCCCGTCGCTGCCGTGCGCCGGCCAGGCGGCGGGCCCCACGCCCACCACCCGGCCGACCGCGTCGGCGCCGAGGATCCGCGCCGGTTCCGAGCCGTCGCGCCGCTCGGCGGTGAACAGCTCGTGCCGGTTCAGGCCCGCGTACTCGACGGCGAGCAGCACCTCCCCCGCCGCGGGTTCCGGGGCCGGCATCCGCGCGACGCGCAGCCCGTCGAGCCCCGCCGACCCGCTGTGCACGAGGGCCAGCATGCCGGCATCCGCGCCCGTCATGCGCCCGCCGCGGGGATCGCGCCGGTGCGCAGTTCGGCGTGCTTCGTCTCCGGGGTGAACAGGGCGGCGATGAGGCTGATGACCGCACCGCCCACGAGGTACCAGGAGGGCGACCAGCTCGAGCCCGTCGCCGTGACGAGGGCCTGCGCGACGAGCGGGCCGAGGCCGCCGAAGAGCACCACGCCGAGGTTGTAGCCGACCGCGAGGCCGCTGTACCGCTGCGCGGTCGGGAAGAGCTCGGCGAAGAGCGCGGGCTGGGCCGCGAGCATCATCGCGTCGCCGACGAGGATGAGCCCGATGCCGAGGATCGCGAGGCCGAGCTGCTGGGTGTGCAGCAGCAGGAAGCCGATCGGCGTGGTGACGATCACGAGCGCTGCGCCCCAGCGGATGAACGGACGCCGGCCGAAGCGGTCGCACGCCTTCGCGAACGCGAGCACCAGCGCGACGAGCACGAGCATCGAGACGAGGCCGATGTTGCGCGCCTCCGTGTCGGCGTACCCGAGCTGCCCCGCGAAGAATGTCGGCCCCCAGACGAGCAGCACGTAGGTGCACATGGTGGGCGAGGCGACGAGTCCCGCGACGAGCAGCACCGAGCGCCAGTTCTCGCGCAGCACGCGGGTGAGCGGCGAGCGGCCGGCCTGGCGGCCGTCGGATGCCTCGACCTCGGCCTTCGCCTCGGTGAACTCGGCGGGGTCGGCGAGCCGGAGCCGCATGTACAGCCCGATCAGGCCGAGCGGGAGCGCGACGAGGAACGGGATGCGCCAGCCCCACTCCAGCACCGCTTCGGGGCTCATCGAGGTGGTGATGAAGAGCGAGGTGAGCGCCGCGACGAACATGCCGAGCACGATCGTGATGGTCTGGAAGCTGCCGTACCAGGCGCGCTTGCCCGCGGGGGCGGTCTCGATGATGTACGTGACCGCGCCCATCCACTCGCCGCCGGCGGAGAGCCCTTGCACCAGGCGCAGCAGGAAGATCAGGATCGGAGCCAGGACGCCGATGCTCGCGTACGGCGGCACGAGGCCCATGAGCGCGGTCGCGATCGAGATCATCAGGATGATCGCCGACAGGGCGGCCTTCCGGCCCAGCCGGTCGCCGACGAGGCCGAACAGCACCCCGCCGAGCGGGCGGATGATGAAGCTGATGCCGAAGACGAGGAACGTCGTCAGCAGGGCGACGGCCGGATCCTCCTGGGGGAAGAAGAGCGCCGCGAAGACCGCGGCGAAGTAGCCGTACAGGACGAATTCGTACCACTCGAGGAAGTTGCCGATGCAGGCGGCGACGATCGCGCGCATCTGCGAGGGCTGCAGGCCCTTCTCGCGGGCGTTGCGGGGGTGCGTGACAGTCATCGTGAGCTCCTTTGCTGTTCGGTGACGCGGGGGATGGATCGGGTGACGCGTGGGATGGATCGGATGACGCGGGAGGATCGCCGGGACGATCGGGGCGGATGCCGGGTGGTGCTGCGGTGCCTCAGGGCGCGTGCTGCGCGTGCGGCGGCACCGGGGTCCAGCTCGGGCGGCCGAGCGGCGCGGGCGGGTCCACGTCGGCGAGGTACCGGCCGTAACCGATGTCGAGCACCGCGCGGCCGTAGGCGGCCGTCGCCGGTCCGCTCGGGGCGAAGACGTGCAGGGGGTCGGCCTCGCTCGCGCCCCAGACGAAGTCCGCGGTGCCCCTGCGGGCGGGACCGAGGGCGGTGAGGCTCCACGGGATCTCGACGAGCTTGCACAAGTCGTAGCCGGTGCCCTCCGCGCTCGGGATCGCCTTCACCGTGCAGTGCCGGGCGAACCAGTCGGGGGCGGGGACGTCCTGCGAGCCGCGCCCGAGCACCGCCTCCCCCGCGACGAGCTCCTCGCCGAGGGCGGAGACGATCGCGAAGGCGACGCCGTCGCCGTGCTCGTCGAGGCGGACCGCTCGGGCCTGCTTCTTCGGCAGCCCGAACAGCTCGCGGCCGAGGATGCCGTGGTTCAGGCCCTCGACGAAGGTCTCGATCGCGTAGGCGCCGTCCGGGCCGCCGCCGTATCCGGCGCAGCGCAGCGAGACGCCGCCCTGCAGGTAGTCCGGGCGACGCTCGACCCCGTCGGGCGAGGCGAACTCCGCGCCGATGAACTGGGCGATCCAGAGCGCCACGGTCGGCGAGTCCGGCACGCCCAGCCCGGCGGGCAGGCACCGGGCGGCGACGTCGGCATCGATCGGCGCCTCCACAGTCAGCCAGCGCACCTCGACGCGCTCGGTGCCTGGCGTGAACAGCGGAGCGAAGACCGGCATGGCGAGCGGCGCGGCGGCGCTCATCGCGCACCCACCGGCATGGCTTCGACGCGGCCGGCCGGCACGTCGTGCGCGACGCGGCGGATCGCGCCGAGGATGTCCTCGTCCGCCGGCAGCACCCGGGCGGCCAACTGCACCGCCGCCGGGATCCGCGTCTCCAGCGCGCCGATCCGCACCGGCGGCGAGCTGAGCCGGACGCCGCTCTCGACGACGCGGGAGACCACTTCGGCGCCCACCCCGCCGATCGTGTGCGCCTCGTGCACCACGAGCAGCCGACCGGTGCGCTGCACACTCGCGAGAATGCTGTCGAGATCGAGCGGGCGGATCCACCGGGCGTCGAGCACCTCGGCGTCGATGCCCTCGGCCGCGGCGCGCTCGGCGGCGGCGAGCACCCGGTGCTGCATCGCGCCCCAGGTGACGACGGTGAGGTCCGAGCCCGAGCGGCGCAGGCCGACCCCGCCGACCGCCTGCACGGGACCGCCGATCCGCACCGGCTGCTTGGCGCCGTGGTAGAGCGTGCGGTTCTCGATCACGATCGTCGGGTCGTCGCTCCAGATGGCGCTGAGCAGCAGGTCGTAGGCGTCCTGGTTCGTGGTCGGCATGCACACGCGGATCCCGGGGATGTGGGCGAACAGCGCCTCCAGGGACTGCGAGTGCTGGGCGCAGGCGCCGGGGGCGTTGCCCTGCTGGGTGCGCACCGTCAGCGGCGCGGTGAGCGCGCCCCGCGAGACGTACCGCACGTTGGCCGCCTGGTTCACGATCTGGTCGAACGCGACGAGGGCGAAGTCGGCCCACATGATCTCGACGATCGGCCGCCGGCCGAACATCGCCGAGCCGACCGCGCCGCCGAGGATCGCCGACTCGGAGATCGGGGTGTCGAACACCCGCTCACCGAACTTGCGGCGCAGGCCCTTGGTGACGCCGAACACGCCGCCGGGGATCGCCACGTCCTCGCCGAAGAGCAGCGTCTCGGGGCGCTCCTCGAGCGCACGGGCGAGGGCCGCGTTCACGCTCTCCGCGTAGGACAGGGTCTTCTCGATGATCTCAGGCATAGACGTGCTCCTCGACGGTGGCGGGGTCTGCGAGCGGGGCGGCGAGTGCGGCCTGGGCGGCGCGATCGACCTCGTCGACCACGCGCTGGCGCAGCGCCGCGAGCTCCGCGTCGCCGACGCCGGCCGCCCGGGCCATCCGCTCGGCCCTCGCGATCGGCTCGGCCGCGATGGCGGCGTCGAGCTCGCCCGCCGGCCGGTAGTGCTGCACGTCGCCGATGTAGTGCCCCACGATGCGCTGGGTCATGGCCTCGAGCAGCACCGGGCCGGCGCCGTTCCTGCACCGTTCGACGGCGTCGGCGACGGCGTCGCGCACCGCGTCGGGGTCGTTGCCGTCGAAGCGCACGCCGGCCATGCCGTACGCGGAGGCGCGGCGGAAGAACTGGTCGTTGCGCACCACGTCCCGCGTCGGGGTGAGCTCGGAGTACGTGTTGTTCTCGACGAGGAAGACCACCGGCAGCGTCATCGCCGCGGCGAAGTTCATGGCCTCGTGCACGGCGCCCTGGTTCATCGCGCCCTCGCCGAAGGACGCCACCGCGACCCGCCCGCTCCCGTCGAAGCGGCCGGCGAGCGCCGCGCCGCACGCGATCGGCGCGCCCGCGCCGACGATCGAGTTCTCGCCGTACATGCCGTAGGCGGGAGCCGTGAAGTACGCGGACCCCCCGCGGCCGCCGCTGATGCCGCTCTCCCGGCCGAGCAGCTCGGCGAGCACGGCCTCCGGCGGGACGCCGCAGGCGATCGCCCAGCCGTGGCCCCGGTAGGTCGGGAACACCGCGTCGCGGCTCAGCTCGAGCGCGCGGACCGCGCCGGCGTAGATCGCCTCCTGGCCGTTGCAGAGGTGCACCGATCCGACGATGTCCTCGCTGAGGCGGAGCCGGGTGATCGTCTCCTCGGTCTCTCGGATGCGGTGCATCACCTCCAGCACGTCGAGCAGGGTGTCCTCGCTCATGCGGTCTCCTTCCGGTCTGCGGCCGCTCGGGCGGCCTCCTGGACTGCGGCGGGCGCGCGCAGGCGCCCGGAGGCGAGCAGCGAGCTCGCCAGGGTGGCGGCCTCCCCGACCGCGGCGACGAGCTGCGGCCGCGTGCGGGTGAATCGTTCGGCGGGGGCGGAGACCGTGAACGAGCCCGCGGGGGTGCCGTCGGGCGCGAAGTACGGGGCCGAGACGCAGCGCATGCCCTCGGCGAACTCCTCCTCGTCGACGGCGTAGCCCTGGCTGCGCACTCGCGCCAGCTCCATGAGGAGGCCGTCGAGGTCGGTGACGGTGCGCGGCGTGAGCCGGGTCAGCGTCACCCCGGCGAACAGGGTCTCCACCTGTTCGACGGGGAGGTGGGCGAGGATCGATTTGCAGGATGCCCTGGCGTGCATGTCGCCCGTATAGCCGACCTCGAGCCCGCCCACGCTCAGGGTGTGGGTGCTCGTGAGGAAGTGGCGCAGCAGCACCGCGCCGCCGGTCCACTCCGCGATGAACGCCGTCTCGCCCGTCGCGTTGAACAGCCGGGTGAGGATGACCGCGAGCTCGGGGGCGATCTCGGAGTGGCGTTGCAGGCCGCGGCCGAGCGCGAAGCCGTGCGGGCCGAGCTCGTAGCGGCCGCCCTCGCCGCGGATGACGTAGCCGTCGGCCTCGAGGGTGCGCAGCACGTGGTAGCAGACGCCGAGCGAGAGGCCCCGCTCGGCGGCGAGCTGCTTCGCGGTGGCGGGACCGGCGTTCACGAGGTGCTCGAAGACCGCCATGCCCCGGCTGAGCGTGGTCAGGATCTCCGACTTCGCGGCGGTCACGGCAGCACCCGCAGGGCGTGGGTGATGGTGCGTGCGGCCCGCAGCAGCTCGGCCTCCGCGACGGACTCGTTCGCGGTGTGCGCAAGCGAGGTGTCCCCCGGGCCGAAGACGAGCGTCGGCACGCCGAGGGCGGCGTACTGGCCGGCGTCGTTCCCGGCGGTGAAACCGCGGAGCTCGGCGGCGCCGTCGACGAGCTCCAGCCCGCGGACGAAAGCGGTGGCGAGCTCGCCCGACTCCGACGTCTCCCATCCCGGGTACGGCGCCCCGAGCCACTCGAGGCGGTGCGGGTGCTCGCGCTCGTGCGGGTCGTCTCGGACCGCCGCGGCGAGCGCGTCCGCGAACGCCGCCCGCGCGTCCTCGGGGTCCTCACCGGGCTTCAGTCCGATCCGTCCGGTCATCCGGGCGCGCGCCGGCACGGATGCCTGGTACTCGCCGGCCTCGAGGAGGCCGATGTTGAACGGGATGCCGGTGGGCACCTCCGCGAAGCGGGGGTGGGCGAAGCCGGCGGAGCGGGCGGCCGCGGTGGCGAGCATCGTCTCCCGGAGCACGAGGAGTCGCGCGAGCGCGTCGATCCCGAGCCACGGGGCCGAGGAGTGCGCGGCGACGCCGGACGCCTCCACGCGGAAGAACTGGAGCCCCGTGCAGGCGGTGACGAGGGCGTTGCCCGTCGGCTCGAGCACGACGGCCGCGGCGGGCGGTTCGGCGAGGGAGAGCGCGAGCCGGGTGCCGACCCCGGTGCGTTCCTCCCCGATCACGAGGTGGACGACGGGGAGATGACGCAGCGGCTCGGCGCGTTCGCGGAGCACCTCGAGGGCGACCAGCGCGGCCGCGATGCCGCCCTTCATGTCGACCGTTCCGCGTCCGTGCACGCGGCCGTCCGCGCGGACGCCGTCGAAGGGCGGATGCGTCCAGGCGGCGTGGTCCCCCTCGGGGACGACGTCGAGGTGGCCGTTGAAGACGATCGTGCGGTCGCCCGGCTGCGGGCGGCCGAACGGGTAGCCGATCACGTTCGCTCGGTCGCCGACGTGCTCCTCGCTCGCGGCGAAGCCGGTGCCGGAGAGGGGCTGGAGCTCGACGTCCCAGCCGTGCGCCCGCATCCAGTCGGCGTAGAAGTCCGCGACGGCGCGCTCGGCGCCGGTCACGCTCGGCCGCCGCACGGAGTCGGCGAGGAGGGCGGCGATGGCCTCGCCGCGCGCCGCGATCTCGTCGTCGAGACCGTGCGTTTCCTCTGCAGTCATGCTGGCTTCCCTCTCTGGTCTGGATCATCATCGGGGCGGGGCCCGAGCTCATCGATATTCCGAACAAGCTTTTCGATTATCCGAAATATCGCCGCTGCGACCCCGCCGCCCGCGGGCCCCGGCCCTACCGTGGGCGCATGACGAACGCGCACCCCACGCCCGACGCCGACGGGCGCACGCTCCTCGAGCGCCACCGCGCCGTGATGCCCGACTGGATGTCGCTGTACTACGACGAGCCGCTGGAGCTCGTCTCGGGCCGCGGCCGCACCGTACTCGGCAGCGACGGCAGGGAGTACCTGGACTGCTTCGGCGGCCTGCTCGCGACCATGGTCGGGCACGACATCCCCGAGATCACCGAGGCGATCCGCCGTCAGTCGGAGCGCATCCTGCACTCCTCGACGCTGTACCTGCTGAGCGGCCAGGTGCGGCTCGCCGAGCGGCTGGCCGCCGCGAGCCGGATGGCCGACCCGCGGGTGTTCTTCGTGAACTCCGGCACGGAGGCGGTCGAGGCCGCCCTGCTGATCGCGACGGCGCACGCGTCGAGCAACCAGGTGCTCGCGCTGCGCGGCAGCTACCACGGCCGCAGCTTCGGCACGGTCGCGACGACCGGCATCCGCGCCTGGTCCGCGACCGGCTTCAGCCCGCTGCAGGTGAGCTACCTGCACAGCGGCTACCGCTACCGCAGCCCCTTCCGCGACCTCGACGACGCCCGCTTCGTCGACGCGTGCATCGAGGAGATGCGCACCATCATCGAGACGAGCACGAGCGGCCGGGTCGCGGCCATGCTCGCCGAGCCGGTGCAGGGCGCCGGGGGCTTCGCCGAACCGCCGCCCGGCTTCTTCCAGCGCACGAAGGCGGTGCTCGACGAGTACGGCATCCCGCTCATCTCCGACGAGGTGCAGACCGCCTGGGGCCGCACGGGCCGCGGGCCGTACGGCATGCACGCGCACGGCGTCGTGCCCCAGCTGCTCACGCTCGCGAAGGGCATCGCGAACGGGCTGCCGATCGGCGCCGTCGTCGCCGAGGCGGAGATCATGAACAGCCTCCCGGCCAACAGCATCTCCACCGCGGGCGGCAACCCCGTGGTCATGGCCGCGGCCAACGCGACGCTCGACTACATCGAGGAGCGCGGCCTCATCGAGCAGGCGGACCGCATGGGCGAGCTCCTGCAGCGCGGGCTCCGCGCCATCGCGGCCGACTCGCAGGGGATCGTCGGCGAGGTGCGCGGGGCCGGGCTGATGATCGGCGTCGAGCTCGTCGAGCCGGGCACGAGCGATCCCGCGCCGGCGCTCGCCGTCGCAGCGGTGCAGCGGGCCAGGGAACTCGGCCTGCTGATCGGTCGCGGCGGCCTGTACGGCAACGTGCTGCGGGTCACGCCGCCGATGACCGTCACCGCCGAGGAGGCGGCGCGGGCCCTCGAACTGCTCGGCGAGACGATCCGCTCGCTCGCGGCCGAACGCCTCGGCGCGGCCGTCCCGGTCGCATGAGCCCGAGCGAGCGGCGCCGGGTGCTCGTCACGGGCGGCGCCCGGGGGCTCGGCCGCGCCTTCGCCGAGCACCTCGCCGGCGCCGGCTGGGACGTCGCGGTGCTGGACCTCGACCTCGACGGCTACCGCGAGTTCCCCGAGGAGCCGTTCACGGCCCCCGTCGTGGACGTCCTCCGCGAGCTCGGGGCGGACGCCGTCGGCTTCGAGGCGAGCGTGACCGACCGGGCCGCGCTCGACGCGGTGGCCGCCGAGCTCCGGGCGCGGTGGGGCTCGCTCGACGGCCTCGTCTGCAACGCCGGCGGCGGCTCCGGCGAACTCGACGGCAACCGGGCATCGGAGGTCTCGCCCGCCGACCTCGCCGAGATGCTGGAGCGCAACCTCCTGGGCACGGTGCGCACCGTGCAGGCGCACCTCGGGCTGCTCCGTGCGACGCCCGGCGGCGCGATCGTGACCATGTCCTCGCTCAACGGGATCGAGCCGACCGAGCACGGCGGCTACGCCCACTACGGGGTCGCGAAGGCCGCCGTGGCGCACTACTCGCGCTACCTCGCGAAGGACCTCGGGCCCGAGGGCATCCGAGTCAACTGCATCGCGCCCGGCCCGATCGCGACGGGCCGCCTGCTCCGCCGCATGGCGGAGCGCCCCGAGGCCAACGCGAACGTGCGGAACGCCCTCGGCCGGCTGGGCACCCCGGCCGATGTGGCCCCGCTCGTGCGCTTCCTGCTCGAACCCGGCTCCGAGTACCTCACCGGCCAGGTGCTGCGCATCGACGGCGGGCTGTGACGGCGGCGGGCCGCGAATCCGGGCGCGCTCGCTAGTCCTCGGCCAGCCAGCGCTCCAGCCGCCGGGCGAACCAGTCGGGGCGTTGGAGCGGGATGCCGTGGCCGCATCCGTCCACGATCTCCAGCTCGCTGCTCGGCAGGGCTTCGGCCAGACGACGGGCGGAGCGGCGCATGACCGCGCGCTCTTTCGCCCCGGCGAGGACGACGGCGCGGCCGGGGAAGCCCGCCCAGCCGGCTGGGACGGTGAAGCGGAGGTTCTCGCCGACGGCCGCGAGGAGCGTCGCGCGCGAGACGCTCGCCGAGGTGCGCAGGTAGTCGTCGAGCAGGGATGCCGGGACGAAGAGCTCCCGCGCCTGCAGCGTCGCGAACCAGCGCCGCCGCGCGAGCGGCGCGGTCAGGCCCAGCAGGCCGAGGACGAGGCCAGGCGCCGGGGTCGGCTCGGCCTGCGCGCTCACCACCGCGACGCGGTCGACGAGCTCAGGCCGCTCGGCGGCGAGGAGTGCCGCCAGCTGCGCACCCAGCGAGAAGCCCACCACCGCGACCGGCCCCTCGGCACGCCGCTCGATCAGCTCCGCGAGCTCGTGCACGGTCTGCGCGTGCGAGACGTAGGGTGTCGCCGAGCTGCGGTCGTGGCCGGGCAGGTCGGGGACGATCAGGGTGGGATCGGAGCGCAGCTCGGCGATCGCGGGCCGCCACATCCACCCGCCGACGCCGCCGCCGTGCAGCAGGAGCACCGTCCGATCGGCCCGCCCGCTCGTCACACTCGCGTACATGCCCGCCCCTTCGTCACGCGCCGGTCGCGGGCGCATCCGTCTGCTCGAATCCGGCCACCATCGTCGCGAGCACGGAGATCGCCCCGCCGAGCTGCGCCGGGCTCAGCGGCCCGAGCCGTTTCGCCGCCGAGAGCAGGCCGATCGTCGCGCACGACAGGGCGAGCGCGAGCTGCTCGGCGTCGACCGCCGAGCTGAACGCGCCGCGCTCCTGGAGCTGGCGGATCCACTCGGCGGTGCCCTCGAAGTGCACCCGGAAGCGCTCGTCGCTCACGGCGTCGGCATGGGTGCCGAGCACCCCCTCGTCGTCGAGGTACGCGGCGGTCATCAGCGGGTCGCCGAGGAGCGCGCGGATCGTCGCACGGTAGCCCTCGCTGAGCAGGGGCTGCTCGCCGAGCTCCTGTTCGACCCGGGCGCGCATGCGCTCGGCGCCCCGGCGGAGCAGCGCCTCGCGGAGCTCGTGCTTGCTCGCGAACTCGCGGTACACGGCGCCCTTGGCGATGCCGGCGCGCTCGGCGACCGAGGCGACGCTCATCGCATCGAACCCGCGGTCGAGCACGAGCTGCTCCGCGGCGTCGAGGATGCGCTCGCGGCGATTCGGGACGAGTGGTCGTGGCATGGCTGCGGCTCCGTTCCGACGTTGTGACCAGAGTAGCAGTTTTGGTCACAACGTCGCCCGGCAGCCCGAGGTCATCCCGCCGAGGCGGCCGGCATAGCCGCGGGACGCACCGCGGCCCGCATCCGCCGCAGCATCCGCGCATCCTCGAAGCCGACCTCCCGCGCGGCCGCCTCGGCGGTGTATCCCTGCGCGATCAGGTGCTCGGCCCGTTCCCGTCGCAGCAGCTGCTGGTAGCGCAGCGGCGTGAGGCCGGTAGCTGCGGTGAACGCCCGCGTCACAGTGCGCGGGCTCGCGTGGACCCCCTCCGCGAGTTCGGCGAGCGGCAGCGGCTGGTCGAAGGAGCGGTCGATGAGGTCCTGCACGCGGTGCACGAGCTCGTCGACGTGCGAGCGGTGCCGCAGCAGCGCGCTGAGCTGCGCCGCGTCGCCGTTGCGGCGCGCGTAGACGACCATCTCGCGCGCGACCCGCGCGGCGAGGGCCGGCCCGTGGCGCTGCGCCAGCAGGAAGAGGGCGAGGTCGATCCCGCTCGCGATCCCGGCCGAGCTGAGCACGCGGTCGTCATCGACGTAGAGGACGTCGTGGATGACCCTGGCGCCCGGGTTCCGGCGCTGCAGCTCGTGCTGGATGTCGTGGTGCGTCGTGCAGCGCCGCCCCTCGAGCAGCCCGGCGCGGCCGAGCGCGAATGCGCCGGAGCACACGCTCACCACGGTGCCGCCGCGCTCGTGGTGCTCGCGGATCCAGCGCAGGGTCGCCTCGGCGAACGCGCCGCTGCCGGGCTCGAGCGGAGCACGCCAGCCGGGGACGACGAGGAGGTCCGCCGGGTCGAGCTCGGGTCGCTCGACGGCGGCCTCGAGCATCAGCCCGTGCCCGGAGGGGATCCTCGCGGTCTCGGCCACGTAGTCGAGACGGTAATCCGCGCCGGCCGAGGCCGCCGTCGCGAACACCTGCGCCGGCCCGGCGAGATCCAGCAGGATCACGCCGGGCGCGAGCAGGAAGACGACGCGGGTCATGCTGGGACCGCCACCCCCGCGAGCTGCTCGGTCGTCACGATCTCCGCGAAGCCGCGGCCGCCGAGGATCGACGCCGTGCGCGCCATCAGCCGCTCGCCGGAGATCTCGGAGTATCCCTCGCCGGCGCGGATCGGGGAGGTCGTCGTGGCGTCGATGACGAACCGGACGTCGTAGCCGAGGTCGCTCGCGACGCGGGCGGTGGTCTCGCAGCACTGCTCGGTGCGGATGCCGCAGACGACGAGTCGGCGGATGCCGGCGGCCGTCAGCTGCTGCTGCAGATTCGTCGTCGTGAACGCGTTGATGGAGGTCTTCGTCACCCGCGGCTCGTCGGGGCCGGGCTGCAGCTCGTCCATCACCCGCACGAAGCCCAGCGCCGGGTCGAACACGTGGCCGGTGCCGGGCTCCGCGTGGGTGACCCACACGATCAGGTCACCGGCTTCGCGGGCCCGCTCGACGAGCCGGACGACGTTCGGCACGGCCCGGGGGTTGGCCGTCGCCGCCCAGTCATCAGCGCGCTGGCGGAACGACTCCTGCACATCGATGACGAGCAAGGCGGTGTCGGAACGAGGGGTCATGGAATCATCCTGTGCTCCGCGGGCGCCTCCGACGAGGCCGGATCCGGCCACGACTCGGTACGATCCGGTCACCAGCGCATCAGTCGCTTCGACCAGCTCGGCGAACCGGGTCGCGGATTCCCGAGCTGGTCGAGGGGTGCTCATTCCGCCGCCGCGCCGCGACGGATGCCCCGCCCCGCGCCGCGGGCCGGCACCAGGCCGAGCACGCTGAGCCCCGCGAAGACGAGCATGAGCAGCTGAGCTGCGCGCACGAGATCGGGAGCGGCCAGGTTCACGAGCACCCCGGCGAGCGCGGCGGCGAACGCGCTCGCGATCAGGAGCACGGTGTTGACGGCCGCGGCGGCCTTCGCGCCCTCCTCCTCGCCGCTCGTGCTGCCGAGCGCGGCGACGGTCAGGTGCGGGAAGCCGAGCCCGATGCCGGCACCCGCGACGAACAGTGCGACGAACCAGACCACGATCACCGCGAGCGAGGGGTCCTCGTGCTGCAGCAGCCCGTACGCCGCGAGGCCCGCGGCGAGCACGAGCGGGCCGACGAGGATGAGCGCCCGGCGCGCGGTCGCCGTCGAGGCGTTCGCAGCCACCACCTGGGTGGCCGACCAGCCGAGCGAGAGCGCCGCGCCGAGCAGGCCCGCGGTGAAGGGGGCCATTCCACCGATCTCCTGACCGAACAGGGGGATGAAGGCCTCCGTCCCGATGCCGAAGGCGAGCACGGCGACGGTGAGGTAGACCCAGCGCAGCGAGGAGTTCCGTGCGAAGGTGACGCGGGGCAGGATGCCGTTGCCGGTGCGCCGCTCGTGCGCGACGAAGCCGGCGGCGAGCGCCACACCGGCGATCAGCACGACCGCGGTCCAGACGCCGGCGGGCAGGATGCTGGCGACGCCGACCGCGCCGACGGCGCCCGCGAGGAGCAGCAGCGAGGCCCACGGCAGGGCGTCGCTCGACGGCGAGGTCGCGGTGCGGGGCATCCGGCGGAGCACGAGGAGGGCGATCAGGGCCGAGACGATGGCGAGCAGGGCGAAGGCCCAGCGCCACGCGTCGAGCTGGGCGAAGCCGCCGCCGACGACGGGGCCGACGATGTTGCCGACGCCCCACATGGCCGAGACGAGTGCGGCGGCCCGGGCCCAGAGCCGTTCGGGCAGGGCGCGCTGGATGAGGGCGTAGCCGAGTCCGGCGAGCAGGCCGCCGCCGAGGCCCTGCACCGCGCGGCCGAGCAGCAGCACCAGCATCGACGGGCTCACGGCGCAGACGAGCGAGCCCACGGCGAAGAGGCCGAGCGCGAGCAGATAGGCCTGCACCGCTCCGCGCCGGGTGAGCACGCGGCTGACGAGCATGGAGCTGACGACCGAGGCGAGCAGGAACACCGTCATCGTCCACGCGTAGAACTCGGCTCCGCCGATCTCGGCGACGATCGTCGGCAGCAGGCTGGTGGTGAGGTAGACGTTGCTCGCCTCGAGCAGCACGCCGCCGGCGAGGACGGCGGCGATCGGTGCGTACCGGCTGCCGAGGAGTTCGCGCCACGTGCCCGTGGCGGTCGAGTCCTGGTCGATCTCGGTCATGGTCCGTCCTTCGTGTCGAGGGGCGGATGCCGCGGCATCCGGGCGCCGATGCGGCGCCGCGGGCCACGGTAATACCTCGAGTAAACTTGAGGTCAAGGAGGTGCCATGTCCCTGGAACCCGACGACCTGCTCGCGATCGGCGAGGTCTCCCGCCGCACCGGCGTGCCCGCCTCGGCGCTGCACTTCTACGAGCAGCTCGGGCTCATCGCGTCGACTCGCACGGCCGGCAACCAGCGCCGCTACCCGCGGCACATGCTCCGACGCATCTCCCTGATCGTCGTGGCGAAGCGGCTCGGCATCCCGCTCAGCGACGTGCAGGAGCTGTTCGCCGGCCTCCCGCTCGACCACGCGCCGTCGCAGCAGGACTGGCGGCGGCTCGCCAAGATCTGGCGCGCCGAGCTCGACGCCCGCCGCACCCAGCTCGAGCACCTGCAGCGCGAGCTCACGGGCTGCATCGGCTGCGGATGCCTCTCGCTGAAGGCCTGCCGGCTGCTGAACCCCGACGACGCCCTGAGCGCCGACGGCCCCGGCCCGCGACGCATCTGAGGCGCCCTCGGGGCCGAGCGGGCGGAATCGGTCATCCGGGATCCGGCGGCGCCGCCCGCTCCGGTCGGATCGCGACGCACACCGTCCGCACGATCCGGTCGAATCCGGTGCCCGGCCTCGCCGGGACAGGACCCACGCTCAGTCCGATTTCCGCCGGAGCGGCGCCGCCCGCGGTGGTGGGGTAGGGGAATGCCGCTCTCCCCCGAACGCGTCCCGCTCCCCTCCGGCTTCACCCGACTGTCCTGGGCGAGCGTCCTCACCCAGCTCGCCGAGCAGCTCGTGCTCGTGGCCGCACCGCTGCTCGCGGTGCTCGCGCTCGGCGTGGGCGCGGCGGAGACCGCCCTGCTGCAAGTGGCGCAGACGCTGCCGTTCCTCCTGCTCGCGGTGCCGTTCGGGCTGCTCGTGGACCGGACCGCCCCGCGCCGAGTGCTGCTCGGCTCCGAGGCCCTGCGCACGACGACCCTCGCGGCGGTCGTCGGCCTGCTCCTCCTCGAGTCCCTGACGTTCCCGGCCCTGCTCGCGCTCGGCTTCGTCGGCGCGATCGGCACGATGGGTCTGAGCGTCGCCGTCCCCGCCTCCGTGCCGCGGCTCGTGGGGCGCGAGCAGCTCGTCCCGGCGAACCGCTGGCTCGAACTCGGCCGCAGCGCGGCGTTCATCTCGGGGCCCGTGCTCGGCGGAGCGGCCGTCGCCGCCGGCGGTGGCACGACGGCGTTCGTCGCCGCGACGATCGCCTGCGCGGCGGCGCTCGCCCTGCTCGCGACGACGCGAGTCCCGCGCGGTGAGCTCGCGCCGCGCAGCCGCCCGTGGCGGGAGGTCGGCGACGGCCTGCGCTTCGTCTTCACGCACGCGCTGCTGCGAGCCATGATCGTCACCTCGCTCCTCTTCAACGTCGGCTGGTTCCTGCTGCAGTCCGTCTTCGTCGTGTACGCGCTCGAGCGGCTCGGCATGACCCCGGAGCTCATCGGCGTGGCGCTCGGCGCGTTCGGCGTCGGCATGGTGCTCGGCGCACTGAGCGCGGGCTGGCTCTCGTCGCGCGTCCCGCTGGGCCGGATGGCGCTGCTCGGGCCGATGGGCGGCTTCGCGGCCGCGCTGCTCGTCGCGGCGACGCTCTGGTTCCCCATCCCCGCGCTCGCCGTGCTCTCCTACTTCTTGTTCGGGCTCGGCCCGGTGCTCTGGACGATCGGCACCACCTCACTTCGCCAGGCGGTCACCCCGACCCGGATGATCGGCCGGGTCTCCGCCGTGCTCGTCGTCGCCACGTACGGCGCCCGCCCGATCGGCGCCGGCCTCGGCGCAGCCCTGGCCGCCACGGCCGGCATCGAGTGGTGCATCGCGGGGTGCGCAGTGCTGTTCGCCGCGCAGCTGCTGTACGTGCTGCGTTCGCGGCTTCCCCGGGTGCGCGAGCTCCCCGAGCCGGGCGCGGGCGCCGCGGGCGCCGATCCTGCGACCCGGGTGGCGGCCGAGTGACCGCGGGGGTGGCATGCTGGAGCGGTGGGCATCCTGACCTATCGCTTCATCCGGACCGTCGAGATCGAGGACCGGTCGCTCGCCCATCTCCGCAGCGTCATCCTGGCGAAGCTGCGACGCGGCGAGTCCTTCGCGTTCTCCTGGGAGGTGCCCGCCGAGCAGGGCAGCGGCCGCAACTCGATCTGGCTCGGCCCCGACATCCCGGTCGTCTTCGAGTTCTTCGACGCTCGGGAGCCGCGGCTGAACCCGCTCTGGCTGCGCGATCTGACGCGGGCGGCGAACTCGCCCGCCGGCCTCAGCCTCGTTCCCGAGCCGTCCGGTCAGGGCGTGACGGAGCACTGAGCGGGGCGCACCCCATTCGGCGCGACCGGGCGGATGCCTCGGCGCTCAGCCCGTGGGCTCGCGCCCGGCCTCGAGCGGCTCCGGCACGATCGTGAGGCCTCCTGCGGAGTTCGCGGAGCGGTTCATCGCCTGCACCCAGGCGGGGTTGAGGCGCGGGGCGCGGCCGCCGAAGTACTCGAACGCGACCGGGATCGCCGGCGACAGCCAGACCGAGGTCCGACCGAAGCCGCTGGCCGAGGCGGACTCGGTCCAGGTGAAGGCGAACGGTTCGCCGCGTCGCAGCTTCGCCCAGATCGCCGCCTGCAGGTGCGCGAGCACCCGATCGTCGAACGAGACGACCAGCTTGGAGTCGTAGGTGAGCGTGCCCATCAGAGGAAGGATACCCGGAGGACGAGCGCTCGCCGGCATCGGCCCGCTGGGCGCACGCCCGGCGGGTGCAGAAGCCGCGAGGCGGTACGGTACACCCCCGAGCTGTGAACGAGCGATCCTTGCGCAAGGGGGTTGACAGGACGAGTCTTGTGGGATGGAGCGCCGCGCATCGCATCCCATCGCCGACCGGTCGGCCGAAGAACTCCGTCGCGCCGTCGGGCGGGGCGAGCTGGTCGCCTACTTCCAACCCGAGTACGAACTCGCGACCGGTCAGCCGGTGGTGGTCGAGGCGTTGTGCCGCTGGCTGCACCCCGCTCGCGGCCTGGTGATGCCCGACCTGTTCATCCCGGTCGCCGAGCGCACCGGCCTCATCGGCGAGCTCAGCCGCGCCATGTTCGAGCAGGCCGGGCGGCGCGTCGCCGAGTGGCACCGCCACGGCCGCCACGTCGGGCTCGCGGTCAACGTCTCCCCGACGCAACTCCGCCCGGACTTCGCGGCGGCCGTGCTGGAGCTGGTCGGCGAGCTCGGGCTCCCGGCGGGCACCGTGACCGCGGAGATCACCGAGACCCCCGCCCTCACCGAGAGCTGCGAGGAGGTCGAGGCCCTGCAGATGCTCATCGACGGCGGGATCGGCGTCTCCGTCGACGACTTCGGCGCCGGCTTCACCTCGATCGAGGCGCTCCGGCGCATGCCGCTCACCGAGGTCAAGATCGACCGCTCGCTCATGCGCGACCAGGCCTCGGAGTCGGACGCGCTCGCGCGTGCGGCGGTGGAGGTCGCGCACGAGCGCGGCGCGGTGGTGGTCGCGGAGGGCATCGAGACGGCGGACGATCTCGACCGCGCTCGGCGGTGGGGCTGCGATCGCGGGCAGGGCTTCTACTTCTCCCCCGCGCTGCCCGCGGCCGAGGCGGAACGGCTGCTCAGCGTCGCCTAGCCTCGCGCCGGGCGCGAGGCCGCCGGGCCCCGAGGCATCCCGCCGTTAAAGGACGATCTCGTCGCCGGATGCGCCGGCGGGCTTCTCGTCGTCGCGTTCGCTCAGGTCGCCGCCCACGTCGATCTGCGACCAGGTCACGGGCATGCCCGGCGAGAAGAGGATGTCGATGCCGGGGCCGCCGCGCAGCGGCGGGATGTTGACGTACCCGCCGCCCGCCTTGATCGCCTCGAGGACCTGCTGCTTCAGCTCGGTCACGGGGTCGGGAAGGAAGTAGTCTCGGCCGTCTACGGTCAGTCGGTGCACAAGGGTCACCGATTCAGGCTACCTCGGCTCGCTTCCGCATAGGATCGGAACAATGGGACATCTGCACTACGGCTCGCCGCCGGCCTCGTTCGCGATCCCCGATCGCACCCTCGCGCACATCGAGTTCGTCGTGCTCGCCAAGCTCCGCCGCAAAGAGGCGTTCGCGCTCTCCATCGACGGCGACGGGGGCGCACGCCAGCAGGTGTGGATCAATCCGTCCTCGACGCTGCGCTTCGAGTTCGACGGCGCCCCCGGCGAGATCAACCGGGTCTGGCTCGAAGAGCTCATCGACTCCGCCAACGGCGCCGCCGGCATGCGCGTCACGCCGGAGCCGAAGGCCTGACGGCGTGCGCCGCCTGAGCGGTGGCGCCTGACGCGCCCCGCCCGAGGGCGCGCCCGGCTCAGAGCGAGACGCGGTTCCGTCCGGCATGCTTGGCGCGGTACATCGCCGCGTCCGCCGCCTCGAGGAGCCCGACCCGGGGCGAGCCCGGCTCGGCCACGACGACGCCGCACGACGCCGTCACCGAGAGCACCGCACGACTCGTCACGATGGGCACGGCGATCGACTGCACGAGCCGGTCGGCGATCGCCTCGACATCCTCGCCGATGACGCCGTCGAGCAGCACCACGAACTCGTCGCCGCCGAGGCGCACCACGACGTCCTGCTCGCGCGAGGACTCGATGAGGCGGTTCGCGACCTCGAGGATCACCGCGTCGCCGGCGTCGTGCCCGTGCGCGTCGTTCACGCTCTTGAAGTCGTCGAGGTCGACGAAGAGCATCGCCTTGCCGGCCTCGCCCACCGGCCCCCGGGTGGCCAGACGCTCCACCAGGTAGCGCCGGTTGTACAGCCCGGTGAGCGCATCGCGCATCGCGAGCTCCGCGAGCTGGGCCTCGGCCCGCCGCTGCAGGGCGACCTCCAGCTCGTGGCCGAGCTCCGCCGCCTCCTCGACGACCGTGCCCCATGGCGCACTGCGATCCCGCACCGTGCGCTTCCATGCGGCGAACGAGGTGCGCGGCGACAGCTCGTCGGGCCGGTTCGTGCCGCCGGGGTCGCCGAGCCAGGAGATCTCGCGTGCGAGCTCGCCGCGGAAGAACACGAGCACGTCGCCCGACTCCGCGAGCGGCACGACGAGCAGCCCGGCGACGCCCGGGATGAGCTCGGCGAGATCGGGCCGCTCGGTCAGCAGGCACTCGGACACGAAGGGCGTGCTGCCCACCCGTTCGAGCACCTGCAGGATCGGCCCGAGCGCGGGCGTCTCGCCCGCCATCCGCGAGGTGCCCGCGATCCGCACCAGCACGCCGTCGGCGGGGACGAGGTCGAGCACCGTCGCGGTGCCGCCGAGCAGCGCGGCGTGGATGTCGTCGGACGCGTAGAGCGGGGCGAGCAGCTCCGCCCGCCGCGCGCGCACGTCGACCATGTGCTGGAGGCGGCTGATCTGCCGCATCGAGGCGAGCTGCAGTGCGATCTGTCCCGCCAGCACCTCGAGCGCCCGCCGGAGCAGCACGGGCAGCCGCCGCTCGCCCCGGTCGGCGCAGGTGATCATGCCGACGAGCCGGCCGCTCTCGACGATCGAGAGGGAGAAGCTCGAAGCCTGGCCCATGTTCCGCATGAACTGCAGGTGGTAGGGCGAGACCGTGCGCAGCTCGGCATCCGACAGATCGATCGTGAGCGGGTCGTCGGCGAGCGCGACGAGCGGGATGCCGGGTGCCTCGGTGCTCGCGATCGTGCGCCCGATCTTCGAGATGTAGAGGGCGCGCGCCTGCGGCGGGATGTCCGAGGAGGGGAAGTGCAGGCCGAGGTACGGCGGCAGCTCCTCCGCGCGGGCCTCCGCCACGACCTCGCCGTGGCCGTCGTCGTGGAAGTGGTACATCATGACGCGGTCGAAGCCGGTGATCTCGCGGATCTCGGCGACCACCGCGGCGCGCAACTCGTCCTCGGAGCTCATCTGCGAGGTGCGCATGATCGCCCCGACGACCGCCGTGCGGGCGTACTCGCCGCTCTCCGGGAGGGGTTCGATCTCGACGATCGTGATGGCGTCGCGGTGGTGCACGATCGCGTCGCACGCCTCGCCCTGCCAGGTGATCCGCACCGGGTCGATCGCCTGGCCGCTGCGCACCGCGTACTCGAGCTCGGTGTTGCCGAGCTCGGCCACCAGATGCCCCAGCCAGTCGCTCGCGTTCTCGCTCGCCACCGCGATGAGGCCGGTGCGGTCGATGCCGAGCAGGGTACCGTGCGCCTGGATCGAGCCTGGCGTTCGGATCGGCTCCTTCGCGCACTCGTCGAGCCTGCGGAGCTCGTCGGGGTCGAGGGCGAGTTGGGCCGGGTCCACGGTCACTCCGTCTGCCGGAAGGGGTAGAGCGACCGGTGTGGCCAGCGTAGCCGATTTAGCTGAAAACCCCTCCGTGTCAAGGGCCCCGTGCGCGGGGCTTTCCGCCTGCATGATGCCTTCGGGAGGTCGATGAACATGGAGCAGACACTGATCTGGGAGCCGCTCGCACCGGGGGGCTGGCGGCTCTGCGACTCGCGGTACCCGGTGGGGCAGGTGCAGCGACTCGTCGCCTACGTGGAGCGCGGGGAGCGCGGCGGCTACGAGGCTGTCTGGATCGCACGCCGCTCGGCGCCGACGTGGCACACCTCGCGCGCCGACGTGCTCCGAGAGGCACGGCGCAATGCCGAGTCGGTGGTGCCGGCGGCCGCCGACGCCGGGCTGCACGAGGCCGTCGCCTTCACGGCATCCGGCACGTCCGACCGGCACCGCGTGCTCGCGGCCTGAGCCTGGCGCGACCACCGGTTGGCGCAGCTACCGGCGCCGACGAACGCGCGCGGGTAGGGTCGTCCTGACGCACGCTGCGAAGGGGTCCGATGCCGGTATTCACTCCGCCCGCCACGCCGACGCTCGACCACGTCGACATCGCGGCGCTCGAACAGACCGTCCTGCCCGACGGCGGGCCGTTCCCACCCTCCTATGTCGAGTTCGTGCGGGCGGCAGGGTGGGGTCGGCTCTTCGGGCTGTGGCTCGTCTACCCACCCGTCGTGGCCGGCTACGCGGACGGCTGGCCCGGGCGCACGACTCGACTCACCGAGCGGTTCCACGAGTCCTACGCCGACGGGCGCACCGAGGGGTACGACTGGATGGTCGAGCCCGACGGTGACTGGCCGCTCGCCGAGCGCCTGCAGGTCTTCGCCTGGAGCGAGAACGGCGACGCGCTGCTCTGGGAGCTCGGCTCGCGGGACGCGCACGGCGAACTCGTGATCTGGGAGTCGCGCGGCCTCAACTCGCTGCACCGCCTCGGGCTCGGCCTGCACGCCGCCCTCGCCGCGCTGCGCGACCGCGCGGGCGCGCTCGCCGATGGGAGACCCGAGCTCGAACCGCTGCCGGGAGCGCGCATCGCCGAGTAGTCGGCACCAGTGAGTACTCCGCGGGACGGCGACACGTTCACCCCCAGGGTGGCTCGGAGGGAGTCGTCTTTCGTCGAGCCCATTGCCATACTGTGCGGCGCTATGTAGTGTGTGGCGCATGGTAGATGACGCCGGGCAGCTGCCGAAGCTCGAGCAGGACCTGCGCAAAGGCGTGCTGGTGCTCTCCGCGCTCTCGCGGCTGCGCACCCCGCAGTACGGGTACTCGCTGCGGCAGGAGCTCGCCCGGCACGGCATGCCCATCGAGGAGGGCACCCTGTACCCGCTGCTGCGTCGACTCGAGGGCCAGGGCCTGCTCGAGTCGCACTGGCAGGCGGACGACGGACCACCACGCCGCTACTACCGACTCAGCCCGCAGGGCGCCGAGGCCTACCGCGAGCTCACCTCCGCCTGGGGGTCACTCGTGTCGGTGATGGACGTGCTGTTGAACGAGAACGACCACGAGGAGGAGTGACATGGACCCCAACGCCATCATCGACAGCTACGTCGGCGACGTCGTGCGGCATTTGCCGCGACGACAGCGCACCGATGTGGCGCGCGAGCTCCGCTCGCTCCTCCGCGAGGAGGTCGCGGGCCGCGCCGCAGACGGCGGCCGCCCCGTCGACGCCGACGTGACGATGGAGCTGCTCGCCGCGTTCGGTCGCCCGGCCGACGTGGCCGACCGCTACCGGCCCGCCGGCTTCACCGTGATCCGACCATCGGATGCCCCGCGCTTCACGTGGTTCGCACTCGGCGGCATCGCCGTGATCTGGCTGATCACGCTTCCCGCCGCGCTGCTCGGCGTGCCGCCGGTCGTCGGCTGGGAGTACGGCGCCGACGCCTGGTGGGGACGACTCACGGTCTGGTGGTTCGGCCCCGGCCTCGGCGCGTTCTGGTGGCCGGGCGTACTGATCACGTTCACGCTCCTCTCGGTGCTCGCCACCCGTCGCCGCGAGTCCGTGACGACGGCGTGGGCGCCGACCCCGGCTCCCGTACCGAGGAACGCGATCGACCGCGACCTCGTGAACCGCCCCCTGGGGGTGCTCTTCCTCGCACTCGCCCTGCTGGGCGCCAGCGCGCTGCTCGCCCTGCCCTGGCTGGGCTCGTGGGCACCCGACCTTCCCGAGCCCGTGCTCGCCGCACTCGCCCTCGACCCCGAGTTCCTGCAGTGGCGGGCGCCGTGGCTGCTGCTCCTGTGGGCCGCGGAACTCGCCCTCTTCATCGCCGTCCTCCTCACAGGCCGGTGGGGTCCGATCACCCAGGCCGTCAGGGGCGCGCTCGACCTGGTGTTCATCGCACTCCTGCTCTGGTGGGTGCTCGGCGGCCCGATCTTCGCGACGGCAGCCGCTGACGAGACCACCAAGTTCATCCTCGTCGCGTTCGTGATCGCCATCGCGGTCGACGCGGTCGTAGCACTGCGCCGGGCGGCGACCGGGCGGCGGCTCGTCCGAACCGCAGCAGCACCGCTCTGAGACCGGTGAGCACCACCCCGCAGCGCGCGTGTGACGCCGCGGGTCACCGTGCCGGCGGCGTGGTACCGTGACCGCGCACGTGGAAACGTTTCCGAGCGGGGACCTGGATGAGCACGATTCATGATGTCGCGCGGCTCGCGGGCGTCTCGATCGGCACGGTGTCGCGGGTGCTGAGCGGGAACCCCGCCACCTCCCCCGAGTCGCGCGAACGCGTGCGCGAGGCCGCCCTGCAGCTCGGGTACACCCCGAACGCGCGGGCGCAGTCCCTCCGCCTGGCGCGCACGGGGGTGATCGGCCTGTCGATCTCCGACGTGCGGAACCCGTTCTTCGCCGACGCCGCGCACGGGGCCGAGCAGGAGGCGCTCGCGGCGGGACGGGTGACGATGCTCGCCAATGCGGACGAGGACTCCGCGATCGAGGCCAGGTATCTCCGGGCGTTCCGCGCGCAGCGCGTGGACGGCGTGCTGATGTCACCGCAGGGCGGCAGCGCCGAGGGCGCGCGGTCGCTCGTCGAGGCCGGGATCCCGGTGGTGCTGCTGAACCGCACGCTCGACGGCGTCGACGCCCCCGTCGTGACCTTCGACGTGCGGCAGGGGATCGAGCAGGCGATCACCCACCTGCGGGATCGCGGGCACCGGCGCATCGGCCTGATCGCGGGACCGGTCTCGGTCTCGACGGGGCGGGCGCGGGTCTCGGCGTTCGAGGCGATCCGCGACGAGCTCGGACTGGATCCCGCGCCGGAGCTCGTGCAGCTCGCCGACGGCCGGCGCGGCGGCGGCGCGGACGCGGCCGAACGGCTGCTCGCCCTGAGTCCGGCGCCGACGGCGGTGCTGTCCTCGAACGCGCTGATGAGCTCCGGGGCGTTCGAGGCGATCCGCGGCAGCGGCGCGGCGGTCGAGCTGGTCTCGTTCGACGATCAGGACTGGATGCGCCTGGTCGACCCGCCGCTCTCGGTGATCGAGCAGGACGCCGCGCACATGGGCGCGGTCGCGATGCGCCTGCTGCTCGAGCTGATCGACGGCGGTCACCCCCGATCGGTGACCCTGCCCACGCGGCTCATCGCTCGCGGCTGATCCCGCGCGACTTGACAGCGGGAGCCCGCGGAGGTTAACTCTCTGCAGTCATGTAAACGTTTCCATGTAAACGTTCACACTCGCCGCGGATGAAGGAGTTGCCGGATGAGAGTTGCTGTGGGCGCCGACCACGCGGGGTTCCCGCTGACCGGGTTCGTGAAGGAGCAGCTGACGGCCCTCGGCCACGAGATCGTCGACGTCGGCACCTTCGACGAGACCCCCGTCGATTTCCCCGACATCACCGCCCGCACCGCGCACGCCGTGCTGTCGGGCGCGGCCGAGCGCGGGGTGCTCGTCTGCGGCAGCGGCGCCGGCGCGATCATGGCCGCGAACAAGATCGACGGCATCCGCTGCGCACTGACGCACGAGCCGTACTCCGCCCATCAGGCCGTCGAGCACGACGACGCGAACCTGATCGCGATGGGCGCGTGGCTCGCGCCGCGCGCGCTCATCCGCGACATCCTCGACGCCTTCCTCACGGCGACGTTCGACGACGACGAGGACACCCGGCGCCGGGTGCGGAAGCTCCGGCTGCTCGAGCAGCGCACGCTCACCGACTACCTGAACGACACCACCCCCTGACCCCACCACCGCGCAATCGAAGGAGATTGGGTATGACCAGCACGACCAGCACCGCCCCGAGCCCCCTGGGCTCGCCCGACCGGGTGAAGACCGCGATCGCCGCCGCCGTCGGCACGAGCGTCGAGAACTACGACTTCATCGCCTACGGCACCGCCGCCGCCCTGTACTTCGGCCCGGTGTTCTTCCCGAACGAGGACACCGTCGTCGGCACGCTCCTCGCGTTCGCGACCCTCGCCGTCGGCTTCCTGATGCGCCCCATCGGCGGCGCGATCGGCGGATACCTCGGCGACCGCTTCGGCCGCAAGCCCGTGCTCGTCGGGGCCATGCTCGTCATGGGCGGCGCGACCTTCGTGATCGGCGTGCTGCCGACCTACGCGACCGTCGGCATCCTCGCCCCGATCCTCCTCGTCGCCATCCGCATGATCCAGGGGCTCGCCTTCGGCGCGGAGTGGGGCGGCGCCGTCACGATGGCGTACGAGCACGCGCCGTGGAACCGGCGCGGGATGTTCGCCGCGATCCCCCAGTCCGGCAACCCGCTCGGCATCGCGCTCGCGAGCCTCATGTTCCTGGTCTGCGCCAACCTCCCCGGCGACTGGGCCTGGCGGGTGCCGTTCCTGCTGAGCCTCGTCCTCGTCGTCGCGGGCCTGATCGTGCGCGCACGGCTGTCGGAGTCGCCGGAGTTCGAGGCGGCGAAGGAGACCGGCAAGATCGAGAAGAACCCGTTCCTCGCGACGCTCCGCAAGGACTGGCGGGGCATCCTGCGCGTCATCGCGCTGCGCATCGTGGAGTCGTTCGCCTACTACCTGACGGCGACGTTCCTGCTCAACTACCTCACCACGAACCATCCCGACACCCGCTCGGTCGCGCTCGCCGCGATCACCGTCGCGAGCGTCGTCGCCATCGGCACCACCTTCCTCGCCGGCTCGCTCAGCGACCGCTTCGGCCGCCGGCCGCTGTACATCGCCGCGTGCGTGACCGCGATCCTGTTCGCGTTCCCGATGTACTGGCTCACGAACGACGGGGTGCCGGCGCTCATCTTCGCCGTCTTCGTGTTCGGCATCGCCTTCATCCACGCCACGCTCACCGGCGTGCAGGGCTCGCTGCTGTCGGAGCAGTTCGGCACGACCAGGCGCACCTCGGGCGCGTCGATCGGCTACCAGGTCGCGGCCTCGCTCGGCGGCTTCGCCCCGCTGCTCGCGACGCTGCTGACCGGTGTGTTCGGATGGCCCGGAGCCGCGATGCTCTACATCCTCGCCGCCGTGATCGGCCTCGCCGGCATCCTGACCGCCCGCGAGACCTGGGGCCGGGCGCAGCGCGCGAAGGTGGCGGCGCAGATCGAGGAGGCGCGGCGCGAGGCCGTGTCCGCCTGACCGGGCAGGTCGTTCCGCGCGGTCAGGGCACGTGGTACCCGGCCGCGCGGAACAGCTCGTACCACTCGCTGCGGCTGAGCCGGAGATCGGAGCCGCGCGCGGCGGCGGCCAGTCGGGCCGGCTTCGTCGTGCCGAGGACGACCTGGATGCCGGCGGGATGCCGGGTGAGCCACGCGGTCGCGACCGCGATGGGCTCCACGCCGTACCGGGCCGCGATCCGCTCGAGCACCGCGTTGAGCTCGGGGTACTGCTCGGAGCCGAGGAACACGCCCGCCGGCCCCTGGAACGGCGCCCACGCCTGCAGCGCGATGCCGTGCAGGCGGGCATAGTCGACGATGCCGCCGCCGTCGCGCACGACGGACTGCTCGTCGCTCATGTTCGCGGCGATGCCCTGGGCGATCGCGGAGGCGTGGGCGAGCGAGAGCTGGATCTGGTTCACGACGATGGGCTGGTCGAGCGAGCGCTGGAGCAGCTCGATCTGTCCGGGCGTGTGGTTCGACACCCCGAATGCGCGCACCTTGCCCGAGGCGTGCAGCTCGTCGAAGGCACGGGCGACCTCGTCGGGCTCGACCAGTGCGTCGGGCCGGTGCAGCAGGAGCGCGTCGATGCGGTCGGTGTCGAGCGCGTCGAGCGAGCCCTCGACCGAGGCGACGATGTGCTCGTAGGAGAAGTCGAAGGCGGCCTCGCCCTTCACGATGCCGCACTTCGTCTGCAGCGTGAGCTCGTCGCGTTCGGCGGGGCTGAGCCGGAGCGCCTCGGCGAAGCGGCGTTCGCACCCGTGCAGCTCCCGACCGTAGATGTCCGCGTGGTCGACGTACGTGACGCCCGCGGCGCGCGCGGTATCGACGAGTTCGCGGATGGCGGCGTCGTCGAGGTCCTCGATGCGCATGGCGCCGAGCAGGAGGTTCGGCACCTCCAGGCCGGTGCCGCCGAGCGCCACGCGCTTCATGGAGGGCTCGGGGGTGGCGGTGGCGGTCATCCGGATCCTTCGTTCGGCGGGGAGTGCGGGCGGCGGTGCGCCGCACCCGACGTTACCCCTCGACGGGCGCCGCGTTCCTCCCGCGCGGTGAGACGCTCGACTTAATAGAGATTAATCTCTAATATTGAGCCGGATGCAAGGAGCCCCCATGATCTCGTCGACTCGTCTCCGGCCGGGACGCCCGTGGAGCTGGGGGCCGCCGATCCCCGGTGCCACGAGCGCCGGCGCGCACCTCCCCGATCCGCAGACGATCGCGACCCGGGCGGTGCGCACGAGCGCGACACCGGAGGCGCTGTTCCTCTGGCTGTGCCAGCTGCGCCGCGCTCCGTACAGCCACGACTGGATCGACAACTTCGCCCGCCGCAGCCCGCAGCGCGCCGACCCGGCGATGACCCGGCTCGCCCTGGGCCAACGGTTCATGACCATCTTCACCCTCCTCGCCTTCGAGCCCGGGCGCTCGATCGCCCTCGGCATGCGACCCGGCGCGCCGTCCCGACTCTTCGGCGCGCTCGTCGTGGAGTACCGCATCGACCGGCTCCCCGGCAACGAGCGTCAGCTCGGCGCCATCCTCCGCATGCCGAGCGCCGGCCGCGGGGCCGCGGCGCGCAACACCGCCCTGGCCTGGGGCGACCTCGTCATGATGCGCAAGCAGCTGCGCGAGCTGAGCCGGCTCGCCGAGCAGGAGGCACCGACCAGGAAGGAGGTCCGCTGAGATGGGCCGGACCGCGAAGTACTCGGAGCAGGACATGCTGGATGCCGCGCTCGAGCTGATCGCCGAGGACGGCGCCCACGCGGCCACCGCCGTCGCGGTCGCCAAGCGACTCGGGGCGCCGTCGGGCTCGATCTACCACCGCTTCCCCTCGCGGGACCTGCTCGTCGCCACACTCTGGGTGCGCACCGTGCAGCGGTTCCAGCGCGGTTTCCTCGACGCCCTCGCCTCGCCCGACCCGCGGATCGCCGCCGAGCGCGCCGTCCGCCACACGCTCGACTGGAGCACGGCGCATCCGACCGAGGCGAAGCTGCTCACCCGGCACCGCCGGGAGGACCTCATCGCGCTCTGGCCCGACGAGCTCGGCGACGAGCTGCGCACTCTGAACGACGACGTCGCCCGCGCGGTCCGTGGCTTCGCGGCAGCGCGGTTCGAGCGGGTCGACTCGGCGACGCTCGGCCGCGCCCGGCTCGCCCTGATCGACCTCCCGTACTCCGCCGCGCGCCTCATCATCCGGGAGGCCGCGCAGCCGCCCTGGCTCATGCGCTCGGTGCTCGCCGCTTCGGCCGCCGTGCTCGAGGCGGACGCGGATGCCTCCGCGGGCGGCGACGGGGCCGCCGCGTGATCGGCGAGCGCCTCGGCGCGCTGATCGGGCGCCGACTCGCTGCACGGCTCTTCCGACCGCCGCGGAGGCCCCACCATCGCCGGCCGGCCGACCTCGGGCTCGAGGCGAGCGCGGACACCGTCCGCACGGCCGACGGCATCGAGCTCCACGTCTGGCTCGTGCCCGGCCGCGGCGCCGGGACGGCGATCGTCGGCCACGGCATCGGGCTGACCAAGTCGGCGAGCCTGCGGCACGCGGAGCTGTTGCACGAGCTCGGCTATCACGTGCTGCTGTTCGACCACCGCAACCACGGTCGCTCCGGCTCCGACCGGAGCCGGAGCGGGCTCGCCGATCGGTTCAGCCGGGACATCGCGGCCTGCATCGAGACGGCGACCGAGCGATGGCCGGACGCCGGCCCCGTCGTCGTGTGGGGCTTCTCCTTCTCGACGTTCCCGACGCTCTACTCTCTGCGCACCCCCGCGACGCCGATCCACGCCATCCTCTGCGACAGCGGCCCCGGCCTGGAGCTCGAGCCGATGCTCCGGCGCTTCGTCGTCGACGGCGGCGCGCAGCTGCCCGCCGCCGCCCGCTCGGCGCTGCGCCATCCGGCCGCGGTCGCCGCGTTCGCCTCGACCGCCGTCTCCATGCTCGGCGCCACGTGGCCGCCGGACCCCGCGAGCTCGGCGTCGGGCACCACCCCGATGCTCTTCCTCGTCGGCACCGAGGACGAGGTGCTCGACCCCGCCCAGGTGCGGGCCCTCGGCGCGCGCTACCCGCACGCACGGGTGGCCGAGCTGCCGACCGGTCACCTGCTCGGCATCAAGGAGGCGGCGCCCGAGTACCGCGCCGCCGTCGC
>NZ_BMRJ01000002.1:139859-228058 GCF_014648575.1 Agromyces mediolanus | reverse complement strand
CGCCGTCCGGAGGCGAGCGCCGAGGACGACGGTGCCGGCGCCGTCGCCGGCGCCGGCGCCGCCGACGCCGACTGGCCCGTGGCTCGGCCGGGCGAACGCGAGTACCCTGGCGTGGAGCGAGGGAGGGTGCCGTGAACGCACACCGAATGGCCCGTCCGAACCGCCCTGCGACCACCGCGGAGGGGCGATGACCGAGCTGCCCGAGATCGCGCCGGCCATCGAGCCGCGGGACCTCGCGTTCCTGCGGCGCTGCGTCGAACTCGCCCGGGAGGGGCTGGACGCGGGCGACGAACCGTTCGGCTCACTGCTCGTCGACTCCACCGGAGCCGTGCGCTTCGAAGACCGCAACCGCGTCGCCGACGGCGACGGCGACGAGACGCGGCATCCCGAGTTCGAGATCGCGCGGTGGGCGGCCGCGCACCTGACCCCGGCCGAGCGTCGGCAGGCGGTCGTGTACACCTCCGGCGAGCACTGCCCGATGTGCTCGGCCGCGCACGCCTGGGTCGGGCTCGGCCGGATCGTCTACGCCACCGCCTCGGCGCAGCTCGCGCAGTGGCGTGCCGAGTGGGGCCTCGAGCCGGGGCCGGTCGCCGCGCTGCCGATCAACGCCGTCGCCCCTGGGCTCCCGGTCACCGGGCCCGCACCTGAGCTCGTCGACGAGGTCAAGGAGCTGCAGCGCCGGCTCGCCGAGCGCGGGGCCTGACGCCGGGGCCGGACGGGCGAGCAGGATGCCGAGCTCACTGGTGCTCCCGGGACTGCACGACGCCGCCGCGGTCGAGGTCCGCGAGCTCACGCACCTCGGCACGAGGGTCTGGACCGACGTCGGGCGGCGAACGACCGTGATCCGGCTGATCCCGGATCTCTCGCGCGACGTCCTCGCGACGCCCGAGGGGCCGGCGTTGATCGCCCGGACCGTCCGCGCCGTGACGATGAGTCTGGACCGCGCGCAGGCGGTCGTCGGAGTGCGCCTGCCGATCGCCGCCACCGACATCCGCATCGATCCCGCGTGGCGCGGATGGCGTGCGCGGCGGCGCCCGGCCGAGGACCGGCTCGCCGATGCGATCGCCGAGGGCGCGGTCGGCTGGCGGGAGGACCCGCTGGTGGCCGCCTTCCTGAGCGCGGCGGCGACGGACACGAGGATCGCGGATGCCGCGAGGGCGGCGTTCGTCTCCGAGCGAACGCTGCGGCGCAGGGTGCTCGCCGTGCTCGGCGTCGGCCCCGTGCAGGCCCGCAGAGTCCTCCGCCTGCACCGCTTCCATCACTCGCTGCAGCGCCTCCCGGTCTCGGAAGCGGCCTCGTCCGCGGGCTACGCCGACCAGTCGCACGCGGCACGCGATCTCCGCTCGCTCGTCGGGATGCCGCTTCGCGCGTTCGCCGCCCTCCATGTGTCCGAATAGTTCAAGACCGGCGCCCGCGGCTCCACGAGCATGGACCGCATGCGACTTGGATATGTGATCGTGTACGTGCCGGACGTCGTCGACGCGCTCGAGTTCTACGAGCGCGGATTCGGTCTGCCCCGGCGGTTCCTCCACGAATCAGGTGACTTCGGCGAGGTCGACACCGGCGCAGTCGCGCTCGCCTTCACGAGCCACCGCCTCGGCGGCTCGGCCGTGCCGGTGCCGTACACGCCGATCGACGCCGCGGACCCGCCGGTCGGGTTCGAGCTCACCCTGCTCGCGGACGACGTCGACGCCAGGTACGCCGCAGCCGTCTCGGCGGGCGCGACCCCGCTCGCCGAGCCGCACGACGAACCGTGGGGTCAGCGGGTGTCGTACGTCCGCGATCCCTTCGGCGTGCTGGTGGGCATCGCCACCCCGATGCCCTGAGCGACGCCGCCGATAGGCCGGGTCGCTGCCGTCGGGCTGCTACCTCTCTGCGTCCGTGCGTCGGCGGCCGACCAGCAGCAGCGCCGTGCCGAGCAGCAGCATCGTGCCGACGAGGACCGCCGCGGTGCCGCTCTCGAATCCGAGCGCGGGGAGCTGCGTCGCCGACGGCTTCGCGGCGGCCGGCTTCGTCGGGGTCACCGGGGCCGCGGGAGCGGCACCGCCCTCGGCGGCAGTGATCGTGAGGTCGCCGGAGACGTATTCCACGCCGTGCTCGTCCACGAGCACGACGTGGTGCACGCCGGGTTCGAGGTTCGCGGGCAGGGTGAAGGTGCCGCGCACGTTCCCGGCGGCGTCCGCCGTGAGCTCGCCGAGCTGCACCGGGGTGGAGTGCAGCCACACCTCGACGAGCTCGCCCGGCGTGAACCCGGTGCCCGTGACCTCGAGCTGGGCACCCGCCTTCGCCTCGGTCGCCGAGGTCGTGTTCACCGGGGTGGCGGGAGTGGTCTTCGCAGGCAGCACCGTGCCGGTGTACACGCGAAGGGTGCTGCCGAACTCGTTCGACACCTCGATCGAGAACGAGTACGACCCGGACTGCGTCGGCGTCCCCGAGAGGACGCCTTCGCTCGTCAGCGAGGTGCCCGCAGGGACGGCGCCGTAGCGGATCGAGAACTCGGCCTCCTGGTCGGAGGTGAAGGTGCGGCTGAACGGCTCGCCCACCTGGAACTCGAGCGGGTCGACCCCGTCGGTGAAGATCGGCGCGGCCGGATCGATGAAGATGATGAACGACTTCAGCACCAGACCGGGAGCGTAGTCCGGGTTCGACAGCGTCACCATGAACTGGGACGCACCGGCCGCGGTCGGGACGCCGGAGATCGCACCGGAGCCGTCCATCGTCAGGCCCGCGGGCAGCTCGCCCGCGATGAGGCCGAGCTCGGACCAGTTGGACGCGACCACCTGGGCGGAGTACTGGTGACCGACCTTCGCCCTCGGGAGCCCCTGTGCCGCGAAGCTCGGCATCGGCCACTTCACCGTTCCGGTGAAGCGCTGCGGGTAGCTCACCCCGTCCACGTCGACGCTCAGCGTGAAGTCGTACGGACCGAGGGCGCTCGGGGAGCCGACGAGGTGGAGCCAAGTGTCCTCGAAGAACGCCAGCCCGGCCGGCAGCGCCCCGGCGACGAGTCGCAGCGACGCGACGTTCTCCACGTCGATGACGGTGTCGATGTGGATGCCCTGCTCGAGCTGCGGCAGTGTCTTCGTCATCCACGGGTCGACCGGAGCGGTCACCTCGATCGTGAAGTACGCGAGGTCGAACATGCCGTTCCCCCACGCTTCCACCGTGATCGGGAACGTCCCCGCCACCGACGGGGTGCCCGAGATCGTGGCACCCGTCAGGGTCAGGCCGGCGGGCAGCACTCCCGACGACACGTTGTACCAGGTGGCGTTCTGCGCGAGCAGCGTCTGCGAGTACGGGGTGCCGACCGTCGCGGCCGGCAGCGACGTCGTCACCCAGGTGACGGGCGGCGGCGCCGCCTGCACCGTGCCGTTGAAGTCGTACGAGGACAGGCCGCCGCCCTCATTGTCGACCGCGGTGATCTGCACGAAGTACCCACCGGCGCTCGTGGGGGTGCCGGTGATCCGCCCGGAGGGGTCCATGTTCAGGCCGGACGGCAGAACGCCCATGGTGACCGCGAAGTAGTCGGCCGGCGACGCCTGCAGCTGGATCGTGCCGACATCCTGACCGACGGTGAGATCGCCGAGCGTGGTGGTCGACCAGACGGGATTCTGGATCGGCTCCGCCGCAGCCGGTGCGGCCGCGAACACGGAGACCGCCGCGACCACCGCGGCGAGGAGTGCGGCGCCCAACGTCCGACGCCGCTTCGGGGAGGTGCTCATGGTGCTCGCGTGTTCCCTTCCGCCGTCAGTCGCGGCGCAGCCCACCGGGAGGTCCGGTGAGACGTGCGGGACCCGCAGCCGCATCCGCCCTGCACCACACCGTGCGCCGTCAGAGCTGCGTCGAGATCCCCCCTTGGATCCAACCATGCGGAAGACCATCTCCGCCTCAGTGCGAGAGGAGTCGCCTGCCCCCAGTTCTGAGGGCAGGGCCCGGCACGCCTCGCCCGCATCGTCGCCCCGCGGAGCGACGGCGAAGGGGCTCGGCACGCGCGCGCGACTCCGTTCTGCGCGGCTGTCGAAATCGGCCTTGCCCGATCGCTATCGAACTGCGAGCGTCGGAAGGGCCGCCGTTCGCTTAGGAGATGCGATGAAGTACGTCCTCATGTTCACCTCGACCCCCGAGCTCGACGCGACCGTGCCACCCGAGCGCAGCGAAGCCGACCTGGAGCGCATCCTGCAGTGGCACCGGGACCACGCCGCGCAGATCCTCGACGGAGGCGCTGCCCTGCATGACGCCGCCACGGCGACCACTGTCCGCGCCGGCGACGCCGCGCCCGTCGTCGTCGACGGCCCCTTCTCCGAGGCGAAGGAGGTCATCGGGGGCTTCACGCTCATCGACGTCGCCGACCTCGACGCCGCGATCGCGATGGCGAAGACGTGGCCGTCGCTCGAGCTGCCGGGCAACGCCGTCGAGATCCGCCCCATGTTCGACGACGCGGAGCTGTTCGGCTCGTGACCACCGGAGCGGATGCCTCGCCGGCGCATGGCGGCGGGGCATCCGATCTCGTGCTCGCCCGGATCGTCCGCGCCGACGCGGCCCGGATCACGACGGCGCTGGCACGGTCGTTCGGTGACCTCGACCTCGCCGAGGAATGCGTGGCCGGGGCGATCGAACACGCCCTCCGCGAGTGGCGAGTGCGCGGCGTTCCGGACAACCCGGCCGGCTGGATCATGACGACGGCGCGCCACGACGCGCTCGACCGGGTGCGCCGCGACGCCCGCTTCCGGACGAAGGTCGCGCTGCTGGCCGATCCGACGCTGGCGCCAGTCGCCGGCCCGGCAGACGAACGGCTGCCGCTGTTGTTCGGGTGCTGCCATCCCGCGCTCGCGCCGGAGGCGCAGCTCGCGCTCGCGCTGCGCGCCGTGCTCGGCCTCACCACCCGGCAGATCGCCCGGGCGAGCGGGGAGCCGATGCCGACCGTGGCGCAGCGGATCTCCAGGGCGAAGCGCAAGATCTCGACGTCGGGCATCCCGCTGCAGGTGCCGCCGGCGACCGAGCTCCCGGCCCGACTCGACCTCGTGCTCGCGATGGTGGCGGTCATGTACGACGCGGCCCACCTCCGCCAGGACACGGACGCCGCGGCCGACCGCGACCTCGCCGAGGACGCGGTCTGGCTGGCCGAGGTCGCCACGGGCGAGCTCCCCGACCAGGCGGAGGCCCACGGGCTGCTCGCCCTCCTCCGCTTCCATCGCGCCCGCGAGCCGGCGCGAGCCCGCGACGGAGACCTGGTCACGCTGGATCGGCAGGATCGGGCCCGTTGGAACGGTGAGCTCATCGCCGAAGCTCGCGCCTCGCTCGACGCCGCAGCCCGCCTCCGCAGGCCGGGGCGATGGCAGCTGCAGGCCGCCATCGCCGCCTGCCACGCGGACGCCGCGAGCACAGCGGCGACGGACTGGCCGCAGATCCTCGTGCTCTACGACGTGCTGCTCGCGTACGACCCGTCGCCCGTCGTTCGCCTCAACCGAGCCGTCACGCTCGGCGAGGTCGCCGGGCCGCGCGCCGCGCTGGCCGAACTCGACCGGCTCGAGTCCGACCTCGTCGCGTCCCACCGCTGGCACGCGGTCCGCGGCGCCTTCCTCCGGCGCGACGGGCAGCCCGCTGCCGCGGCCGCGGCCGAACAGCGCGCGGCCGAGCTCACCGACAACCTCGCCGAGCGCCGTCTCCTTCGCGCGCGCAGCGCGGGGTCCATCACCCCGTCCGATGAGGGCTGAGCCGATCGACGGGTGTACGCCCGGCGTGCGTTACGCCCTGCGGTGCACGACGAGTTCCGAGACGGCCTCGCCGATCTTGGTGCCGATGCAGAGACTCACGAAGGTGAGCAGCGCTGCGACGACCTCGGCGGGGTCGAACGCGGCCAGTGAGACCAGGCCCACGGTCCCGGGAACGAGCAGCAGGAACGCCGGTTGGAACGACACGGTCGCCGGCACCGCGAGGGTGAGTCCCTCGATGAGCCGGGCGGCGACGAAGAGGGCGGCGGCCGTCGCCCCCGTCGCGGTGACACTCCCGAGCAGGGGGGTGAGCGCGGTGAGGGTCGCATACGCGCCAGTCATCACGACCAGGTTCACGAGGTTGAGCGCGAGGCCGGAGCCGAACGCGATCCCGACGCCGAGGGCGAGCACCACCACCCCGAGCCATGAGCACCACACGGGCGGGAGCTGCTGCCACCCGGACCCGAGCCCCGTCGCCTGCGCGGCAGTGCCGACGAGCGAGACCGAGTGCGGATCGACTCGGAGGCCCGTGAGCGTCCCCCCGGCGGCGATGCCCGCCGCCATGAACCCCAGCACGATGAGCCCGTAGCTCAGCCGAGCCGACCCGGTGACGATGTCGGTGGCCGTGAGTTCGAGCAACGCCTTCGTGATGACGGCGCCGGGGACCAGGATCGCGACCGGCGCGCAGACGGCGTAGAGCGGCACAGGCCCGGTGCCGAGGGCTGCGGCCGTGGCTCCGACCGCCAGGGTGGAGACGCACGCGGTCAGGAACGGTGCGATCGCCGCTGCGCTGCGGATCCGCTCGAGAAGCCTGGTGACGATGCCGACCCCGGCCCCGGCGACGAACGCGAGGACGACGGCCCACCAGGGGCAGCGGAACAGCAAAGCCAGCCCGAGCGCGACCAGCGCGGCGCCCGCAACCCATTTGAGGCCGTCGTGCGATCGAGCGGCGGCACGAATGCGGGCGAGTCCACGGGTGATGTCCGCGAGCGGAACGGAGCCCGCCTCGACCGCTCGCGCGAGCCGATTCACCGCGGCGGCCTGCGCGAACGCGAGGGGTGGGCTCTGAGTCTGCGCCACGAGCGTCGCCCCGGAGACCGGCTCGGTGGTGATGACGAGTTCCGGCAGCACCGAGAAGTCGAGCCGTCCCGCATCATGGCGAGCTGCGGCGCGGGTGAGCGAGGTCGCCACGTCCGTGACCGAGGCTCCCGCGTCCAGCAGGGCCACGCCGAGATCGCTGAGCTCTCGCGCCGCCTCGCGCGTCACGTCGCCGCAGGCGCGGGGAACGCGGCTGCGAGCCGGGATCCGCTGTCGATCAGCCATCGGCGCGGGTCGGCCATCGCCGCTCGGGTCGACCCTGCGGACTCCGTCAACGACACGGCCAGCGCGAACCCGTCCGTCGCTGCGGCGATCCGGCCCGCGACGAGCGCGGCGGGGACGTGAGCACGGCGCCCGATGCTGAGGACCTCGGACGGCACTTTCCCGGCCAGCGACTGACCGTCGAACTGCCCCTCCCCGGTGATGACGAGATCGGCGGCGTCGACCGCATCGGCGAGGCCGATCACGCCGGCGATCGCGGATGCTCCGGACTCCAGGCGACCGCCCCACACCATGAGCCCGAATCCGGTGCCACCGGCTGCCCCGGCACCCGCGGCGTCGGAGGCGAGCTGGACGCCCGCGTCACCCAGCACGGAGACGTACGTCGTCAAGGCGCGTTCGAGAACTCGCACCTCCTCCGCGTCCGCGCCCTTCTGCGGGCCGAAGACGGTCGCGGCCCCGTGCGGCCCGAGCAGCGGATTGGTGACGTCGGAGAGCCCGATCACCCCTCTGCTCGGCACACGGGCGAGGCCGCCGAGATCGATGGCCCGAAGGCTGATGAGCGCCTGTCCGCCGAGCCCGATCGGCTGACCGTCGGCGGTGGCGAACCGTGCGCCGAGGGCGCTGAGCATCCCCGATCCGCCGTCCGTGGACGCGCTCGAGCCGAGCGCGACGAGGACCCGCGTGGCCCCCGCATCGAGCGCGGCAGCGATGACCTGGCCGAGTCCGAACGTGTGGGCGTCGAGCGGTGCCAGTGGGCCCATCAAGGTGATTCCGGAGGCACTCGCGAGCTCCACGGCCGCCGTCCGGTCGGGAAGGATGAGCCACGGCGCGTCGAGCGCGCTGCCATCCGGGCCGAGCACGCGTGCGTGCTCCCACTGCGCACCCGGGATCGCGGCGGCGAGCGCGGCGAGGGTGCCTTCACCGCCGTCCGCCATCGGTTTGCGCACGAGCTCGTCTTCCGGACGTCTGGCCTTCCAGCCGGCCGCGATCAGCTCGGCGGCCTCGTCCGCGCCGACCGTTCCCTTGAACGAGTCGGGTGCGACCACCACCTTCATCGGGCGGGATCGGCCGCTGGCAGCGGGAACGAAGCCGGACAGAGCAGCGAGCACACGCGAGCCCTACCCTTCGATCGCGGCGGCGATCTCGCGGCCGAGGCGGGCCGTCGTCCCCCGGCCTCCCAGGTCCGGAGTGAGCACCGCATCCTCGGAGGCGGCGAGCACCGATTCGATCGCCCCCACGACGGCGGCGCCGGCGTCGGGGTGGCCGAGGTGGTCGAGCATCATCGCGCCGGCCCAGATCTGACCGATGGGGTTCGCGATGCCCCGCCCGGCGATGTCGGGCGCGGAACCGTGGACGGGTTCGAACAGGCTCGGGAAGTCGCGTTCGGGGTTGATGTTCGCGCTCGGTGCGATGCCGATCGTGCCGGTGCAGGCCGGCCCGAGGTCCGAGAGGATGTCCCCGAACAGATTGCTCGCGACGACGACGTCGAACCAGTCGGGGTGGAGCACGAAGTTCGCGGTGAGGATATCGATGTGGTACTGGTCGCGATCCACCTCGGGATGCTCCTCGCCGACCGCCGCGAAGCGCTCGTCCCAGTACGGCATCGAGATGGTGATCCCATTGCTCTTCGTGGCCGAGGTGAGGTGCTTCTTCGGCCGCCGCTCGGCGAGCTCGTAGGCGAAGCGCAGCACCCGGTCGACCCCGGTGCGCGTCATGACGGTCTGCTGCATGACCACTTCGCGGTCGGTGCCGTCGAAGATCCGCCCACCGATCGAGGAGTACTCCCCCTCGGTGTTCTCACGGACGACGACGAAGTCGATGTCACCGGGCTCGCGGCCGACGAGCGGGGAGCTGATTCCGGGCATCAGCCGGCACGGCCGCAGGCTGATGTACTGGTCGAACGAGCGCCGGAACTGGATCAGGCTGCCCCACAGCGAGACGTGATCGGGCACCACCTCCGGCCAGCCGACCGCCCCGAAGAAGATGGCGTCGAAGCCGCGCAGCGTCTCGAACCAGTCGTCCGGGAGCATCTGCCCGTGCTTCAGCCAGTAGTCGGCGGACGCGAAGTCGAACCACTCGTATTCGAGGGAGATCCCGAAGCGCTTTGCCGCGGCATCCAGGGCCCGGATCCCTTCGGGGACGACCTCGGTGCCGATGCCGTCGCCGGGGATCACGGCGATCCGGTGGACGCGTTCCGTCATAGCTGGTTCCTGACCTTCATGAGTGTGCGGGGATGTCTCGAGGGGATCTCTGCGTGGGATGATCGCGGCCCTAGACCACGGCCCGCTCTTCCGGGTAGTGGCAGGCGACCCGCTGGCCATCGCCGAGCTCGGCGAGCGGCGGCTCGACCGTCGCGCAGCGCTCCGTCGCCTTCCAGCACCGCGTGCGGAACCGGCACCCGGATGGCGGGTCGACCGGGCTCGGCACGTCGCCACTCAGGACGATGCGCTGCCGTGCACGCTCGACCCTCGGGTCGGGAACCGGGATCGCGGAGAGCAGCGCCTGGGTGTACGGGTGCTTCGCGTGCTCGAACAACTGGTCCACCGGGGCCTCCTCGACGAGCTTGCCGAGGTACATCACGCCGACGCGGTCGCTCAGGTGCCTGACCACCGACAGGTCGTGCGCGATGAAGAGGTACCCCAGGCCGAGGTCGCGCTGGAGGTCGTCGAGCAGGTTCAGCACGCCCGCTTGGACGCTGACGTCGAGTGCGCTCACCGGCTCGTCGAGGACGATGAGCGACGGCTCGACGGCGAGCGCCCGGGCGATGCCGATGCGCTGGCGCTGGCCTCCCGAGAACTCGTGCGGGAACCGATCGCCATGGCGCGAGCTCAGACCGACCTGCTCGAGGAGTTCGTTCACCCGAGCGGCACGGTTCTTGCGGTGCAGCCCGTGGATCTCGAGCGGTTCGCTGAGGGCGGCACGCACCGTCTTGCGCGGGTTCAGCGAGGCGTACGGGTCCTGGAAGACGAACTGGATCCTGCGCCGGAGGCCCCGCAGCGCCGAACCGGTCAGCGAGGCGATGTCCTCGCCGTCGAGGGTGATGCTGCCCGCGTTCGCCGTCTGCAGGCGCGAGACGGTGCGGCCGAGCGTGGACTTCCCGCAGCCCGACTCGCCGACGAGTCCGTAGGTCCGCCCGGCTTCGACTTCCAGGCTCACCTCGGAGACCGCGCGCACCGTCTCGCCCCCGCGCCCGAAGAGCCCGCCACCGCCGACGCGGTACTCCTTGACCAGGCCGTCGACCTGCAGTGTCGCCGTCATCGTGCTTCCTCCTGCCACTCGCCGATGCGCACGCACGCCGCGGTGTGTCCCGCACCCACCTCGACCGCCGCCGGAACGGCGACGTCGCAGCGCCCGGCGATGGCGTGCCGACAACGCGGGGCGAAGCGGCACCCGGCGGGCCACGCGGTGGGCAACGGGGGTTGCCCGGGGATCTGGAACAGCCGCTCGTCGCGAGAACGCCGGTCGAGCCTGGGGAGGGAGGCGAGCAGGCCCGCGGTGTACGGGTGCGCGGTGTCGTAGAAGATCGGCTCGACGGGTGCGGACTCGACCACCCCGCCGGAGTACATGACGAGCACGCGATCGGCGCTGCCGGCCACGACGCCGAGGTCGTGCGTGATGAGCATGACGGTCGTCCCGGTGCGGGCCTGCACCTCGCGCAGTACGTCGAGGATCTGGGCCTGCACGGTGACGTCGAGGGCGGTGGTCGCCTCGTCGGCGATGAGCAGTTCGGGCTCGTTCGCGATGCTCATGCCGATCATGACGCGCTGGCGCATGCCGCCCGAGAACTCATGCGGGTAGCGGGCCATCCGCTGCTCCGGCGAGGGGATGCCCACCAGGGCGAGCAGTTCGACCGCCCGGGCGCGGTGCTCTGCGGCGCTCAGGTCCGGGCGGTGCACCCGAACGGCCTCGACGAGCTGGTCGCCGACGGTCATCACCGGGTTCAGCGCCGCCAGCGCGTCCTGGAACACGATCGCGATCCGACGGCCGCGCACTTCGCGCAACTCGTCGTCGGAGAGCCCGAGCAGCTCTCGTCCGCGGAGGCGGATCGAGCCGGTGACGATCGCCGACTTCGGCAGGATGCCCATGATCGCCATCGCGGTCATCGACTTCCCCGACCCCGACTCGCCGACGATGCCGAGGGTCTCGCCCGCGTGGAGCACGAAGGAGACGTCCTCCACCGTGCGGGCGAGCCCCGTCTCGGTGGGGAAGGCGATCGACAGGTGCTCGACTTCGAGCAGGACTTCGGCGCTCACAGGTGCTTCCCTTGCGGATCGAGTGCGTCGCGGAGGCCGTCACCGATGAAGTTGACGGCGAGGACCGTGACGAGGATGAACAGGCCGGGGAAGTAGAGCAGGTACACCTGCGGCGTTCCCACGTATCCGGCCGCCTGGCTGAGCATGGATCCCCAGCTCGTCTGCGGCGACTGCACGCCGAAGCCGAGGAAGCTGAGCGTCGACTCCGCGATGATCGCGGAGGCCACGGCGAGGCTCATGCCGACCGCGAGCACCCCGGCGAGGTTCGGCAGCAGATGCGACACGATGATGCGGAGGTTCGACGCGCCGATCCCCCGCGCCGCCTCGATGAAGTCCTTCTCCCGGAGCGAGAGGACCTGCGCTCGCACGACGCGGGCGATGTACGTCCAGCCGAGTGCCGTGAGCGCGAACACGATCGTGACCGGTGAGGGCCCCAGGCCCTGGACGATGACGGCGAGCAGCGCGATGGCCGGGACGATCAGGAAGAGGTCGGTGATCCGCATGAGCAGCTCGCCCGGCGTGCCGCCGACGTAGCCGGCGACCGCGCCGAGCGCGGTGCCGACGAACGTGGAGAGCAGGGCGACGAACAGGCCGATGGCGAGCGAGATGCGGCCGGCGTAGAGGATCTCGCTCAGGAAGTCGCGGCCGAGTTCGTCGGTGCCCAGGAGGTGCTCGAGGGACGGCGGGGTCGGCCCGAGCAGCAGATCCTGCTTGCCCTGTGGGAAGGGCGCGATCCAGTCGGCGCCGAAGCACACGACGAGGAGCACGAGCAGCACGATGGTGCTCGCGAAGGCGAGCCGGTGCGCACGGAAGCGCCGGAGGAGTTGGCGGGCCGAGCCCTGCTGCGCCCCTTGCTCGGCGAGGAGTTCTTCGTTGCCTGCCAGTCCTGCCCCGCTCATCGCAGCCTCACTCTCGGGTCCAGTAGTGCGTAGCCGATGTCGGCCAGCAGATTGCAGATCACGACGGCGATCGCGACGACGATCATCCACGGCAGGAGGACGAAGACGTCTCCGGCGACGAGGGAGTCGAGGAAGAGGCGTCCCATGCCCGGGATCGCGAAGATCTGCTCGGTGACGACGAGCCCGCCGATCAGCACGGCGGCATCCAGCGCGACGACCGTCACGAACGGGGCGAGCGAGTTGCGCACGGCGTGCCGCCAGATGATCTGGCGCCGGGGCACGCCCTTCGCCCGCGCCGTGCGCACGTAGTCGCTGGACAGGGCGTCGAGCATCGCCGCGCGCCCGAAGCGGCTCCACGTCGCGACGAGGGCGATCATGAGCGCGGCGACCGGAAGCACGAGGTGGCGCAGGTAGTCCAGGTTGAAGCCGGACTCCCCCGGCGAGTGGAGGCCGACGAAGTACAGCGGCGGCTCGGCGAGGCCGAACTGCTCCTTCGGCCACACCGCGAAGGTCTGGATGAGGATGAGACCGAACCAGAATGCCGGCATGGCGATGCCGAGGTAAGACGCGCCCGTGAGGAGGTTGTCCCCCAACGAGTACCGCCGAACCGCCGAGTAGACGCTGACGGCGCCCGCGATCACAACGGCGACGAGCAGGCCCCAGAACGCGAGTTGCGCGGTCGGCCAGAGCGCCTCGCCGATCAACTGGAACACGGGCGACCCGGTGCGCGAGCTCGTGCCCCAGTCGCCGGTCACGAACGCCTTGAGCCAGAGGAAGTACTGCTCGACGATCGAGCGGTCGAGCCCGAGCCGTTCGATCTCGCGCTGGATGACGCTCGGGTCGTGCGCCTGGCGGAGCTTCGCGAGCGGATCGAAGGTCGAGCGAACGGCCCAGAAGAGCACGAACGAAGCCACCAGGATCACCGGGATCGAATACAGCACGCGTCGGATGATGAAGGTGAACACCGTCGTCCTCTCCTGGGCCGTTGCCGCCCGGCGTCAGCCGGCGAGACCCCAGGCCGCGAGGTTCCAGAAGGGACCTTCGACCGGGTTGATGCTCAGCGGGCCGCCGACCTTCTCGCTCCAGAGGAGCACGTTCGGCACGGTGTCGATCGGGATGGACGGCACTTCCTCGGCGATGATCGCGTCGGCTTCCTGCGAGGCGGCGACGCGGGCGTCCACGTCGAGTTCGCTGTCGATCTCCGCGAGGAGCGGGTCGAGCTCGGGGACGTCGACCCGGTAGAAGTTGATGCCGGAGAAGCCGTTCGCCTCGCTGGGGATGTTCGCCGAGCCGAACGAGGAGCTGAGCGTCGGGTCCGGGAAAGTATCGACGATCGCCCACAGCCCGGCCTGGAAGTCGCCCTGCGGCGCGATGGTGCCGAAGAGGTCGGCGGGGGTCACCGCCTTGATGTCCATCTCGAAGCCGGCTCCCTGCAGCTGGGACTGGATGATCTGCACGGTGAGGTCGCGCCGCTTGTTCCCGGCCAGGGTGTTCAGGGTGAACGAGGCGGTCTCGCCGCCCTTCGCCCAGACCCCGTCCGCGTTCTTCTTCCACCCGTCGGCCGTCATGATCTCGTCGACGCGGTCGAGGTCGGTCGTGTAGACGGAGAAGTCGTCGCTGCCGAAGGCGCCCACGATCGGCGTGTTGAAGCTCTGCTGCGCGGACTCGACGCCGAGGTCTCCGAAGAGCCGCTTGACGATGGCGTCCCGGTCGAGGGAGTAGGCGACCGCCGTGCGGACGGCCTTCGAGTCGAACGGGGCGACCGAGTTGTTGAACCAGAGCGCCTCGAGGTTGCCGCTCCGGGCGTCGACCGCCGAGCTGATCCCGGGCAGGCCCGCTTCGATCTGCTTGACGGCGTCGAGCTGCGCCGACGGGTAGAGCGCGTCGACCTGCCCGCTCTTCAGAGCCTGGAAGGCGGCCGCAGTGTCGGGGAGGAACATGAAGGTGACCTTCTCGAGGTGCGGCTTCTCGCCCCAGTAGTTCTCGTTGGGCACGAGGGTCACGGAGGTGCCGCGGTTCCAGGAGTCGATCTTCCACGGGCCGCCGCTGAAGTCGTAGCCGTCCTTCATGATCGCCGCCCGGTCCTGCCCCTCGAGCAGGTGCGCGGGGAGCACGCCGTAGACGCTGAACAGCGAGCGCCAGCCGGCGTACGGGCCGCTGAGCGTCACGATCGCAGTCTGCGGGTCGGGCGTTTCGATGGACTCGATGCCGGTGTAGCCGGTCTTGTCGAAGATGTCGTCGCCGTCGCGGATCTGGAGGGCCGTGTAGGAGAGGTCGGCCGAGGTGATCGGCGTCCCGTCGGACCAGACCGCCTCGGGGTTCAGACGGTAGGTGATGACCTGCTTCTCGCCCTGCATGACCGCTTCCGGCTCCTCGCTCATGAGGTCGGAGGCGACGGGCGACCAGACGTCGTCGACGAGGCGGGTCTCGAACACGGCCGGCATGGTGGGGATCTGCATGACGTAGGTGCCCCAGATGGACCCGCCGCAGGTGGCGATCCAGTCGGCGCAGTCGGGCTCCTGCTCGGCGCCGATGACGAGTTCGCCGCCCTCGGTGACCGTGGTGTTCGGGGTGTCGCTCGGAGGGGCGCTCGTCGTCGAGCAGGCCGAGACGGACACGACGGCGAGCGTCGCGATGATCGCTGCGGCGGCGTGGACCAGCCGGCGCCGCGTGGGCGGTGATACCTGAGACCTCTGCATTGGGGAACTCCGTGATCGTGTGGAACCTCGTGAGCCACACCCGGCGGGGGCCGGGGTGGTTTGACTCTAGGCGGGACGCGGCAAGTTAGCAATGTCCCTAGTCAATGCGGATGACTAAATGCTGGATGCTCCCGCCGCGGAGGCGGGACGCTCCGCGCCGTCGCTCCAGCGGCGACCGTCGAGCGTGCGGTGTGCGAGCTCGATCATGATCCGCTGCTCGGATTCGAGCAGCTCGAGACCGGTCGGCTCGTGGCCGCCGTCGAAGATTCGCAGCACGACGTCGCCGCCCCGGGCGGAGATCTCGTCCACGAAGCGCTGCACGCCGACGACCGGGGTCCTGGTGTCGAGCGCGCCTTGATTGATCCAGGCCGAGCCGCGCACCCGGTCGACGTAGCTCACCGCCGAGTAGCGGGCCACCGCCTCCGGCGGCACCCAGGTCTGCCAGACGCCGCGGACGGCCGGATTCATCGCCGCGATGGCCGCTTCCCAGTCCGCGACCGCGACGTGCGCGAAGCCGCCAGCGAAGAGCTCGGGGAGCCGCCCGAGGCTGAGCAGGGTGAGGTGCCCGCCGAAGGACGCGCCGGTGATGAAGGTCGAGGCCGGGTCGCCGAGCCCCTGCTCCCGCAGCCAGCCGACGGCGGCGGCGATGTCGTCGATCTCGCGGTCTCCGCCCGACCCCCAGAAGCCTTCGCGGAAGGCTTGCCCGAAGGTCACCGAGCCGCGATAGTTCACCGTCGCGTACGCGAAGCCGGCATCGATCCAGGCCTGAGCGCTCGGGTTGTACTCGTCGAGGAAGACGAGGTTCGGCCCGCCGTGCACTTCGAGCACCGTCCCGAGCGGCGCGCGCCCCGACGGCAGGCCCAGCCAGACCTGCACGGGAACGCCGTCGGCACTCGGAACCATGCGCGAGGTGAACGGCACGCCGGGCGGCGTCGCCGCCGGCGGGAGCGCGACCGTGACCGTGCCGTCCCGGTCGATCAGTTCGGCATGCAGCGGTACGTCCCAGGCGGAGCGAAGCGCGACGACGCCCCCGTCGCGGCGATACCAGGACGACCACTGGAACGCGTGCAGGTCGGCGACGTCCGGATTGGCGAAGCTCCCGCCCACGCGCACGACCCGGTGCGCGCGGGTCCGCTCGTCGAACTCCAGCAGGCGCTGGACGCCGTCGAGGACGTGCACGGCGAGGATCCGGCCGTCGGCGGCGTGCCAGTCGAGGGGGATGACCTCGCCCTCGAGATCGGATGCCTCGAAGTCGACCCGCTCCCCGGTGAGCGGATCCCAGATCGCGGGCCGCACGTATCCCGTCCGCTCCGTCGCGACGAGGAGGCGCTCGTCGCCCGGCTCGGGCGAGAAGCGCACGGCGCGCACGGGGCCGGCGGGCAGGTCGTCGAGCACCGCGACCGGTGCTCCGCTCGCGACCTCGAAGACGCTGACCGCGGCGCGGCGCACCCCCGGATTGTGGTCGGTGGTGTCCATGGATGCGAGCCGCCCGTCCGCCGAGGGCTGGCCGTACCAGGCTTCGGCGGCGGTGTGATGGACGACGGAGGCCGGCCCCCACGGCCGCGCCGGGATCGCCAGCAGGTGGTAGCCCTGTTCGTCGACGATCGAGGCGAGCACGAGCGAGCCGTCGGCGCTGGCCTCGAGGCCGCGCAGGACGAAGGGTTCGCGGCCGGGGGTGAGATCCACCCGACGGCTCCCGTCGAGGCTGGTCGCGACGAGCGACCCGACCTCGGATCCGCCCCCGTCGGCGAGGTCGACGATCCAGCCGTTCCCCTCGCCGGCGATGATGGCGCCCACGGCGACGGGGAAGGGCAGCTCCTCGCCCGGCGCCTCGCCCACCCGCCAGAGCCTCGCGAACGATTCGGCCCGCTGATCCTCGACGACGAGCGCGAGATCGGGGTCGGCCTGCGCCGGGCGGACGGCGAGCGTGTGCGGCACCGCGAATCGCGCGCGCAGCGCCTCGTCCTGCAGATCGTGGGTCCCGGTCATCCGCTGCTCCTTCGCAAGGCCGATCTCGTTAGTCAGTGCGCCTGACTATATCATTGACTTGCATGCAGGATAGTCCCACTTCGCCAACGTTGTTGACTATGCGGAAGACTGGCGTGCTGTACGGTTGGGTGCGATCCGCCCCGGCCGGGCCACTGGCCCGCCACAGGACCGCTTTGAAGGAGGACCGGTTTGTCGACGCCGAAGTCAGCTGACGCAGCCTCCGCCGGCTCGGGCCGGAAACGGCGCGCCCGGGATTCACTGAGCCGCGAGCTCATCGTCGCCGCAGCCGAGGAGATCGCGCAGCAGGAAGGGCTCGAGAAGCTCACCTTCCAAGCCATCGGCGAGAAGCTCGGCGCGCACCCCACTTCGCTGTACCGGCACTTCCGCGACAAGGACGAGCTGATGCTGGTCCTGATCGACACCCTGCGCGCCCGATCGTATGCCGGGGCGATGATCGCGACGGACGACTGGGTGGCCGACGTCCGAGCCCAGGCCCGCCTCATTCACGACCACTACATGCGCTACCCGGAGTTCGCGCTGCAGATGGCGACGCGCCGGCCGACCGACTTCGGGTCGATGGACTTCATGATCGGCGCGCTGCGCCGCGCGGGCTACGGCGCCGAGGAATCGGCCTTGTACGCGCGGGCGCTCGGCCAGCTGGTGCGCTCGGCGACGAGCATCCAGGCCGCGATCGAGGCGCAGCCGGCCGAGATCCGCGAGCTCGACGAGGTGACGTGGGAGATCGACTTCCGCCGACTCGACCCCGAGGATTATCCCAACATCACCTGGGCCGGCAGCTTGCCCGGCATCCGCGACCCGCGCGCCTGGGAGACGGCCCTCGAGCTGATGATCGAGAGCATCGTCCGCCGGGCGCCCGGCCGAGACGGCGCTCAGCCGGACTGAGCCCCGTCGAGGGCGTCGATCGCCCCCGCGATGAGTGCGATCCGCTCGATCATCGACGCGAACGACACCCACTCGTCGACCGCATGGGCACCGCCGCCGTTCGGCCCGAGCCCGTCGAGCGTCGACGCGCCGGCCGCCGCCGTGAAGTTGCCGTCCGATGCGCCGCCGACCGCGACGTCGCAGAGCTCGGGCTGCCCGAGTTCGGCCGCGACGCTCCTCGCCACGGCGAGGAGCTCCCGCGAGGCTTCCGGCTCCATCGGCGGCCGGTTGATCCCGCCGTGCAGCACGAGCTCCACATCGGGCGTCCTCGTGGGCAGCGCGAGCATCTCCCGGTGCACACGCTCCAGTTCGGCGACCGACCAGGCGCGCACGTCGATGCGGAGCTCGGCATGGTCGGGAATGGCGTTCGTGACGGTGCCGGCCCTGGCGACGGTGGGGCTCACGGTCGTCCCGAGACTCGCGTCGGCCAGCGCCGGCAGGGCGAGCACCTGGTGCGCGAGCTCGGTCAGGGCGTTGCGCCCGCGCTCCGGCTCGAGTCCGGCGTGCGCCGCCCGGCCGTGCACCTCGATGCGGTAGATGCTGCCGCCCCGGCGCGCCGTCTTCACGGCGCCGTCGAGGCTCGGCTCCAGGACGAGGACTGTGCCGCAGCGCCTGGCCTCCTGCTCGATGAGGGCGCGCGAGGTGATCGAGCCGGTCTCCTCGTCGCTCGTCACGAGGATCGCCACCCGTTCCGGGTGTGCCACTCTCGCCAGCGCCTCCGCCATCACCACGATGCCGGCCTTCATGTCGAAGACGCCGGGGCCGGTGATGCGGTCGCCCTCGACTCGGAACGGTCGCGCAGCGGCGGTCCCGCGCGGCCACACGGTGTCGAGATGCCCGAGGAGCAGGACCGAGGGCGACTCCCCGCCGCTCCAGCGCAGGTGCCGCACCCCGTCGCTCTCGACGATCTCCCCAGCGGTACCCGCGACGGTGGCCAGCCAGGAGTCGATGAGCGTGTGCGCCGCGTCGATGGCTTCCGCGTCGCCGGTCGGCGTCTCGATTTCGACGAGCGAGCGGAGCCGGTCCAGCGCACGCCGATCCACCGCCGTCACCACGCCGCTCCCTGCTCGAGGAAGGCACGCAAGGCCGCTGCAGTCTCGGCCGGCGCTTCCTCGGCGAGATAGTGGTCGGCTTCGACGGCATGGCCCTGCACGTGAGCGGCGAACTCGCGCCAGACGGTGAGGACGTCGAAGTTGCGTCCGACGTAGCTCGACTCCCCCCAGAGTGCGAGGAGCGGGGCTTCGATCGTTCGGCCGTCCGCGCGGTCCTCACGGTCGTGCTCGAGGTCGGTGCCCGCGGCGGCGCGGTAGTCCGCGCAGGACGCCCGGATCGTGTCGGCGTCGAAGCACCGGCCGTACTCGTCCATCACCTCGGCCGGGAACACGTCCTGGCGCCGGGCCCGCCCCCGGAACCGGCTCTCGAGCCAGGCGCGAGGGTCGGCGCCGATGAGCGCCTCGGGAAGCCCGCCGGACTGGGTCAGGAAGAACCAGTGGAAGTAGCTGGTGGCCATCGCCCGGTCGACGTGCTCGAACATGTGCAGGGTCGGCACGATGTCGAGCACGGCGAGCGCGGCGACGGCCTCGGGCGCATCGAGCGCGAGACGGTGACCGACCCGTCCGCCGCGGTCATGGCCGACCACGGCGAAGCGATCGAATCCGAGCGAGCGCATCACCCCGAGCTGATCCGCCGCCATCGCCCGCTTGTCGTAGCGCTCCCCGATGGGCTTCGCCGAGTCTCCGTACCCGCGGAGGTCGCTCGCGACCACGGTGAACCGTTCGGCGAGCTCCGGAGCGACGAGCCGCCACATCGAGCGGGTCTGGGGGTACCCGTGCAGCAGCAGCAGCGGCGGCCCGTCACCGCGGACCGTCGCGGCGATGCGGACACCGCCGCCGACCTCGACCGTGGTGCGGTCGCCCTCGAACAACTCCATCATCACTCCAGTCAGCATCGCCGCTAGTCAGCGCCATTGACTATACACTGACAATCGCTGCCGCCATGCGACGAGGAGCGTTCAGCGCGCCGCTTCGGCGAGCGCCAGCAGGAACTCCTGGGCGAGACCACGGGCGTCGGGGCGGACCAGGGCCACGATGGTACGGGACGCCAGGGGGTCGTCGATGGCGATCTCGACCGCACCGGTGCCGATGCCGTTCGAGCTCCGCGGGAGGATCGCGACGCCGAGCCCCGCGGCGGCGAGCCCGTGCGCGACGCGATAGTCGTCGACCTGGAAGGCCGCCTCGGGCACCGGGCCCGCCCGGCCGAGCAGCCGGAGCACGGAGTCGTGCAGGCCGTACCCGCGATTCAAACGGATCGACGGCTCCTGCCGGAGCTGGGCCGCGGTGACCGATCTGGCCGTCGACAGCGGATGGCCCGCGTGGACGACGGCCACGAGCGGCTCGACGTAGAGCGGCTGCACGTCCACGGCGTCGAGTTCCGGCGGATCGGCGACGAGGGCGAGCATCACCTCGCCCGCGACGACCGCTTCGATGCACGCGTCCCGCGAGCCGTGCGTGAGCGAGAACGACACGTGCGGCCGCTGGAGGCGGTACCGCCCGATCGCCCGGGGCAGGAACTGCTCGCCGAGCTGCGTCTGGAACGCCACCGAGAGCTCGGTTCGCGAGAGCTCTTCCTGCGTCATGGCGGCCGCGATTCCCAGGCGAAGCGCCGACACCGCCTCCTGCGCCGCTCGAGCGAGCTCCAGGCCTGCGGGCGTGAGCCGCACGGAACGCCCGTCCGGTCGGACGACCGGCACGCCGAGCGCCTCCGACAACGCCTTGAGCCCGCGGCTCGCCGACGACTGGGGGACGCCGAGTTCGTCGGCGGCGCCGCCCACCGATTCGCTTGTCGCGACCGCGGCGAGCAACGGCGCATAGCGCGCCAGCGCGCGCAGCTGTCGAGATTCCATATCGAAATGCTATGGCTTTCAGGTAAGGACTCATTAGTCCTGCATTCACGGTATGGATACCGTCGCTGCATGACCGAAGGCATCGCAGCGCGGATGACCCTGGTGCTCGTCTGCGCCGGGCTCGCCACCTTCGCGGACCTCTATGCGATCCAAGGGGTCCTCCCGCTCGTCGCCGCGGAGTTCCGCGTCGACGCCGCGACGGCCGGGCTCACCGTCTCGGCAGCGACGATGGGCCTCGGGCTCGCCGTGCTGCCGTGGGTCGCGATCGGCGAACGCTGGGGGCGGGTTCGCTCGATGAAGGCGGCCGTGCTCGGTGCCGCCGCGATCTCGCTGGCGTCCGCGGCGGCCCCCACGGTGGAAACCCTCCTCGTCGCCCGCGTGCTGTGCGGCGCGCTGCTGGCCGCCGTGCCCGTGCTGGCGGTCGCGTACGTGCACGAGCAGCTTGGTCCGGCGGCGGTGGCGAGGGCCGTCGCGGCATACGTCGCCGGCACGACGCTCGGCGGTGCGAGCGGACGACTGCTCGCCGGGCTCCTCGCCGAGCCGATGGGCTGGCGGGCATCGCTCGCCGTGGTCGCGCTGCTCAGCGCCACCGCGGCGGTGACGTTCTCGCTGCTGGCAAGAGGCGCGCCGCCCACCGGCACATCGCGCGCCAGACTCGTGCCAGGTATCCTCGCCGCGCTCGCGAACCCCCGGCTGAGTTCGATAGCCCTGCAGACCTTCCTGCTGATCGGCGTCTTCGTGGGCATGTACAGCTACTTGACCTTCCGCCTGCAGGAGCCGCCGTACTCGTTGTCGCCGGCAGCCATCGCCCTGCTCACGCTGTGCTACCTCGTCGGCACGCTGACCGCCCGGCTCTCCGCGCACGTCGTGTCGCGCCTGGGCTATCGCGGAACCGTGCTCGTCGGAATCCTGACGATGGGTGCCGGCCTGGGCTTGACCTGCGTCGAGCCGCTCATCGGGGTCGTCGCCGGCCTCGCCCTGTTCACCGGCGCGTGGTTCCTCACGCACGCCGCCGCCTCCGCCGAGACCGGCGCCCGCGCACCCGCGGACTCCCGAGCACATGCGAGCGCGGTGTACACGATCGCCTTCTACCTCGGCAGCGCCGTCGGCGGATGGGTGCTCGGCCTGCTCTTCCACGCGGCGGGCTGGCCGGGCTTCGCACTCGGGGGCGCGACGCTCGTCGTGCTGGCCGGGGTGATCGCGCTGAGCGTCAGGCCCGCCGACTGACCACGCCGGCGCTCAGTCGAGGAGCGGCGAGCGGCCGATCCTCTTGACGAAGTACACCCGGTCGAACCCGTCCTCATGGCGCCGCTCACGCTCCTCGTATCCGCGCTTGGCGTACATCGCCAGGTTCTCGACCATCGCGGCGTTGGTGTAGAGACGGACTTCGGGAACCCCTGCGCACTCGGCCAGGTCCTCCGCGTGCCGGAGAAGCGCGCCCCCGACTCCTTGACCGTGGTGGGCTGGATCGACCGCGACGTTCTCGACGAAGAGGTGATCGGATGCGAGGACCGTGACGATCAAGCCGACCGGCAGCTCGTCCAGCATCGCGACGGCCACTTGCCCGTTGAGAACTCGCGCGCGGTAGTCGTCGTCCATCGGCGCGGGACGCCGTCCTATCCGCGCGACGTATGGTTCGTACGCACGTCGCACGATACCGATCAGCGCATCGGCGTCGCCTGGTCTCGCCGGCCGAATCTCCACCCCTTCAGCTTGCCAGTCGACCTGAACGCCTGTCCTCCCGCGAGTAGCGCTCTCACGCGAGAGGACAGCGGCCACGATTCCATGGCTCCCGGCTGGGCGGGAGACGGTTGACAGGCGTCGGCGGCACGGGAGCCCTCTCCTCGGACGGCTCGCCAACCCTGATCAGGATCGAGGACGGCGGGGCGTCCGCGGCGCCGGTCCGTCAGAGTGAAACTCCTCGCCCCGAAACGACGAACGCCCCCGCACACAGCGGGGGCGTTTCGAGTGGGGCGTGGTCTGAAATCTCCCAGATCTGCGTCAGCCGTGAGCGCTGTTTCTGTGCTTCTGTGTGTAATCCTCTCGCACGATCAGAAAAATCCTCCAGGCAAGATCGCATCGTTCTAAGTGCGACTCCGATCATCAGATTTCGCTCCCGTTGCTGAATATCTGGGACTTCAAGTTTGCCGGCGGAGCTTCGAGGGCACAGGGCTATCGATGCGGATGTGGGTCGAGTACGGCGCGCGCACGGCACCTCGCCCGCGCCGGGGTTGCCAGCTTCGGAAGCTCGGCAGAATCTGGATACCCAGCGAGGCACGACGAAACCCAGCTCACTCACAGGCGGCTCCGGGGCCGGCCGCGAGACCGCATCGGCCGAAGTTGGATCCGCTTGCGCCGGCCGCGCGTAACCGAGCATCTGCTGCTCGACGAATCGGGCATCCCAACGGGTGCTCCGTTGAGATGCCCACACCTCAGCCTCGGATATACGTTGATCCGGCTCTGGGCTTCGCGCCTGCGGTCACGTGGACGGTTACCATCGACGGCGGTGCGGCCGCGGGCGCCGGCGCAGAGGCCGGCGGCGTCGGCGTAGTCGGCTCTGTCATGTCATCACCTCCTCCGGAAAGTTGAAGTGTTAGCGCGATCACGACTGCTGACAGCCAGGCGGTGACGAGTAGCAGCAGGGCAACTTGAACGGCCTTGTTCTTTCGCCGTAAATCGCGTCGAGCCGCGTCAAGCTCGACTTGGAGGTCATTGATGAAGCTCGTCCGCACCGCGTCCGCCGGAAATGTTCTGAACTCTCGAATGTGCTGGACGGTGATGACGTTGGCTTGCGATTTCCAGAGCCAGATTGCGGCGAATCCTGGGATGGCTGAGGCGACCGCCAGTAGGACGGGTCCCACCATCCATACGTTTGGAGCGGAGGTGAACTCAATCGCGGTAATTGCGACCGCCGCTGCCAGAATGATCGACGCGCGAGTGATGGCGTTCGCTTGCCGGGACGCAACGTCAGAAAGCTGTCGGCGGAGTTCCTCAAGCAGCAGCTCGTCTCTGCCAGCGTCGCGGAGGAAGTCGTCGGTCATCCTTCGCACGCTACCTTGGACGGGCAACATGTTGCGATGAAGGCGGACACCGTTCATGCTCCCTTCCACAGAGCAGCCGGATTGAGGGCTCGCGAGTTGGCCTCGTTGTGCGTGGAAAATGCGTTCGCCCTGGTGGAGCGCAGGCCGGTTCGGCAAGCCGCAGGCGGATGAAGGTGGGGGCCAACTGGACAAGCCCGGTTCGCCCCCACCTGTCCGGAAGTTACTTCCCGCGCTTCGGCTTGGCCGGCTTCACGGTCTCATTGACCGTGCTCTTCGGGTTGCGGCGGACGGACGCCTGGGAGACGAACTTCCCGGTCACGGCGCTGCGGCCGCGCTTGCCCGTCATGCTTCCCTCACAAGACGCCAGGTGACTCCCTGGCCCCGGTAGGGCGGCATGACGTTCCCCTTGGCGATCGGGGCGGTGGTCGTCGGCGAACCGACAACCTCCCAAACGCCGCTCTTCGGGCAGATCTGTCCAGTCGTCGCGGTCATAGAACCACTCCATTCAGCTTGGCCTGCGCTTCGCCGGTTGCGTCGCGTCAGGTTCTTCACCCTCTACAGACGACGTAACTTTCAGTCCGCGCAGTCTCGGCAGACCGAGGACCCTTCGTTGAAAAGATGAGCTGGTTGGATGAACCCGCAGCCGGAGCAGAGCCGCTCCTTGAGAGCGTTCCGGCAACCACACCGCGTACATTCTGGGCAGATGGGTGTGCCGCAATCGTGTGCGCGACTGAAGTTCATCCAGCCGTGTCCGCAGAACTCACATACGTGCCACCGACCGGTGACTTCCGCCTCAAAGCTGGGAAGCGCGAGCTGCTTCCACGGCACCCCAGATTCCGCAGCAACGACGAACCAGTAGCCGTTCCCGGCGCGCGCTGCTTGTGCCCAGAGTTCAGCGCCTCGGATACCGTCCCGGAACTGGAATCGGGTCAACCGTTCGACAGTGTTCTGTGTCGCTACTCGGAGCGCGCGGACGATTTCGGCGGTTTGCTGGTTCGAGCCTCGGCGCAGCGGCGGCAGTCCCCTGGTTGCGCAGAACTCTACTGTTCCGTCGGATCCGATCACAGCAACGTAGCCGTCGACGGTGAGGCGTTGAGCTGCTGTGACGGCGACTGCTGACCGTGAAGCGTCAGCTGATGCCCACAATCGGGCGACGTCCGTTGCGGACGGTGTGCCGGTCGGCAGGACGCTGTCCACGAGTTCGTCCGAGAGGAGGATCTTCGCCGCGAACAGGTCGCACGCAGCTTCCTCGAGTGCGACTCCTCCGTCGTCTCGGAGGACGGTGGTGTCGGCGATCGCCGTGGTCTGCTGTAGGTGGTGGCCGAATTCGTGGAGCGCGGTGAACCGCATCCGCTCCGCGGTTGCGGTAGCGACCGACAGCCGTGGAGGGGTGACGGTGTTTATGTACATCCCCGCGATCGAGCAGTGCTGGTCGTAGAAATCCTGTGGGTTTAGGTACGACAGTTCGACATCCGGGTACTGGTCGAGGGTGAGGAGGGGATCGGCCCGTAGGTCGCGCAAAAAGTCGGGCGAAATCGCGCGGACTTCGTCGAGCATCGCTTCCACTTGAGCTGGTGCGTCAAGACGGGCACGGATCCGGTTGGCGGTGTCACGGGTTGTCATAGTCCTGCCGCTTCGATGTATCGGGTGATGCGGTCGTCCCAGTCCAGGCGGCTGCCTGATGTGCGGGCCGCACTCATCGCGCCGTACCCGAGGACGGTTCGCGCCTCCGTGTGGGTTCGTCCACCGCTCACGAGTCGGTCAATGGGTCGCCGCCACTTCGCGCTACGCAGGCTCAGCTGAAGTTCGTCGTCGAGCGGCGGATTGGACCTGAGGAGGCGGGCGCTCGACAGGTCAGTCACGGTGGCGAGCTGGTCGGCTTGCTGTGGCGTGAGCAGAGCCTGGCCGCGGAAGAGCCTCACGATAGCCGGGCGGTCGAGGGTGGTGGCGTCTGCGATGGTCTGTACGTCGACCTGCGCGGCCCGCAGGAGGGCGGGGAGAGATTCGGGCGGTGCCTGTTGAAGAGGTTCCTCGAGCGCTTCCGCCGCTGCTTTCAGTTCGATGTTCTGGTCGCGAGTGGCGAGTGGCTTTACTCCATCAGGCTGTTGAGCCCACCACTGCTGGAATGTGGTTGCGCCAGTGGTGTCAATCCGGTCAATGATTGCGTCCGCTTTGACAGGGTCAACCGCGATCGCCTCCTTCCACGCGATCAGCCGCACCCGCGAGGCAGTGGTGACCTCCTTCGTGAGGTCTGTGTGTACGGCCGTTGTCGAGGCGAGATGGCCGACGATTTTGTCGGTGGTGGCAGATTCGACGAGAAGGAGGGCTGCCAGTTCGTCCCAGCGGATCCGTGCCACCGTGCCAGCCGTCGGGGTTGCCCCGTTGAGCGGCTCGATGGTGAGCTGGCGTTCACGCCACCGTTGCTGAATCGTGCCGGTCAATTCGTCGGTGTCGAGCGGTTCGAGGTTCACGTTGCCTCCCTTCTTGCAGTGTGGGTTCTATCGGATACAGACGACGTAATTGTCACAGGCGGGCGGATGCGCGCTCGATTACGACAGCAAGGGCGGCGCGACCGACGTCGGTGCTCGCGCAATGCGGCCTGAGCCGGAGAAGGAGCGAACGGATCTTCTCCTGAGCTTCACCAACCGGAATCTGGAGGCGTGACGCGAGCACGTCGGGGGTTTCGTACAACGCAAGCACGACCTCATCGTCCTGTCTGAGTTGACCGCTGATGTGCTCCGCGGCCAGCTGCACTTCGAAGTCCTGCGCGGGATCAGGCTGCGACTTCTCTGCCTCTGCTTCAGCTAGTTCAGCCTCATGGTGTTCGAGCCCGAACCGCTCAACGACGAACCTCGCGAGCAGTTGCTCCCTGAGGGCCCCGAGCGCGGCACTGAACACTCCGAGGCTGTACTCGACGATGACTGCTCGGTTGCGCTTCGATGTCGGTCCGGCCGTGTTGAGCGGTTCGAGGAGCGTTGTGGCGGTGTGTGCTGATTTCCGGTAGAGCTCCTGCAAGTCACCTTGCCAGACGGCATTTCCAAAGTCGGTGGTGGTCCACCCATCTTCGCCGGCAAGCAGTTTCTTCGCGTTTACGAAACTGTCGTGTTTGGCGTAGAGGCTGCGGAGCCGTCGACGCATTTTTCCGGCAGTGGTGGATTTTGCCTGGTCGATCAGCCAATGCTCGATGGAGCGGAGCAACACCCGTTCCAGTGATCCTTGGTCAGTCGCAAGCGCTTGCACCTCCGAGATCCACGATCCGTTCTTCCCGGCGAACATCCCGCCGATGAAGTCCTCGATGGCGCGGTTGTCCCATCGTCGGTGATGCGGTGGTGGAGGAAATCCGCGGGTTCTGACCAGTTTCCCGGTGAGGTCCTTGATGAGCTGCACCGTCTCGGTACCCGGCCCGGTGCTGGCCAGCTCGTCCCACGCGCTCATCCTTTGTCCTCGAGACCTGTGCTGTTCGGTTTCGTGGAGAGCGCCGGGTGCTGTCTCCGGTACACGAGCAGGTCGGCAAGATGCTTGCTTTCGGCCCTCAACGAGGATTGAAGCTCCCACCGAAACCCGTGGGCCGTGGTGAGAGTGACTTCCTCGTAAAGCATGATCGGCAACACTGGGTTGTTCGAATAGCGGCGGTCTGGGCCACCTTTGACATTCACGTACTGCCAGGTTTGACCGACTCGTTCGCCATCTCGGGGAACCGAGCCGCGTCCTTCGATGAACCTCCGGGCTGTCGCGTACGCGCTGAGGACGTCATAACTGATGTCGGTGTACACCCGGCCTTCCCGGACGAGGATCCGATCGGGGAGGAAGTGCAGACTGGTCTTGTCGGCTTCGATCGTGGGCACGACGACATTTGTTGCCAGCGTTTTCGGCCCGTTCCGGTGGGCGCGGGCGGGGATGCGTTTAACGAGGTTGCTGGCGCCTGCGTTGGTCTTGTGCTGCCGGGTGGTGACGACCTCACCGGATTGAACCACCCGCCACAGCCCACCGGCTTTCTGCAGACCCTCCAGCGCCTGGCACATCAGCTCGTACCATTCGGCCGGCTCGTCATTGACGTCGTAGAAGACGACCACGGCCTTGCGAGACTTTTCGTATTGGAACAGCCACCACAGGAATGGAGCGGCAAGCGCCCAGAGGATCGCTCCCCACGGGAGTACAAACAAACCGGTGATGAGAACTGCGATGGTGACCGGCCAGGCAAGAGCTCGGCGTCGTGCGGCGGTGTTCAGCTGTTCGACGATGTCCCCGCCGCCGGTCGGGAGGAGCTCTTCAACTTGAGCGCCAGTCACGTCCTCGAACAGGACCGGCGATGCCGACCATGCTGGCTGCGGGTAGTGCGGAACGGGTCGGCGATCACCGGGTGACCTTGTCGCCGTGCGGTACTGCAGGACCCCGGTGCCGAGGTTGACGTAGTTCCCTCGCGGGCCTGTTCCTACGCGGAACCCTGGGGCCCCGGCGCTGACTCCGATACCAGACCTGCTGAGATTGAAGCGGAAGGGCCCCGCCTTGATGCTCTTACGAACGTAGAACCCCATCGCCCTCAGCTATCCCCTTTGACTCACGCGATTCGCGGCGCTTACCCTGCCGTGATGTCGGCGGCTCTCACGAGCCGCACCACCCGTAAGCACCGGAGCCTACTTGCCACCGGCGGTCGTATGTCACCCCCGGACTTGGGGGCACTCAGCGGGGCTTGGCAATGGAGCTGCGGCACCCGAGCGCGCGGACCGTGCGAACGGGTGCTCGTGGCTGGACGGTGAACGATCTAGGTTGCGGCGCCGCTGGATCTCTCGAGTCGATCCGGCGCGCGCCTCGAAAGGGAACTCCCCCGAGATTCCGGCCATCACCTTCTGGAGGCAAACACAAGGAGGGTCCCCTGCCGTTTTTCACGGTCGTTCTGGAATCAATCGTCGGGGTGTCTGCGAGTGCCAGTACCGCAATTGAACCTGAGGTGCACTGCGGGGCGATAGTGGCGCCGAATGTAGCGATATCGGTTACAGAGGAGTCAACCGTCCGCCGGCGACCGGCCGCACCGCTAGGGTGGAAAGCGCATTCCGCCGTCGGTTCGATTGGAGACCCTGGCATGCAGATGACCATTCTCAGCGGTGCGGGCCGATCTGCCGACCCGTGGCACCCCTACGCGGAGACCTCTGCGGCGATCGCCGAGATCGGTTCGGCGACCGGTTTCGAGGTCAAGGCCGTTCCCGGCACCCTCGAAGGACTCGCCGAGCTGTCGGAGCGCTCGTCGCTCGTCGTCGTGAACGCGGGCGATCCGGAGGGACCGGGCCTCGACGGCACCGTGCCGACCGCGCCGGCCGACGCCGACCTGGCCGCCCTGGCCGCCGAACGGTTCGAGGCCGCACTCGAGCGCGGCATCGGCATCCTCGTCGTGCACTCGGGGGCGGCCGCCCTCCGCGAGGTGCCGGCCTTCGGCGGGGCGCTCGGCGCCCGCTGGGAACGCGGACGATCATGGCACCCCGACCAGGGTGACGCCAGGGTCCTCGTCGTGGGCGATCACCCGATCGTGCGGGGCCTCAGCGACTTCGAGGTCTTCGACGAGCGGTACACGGACCTCGTTCCGAACGCCGACTTCGAGGCGACGAGCACGGTGCTCGCCGTCCACGAAGAAGCCGGCCGGACGCATCCGCTCGCCTGGGCCCGCGAGCTCGGGCGGTCGCGGCTCGTGTACTCGGCGCTCGGGCACGACGCACGGTCGTACCGCTCGGCCGGGCATCGTGCATTGCTCGCCCGCGCGCTGCGCTGGCTCTCGGCGATGTAGCGGCGTCGCGGGCGAGTCCGACGGCTCAGCGCTCGGCGGGACCGTCCTGCCAGCCACCCGACCAGGCAGCGCGATCCAGCGGGAGCGCGCGGAGCGCGTCGAGCAGCCCACCGGGCAGCTTCACGGCGAGGAGCGCCTCGGTGGCCTCGAGATCATCAGTCGTCCGCATGCCGATGATCGTGCGGTCGATGCGTGGATCGTCGGTTGAGAAGCGGAGGGCGGCCGCGGCGAGCGGCACGCCCGCCTCGGCGCAGAGCGACGCGGCGACGCCGGCCGCCTGGACCACGCGCGGATCGGCGACGTCGTAGGCGTACCGGTTCGTCGGCGGCGGCCACGCGGTGAGGAACCCTCCGCCGTACGGTGACGCGTTCGTCGTGTCGACGCCGAGCGAATGGGCGAGGTCGAGGAGCGCATCGGCGCTCCGATCGACGAGCGTGTAGCGGTTGTGGGTGATGAGTGCGTCGAAGTGCCCAGTCTCGAGAAAGCGCCGCATGAGCGCGGCGGGTCCGCCCGCGACGCCGATCCGCCGCACCGTGCCCGCGTCGCGCGCCTCGACGAGCGCCGCCATCGGGCCGTCGACGGCGGTCGCCTGGGCCCACGAGATGTTCTCGGGGTCGTGGAGGTAGACGAGCGGGAGCACGTCGAGGCCGAGCCGGTCGCGGCTCTCGTCGATCGAACGGCGGACCCGGGCCCCGGTGAACTCCCCGCTGCGCATGTCGCGGTCGGCCTTCGTCTGGATGACGATGCCGTCCGGCACCCCGCCGAACGCCTGGATCGCCCGCCCGATCCGGCGTTCGGTCTCACCGTGGCCGTAGTTGTTCGAGGTGTCGATGGTTCGGACCCCCGCGCCCCCGAAGATCCGTGCGACGAGTCCGGCGGTCTCGGCTTCGGGGGTGTCGACCGTCGGGGAGGCCTCGTTCCACGCGACCCACGAGCCGGTGCCGGCCGCGAGTGCGGGTGCCGTCGTCGTGGCCACTCGAGCTCCTTCGATCCAGTCCCGACCGCCGGGGGCGGGAAGATGCTGCTAGATTCGCTCGAGCGGGAATGCGTATTCCCGCTCGATCGAGGCGATGCTAGCCCGCCCTCGGTCTCGTCTGCAAGGAGGCTTGATGCGCACCGACTCGATCGCCGGGCGAGCCCGCCCCCGCGCCGCCTTCGTGATGCGCGACGGGCTCGTCGATCGACTCTTCGCACCGTCGCAGCTCGCGGCCCTCGACGGGCTGCTCGAGGTCGAGGGATCCGGCTCGTTCGCCTCCCTCGCCCAGGTGCCGCCCGAGACCGAGGTGCTCATCTCGGGCTGGGGCTGCCCGGCGATCACCCCGGCGGCGCTCGAGCGCCTCCCGGCCCTGCGCGCGATCTTCCACGCGGCCGGGACCGTCAAGGAGCACATCGACCCGTCGGCCTGGCAACGCGGGATCCTCGTCACCACCGCCGCCGCGGCGAACGCCCTGCCGGTAGCCGAATACACCCTCGCCTCGATCCTGCTCGCGGGCAAGGGGGTGCCCTCGATCATCGAGGCCTACCGGGATCGGCCGGAGCTCGATCTCGAGCAGGAGTTCCCACAGATCGGCAACCACCGCCGCCGGGTGGGAATCCTCGGCGCCTCGAAGATCGGGCGGCGCGTCATCGAACTGCTGCAGCCCTTCGATGTCGAGGTGCTGGTCAGCGACCCGTACCTCGAGGCGGACGATCCGCTCCACGACCAGGCGACCGCGGTCGGGCTGGAGCAGTTGTTCGCCGAGTCCGAGGTGCTGAGCGTGCACGCCCCGCTCCTGCCGGAGACGGTGGGGCTCGTGAGCCGCGAGCTCATCTCGACGATGCCGGACGGGGCGGTCCTCATCAACACCTCCCGTGCGCCGATCGTCGATCAGGACGCGCTCGTCGAGGCCGCGACGACCGGCAGGATCAGCGCGATCCTCGACGTCACCAGCCCCGAGCCGCTGCCCCTCGACCACGCGCTCCGCTCGACGCCCGGCATCGTGCTCACTCCGCACGTCGCCGGGGCCCTCGGCAACGAGCTCCACCGCCTCGGCGCCCAGGTCGTCGACGAGGTCCGCCGCTACGTGGCCGGCGAACCCGCCGTCCACCCCGTCGGACTGGCGGATCTCGCCGCCATGGCGTGATCGGGTTGACAGCGGGCAAGCGCATGCCTAGCATCAGGAAAGCGCATTCCCGCCGTGATTCATCCCGAGCGGTCGACGGAATGCCCACCAGAGTTCCAAGCTGGTCACCCATCAAAGGAGATGCCCCCAAATGAGAAGAACCCTCACGGCGATCGGCGCAAGCGTCGCCGCGCTCGCCCTTCTTGCCGGTTGCAGCGCCGGCGAGCAGCCGAGCGACGGCAAGGTCACCCTCGAGATGTGGTCGTGGGACCCGGGGATGGCCGACATCGTCGACGTCTGGAACTCGGAGAACCCCGACATCCAGGTGAAGCTCAGCGACCCCGCCGGCGGCGACGAGCTCGTCAGCCGCATCCTCACCGCCCACAAGTCGGGCGACGCGGCCGACATCGTCAAGGTCGAGTACCAGTCGCTCCCCGCGTTGATCGCGAACGGCGTCGCCGCCGACATCACCGAGTACGTGCCCGACGCCTCGAAGGACTTCACCCCCGGCGCCTTCGCGCAGGTCGAGTTCGAGGACAAGACGTACGGCCTCCCCCAGGACTTCGCGCCGCTCGTCTTCTTCTACCGTCAGGACATCTTCGAGCAGTACGGCCTGAAGGTGCCGACCACGTGGGACGAGTACGCGGCGACCGCTCGCGCGCTGCACGCCGCCGACCCCTCGAAGTACCTGGGAACGTTCAGCTCGACCGACCCGGGCTGGTTCAGCGGGCTCACCCAGCAGGCGGGCGCCAACTGGTGGAGCGCGTCCGGCGACACCTGGACCGTCGACATCGACGACGACGCCTCCGTGAAGGTCGCCGACTACTGGCAGGGCCTCATCGGCGAAGGCGTCGTCAAGGGCGACCCCTTCTGGTCGCCGCAGTGGAACAAGGAGATGGACGACGGCACCTACGCCGGCTGGATCTCCGGCGCATGGGCCCCCGCGCAGTTCGGCGGCATCGCACCGAACAGCGCAGGCAAGTGGGTCATGACCTCACTGCCCGCCTGGACCGCCGGCGACACGACGACGGGCATCTGGGGCGGTTCGGCCACCGCCGTCACGACCGACTCGAAGCACCCGGCCGAGGCTGCGAAGTTCATCGACTGGTTCAACACCAGCGACGAGGCGCTCGCGCTCCAGGTCGAGAAGATCAACATCTTCCCCGCCGCCTTGAACGGCCAGAAGCTCGACGCACTGAAGACCCCGCCGGCCTACATGCCGAACCAGCCGAGCTACTACGCCGACGTGGCCGCGATCGCCGAGGGCGCGCGCAGCTTCGACATCTGGGGGCCGAACGCCACCGTGACGTTCGGCGCCTACAACGACGGCTTCGCCAAGGCGATCACCGACGGTACAGCCTTCAGCGAGGTGCTGAAGAATATGCAGACCGTCACCGTCGACGACATGGAGAAGCTCGGCTTCTCGGTCGAGAACTGACCCCGGCGGGGAGGCCTGCTCGGCCTCCCCGCCCCACCCAGCACCCACCCGGGCCACGAAGGAGCAAAGTGGGCACCAGCACCGCGCCCGAGACGGCGGCCTCGAGCCGTCGACGATCGGCGACCACTCGGCGGCGATCCCGCAGCACCACCGGCTTCGCGCTGGCCCTCCTCGCGCCCGCGCTCGTGCTGCTCGCGCTGTTCACCTTCGCGCCCGGCATCTACGCCTTCATCCTGAGCCTGCTGCAGCGCCGGGTCTCCGGCGGTCTGCTCGGCGGCGAGACCAGCCTGGAGTTCGTCGGCTTCGCGAACTACCTGGCCACGCTCGGCGACGCCGAGTTCTGGGCGAGCCTCGGACGCATGCTCCTGATCGCCGGCATCGGTGTGCCGGCCACGATCATCCTCGCCGCGCTCTTCGCGCTCTGCCTCGACGCCGACCGCACGCGACTCGTGGGTGCCTGGCGCATCGCGATCTTCCTCCCCTACGCGGTGCCCGGGGTGATCGCCTCCCTGCTCTGGGGCTTCCTCTACCTTCCCGCCACGAGCCCGATCGGCGGCGAGGTCGTCGACTACTTCGGCGGCACCGAGGTCTTCTTCTCCGTCGCGAACATCGCGGTGTGGGGCGTGGTCGGCTTCAACATGGTCATCATGTACACGGCCCTCCGCGGACTGCCCCGCGAGATGTACGAGGCCGCGAAGCTCGACGGCGCCGGCGAGCTGCAGATCGCGCTCCGCGTCAAGCTGCCCATGATCAAGCCGGCCATCGTGATGTGCTCGCTGTTCTCCGTGCTCGGCGCCCTGCAGCTGTTCAACGAGCCCACCACGCTCCGCCCCCTCGCGAACGCGATCTCGTCGACCTGGGTCCCGCTCATGAAGGTCTACACCGACGCCTTCGTGCACGACGACATCTACGGCGCCGCGGCGACCTCGCTGCTCCTCGTGGCGCTCACTGTCGCCGCCTCGGTGCTCGTCAACAGCATCGGCTCCGCCATCGGACGCTCCGGCCAGAGGAAGAAGTCATGACCATCGCCCTCGACCGCACCGAGACGCCCGACGCCCGGAACACGGCCGGGCGCGGGGAAGGCCCCGCGGCACGCTCTGCCGCGCGCCGCCGCACCAATCTCTTCTCGACGGCCATCCTCGTCATCGGCGCGCTCTACTGCGTACTGCCGGTGCTCTGGATCCTCGTCGCCGCGACCAAGTCCCCCGCCGAGCTGTTCTCGACGCCCACCGCGATCCCGTCGTTCACCGGTGGGTTCTGGGAGAACCTCACCGGGCTGTTCGCCTACAAGGACGGCGTCTTCGGCCGCTGGATGCTGAACTCGGCGCTCTACGCGGGCGGCGGCGGAGTGGCGTCGACGCTCATCGCCGCGGCCGCGGGCTACGCGCTCGCGAAGTACCGGTTCCGCGGCTCGACCTGGATCTTCCGCCTCATCGTCGCGGGGGTGCTGCTGCCCCAGATCATGCTCGCCATCCCGCAGTACCTGCTGCTCGCCCAGGTGGGCCTCACCAACAGCTACCTCTCGGTGATCCTGCCCCTGCTGGTCAGCCCGTACGCGATCTACCTCTGCAAGATCTACGCCGAGTCCTCGGTGCCCGACGAGATCATGGAGGCCGCCCGCATCGACGGCGCCTCGGAGTGGCGGATCTTCGTCTCCACCGGTCTCCGCTTGATGGCGCCCGCGCTGGTGACGGTCTTCCTGCTGCAATTCATCGCGATCTGGAACAACTTCCTGCTGCCGTTCATCATGCTCACCGACGACACGAAGTTCCCGCTCACGCTGGGCTTGTTCGCGATGCTCCGCTCGGGGGCGTCCCAGGCGGCGTTGTACTCGCTCGTGATCATGGGCACGCTGCTCGCGATCATCCCCGTGGCGATCCTGTTCCTGTCGCTGCAGCGCTACTGGCGGCTCGATCTGCTCTCGGGCGGCGTGAAGGCCTAGCGACCGGACGGATGCCTCGTGCCGCCGCCGCCCGAGGCGACGACTCAGCGCTGCGGGGTGCTCTCGCGGAGCATCGGTCGAGTCGGGATGACGTTGCGGCGGAGTTCGTTCGGGCTCGCGGTCGCCCGGTGGACCGCCTCCCGTGCGACCTCGTCGAGCGGCACGTGCACGGTCGTGAGCTTCGGCACGACGTCGCGCAGCGTGGTGATGTCGTCGAAGCCTGCGACGCCGAGTTCCTGCGGCACGGCGATCCCCCGTTCGCGCAGGCTGGCGAGTGCGCCGAGCGCGACGTCGTCCGAGATCGCGAAGACCAGGTCGGCGGCGGCGAGTTCGTCTCGATCGAAGCCGTGCAGCAGTGAGTGCGCACCCTGCCAGCTGAACTCCGGGTGGTGCACCCGTTCGGCGGGGATGTCGACGCCGGCGGAGGCGAAGCCGGCGATGAAGCCGTCGACGCGTTCCTGCATCGAGCGCAACGGGGCCGCGGAGCCGAGCACCAGTGGCGTGCGGTACCCACGACCCGCGAGCTCGACGGCAAGGCGGTGCGCGCCGTCGTAATTATCGAAGTCGACGGTCTCGAAGGGCATGTCCGAGCGGCTGATCAGCACGACCCGCCCGCCGGTCTCCTGGTAGCGGGCGAGTTCGGTCTCGAGCGCGCGGTCGGCCGGGGCGTCCAGATAGCCGGTGCCGGCGAGGATTATGGCCCGCGGCTGCTGCCCGCGCAGCTCCCGCACCAGCTCGAGCTCCCGGTCGAGCCGGCGGTCGGAGACGGCGAGGGAGACCCGGAGGCCGACCTCTTCCGCCGCTCGCATGATCGCCGCGGTCATCGCGGCGAAATAGGCGTCGGCGACGCTGCTCGTGATCAGGGCGATCGTGCGCGATGCGCCGCGCGCGACGGCCTGGGCGGCGAGGTTGGGCGTGTACCCGAGTTCCCGCGCGGCATCGAGGACCAGGGTGCGCGAACGGTTGTCGACGCGCTTGGCCGAGCCGTTGATGACGCGGGAAGCGGTCGACTGCGAGACGCCGGCGAGGCGAGCGACGTCGCTCAGCGTCACCGGTCGGCGGGTGGAACTGGCATCGGCGGTCACGATGGCAGAATACCCGGCCGCGACGGGAATGCGCTTTCCTGGTACCATTCGAGGCATGCACAGTGTCGACCGCTCGTATCCGGACCTGCACCTGCTCATCGACGGGCGATGGATCGGCGCCGACGAGCGAGACACCGTCGACGTCGAGAACCCGGCCACCGGCGAACACGTCGGGCGGGTCCCCGTCGCCAGCGAGGACGACGTCGAGCGCGCGCTCGAGGCGGCCGACCGCGCCTTCGTCCCGTGGCGGGACACCTCGCCGCACCGCCGCGCCGCGGTCCTCATGCGGGGCGCTCAGCTGCTGCGCGAGCGGCGCGAGGAGATCGCCGTCGCGATGACGCTCGAGAACGGCAAGCCGTACGGCGATTCGCTCGGGGAGGTCGACTACACCGCCGACATCATCGACAGCCTCGCCAGCGAGGCGCCGCGCACGTACGGCCACGTGCTGCCGACGGCGGCCGAGGACGGCCGCACGCTCGTCGTCTCGGAGCCCATCGGCCCGGTGGCCGCGTTCACGCCCTGGAACTACCCGCTCACCGTGCCCGGGCGCAAGGTGGCCGCAGCGCTGGCCGCGGGCTGCACCGTCGTGATCAAGCCGGCCGAGGAGACCCCCGCGAGCGCCGTCGCGCTCGCCCGCGCGCTGACCGACGCCGGCCTGCCCAACGGCGTCCTGAACGTACTGTTCGGCGACCCCGCGGCGATCTCGACGCGGCTCATCGCCTCGCCCGTGATCCGCAAGGTCTCCTTCACCGGCTCGATCGGCGTCGGCACGCTCATCGCGAGGCAGGCCGGCGGGCTCGCGAAGCCCGTCATGCTCGAGCTCGGCGGGCACGCGCCCGTGCTCGTCTTCGACGACGCCGACGTCGACGCGGTCGCACGACAAGCCCTCGGCGCGAAGATCCACAACACCGGCCAGTCCTGCGGCTCACCGGTCCGCTTCTACGTGCACGAGCGTGTGCACGAGCGATTCGTGGAGCGCTTCGCCGCCTTGCTCGACGCCGTTCGCGTCGGCGACGGCTTCGACGAGGCGACCGAGATGGGCCCGCTCGCGAACTCCCGGCGGCTCGCCGCGATGGGCCCGTTCGTCGATGACGCACTGGCGCGCGGCGCGACGCTCGCAGCCGGCGGCCCCGCCGACGGAAATGGCTTCTACTACCGCCCGACGCTTCTTGCGGGCGTGCCGGACGACGCTCTGGTGATGCATGACGAGCCGTTCGGCCCGATCGCCGCGACGAGCACCTTCTCGGACGAGGACGAGGTGCTCGCCCGGGCGAACGGACTCCCCTACGGGCTCGCCGCGTATCTCTTCACCAGCGACGCCGACCGCGCGCTGCGCATCCCTCGCCGACTCGACGTCGGCATGGTGAGCGTCAACCGCTTCGGGGTCGGCGCGCGCGACACCTTCTTCGGCGGACGCAAGGCGTCCGGCTTCGGCTCGGAGGGCGGCCCGGAGGCCGTCGACGAATACCTCGTGCGAAAGCTCATCGCGCAGGGCTGAACCGACTCGAATGGACTGGGCCGGCGGCCGCGGTCGCCGGCGAGGGCGGTGAGCGACGGCCGGCGCGAGGTACGGGCATCACCAGGACGCCGAGACCGATGCCGACGGCCACAAGCCCGAGCCAGCCTGCGAACGACAGCGACTCGCCCACCACGGCGACGGCGAGAACCGCCGCGACGGCCGGTTCGCAGAGCGTGAGGGTGGTGGCCGTGCTCGCGCGAATGCGGTCGAGCCCGACGCCGAAGCAGACGTAGCCCAGGAACATCGGGACGAGGGCGAGGTACAACGCGACCGAGACGGTCGTCGGTCCGGCGAGGATCGGCCCGCCGGTGGCGATCACGACCGGCAGGAGCGCGAGCCCGCCCGCCCCGAACACGGCGCCCATCGCGGCCGCGCGGGGCACGCCGCTCCGCATCACTCGATGGACCGCCCAGCTGAACACGGCGTAGGCCAGGCCCGCCGCCAGCCCGAGCACCACTCCCCAGACCGTGGCCGCCGCCCCGGCTCCGCCCTCCTCGGCCCGGGAGAAGCAGAGGACCGCGCTGCCGCCGATCGCGAGGAGCGCGGCGACCGCCCACCGGCGCGTGAAGCGCACCCGGTCGACGACCCGTTCAAGGATCGCGGAGAAGAGGGGCGTCGACGCGATGGACACGACCGTGCCGACGGCGACACCGGCCAGCCGCATGGAGGCGTAGAAAGCGAGCGGGTAGACGACGACGGCTCCCGCTCCGAGCAGGACGAGCCACCGTGCGCGGCTCAGGCCGACCCGAGCCGTACGGAGCGCGCGCACGGCGATCAGCGCCTGCAGCAGGCCGCCGACTCCCATGGCGAACGCGCCGATCGCGATCGGCGGCACGGAGGGCGCGAGGCTCGCCGCCGTCCCCGTCGTGCCCCAGAGCACGCCCGCGGTGAGCACCGCGAACGCGCCGACGGCCGAGCGGCTCACCGCTCCGCGATCAGCTCGGCGGCGATCCGGCGGGCGTCGCGCAGTCGCCGGTCGGTGCCCTCGAGGCCGGCACGCGCCATCGCCCCTTCCAGGAGAAAGGAGAGGTGCTCGGCGAGCCGCTCCGCCCGCATCGGATCGACGAGCTCGCGCAGCCCCTCGAGGAGCAGCCGCTCGACCTCCTCCTTGTGCGCGCGGACGGCCGCTCGGCCCGGCGCGTCGCTGGGGAGCTCCGCCGCGGCGTTCAACAGCCCGCAGCCACGGAAGCCGTGCTCGTAGGCGGCGTCGGCGTGGTCGACGTATGCGTCGAAGACGGCCAGCACGCGGTCGGCAGGCCCGTCCGCCCCGGCCGCGCGCGCCCGATACAGCTCCAGCCAGTCCTCGTGCCGCGCCTCGAGATAGGCCTCCACCAGCGCCGCCTTCGAGGCGAAGTTGTTGTAGAGGCTCATCTTCGCGACGCCCGCCTCGGCCGTGATCGTGTCGATCCCCGTCGCCACCACCCCGTCGGCGTAGAACCGCCGGGCCGCCGCATCGAGGATGCGCTGTCGCGCGCCGCCCTGACGCCCCGTTCCCGCTGTCGGCATGCCGCCTCCTTCGTCTAGGTAGGTCAGTCTACCTATCATTCGCGGGCGAAGGCCGGCGGAGCTCACCGCGGTGCCCGTCGCTCAGGCCCGGCACGACGCCCACGTCTTTCGGCGATCGCCGAGCCTGCGCTCGAGTTCCGCGAGGGCCAGCCGTTGCTGCTCGTTGAGCAGATCGGTCGCATAGCCGGCGAAGATCTCAACCGCCGCGCTGAGATCGACGGGCGGATCCGAAGTGGCGAAGTCCTCGACGACGGGGGCGATCGTCGTCATGATCCCCTCGGTCAGCTCCGCGAAGTCGTGCTCGGTGCTGTCGGGCCCGAGCTTCGCGAATCGTTCGGATACCGCAGCGACCACTGGGAGAAGTCGTGGGTCGCTGAGCCGTTCGTAGAACTGGGCGAGGTGAGGCAACCCGTCCGTACCGACGAGGTGCGCGAGCAGAACGGACTGGTCGCGGTCGAACCTCGCGAGTTCGGGCGGCATCCCCGCGGAGGCGAGCACCGTCAAGAACGGGGCCAGTTCGGGCGGCAGATCCGGGGATGCGTCGTGGTTCCTGAGCTGTGCGATGAGGTCGCGTTGCCGAGTGAGGCGGTCGATCTGTCCGGCCAGTTCCGCGTCCAGCTCGTCGAGAAGCTCTCCTCCGTTGCGGGTGTCGTCGAGGAGCTCCGGCATCTGGTCCAAGGGGATCCCGAGCGAGGCCATGCGTTTGATCCGCAGGACGCGAATCAGATCGTGCACGTCGTACTCACGGTAGCCGTTGACGCTCCGTGCGGGCTCTGCGACGACGCCGATCTGATGGTAGTGACGCAGCGCGCGGACGGTGACCCCGGCGAGCCTGGCCAGCTCTCCACTACGCACTCGCGATCACCGCTGTCTCCTCGTCCGTTGCAGGCGCCACGGGCTCGAGCTTTCGCAGCGACGTGGCGGTCAGTCCAATCACGATAGCGACCAGCCACACTGCGGCGATCGCGGCGGCGGCCACGCCGACCTCGGCGTATTCGGTGAGCACCGCAGCGACCAGGAGCCCCGCAGGCGGGGCGGCGGTGATGAGTGCGTTCTAGGTTCCCATGATGCGGCCGCGCATCTGTTCAGGAATGCGCTCGATCATCAAGACGCCGAGCAGGCTCCCGAACAGGCCGCTGAACCCTCCGACAAGAAACGCGCCGACCAGCACCAACCAGACCGATGGCAGTGCCGCGATCACAGCGAAGCCGGCCGCGGTACCGATCAGCCCGGTCAGGAACCACGCACGGCGGTTGCCCTTCCGCCCGGCAACCGCGTAGACGGTGCCGCCGATCAGCATCCCCGCAGCCAGCGCAGTGAGGACGAAACCGAGCATTCCCGGCTGCTCCTGCAGGGTGAAGTAGACCGGCAGGATCAGGCCCTGCATGGCGGAGAGCACGATCGCCGATACGACGCTCAGGGAAGTGACGGCCAGCAGGAAGCGGCTGCGGAGCAGCGTGCGCCACCCCTCGGCCAGTTGTTGCCACGCGTTCCCTGGGACCGAGACAGGGCGACCGTCCGAGGCGACGACCTCGCCCACACGGCGAGGGAGGAGCAGCGTGATGAGCGCCGCAGCGAAGGAGGTCGCCGCCGTGATCCAGAGCACGGTCGAGCCGTCGAGCAGGACCATCAACGTGCCTGCGGCGGCAGGTCCGATGACCAGCGCGACGGCAGTGAGCGCCTCTCTGATCCCGATCAGCTGCTCCGACGAGATCCTGCCGTGCCGCACGACCGCCGGCATCAAGGCATCCCTCGCGGTCATGCCGGGCACATCGCCGACAGAGCCGATGATGCCGAGCAGGATGAACCAGCCCATGTTCAACCCGAACAAGAGATCGATCATCGGCAGTGCGGCGACCGCCCCTGCCGAGACGAGATCGGTCACCACCGAGGACGTGCGGCGGTTGTGCCGATCGATCACCACCCCCATCAGGAAGCCGGCGAGTACCGCCGGAATCGCGGTCGCTGCCGCAAGGACGCCCGCGCCGAGCGCACTACCGGTGACCTGGAGCACGATGAGCGGCAGAGCCACGCCCGCGATCGAGTTACCGAGGAGCGAGAGCAGGTACGAAGCGAGATACGCAAGTGGGATGAGCTTCATGACTCCCAGTCAGAACTATGACCTAGGGGCGAGGTCAAGCGCGCACCCTGTCTCCCACACCCGTGAGGGGCGCCCGCCTCAACGGAGACAGACGTCCCTCACGCGACTCTCGATGCCCGATCCTCGTGTCGACACAGACGAACCTCCTGCCGACGGCCGCACTCGGCCAAGCGGCCGCGCACGCCGCGCGCGCGTCACGCCCTGCGGTGCACGACGAGTTCCGAGACGGCGTCGCCGATCTTGGTTCCGGTGCAGAGACTGACGAAGGTGAGCAGCGCTGCGACGACGGCGGCGGGGTCGAACGTGGTCAGCGAGACCAAGCCCACGGTCCCGGGAACGAGCAGCAGGAACGCCATGGGTGTGCGGAGATGCCTGGATGGGATGACCTCGGCCCTAGACCACGGCCCGCTCTTCCGGGCAGTGGCAGGCGACCCGTTGGCCGTCGCCGAGCTCGGCGAGCGGCGGCTCGACCGTTGCGGGGACCACCCCGCCAGCTTCACGCAGCCACCGCCACCCCGGCAACGTAGACACCCCTGCCGCTCTCGAAGCTGCAGGCGACGACAAGCCAGCCCACACCCCGACCAATAGACATGACGGTGAGCTCGGCGTAAGCATTCAGCACCTCAAATCGCAAGCAAGCGTTGCGACGACGACCGGAAACCCAGACCGCGGTCAGCGAACTTGCGCAGGCTGTCCCGATCTGCTCAGCGACTGGCCCCTTCGCGGGCGGCGCCTCTACCGCGGGCCTGCACCTTCACGCTGTAGCCGGCGGGAATGGTGATGCTTGCACCCTGGTCGAGCTGGGCCCCGCATCTGCGGCGAGCTGCTGGACGCGCTGCGGGGAGAGGCCGAGCACGGCTCCGGCGTCACGGAAGGCGAGCCCGTCCTCGCGGAGTGTGGCGATGGCGCGGCGAGCGAGGGCGGCGGCCGCTTCGCTCTCGGTGCGGGCTGCGGCTTCGCGCTTCTTCGATTCTTCCCACGCCGCGCGGGCGTTCTCTGGGATCTCGATCGAGACGTTGACGTCGAAGGTGTCGGGCTCGACGTCGAGGAAGAGTCCGATGACCTCGCGGGCGACGTCCTCGACCTCGTCTGATGACCGCCAGCTCGTTCCAGTGCGTCGTGCACCGCGGTGAGAGGGCTTCGCGGCGCATCTTCCAGACGGGGCCGCCTTTCAGGCCGTATGCCGACGCTGCGCGATCGCTTCCGCGGCGGCTGCGAGGCAGGTGTCGGCGTCGAAGCCGAGCCGCACGCCGAGCTCGGTGTAGGTCCACGCGGCTGCGCGCAGCTGAAGCTCGGCGTCGGCCGGCGGCAGCGCGGCGGGGGCTCCCGCCGCCGGGCGCGGCGCCGATTCGGCGATGAACGTGCCCCGTTTGCCGCGGGCCACCACGACTCCGGCCGCCTCGAGGTCGCGATAGGCGCGGAGCACGGTGTTCGGCGCGACGCCGAGATCAGCTGCGAGGGCGCGGACCGTCGGCAGCCGGTCGCCCGCGCGCAACTCGCCCCGCGCGTGGGCCGCGCGGAGCTGCTGCTCGATCTGCTCGTGCGGCGGCGACGACACCCCGTCCGAGACGACGACGAGGCTCACGCGGGCACGCCTTCGCGCCAGAGGCGCCGGCGGAAGTAGCTCGCTGGTCGCGACACGAGCTCGGCCAGCAGGGCGACGCCCGCGATCACGACCGCCGCACCGAACAGCGCGGCCGCGGAGAGCTGCCCCCATTCCCAGAGCGGGCCTGTCGCCTGGTAGCCGATCACCGCGATGGAGGCGAGGGTCGAGAGCAGTGCGAACAGGACCGGCACGTGGAACAGCTCGCGGACCGCGGACGAGCGCCAACCGTCGGCCCAGGCGAGCTGGATCGGCGTGGCGCCGCTCGCCCGGGCGATGATGGCACGACCGCCGAGCTCGGCGGCGACGAGGGCGAGCAACGCGGCGACGAGGGCGACGAGCGGCGCACCCATCGCGGCGGCGACGGCACGGAGGGCGAGGACGCCGCTCGCCGCGAGCGCCAGCGGTACCGCCCACGCGATCGCCGCGATCGCGACTGCACACCAGACGCCGAGCCGTTGGGCCCGGGGCAGGTAGTCAGCGAGCCCTCGCGCCCGCGCGTGCGCGGTGCGCGATCCTCCGGCCTCGACGGCGAGGCGTGCGGCGCCGGCGGCCGAGCCCACGGCGAGTGCCGCGACGAACGCGGCGATCGCGAACGCGAGCGCCTCGGGAACGCCGTTCGCTGGCGCAGCGAGCGCGAAGGCGAGCAGGAAGGCGAGCACGGCGAGGGCCGTGCCGGTGAGCCCGGCTGCGAGCCTGACCCGGCGACGACGCCGGATGCGCACATCGATCCCGGCGGCCTCGGCGCCGGGGACGGGCAGCTCGAAGGCTCTCGCCTGGCGCTCCCGGGCGCGCGCTACGGCGGCGCCGCGTGGGCCGAGCCCGAGCACAACGGTGATGATGAGGCAGCCGAGCACGAGCAGAACGAGCATGATGGGTGCGGTCATGTGAATCCCCCAAGTTATGTCTCACATGTTTGATACAGAAGGTAGCACAGGGTCGACTCGGTAAGCCTCTGAGTTTTCCAACGACGCCCGGTAACTCCAGGCCCGACGCCAGCCGTCGATGTCGAGCAGTCGACTGGCGACTTCACGATCGGCCAAGCGCGCTGCACGCCTGGGCATGACCCAGTCCTCGCTCGATACCCGTGTGGCTGGCAGGGCAGGCGTTCCTCGGCACGTTCCTCGTCGTCTCGGCGAACCTCCGGGCCCTCTTCACCTTCGTGGAAGGCGAGTACCTCCGCGAGGCCTACGGAGTCGAGAAGAAGCGCGCTCCGCATTTCTCCGAGTACAACCGGAAATGGTTCAAGAAGCCCGGCGAGATCGCCGGCCCACCCGGACCCGAGACGATCCCCCGAAACTGAACCGGCACCCCGACCTCTGACACCCCCGCACACCCGAACAACGGCTCGCTTCGACGACCCCGAAAACGGAAGCCGCGCCGAACCAGACGCCCGATTCCCACCCACCGGCGGCAATCACCTGACCCCGAGCATCCACCAGCCGTCAGAAACAGCGAAAGCCCCCGCAAAACTGCGGGGGCTTTTCTGTGCCTGGCGAGAAATCAGTCTTCTCAGATTGAGATTTCAGATCACGCCGAGTGGCGGAGACGGCGGGATTTGAACCCGCGGTCCCCTTACGGGGACTCCACCTTAGCAGGGTGGTGCACTCGACCGGACTATGCGACGTCTCCATGCGGACGCTTGCGCGCACGCGACTGCCATCATAACCCGATGGCCCCTCGAATCACGATTCGAGGGGCCATCGCCAAAACGAGCGGCTCGGGCTACTGGTCGGCGAGCGTGCGGCCGGCGGAGCAGCGCACGTCGGCGGCGGTCTGGCCCGTCACGTCGCTCGGCAGCGACCCGGCCGGCGGGGTGGGCGTGGACTCGGTCGAGCCTTCCACCGGGGCCTCGCCGCCCGTGTCGCCCTCGGCGGCGACCTGCGCGTTCGGGTCGGCCGGGGGCGCGTTCGGGTCGGCCGCGGAGGCGAAGTCCGTCTGGTCGGCCGCCGGGTCGAAACTGATCGGCAGGTCGGCCTGCAGCGCCTGGTTCACCAGCTCGGCCGAGTCGCTCGGCACGACGCCGCCCTCGACGTAGCCGGTCGGGTACTGGATGAACGCGATCTTGGACAGGTCGACGTCCTTCATCGCCTTCGCGATGGAGATCATGCGGGTCGGGTCGGTGAGGCTCGACGACAGCTGCATGTTCGCGAGCGCCGCCTTCGCGATGCTGTAGAGCTTCACCGGGTCGCCGAGGGTGCCGTCGGCCTGCAGCTGGCGAGCGAGTGCCGAGAGGAACACCTGCTGGTTCGAGATGCGCCCGAGGTCGGAGCCGTCGCCGACGCCGTGCCGCACGCGGAGGAACTGCAGCGCCGGGAGCCCGGAGAGCGTGTGCATGCCGGCGTCGAGATAGGTATCCGTGTACGGGTCCTCGATGGGCTCGGCCACGCAGACCTCGACCCCGCCGACCGCCTCGGAGAGGCCGGCGACGCCCATGAACTGCACGATGCCGGCGAACGGGATGGTCACGCCGGTGAGCTCTTCGACCGTCTTGACCACGCAGTCCATGCCGCCGTACGCGAGCACGCTGTTCATCTTCACGCTGCTGAGCGCGGAGAGCTCCTCGCTCGGGTCCTCGGGGTCGGTGCAGGTGCCGGGCACGGAGACGAACATGTCTCGGGGGAAGCTGATGACCTCGACGTGCGAGTGGTCCTGCGCGATGTGCAGCAGCATGGTCACGTCGTTGAGGACCGCGGTCTCCTCGTCGGGGTCGCCGAAGCCGTCGCCCTGACCGGCGCGGCTGTCGCTGCCGATGACGAGCAGGTTCACGCCGCCGTCGATCGCGCCGACGTCGGGCACGCCCTCGAGGACCTTCTCGCTCTCGAGCTTGACCGTGGGCTGCGCCGTCGCGGCGAGGTCCCACGCCGCGTACGCGGCGACCGCGCCGCCCGAGACGAGCGCCACCGCCGCGACCGCGGCGACCGACTTCAGCAGGGTCTTCCACGCCGCGCTCTTGCGGAGCCGGCCGTGACGGGCGAGGGATGGCGTCTTGGCTGCGCGCCGAGAGCTGTGCTGCACGTCGTGGGGCACTCGCGATCCTTCCATCTGGGCTGGGTTCTGCCGGTGCGGCACCGGTCTGGCTGACATCGGATGACGCGGAGGGCGTGGGATTCGAACCCACGAGGCATTGCTGCCCACTGGTTTTCAAGACCAGCTCCATCGGCCGCTCGGACAGCCCTCCATGCCCGCTGGCGCGCACGCCGGGGTCTCAACCCCGATGCGCCCGCGAACGGACAGGCCCCGATTCTACCGAACCACGTCCCCCAGAGCCTGCCATTCCGGCCTGGGAAGGCGCTGAGGCAAGCTCGGATCCCCTGATCAGGGCGGGTTCGCCGGCTCAACCCGGGTTGGCGGTGGAGCAGCGGACCTCGTCGCCCGACTGCCCCGTGACGTCGTTCGGCAGGGTCGGCGGTCCGGCCGGTGACCCCGTGCCGTCCACTCCGGTCCCGTCCGCCGGGGCCTCGCCGTCGGCCGGCGTCTCCCCCTCTGGTGCGGGTTCGCCTGCGGGGGCCTCTGGCGCGGTGCCGAAGCTCGCGTCATCCGTCGCCGTCGCCGAGAGGGCGATCGGGGCGTCCGCCTGGAGCGCCGCGTTCACGGCCTCCGCCGAGTCCGAGGGGACGACGGCGGACATGTCGTCCGTATATCCGGTCGGGTACTGCACGAAGACGATGTTCGACAGATCGAGATCCTGCACGGTCCTCGCGATCGAGATCAGGGTCGCTGGGTCCTGCAGATGGCTCGAGAGCTGCATGTTCGCGAGCGCCGCCTTCGCGATCGAGTACATCCGGATGGGGTCCTCGAGCACCCCTTCCTGCTGCACCTTGCGCATGAGCGAGGCCATGAACGCCTGCTGGCTCGAGATGCGGCCGAGGTCGGATCCGTCGCCGACTCCGTGCCGGGTGCGCAGGAAGGCGAGCGCGGTCATGCCGGAGATCGAGTGGTGGCCGGCGTCGAGCACGAGTCCGGACAGGGGGTCGTCGATGGGGTCGGCGAGGCAGACGTCGACGCCGCCGATCGCCTCGCTGATCGCCGCGACGCCGTAGAACTCCACGACCCCGGCCAGCGGGATCGGGATGCCGACGAGCTCCTCGACCGTCTTCGCCACGCAGCCCAGCCCGCCGTGGTGGAACACCGTGTTGAGCTTGACGCCGGACATGGCCGAGAGCGTCTCGCCCTCCGCCCCGTTCGGATCGGCGCACTCGGGGACGCGGACGAGCATGTCCCGCGGGAAGCTCACGACCTCGACGTGCGAGTGGTCCTGCGCGATGTGCACGAGCAGGTTCACGTCGTTCAGCACCGCCGAGTCCTCCTCGGGATCGCCGAACGCGCCGTCGGCCGGCCGCTTGTCGATCCCGGCGAGGAAGAAGGTGAGCCCGCCGTCCATCACGCCGATGTCCGGGATGTCCGCCAGCACCTCCTCGCTCTCGAGGGTGAAGCTCGGCGGCTCCTGGATGTCGTCGTACAGGTCGGCCACGGCGTATGCGGCGACGCCGAGGGTCGAGACGAGCAGCACGGCCACGCTCGCGGCGAGCCCCTTCCCGAGCGCGCGCCACGCGCTCGGACGCCGCTGTCTGCCGTGCCGTGCCGCCATGGCTGCGCTCCCCCGGGGCGGCCCGGTCGTTGGCCGCCGCAGCGACAGGATAGCGGGATGCCCCGGCCACCACCCGGCGCTCAGGAGCGCGAGTCGGGCGCGGCCGTCAGCGCCCTCGACTCAGGGCAGCGAGTGCAGCACGGCCGCGAGGCCCGCCTCGTGGATCGCCCCGGTGACCTCGCCCGCGACCTCGCGCACCTCGTCGGGCGCCTGGCCCATCGCGACGGCCCGCCCGGCGGAGCCCGCCCAGCGGAACATCTCGATGTCGTTGCGGCCGTCGCCGACGGCGAGCACCCGGTCGAGGGGGTGGTCGATCCAGCCGCGCACGCGCTCGAGCGCGGTCGCCTTGTTGACCCCGTCGGGGGCGATGTCGAGCCAGGCGGTCCAGCCGATGGCGTAGCTCACGTGGTGCAGCCCCATGCGGTCGACGATCTCGAAGAACTCCTCGAGGCCGTGCTGACGGCTGCGCACCACGACGCGCGTGGCCTGCTGCCCGAACAGCTCGTCGAACGGCACCTCGCGCGCACGGTCGAGGTTCCACTCGGTCATGCCCGCCGTGTACAGGCGGTAGCCGTCGCCGAGCTCGATCATGAACTCGCCGGCCGGCAGCACCGCGCGGATGCGCTCGAGCACCGCGGTGGGGTCGAAGACCTCGACGAACTCGCGGCGGTAGCCGTCTGCTGCCGTGTCGTCGCGGCGCATGGTGACCGCGCCGTTCGCGCAGACCACGTACTCGGGCTCGAGGCCGAGCGAGCGCAGCACCGGGCCCGTCGTCGACCACGAGCGGCCGGTCGCGAGCGTCACGTGGTGCCCGCGCGCGACGGCCGCGGTGACGGCCTCGGCCACGGCGTGGTCGATCGACTCGTCCTCGTGCATGACGGTGCCGTCGACGTCGAGCGCGACGAACCAGCGGTGCTCGTGCGCGAGCGGCTGCAGCGACGGGCGCGAGCCCGCCGAGGCATCCGCCGTCTGCTCGACGATGGTGCGCACCCGGGGCTCGCGACGGTCGCTCATCGCCGCACCGGCTCCAGCACCTCGAGGCCGCCGAGGTAGCCGCGCAGCGCCTCGGGCACCACGACCGAGCCGTCGGCCTGCTGATGCGTCTCGAGGATCGCGACGATCCATCGGGTCGTCGCGAGCGTGCCGTTGAGGGTCGCGACGGGCGCGGTCTTGCCGCTCTCGGTGCGGTGACGGATGTCGAGGCGACGCGCCTGGAAGGTCGTGCAGTTCGAGGTGGAGGTGAGCTCGCGGTACGCGCCCTGCGTCGGCACCCAGGCCTCGACGTCGTACTTGCGGGCCGCGCTCGAGCCCAGGTCGCCGGCCGCGGTGTCGATCACGCGGTAGGCGAGGCCCAGGTCTTGCAGCATGCCCTCCTGCCAGCCGAGCAGCCGCTCGTGCTCGGCCTCGGCGTCGGCCGGGTCGATGTAGCTGAACATCTCGAGCTTGTTGAACTGGTGCACCCGGATGATGCCGCGGGTGTCCTTGCCGTGCGAGCCGGCCTCGCGGCGGTAGCACGTCGACCAGCCGGCGTAGCGGATGGGCCCGTCGGAGACGTCGAGGATCTCGCCCTGGTGGTAGCCGGCGAGCGCCACCTCGCTCGTGCCGGTCAGGTAGAGCTCGTCGTCGGGCAGGTAGTAGATCTCGTCGGCGTGCGCGCCGAGGAAGCCGGTGCCCTGCATGATCTCGGGCTTCACGAGCGTCGGCGTGATGAGCGGCACGAAGCCGGCCTGGATGGCCCGGTCGAGTCCCATGTTCATGAGGCCCAGCTCGAGGCGGGCGCCGACGCCCTTCAGGTAGTCGAAGCGCGCCCCGGACACCTTCGCCCCGCGCGCCATGTCGATCGCGTCGAGCAGCTCGCCGAGCTCGAGGTGGTCGCGCGGCTCGAAGTCGAAGGCCGGCACCTGCCCGACCTCGCGCAGCACGACGTAGTCGTCTTCGCCGCCCGCGGGCACGCCATCGAGGACGACGTTGCCGATGCGCTGCACGACGGCCTGGAAGGCGGCGTCGGCCTCGTTCGCGGCGTGGTTCGCGTCTTTCACGGCCTGCGCGAGGCGCTGCGCCTGGGCGACGAGCTCGGCCTTCTGCTCCTTCGGGGCCTTCGCGACCTGCTTGCCGAAGGCGTTCTGCTCGGCGCGGAGCGTCTCGAACGCGGTGATGGCGGTGCGGCGCGCGGCGTCGGCGGCGACGGCCTCGTCGACCAGCTCGGGAGACTCCCCGCGCAGCTCCTGCGAACGCTTGACCAGCTCGGGATTCTCGCGGAGCAGCACGGGATCGATCACCCCGCAAGTCTAGCCGGGACCGCCCGCACGGGGCCGCCCCGCCGACGGCTCGGTCCCGGCTCCCGGATCCGCGCCCGACGATGCCGTACCGTTGGCGTGTGGCGAGCGAAACGACCGCCGGCGGCCCGGCGACCGACGATCAGTCCGCGCGCCCGCGCGCCGCGGTCATCAGCAATCCGACCAAGCAGGGCATCGACGCGCTCCGCGCCGCCGTCGAGCGCGCCGAGGAGCGGCAGGGCTTCGCGCCCTCGCTCTGGATCGACACCCTCGAGGACGACCCCGGCAAGGGCATGGCGCGCGAGGCCCTCGACGCGGGCGTCGACCTCGTGATCGCCGCGGGCGGCGACGGCACCGTGCGCTCGGTCGCGGCGGGCCTGAGCGGCAGCGGCGTGCCGATGGGCATCGTGCCGCTCGGCACCGGCAACCTGTTCGCGCGCAACATCGACGTGCCGGTGAACGATCCGGACGACGCCGTGGTGCTCGCCTTCTCCGGCGCCGACCGCACCGTCGACCTCCTCGTCGCCGACGTGGTGCGCCCGAACGGCGCCCAGGAGTCGCACACCTCGCTCGTCATGGCCGGCATCGGCATCGACGCCGCGATGATCTCGAACACCAACCCCGAGCTGAAGAAGCGCGTCGGCTGGCTCGCCTACGTCGACGCCGGGCTGCGCTCGCTGCCGGCGTCCCAGCCGTTCCGCATCTCGTTCCGGATGGATGCCGGACGCCACCATCGCTCCAAGGTGTCGAGCATCCTCGTCGCGAACCTCGGCTATCTGCCCGGCAACATCGAGCTCGTGCCCGACGCCGAGATCGACGACGGCCGCCTCGACGTCGTGCGCCTGCAGCCCCGCAACCTCTTCGGCTGGCTGTTCGTGTGGCGCACCGTCGCCTGGGAGAACCGGGTGCTGCGCAAGAGCGCCTTCGGCCGGCAGCTGATGGACCTCACCGGCGGCGACCGCCACCGCGCCGTCGCCTACTCGCGCGGCCGCTCGGTCGAGATCGACATCGACGGCGAGCCGCAGGAGTTCGAGATCGACGGCGACGAGTTCGGCGAGATCGTCTCAGCGCACTTCCGCGTCGACCCCGCCGCGCTCACCGTCCGCGTCCCCCGCTGAGGCGGGTGCGGCGGGCGGCTCGGTCACCTCAGGCCTCCGGCTCCCCGGAGAGGATGCCGCGCAGCCAGTCGCGCGCCTCGACGAAGACGCCGTCGTCGTACTTCGAGTGGTACTGGATCTCGCGCCGGTCCGCCCGCGGGTAGGAGCCGAGGAAGATCACGTTGGGTGAAAAACGCCGCAGACCCAGCAGCGCGTCGGCCACCCGCTCGTCACGCACGTGCCCCTCGAGGTCGATCACGAAGCGGTAGCGGCCGAGGGCGTCGCCGATGGGCCGCGACTGGATGAGCGAGAGGTTCACGCCACGGGTCGAGAACTGCTCGAGCATCGCGAGCAGCGCACCGGGCTCGTCGTCGGGCAGCTCCACGATGACGCTCGTCTTGTCGGCCCCGGTGGGCGCGGGCAGCTCCCGCGAGCGGCCGACGAGCACGAAGCGGGTGACGGCGTTGGGGTTGTCGCCGATGTCGCGGGCGAGCACGTCGACGTCGAGGAGTTCGACGATGCCGGGCGGGGCGACGGCCGCGTCGGCCCGGTCGCCCTCCTCGAAGAGGCTCGCGGCGGCCTGCACGTTGCTCGTCGCCGGAATGTGGCCGTGGGCGGGCAGGTGCTGCTCGAGCCATCCGCGCGACTGGCCGTAGGCGACCGGGTGGGCGTTCACGATGCGCACCTCGGCGAGCGCGGTGCCGCGTCGGGCGACGAGCACGAAGTTCACCGGCACGAGGTACTCGCCGATGATGCGGAGGCCGGGCACGGTGGCGAGGGCGTCCTGGGTGGCGCTGACGCCGCCGTCGACGGAGTTCTCGATCGCGATCATCGCGGCGACGGATCGGCCCGCGACGACGTCGGCGAGCGCTTCGCCGACGTTGTTGACCGGTCGCCAGTTCGTGCCCTGCGCCTCGGGAACCTGCTTCAGGGCCGCCTCGGTGAACGTGCCGGCCGGGCCCAGGTAGGAGTAACTGGGGGTGGGGGCCGGCGCGTCCGTCATGCCGCGAGCCTAGTCGAGCGCCGGGCGGCGTCCCGTCGCTCGCCCGCCGGCCTTCCCTGGAATACTGCGAGGCATGCAACGGGTCGTTCCGAGCGACGCGGAGCGCCGCGCCGCGCTCCGCCGGATGAAGACGATCGCGACGGCGCTCCTCGTCATCGCCGCGGTCGTCTTCGCCGTGTCCTTCGCCCTGCAGGACCGCCTGCCCTGGCTCGGCTACGTGCGCGCCGCGGCCGAGGGCGCGATGGTCGGCGCGATCGCCGACTGGTTCGCGGTGACGGCGCTGTTCCGCCGTCCGCTCGGGCTGCCGATCCCGCACACGGCGATCATCCCGACCCGCAAGGACGAGATCGGCGCGAGCCTCGGCGCCTTCGTCGAGCACGAGTTCCTCTCGGACGAGGTCGTGCTCGGCAAGCTCCGCTCGGTCGAGCCCGCCCGCCGCGCCGGCGAGTGGCTGCGCGAACCGGCGCACGCCGAGCGGCTGGCCGCCGAGGCATCCGTCGCCGCGAACGCGCTGCTCGAACTGCTCGGCGACGACGACGTGGAGCAGCTGCTCGAGCAGCTCGCGAGGCGCCACCTGCTGGAGCCCGAGTGGGCGCCCGCGATCGGCCGGGTCGGGGCCCGGCTCGTGGCCGCGGACCAGCAGCGCCCGGCGATCGACGCGCTGCTCGCCCGGGCGGAGGGATGGCTCGACGCGCACCCGGAGGCGTTCGGGAGCATGGTCAGCGACCGGCTGCCGCGCTGGGTGCCGAAGCTCGTCGACCGCTTCGTCGACGACCGCGCCTACCGCGAGGTGCTCGCCTTCGTGCGGGCCGTACGCGCCGACGACGCGCACCCGCTGCGACTCGCGATCGACCGCTACCTCGGCGACCTCGCTGACAGCCTGCAGCACGACCCGGCGACGATCGGCAAGGTCGAGCGGCTGAAGACGGAGCTGTTCGACAGCCCGCGGGTGCGCGAGTTCGCGGGCGAGGCGTGGGCGGCGGTGAAGGGCTCGCTGACGGCGGCGCTCGCGGATCCCGAGAGCGAGCTGCGTCGAGGCCTCCGCCGGGCCCTCGTTGAGCTCGGCGCCCGCCTCGCCGCCGACGAGGCGCTGCAGGCGAAGGTCGACGGCTGGCTGACGGATGCCGCGGCCTACGTGGTGCGCAACTACCGCTCGGACATCGCGGGCGTCATCACCGAGACCGTGGAGCGCTGGGACGCCCGGGAGACGACCGAGAAGCTCGAACTGCAGGTCGGCCGGGACCTGCAGTTCATCCGGATCAACGGCACCGTCGTCGGCGCGCTCGCGGGCCTCGCGATCTTCAGCGTGGCGACGGCCCTGCACGCCCTCGTCTGATCGCAAGCCCCTGCGCACGGCGAACCGGGGTGGGAGACTGGGCGACATGCACGAGCGAGCGGGAACGCCGGCCCTCGAGGCCGATCTGATCGATGTCGACGCCCTGGTCCGGGCCTACTACGAGCTGACGCCCGACGTGTCGGTGCCGGCGCAGCGCGTCGCGTTCGGCACCTCCGGGCATCGCGGATCGAGTCTGACGTCGAGCTTCAACGAGACGCACATCCTCGCGATCACGCAGGCGATCGTGGAGTACCGCACGGCGCAGGGCGTCACCGGGCCCCTGTTCATCGGCTCCGACACGCACGCCCTCTCGGCCCCCGCGCAGACCACCGCGCTCGACGTGCTCGTCGGCAATCGGGTGCGCGTGCTCGTCGACGAGTTCGACGACTACGTGCCGACGCCGGCCCTCTCCCGCGCGATCATCGCGTGGAACGCCGACCCCGCCCGGCGCGCCGAGGGCGAGGCCGACGGCATCGTCATCACCCCCTCGCACAACCCGCCGCAGGACGGCGGCTTCAAGTACAACCCGCCGCACGGCGGCCCCGCCGACAGCGACGCCACGAGCTGGATCGCGAACCGCGCGAACGAGCTCATCGAGGGCGGCCTCGCCGAGGTGAACCAGGCCGAGCCGAGCGCGGTGGAGACGTACGACTTCCGCAGCGCCTACGTCGAGGATCTCGCGAGCATCATCGACTTCGACGCCATCCGCGAGTCCGGCATCCGCATCGGCGCCGACCCGCTCGGCGGTGCCTCGGTCAACTACTGGGCGGCCATCCGCGACCGCTACGGGCTCGACCTCACCGTCGTGAACGAGCTCGTCGACCCCGCCTGGTCGTTCATGACGCTCGACTGGGACGGCAAGATCCGCATGGACCCGTCGAGCCCGAACGCGATGGCCTCGGTCGTCGCGAAGGCCGGCGACTTCGACCTGCTGACCGGCAACGACGCCGACGCCGACCGGCACGGCATCGTCACCCCCGACGGCGGGCTGATGAACCCGAACCACTACCTCGCGGTCGCGATCGAGTACCTCTTCGCGCACCGGCCGGAGTGGCGGGCGGATGCCGCGATCGGCAAGACCCTCGTCTCGAGCTCCATGATCGACCGGGTCGCGGCGTCGCTCGGCCGGCGGCTCTGGGAGGTGCCGGTCGGCTTCAAGTGGTTCGTGCCCGGCCTCATCGACGGCTCGGTGGGCTTCGGCGGCGAGGAGAGCGCCGGGGCGTCCTTCCTCCGCTTCGACGGCTCGGTCTGGACGACCGACAAGGACGGCATCCTGCTGTGCCTGCTCGCCGCGGAGATCCGCGCGGTCACCGGGAAGTCGCCGTCCGAGCTCTACCGCGGCCTGGTCGAGCGCTTCGGCGATCCCGCGTACGAGCGCACGGATGCCGCCGCCACTCCCGAGCAGAAGGCCGCCCTCGGGCGGCTCGACGGCGATGCGATCGCGGCGAGCGAGCTCGCGGGCGAGCCGATCACCGCGAAGCTGTCGCGGGCGCCGGGCAACGATGCCGCGATCGGCGGGGTCAAGGTCGTGACCGAGGACGCGTGGTTCGCGGCCCGGCCGAGCGGTACCGAGGACGTGTACAAGGTGTACGCCGAGTCGTTCCGCGGGCCCGAGCACCTGCGGCTCGTGCAGGCGGAGGCGCAGCGCATCGTCGGCGAGGCCCTCGGCGGGTAGCCGGCTACTTCACGGAGAAGTAGTTGACGGTGCCGCCGCCGGCGATCGCCTCGTCGACGTCCCAGTAGTCGGCGTCCTTGGTGTGCCCGCCGACCCAGATGCGGGTGCCGGCGTCACTGTGCTCGACGCGGGTGACGATCGCCGTGTGGTCGCGGTCGCCCGAGGCGTCCCAGTCGAACTGGGCGATGTCGCCGACCTTGACCTGCGCGCGCTGCGAGTCGTCGAGCGGGGTCGCGAGGTCGGGCCGGCCGAGCAGCCAGTCGCGCATGGCCGTCGAGCTCGCCCACGTCGCGGACATCGCACCGGTCGCGGCGTCGTAGTACCAGGCGCCGTCCATCGTCCAGCCCCGGGCGATGAGCGACTGGCTCGTGAAGTTGGCGCAGTCGTTGCCCGAGATCACGGTGTACGCGTCGGTGTTGTAGTCGCTCCAGTACGCGAGCACGTAACCGAGCTGGGCGTCGATCCGCGGGTCGCTCGTGTACGTGAGGCTGAGCTCGCTCGGCACGGCGACCGGCGACGCCGCGGCGACGAGCGGGTGCGCCGCCGTGAAGGAGGCGGTCGCGGGCGAGGCGGGCGTCTCCGCGGCGACCGCGGTGCCGTCGGCCTCGGTCATCGTGACCGCGACCGAGCCGAGGGACGTCTCCGCGACGGCGGGCACGGCGAAGGTGAGCTGCCCCTCCTCGGCGGAGACGATCGTCGCGGGGGCGCCGCCCACCTGCACGGCGGCGACCTCGTCGAGCGCCTCGCCCTGCACGGTGATCTGGGTGCCGCCGGTGAAGGGCGCCGCCGCCACCGAGAGTCCGCTCGTGACGACGGGCGCCTGCTCGACCTGCGAGACGGTCGAGCCGCCGGGGGTCACCGTGAGCTCGTCGCCGCTCGCGACGAGCGGCGCGGCTTCGGCGGCGAGCGAGGCGGGGGCGGGGGCGCCGTCGGCGCCCGCGGCGGAGACGGCGCCGAAGGCGGTCACGCCGAGGATCGCGCTCGCTCCGGAGAGGGCGGCGACCCGGCGGATGCCTCGGGCGCCCGGGCGGCGGTTGCCGCTCGGGGCGGCGCGGTGCTTCGGGCGGCGGGAGGCCGGGGCGGAGTCGCGCGTGGCGTCGGGGTCGCTCGCGAGTTCCGGCGTGCGGGGGCGGGCCGGGATGAAGTTGGAGCGGCGGCGGGCAGGGGTGTCGGGGGAAATGTCAGGCACTGAATCAGGAGTCCGGGTTGGGGGAAACGGAACCTGGACACCCCATCACGCGTTTTTGTGAGGATTCTTCCCGAAACCTGGGAGGCTCGTGAGAGCGCGGTCACCCGCCATCCCCGCCCGATCGACGAGCCCTGCCGGACGCGGGCGGCCGCTCAGCGGCGCACGACCATCGGCGTCCCGGTCACCGGGTCCGGCGTGACGACCGCGTCGATGCCGAACACCTCGCCGACGCGATCCGCGGTGATCAGCTCGGCCGGCGCGCCCGTGGCGACGATGCGTCCCGCCTTCATGAGCACGAGGTGGTCCGCGTAGCGGGCCGCCTGATTCAGGTCGTGCAGCACGGCGACCACGGTCTTGCCCTGCTGGTTGAGGCGTCGCAGCAGGTCGAGCAGCTCGTACTGGTGGGCGATGTCGAGGAAGGTGGTCGGCTCGTCGAGCAGCATCACCGGCGTCTGCTGGGCGAGCAGCAGCGCCACCCAGACCCGTTGCCGCTGTCCGCCGGACAGTTGGTCGACGGGGCGCTCCGCCAGCTCGGCGGTGTTCGTCGCCGCGAGGGCCTCGCGGGTGGCCTCGTCGTCGCCGGTGGTCCAGCGCTGCAGCGCCGAGTGGTGCGGGTATCTGCCGCGCGAGACGAGGTCGGCGACCAGCATCCCCTCTGGCGCGATCGCGTCCTGCGGCAGCAGGCCCATCCGACGGGCGAGCTCCTTGGAACCGTACTCGCCGAGCGCGCGACCGTCGAACAGCACCTCGCCGGATGCGGGCGCGAGCACCCGGGCGAGCGTGCGCAGCACGGTCGACTTGCCCGAGGCGTTCGGCCCGAGGATCACCGTGAACGACCCCTCGGGGAGTTCGAGATCGACGCCGTCGACGACGACCTTGCCGTCGTAGGCGACGACGAGCTCTCTGGCTTCGAGCGCCGGATGCCGCGTGGTCATGGAGCGTGCCGTTCGGGGGGGCGAGCGGGGCGAGCCGGGTCAGCCGAGCAGGTCCTCGACCTGGTCGATCACCAGGTTCGCGCCGATCACGCCGATGCCCACCATCCAGGTGTCGTCCTCCACCTCGAACGCCGCATCCCCGGCGGGGCCGGGCTGGGCGCCCCACAGCCCCGTGATCCGCGCCTGGGTGGTGGCGGTCGGGTCGCCGCCGGGGCTCATATAGAAGACCACGTCGCCGTCGATCTGCTCGTAGAGCTCGGGGCTGAGCTCCATCATCGAGTACTCGTTCCAGTCGCGATCGGCCCCGAGGTCGAAGCCCAGGTCGGTGAGCAGCGAGCCCGAGAAGGTGCCGGGGCCGTACAGGCGGAAGTTGTCGGCGCGGAAGCGCACGATCGAGGCCGTGGTGCCCTCGGCCCGGACCGCCTTCCCGACCTCGGCGGCGCGGTCCTCGACGCCGGCGATGAGCTCGTCCATCCGCTCGCCCTGGTTCACGGCGGCGGCGGTCAGCACGGCCTGCTCGGTCCAGTTGGTGCCGGTGTCCTCGGAGAACACGGTGGGGGCGATGGCCGACAGCTCCTCGTAGAGCGCCTCATGGCGCACCTTCGATCCGAGGATCAGGTCGGGCGCGAGGTTCGCGATCGCGTCGACGTCGGGCTCGGCGATGAATCCGACCGGCTCGGTCCCGTCGAGCTCATCGGCGAGGTAGGCCGGGAAGCCGCGGCCGGCCCCGATCTCCGGCGCACCCACGGGCGTGACGCCCAGGGCGAGCAGCGCGTCCAGCTGCGGGGAGTCGAGCACGACGATGCGCTCGGGAACAGCCTCGAACTCGGTCTCGCCCATCGCGTGCTCGACCGTGTAGCTCGTGCCCTCGGCGGCCGGGGCGGGCTCCTCGGCGGCGGTCCCGCTCGTGCATCCGGTGACGGTCAGGGCGATGGCAGCCATGCCGGCAGCAGCGGCGAGGAGCGGACGGAGACGGATTCGACTGGGCCTGTTCACGTGTCCCGACCCTAGCAATATTTGGTTAGGCTAACCAAACATGAAGTCCGCATCCCTTCCCGTCGAGCGTCGTCGCGCTCCGGGCGCGGCCTCCCGATTCGCAGCCTGGCCCGGAGCGGTCCTGGTCTGCGTGGTGCTCGCGATCGCGCTGGCGGGGAGCCTCGCCGTCGGAGCCCGCTTCGTCCCCCTCGACGAGGTCGTGCTCTCGCTGTTCGGCACGGGCGACCGGAACGTGGTGAACATCGTCGGCGAGCTGCGCGTCACCCGCACGGTCAACGCCGTGATCTGCGGCGTCGCGCTGGGCGCCGCAGGTGTGCTGATGCAGGCGCTCACGCGCAACCCGATCGCGGACCCCGGAATGCTCGGCGTCAGCGCCGGCGCCTCGTTCGGCGTCGTCGCGGGCCTGAGCGTGCTCGGCCCCCTCGGCGTCGGCGGCGCGATCTGGCTCGCACTCGCCGGGGCCGCGCTCGCGTCCGCGGTGATCTTCTGGCTCTCCGGCACCCGCTTCGCGGCCGGCTCCCCCGTCCGGCTGATCCTCGCGGGCGTCGCGTTCTCCGCCGTCCTCGCTGGGGCGTCGCAGGCGATCGTCCTGACCAACGAGACCGTGCTGGACGCGTTCCGGTTCTGGCGCGTCGGCTCGCTCACGGCTCGGCCCGTGGACGAGGCGCTCCCGCTCGTCGCGTTCATCGTGGTGGGCGTGATCCTCGCGCTGCTGCTCGGGCCCGCGCTGAACCTGATGGCGCTGGGCGACGACAGCGCGGTCGCATTGGGCGTGAAACCGGGCGTCGTGCGCGCGCTCGTGCTCGTCGCGGTCACCCTCCTGTGCGGCACGGCGACCGCGATCGCGGGCCCCATCGCCTTCGTCGGCCTCGTCATCCCACACCTGCTGCGCCGTCTCGTCGGGCCCGATCTTCGGAAGGTGCTCCCGCTGTCGCTGCTCGCGGCCCCGGCGATGCTGCTTCTGGCCGACACGCTCGGTCGCGTCATCGGCGGTGGCGGCGAGGTGCAGGCCGGCATCGTCACGGCCCTGATCGGCGGCCCGCTCCTCATCGCGTTCGTCGTCGGCAAGCGGACGGCCGGGCTGTCGTGAGCCTGCGCAGCGACGCACTGACCGCCGACGACCGCGTGCTGCGCGGCACGCGCTGGTCGCTGCGGTTCAGCCATCGCACGGCGGGCGTCTGCGGCATCCTCGCCGGCGCGCTGCTGGTGCTGCTCGTCGCCGCGCTCATGATCGGCGAGTACCTCGTCACCCCGGCGGCACTCGTCGAGACGCTGCTCGGACGCCCGCCGGAGCGCCTCGACGAGTTCTTCGTGCTCGGGCGCCGGCTTCCGCGGAGCCTCGTCGCGATCGTCGTCGGGGCGAGCCTCGGCGTCGCCGGAGCCGTGTTCCAGAGCCTCACCCGGAACCCGCTCGCGAGCCCCGACGTCATCGGCATCAGCAGCGGCGCCTCGGTCGGGGCCGTCGTGGTCATGCTCGTGCTCGGCGGCTCGCTGCCGCAGGCGGCCATCGGCGCGGTGGTCGGCGCCGTCGTCATCGCGGGCGTGATCCTGCTGCTCACCGCCCGCACGGGGCTCCACGGCGTGCAGCTCATCCTCACCGGCGTCGCGCTGTCGGCGATCGCGATGGCCGTGGTCGACTACGTGCTCACGCAGGTCTTCGTCGCGAGTGCGACCACGGCGCAGACGTGGCTCGTCGGCTCGCTGCAGGGCCGGGGATGGAGCGATCTCGTCCCGGCCCTGCTCGCCCTGCTCCTGATCCTCCCGCTGCTGATCGCGGCGGCCCCGGATGCGCGGATGATGGCTCTCGGCGACAGCGTCTCGACGGCGCTGGGCGTGCGGACCGTGCGCGCACGATGGATCCTCCTCGCCGCCGCCACCCTCCTCGTCGCCGTCGCGGTCGCGACCGCCGGTCCGATCTCCTTCGTCGCCCTGATCGCCCCGCACCTCGCCCGCCGCCTGGCCGGCGCGAGCAGCTTCCTCGCCTCGGGGCTCGTGGGCGCGCTGCTCCTGCTCTCGAGCGACCTGATCGCGCAGCACCTCTTCCCGGCCCCGATCCCGGTCGGCGTCATCACCATCACCGTCGGCGGCGCATTCTTCCTGTGGCTGCTCTGGAGAGAGGGGGCTCGGCGTGGCTGAGCACACCGTTCGTGTCCGCCCACCGCAACGGCCCCGGCGCACCGGGGCCCGCGTCTTCGCCGCCCGGGTCGTCGCCGTGCGGGATCTCTCGCCGCACTTCCGCCGGCTCACGCTCACCGCCGCGGAGTTCGCCGACTACGCGCCGGCCGGGCCAGACGAGTACCTGGGACTGCTGCTGCCCCGTGACGAGCGCGCCACGCTCGTGCTGCCGGCGAACGACGGGGCCGAGAACATCCGTGCCGCGGTCGCGGCGATCCCCGAGGAGGAACGGCCGGAGCTGCGCTGGTACACCCTGCGCGATCACCGGCCGGAGGAACGCGAGATCGACATCGACTTCGTCGTCCACGGCGACGAAGGGCCCGGCACGCGATTCGCCCGGCGGGCTCGGGCGGGGTCGTCGCTCGGCGTGCGTGAGTGCTCGGCCCTGTACGCCCCGCCGCCCGAGATGCGCACACGTGTGCTCGTCGGCGACGAGTCGTCGCTCCCGGCGATCGCCCGCATCCTCGAGACGACGGATGCGGGCGAGACGCACGTCTTCATCGAGATCTCGGATGCCGCCGAGAAGCAGGATCTTCCGGGCGCCGTCACCTGGGTCGAGCGCGAGGGCGAGCCGCCCGGTTCGAGGCTGTACCGCTCGGTGCGCGAGGCCGAGCTCCCGGCCGCGATCGACTACGCGTGGGTGTGCGGGGAGCGCCTGGCGGTGCAGGAGCTCCGTCGGTACCTCGTCGCCCGCGGCGTCTCGAAGGACCGCATCACCTTTTCGGGGTACTGGCGGCTGGGGGAAGCGCGCGGCTAGGAGCGGTCCGGCGCTCGGCGGCCGGCTACTCCGCGTAGTCGGGCGCGGCCGGCAGGCCGAAGAACTCCTCGAGCGTCGTGATGCCGCGCGCGTGCATCTCGGTCGAGAGGTCGACGCCGACGTAGCGGAAGTGCCACGGCTCGTACTCGTAGCCGGTCACGTCGGTCTTGTCGGCCGGATAGCGCAGGATGAAGCCGAAGCGATACGCGTTGTCGCGCAGCCAGATGCCCTCGTCGGTGTCACCGAAGCACGCGGCGAGCGAGCAGTCGCCCGACTCCGCGCCGATGTCCATCACGAGCCCGGTCTGGTGCTCGCTGTAGCCGGGGCGTGCGGTGAGGGTGTCGTCGCCGTCGTAGACCTCCTCCTGCGTGGAGTACGAGCGGTAGGCGCTGTTCGAGGCGAGCGAGAGCCCGGCCTCGTTCGCCGCGGCGTCGAACATGGCGACGACGGCGTCGGAGGCCTCCTGCCGCATGAGCGGCGCCCAGGTGTGCGCGACGGGGACGTCGACGAGGTCGTCGGGCTCGTAGTCCTGCGGGTCGAGCGGCCGGAGCTTGTCGACGACCACCCAGATGCTGTCCGGGTCGTCGATCGAGTGCGCGGTCATGTCGAAGGTGGGGACGGCCTGCGCCGGCGGGGCCGCTTCGGGGGCCGGACGCGGACTCGCGGTCTCGGCGGCGCCGGCGCTGCCCTTCGACCCGGTCGGCGATGCGCCGGCCGAACCACCGGACGCGGCGCCGACGACGAACGCGGCGACCCCGACGAGCACGGCCGTCGCGACGAGCGCGACGATCATGCGGCGGCGGTGCACCGCCTCGCTGACGACTGGGCGGGTGGAGCTCTCAGACACCCTCCGAGTGTACGTCCGCCCCTCGACGGCTCCCTGGGAATCGAAGCGTGAGAGCGCTCTCTTGACAGCGTGGAGCCACCCGCCTAGAGTCGCAGCGCCGAGGCCCGATGCGCAGCAGCGCGGGGAACACGGGCCCGCACGACGACGACACCGACCTCCCGGAGGAACGCCCATGACCGATGCGACGGATGCCTCCCGCCCGGGCGAGCCGCGGCGCGCATTCCCCGATTCCTTCCTCTTCGGCGCCGCGACGGCGGCGTTCCAGATCGAGGGCGCGGCCTTCGAGGGCGGGCGCACGGCGTCGATCTGGGACGCCTTCTGCCGCGTGCCCGGCGCGGTGATCAACGGCGACACCGGCGACGTGGCCTGCGACCACTACCACCGCATGCCCGCGGACGTCGCACTCATGCGCGAGCTCGGCCTGCAGACCTACCGCTTCTCGACCTCGTGGTCGCGCGTGCGCCCCGACGGCGGGCCGGTGAACCCCGAGGGCATCGACTTCTACTCGCGACTCGTCGACGAGCTGCTCGGCGCCGGCATCAAGCCGTGGCTGACCCTCTACCACTGGGACCTGCCGCAGTCGCTCGAGGAGCAGGGCGGCTGGACGAACCGCGACACCGCCGCCCGCTTCCGCGACTACGCCCTCAGCGTGCACGACGCGCTCGGCGACCGCGTCGAGGTGTGGACGACGCTGAACGAGCCGTGGTGCTCCTCCTTCCTGAGCTACACGGCCGGCGCCCACGCCCCGGGCCGCTTCTCGAAGGAGGACGGCCTGCGGGCGGCGCACCACCTCATGCTCGGGCACGGGCTCGCGATCGAGGCGCTCCGGGAGCGGGATGCCTCCCTCGACCTCGGCATCACGCTGAACCTGACCGTGGCGAAGCCCGCCGACCCCGAGCGCCCCGGCGACCTCGACGCGGCCCGCCGCATCGACGCGGGCTTCAACCGGGTGTTCCTCGACCCGATCCTCCGCGGCGCGTACCCCGAGGACTTCCTCGCCGACCTCGCCGAGATCGAGCTCGGGCACGTGCTCGAGGAGGCCGTGCAGGACGGCGACCTCCGGACCATCAGCGCCCCGATCGACACCCTCGGCGTGAACTACTACCACGGCGAGCTCCTGAGCGACCGGCCGGCGGAGCATCCGCTGCTCGCCCAGGCGCCCACCGCCCGCGAGACCCGCTCGCCGTTCCCGAACGGCGACGGCGTCTTCTGGCACCCGCAGGGCCTGCCGCTCACCGCGATGGAGTGGGAGGTGCAGCCGGCGGGTCTCACCGAGCTGCTCACCCGCGTGCACCGCGAGTACACGGGCGAGCGAGGCATCCGCCTGTACGTCACCGAGAACGGCGCCGCGTACGACGACGTCGTGCAGGCCGACGGCGCGGTGCCCGACGCCGAGCGCGCCGAGTTCCTGGAGCTGCACCTCGGCGCGATCCTCGACGCGATCGACGAGGGCACGCCCGTGCACGGCTACTTCTACTGGTCGCTGCTCGACAACTTCGAGTGGGCGTGGGGCTACGAGAAGCGCTTCGGCATCGTGCGCGTTGACTACGACACGCAGGAGCGCACGGTGAAGCAGAGCGGGCGGGCGTACCAGCGCGTCATCCGCGACCGCGCCCTCTGACCCCGCCCCCTCTCGGGTTGCCCGACGTTCATGAACGTCGGGCGACGAGGGATCTGAAACGCGCGGCACGCGCGACCTAGACTTGCCGCATGGCGAAGGATGCCTCGGGCGGAGCGCCCACCCTCGAGATGGTCGCGCGTCGCGCCGGCGTCTCCCGCGCGACCGTCAGCCGCGTCGTGAACGGCTCGCCCAAGGTCAGCCCCGAGGTCGTCAGCGCGGTGAACGCCGCCGTCGCCGAGCTCCGCTACGTGCCGAACCGGGCGGCCCGCTCGCTCGCCCGCCGCTCCTCGAGCGCGATCGCCCTGATCGTGCCCGAGGACGTCACCGTCTTCTTCGGCGACCCGTACTTCGCCTCGGTCGTGCAGGGCATCATGGACCGCATCGACGACAGCGAGTACGTGCTGAACCTGCTCGTGGCCTCGGCGGATCCGCAGCGCAAGACGCGCGGCTACCTCGAGTCCGGCGTCGTCGACGGGGCGATCGTCATCTCGCACCACGCGGGTGACGAGCTGTTCGAGCACGCGACCGTCCCGCTGGTCTACGGCGGCCGCCCCTCGGCGGGGATCGACGCCTACGTCGTCGACGTCGACAACGTCGAGGCCGCGGTGAGCGGCACCGAGCACCTGATCGCGATCGGCCGGCGCCGGATCGGCACGATCTCCGGCCCGCTCGACATGCCGGCCGGCATCGACCGGCTCGAGGGCTTCCGCCGCGCAGTCGGCGCCGCCGGGCTCCCCGACGACCTCGTCGAGACCGGCGACTTCACCGCCGAGGGCGCGGCCGCCGCGACCCGGCGCCTGCTCGACCGGGTCGGCGACGGCCGCGACGGCCGCCCGCTCGGCGTCGACGCCCTGTTCGTCGCGAGCGACCTGATGGCGACGGGCGCCCTCGCCGTGCTCGCCGAGCGCGGGCTCCGCGTGCCGGAGGACATCGCGATCGTCGGCTTCGACGACAGCCCGGCCGCGCTGCGCACCGGGGTGCCGCTGACCACGGTCGCCCAGCCCTCGGCCGAGCAGGGGCGGCTGATGGCCGAGCTGCTCATCCGCCTGATCGAGGGCGACGAGACGGTGCCGAAGCAGACGATCCTGCCGACCCGCCTCGTGCTCCGCGAGTCGGCGTAGCCGCCCGGGCCGGGCTCGCGACGTCGCACGAACGGCTCGCTCGCGGCTCTTCCCGGCGCCGTTCGCGCGACTCCACGATGCGAAGTCGCGCGAACGGCCCACCCGGAAGCGATCGACGAGCAGAATGCGCGACCTCGTCGGCCGGGAGACGGCCGGGAGGAGGTCGGGCCGGGAGGGCGGGCCGGGAAGACGGCGCAGCCCCGCCCTACCCGAGCGCGCGGAGCGAGCGCTCGATGAGCCCCCAGAAGCGGTCGACGTCGAGGTCGAGCGCGACGGTCGCGTTGTGCTCGCGGCCGAGGATGTCGATGAGGTCCGTGCTCGTCGCGCCGCGGGTCTCGGTGCCGTCGAGCTCGACGTCGATGCGGGTGCGCACCGTCGTCGCGACCGCGGGGTCGGCGAGCAGGGCGACGGTGATCGGGTCGTGCAGGGGCCCGTCGGGCATCCGCTCGGCGCGCTCGTAGGTCGAGCAGAAGAACTCGAGCAGCTCGACGCCGAACGCCGAGAGCGGCGTGCCGATCGCCGAGAGCCGGTCGCGCACCTCGCGGGTGATGAGCGCCTGGTGCGAGATGTTCAGGCCGACCATGGTGAAGTCGACGCCGCTGTCGAGCGCGATCTTGATCGCCTCGGGGTCGGTCCAGGCGTTGAACTCGGCGTACGGGGTGACGTTGCCGCGGGTCGTCGAGCCGCCCATCCAGACGATGCGGGCGATCCGCGGGGCGAGCTCGGCGTGGTCGCGCAGCAGCACGGCGACGTTCGTGAGCGGGCCGGTCGCGACGATCGTGATGGGCTCGGCCGAGGCCTCGATGACGTCGCGCATGAACGTGATCGCGTCGCGCTCGTCGAGCGGCACGGTCGGCTCGGGCAGCACGGGCCCGCCGAGGGCGTTGTCGCCGTGGATCCAGTCGGCCGGGTGCAGCTCGCCCGCGAGCGGACCGGCGGCGCCGGCCGCGATCGGCACGCCCTCGATGCCGGCGACGGTGCAGGCGATGCGGGCGTTGAGCGTGGTGTGCTCGAGGCGGCCGTTGCCGCCGACGGTGGTGATCGCCCGGAGCTCGATCGCGGGGTCGCCTGCGGCGAGCCAGATGGCGAACACGTCGTCGTGGCCGGGGTCGCAATCGAGGATGATGGGGGTGGTCATGGCCGCTCCGGTGGTCTCAGGCGCAGGGCGCGGGATGCCGTGGCGGCATCCGTGCCAGACTGCACAAGCTTTGCGTAATCGATTGCACTCTGCGGCATCGATTTTGTCAAGCCCCTCCCCCGCCGGGCCCCGGAAACCCCGTACAGTGGGAACGATGCGCCCGCCCGGGTGCGCAAGACCGGAGCAGTCGATGCCGCACGCCGTGACCCTGCAGGAGGTCGCCGACGCCGCCGGCGTGTCCGTCGCGACCGCGTCGCGGGCGCTCTCGGGCAAGAACCGCGTCGCCGCCGACACCGTCGCCAAGGTCCGCGCCGTCGCCGCCGAGCTCGGCTACCGGGTCGACCCGATCGCGCGGGCGCTGCGCGAGGGATCCACCCGCATCGTCGGCATGATCGTCCCGGTCATCGGCAACCCGTATTTCGCCCAGCTCGTCGACGCGGTCGAGCACGAGCTGCACCGCGCCGGCTTCGAGCTGCTGCTCGCCGACTCGCACGGCGAGCTCGCCGAGGAGTCGCGCCGCCTCACCGTCTTCGGCGACCGCAAGGTCGACGGGATCGTGATCGTGCCGTCGCACCGGCAGCGCTCGGCCGGTGCGCTGCGCGCCGTGGGGGCCGAGATCCCGCTCGTGCAGATCGACCGCTCGGCGGGCGTCTCGCTCGCCGACTATGTGGGCGTCGACAACGAGATCGGTCTCGCCCTCGCCCTCGAGCACGTGCACGAGCGCGGCGCCCGCTCGCTCGTCTACGTCGGCGCCGACGACGTCACCTCCAGCGGCGTCGAGCGCTGGAACGCCTTCGACCGCACCGTCGACCGCGAGGCCGTCGCCGTCGGCGAGCCGTTCCGGGGCGACTTCAGCCTCGCCACCGGCGCCGCGGCCGCCGACGCGCTCGTCGCCCGCGGCGAGCTGCCCGACGCCGTCATCGCCGCCTCCGACCTCATCGCGCTCGGCCTCATCGGCCGGCTCCGCGAACACGGCGTCGAGGTGCCGCGCGATCTGCTCGTGACCGGCTTCGACGGCACCGAGCTCTCGCAGGTGCTGGCGCCGACGCTCACGACCGTGGTGCAGCCGATCGAGGCGGTCGCGGCCGACGCCATCGGCTTCCTGCTGTCGCGCGTCGCCGGCTCGACGGCTCCGGTGCGCAGCAGCCGGGTCGCGCCGACCCTGCTCGTCGGCGGCTCGACCACGCGCTGATCGCACCGACCCGAAGGAACGGTCGCGCCGCACTCCCGCCGGCGCACGGATGCCGCGGGGCGCCTCGAGCCCCGCGGCATCCGTCGTTCCGGATGATCCGGTTACGCCGCCCGCTACGGCGAGTTGACCGACTCGACCACGATCTCGCCCGAGATGATCTGCTGCCGGATCGCGTCGACGGCGGCCGCGAGCTCGGGGCTCACCGAGTCCTCGTACTCGTGGAACGGCGCGATCGCGACGCCGTCGTTGGCGAGCTCGCCGATGAACGGGCTGTTGTCGAACTCGTCCTCGACGGCCTGCCCGATGAGCTCGACGACCGCGTCGGCCATCTGCTTCATGACCGAGGTCAGCATGACGTCGGCGAGGTCGGGCGAGAGCTCGACCACGTCGTTGTCGACGCCGACGAGCACGACGTCGCCCGGCGCCTCGTGCGCGGCCTCGCCGCTGCCGAGGTAGAGCGAGCCGGCGACGGGCATGATCACGTCGGCGCCCTGGTCGATGAACGTCTGGGTGAGCGTCTTGCCCGCGGCGATATCGGTGAAGGTGCCGGCGAAGGTGCCGTCCTGGGCCGCCTTGTCCCAGCCGAGCAGCTTCACCTGGGTGCCGGCGTCGGCGTTGTAGCGGTCGACGCCGTCGGAGAAGCCGTCCATGAACAGCAGCACCGGCGGGAACGGCTGCCCGCCGAAGGCCGCGACCGTGCCCGTCTTCGAGTAGCCCGCCGCGAGGTAGCCGGCGAGGAACGAGGCCTGCGCCGTGTCGAAGACGACCGGCTTGACGTTCGGCAGGTCGATCGAGGAGTCGTCGATGATCGCGAAGCGCGAGTCGGGGTTCTGCTCGGCCGCGGCCTTCGTCGCCTCGGCGAGCGAGAAGCCGACCGTGACCGTGAAGTCGCAGCCCTGGTCGACGGACTGGGCGAGGTTCGGCGCGTAGTCGTTCTCCGTCGTGGACTCGAGGCGCAGCGTCTCGACGCCGTACTTCTCCTCGGCGGTGTCGAGCGCGGCGAGCACGGCCTGGTTGAAGCCGCGGTCGTCGAAGCCGCCGAAGTCGGAGACCATGCAGGCGAGGAAGTCGGTGGTCGCGGCGGCGTCGCCGCCGCTCTCGGCCGGGGGCGCCGAGCAGGCGGTCAGGGCGGTCGCGAGGCCGCCGATGGCGGCGAGCGCGACGGCGGTCCGGGTGCGGTGCTGTCTCACGGGTACTCCTTCGTCTGGCGAGGCAGGGGGGATGCAAGGACGGATGCGTCAGCAAAAGTTGCGCAATCGATTACGCATCGCGTGGCACCATGATACTGCTGCGGCCCCGCGCCGCAAGAGGGGGCGGCATCCGCCCGGCGGTCCCGCCGGGCTGGGCTACGCCCCGGAGACCTGCTCCCCCGCGAGGTACGTGCCGCGCACCGCGGTCTCCGCGAGCGCCTCGGCCGGCACAGTCAGCGGATCGCGGTCGACGACGACGAAGTCCGCGAAGCGCCCGGGTTCGAGCACGCCGATCTCCCGCTCGCCGAACAGCTGCCACGCCGCGTTGGCCGTGTGCGCCCGCAGGGCGTCGGCCCGCGAGACGGGGGCGCCGCCAGGCATCCGCCGCCCGTTCCGCGTCAGCCGCGTCTCGGCCACCGCCATGTTCCGGAACGGCTCGTTCGGCGTCACCCAGCCGTCGTTGTGGAACGTCGCCCGGTGCCCCGCCGCGAACGCCGCCCCGGCGTCGGCCCAGACGCCGCCGTGCTCGGGACCGAAGAGCCCGTCGACGAGCACCTCGCCCCAGTACCGCACGTGATCCACGAACACGCTCACCGTCACCCCGAGCGACGCCGCCCGCGCGTAGAGCTCGGGCGATGCGGCGCCGACGTGCTCGAGCCGGAACCGGTGGTCTACGAGCCCGTGCCGGGCGATGAGCTGCTCGTACACGTCGAGCGTCGAGGCGATCGCGAGGTCGCCGTGCGCGTGGCAGGCCAGCTGCCAGCCCGCGGCGGCGTAGGGCTCGGCGATCGCGAGCAGCTCCTCGCTCGAGTAGTTCGCCCGGCCGCGGTGCCCGGGCTCGAGGCCGATCGAGCGGGTCGCCTCGGTGTCGAGGTACGGGAAGCTCGTGGCGATGTTGCCGACCCAGGGCGAGCCGTCGCTCCACGTCTTCACGCCGACCTGGCGGAACACGGGGTCGAGCGAGGCATCCCGCGACGGCGCACGGCCCGGCGCGCCGCCGGGGCGCGACATCTCGTACCAGCGCAGCCGCAGCGGCAGCCGCCCGGAACCGCGCAGCGCGTCGACGACGGGGTTCAGCGCCGGGTCCCAGGAGAGGTCGGCGACGGTCGTGTAGCCGAGCCCGGACAGTTCGGCGAGGTGCGCGGCGAACAGTCGCGGGAAGTCCGCGCGCCCGCGCTCAAGCAGCGGCGCCATCACGCGCTCGACCGCGCCGGCCTCGAGGGCGACGCCGTCGAGCTCGCCGCGGGCGTCGCGGCCGAAGCTCGCGCCGACGGGGTCCGGGGTGTGCCGGTCGAGGCCGGCGAGCGCGGCGCCCGCGGTGTTGAAGTACGCGGAGTGGCCCGAGTTGTGCACGATGACGATCGGCACCTCGCCGGCCAGCTCGTCGAGCCAGGCGCGGTCGGGTGCGGGCAGCCCGCGCTGCAGCAGGCCGTCCCAGCCGTTCGCGAACACCGGTCCGCCCGCGGCGACCGCGCGCCGCAGCGCCGCGAGCACGCCCTCGGCGTCGGGCACGACGACGGGACGGAGGTCCACGACGAGCTCGGAGCAGAGCACCGCCGCGGTGCCCGGGTGCCCGTGCGGCTCGATGAGCCCGGGCATCGCCCAGCCGTCGAGCGCCGACCGCGCGGCGGCGGGGTGCGCCGCGGCGAGCGCGTCCGCCTCGCCGAGGGCGACGATGCGACCGTCGTCGCCGACGAGCAGCCCCGTCGCCGGGGCGGATGCCTCGTCCGCCAGCGTGCGGAACCGGCCGGTGTACAGGGTCTGCGTCATCGTCTCCCCCTCGAGCCCGGCGTTCAGCGGAACGCGGGCACGACCTCGGCGGCGAGCAGCTCCAGCACCTCGAGGTCGTCGAAGTCGAGGATCTGCAGGTAGAGCGTTTCGACGCCGAGCTCCGCGAGGCCGCCGATGCGGTCGACGACCTCGGCGACGGTGCCGCCGATGCCCTCGCGAGCGAGTTCCGCCGGGTCGTGGTCGATGGCCGCGGCACGGCGCCGGTAGGCGGCATCCGTCTCCCCCACCGTCGTCGTGAGGGCCGCCGAGTAGGCGAGCGAACCCGGGTCGCGGCCGAACTCCTCGGCCGCCCGGCGCACGCGCCCGAAGGCTTCGGCGATCTCCGCGTTCGTGCTGAACGGCACGTTGTACTCGTGTGCGAAGCGCGCGGCGAGCGCCGGCGTGCGGCTCGGGCCGGTGCCGCCGACGATGATCGGCACCGGATCCTGCACGGGCTTCGGCAGCGCCGGGGAGTCCTGCAGCGTGTAGTGGTCGCCCTCGAAGGAGAAGCGCCCGCCGACGGGCGTCGACCACAGCCCGGTGATGACCTCGAGCTGCTCCTCCAGCAGGCCGAAGCGCTGCGCCGGGAACGGGATGCCGTACGCCGAGTGCTCGGCGGCGAACCATCCCGTGCCGAGCCCGAACTCGACCCGGCCGCCGCTCATCGCGTCGACCTGCGCGACCTGGATCGCGGTGAGCCCCGGATGCCGGAACGTGAGGCTCGTGACGAGCGTGCCGAGCCGGATCGTCGACGTCTCGCGCGCGAGCGCCCCGAGCGTCACCCAGGAGTCCGTCGGACCCGGCAGCCCGTCGCCGCCCATGGTGAGCAGGTGATCACTGCGGAAGAAGGCGTCGAAACCGAGCCGCTCCGCGGCGAGCGCCATCGCGAGCTGCTGCTCGTAGCTCGCCCCCATCTGCGGTTCGGTGAAGATCCGGAACTTCATGCGCGCTCCTTCGCGTCGAGCGCCGTGGCCGGCGCGGTGGCACTGCTCTCGAACACCGTGCCGGGCACCTCGCCGAGGCGCGCCCGCATCACGGCGACGGCGTCGGGGTGCTCGTCGACGAGCACGAAGCGCCGGCCGAGGGCGGCGGCGACCGCGCCCGTCGTGCCGGAGCCGGCGAAGAAGTCGAGCACCCAGTCGCCCTCGCGGGTGGAGGCCTGCACGATGCGGCGCAGCACCCCCTCGGGCTTCTGCGTCGGGTAGCCCGTCTTCTCGCGCCCGGTGGGCGAGACGATCGTGTGCCACCAGACGTCGGTGGGCAGCTTGCCCGCGGCCGCCTTCTCGGGGGTGACGAGCCCGGGCGCCATGTATGGCTCGCGGTCGACCTCGGCGGAGTCGAACCAGTAGCGGTCCGGATCCTTCACGTAGACGAGGATCGTGTCGTGCTTCGTCGGCCAGCGGCGCTTCGTCTTCGCGCCGTAGTCGTAGGCCCAGATGATCTCGTTGAGGAAGCACTCGCGGCCGAAGAGCGCGTCGAGCAGCACCTTCGCGTAGTGCGCCTCGCGATAGTCGAGGTGCAGGTAGAGGGTGCCGTCGTCGGCGAGCAGCCGCCACGCCTCGAGCAGCCTCGGCTCGAGGAACGCCCAGTAGTCCTCGAAGCGGTCGTCGTAGCGCAGCAGATCGCCGCGCACCCGCTCGTAGCGCTGACCCGCGAAGCCGCGGACCGTCGCAGGGGCGGGGCGAGGTTCGGGCTCGGGGCGGTCGGATGCCTCGTCGGGCTCGGGCTCGGGCTCGGGCTCGGGCTCCACGATGCGCACGTGGCTCGTCGTGCGCCGCTCCTGCGGCCGGCCGGTGTTGAACGGCGGGTCGAGGTAGATCATCGTGAAGCGGCCGTCGGGCAGCGTCGGGAGCACGTCGAGGTTGTCGGCGTGGATGACGCGGTTCGGTTCGGCGGCGGCCACGCGCTCCAGTCTGCCAGCAGGCCGACGCGGGCGACCGCTACGATGCCCGCGGGAGGCCAGGATGCGCACGCTCGTCGTCTACGAATCCATGTTCGGCAACACCGCCGCGGTGGCGGCCGCGATGGCGCGGGCGCTCACGCCCGCCGGCGCGGTCCGCCTCGAGCTCGCCGACGACCGTCCCGACGTCGGCGACGCGGAGCTCGTCATCGTCGGCTCGCCGACGCACGGTTTCGCGCTGCCGAGCCGGCTCTCGCGCCGGGCGGCGCGGGCGCAGGGCGCGGATGCCTCGGCCGCCGGCCGCGCGGGGATCCGCGAGTGGCTCGCCGAGCTCGGGGCGGTGCCCGCCGATTCCGCGCCCTTCGCGGCAGCGTTCGATGTGCGCCAAGCGCCGGGCACCGCGGGCGCCCCATCGCACCGGGTGCGGCGCCGGCTCGACGGGCTCGGCTTCCGCACGATCAGCGAGCCGGCGTCGTTCCGGGTCGGGCCGACCGCCGGGCCGCTCCGCGACGGCGAGCTCGATCGCGCCGCCGCCTGGGCGGCGGCGCTGCTGCGCGCGGCGCGCTGAGCCGTGGTTCGCTGAGCTTGTCGAAGCGCCCCTGGTTCGCTGAGCCCGTTGGTTCGCTGAGCCCGTTGGTTCGCTGAGCCCGTCGAAGCGAACGCCCAGGCCGCTTCGACAAGCTCAGCGAACCAGCCGCTTCGACAAGCTCAGCGAACCAAGCACTTCGACAAGCTCAGCGAACCAAGCACTTCGACAAGCTCAGCGAACCAAACGCTTCGACAAGCTCAGCGGGCCAAGCGCTTCGACGAGCTCAGCGGACCAGCGGTCAGTGCCCGTGCGCGTGCGCGTCGCTGAGCTCGCGCCCGGCCGCCGGGTCGTCCGCCGCCGCGGATCCGACCGCCTCGGCCACCGCACCGAGCGAGTGCACCACCCGCCCGCCGACCATCGTGACCTCGGCGTGCTCGCCGAGGAGCCCCGCCGGGTCGTGCTCGTGCGCGTAGAGGTCGCCCGACCAGACGACGAGGTCGGCGTCCATCCCCACGGCGAGCCGGCCGCGCGAGCCCTCGAGGTGCCAGGCCCGGGCGCCGTGCACGGTGTACGCCTCGAGCGAGCGATCGAGGCCGACGCGCTCGGCGGCGGTCCAGGCATCCGTTCCGTCGAGCGCGGCGCGCGTCGCCGCCGAGAACACCCCGACGAGCGGGTCCATCTCCCCCACCTGCCAGTCGCTCGAGAACGCGACCGTCGCGCCCGAGTCGAGGAGGCTGCGGAACCGCCACGCGCGATCCCAGCGGGCTTCGCCGACGTTCTCCATCCAGGTGCCGGCGACGAGGTCGGGCGAGCAGTGCCGCGGCTGCATCGCGGCCGTCACCCCGAGCTCCGCGAAGCGGGGCAGGTCGTCGGGGTGCAGGCACTCCACGTGCACGACGCCGTGCCGGCGGTCGCTCGTGCCGTTCACCCGCTGCGCCTGCTCGATCGCGTCGAGCGCGAGGCGGATGCCGCCGTCGCCCGTCGCGTGCGTGTGTGTCTGCAGGCCGAGCCGATCGAGCTCGGTCACGATGTCGACGAGCTCGCGCCCGCCGTTCCCGGCGTAGCTCGGGCGGCCGCGCCGGCCGGGCCGGTTCGCGTAGTCCTCGAGCATGAGCGCGGTGTGCGGCTCGATCACGTCGTCGGCGTAGAGCTTGATCGGTCCGAGCCGCAGCAACCCCTCGGCATCCGCCTCGGCCGCCGCGCGGTCGATCGTCTCGCGGAGCCGCGCGCGGAACGCGCCGTCCGCCCCGACCGGGTGGAAGAGCGCCGCGATCACCCGCGAGCTCAGCACCCCCTCGGCGAGGGCGCGCTCGAACAGCGGCAGCTCGGCGAGCGGCACCTGCGGCTCGACCACCGTCGTGATGCCGAGCGCCGTCGCCATCCGCATGCTCGACTGCAGCTTGCGGTAGCGGCGCTCGGGCGAGTACATCGGGATGTCGCGCTGCAGCTCGGCGAGGCCCGCCTCGGTCATCGCACTCGTGTAGAAGTCGGTGACCCAGCCGGTGGGCTCGCCCGTCGCAGCGTCGCGCTCCGGCCTGCCCCAGGCGATCTCGCCGCCGGCGGCGATGCCGAGCATGCGCAGGGCCGCGTCGTTCAGCCAGACGGAGTGCTGGTCGTACGTCGTGACGAACATCGGCCGGCCGGCGGGGTCGAGCCCGGCGAGGTCCGCGGCGTTCGGGCGGCGGCCCTGCACGACGGCGTAGACGGCGTTCTCGGCGCAGATCCACGGCAGCTCGGGGCGTCGCGCCGCGAAGTCCGCAATGCGGCGGCGCACCTCGTCGAGGGTGTGCGCGCCCTCGAGCGAGACGGCGTCCTCGTCGAAGCCGAGCAGCAGATGGTTGTGGCTGTCGATGACGCCGGGCGTGACGAGCCGGCCATCCGCCTGCACCGTGCGGCGCGCCGCGGGCGCCGCGTCGGCCGAGCCGAGGTAGGCGATGCGGCCGTCGGCGACGCCCACCGCCTCCGCCCAGGGGGCCGCGGCGTCGAAGGTGCGCACGCGGGCGCCGGTGATCAGGGTGTCGAGGGTCACTTCACGGGCTCCGGTTCGTCGTCGTCGGCCTCGAGCAGGTGGGCGGCGCCCGGATTGCTGCGGAGGTAGAGCAGGTAGTAAAGGAAGCCCGCGGCGACGATGCCCGCCGCGAGGCCGAGGCTCAGCCACTGCGCCGGATCGAGGATGCCGACCACGAAGATCGTCGCGATCGCGATGAGGGCGACGACGGGCGGGGCGGGCCAGAGCGGCATCCGGAAGCCGCCCGTCGGCACCGTCTCGCCGGCGCGACGGCGGCGGACGACGAGGGCCGCGATGGCGATGAAGCCGTAGCTGAAGGCGAGGGTCGACCCGGTCGCGTTCAGCAGGATGTCGAAGGGCACGAAGCACGCGGCGAGGGCGATGACCCCCATGACGATCGTCGCGCGCACCGGCATCCGCGTCGTCGGAGAGATCGTCGCCAGCGGGCGGGCGATCGCGGCCGGCATGGCCTGGTCGCGTGCCGCCGCGAACAGCAGCCGGCCCGACTGCAGGGCGATCGCGATGATCGCGTTCACGATCGCGAGGGCGATCGCGACGAGGATGACGATCGAGACGGCCTCGCCGGAGCGCGCCGTGAGGAAGGACTCGACGGGCAGCGCCGCACCGAACAGCTCCTCGAGCGAGTCGGCGCCGAGCAGGATCGCCGACAGCGGCACGATCTCGGCGACGACCGTGATGAGCGCCGACCAGAGCACGGCGCGGGCGATGGTGCGGCGGGCGTTGCGGGTCTCCTCGGCGAAGTAGATGGCGCCGCCGTAGCCGTTGTAGGAGAAGATGCCCTGCGTCACGGCGAGCACGAGGCCGGCGATGCCGAGCGGGGCGAGCCCGCCGGTGGCGGCGTCGAGGGCCTGCGGGTCGAGCAGCGCCGTGACGGGGCGCTCGATGTGGATGAAGCCGAGCAGCGCGAGGAAGGCGAGCGCCGCCATCTCGACGAAGAGGAAGGCGCCGGTGACCCACGCGTTCGTGCGGATGTTGAAGCACGCGGTGACCGTGGCGAGCGCGATCACGATGAGGGCGGTCCACATCGGGTCGAGGCCGGCGATCGCGACGCCGAGGTAGTCGGCGACGCCGATGCCGAAGATCGCGACGATGAGCGGGAGGGTGATCAGGTTGATGAAGAAGACGGCGGCACCGGCGGCCGGGCCGAGGACGCGGTTCACGAGGGTGTAGTCGCCTCCGGCGATCGGATGCCTCGAACCGAGCTCCGCGTAGCAGTACGCGACGAGGAGGCTGATGACGCCCGCGAGGAGGAAGCCCCAGAAGACGCCGGTGCCGTAGGTGGCGAGGGCGGCCCCGCCGAGGATGAAGACGCTCGAGGCCGGCGAGATGCCCGAGAGCGTGATGAGCACGTTGCCGCCGACGCCGAGCGATCGCGAGAGCTGGGCGCCGTGCGTCGTCGTGGCGGCCGTGTCGAGGGCGGGCGGGCCCGCCGGGGTGGGGGTGGTCATGGGGGCGGTCTCTCTTCGTCGGGGAACCGTGCCGGCTGGGGCCGGTCGAATTCTTTGACGCTGGAGTCAAAGAATTCCCCGAGTCTGGCAAACGGGTCGGCTAGTGTCAAGGACATGGCCCGTCCCCGAGATCAGCGCGCCCGCCGCGAAGCGCTCATCGAGGCGACGTATGCCGCCGGGCGCATGCACGGGTTGCGCTCCCTCTCGCTGACCGACGTCGCCGCACAGGCCGGGCTCACCCGGGGCGCCATCCTCTACTACTACGAGGATCTCGACGCCCTCCTCGTCGAGGCGCACGCCGCCGGCATCGAACGGTTCTGCGACGCCCGCGACGCCGCCGTCGCGGCGCTCGACGACCCCCGCGAGCAGCTCTCGGCGGCCATCGCGGGAGGCCTGCCGAGCGGCCCCGACGACGCCCTGATGAGCCTGCTGTACGAGTTCGACGTGCTCGCGGGCAACTCGGCGTTGCACGACGAGCTCGTGCAGAAGCTCTACCTCCGGCAGCTCGGCACGTACCGGGGCATCCTCGCCGCGGGCCGCGCGAGCGGCGCCTTCGCCCCGCGGCTCGACGACGAGCAGCTCGCGATGACCTTCGTCGCCCTGGAGGACGCGTACGGCCTGCACATCGTCGGCGGCAACGCGCTCATGACGGTCGCGACCGCCGAGGCCGCGATGCGCGCCGTCGCCGCCGACCTCGGCTGCCCGGTGGGTCGCTGAGCCGCTCGTTCCCCGAGCTCGTCGAGGGGCCGCCTGGTTCCCCGAGCTCGTCGAGGGGACGGCTGGTTCCCCGAGCCGGTCGAGGGGCCGCTTCGACAGGCTCAGCGCACCAGGCGCTTGGACAGGCTCGCTTCGACAGGCTCAGCGAACCAGGCGCGCTTCGACAGGCTCAGCGAACCAGGCGCTTCGACAGGCTCAGCGCACCAAGCGCTTCGACAAGCTCAGCGAACCAGGACGCTCACTCCTCCGTGCGCACGTCGACGATGGCCGGCAGCCGCCTGCTCGTGACGTGCTCGACGGCCGCGGCGAGCGCGGCGTCCAGCTCCTCGACGCGTTCGACCCGCCATCCCGCGTCGATGCCCATCGACGCCGCGAGCGAGACGAAGTCGACCGCCGGATCGTCGATGCGCGTGCCGATTCCGGCATGCTCGGTCGAGCGGCCGCGCAGCTCCGCGATCTTCACGGCGTGCATGAACGAGTTGCCCCACATGCGGTTGTTCTCGACGACGATGAGGAGCGGCACGCGGTGCCTGGCCGCCGTCCAGAGTGCGCCGGGCGTCATCATGGCGTCGCCGTCGGACTGGATGTCGATGACCAGCCGCTCGGTGCCGCGGTGCGCGAGGGCCGCGCCGATCGAGGCGCCGAGCCCGTAGCCGAGCCCCGCCCCGCCGCTGGAGCCGAGGTAGCGGTCGACCCGGCCGATGTCCCAGATCCGGTGCACCCAGTTGTGCAGGCTGCCGTTCGCGAGCACCCGGTCGTGCCCCCGGGTGGCCGTGTCGAGCCGTGCCGCGAGCAGCGCCGGCGTGATGCGCTCGGCGTCGGCGGCGGTCGCCGCCCACGCGGTGCGCGCTGCCGCGGAGTGCCCGGTCGTCGCCGCGCCGCGTTCCTCCGCCCGGCGGCGCGCCTCGGGGCGCTCGGCGAGCAGGCGTTCCACCGCGGCGACGAGGAGCGGCAGCGTCGCGGAGACCTGCGCGGGCACGAGCAGTTCGGCCGGCTGGACGCGCTGCAGGTCGGCGGCCCAGGCCTTCGGGGCCAGGCCCGAGGTCGTCACCTGCAGCACGGTCGCCTCGGCGTCGAGCCCCGGCACGACCGCGACGTCGCGCACCTCGAGCGCGAGCACGACGTCGGGACGGGCGGGCAGCGGCATGCCGGTGAGGTTCAGCGGATGCCGCGTCGGCACGCACAGCTCGGTGCGGTTGTAGTCCCGCTGCACCTCGACGACCCCGGCGCCGAGCAGCTCGGCGAGCCGGACGAGGGCCTCGAGCGCGGACTGCTGGCGGTCGACGGACTCGACGGCGATGAGCGGCCCCTCCGCCTCGACGAGTCGCGCCGCGATCGCCTCGACCGCCGCGGGCGCAGGGGCGATGGCCTCCGCCGGGGCGTAGCGGCCGGGGTCGGGCACCCGGAAGCCCTCGGGCACGAGGTTCTCCTGGATCTCGGAGTCGATCGTGAGGTACACCGGACCCTGCGGCGCGGCGACGGCGAGCTGCCGACCGCGGATCATCGCCTCCATCGCCGCGGGCAGCGACGCGGGCTGGTCGTCCCACTTCGTGTAGTCGCGCACCTGCGTGGCCTGGATGTTCGCGGTGTGGATCCAGTCGATCCAGGGGCGGCGGAGCGCGGCATCCACCGGTCCGGTGCCACCCAGCAGGAGGAGCGGCACCCGGTCGCACCAGGCGTTGTAGATCGCCATCGTCGCGTGCTGCAGGCCCACGATGTCGTGCAGGGCGGCGGCGGCCGGCTTGCCGCTCGCCTTCGCGTAGCCGTGGGCGACCGCGACCGAGATCTCCTCGTGCAGGCACTCGATGATCTCGGGGGCGTCCGCCCGGCCGTTCACGAGGGAGTCGTGGATGCCGCGGAACGTCGCGCCGGGCGCGAAGGGGATGAGGTCGATGCCGAGTTCGACGAGCAGCTCGACGATCGCGTCCGAGCCGAACTCGGGGCCCGCCGGGGCGCTCACGCCGTCACCACGTTGATCGCGCGGAGCTGCGTGTAGCTCAGCAGCTCGTCGACGGACTCCTCGCGGCCGATGCCCGAGAGCTTGACCCCGCCGAACGGGACGCCGGGGAAGTGCGTCGAGGTGTCGTTGATCCACACGTAGCCCGCCTCGAGCGCGCGCGAGACGCGCAGCGCCCGGTCGAGGTCGCGGGTCCAGACGCTGCCGGTCAGCCCGTACTCGACGCCGTTCGCGATGCGCACGGCCTCCGCCTCCTCCCGGAAGGTCATGATGCTGACGACGGGGCCGAAGACCTCCTCCGTCGCGACCTCGAGCTCCGGGGTGACGCCGCCGAGCACGGTCGGCTGCACGGCGTAGCCGTCGCCGGGGCCGCGCCCGCCGCCCGCGAGCACCTCGGCACCGGCCGCGACGGCGCGCTCGATGAAGCCCAGGGCGCGGTCCTGCTGCCGGCGCGACACCATCGGCCCGATCTGCACGCCCTCCTCCCAGGGCCGGCCGAGTCGCAGCCCGGCGACGGCGCGCGCGAAGCGCTCGGTGAACTCCTCGGCGATCGACTCGTGCACGAGCACCCGCGAGGTCGAGCCGCACGACTGGCCGGCGAAGGCGAAGTTCATGCCCTTCACCGCCGAGGCGAGGGCGCGGTCGAGGTCGGCGTCGGGGAAGAGCAGCAGCGCGTTCTTGCCGCCGAGCTCGAGGGAGACGTGCTTGATGCCGACCTCCGCGCCCGAACGCTGGATGGCCCGGCCGACCTGGTGACTGCCGGTGAACGCGATGCGGGAGACCGCGGGATGCCGCACCAGCGCCTCGCCCGTCTCCGGTCCGCCGTGCACGACGGAGAAGACCCCCGGCGGCAGCACGCCGTCGGCGAGCTCCCCCATCCGCAGCGCCGAGAGGGGGGTGAGCTCGGACGGCTTCAGCACGACGGCGTTGCCGGCGACGAGCGGGGCGGCGAGCTTCGAGGAGGCGAACATGAAGGGGTGGTTGAACGGGATGATCCGCGCGACGACGCCGAACGGCTCTGGGAAGGTGAGGTGCAGGTTCCCGGCGCTCGCGGGGATCGTCTGCCCGACGAGCGAGTGGGCGAGGTCGGCGAACAGCCGCATCCGCTCGACCCCGGTCGCGGCGTCGATGCGCATCATCCAGAGCGGCAGGCCCGCATCGATCGTGTCGAGCCAGGCGAGCTCCTCGGCGTGCCGCTCGAGCACCGCGGCGAAGTCGCGGACGGCCCCGGCACGCTCCCGCGGGGTGGCCGCACCCCACGCGACGGCGCCGTCCGCGGCGCGGTCGACCGCGTCGCGGACGTCGTCGGCGTCGGCCGTCGCCGGCGCCACGAGCACCGTGTCGTCCGTCGGGTCGATGATGGGGATCGCGGGGCCCCGGCCGACGCGCAGCTCGTCGCCGATGCGCTGCCGCCAGGGGTGCGCCCCGATCTCCTCGATGCGTCGCCGCGCCTCGCGGTCAGACTCCGTCATGTGGATCGTCTCCTCTCGGGCTCCGGCCCGGGGGCCGTGAGCGTCGTCGTTCGCCCGGCGGCGTCGCCGGGCGTGGTGCGGTGGAAGCGGCGTCCCGGACGCCGCGGGAGATCGCGGGCACGCTGAGGGTGCTGGCGAGGCCGAGCGCGCCGACCACGGCGATGGCCCCGCCGATCGGCATGATGACCGTGAGCGCGCCGAGCAGTGCCGGCGCCACGAGCTTGCCGAGGTTGCGGATCGAGCCCGTCGCCCCGAGGAACGCCGAGCGGGCGCCGGGCGGGGCGGCGAGGCTCGCGGACACGTTGTTCAGGACGCCGAGCAGTCCGTCGCCCAGGCCCGAGGCCACCACGAGCGCGGCGAGCAGCGCTGGGCCGGCGGCTCCGACGAACCCGGTCGCGGGGAGCAGCGCGATCGGCAGCGCCGCGAGCACGAGGGCGAGGAGGGTGAGCCCGCCGACGCTCGAGCGCCGCAGCAGCCACGGCACGAAGATCGCGACCGAGGCGGCGACGAACGCCGAGCCGCCGATCATGAAGGCGATCTGGAGCGGCGTCATGCCGAAGGCGTCCACGGCGAGCAGCGGCACGTAGCTGAGGATCGTGAACTTCACGAAGAAGCGCACGAAGCCCGGCACCTGCACGGCTGCGCCGAACGGAGTGCCGAGCGCGCCGAGCGCGGCGCCGGCGAAGCCGCCGCGCGGCGCATCGTTCCGGCCGGTCACGGCCACGGGGCTCGGTCGCCCGGCGGGCAGCGCCCACCAGCAGAGCACCGCGATCGGCAGGGCCGCCGCCTGGAGGGCGAAGACCCACTGCCAGGAGGCGAAGACGAGTACCGCCCCCGAGACGATGGGGAACACCACCTCGCCCGCGGCCATCGCCACGAGCCGGGTGCGCTGCGAACGCGCGAGCTCCACCGCGTCGGCGGAGTGCGAGACCGCGGCGATGCTGAGCGAGAGCACGACGCCGAACGCCGCGCCCTGCACGAAGCGCAGCGCGACGAACGGCACCAGGGAGTCGACGAGGAACACCGCCGGGCCGCACAGCCCGAACACGGCGAGCGCCGCGGCGATGACGGGGCGCTCCCCGAAGCGGTCGCCGAACGCGGAGACGGGGAAGGCGATGAGCGCCGCGGCGAGCACGTACGCGATCGTGACGAGGGAGATCTCCGCGTCGGTGATGCCGAGCTCGGCCTGCAGCGCCGGCAGCGCGGGCGCCACGCCCTGCACGCCGGTGAGGCTCACCGTCGCCGCCGCGGTGACGGCGATCTCGACGCGTCGCATCGCGCTCCTCTCCTACTCGTTGGTTCGCTGAGCTCTCGTTGGTTCGCTGAGCCTGTCGAAGCGAGGAATCCGCTTCGACGAGCTCAGCGGACCATGCGCCGCGTGTCCGCTTCGACGAGCTCAGCGAGCCATGCGTCGCGTGTCCGCTTCGACGAGCTCAGCGAGCCATCCATCCCGGCGCGGACGACGGGCGCGGGGCCATCCCTCCCCGCGCCCGCCCGCGCGCGTCAGCCCTGGATGACGCCGTTCGCCAGTTCGACCGCGCGGTCCAGGGTCTCCCGGTCGACGAGCTCGGCCGGGTCGAGCGGCTCGCTCAGCACGCCGGAGGCCGTCGCGACCTCGACCATGAAGGCCATGCTGTCCTCGCTGAGGCCGCCGTCCTCGGTCCAGAAGGGGTACTCCTGGATGAGGTCGAAGAGCACCCGCAGGGCGTCCTCCTCGGGCGGGTCCTCGACGTAGGTGTTGACGGCTTCGACGAAGAGGTCGAAGTCGGCCTTCAGCTGGTGCATCGCGACGAGGGTGGTGGCGCAGTACTGGGCCGCGAGCTCGCGGTTCTCCTCGAGCCATCCGGCCTCCGCGGCCTGCACCTCCTTCACGAAGGTGTCGACGTCCTCGTAGAGCGTCGCGATCCGCACCGGATCGGTGACCTCCCCCTCGGCCTGCTCGTACTGGTCCTCGTGGATGACGGTCGAGTCGACCTCGCCCGCGGCCCACGCGGCGGTGCGCAGGCTGGAGCTCTCGATGATCTGCTGGTTCGGGATCTCCTGGATGCTGCGGGTCTCGCCGCTGCCCATGAGCAGCGCGTTCAGGATGATCGCGCCCGCGCCGCCGGGGCTGTCGATGCCGACCCGGGTCGACGCGTCGAACAGCTGGTCGATCTCGGTGACCCCGTTCGCCCCGGTGAGCACGAAGTCGTCCATGCTCACGTACGGGCAGAAGATCTTGAAGTCCTCGCCCTGCTGCCGGGCGGCGAGGATCGAGGAGATCGACGAGCCGAGCACGTTCGCCCGGCCGCCGAGCACGGTCTGCGCGGCGGTCGTGTGCGAGTCGAAGATCGTCACGTTGTCGTCGACGCTGAGCTCCAGGCCGAACTCGCCGCCGTTGTTGTCGACGCCGTAGACGAGCGGCACGAGCGAGGCCTGGGGGTTGGCGCTCAGCGCGATCTGGACGGTCTGCGGTTCGGCGTCGTTGCCGTTGCCGCCGGACGCGCAGGACGAGAGGGCGAGCACGGCGACGGTGCCGAGCGCGAGGGCAGTGGTGGTGCGCCGCCTGAGGCGGGGTGATGCTGACATGCCATTCCTCCTTGTGGTGCTGGTGATCCTTCTGGGGGGATGCCGACGGCGGCGCCGCCGGCCTGGGATGCGGCGGCGTCAGTGCTGCAGGTGGCGGGTCGCCCGGCGCTCCACGAGCGTCGCGATGCGCATGAGGACGAGGCCGAGCAGCATGACGAAGATGATCGCGGCGAGCAGCTTCGGGATGTCGAAGAGCGAGCCGGCGAAGAGGATGACCTCGCCGAGGTTGGCCGCGGAGAGCAGCAGCTCGGCGGTGACGGCGCCGCGGATGGCCCGGCCGACGCCGATGCGCAGGCCGACCACGACGAGCGGGAGCGCCGCGGGCAGGATGACCCCGGAGTAGAGCTTCGCTCCGCCGGCGCCGTAGGCCCGACCCATCTCGATGAGCGGCACCGGCGTCGAGCGCACGCCCGAGATGGTGCTCACCATGATCTCGAAGAGGCACCAGAGCGCGGTGAGGGTCACCCGGCCGTTGAGGTCGAGGCCCGTGTAGATGCCGATGACCGGGATGAACAGCGAGACCGGGGTCGCGTACGCGGCGTGCACGAGCGGTTCGAACACGTTGCGCGCGAAGCGGGAGGAACCGATCCACAGGCCCATCGGCACCCCGATCGCCACGGCGATCGCGTAGCCGAGCACCATGGTGAGCAGGGTGCCGGCGGCCGCGACGAGGAACTCGCCCGAGACGATCCCCTCCCAGAACGCCTCGACGACGTCGAAGAACGGCGGGATGGCGAAGGACTCGCCCTGCGTGCCGTACCACTGCCACGCGCCGAGCACGCCGAGCAGCAGGGTGATGCGGACGGTCCAGCCCCAGACCTTCCACGGGGGCAGCGGCGCGCGGACGGCGCGGCCGACGACGGGCGAGGCGCTGGTCGAGAGCTGCGCGGTCATCAGCGGGCCCCCGAGACGGCCTGCTCGACGTCGCCCGCCCACGGGGTGAGCTTGCGCTGCCCGTAGAGGAGGAGCGCCGTGAGGAACGCGCCGATGAGCACCACGGCCGCGGCGGCGGCGAAGAACTGCCCGAGCTCCCGCGCATAGCCGAGGCTCAGGAGCTTCCGCCCGGTGCCGATCGACACCCAGAGCTCGGCGACGACCATGCCCTGCACGGCCTGGCCGAGGCCGAGCCGCAGGCCCGTGATCACGAACGGCAGGGTGCCGGGGAGGGTGATGCTCCAGAGCCGGCGCACGGGCCCGACGCCGAAGGAGGTGCCCATCTCGGTCACGCCGCGGTCGATGGAGCGGACCCCGGCGGCCGGCGTGATGATCAGGTAGAAGACCGCGAAGAGGAACACGACGGCGACGCGGAACTCGAAGCCCGTGCCGAACAGCAGGATGATGAACGGCAGCAGCGCCGCGAGCGACGTCACGAAGAAGGCGTTGACGAACGGCCCGATGACGAAGTCGACGAACTTGAACTGCCCCATCAGCAGGCCGAGCGGGATGCCGACGACCGCCGCGAGGGCGAAGCCGACGAGCATCTGCTGGAAGCTCGCGAGCACCGTGAGGTAGGTCCCGTCGGCGAAGGACTCGATCGCGCCGGCGAGCACCTCGGGGATCGTGGGGAAGAAGAACGGCCCCACGTTCATGGCGAACAGCTGCCAGGCGACGAGGATCGCGCCCCACACGAGGGTGCGCTGGAACCAGGCCCGGTGGCGCAGCGGGAGTCGCGCCTGCCGTCCGCGCACGTACTGGACGCTCACGCCGGGCGTCGCCGTGGCGGGCACCGCGTCAAGCGACATCGGCGTTCATCCCCGCTTGGAGGGCGTGCCAGAGGCGCGTCTTCAGCCGGCCGAACTCGGCGGTGCCGCGCAGATCGTAGTCGCGCGGCCGGTCGAAGGGGATGTCGACGATGTCGACGACGCGCCCCGGCCGGCTGCCCATGACGACGACGCGGTCGGCGAGGTAGACGGCCTCCTCCATGTCGTGGGTGATGAGGACGGTCGTCTTCTGCTCGGTGCGCCAGAGCCGCTCGAGGTCCTCCTGCAGCACGACCCTGGTCTGCGCGTCGAGGGCGCCGAACGGCTCGTCGAGCAGCAGCATGCTCGGGCGGACGGCGTAGGCGCGCGCGATGCCGACCCGCTGCTGCATGCCGCCGGACAGCTGCCCCGGGTAGTGCTGCTCGAAGCCGTCGAGGCCGACGAGCTGCAGCACGTCGCGTACGATGCCTTCGCGCTGGGCGCGGTCGACGCGGAGGCATTCGAGGGCGAACTGGATGTTCCGGCCGACGGTGCGCCAGGGCAGCAGGTTCGGCTGCTGGAACACGACGCCGCGGTCGGCGCCCGGCCCGGTGACCTCCTGACCGCGCAGCAGGATCTGCCCGGTGGTCGGGAAGTCGAGGCCGTCGATGAGTCGGAGCAGCGTCGACTTGCCGCATCCGCTCGCTCCGATGATGGCGACGAACTCGCCCTCCTCGACCTCGAGGTCGACGCCGGCGAGGGCATGGGTCGAGGTCTGGGTGCGGCTCTTGCGCACCGTGAACGTCTTCGAGACGTCCCGGACGGAGAGGATGCTCGTCATCGGAGCACCCGCTTCCTCGCCTGCAGATCGCGCCGCTGCCGCTCCGCGAGCGAGCCGACATCATTGTTGGTTCGTTCGTGCTGAGTCTCCATTCTGGACACGATAGGGAGTCTCAGCTTCTTAATCAAGGATTCTGGATACGGGATCCCTCAATCTCTTCCGCCCGGGCGGGGTGATCGTGCAGACTGATCCGGAGACGGAGGCCCAGGTGAACGAAGCGCTGTCGACGAGCGCCCTCGCGGCGCTCGGCGAGCCCGCATCCAGCGACTACGAGCTGCCGGAACGCACCTCCTCGAGCCTGCAGGCGACGGCCGAACGGATGGCGAGCCGATACCGCTCCGTGGGCGACACGGTGGTCGAGGTGCTCCGCGCCGGCATCCTCGACGGCACGCTCGCCCCCGGCCAGAAGCTCCGCCAGGCGACCGTCGCCGAGATCCTCGGGGTCTCCCGCGTGCCGGTCCGCGCCGCGCTCATCCAGCTCGAGGCCGAGGGGCTCGTCGAGGCCGACGGCCGCCGCGGCGCGCACGTGAAGTCACTGACGCCGCGGCAGGCCCGCGAGCTCTACGACGTCCGCGCGGTGCTCGAGGTGGAGGCGCTGCGCCAGGCGATGGCCGAGATGACTCCCGATCGCCTCGAACGGCTCCGCGACCTCGCGCGCATCGCCGACGACGAGAACCACGGCGCCGGCTTCGTAGCCGCACGGGCCGCCTTCTACGGCGAGCTCTACGACGCCGAGGAGCGGGCCGTGCTCTGGGACACCATCGAGCGGCTGCGGCTCAAGGTCGGCCGCTTCGTGCTCGGCTGGCGGCTGCACGACGCACCCGAGCACGAGCGCACGCACACCGCCCTCGTCGAGGCCGTCGCGAGCGGCGACGTCGAACGGGCGACGGCCGTGCTGCGCGGGCACCTCGCGGGCATCCGGGACGCCGTCGTCGCCCGGCTCGAGGCGGACGCGCCCGACTAGGGAACTGGTTCCCCGAGCCCGTCGAGGGGCCGCTTCGACAGGCTCAGCGAACCAGGCTCAGCGAACCACGACGCTAGACGTCGAGCCGGATGCTGCCTCGGAAGCGGTCGGAGGGATCGGGCTCGGCCGCGGGGTCGCCCTGTTCGTCGGCGAAGGCGATGCCCTTGTCGCCGTCGGGCGTGGGCGCCGGCGTGGGCAGCCGGTTCTGCTTGTCCATCTCGAGCTGCGCCTCGTACTTGCGCGGCGCGAAGACCTCGTCGCCGATCATGAGCACCGCGTGCCCGGACGGCTTGCCGCGCTTCGTCTTGTCGGAGAGGTCGATCCACCCCCGGCGCACCAGGAACGCGGCCACCGCCACCACGACGACGGCGATCAGCGTCCAGGCCCACCACTCCATCCGGGCGATTGTAGCGTCCGACGCTGAGCGTTCCTCGCGCCATCCACCCGTCCCGCCACGAAGGCGACCCCGAGGTCGCATGAACGGCGACTTCCGAGCCTGTCACCGTGCGCTTCGCGCGACTCCACCTCGTGGAGTCGCGCGAACGGATGCCTCGGGCCGCTCGCCTGCGCCGTTTGCGCGACTTCTCGGTGCGGGTGGGGGAACGACCGGCCGCCTACGGGACCCGGTTGAGCCACTCCGCGGTCGCGAACTTCGAGGCGACGAGCTCTTCGGCCTCGGCGAGCTCGTCGGGCGCGACCGTGCCGGGCTGCGCCCCGTACAGGGACACGAAGGTCTGCTTCAGACGCTCGATGATCTCGGCGCGGCTGAGACCCGTCTGCGAGCGCAGCGGGTCGACGCGCTTCGCCGCAGAGGCGATGCCCTTGTCGCTGATCTTCTCGCGGCCGATGCGCAGCACCTCGAGCATCTTCTCGTTGTCGAGGTCGTACGACATCGTCACGTGGTGCAGCACGCCGCCGTTGCCGAGCCGCTTCTGTGCGGCCCCGCCGATCTTGCCGGCCGGGCTCGCGATGTCGTTGAGCGGCTGGTACGTGGCCTCGATGCCGAGCGAGCGCAGGCCCTGCAGCACCCAGTCGTCGAGGAAGGCGTAGGAGTCGGCGAAGCTCATGCCCTGCACGAGCTCGGCCGGCACGTACAGGGAATAGGTGACGACGTTGCCCTTCTCCATCATCATCGCGCCGCCGCCCGAGATGCGCCGGACGACCTCGAAGCCGTGCTTGGCCGCACCCTCCGGGTCGACCTCGTTCTTCACCGACTGGAACGAGCCGATCACGACCGCGGACTCGTCCCACTCCCAGAAGCGCAGCGTCGGCTTGCGCCGGCCGTCGCCGACCCGGCCCGCAAGCACCTCGTCAAGGGCGAGGTGCAGGCGCGGCGGCACCGCGGGATCGTGCACGAGCTCCCACTCGTAGTCCGCCCAGCTGCGCGCCTCGGTGAGGGCGCGGCGCACGACCACGGCGACCGCCTCGGGCGAGAAGCCGAGCAGCACCGCGTCGGGGCGGAGGCCGTCGGCCACCGCCTTCGCGATCGTCTTCGCATCGGATGCCGCGGGCAGGCCGTCGAGCGCCCGGTCGAGGTCGCCGAGCGCCTCGTCGGGTTCGAGGAAGAAGTCGCCGGCGACCCGCGGATTGCGGATCAGTCCGTCGACGACATCGAAGTCGACGACGACGAGCTTGCCCCCGGGAACCTTGTACTCACCGTGCATGCCCCCAGCCTACGGATCCGACGGCGGGAGCACGCCGGTTCGCCGGAACTCGGGCCTACGCTGGAACCATGACGACGTTCTTCCTCGCTCGCCACGGCGAGACCGTCTGGCACGCCGAGCACCGCTACGCGGGCAACTCCGACGTCGCGCTCACCCGGCACGGGCTCGGCCAGGCGGCGGCGCTCGGCGCCTGGGCCGTCGACGCCCGGCTCGACGCCATCGTCGCCTCGCCGCTCAGCCGCGCGCAGCGCTCGGCCGCCCCCGCCGTCGAGACGACCGGCCTCGAGCTGCGCACCGAGCCGCGGCTCGTCGAGGTCGACTTCGGCGTCGCCGAGGGGCTCACCCCCGACGAGCTCGCCGAGCGGTTCCCCGCCGAGTGGGCGGCGTTCTGCCGCGCGCCCGCGTCGAACCCGTTCCCCGGGGGCGAGTCGGGACGCGCGGGCCTCGCCCGGGCGCTGCCCGCGCTCGATGAGCTCGTGCAGGAGTTCCCCGACGGGCGTGTGCTGATCGTCGCCCACGCGACCCTCATCCGGCTGCTGTTCTGCGAGCTGGCGGGCATGGATCCCGACGGCTACCGCGACCTGCTGCCCGTGCTCGGCAATTGCAACGTCACGACGATCGTCTACCCGTGGTCGATGGAGTCGAGCGCGAGGCATCCGAACCATCCCCGCATGCGCCTGCTCGGCTTCGACGTCCC
>NZ_BMRJ01000002.1:99044-139801 GCF_014648575.1 Agromyces mediolanus | reverse complement strand
TGAGCCGCCCCTGTTCCGACTTGCCCGACTTTCATGAAAGTCGGGCAAGTCGGAACAGGGGAACGCGGGGATCAGTCGACGGCGAAGCGCTCGTCGAGCCAGGCGACGAGGTCGGCGCGCACCTCCTCGCGGTTCGTCTCGTTGAAGATCTCGTGCCGCGCACCCGCGTACACGATCAGCTCGACGTCGACGAGGCCCGATCGGCGCACATACGCCTCGGCGAGCCGGCGCGCGCTCTCCTCACCGCCGAGCGGATCGTCGTCACCGACCATGATCAGCAGCGGCAGCTCCTTCGGCAGGTTCCGCGCCGGTCGGCCGAGGAGGCGCGCGGCGTCGACCAGGCCGAAGAGCTTCTGCAGCGAGACGTCGGTCGTGTACGGGTCGGCCATGAACGCCTCGGCGACGGCGCGGTCGCGGGAGAGCCACTCGACCGTCGTCGCGCCGAGGTGCGCGTGCCGCTTGTTGAGGTCGCCACCGTTCATGTGCCGGAGGGTGCGGTAGGCGGTGCCGGTGAGCACCACGCCGTCGTAGCGTTCGGCGTGCCGGTTCACGATGATCTGCCCCATGAGCGAGCCCCAGGAGTGGCCGAGGTAGACGAGCGGCAGTTCGTAGCCCTCGGTCTCGCGGATCACCTCGGTGAACTGCTCGACCGCCGCGATCGTCGCGACGAGCCCGCCGGGCCCGAGCTTGCCCATCCGGGTGAGGTCGCCGCCGTGCTGCTCGAAGCCCGTCTTGCCGTGGCCGCGGTGGTCGTCGGCCCAGACCGAGTAGCCGGCCGCGTTCAGCGCCGCGATGAGCTCGCCGTAGCGGCCGATGTGCTCGCCGACGCCGTGGGCGAGCTGGATCACCGCGTGGGCGTCGGGCACCCGCCACGACTCGTAGTGGATCCGGACGCCGTGCGAGTCGGTGAAGGTCGCCATGCGCTCATCATGGCAGGCGGACTCCGGGCGCGCACGGCCCGGCGGGCTCGCTCGATTTACTTAGCCACACTAATTTGTTAGACTAACGATCATGACGGATGCCGCGACCAGCACCGCCTCGACCGACGCACGCCGCCCCGAGGCATCCCGCCGTCGTACCCTCGCCGAGCAGTCCACCGAGCTGCGCATCGCGATCATGCGGCTGTCGCGGCGGCTCCGTCAGGAGCGCAGCGACACCGAGATCAGCGGCTCGCAGTTCTCCACCCTCGGCTGGATCCACAGCGAAGGCCCGCTCACCATCGGCCGGCTCGCCGAGCTCGAGCGGGTCACCGCCCCGTCGATGAACCGCACGGTGAACTGCCTCGTCGACGCCGGCTACGCGGTGCGCTCGAGCTCCCCCGACGACGGCCGCAAGGTGCTCGTCACCGCGACCGAGGCGGGCTCGCGCGTCGTGCTCGAGACCCGCAAGCGGCGCGACGCGTGGATCGCGAAGCGCTACGCCGCCCTCTCCCCCGACGAGCGCGAGACGCTCGCCCGCGCCACCACGATCCTCGGGAGGCTCATCGACCAGTGAGTGCCATGTTCCGTTCCCTCGCCCACGTCAACTACCGCATCTGGTTCATCGGGGCCCTCGTGTCGAACATCGGCGCGTGGATGCAGGCCACCGCCCAGAACTGGGTCGTCCTCACCGAGCTCAGCGACAACGACGCCCTCGCCGTCGGCATCACGATGGCGCTGCAGTTCGCCCCGCAGCTCCTCCTCGTGCCCGTCACCGGGCTCATCGCCGACCGCTTCGACCGTCGCAAGATCCTCGTCGTGACGCAGTCCTCGATGATGCTGCTCGGCCTCGCGCTCGGCATGCTGCTGATCTTCGGCCACGCCGAGCTCTGGCACCTCTACATCTTCGCCGGGCTCCTCGGCATCGTGAACGCCGTCGACAACCCGGCCAGGCAGACCTTCGTCACCGACCTCGTCGCGAGCTCCGACATGTCGAACGCCGTCGCCCTGAACTCCGCCTCGTTCAACACCGCCCGGCTCATCGGCCCGGCCGTCGCGGGCCTGCTCATCGTCGTCGTCGGCTCCGGCTGGGTGTTCGTGATCAACGCGGCCACCTTCGTCGCGGTGCTCGCCGCGCTCGCCATGCTGCGCGGACGCAAGCTCAAGCGGATGCCTCGGGCCCCGCGCGAGCGCGGCGCCTTCATCGCGGGCTTCCGCTACGTGTGGAGCCGCCCCGACCTCGTCGTCGTCTTCGTGATCGTGTTCCTCGTGGGCGCGTTCGGCATGAACTTCCCGATCTTCTCCTCGACGATGGCGGTCGAGTTCGGCCGCGGCGCCGGCGAGTACGGCCTGCTCAACTCGATCCTCGCGATCGGCTCGCTCGCGGGCGCCCTGCTCGCCGCCCGGCGCGAGCGCGCCCGCATGCGCATCATCATCCTCGCGGCGGCCGGATTCGGCGTCGCCGCGCTGGTCTCGGCGATCATGCCGGAGTTCGGCTGGTTCGCCGCCTCGACCGTGCTCATCGGCTTCACCGCGGTGACGCTGCTCACGACGGCGAACGGCTACGTGCAGACGACCACCGAGCCGGTGCTGCGCGGGCGCGTGCTGGCGCTGTACTTCGCGATCCTGTCGGGCGGCACGCCCATCGGCGCTCCGATCGTCGGCGCCGTGGCGAACAGCTGGGGCCCGCGCTGGGGCCTCGGCGTCGCCGCGATCGCCGCGGGCGTCGCCGCCCTGATCGGCCTCGGCTGGCTCGTGGTGTCGCGCGGCATGCGCCTGGTGCGGCATCCCGAGCGCCGCTGGGCCGCCGCGGTGCGCTTCGAGGAGCCGCCGACCGCCGCGATCGCCGTCGTGCCGACCTCGGCCATCCCCGCGGTGCGCACCGAAGCCGTGCCGGTCATCCCCGCGGAGGCGCTGCAGGTGCCGACCGAGGCGAGCCCCATCGCGGATGCGTCGGACACGGCCGTCCCGCCGCGCCGGGGCCGCTTCGGCGGCGCCCGCCGGGCCCGGGCCGCCCGCCTGAGGTAGGGCTGCCGCCCGAGGGAGGGCCGTGCCGGGCCGGGCCCGCCCGGCCGTGACGCCTAGATGACGCCGAGCGAGAGCATCGCGTCGGCCACCCGGGTGAAGCCCGCGATGTTCGCGCCGACGACGTAGTCGCCGGGGGCGCCGTACTCCTCGGCGGTGGCCGCGGTGCGCTCGTGGATCGCTTCCATGATCTCGGCGAGGCGCTGCTCGGTGTGCTCGAAGCTCCACGAGTCGCGCGAGGCGTTCTGCTGCATCTCGAGCGCGCTCGTCGCGACGCCGCCGGCGTTGGCGGCCTTGCCCGGTCCGAACAGCACGCCCGCCTCGCGGAACACGCGCACGGCGCCCGGCGTCGCGGGCATGTTCGCGCCCTCGGCGACGGCGACGAGCCCGTTCGCGACGAGCTTCGCGGCCTGCGCCTCGCTGAGCTCGTTCTGAGTCGCGCAGGGCAGGGCGACGTGGATCGGCTCGTCGCTCTCGATGTCCCACACGGACGCCCCGGGCAGGAAGCGGGCGCGGCCGCCGCGCTCCTCCGCGTAGACGGCGATGCGCTCGCGGCGGCGCTCCTTCACATCGCGGAGCAGGGCGAGGTCGATGCCGTCGGGGTCGTGGATGGCGCCGGACGAGTCGGACGCGCCGACCACGACGCCGCCGAGCTCGACGACCTTCTCGATCGCGTAGATCGCGACGTTGCCGGACCCCGAGACGAGCGCGCGGGCGCCGTCGAAGGAGCGGCTACGGGTCGCGAGCATGTGCTGGGTGAAGTACACGGCGCCGTAGCCCGTCGCCTCGGTGCGCACGAGCGAACCGCCCCAGGTCAGGCCCTTGCCGGTGAGCACGCCGGACTCGTACTGGTTCGTCATCCGCTTGTACTGGCCGAACAGGTAGCCGATCTCGCGGCCGCCGACGCCGATGTCACCGGCCGGCACGTCGCGGTACTCGCCGACGTGGCGCGACAGCTCGGTCATGAACGACTGGCAGAAGCGCATGATCTCGCCCTCGGACTTGCCCTTGGGGTCGAAGTCGCTGCCGCCCTTGCCGCCGCCGATCGGCATGCCGGTGAGGGCGTTCTTGAAGATCTGCTCGAAGCCGAGGAACTTGACCGTGCCGAGGCCGACGGTCGGGTGGAAGCGCAGGCCGCCCTTGTACGGGCCGAGCGCCGAGTTGAACTGCACGCGGAAGCCGCGGTTGATGCGCACCCGGTTCGCGTCGTCGACCCACGGCACCCGGAAGATGATCTGCCGCTCGGGCTCGCAGATGCGCTCGAGGATCGACGCCTGCACGTACTGCGGGTTCCGCTCGAGCACCCGGTCGAGGGAGCCGAAGACCTCGCGGACGGCCTGGTGGAACTCGGGCTCACCGGGGTTCCGGGACAGGATCTCGTCGTAGACGTCGTCGATCAGATTCGGGGTCGCGGGCACGCGGAACTCCTTCGGGACTTGGCGGACGGGAAGCGCAAGGGCCGGGGCCGGTGCGGGGTCGCCGAGCGACGCGCCGTTGCGTGCGGGCTGGGTCCACCATAGCCAGCCGGAGCGGAGACTCCGCAACTGTGACGGCCGCCCGCCCGACGGCTCAGTGGCCGTGGGCGAGCTGCTGCAGCAGCACGACGATCGCGCCGAGGGCGACGAGGATGCCGAGGGCGAGGAGCTGCTTCCACCAGGCGATGCGGGTGCGCCGCACGGCGGCGTAGCCGATCACGCCGAGGGTCGCGAGGTACACGATGCTCGAGATGCGCAGCGCGGGCTCGAGCTCCAGCACGCCGGCCCAGGCGAGCGCGAGCAGCACGAGCGGCAGGGCCGCCGAGGCGAGCGCGGTGCCCGACACCCGCACCATCCGGCCCGCCTCGGCGCGGTCCGGGAACGCCTCGTGCACCGCGAGATGGGCGATCACGTCGGCCACGAGGCCCGCCGCGGTGATCGCGACGATGCCGACGAGGAGGGTGACCGTCGCGCGCGCCGCGTCGATGTGCGCGACGTTGGAGTGCTGCACCAGCACGATGGCGAGCCCGGTGAAGGTCGCGTACACGCGCTCTTTCAGCGCATCCGCCCGTTCCTCGCTCGCCCGATCGGACCTGGCCATGCGCCCAAGCTAGCAGCGGCGCCCGCGTCGCGCCCGTCCCGGCGGGTGCACGGCGGCTCTGGAAGGATGGCGGCATGAGCGACGCGCGACTCACGGTGACCGTGCCCGGCGAGACCCTGCTGCGGGCCCTCGAGGCCACGCCGGGCGGCGTGCCAGACGGAGCCGAAGTGCTCGTCTGGGGGCTCGATTCGCCTCCGCCCGCACCGCAGCTCGACCTCGTCGTGCCGCCCTACATGGACGCGGCCGACAAGGTGGGCGCGCTCGCCGGCGTCGAGTGCCGCCTCGTGCAGTCGCAGTCGATCGGCTACGACGACCTCGTCGAGGTGCTGCCCGCCGGCCACGTGCTCGCGAACGCCGCGAGCGTGCACGAGCCCTCCACGGCCGAGCTCGCCGTCGGCCTGATGATCGCCGCGCAACGCGGCATCCCCGAGTTCGTTCGCGCCGCCGACGAGGGCCGCTGGGCGCCCGTGCGCCGGGCCAGCCTCGCCGACCGGCGGGTGCTGCTCCTCGGCGTCGGCGGCGTCGGCCGGGCGATCGAGGAGCGCCTGGCCCCCTTCGAGGTCGAGCTCACCCGCGTCGCGAGCCGCGCCCGCGACGACGAGCGCGGTCACGTGCACGGCATCGACGAGCTGCCCGAGCTGCTGCCCGCGGCCGAGATCGTCGTCGTCGGCGTGCCCCTCACCGAGGCGACGACGGGCCTCGTGGACGCCGAGTTCCTCGCCGCGCTGCCTGATGGGGCGCTCGTCGTCAACGTCGCCCGCGGCAAGGTCGCCGACCCCGAGGCGGTGCTCGCCGAGGCCCGCAGCGGGCGGCTCCGCTTCGCGCTCGACGTGGTCGACCCGGAGCCGCTGCCCGAGGGGCATCCCCTCTTCGCGCTGCCGAACGTGCTGATCACGCCGCACGTCGGCGGGGCCTCCTCGGCGATGATGCCGCGCATGGCCCGGCTGCTGCGCGAGCAGATCGAGCGGATGCTCGCCGGCGAGGAGCCGCGCAACATCGTGTTCCGCAGCTGAGCGCGCCGCGGCATCCACCCGCTTCCGACCGACCGACCGACCGACCCGAGAGGATCGCATGCCCGCCTTCGACCATGCCTTCGACTGGACCCGTCGCCACGTGGCGAGCGGCGCGCTGCCCACCGCGGTGCTCGGCGTCGCCGACGCCTCGGGCGTCATCGCGATCGAGGCGTTCGGCGAGGCATCCGCCGACGACCACTACCCGCTGTTCTCGATCACGAAGCCGCTCGTCGGCCTCGCCGCGCTCGAACTCGTCGAGCAGGGCCGGCTCGCGCCCACGACGACGCTCGGCGCGGCGCTGCCCGGGTTCCGCCGCGCCGAGGAGGTGCAGCTGCGCCACCTCGTGAGCCACAGCTCGGGCATCCTCGAATCGCCCATGGACCAGCCGGAGCTGCGGCGCACGCTGCTCGCGGCCGACTCCGACTTCGCCCCGGGCACGGCGACCCGCTACTCGACGCTCGCGTTCGAGGGCGTCGCCGCGCTCATCGAGCACGCGAGCGGCGAGCCGTGGGAGGGCCGCGTGCTCGAGCTCGCGCGCCGAGCGGGGGCCGACGGGGTGACCTTCGACCGTGAGTCCACGCGGCACGCCCCCGTCGACGCCGCGTCGTTCGGACTCGACTGGGACCGCTTCTCGACGCTGCGGCATCCGGGCGCCGGCGCCTTCGCCCGCGCGAGCGACCTGCTCGCCCTCGGCTCGGCGCTGCTGCGGAACGACGGCCGCGTCGTCTCCCCCGCCGCCGTCGAGGCGATGCGCCGGCCGCTCACCGAGGGGCTGCGCAAGCTCGAGCCGTTCACCGAGGACCGCGGGCAGGAGTGGGGCTTCGCCTGGAACCTGCTCGTGCGCGCGCCGGGGCTGCTCGCGCGCGACACGTACGGGCACGCCGGCTGGGCGGGCACGCAGTTCTGGATCACGCCGTCGCGGGACGTCTGCGTCGTGCTGCTGACGAACCGCCCGGATCCGGCGCAGTTCGGCATCGTGGTCGACGAGCTGCAGAACGCCGTCGTCGCGGCCGCTTCGCGGCGCGCGCTCGGCTGAGCGGCGCGCTCGGCTGAGCGGCGCCTAGCGGGTCCAGGTACCGAGGCCGCTCGTGTCGTAGAAGTTCAGCGTCATCGTGTCGCCCGCGGCGCCCGCGCCCGAGGCATCCGCGCTCCCGCCGCCGAGCACGAACGCGGCCGAGGACCGCGACCCGGCCGGGGCGTTCTCGCCGTCGGGTTCGAAGGCGAAGACGTCGCCGTCCCAGGGCTCCAGCTCGAGCTCGGTCGCGCCCCCGTTGCCGAGCCGTACGATGAGCCCGCCGCCCGCCTCGTCGACGGCGACCACGGCCTCGCCGTAGTACGGGTTCTGCCACGTGCCGGCGTAGTCGGCGAGCGGGCGCGGCGGCGCCGGGTCGGCGGGACGGCGCTCCCCCGCCAGATCCCCCGCCGGCTCGAAGTAGTGGCCGAGCGCCGCCCCGTACGCCGCGAGCCAGTCGCGCGTCGCCTCGCCGTACTGCACCCGGTCGAGGAACTCCGACACGATCGCCTCCGCCGCGCCGACCGGCGCGCCGTTCGTGAGCGCGACGACGCCGAGGTCGAGCGCGGGCACCAGTTGGAAGTTCGTGCCCGCGCCGAGGATGAAGGCGCCCGAGTGCCCGAGCGTCACCCGTCCGCTCGGCTGCGTGCCCACGTTGAAGCCGTAGCCGTAGAAGCCGGCGCGGGCATCGGGCACGGGCGGCAGGCCGGTCGCGATCTCGGGCGCGATCGCCGGAGCGAGCGCGGACGGCGCGATGAGCTCCTCCCCCGCGAAGGTGCCGTCGTCGAGCACGAGCGACATCCACTTCGCCAGGTCGACGACGTTGGAGCTGACGCCGCCGGCCGGCGACTGGGCGTCGGGCCTGCGTTCGTAGAGCGGCGCGAACGCGCCGTCGCCGGTCTTCGCGTGCAGCGTCGCCCGGTTGTCGCGGGCGAGGAAGTCCTCGTAGCGCGAGCTCGTCGAGTCCATGTGCAGGGGCTCGTAGAGCTCGCGCTCGGAGAGCGTCGCCCAGTCGACGCCGGCGGCGTTCGCCACGGCCTGCGCGCCCGTCGTCATGCCGAAGTTCGCGTAGTTGTACGAGATGCGGAAGGGCTGCAGCGGCTGGTACCGCAGGTGGTCGAGGATGTACGCGCGGTCGTAGCCGAGGTCTTCGAGCTCGTCGCCGGCGGCCATCGGCAGGCCGGAGCGGTGCGCGTAGAGGTCGGCGACGGTGAGGTGGTCCGTCACCCAGGGGTCGGCGAGCGCGAAGCCCGGGAGCAGCGGCGCGACCGGGGTCGACCAGTCGACGACGCCGGCGGAGACCTGCGAGGCGACGACCGTCGCCCCGATCGGCTTCGACATCGAGGCGATCTGGAACACGGTCTCCTCGTCGACCGCCGCCTCCTCGCCGAGCGTGCGGACGCCGAAGCCCTGCGCGAAGCGCAGCTCCCCGCCCTGCACGACGGCGACGGCGGCGCCCGGAACGCCGGATGCCTCGAGGATCCGTTCGACCTCCTCGGGCAGCTGCTCGAGCGCGGCGTCGAACGCCCCGTCGGCGAGCTGGACCGCGTCCTGCGGCGGAATCTCGCCGAGTGCGGCGCGCGGCGCGTAGGGCGGCGCGGTCGTGCACGCGGTCAATGCGGTCAGTGCGGTGAACGCGACGGCGAGCGTCGCGATCCTGCCGATGGATGCCTGTCGCCGCATGCGGTCCTCCCCCGGTCCTGCGTGCAGCCTAGCGGCGCGGGCGTGCGGTGTCGCCGAGGCGTGCCCCGTCGACACCGCACGATCGGGCTACGCGGAAGCGGGGGCGGATGCCGCGTCGAGCGCCGCGAGCTCGGCCGGGGTGAGCTCGAGCTCCGCGGAGGCGAGCAGGGCGGGCAGCTGCGCCGTGGTACGGGCGCTCGCGATGGGCGCGGCGACGGTCGGCCGGCTGCGCAGCCAGGCGAGCGACACCGTCGCGACCTCGACCCCGTGCGCGGCGGCGATCTCGTCGAGCGCCGACAGCACGGCCCGCCCCCGGTCGTCGAGGTACTCGGCCGCACCGCCCGCGCGGACGCTCGCCCCCGGGGCCTCGAGGTCGGCGGCGGCGCGGTACTTGCCGGCGAGGAAGCCCTTCGCGAGCGAGAAGTACGGCAGCACGGCCAGCCCCTCCCGCTCGGCGCGCTCGCGCAGGGCGCCCTCGAACTCGCGCTCGACGAGGTTGTAGTGCGGCTGCAGCGCGACGGCGCGGTGGAAGCCGTTCTCGGCGGTCACGCGGAACCACTCGTCGATGCGCTCGGGCGTGTAGTTCGAGATCGCGATGGCCCGCACCTTGCCCGCGTCCACGAGCGCGGAGAGGGCGCCGACGGTCTCCTCGAGCGGCACCGACTCGTCGTCGAAGTGCGCGTAGTAGAGGTCGATGCGGTCGGTGCCGAGTCGGGTCAGCGAGGCATCCGCCGCGGCCCGGATGTTCGCGGCCGAGAGCCCGGCGAACTCGGGGTGCGTGCTGACCTTGCTCGCGATGGCGAGCTCGTCGCGGTCGGAGCGGCCGGCGAGCCAGCGGCCGATGATCGTCTCGCTCTCGCCGCCGGTGTGCCCGGGCACCCAGTGCGAGTACCCGTCGGCGGTGTCGAGGAGGGTGCCGCCGCCCGCGACGAAGGCGTCGAGCACCTCGAAGGAGCCGGCCTCGTCGGCCGTCCAGCCGAAGACGTTGCCGCCGAGGGCGAGCGGGAACGGGCGCACCCCGAGCGTCTCGGCGAGGCGGGCGAGGGCGGGGCTGGTGGCGGCGATGGCACTGGATTCGGTCATGCCTCCGGCCAACGGCGCCCCGCGCGCGGGTATTCCCCGTACAGGCGCGCGGCGTAGGCTCGCGTCATGCCGGCATCCAGCGAACCCCGCGTGGCCCTCTACTTCGACTTCGACAACATCGTGATCTCCAGGTACGACCAGCTGCACGGCGACAGCTCGTACCGTCGCGACACCTCGCGCACGAAGGCGCCCGCGGCGGGCACGAAGACGGCCGAGCGGCTGCGTGCGGCGACCGTCGACGTCGACGCCGTGCTCGACTTCGCGGCGACGTTCGGCACGATCGCGATCGCCCGCGCCTACGCCGACTGGTCGGGGCATGTGAACGCGAGCTACCGCGGCCAGCTCATCGACCGGGCGGTCGATCTGGTGCAGCTGTTCCCGCTCTCCTCGACGAAGAACGGGGCGGACATCCGGCTCGCGGTCGACGCGGTGGAGGACATGTTCCGCCTCGACGACCTCACCCACATCGTGATCGTCGCGGGCGACTCCGACTACGTGGCGCTCGCGCAGAAGGCGAAGCGGCTCGGCCGCTACGTCGTCGGCATCGGCGTCGCGGGCGGCACGAGCCGGGCGCTCACCGCGGCGTGCGACGAGTACGCGGACTACGACGCGCTGCTCGCGACCGACGCCGCGGTCGGCGACGACGAGGACGAGGAGGCAGCGCCGGCGCCGGCTCCCGCAGCCGAGGCCGCGCCGGCCGCGACGAGCGGTTCCGGCTCGCGCCGGCGGCGCGGCGGAGGCAAGCAGCAGGACGCCGCGGCCGAGCCGAGCCCCGAGGAGCAGGCGGATGCCGAGGCCGAGACCCCGCCCGCCGAGCGCCCCTCGGCGCGCACGCTGCAGTTCATGCCGCCGGTCGAGCCGGCGGCGGAGGCATCCGGCAGTCCCCGCAACCCGGGTCGGCTGCTGCTGAAGGCGATCGAGCTGCTGCGCTCGAAGAACGACGAGGAGTGGCAGAGCTCCAGCGCCGTGAAGAACCAGATGATGCGCATGGACCCGACGTTCCAGGAGCGCCGGCTCGGTTTCGCCTCGTTCACGGAGTTCCTGAAGTCGCGGGGCGGCGTCGTCGAGCTGGATGAGTCGGGCCGGGGCCGCGTGCGCATCCGCCCGAAGAAGGGCTGAGCCGACCCGGCCCATCGAGGTGCCGCACCTGTGGTCTGACCACATCTGCTAGCCTGTGGTCTGACCACAGGAGGTTCCGTGAGCGACACCCGCGCCTGGCAGCACGTGCTCGAGCACGTCGAGGCGCGCCTGCTCGCGGGCGAACTCACCCCCGGCGACCGCCTCCCCGGCGAGCGCGCCCTCTCCGCCGAGCTCGGCGTCGGCCGTTCGAGCGTGCGCGAGGCGCTGCGGGTGCTCGAGGCGATGGGCCTCGTCCGCACCGCGTCGGGCTCCGGCCCGAGCGCGGGCGCGGTGATCGTCGCGACCCCCGACGGCGGCATGCGCACCCTCATGCGCCTCCAGGTCGCGGCGCGCGGGCTCCCCGTCGCCGACCTCGTCGACACCCGCCTGCTGCTCGAGGGCGCCGTCGCGGCGCGCCTCGCCGAGGCATCCGCCGGCGAGGCATCCACCGGCCCCGACCTCACCGCGGCCGCGCGCCTGCTCGACGCCATGGACGATCCGACGCTCGCGCCCGAGGAGTTCCTCGCGCTCGACGCCGCGTTCCACCTCGCCCTCGCCGAGGCCGCCGGCAACCAGGTCACCCTCGCGACGATGGCGGGCCTGCGCAGCGGCATCGAGGGGTACGTCGTCGCCGGCATGCAGCGCATCGCCGACTGGCCCGCCATGGCCGAGCGCCTGCGCGCCGAGCACCGCGGCGTCATCCGTTCGATCACCGACGGGGATGCCGCGGCGGCCCGTCGAGGCATCCACGACCACATCGCCGGCTACTACGCCGCGATCTCCGACCCCGCACGATAGGACCACGAAATGGTGCAACGCCAGCTGCCGAACCCGCGCGAGCTCTTCCAGCTCATGAAGTTCAAGACGCCGACGATGAACCCCACCGATCGCCGGCTCGAACGCGCCCTCACGATCTGGGACCTCCGCGACATCGCCCAACGCCGCACCCCGAAGGCGCCCTTCGACTACACCGAGGGCGCCGCCGAGGACGAGCTGTCGCTCGCCCGGGCGCGGCAGGCGTTCCAGGACGTCGAGTTCCACCCCTCGATCCTGCGGAACGTGCCGGTGGTCGACACGAGCCGCGAGGTGCTCGGCGGGCCGAGCGCCCTCCCCTTCGGCATCGCGCCGACGGGCTTCACCCGGCTGATGCAGACCGAGGGCGAGGTCGCCGGCGCCGGAGCCGCGGGCGCCGCGGGCATCCCATTCACCCTGTCGACGCTCGGCACCACCTCGATCGAGGGCGTGAAGGCGGCGAACCCCACCGGGCGCAACTGGTTCCAGCTGTACGTCATGCGCGACCGCGAGATCTCGTACGAGCTCACCCGGCGCGCCGCCGCAGCCGGCTTCGACACGCTCTTCTTCACCGTCGACACCCCGGTCGCCGGGGCGCGGCTCCGCGACAAGCGCAACGGCTTCTCGATCCCGCCGCAGCTCACCCTCGGCACGATCGTGAACGCGATCCCGCGCCCGGCCTGGTGGATCAACTTCCTCACCACCCCGCCGCTCGAGTTCGCCTCGCTGTCGACGACCGGCGGCACGGTCGGCGAACTGCTGGATGCCGCGATGGACCCGACGATCTCCTTCGACGACCTCGAGATCATCCGCGCCATGTGGCCCGGCAAGATCGTCGTGAAGGGCGTGCAGACCCTCGAGGACGCGAAGAAGCTCGCGGGCCTCGGCATCGACGGCATCGTGCTCTCCAACCACGGCGGGCGCCAGCTCGACCGCGCGCCGATCCCGTTCCACCTGCTGCCGGACGTGGCGCGCGAGGTCGGCGGCGACCTCGAGGTGCACGTCGACACCGGCATCATGTCGGGCGCCGACATCGTGGCCTCGATCGCGCTCGGCGCGCGCTTCACGCTGATCGGCCGCGCCTACCTCTACGGCCTGATGGCCGGCGGGCGGCGCGGCGTGGACCAGACGATCGCGATCCTCCGTACGCAGATCGAACGCACCATGAAGCTGCTCGAGGTGTCCACGCTCGACGAGCTCGGCCCGCAGCACGTGACGCAGCTCGCCCGCCTGCAGCCGATCGCCCGCCCGGTGCAGGCCGCGGCCGAGCTCGCCACCGCATCGAAGCCGAAGACGGTCCGCTCGCCGCGGGCCGCGGCGAAGAAGCCGGCACCGGCGACCGCCGCCGGCAAGACGCCCGCCGCGAAGAAGCCCGCCCCCGCTGCGAAGGCGGGCTAGCCGGCGGAGTTCCACGAATTTCCGCCCGAGGGGTAACGTTCTCGGCCCTGCTGGAAACTCCCCAAGTGACGCCGGGGGGCGATCGTCGCACCATCGGGCGTCGATTCGGGAGGAACGATGACGTTCAGCAAGTTCATGACCAGCGCGTCCGCCGAGCCAGGCCGGGCCCGTTGGCCTCGGATCGCGGCGGCGCTCGCCATCGCGTTCGGCCTCGCCGCCGGTTCGGTGGTCGCCGCGGCGCCCGCGCCAGCACAGGCGGCCAACGGCGGGTACTGCTCGAAGCAGGTGATCTACTATCCGTCGGCGGGCACCTACTTCGTCGTGCCGGCGGATTCCAACTTCAACGTGCTGTGCCGTCTCGACAGCGGGGCGAACTCCATCGCGGTCAAGGCGCTGCAGGGCGGCCTGAACAGCTCCTGCGCGGTGAGCGCCGGGCTCGCGGTCGACGGCGTCTTCGGGCCGGCGACGCGCGCCGCCCTGATCCGCGCGCAGCAGAAGTTCGGGGTCACCGCCGACGGGATCTACGGTCCGAACACCGCGCGCGCCTTCAAGTGGAAGACGACGGCCGGCACCTGCCGCTCGATTCCCTGATCCGCGTCGTCTGACGAGACCGATGCCGAGACGGCCCGGCCCGATCGCGGGCCGGGCCGTCCTCGCTCAGCGCGCTCGCACGTACTCGGAGAACACGACGCCGGTGTCGAAGACCTGCGTCGAGACCTCGGTGAAGCCGACGGGCGCGTAGGGGCGCGGCCCGAACAGCGGGATGCCGCCGCCGAACAGCAGCGGATACCGCTTCAGCACCAGGCGGTCGATCTCGTCGGTGAGCTGCGCCGCGAGGGAGCCGCCGCCGCACAGCCAGATGCCCGAGCCATCCTGGGTCTTGAGCTCGCGCACGAGCCCGACCGGGTCGTGCCGCACGGTCTCGACGCCCTCGCCCGTCGCCTCGTGCTCGCGGCTGACCACGAACTGGCGCAGGTGCCGGTAGGGGCTGTCGACGCCGGAGGGCAGCCCGACGGCGTAGGTGTTCCAGCCCATCAGCACGGTGTCGAAGGTGCTGCGGTCCTGCGCGAGGCCGAGCGCCGCGGCCGCGTCGGTGGGGACGGTGTCGGCGAACCGCTCGTTGATGGCGTCCATGTGGGCGCCCTCGACCGGGAAGGCGTCGTACTCGCCGTTCGGCCCGGCGATGAACCCGTCGAGGGTGACGGCGACGTAGTAGCTGAGTTCTCGCATCGTGCTCCATTCACAACATTTGTAGTGATTGAGAGACTACAACAGCTGTCGTGGTTGCGCTAGGGTCGCAGCATGGCGAAGAACGAGGCGCGCCGACGGGCGCTCGCGGATGCCGGACTCGACGTGCTGGCCCGCGAGGGCTCACGCGGGCTCACGCACCGGGCGGTGGACGAGGCGGCGGCCGTGCCGGCCGGCACCACCTCGAACTACTTCCGCAGCCGCGAGGCGCTCATCGCCGGACTCGTCGACCGCATCGGCGAGCGCCTGGCCCCGAGCGAGGCCGACCTCGCGGCGCGCGCCGGGGCCGAGCCGAGCCCCGAGCTCTTCGCCGACTACCTCCGCGACATCGTGCGGCGGCTGACGAGCGAGCGCGAGGTGACGCTCGCGCTGTTCGAGCTGCGCCTCGAATCGACCCGCCGCCCGGAGCTCGCCGCGGTGCTCGGCGCCTGGCAGCGCGCCGGCTTCGAGGCCGACGTGGCCTTCAACACCGGGGCCGGGCTGCCCGGCGGCGCCCGCGAGATCGCCCTGTTCCACTACGCGATCGACGGGCTCCTCCTCGACCGGCTCACGAGCCCGATCGACCCCGGCACCTCCACCGACGAGGTCGTCGATGCCCTCGTCGCGGGCCTGCTCCCCCGCGGCTGAGGCGGCTCCTCCCACCCCGAGTTGCCCGACTTTCATGAAAGTCGGGCAAGTCGGAGTCGGGTGTCTCGGAGATGCGAGCCGGCTCAGCGGGCGGATGCTTCCCACGCGAAGCCGTCCGGGTCCGCGACCGCGCCGAGCGCGCCGGCGATGACCAGCCGGTGCGAGCCCGAGCCCTCGGCGGGCACCCCGGCGTCCTTCGCGAGCGCGCGCCGCTTGTACAGGCCGAGCCCGATCCGGCTGCCGGGGGTCTCGAACTCGACGTAGCTGCCGAAGCTCTTGCCCACAGCGATCCCGTGCTCGGTGTAGAAGCGCTTGCTCGCCGCGACGTCCTCGGCGCCGAGCAGCAGCACGACCCGGTCGAACACGGCAGCCGCCGGGCGGGCGTCCTTCTTCGCCGAGGTCGCGACCTTCCAGATGGTGCCGTCGGGCGCCTGCACCGTGCCGCCGTAGCCCCAGAGGGACTTCGCGAGCGGCTTGACGACGACGGCGCCGGCGTCGAGGGCCGAGCGCACGAGCGCGTCGACGTCGCCGGGCTGGGCGGCGATGAGTGAGAGCGTGAAGCCGCGGAAGCCGCTCGACGCGGCCTCTGCCGGCTGCACCCGGAGGCGGTCGCCGAGGCCGAAGGCCGCGGCGTGGAAGCGTTCGGCGGCGGCGACGTCGTCGGCCTGGATGACGATCGAGTCGATCGCCGGGGCGGTGGTGGGGTTCGTCTTCGTGTTCATGTCGGCCACGCTACGAGCGAGGGGATGCCCCGGGCTTCTCGATTCCTGCTCGCTTGCTCGACTGGCGTTCAGCATCGGGGAGCAGACTGGCGGTGAGCCCGCAGCTGGGCGGGCCGAATCGAGTCGAGGAGTCCGTGCACATGAGAGCGCTGCAGTACCGCACGATCGGGGCCGCCCCCGAGATCGTCGAGATCGAGACGCCGGAGCCGGGTCCGGGCGAGGTGCGGATCCGGGTCACGGCCGCCGGCGCCTGCCACTCGGACAGCTTCATCATGGGGCTGAACGAGGAGCAGTACATCTACGGCCTCCCGCTCACCCTCGGCCACGAGGGCGCGGGCATCGTCGACAAGCTCGGCGAGGGCGTCACCGGCGTCGAGGTGGGCGAGGCCGTCGCCGTCTACGGCCCGCAGGGCTGCGGCCGCTGCGTGCAGTGCGCGCAGGGCAAGGAGAACTACTGCGAGCGCGCCGCGGAGCTCGGCATCCGGCCGCCCGGTCTCGGTGCGCCCGGCGCGATGGCCGAGTACCTCGTGGTGCCGGACGCGCGCTTCCTGCTGCCGCTCGGCGATCTCGACCCCGTCGAGCACGTCGCGCTGACCGACGCGGGCCTCACCCCGTACCACGCGATCAAGATGTCGCTGCCGAAGCTCGTGCCCGGCACGACCGCCGTCGTGATCGGCGCGGGCGGCCTCGGGCACGTCGCGATCCAGCTGCTCCGCGCGCTCTCGCCCGCGACGGTGGTGGCGCTCGACGTGAGCCAGGACAAGCTGCGGCTCGCGACCGAGGTCGGCGCGCACCACGTGTTCCCCTCGGACGCCGAGGCCGCCGAGCGCGTGAAGGAGCTCACCGGCGGCAGGGGCGCGGCGGCCGTCTTCGACTTCGTCGCGATCCAGCCGACCATCGACGCGGGCCACGCGATGCTCGCCGTCGAGGGCGACCAGGTGCTCGTCGGCGTCGGCGCGGGCGCGGTGCCCGCCGGGCTCCTCGCCGCCCCCTACGACTCGACCGTGCGGGCGCCCTACTGGGGCTCGCGGGCCGAGCTGTTCGAGGTCTTCGAGCTCGCACGGGCCGGGCTCGTGAAGATCGAGACGGAGCGCTTCTCGCTCGACGAGGCGCCGGAGGCGTACCGCCGGCTGCACGAGGGCACGCTCAGGGGTCGCGCGGTCGTCGTGCCCTGAGCCGGGCTCGCGCCGGAACGACGGATGCCCCGGGGCCGATGGGCCCCGGGGCATCCGCGTGCGAGCGCTGCTGCGCGATCAGTTGCAGGTGATGACGGTGCCGTCGTCGAGCTGCCACACGCCCGAGCCGAGTTCGGCGCAGGCGGCGCCGAGGCTGCCCGCGGCCGCGACGGCGATGATGATGGCGATGATCGACACGATGATGCCGAGCGCCAGCAGGATCGAGCCGACGATGATGCCGGCCTTCGCCGGGCCGTTCTTGTGGCCCGCCTTCTTCGACTGCGAGTTCGCCACGATGCTCAGGATGAGGCCGATGAGCGGCATGAAGATCGCGAGGATCAGGCCCGCGATGCCGAGGCCCTTGCCCGGGAAGGTGTCGCCGGCCGGAGCGGGCGCGTAGGCCGGCTGTCCCGGGGCGGCGCCGTAGCCGGGCTGCCCCTGCGGGGCGCCGTAGGCCGGCGGCGCGGGCGGTGCCGCGTAGGCCGGAGCGGCGGGCTCTGCGGCCGGGGCGGCGGGCGCCTCGTAGGCCGGAGCGGCAGGAGCCGCGGGCTCCGCCGGGGCCTCGTACGCCGGAGCGGCGGGAGCCGCGGGCTCAGCCGGAGCCGCGGCCGGCTCGGCGGGCGCGGCGACGGGCTCGGCCGGGACGGCGGGCTCGCTCGGCTGCTGCGGCTCGCCCTGCGGGGCGTTGGGGTCGGTCATGATGGGCTCCTCCGAGTCGCGGACATGGTCCGGGGAGTGTCGCCCCCCGACGCGCCGATCGTAGCGCCACCCGGTGACGGCGGGCCAGTCTCCGCGCCGGAATCGAGCGGTGCGGCCGGCGCACGGCGGATGCCTCGGGCGACTCGCGCCCGAGGCATCCGCCAGCCGTGCGACCGGCTCGCCGCCCCCGCGGCTCAGCGGCCCGCGTTGGCCGCCTGCAGGAGCTGCTCGATCTGCTCCCGCGTCACCGGGATGCCGGGGAAGCCGACGAGCCGGCCGATCGGGAACGAGGCCATCATCTTCGCCATGCCCTCGTCGTCGGCCATCGCCGCCATCGCCGGGTCCCCGCCGAAGAGGCCGCCGAGCGCCTGCGCGACGATCGGACCGGCGACCGGGTTGCCCATCAGGTCGCCGATCGAGGACTCCATCGTCAGCGGCAGCCGCACGGCGTCGCCCTCGACGGCGACCCCGGCCGCGGCCCGGAGGTCGCGGCTCGAGGCCCCGACGGCGACGAGGTACTCGCCGCCCTCGACGACCCAGCGGTCCACGCGGACATCCCAGTAGGCGAGGTCCTCGCGGCGCACCGCGAGCTCGACCACCCGGGACTCCCCGGCGGCGAGCTCGACCGAGGCGAAGGCCTTCAGCTCGCGCGGCGCCCGCTGCACGGCCGATCCGGTGAGCCCCGTGTAGAGCTGCACGACCTCGCGGCCGTCGCGCTCGCCGGTGTTCGTCACCGTGACGCGGGCGGCGATGCCGTTCGCATCGGCCGACACCTTGAGCGCCGAGTAGGCGAAGGAGGTGTAGGAGAGGCCGTGCCCGAAGGGGAAGTGCACGGCCGCGTCGCGCGCGTCGTACCAGCGGTAGCCGACGAACAGGCCCTCGCCGTAGCGGACGTGCCCGAACTCGCCCGGGAAGTCGAGGTACGCCGGGGTGTCCGCGAGCCGCAGCGGGATCGTCTCCGTCAGCCGTCCCGAGGGGTTCACCACGCCGTAGAGCACGTCGGCGACGCCGCCGCCGCCCGCCTGCCCGCCGAGCCAGCCCTCGACGACGGCCGGGACCTCTTCGGCGAAGGGCAGCTCGACGACGCCGCCGTTCGCGAGCACGACGACGACGTTCGGGTTCGCGCCGCGCACGGCCGCGAGCAGCTCGAGCTGCGCCTCGGGGAGGCTCAGGTGATCGCGGTCGAAGCCCTCCGACTCGGCGGCGGCCGGCAGGCCGAGGAAGGCCAGCACGACGTCGGCGCCCTCGGCCGCGGCGACGGCCTCGGCGATGAGCGCGGGGTCGGCGACGGCCTTCGTGTCGAGCGTGAAGCCCGGGGCGAAGGCCGGAGCCGCGCCGGCGAGCCGGCCGATCTCCTCGAGGGCGGTGTCGAGCCTCGTCGGGTTGATCAGCGAGGAGCCGGCGCCCTGGTAACGCGGGGTGCGGGCGAACTCGCCGACGACGGCGACGCGCACCCCGGCCTCGAGCGGCAGCACGCCGTCGTTCTTCAGCAGCACGACGCCGCGCGCCGCGGCCTCGCGGGCGAGGGCGTGGTGGGCGTCGACGTCGTACGAGGCATCCGCGTCGGCCCCCGCGGCCGCCTGCTGCGCGAGCCGCACGGCCCGCTCGGCGGCGAGGTCGAGCGCGGACTCGGCCAGCCGGCCGGCCCGCACGGCCTCGACGAGCTGCGCGTCGGTGCGGCCGTCCGAGGACGGCATCTCCAGGTCGAGGCCGGCGGGCAGGCCGGCGACCCGGTCGTTCACGGCGCCCCAGTCGCTGACGACGAGCCCCTCGAAGCCCCACTCCTCGCGCAGCACCTTCGTGAGCAGCCACGGGTCCTCGCTCGCGAACACGCCGTTGATGCGGTTGTAGGAGCACATCACGGTCCACGGCTGGGCGTCCTCGACCACCCGCTGGAAGCCGCGCAGGTAGATCTCGCGCAGCGGACGCGGGTCGACGTCGCTCGACGCGCGCATGCGGTCGAACTCCTGGTTGTTCGCGGCGAAGTGCTTCAGCGAGGCGCCGACGCCCTGCGACTGCAGGCCGCGCACGAGCGCCGCGCCGAGCACGCCCGAGACGATCGGGTCCTCGGAGAGGTACTCGAAGTTGCGCCCGCAGAGCGGCGAGCGCTTGATGTTGATGCCGGGGCCGAGCAGCACGCCGACCCCTTCGGCGCGGGCCTCCTCGCCGAGTGCGCGGCCGACGCGTTCGGCGAGCTCGGGGTCCCAGGCGGAGCCGAGCGCGACGGCCGGAGGGAAGCAGGTGGCCGGCACGCTGTCGGCGAGGCCGAGGTGGTCGCTCGAGCCGCGCTGCAGGCGCACGCCGTGCGGGCCGTCGGTGAGCACGATGGAGGGGATGCCGGCACGCTCGACCGCTTTCGTGCTCCAGAAGCTCGCGCCGCTCGTGAGCGACGCCTTCTCCTCGAGCGTGAGTTCCGCCACGAGCTCCGCCGCGTCGCGCGCGGTGAACTCGGCGGCCTGGTCGATGGTGTCGGTCATACCGATGCTCCTTCGTAGGGCGACGCCGGCCGGGCGTCGAGCGGTGCCGGGGTCGTCCGGCGGAAGAGGGGCTTGCCGTAGTCGCGCTGCAGCAGCGTCGCGAAGGCCCACCAGAGCACGAGCGTCGCGGAGGCGCCGCCGATGACGCCGACGACGGCGTCCGAGAACCAGTGCGCGTTGATGAGCGTGCGCTGCCACACCATGCCGACGGCGATCAGGCCGCCGACGAGCCACCACCAGCGCCGCTTCGCGACGGGCAGCAGCGCGGCGACGCCCACGAGCAGGATGCCGGCGCTCACGGAGTGCCCGGACGGGAACGAGCCGTGGTCGACCTGGAACAGCGGCCCGAAGAGGTTCGCCGCGACATCGTCGGCCGGGCGGGGACGGTCGACGAGGTTCTTCACCAGCTGGGAGACGAGGAGGGTGCCGCCGAACTCCGCCGCGAGGAAGAACAGGGCCGAGCGCCAGCGCCGCACGACGAAGAGCCAGATCGGGATGAGCAGGATCGTGAGCACCGCGCCGGGCAGCTCGCCCAGGTACTGGAAGAACATCGGCAGCGCCCACGTCTCGCCCCCGGTGCCGGGCGCGAGGCCGACGAACGCCCGCCAGGCGTCGTCGAAGGGCTGCGTGAAGGGGCGCTCGACGTTCGCGGCCACCGCGAAGGCGAAGGCGACGAACACGGCCAGGCCGGCGAGCCCGACGACGAGGAGCACGCGCGGGCGGCGGGGCCGCGAGGCATCCGCCGTCATCGCACGGCCTTGATCGGCCAGACGGCGAAGGCGCCGAGCACGGAGAGGACGATCGCGACCGGGAACAGGCCTGCGAAGCCGAAGGCGAGCACGATCGCGCCGGCGACGCCGGGGGCGAGCGTCTGCGGCAGCGTCGCGGCGATGTTGACGACGCCGAGGTCCTTCGCGAAGGACTTCGCCGAGGGCAGCACCTCGCTCATGAGCGCGGTGTCGACAGCCTGGAACATGCCGAAGCCGAGGCCCGAGATGAAGGTCATGATCATCCACGCGGTGACGTCGGGCCAGACCCACGGCAGCAGGAAGGCGAGTCCGGTCACGACCGAGGAGGCGAAGACGAAGATCTTGCGGCGGCCGAGCTTGTCGGAGAGCGGCCCCGAGACGATCGTGGCGATGAGGATGCCGGCGAGGCTGATCAGGCCGAGCACCGGGATGACGTCCTGCGGGCGCTCGACGCCGAAGTAGTCGGTGAGCAGGTAGAGCTGGTAGCCGGTGACGGCGAAGTAGCCCGTGTAGAGCAGCAGCCGCCCGGTGAAGGCCCAGAAGAAGTCGGGGTGCTTGATGGGGTTCACCCAGAAGGTGCGCAGGAAGTCGCCGAGCTTGAACGGCTCGACCGGCAGCTCCTTCGAGGAGTAGTCGGGGTTGAACACGATGAAGAGCGTGAGCACGACGATCGCGATCGCGGCGAAGGTGAAGTAGCCGGCCGTGATGCTGTCGAAGAAGAGCGAGCCGACGATCTGGCCGCCGAGGGCGCCGACCATGAGCCCGATGCCGGAGAGCGCCGCGAAGGTGCCGCGGCGCTTCAGGGGCACCCGGTCGGGCATGACCGCGCTGAGCGGGCCCTGCGCGAAGTTGTAGGTGATCTGCACGAGGGTCCAGGCGATGACGACGCCGATGAGGGAGTCGGCGAAGGCGAGGCCGACGAGCGACAGGCCTCCGGCGAGGGCGCCGAGGAACATCCACGGGGCGCGGCGGCCGAAGCGCGAGCGGGTGCGGTCGGAGATCTGCCCGGCGATGGGCTGCGCGATCATCGCGCAGAACGCGCCGATGGTCGCGACGATGGCGAGGTTCGCGACCTTGTCGGCCTCGCCGAACGCGAGCTCGACCTGACGCGGGAGCAGGATGCCGGGGACGGCGCCCCAGATCAGGAAGATGCCGAGGTTCGCGGGGATGATCCAGCCGAGCAGGCGCCCGACGCCCTTGATCGGCGCGGGCGGGTCCTCGTTTCCGGCCGCGTCCTCGACGAAGGCGGCGGTGGCTTCGAGCGACTCGGGGGTGTCGGACGGCTGGGGGGCGTCGGGTCGGGATTCGGCAGCGGGCTGCGGGGCGGACGACATCGTCATCGGGGGCAAGTCCTTCCGGGAGGCCTCATCGTCGAGGCGGTGCGAAAACCATACGGCACTCGGTTTTGGTCCGCAAGCACTACCATGCAGCTATGGCACGCAGGGGTTCGTACGCGAAGGGCATCGCCAAGCGGGAGGAGATCCTCACCGCAGCACTCGAGGTCATCGCCCGCAACGGCTACGGTCGCGCCTCGGTGCGCGAGCTCGCCGACGCCGTGGGCCTCAGCCAGGCCGGCCTGCTGCACTACTTCGCCTCGAAGGAGGAGCTCTTCGCCGAGATCCTCCGCAAGCGCGACGAGGTCGACCGCGAGACCCTCGACGCCGCGCACGCCGACGACGAGCTCAGCATGATGGACGGCTTCGTCGAGGTCATGCGGCACAACGCCGACGTCCCCGGCCTCGTGCAGCTCTACGCCCGCCTCTCGGCCGAGGCCACCGAAGCCGACCACGCCGCGCGCCCCTTCTTCACCGAGCGCTTCCGGCTGTTCCGCGAGCTCTCGGTCGAGAGCATCCGCGAGGGCCAGCAGGACGGCAGCGTCCGCGCCGACCTGGACGCCGAGCGCATCGCGAGCCTCCTGCTCGCCGCCGCCGACGGGCTCCAGACCCAATGGTTGATGGACCCCTCGATCGACATGGCCGAGCACATCGAGTACCTCCTGACCCTGCTGAAGCCACCGGCGGCCGCGTGACCGGATCGCTCGCGAGCGCCGACGTCGGCCGGCACAACCTGGCGCTCGTCGCCGGACGCCTCGCCGCCCTCGGCAGTGCGAGCCGCAGCGAGCTGGCCCAGGCCACCGGGCTCGCCCGGGGGTCGGTGACGGCGCTCGTCCGCCGGCTCGAGCGCGACGGCCTGGTGCGGGAGACGGCGTCGATCGCGCCGAGCGGGAAGGGGCGGCCGCGGACGCTGCTCAAGCTCAGCGGCGACCACCTCGCGGTCCTCACGGTGCTGGTCGACGCCGACCGCGCGACCGCCGTCGCCTCGACGCTCGGCGGCGAACGGCTCGCACGCGCCGAACGCCGGCACGGCCGCCCGATGGGCGACCCTGGGCGCGTGGCCGACGTCGCGGCCGAGCTCGCCGACGGGCTGCTCGCGGAGCTCGGGCGCGAGGGGCGTCGCGTCGCCGAGGCCTCCGTCGTCGTCTGGGCGCCCGTCGGCGGCGAGCCGACCGTCGTGCTCGCCGACACCGACCTCGACTGGGGTCGGGTCGACCTCCTCGCCCTGCTGCGGGAGCGCTCGCCGTCGCTCGAGGCGCTCGGTCGGGCGGGCCGACTGCAGCTGCTCGCCGACACCGCGGTCGCCGCGGTCGCCGAGCACCTCGACACCGGACGGCCCGCCGAGCTCGTCTACCTGAAGAGCGACTCCGGCATCGGCGGGGCGATCGTCGTCGACGGCGTCCCGCTCGACGGCAGCCACGGCCTCGCGGGCGCGCTCGGCCACCTGCCCGTCGTCCCCGACGGCGTGCGCTGCGGCTGCGGACAGCGCGGATGCCTCGTCACCGTCGCCGGTCCCGACGTCCTGCTCGCCGCAGCCGGGCTCGCCGGACTCGCCCGGGAGGCCGGGCTCACGGTCGCGCTCGACGCCTTCGTCGCGGGCATCCGCGCCGGCGAACCGCGCGCCCTGGCCGCCTGGCGCACGGGCCGCGCCGAACTGGCGCGGGCGCTGCAGATCCTGATCATGGCGGTCGACCCTGCGGCGATCGTGCTGGGCGGCTACCTCGCCGGGCTCGCCGACGAGCTCGCCGAGGAGCTCGCCGCCATCCAGCCGGGCATCGACGGCGTGCACCTCACGCCGCCGCCGGTGCTCGGCAGCCGCCTCGGCGGCGACGCGGCGCTGCTCGGCGCCGAGCGCACGGCCGCCGCCAGGGCCCTCGCGGACCCGGCCGCGCTCGCCCCCTGACACGGGGACGGGATGCCTCGACCGAGGTGCGTCGAACGCGACCGAGGTCGAAACGCTCTGGACTTCGCTGGATCGGTGTCGGTGGCGTCGCGTACGCTCGTGCCATCGGGATACCAAGGAGGTCGGTGCGAGTGCGACACCAGACGGCGGCAGACGAGCCGGCACGCGCGCGGGCGCCGCGCATCATCGCGGCGATCGCGCTGCTCGCGCTGGGCGCGGGAACGGGGTGGGCGTCGACCGCGGTCTTCGCCCCGCCCGACGAGGTGGCCGCGGCGCCCTACAGCTACGTCGAGGTCGTCGCGGGCGAAGTCGGCTCCTCGGTGCGGCTCACCACGGTGGCGTCCTGGCGGCGAGTGCCGGCCGGCACCAATCGGGCGGCGGGCACGGTGACCTCGGTGCCGCTCGCCGCCGGCGACGAGGTCCGCGCCGGCTCGGTGCTGTACTCCGTCGAGCTGCGACCGGTCGTGGCGGCCGTCGGCGAGGTCCCGGCGTTCCGCCAGCTCGGGCGCGATGCCGAGGGGCCCGACGTCCGCCAGCTGCAGCAGCTGCTCACCGAGCTGGGCCACTACGACGGACTCGTCGACGGCGGCTTCGGCGCCCGCACCGAGGCCGCGGTGCGGGCCTGGCAGCGTTCGCTCGAGCTGCCCGACGACGGCGTCGTGCGGCCCGGCGACCTCCTCTTCCTCCCGGCGCTCCCGGTGCGGGTCACCCTCGACGACGAGCTCGTCCGGCCGGGGGCGAACCTGTCGGGCGGCGAGCGGCTCGTCTCGGTCCTGCCGCCGGAGCCGGAGTTCTCCGTCCCGGTGAGCGCGGCCCAGGCCGCGATCATGCCGCTCGGCACCCCGGTCGAGATAACGGCGCCAGACGGGGCGGTCTGGCCCGCGGCGGTCGTCGCGCACGAACCGTCCGACGAGGCCGACGACCAGGTGCGACTGCGGCTCGGCGCCGCAGACGGAGCGCCGATCTGCGCGGCGGCCTGCAGCACGATCCCGGTGCTCGGCGACGCCCGGCTGCCCTCCAGCATCGTCACGCAGGCCGCGACGAGCGGGCTCGTGGTGCCCGCGGCGGCCCTGCGCTCCTCCGCCGACGGCACGGTCGCCGTCGTCGACCGCGAGGGTCGCGGCCATCCGGTCACGGTGCTCGCCTCGGCGCGCGGCATGGCGGTCGTCGACGGGGTGCGGGAGGGGCTGCGCGTGCGCGTGCCGGCCGACGGGCCCGACGCGGGCGCCGGCGGCGGCACCGGTTCGGATGGCGAGGGCGACGGCCGGGCCCGCCCGGCGGCGCAGCGATGACGCGGCCGGCGCTCCTCCGGGCCGAGTCGCTGTCGTTCCGCTACGAGCGCGCCACCCCGCTGCTCGAGGGCTGGTCCGCCCGCTTCGAGGCCGGCGAGGTCGTCGCGGTCACCGGACCGTCCGGGCGCGGCAAGTCGACCCTGCTCTACCTGCTGGGCCTCATGCTCCGGCCGCGCTCGGGCGAGGTGCTGCTCGACGGCGCGCCGATGCAGGGGCGGTCCGATCGCGAGCGCGCCGCCCGCCGGGCCTCGACCTTCGGCTTCGTCTTCCAGGATGCGGCGCTCGACGCCACCCGCACGGTGCTCGACAACGTGCTCGAGACGGCGCTCTACCGCGGCGACGATCGACGCGAGTCCGAGCCCCGGGCGCACGCGCTGCTGGAGCGCTTCGGCGTCGCCCTCCGAGCCGAGGCGAGACCCGGTCAGGTGTCCGGCGGGCAGGCGCAACGCATCGCCCTGTGCCGCGCACTGCTCGGCGATCCGCGCATCCTGCTCGCCGACGAGCCGACCGGCAACCTCGACCCCGCCTCCACCGAGGTCGTGCTCACGGCGCTGCACGAGCAAGCGCGGCACGGCGCGGCGGTCATCGTCGTCACCCACGATCCGGCGCTCGTCGCCCGCTGCGATCGCGAGCTGACGCTGTGAACGGCGTGCGCGGCCTCCTCGCCGTCGCCAGGGAGGCGCTCGCCTCGGCGCTCTCGCAGCCGGTCGGCTCCGCGATCGCGCTCGTGGTGGTCGCGGGCATGTGCGCGGCGGTGCTCCTCACCTCGGGGCGAACCGTCGCGGCCGAGCAGCAGGTCGTCGCCTCGATCGACTCGGCCGGCACCCGCGCGATCGTGGTGCGGGCCGAGGCCGACGCCGGGCTCGACACCTCGGTGCTCGACCGGCTCGCCGACGTCGAGGGCATCCAGTGGGTCGGCGCGTTCAGCCTCGCCGAAGACGCGCGGAACGCCGCGTTCACCGGCGGCACCCCGGTCCCGCTGCGCCGGGCGTGGAGCGAGGACTGGCGGCACCTCGGTCTGCCGGGCGGAGGGCCGGGCGACGGCGCCGTCGCCTTCGCCTCCGCGACCGCACTCGACCGGCTCGGCATCGACGGCGCCGTGGGCGAGGTGGCGCTCGACGACGGCAGCGGCTACGCCGTCGGCGGCCGGGTCGAGACGCCCGAGCACCTCGCCTTCCTCGAACCCCTCGTCGTCGCCCCGCAGCCGCGCACCGGGCAGCCGGTCGCCGTCGGCGCACTCGTCGTCATCGCCGCACGCCCCGAGCTCGTCGCCCCGCTCACCGACGTCGTGCGCTCCGTGCTCGATGTGAGCGACCCGAGCCGGGTGGAACTGCGCACCAGCGAAGCGCTCGCCACGCTCCGGGGGCTCGTCGAGGGCCAGCTCGGCGCGTTCGGCCGCACGCTCACCCTCGGCATCCTCGGGGTGAGCGCCCTCCTCGTGGGCGTGCTGCAGTTCGGCATGGTCACGCTCCGGCGCAAGGACTTCGGCCGCCGCCGGGCGCTCGGCGCGTCGCAGCGGCTCATCGTCGCCCTGGTCACGATCCAGACGGCGATCGTCGCCGCAGCGGGGGCCGCAGCGGGCTCGGCGCTCGCGGTCGGCATCCTCGCCGCCACCGGCGATCCGCTGCCCGGAGCTCGCTACGTCGTCGGCGTCGGCACGCTCGCGGTACTCGTCGCGACGCTGGCCGCGGTGTTCCCGGCCCTCTCGGCCGCGCGCCGCGAGCCGATCACCGAGCTGCGCGTGCCGTAGCGCTCGGCACGTCGCGGCGGGCGGCTGGGCTCGCTCAGCCTGCGCCGGCGCGTGGCTCGATCCGGTCGACCCGATCGAGCCACGCGTCGAGTGCCGGCAGGGCCAAGTACGCGATCGTCGAGTGCGTCGCCCCCGGCACCGTCGTCTCGGTGACGTCGATGCCGAGCGCACGCTCGCGGGCGACGAAGCCCGCCGTGTCTGCGGGCAGCACGAGCGCGTCGTCGGCCCCCTGCGCGATGAAGAGCGGCGCGGCGATCGCCGCCCTCCCCACCGAGTTCTCCACCAGCAACTGCGCCCATGGTTCGGTCGCCGTCGGGTCGTGGGCGAAGAAGTCGCCGATGAGCGGAGCGCCGAGCTCGTGCAGCCGGTCGAGGTTCGACAGCAGGCAGAGCCGGTTCATCTCGGGCAGCCGCGCGATCGCGGCCGGGGTGAGCACGTCGTCGAGCGCCGCGCCGGGCACCGTGGGCCCGTAGACCGAGGCGTAGGCCGGGAACGCGTACGAGCCGATCGTCACCCCCGACACGTCGTCGAGGTGCGAGCCCATGAGCGCCGTCAGATCGGCGGCGGGCGCCGCGGCGGCGACCGCGGCGATCTCGAGCTCCGGAGCGTACGCGGCCGCCTGCTCCGCGGCGAAGAGCACGGCCTGACCGCCCTGCGAGTGCCCCCACAGCACCACGCGGTCCCCGGCGCCCGCAGCCTCGATGCCCCGCGCCGCCCGCACGCCGTCGAGCACCGAATGCGCGGCCGTCACGCCGACGAGGTAGGAGTCCGGGCCCGCGGTGCCCATGCCCGCGTAGTCGGTGGCGACGACGGTGTAACCGCGGTCGAGCATGAGCCGCAGCCCCTCGATGCCGAGGAACGGGTCGTCGGCCCGCGAGGGTGCGCAGTCGGGCGCGGTCCCCGTGGTGGGATGCCCCCACGCGAGCACCGTGCGTGCGCCGGCCGCCGGCCTGAGCGGCGTGACCACGATGCCGGTCACGGCGACCGGCGCGCCGTCGAGGTCGGTGGAGCGGTACATGATCCGCCAGCCGCGGCTCGCGAGCGGAACCCCGGCGAGCGGCTCGCTGCGGATGATCGACCCCGGGTCGCCGGCGAGCTCGGCGGCCGTGGGAGCGGCGTAGAACGCGTCGAGGCCCGGCCGCTCCGCGGCGTCGCCCACCGCGCGCAGCGCCTCCGCGGCGATCAGCGTGGCCGCGATGCCGAGCACGTAAGCCGCCACGAGTCGACGGCCGCGGCGCGGACGATGCGCCCGCTCCCCTGCCTCTCGTCCCGCCGCCGTTTCCTCGCTCACGCCGAGATCCTCGCAGATCATGGCCGCGCCGCCATATAGTTCGAGGCTTGAATTTTTAGGATGGCCGCGCCACACTGATCACACAGATCCCGAACAGCACTAGGTATTCACACCACCACCCCACGCACCGGCCCACTCGACGATGAGGAGCCCCATGTCCATGCAGCCCCCGCTCGACCCCACCACCGAGCTCACCCCCACGGGCGCGATCTCCGCGAGCAAGCCGGTCCCCGGCGACCCGCCCGCGAGCCCGCCGCCGACGCGGCGCACCCTGCCCGGCATCCTGCTCGTCGCCCTCACACTCTTCGCGACGTACGGCGGGCTCATCGCCATCCTGCTGCCGATCCAGGTCGCCATGATCGACGAGGCGAACAAGGTCGCGAACCTCGCGATCGTCTCCACCGTCTCCTTCGTCTTCACCCTGTTCGCCCAGCCGATCGTCGGCGCGATCAGCGACCGCACCCGCACCCGTTTCGGCCGGCGCGCCCCGTGGATGGTCGGCGGCGCGCTCATCGGCGGCATCCTGCTGTTCGGCCTCGGCCTGCTCGACTCGATCCTCTGGGTGACGATCTTCTGGGTGCTGATCCAGGTCTCGCTGAACGCCCTGCAGGGGCCGCTCTCGGCGATCACCCCCGACCGCTTCCCGCGCGACAAGCGCGGTGCGGCGAGCGCGATGTTCGGCATCGGCACCCAGCTCGGCATGACGATCGGCGTCATGATCGCCGGGCAGTTCGCGACGAACTTCGGCATCGGCTACTCGGCGTTCGGCGTCGCGATCATCGTCGTCACCGTCGTCTACGTGCTCATCGACCGCGACTGGTCCTCGAAGGAGGCCGCGATCGAGCCGTGGAGCTGGAAGCGCTTCCTCGGCGGCTTCTGGGTGAGCCCGCGGCGACACCCCGACTTCGCTTGGGCCTTCGCCGCGCGCTTCCTGCTGATGCTCGGCTACTTCGTGGTCGCGGCCTTCCAGCTCTACATCCTCACCGACTACATCGGCATGTCCCTCGAGGGCGCGGCCGGGGCGACGGTCACGCTGACCCTCGTCTCCCTCGTGCCGACGCTCGTCGCGATCGCGCTCTCCGGCTGGTGGAGCGACCGGATCGGCCGCCGCAAGGTGTTCATCTACGTCGCCTCGCTGATCATGGTCGCCGGATTCGCGATGCCCCTGCTGTTGCCGAACATGACCGGCATGATCGCGATGGCCGTCATCAACGGCATCGGCTTCGGCCTCTACATGTCGGTCGACGCGGCCCTCATGAGCGAGGTGCTGCCCGGCGACGGCGCGGCCGCGGGCAAGGACCTCGGCATCCTGAACATCGCGACGAACATCCCCCAGGCCATGAGCGCCGCGGTCGCGGGCACCATCATCGGCGCGCTCGGGGGCTACCCGATGCTCTTCGTCTTCGGCATCGTGTTCGTCATCATCGCCGCGATCGCCACCGCCCCCATCAAGAGCGTGCGTTAGGAGCACTGCATGTCGCACACCCCCGCAACCGAGTCATCCGCCACCGCCGCCGGGGCCGCACCCGGCGCCGGCCGCACGCCGGCCGACGCCGCCGAGTTCGTCGAGGTCGACACCCTCGCGGGGCGGGTGCGCGGCCGCTGGCGCCCGACGGTGCGGCGCGCGGGCGACGCGAGCGGCGGCGGGGGCGCCGAGCGCTCGGCGGCGTTCCTCGGCATCCCCTTCGCCGAACCGCCCGTCGGCGAGCTGCGCTTCGCGGCGCCCGTGCCGAAGGCGCCGTGGACCGGCACCCTCGGCGCCCTGGAGTTCGCGCCGACGGCGCAGCGCGGCGACCCCGGGGTGACCCTCATCCCGGAGCCGAGCGTGCCGGGCGAGTCCACCCTGAACGTGAACGTCTTCACCCCGTCGCCCGCCACGCCTGCCGCGGGCGAGTCCGGGCTGCCCGTGCTCGTGTGGATCCACGGCGGCGGCTACTTCGCCGGCTCCCCCGCGAGCCCCTGGTACGACGGCCGCAGCTTCAACCGCGACGGCGTGGTCACCGTCACGATCTCCTACCGGCTCGGCTTCGACGGCTTCGGCTGGATCGCGGATGCCCCGTCCAACCGCGGCGTGCGCGACTGGCTGCTGGCCCTGGAGTGGGTGCAGCGCAACATCGCCGCGTTCGGCGGCGACCCCGGGCGGGTGACGATCGCCGGGCAGTCGGCCGGCGGCGGCGCGGTGCTCACCCTGCTCGGCATGCCGGCGGCGCAGCACCTGTTCCACGGGGTCTACGCCCTGTCGGGGGCGCTCGCCGACGTCGCCGCCGCACGGAGCGAGGCGTTCGGCCGGGCGCTCGCCGAGCAGGCCGGCGTCGAGCCGACCCGGGCGGGCTTCGGCAGCCTGCCCGAGGAGCGCGTGCTCGAGCTGCAGAAGCGGGCGACCGAGCTCGGGCCGGACTCGCTCGGCTCGATCATCGACGATGGGCTGCCGCTCGGCCCGACGATCGACGGCGAGCTGCTCGAGCGCCCCACACTGGAGTCGCTGGCCGCGGGGGTGGGCCGCGGCATCCCGCTCGTGCTCGGCGCGACCGACGACGAGTTCACGATGGCGTTCGCGGAGGCCGAGCGGAAGCTGCGCTGGGTGCCGAAGTCGCTGCTGCTGAAGAAGCTCGGCATGCCGAAGGACCGGCTGAAGCCGTACCTTCGCGCCAACGCCGACGTCGCCGCGAAGGGCACCGCGCGGATCGCCGGACGCTTCCTCAGCGACCGGATGTTCCGCACGGCGCTGCTGCGCGTCGTCGAGGCGCGCGACGCCGGCGCTGCCGCCTCGGGCCGCGCGGATGCCTCGGCCGGCACCTGGCTGTACCGCTTCTCGTGGCCCTCCGGCACCTTCGGCTTCGCCGAGCACTGCCTCGACGTGCCGTTCTTCTTCGACTGCCTCGACGGGCCCGCGATGGTGCCGCTCGCCGGTCCGAACCCGCCGCAGGCGCTCGCCGACGAGTTGCACACGGCCGCCGTCGCCTTCATCGGCACGGGCGAGCCGGGGTGGCCGACGGCGCACGGCCCGGCCCCGGCGGCGAAGGTGTGGGACGCGCCCTCGCGCGTGCAGCCCGACGCCTACGCCTCCGTCGGCCCGCTGCGCTGAGCCCCGCCCGCCGCGCTGGGCCCGTCCCCGCCCGCGCTCAGCGCCGGCGGAAGCGCGCCGCGACGCCCCAGCCGGTGACCCGCAGCATCGCCTCGAGCACGATCCCGAGGCTCATCTTCGAGCGCCCGAGCTCGCGCTCGACGAAGGTCACGGGCACCTCGACGACGTCGAGCCCGGCCTCGTGCGCGTGCCACAGCATGTCGACCTGGAAGCCGTAGCCCTTGGTGTGCACCTCGTCGAGGCGCATGCGGCGCAGCCCCTCCGCGCGGAACGCGCGGTACCCCGCCGTCGCGTCGCGGGTCGGCAACCGCAGCACCCAGCGGGCGTAGGCGCTGCCGCCGCGGGAGAGCAGTTCGCGGTACCTGGGCCAGTTCTCGATGCGGCCGCCGGGGATCCACCGCGAGCCGATGACGAGGTCGGCGCCCTCGCGGAGCGGCGCGAGCAGACCGCCGAGCTGCTCGGGCAGGTGCGAGCCGTCGGCATCCATCTGCACGATCGGGTCGTACCCCGCCTCGAGCGCCCAGGCGAAGGCGTCGAGGTAGGCGGCGCCCAGGCCCTCCTTGCCGGCGCGGTGCCGCACCAGCACCCGCTCGTCGGCCGCGGCGAGCTCATCGGCGAGGGCCCCCGTGCCGTCGGGCGAGGCGTCGTCGACGACGAGCACCGCGACGGCGGGCTCGGCCATGAGCACCCGGCCGACGATCGCGGCGAGGTTCTCACGTTCGTTGTACGTGGGGATCACCACGAGCGGGCTGGGCATCCCTCGAATCGTAACCGCTCGGTGGCCGCTCAGCGCACGCCGCGCATGAGCCGCAGCACGCCCCGGCTGCCGAGCGCGAGCGCGAGGCCGAGCACGATCGCGATGCCGCCCAGCACGCCGAAGTAGGCGACCTCCGTCGCGGCGGAGTAGAACTCCGCGAGCCGGCCCGAGATGGCCGTGCCGAGCGCGACCGAGAGGAAGAACAGCGCCACCATCTGGGTGTGGAACACCTCGGGTGCGAGCTTCGTCGTGACCGACAGCCCGACCGGCGAGAGCAGCAGCTCCGCGACGGTGAACACGAACAGGATGCCGACGATCGCGAGCAGCGGGGTCGAGTTCGGGCCGCCGCCCGCGAAGGGGATGAACAGCAGGAACGCGACGCCCATGATCGCCGTGCCGAGCGCGAACTTCACGGGCGTCGAGGGCTGCCGGGCGCCGAGCTTCGTCCAGATCGCGGCGAAGACGCCCGAGAGGATGATGATGAAGATCGGGTTGATCGACTGCACCCACGACACCGGCATCTCCCAGCCGAAGACGTCGCGGTCGAGCTGCTTGTCGCTGTAGATCGTGAGCACGGTGAACTGCTGCTGGTACAGCGACCAGAACGCGACGCTCGCGACGAACAGCGGGATGAAGCCGACGACCCGGCTGCGCTCCACCGCGGTGATGCGGCGGCTCGACAGGATGACCGCGAAGTACGCGATCGCGGCGACGATCGTCGCACCGATCACCCAGACGACGAGGTTCTCCGCGGTGATGAGCCCGGTCGCCACGAGCACCGCGATGACGACGACGCCGGCGACGCCGACGCCGATCGCGAGGCCGATGCGTCCGCGGGGCAGCGGGTTCGGCACGACGGATGCCTCGGCCGGCAGCCGCTTGCGGCCGAAGGAGTACTGCACGAGCCCGATCGCCATGCCGAGCGCGGCGAGCCCGAAGCCCCAGTGGAAGCCGAGGGTCGACTGCAGTAGCCCGGTGAGGATCGGGCCGAGGAAGCCGCCGAGGTTGATGCCGAGGTAGAAGAGCGAGAAGCCGGCGTCGCGGCGCACGTCGTCCGGGGCGTAGAGGGTGCCGACGACGCTCGTGGCGTTCGCCTTCAGGCCGCCGGAGCCGAAGGCGACGAGCACGAGCCCGACGCCCACGCCGAGGAAGCCCGGGAGCAGGGCGAGCGCGAGGTGGCCGGCCATGATGACGATGGCGCTGAAGAACAGCACCCGCTCGCTGCCGAGCAGGCGGTCGGCGATCCAGGCGCCGAGGATCGTCGAGAGGTAGACCCCGCCGCCGTAGGCGCCGACGATGCCCGCCGCGGCGGCCTCGGGCATGCCGAGGCCGCCGTCGGCGACCGAATAGTAGAGGTAGATGAGCAGGATGCCCTGCATGCCGTAGAAGCTGAACCGCTCCCACATCTCGACGCCGAAGACGTTCGCGAGCGCGCGCGGCTGCCCGAAGAAGCCGTGGTCGTTCCGGGCGTCGGGCTCGCTCGTCGCGCGCTGATCCCCCATGCCGTTCACCCTACCCCGCCCCGATTTCCGACTTGCCCGACTTTCATGAAAGTCGGGCAACCCTGGGGGTGGATTCCGACTTGCCCGACTCTCATGAAAGCCGGGCAAGTCGAGAGCGGGGTGTTCGCGGGCGCGCCGTCGCGTCAGCCGAGGCGGCCGGTGCGGGCGACCTCGCCGAGCCAGGCGAGGCTCGGCTTGGGGCGGCGCTCGAAGGTCTCGCGGTCCCAGGCGATCAGGCCGAAGGTGGGCGCGAAGCTGCCCCACTCGTAGTTGTCGAGGGCCGACCAGTGCAGGTAGCCGCGCACGTCGACGCCGTCGGCGAGGCATCCGGCGACCGTCTCGAGGGCGCCCCGCGTGTAGCCGATGCGGCGCGCGTCGTCGGCGGTCGCGATGCCGTTCTCGGTGACGTAGACCGGCACGCCGCTGCGCGCCCAGGCGTTGCGGATGCCGTCGCCCACCGCGGGCGGGTAGTACTCCCAGCCGGTGAGGGTGCGCTCCGCGCCCTCGGGGATCGGCAGGGGCCCCTCCGGCCCGATCTTGGTGCGGGTGTACGCCTGCACGCCGACCCAGTCGTCGCCTTCGGCGGCGTCGAGGAACACGTCCTCGCGCGAGCGGCCGTAGTCCGCGGCCACCTGCTCCGCCCCGGGCTCTGGCTGGTAGGCCTGCGTCGCGATCGTCCAGCCGGCCTTCGCGCCGGCGCCGCGCACGAGCTCGACCGCGCGCCGGTGCGCCGCGATGAGCCGCTCGGTCACGTCCGGCACGCCCGGCGGCAGGCCGATCGAGGGGAAGCCGACCGCGGGATCCGCGAGCACCGAGACCATGTTCGGCTCGTTGATCGTGCAGACGTGCTCGACGTCGTCGAGGATCGGCAGCGCCGCCTCGACGAAGCGGGCGAAGTGGTCGACCGAGGCATCCGTCAGCCAGCCGCCCTCCCGCGCGAACCAGATCGGGTTCGTGAAGTGGTGCAGCGTCACCGAGGGCTCGAGCCCGAGCGAGCGGGCGGTGTCGACCATGCGCCGGTAGTGGTCGAGCATGGCGCGCGAGACGAAGCCACGCTCGGGCTCGATCCTGGCCCACTCGATGCTGAAGCGGTAGGCGTTCAGCCCGGCGTCGGCGAGCAGCGCCATGTCCTCCGGGTAGCGGTGGAAGCTGTCGGCGGCGTCGCCCGAGGGCTCGGCCACGGGCGGCCCGGGCAGGTGCCCGTGCTCGCGCTGCCACCAGTCGGAGTTCACGTTGTTGCCCTCCACCTGGTGGGCCGCGGTCGCGGCGCCCCAGAGGAAGCCGTCGGGGAAGGCGGGGTTTGTCATGCGGTGCTGGTCTCCTCAGTCGGTCGAGTCGGTCGAGTCGGATCGGTCGGATGGGGTCGCACGCCGGATGCCCCGTCGGCGACCGGGGGTCACTTGATGCCGGTGAGGGCGATGCCCTGCACGAAGTAGCGCTGCAGCACCACGAAGACGGCGAGCACGGGCACGACGACCACGACGGCGCCGGCCATCATGAGGCCGTACTGCGCGGCGTTCTGGCCGACGGAGTAGAGCGCGAGCGCCACGGGCAGCGTGTACTTGTCCTCGCTCGTGGCGACGACGAGCGGCCAGAGGAAGTTGTTCCAGCTGGCGAGGAAGGTGAGGATCGTGAGCGTCGCGACCGCCGGCCCGCAGAGCGGCATGATCACCCGCAGGAAGATGCGCCACTCGCTCGCCCCGTCGATGCGCGCCGCCTCGATCAGCTCGTCGGGCAGGGAGAGCATGAACTGGCGCATCAGGAACACCCCGAGCGGGGTGATCAGGAACGGCAGGATGAGCCCCGGGTACGAGTTCACGAGGCCGAGGTTCGCGGTGAGCACGAACAGCGGCACGAAGGTCACGACGCCCGGCACCATGAGGGTCGCGAGCACGAGGCCGAAGAGCAGCCGCTTGCCGCGGAACTCGAGCTTCGCGAGCGCGTAGCCCACCATCGACGAGAACACGATGTTGCCCGCGGTCACGAAGAACGCGACGATCAGGCTGTTCGCGAAGTAGTTCGCGAAGTCGAGCCGGCCGAACAGCTGCGCGTAGTTGTCGAGCGTCGGATCGATCGGCCAGAAGTTCGTCGGGTGCTGCCGGATCTCGGCGTTCGTCTTGAACGAGCCGAGGATCATCCAGACGAACGGCATGACCATCGCGACGAGGCCTGCGGCGAGCACGAGGTAGAGCCACCAGCGGCGCGGGCCGCGGCGTCGCCGGGGCGGTCGCTCGCTCGTGCGGGGCGCGGCGGCGCCGACGGGCGGGACGACGGATGCCTCGGCCGCGGCGCCGGCCGCGGCGGGCGGGTCGGTGAGCTGGGTCATGTCAGTCCTTCCGTCCGAGGAAGCGGAACTGGATGAGCGAGAGCGCGACGATCGCGAGGAACAGCACGTAGCTCGCGGCCGAGGCGTAGGAGTAGTTGCCGAAGCCGAACTGCTGGTACGTGTACATCGCGGTCGAGAGGGTCGAGTCGAGCGGGCCGCCGCGGGTCATCACGAAGGGCTCCTCGAAGAACTGCAGGAAGCCGATGCCGGTGATGACGGCGGCGAACAGCAGGGTCGGCCGGAGCGCCGGCAGCGTGATCGAGCCGAAGCGCTGCCAGGCGTTCGCGCCGTCGACCATGGCCGCCTCGTGGTGCTCCTTCGGCACGCCCTGCAGGCCGGCCAGGAAGATCACCATGAGCGTGCCGATATTGCGCCAGACCGCCATCATGATGAGCGAGGGCAGCGCCCAGCTCGTGGACTGCAGCCAGTTCGGGCCTTCGATGCCGAACCAGCCGAGGAAGGCGTTCAGCAGGCCGTCGGGCTGCAGGATGAACCGCCAGACGATCGCGATCGCGACGATGCTCGTGACGACCGGGGCGTAATAGCCGACCCGGAACACCGTGCGGAACTTCGCGATGCCGGTGTTCAGCGCGAGCGCCACGGCGAGCGCGAGCGCCATCGTCACGGGCACCCCGACGAGCACGAAGATGCCGGTGTTCAGCAGCGAGCGCACGAAGCGCGGGTCCTCGAAGAGGCGCAGATAGTTGTCGAGGCCGACGAGGTTCACGTTGAACGGGGTCTGCAGGTCGCGCGTGGTGAGGTCGGTGAAGCTCATCCCGAGCGAGGCCACGATCGGGCCCGCCATGAACACGAGGAAGAGCACGACGAACGGCGCGGCGAAGCCCCAGGCGACGAGCGTGGCGCGCCGGCTCCGGCGCCGCGCCGCACGGGCGCGGGCCGGGGCCGGCGTGGGCAGGGCGGTCACGACCGGATCACTGCCCCGTGCCGATGGACTCGGCCTGCTGCTGCACCGACTTCAGCGCGTCGTCGACGCTCGTCTCGCCGCGGGTGACCTTCTCGAGCTCCTGGTCGATGACGGCCGAGACCTGCGCCCAGGTGGGGATCGCGGGCGGGGCCTTCGAGTCGGTGAGCTGCTCGCCGAAGACGCTCAGGTAGGGGTCGTCGGCGAAGGTCGGGTCGTCCCAGGCGGCCTCGACGCTCGGCAGGTCGGTGGAGACGTCGTACCAGGCGATCTGCGTCTCGGGCTGGCTCAGCCAGCGCACGAACTTCCACGCGGCATCCCGGTTGTCGCTGTCGTCGAAGACGGCGAGGTTGCCGCCGCCGGTGAAGCTCGTGCGGCTGTCGGCGCCGGGCACCATCGCGACGGCGAACTGCTCGGCGAACGCGTCGCCGCCCTGCTCGAGGAGCAGGCTCACGTGGAACGGCCCGCTGAAGAAGGAGCCGACCTCGCCGGAGATGAACTTCTGCTCGATCTCGCCGCCCTCGAGGCGCACGGGCTCGGAGATGCCGTCCTCGAAGAAGCTGGCGTAGAACTCGAACGCCTCCTTCCACTCCGGGCTGTCGAGGGTGAAGGTCTCCCCGTCCTCGGCGAGGATGTCGCCGCCCTGCTGCCAGGCGAGCGGTGCGACGTACTGCCAGGAGTCGAATCCGCCGGGCGGCAGCGAGACGCCCGAAGCGGCGCCCTGCTCCTGCAGGGCCTTCGCGAAGGCGTGGTACTCGTCCCAGGTGGTGGGCGCCTCGACCCCGGCGGCCGCGGCGAGGTCGGTGCGGTAGTAGAGCACGCGGGTGTCGACGTACCAGGGCACGCCGTAGGCGGTGCCGTCGACGACGGTGGTGTCCCAGGAGCCGTCGAAGAAGCTGTCCTCGTCGACGAGGCCCTCGGGCGTGGGCTCGAAGGCGCCGGTGGCGGCGAACTCGCCGACCCAGGTCGTGCCGAGCATCGAGATGTCGGGGGTCTCGCCGCCGGCGATGGCAGTGGCGATGCGGTCGTGCGCGCTCTCCCAGGGCACGGCGGTGACATCGATCGTGACGTCGGGGTTCTCCTCCTCGAACTTCTCGGCGAGCTCGCCGAGGACCTCGCCCTCGTTGCCCATCGCCCAGATCTCGACGGTGCCCTTCGCGGGCTGCTCGTCGATGGCGCCCTTGCTCTCGGCGCCGCCGTCGGCGCCGTCGCTGCGTCCGCAGCCGGCGAGCACGGTCGCGCCGACCGCCATGACGGCGCCCGCGAGCAGGGCGCGGCGCGCCACCCGGTGTGATCTCCATCGATTCATCGTTCGGCCTCCATCGGTCGTGGTCCGCGCGGCACGGGGGTGTGCTCCGCCGGATCCGGTCGGGCGTGCTGCCGCGACCGGCCCACCATAACCCAAAAACCTTACATCCGATAGGTTTTCGCATGAAGGTGCGATAGATTCGCTCCATGCAGGACGACGAAGTGCAGCGCGAAGCCGCCGCCGGCGCGACCCCGGGGCATCCCGGCACCCCCGCCCGCCCGCGCGGCGCGCGGGGCAGCTACGCGAAGGGACAGGCAAAGCGGCAGGAGATCGTCGACGCCGCCCTCGTCGTCTTCGGCCGCAGCGGCTACCACAGCGGCTCGCTCCGCGAGATCGCCAAGCGCGTGAACCTCACCCCCGCCGGCCTCATGCACCACTTCTCCGGCAAGGAGGAGCTCTTCACCGAGGTGCTCCGCCAGCGCGACGCGCACGTGCAGGCGGCCGCGGGCGACGTCTCGGAGTCGACGTTGCTCGAGCAGGTGCGCAAGGTCGTCGCCTACAACCAGACCACCCGAGGGCTCACCTCGCTCTACACGGTCATCTCGGCCGAGGCGACCGACAGCGAGCATCCCGCGCACGAGGAGTTCGCCCGCCGCTACGCCGAGTCCGAGGCCTCCTCGAGTCGGGTGCTCGCCGACGCGCAGCGCGACGGACTGATCCGCGCGGACATCGACCCCACGAGCGCCGCCCGGCTCATCTCGGCCGTGATGGACGGCCTGCAGCAGCAGTGGCTGCTCGACGACTCGGTCGACATGACCGCGCTCTTCGACGAGTTCGTGCGCGGCTACCTGCTCGCCCCGCCCACCGCCTGAGCGCACGTCACCGCGCCGGCACATCGGCGCTCGCAGCGACCCCGAGCCATCCATCCGTCTCAAATACCTTGCACTTGTTCGGTTTTAACGAGAGGCTGCCTTCGTCCCATCCGCACGAACGAAGGAGTTCCCATGCGAACGAGACTGCGCGCCCTGCTCGGCGGGGCGCTCGCGCTCGCGCTGCTCGCCCCCGCCACCGCCGCGAACGCCGGCCAGGGCGACCGCGGCGGCGGCGAACGCGACACGCTGCTGCGCTACGCCGCCGACACCTGGACGTCGATGGCGGCGATGACCGACGACGACACGGGGCTCGTCGCCGACCACATCGACGGCGCGCTGAGCACGCCGAGCGGCTACACGAGCCCGACGAACATCGGCGGCTCGCTCTGGTCCACCGTCGTCGCGCGCGACCTGAAGCTCGTCTCCCGCAGTGAGGCGCGCGAGCGGATGGCCCGCACCCTCGACACCCTCGCCACCATGGAACGGCACGAGCCGAGCGGCATGTACTACAACTGGTACTCCCCCGTCGACGGCTCGAAGCTCACCAGCTGGCCCACGGACGGCAGCGCGGTGCATCCCTTCCTGTCCACCGTCGACAACGGCTGGCTCGCCGCCGCCCTGCGCGTCGTCGCCTCCGCCGAGCCGCGCCTCGCGAAGCAGGCCGACGCGCTCTACGCGAGCATGGACTTCGGCTGGTTCCACGACCTCGAGGCCACCCCCGAGGCGGGCATCAACCGCGGCGGCTTCTGGGTCGAGCCGCCGCCCGGCTGCTCGGTGCCCGGCAACTACGGCGACGACGGCCCCGAGGTGTACTACACGTGCCACTGGTACGACACGACCGTGAGCGAGGCGCGCATCGCGACGTACCTCGGCATCGCGAACGGGCAGATCCCCGCGGAGTCGTACTACGGCACGTTCCGCACCATGCCCGAGCGCGGCTGCGACTACGCCTGGCAGGAGCAGAAGCCCACCGGCGAGTGGCGCGAGTACCTCGGCGTGCCCGTCTACGAGGGCGTGTACGAGTACCGCGGCATGAAGCTCGTGCCGGCCTGGGGCGGCAGCATGTTCGAGGCGCTCATGCCCGATCTGTTCATCCCCGAGGCCGACTGGGGCGAGGACTCCTGGGCGGTGAACCACGAGGCGACCGTCCGCGCGCAGATCGAGCACGGCCTGGACGAGGCCGGCTACGGCTACTGGGGCTTCTCGCCCAGCTCGGATCCGTTCGGCGAGTACCGCGAGTACGGCGTCGAGGCGGTCGGCATCAGCGCCGACGGCTACGCGAGCGACGTCGAGCGCACGAACGTCGACGCCGGCTACGAGGGATGCCGAGAGGCGACGAACCCCGAGCCGGACTTCGGCGACGGGGTGGTCACGCCGCACGCGGCGTTCCTCGCGCTGCCCTATGCGAAGGACGAGACGCTCGCCGACCTGGCCGGCCTGGAGCAGGAGCTCGGCGCCTACGGCCCCGGCGGCTTCTACGACGCGGTCGCGGTCGGCAGCGGCACGGTCGCCGAGCGGTACCTGAGCCTCGACCAGTCGATGATCATGGCCGCGATCGGCAACGAGCTGCAGCGCGACCGGCTGAAGGACTACTTCGTCGACCGCGAGTTCGAGCGCGCCGTGCGCCCCCTCGTCGAGGCGCTGGAGTTCGGCTCCGAG
>NZ_BMRJ01000002.1:96732-98962 GCF_014648575.1 Agromyces mediolanus | reverse complement strand
AGTTGCCCGACTTTCATGAAAGTCGGGCAACTCGGTCTTCTGGCGGGCGCGCGGGGCGCGCAGGGCGCGCAGGGCGCGCAAGGCGCGCAGGGCTAGACGGTGCCGGCGGGCGGCCAGACGCCGATGATGAGCGCCATCACGAGCACCGTCACGAGCTCGTGCGCGATGTTCATCGTGGTGAGCGCGGGCGGCCGCCCCTCGAAGGCGTCGTGCGTGATGAAGCGCGCGGCCGTGAACCCGGCCCACAGCGCGCCCGCCGTCAGCAGGGCGCCGAGCAGGAAGTTGCCCCCGTAGAAGTGCCACGCGATCGCCGTCGCACCCGCGAGCACCCACGCCGTGATGAAGCTCACGAGCACGGTCACCAGGATCGCGCCGACGGCGCTCGAGGCGGCCCCGTCGAGATCGACCTTGGCGAGCTTCGCCCAGCGGGTGCCGAAGACCTTCGGCGTGTACCAGATCGAGCCGACGACCATGCTCGACAGCGTGGCGAGGAGAACGGCCCAGTAGTTGATCTCGGGGGTCATGACGGCTCCTTCTCGAGCGCGGATGTTGAGCCGAGCGTAGCGCCGCCGCCCGCACCGCCGTCGGATGCGGCATGCTGAGCCCACCGGCGCGCGCCGGAGAACGGAGTCCGCATGGCGCAGCCCGACGACCACTCGGCGTCACGCCGCACGCAGCTCGAGCGCCTCGTCTACGGCGCGGGCGCGAGCGAGGAGGAGCGCGCGGCGGCCGAGCGCGAGCTTGCCGCCCTGCGTCGCCGCGACGCGGGAGCGGATGCCCCGGCTGGGTCGGACGGCCCGCCCGACCCGGATGCCCCGGAAGGATCGGATGCCGCGCCCGCCCCGCGTGCCGCATCCGATGCCGTGCCCGCCCCTCCCCCCGACGCCGCACCCCGCGCCTGGTACCGCTCGCGTACGCTGCTCGTCGCGGCATCCGCCGCCGTCTTCGGGCTCCTGCTCGGCGGCCTGGTCGGCTGGCAGCTCTCCCGGGCGCCCGCCGCCACGGGGACGAACGGCGTGCCGGTGGCGGGCTCCGGGGCGGAGGCCATGCTCCAGCGCCCGGCGGACTTCGACGACCGGCCCGCGCTCTTCGACGCCGAGTCCGGCATCGACCGCGACAGCCTGCGCCGGATCGCCACTTCGGACGGCGGCGGCGAACGGGCGGATCGCGGGGTCGCCGCCTACGGTGCGCGCAGCACCGACGGCCGGGAACTCTGCCTCGCCGTCGTCTGGGAGCGGATGGGCGGCGGCGGCACCGCGTGCACGAGCGGCGGCCGGATCCCGCCGAACGGCCTCGCCATCGAGATGGGGACGAGCGATCCGAGCGCACCGAACGGGATCCTCACGCTGCGCGCGACGTGGTTCGCCGACGGCACGGTGCAGCTCGGCATCCCGCTGCTCTGAGCGCGGCCCGGCCGGCCGCGCTCAGAGCCCGGCTCAGGCGTTCTTGGCGTCGCGCCACTCCAGCCAGCGCCGCACCGGCGCCAGGTCGTAGTCGGGCCCGGACACGCCGATCGTGAAGAGCCGCACGCCCGCGTCGTACAGCGCGTCGGCGTGCGCGACGTCCTCGCCCTTCCGGTCCAGCTCGTTCGACACCGTGATCGTCGAGACGTCGCGGCCGACCTCGTCGCCCCAGCGCTTCAGCACGTCGAGCTTGTGGCCGAGCTCGTCGGGCTGCACGAAGGAGTGCCAGATGTCGGCGTGCTCGGCGACGATGCGCAGCGTCTTGCGTTCGCCCTTGCCGCCGATCATCACCGGGATGTCGCGCGTCGGCGCGGGGTTCAGCTTCGCCCAGCGCGAGCGGATGCGCGGCAGCGCCTCGGCGAGCGCGGCGAGCCGGGTGCCGGGGGTGCCGAACTCGTAGCCGTACTCGTCGTAGTCGCGCTCGAACCATCCGGCGCCCGTGCCGAAGATGAAGCGGCCCGTGCCGCCCTTCGCCGAGACGTGGTCGAGGGTGCGGGCCATGTCGGCCTGCAGGTCGGCGTTGCGGTACGAGTTGCAGTTCACGAGGGTGCCGAACTCGATGCGCTCGGTCTGCTCGGCCCAGGCGCCGAGCATGCTCCAGCCCTCGAAGTGCAGGCCATCCGGGTCGCCGGAGAGGGGGTAGAAGTGGTCCCAGTTGAAGACGACGTCGGCGCCGAGCTCCTCGACGCGCAGGACGGCGTCGCGGATGGCGGAGTACTCGGCGTGCTGCGGCTGGAGCTGCACGCCCAGGCGTGCGCGGGATTCGA
>NZ_BMRJ01000002.1:0-96654 GCF_014648575.1 Agromyces mediolanus | reverse complement strand
GGTTGCCCGACGTTCATGAACGTCGGGCACCCCTGAAGGGCGGCGAAGCGCCTACTCCTTCAGGTCGAGCATCGGCGTCGGCCGGCGGAAGCCGCGCGTCACGATCGCGAGGATGATGACGCCGAGCGCGAGCCAGGACAGGCCGATGATGAAGGTGCGGCCCGAGAGGCTCGTCCACAGCCACACCGTCAGCGCGAAGCCGATGAGCGGCAGCACGAGGTTGTTCAGCACCCCGAGGCCGGTGCGCTCCTTGCCGTCGAGGAAGTAGTGCTTCACGACCGAGAGGTTCACCACCGAGAACGCGATGAGCGCGCCGAAGCTGATCATCTCGCTGAGCAGCGTCAGGTCGAACACGAGCGCGAGCAGCGAGATCGCCGAGACGATCAGGATCGCGACCACCGGCGTGCCGAATCGCTTGTTCAGGTGGCCGAACACCCGGCGCGGCAGCACGCCGTCGCGCCCCATCGCGAAGAGGATGCGCGCGACCGAGGCCTGCGAGGTCAGCGCCGATCCGGTCGCACCGGCGACGTAGCCCGCGATGAACAGCGTGGACAGCCACTGCCCGCCCGCGGCGCTCACGACGTCGACGCCCGCGGCATCCACCGAGGTGAAGTCGTTCGAGGGGAACACGAGCTGGGCCACGTAGGAGAGCAGCACGAACACGAGGCCCGCGCTGATCGTGGTGATCATGATCGCCCGGGGCACGGTGCGCTTCGAGTCCTTCGCCTCCTCGGCGAGCGTCGACACCGAGTCGAAGCCGAGGAACGAGAGGCACAGGATGGCGGCGCCCGCGAACAGCGCCCCGAAGCCGTCGACCGTGCCGTCGCCCTGGAACGGCAGCAGCGGGTCGACGCCGTTGCCGGCCGCCGTCGAGAAGCCGAGCGCGACGAAGACGACGATGAAGATCGTCTGCACGGCGATGATGACGAAGTTGGCCCGGTTCACCGAGACGATGCCGACGACGTTCAGGATCGTCACGAGCGCGATCGCGGCGACGACGAACACCCACGCGGGGATGCCGGGGAACGACGCCGAGAGGTAGATGCCGAGCACCAGGTAGTTGATCATCGGCAGGAACAGGTAGTCGAGCAGCAGCGCCCAGCCGGAGAGGAAGCCGACCGCGCCGCCGAAGCTCCGCTGCGTGTAGACGTACGCCGATCCCGCGTACGGGTAGGCGACCGACATCCTGGCGTAGGAGCGCGCCGTGAAGACCATCGCGACGAGGGTGATCAGGTAGGCGACGGGCACCCGGCCGCCGGTGACCTGCGTGACGATGCCGTAGGTCGTGAACACGGTGAGCGGCACCATGTAGACGAGCCCGAAGAGCACGAGCGAGGGCACGCCGAGCACGCGCTTGAAGCGGCCCTCCGTGACTTGCGCGGTGGCGGTGGTCGCCGAGATCAGGGGATCGTGGGGCGAAGCCTGGGACATGGCCGGGTTTCCTTTCGTGGTGCGGCGCTACGCTGCGCCGCGGTATCGGGGGCTTCCTGCGAGGTAGGTGGAGCGGATGGCGAGGGCGGGCAGCTCGGCGGGGGCGAGCTGCCGGGGGTCGGCGGCGAGCACGACGAAGTCGGCGCTCGCGCCGGGCTCGATGCGCCCCCACGGGGCGGCGGCGCGGTCGGCGAAGCCCTGGTGGGCCACGGAGGCCGAGTAGGCGTCGAAGGCGATCGCCGGGTCGAGGATCTCGGCGGGCGTCCAGCCGCCGGCGGGCACGCCGTCGGCGGTCTGCCGCGACACCGCGATCGCGAGGCCGTCGAGCGGGGCGCCGGAGCTGACCGGCCAGTCGGAGCCGAAGGACAGCGCAGCGCCGGATGCCTCGAGCGAGGCCATGCGGTACTGGCGGTCGGCGCGCTCCTGGCCGAGCCGGGGCACGGTGAGCACGGTCATCAGCCCGTCGAGCTGCGCCCACAGCGGCTGCATGCAGGCGATGACGCCGAGCTCGGCGAAGCGGTCGAGGTCGGCGTCGTCGACGAGCTGGGCGTGGGCGATGACGGGGCGGCGGTCGCGCGGGCCGTTCGCGGCGATGGCGCCCTCGATCGCGTCGAGCGCCTGCCGCACGGCGGCGTCGCCGATGGCGTGGATGTGCACCTGGAAGCCGGCGGCGTCGACCGCGCGCACGGCCTCGGCGAGGGACTCGCCCTCCCAGACCGACATCCCGTGCTTGTGCAGCGCGGAGCAGTAGGGCTCCAGCAGCGCCCCCGTCTCGGACTCGATGACGCCGTCGGCGAAGAACTTCACGGTGTGCGCGGTCAGCATGGGCGAGCCGAGCGCCTGCACCCGCTCGCGCGAGTCGAGCATGGTCGGCAGCTGCGCGGGGAACCGCCGCGGATCGGCGTACAGGGCGAGGTTGAAGCGGACGGGGAGGATGCCCCGCTCCGCCGCCTCGAGGTAGCTGTCGACGTCGCCGGGCTCGACCCAGGCATCCTGCACCCAGGTGACCCCGCGCGCGAGGTAGTACTCGCCGGCCCGCACGAGCGCGCGCATGCGCTGCTCGGCCGGCCGCACCGGGGCGGCGTCGAAGACGAGGTCGACCGCGCCCCACTCGCGGAGGGTGCCGAGCGGGCTGCCGTCGGCGCGGCGGCAGATCTCGCCGAGCACCGGCTCGGGCGTCGACGCGTCGATGCCGGCGAGCTCGAGCGCCCGGGAGTTCACCCACACCGTGTGGTAGTCGTAGGCGCGCAGCACGACGGGCCGGTCGGGCACGGCGGCGTCGAGCCAGCGGGCGTCGAAGAGGCCCTCCTCGACGAGGCTGGGGTCGTAGGAGGCGCCGAAGATCCACTCCTCGTCGGGGTGGGCCGCGGCGTACTCGCCGACGGCGGCGACGATCTCCTCGACGGAGGTGCGGCCGCGCACCGCGGGGCCCTCGGCCTCGAGCCCGCCGAAGAGCGGGTGGGCGTGGCCGTCGCCGAAGGAGGGCATCAGGAATCCGCCGTCGAGCTCGACGCGTTCGAGCTGCTCGGCCCGCTCGGCCGCGGCGTCGGCCGCGTCGTCGAGCGCGACGATCACCCCGCCGTCGACGAGCAGGGAGCGCGCCGCGGGCTCGCCCGCGCCGCGCCAGATCGTTCCGCCGGAGAAGTGGATCGCCGTCATGCACCGTTGCTTTCACTCGAACGAACAGCGTTCATACGAACACTGTTCGTGTGGGTGTTGAGAGGCTACACTCTCGGCAGGGCTGAGGGAAGAGGGGGATGCCGGGATGCCGACCGTCAACCGCGAGCAGCTCGTCCTCGCCGCCCTCGCGATCGTCGACGAGCAGGGCAGCGAGGCGCTCACGATGCGCTCCCTCGCCACGAGGGTGCACCGGCAGGTCTCCTCGCTCTACAACCACGTCGGCAGCCGCGACGAGCTGATCGAGCTCGTGCGCGCGCACATCGTCGTGGGCATCGACACCACCCCCTTCGCCGACGAGCCCTGGGACGTCGCGCTCGAAGCGTGGGCGCGCTCCTACCTGCGGGTCTTCGCCGCGCACCCGAACCTCATCCGCATCCTCGCGACCACCCCGATCCGGGACATCTCGACGTTCGAGATCTACGACGTCGTGATCGGCGCCCTGATCGAGGCCGGTTGGCCGATGCACGACGCGGTCGCCGTGATGCGCACCGTCGAGGCGCACGTGCTCGGCTCCGCGCTCGACCTCGTGGCGCCGAGCGACATGCTCGACCAGTCCTCGGTGCCGGCCGAGCTCGCCCGGGTGCACGCCGCGCTCGACCCCGAGTACGAGGAGTCGACGAGCGCCGCCGCGGCCTTCGAGCTCGGCATCCGGGCCCTCCTCGACGGCCTCCGCGCGCGCCGCGCCACGGTCGCCCCCGCCTGAACCACTCCCGCACGGCACCTTCTGTGCCCCGTTTGCGAACGATTCCGCAACGACCCGCAGGATTCGCGCGCGACCGGACGACGGCGCGCAAGAGTCCCGCGTACACTCGCGTTCCATGGACAACCTGGACCGAGCGATCCTCGATCTTCTGCGGCAGAACGCCCGTGCCGGCTACGGCGACATCGGCTCCTCCGTGGGGCTCTCCGCCTCGGCGGTGAAGCGGCGCGTCGACAAGCTCGTCGCCGAGGGCGTCATCCGCTCCTTCACGATCCAGGTCGACCCGACCGTCGACGGCATGTCCACCGAGGCCTACGTCGAGCTGTTCTGCCGCGGCACGGTCGCCCCGGAGGAGCTGAAGCGCATCCTCCAGGAGGTGCCCGAGGTCGTCTACGCGGGAACCGTCACCGGCTCCGCCGACGCGATCGTGCAGATCCGCGCGCGCGACATCGCCTCCCTCGAGGACGCGCTCGAACGGGTGCGCATCGCCCCCAACGTCGACCACACCCGCAGCGCGATCGTGCTCTCGCGCCTCGTGAACCGGGTGCGGGACTGAGCGGGCCCCCGATGTCGAAGCCCGGCGCCGGCCTGTCGCTCACGATCGATCCGGATGCGGCGACCGCCCCGTTCGAGCAGCTGCGCGCCGCCGTCGTCGACGCGGTGCAGTCCGGGCGGCTCGCCCCCGGCGACCGGCTGCCGACCGTGCGCGCCCTCGCCGAACAGCTCGGGCTCGCCACGAACACCGTCGCGAAGGCCTACCGCGCGCTCGAGGGCGACGGCGTGATCGAGACCCGGGGCCGCAACGGCACCGTCATCGCCGAGCACGGCGACGCCGGGCGCCGGGCCCTGCAGCGCGCCGCCGCCGACTTCGCGGCCCTCGCCCGCCGCGTGGGCGTCGACGCCGCCGAGGCGCGCGAGATCGTCGACGCCGCCCTGCACGAGTGAGCCGGGCGCGGGCGGGCGCGGCCCGCCGAGGCATCCCGCTCCTGCGCGCTCAGCCCGCCGCGAGCGCCAGCCCGAGCGTCGCCCCGGCGACCGTGAGCGGCGCGACGAGCAGCCCGAGCGCGACGTAGCGCCACCACGAGATCTCGACGCCCATCGCCACGAGCCGCTGGTGCCAGAGCAGCGTCGCGAGCGACGCCCACGGCGTGACGATCGCGCCCGCGTTGACGCCGATGAGGAGGGCCGCGGTGCGCAGCGGCGACGCGGCGAACGGTTCGAGGGCGAGGAACGCGGGCAGGTTGTCGATCGCGTTCGCCGAGAGCGCGGATGCCCCGGTGAGCCGCAGCAGCTCGAGCGGACCCTCCCCCGTGCCCGCGAGCTCGCCGAGCACGGCGGTCGCGCCGAGCTCGTGCGCCGCCTGCATCGCGAGGAAGAGCCCGCACACGAACACGAGGAGCGACCACGGCGCGAGCCCGGGCCGCAGCACCCGGCGTCGGCGCACGGCGAACACGACGACGAGCACGAGCGCCGCCCCGCTCGCCGGCAGCCACACCGGAAGGCCCGAGACGAGCAGCGGCACGAGCGCGGCCAGCACGCCGACGGCGGTCCAGAACAGCGGGCGGTCGCCGATCGCGGCGGGCTCGTCGGGGACGAAGCGGGCCGCGAGCTCCCGCCGCCGCACGAGCAGCACGATGACCGCGGGCACCACGACGGCGACGAGCGCCGGCGCGGCCATCAGCGCGGCGAACTCGAGCGGGTGCAGCGCGAGCCGCTCGGCCGCGAGCAGGTTCGTCAGATTCGAGACGGGCAGCAGCAGCGAGGCCGTGTTCGCGAGCCACACGGTCGTCAGCGCGAACGGGATCGGCGGCAGCCGCACGTGCGCCGCGAGCGAGACCACCACCGGCGTGAGCAGCACGGCCGTCGTGTCGAGCGAGAGGAAGACGGTCGAGGCCGTCGCGAGCACCACGACGAGCAGCCATAGCAGGATGGCCCGCCCGCCCGCCATCCGCGCCAGCCGTTCCGCGAGCGCCCGGAAGACGCCCGCCTCCGCCGCGAGCTCGGCGACCACCGTCATCGCGACGACGAAGCCGAGGATGGGCGCGGAGCGCTCCGCGAGCGCGGCGACCGCGTCGAGCGGCAGCACGCCGCTCGCCACCGCGACGAGGCCGAGCGCGGTGAGCACGGCTCCGACGATCGCGATGCGCACCAGGCGAGGGTAGTCGATCCGCGGGTGTGAGCGCCCTCCGCGGGCGCCGCCGCGCTGCGCCGCTACTCGTTCGTCGGCATCGCCTGCTTCGGGAGCTTGCGCACCTTCGCCCGGCGGCGACGGCGCTCGGGGATCATCGAGCGCATCTCCTCGAGCTTGCCGAAGCAGAGCAGCCGGTCGCCCGACTCGAGCAGCACGCCCTTGCGCGGGTTCGGGATGACGTTCGCGCCGCGGTGCAGGGTGAGCACCGTGATGTCGCGCTCCCAGAGGCCGGACTCCCCGAGCGTCTTGCCGACGAGGTCGGCGTTCGTGTGCACGAGCAGCTCCGCGACGCCGTACCCGGTCGAGACGGTGAGCCGCTGGCGCACGTCAATCTCGGGGAACGCCACCTGGTTCGCGATGTAGTCGATGATCGCGCCGGCCACGTCGAGGTTGGTGGCGGCCTCGATGCCCTGCAGGCCCGGCGAGGAGTTCACCTCCATGACGAGGGGCCCGTGCTCGCCCTCGAGCATGTCGACGCCGGCGACCTTGAGGCCCATGATCTGCGCCGACCGCACCGCCGCCTGCTCGTACTCGGGGGTGAGCTCCACGGGTTCGACGGTGCCGCCGCGGTGCACGTTCGAGCGGAACTCGTCGCCGTTCGCGACACGGCGCATGGCCGCGACGACGCGGTCGCCGACGACGAGGGCGCGGATGTCGCGGCCGCGGCTCTCGGCGATGAACTTCTGGATGAGCACGTTCTGCTTCGTCGAGTGCAGCGTCTCGATGATCGCCTCGGCGACCTTGACCTGCGGCGCGAGGATGACGCCGATGCCCTGCGTGCCCTCGAGCAGCTTGATGACGACGGGCGCCCCGCCGACGCGCTCGATCGCCGGGCGCACGTCGGCGCGGTTGCGCACGAAGGCGGTCGGCGGCAGGGCGATGTTGTGCCGGGACAGGATCTGGTTCGCGCGCAGCTTGTCGCGGGCGTTCGAGATGCCGTTCGCGGTGTTCGGCGTGTACACGTCCATCTGCTCGAACTGGCGCACCACGGCGGTGCCGAAGTACGTGATCGAGTTGCCGATGCGGGGCAGGATCGCGTCGTAGTCGCTCAGCTGCCGGCCGCGGAACTGCAGATCGGGCTCGGGTCCCGCGAGGTCGATCGCGAAGCGCAGCGTATTCAGGACCTTGACCTGATGACCGCGCTGCTGGGCTGCGGCCCGGAGGCGCTGGGTCGAGTACGCGTGCGGCGCGCGCGAGAGGATCGCGAGTTTCATGCTGGGTGCCCTGCCAAGATGGACGAGTGAAGTCGAGTTCCCATTCAAGCACCATCGCCGGATGGCGCGAATGGGCGAGCCTCCCCGGGCTCGGGGTGGCCTGGATCAAGGTGAAGCTCGACACCGGCGCCCGCAGCTCCGCGCTGCACGCCTTCGATCTCGAGGAGTTCGAGCGCGACGGCGAGCCGTGGGTGCGCTTCGGCGTGCGGCCCTGGCAGGGCTCCGACGAGGACGACGTCCGGGTCGAGCTGCCGGTGCACGACCGGCGCCTCGTGCGCAGCTCCTCCGGCCACACCGCCGAGCGCATCGTGGTGCTGCTCGACGTCGTGCTGCTCGGCCGCACGGTGACCGCCGAGGTCACGCTCACGAACCGCGACGAGATGGGCTTCCGCATGCTCGTCGGCCGCGAGGCGCTGCGGCAGGGCTTCGTCGTCGACTCCGGCCGCTCCTTCGTCGGCGGCCGCGCGCCGAAGCACGCGCGCCGCCGTAACCGCGGCCGGGCCTGACCCCCCTCTGACTTCAGGGTTGCCCAACTTTCATGAAAGTCGGGCAACCCTGAAGCAGAGCAGCGCGGCAGCGCGGCAGCGCGGCAGCGCGGCGATGCCTAGATCACGCCCTGCGACAGGGTCGTCGGGTTGCCGAAGCGGTGGTTCGTGATCGAGATCGCCTGCTCGTGCAGGAACGGCAGCAGCTCCACCCGGCCCGAGGGCGTCACGGGGTGCGCCCACACCGCGACATCCGGCGCGCCGCCGAGCGCGTGCGCGAGCGCCGAGGCATCCCCGCCGACGAGCCGCACCCGGCTCGCGCCGAGCGCCTTCGCGCCGCGCTTCGCCACGCGGGCGAGCCAGGCGGCGTCGTCCTCGCGGGTGATCCGCACCTCGCGGGCGGCGAGCACGGTGCGCACGCCCTTCGGCAGCTCGAGCGCGGTCGAGACCTCGAAGCGCGACTTCGTGAGCAGGCCGGCGACGACGACCCGGAGGCCCTCGGCGAGGTCTGCGTCGTCCGAGATGCGCACGGTGACGGGCAGCGGGCGGTAGCGGAAGACGTTCCGCTCGACGCCGAGCTGCGAGGCGTCGCGGGCGACGCCGTACTCCTCGGCCCAGGCGACGGCGTCGCTCAGCGCGGAGCGGCGCAGCACGTCGAACGACTCGTAGTCGAGGGCCGACTGGGATGCCTCGATGACCTCCGTGACACGCTTGTCGAGGCCGCGCAGGTGCAGCGTCGAGGACTGGCGGCCGTGCTCGGCCTCCCAGCTGCCGAGCCCGAACAGGTAGTTCGGCCCGCCGGCCTTGGCGCCGGCGCCGACGGCGGAGCGCTTCCAGCCACCGAAGGGCTGGCGCTGCACGATCGCACCGGTGATGCCGCGGTTCACGTAGAGGTTGCCCGCCTCGACCTGGTCGAACCAGCTCGCGAGCTCCTCCGAGTCGAGCGAGTGGAGGCCCGCGGTGAGGCCGTAGTCGACGGCGTTCTGGAAGCGGATGGCCTCGTCGAGGTCCTTCGCGTGCATGATGCCGAGCACCGGGCCGAAGAACTCGGTGAGGTGGAAGTAGGAGCCCGGCTGCACCCCGGTCTTGATGCCCGGCGACCAGAGCCGCCCGCTGTCGTCGAGCTGCTTCGGCTCGACGAGCCACTCCTCGCCGATGCCGAGCTGGGTGAGGGCGTGGAGCAGCTTGCCCTGCGCCGGCTCGATGATCGGCCCGATCTGGGTGCGGGCATCGGCGGGGTAGCCGACCCGCATCGAACGGGCGGCGTCGACGAGCTGGCGGCGGAACCGCTCCGACTTCGCGACCGAGCCGACGAGGATGACGAGCGAGGCCGCCGAGCACTTCTGCCCGGCGTGCCCGAAGGCGCTCTTCACGACGTCGGACGCGGCGAGGTCGAGGTCGGCCGAGGGCGTGACGATGATCGCGTTCTTGCCGCTCGTCTCGGCGAGCAGCGGCAGGTCGGCGCGGAAGGAGCGGAACAGCTCGGCCGTCTCGTACGCGCCCGTGAGGATGACCCGGTCGACGTTCGGGCTCGAGACGAGCTGGGTGCCGAGCTCCCGCTCGCCCACGTCGACGAGGGCGAGGAGCTCCTTCGGGATGCCGGCCTCCCACAGCGCCTCGACCATGACCGCGCCGGAGCGCTGCGCGAGCTTCGCCGGCTTGATCACGACGCCGGAGCCCGCGGCGAGCGCGGCGAGCACGCCGCCGGCGGGGATGGCGACGGGGAAGTTCCACGGCGGGGTGACGACCGTGAGCTTCGAGGGCACGAAAACGGCGCCCTGCACGTGGTCGAGCTCGCGGGCGCGCTCGGCGTAGTAGTGGGCGAAGTCGATCGCCTCGCTGATCTCGGGGTCGGCCTCGGCGATGGTCTTGCCCGCCTCGGCGGCCATGACCTCGATGAGGCGGTCGCGGTTCGCGGCGAGCGCGAGGCCCGCCCGGTGCAGCACGGCGGCGCGCTCGGCGCCGGACTTGCGGCCCCAGGCCTCGCCCGCGGCGGCGACGCCGGCCATGAGCTCGGCGAGCGCGTCGGCGTCGTCGATGCGGGCGGCGCGGATCGTGTCGCGGCCGAGCTCGGAGCCGGGGACGCGCTCGAGGATGCGCCGGCCCCACTCCCGGTTCGCGGCGAGCGCGGGATCGGTGTCGGGCTCGTTGCGGAATCCGGGGGTCAGCCCCGGGCCATGGTCCGCTGAGCTCGTCGAAGCGGAGCCCTGGTCCGCTGAGCTCGTCGAAGCGGAGCCCGTCGAAGCGGAGCCCGTCGAAGCGCCGCCCGACGCGCCGCTCGACCCGCGGCTGATCCCCAGCACGACGTTGGTGAGCCCCTCCTCGGCGTGCTCGCTGCCGGGTGCGGGGGCGTCGAGGCGGGCGAAGGCGGCGTCGAGCGCCCCGCCCTCCCACTCGGTGCGGCGGTTCTGCGTGCGGTTCGGCTGCGGGGCCTCCGCCACGACGGGCTCGAGGGCGGCGAGGGAGCGCTCGTAGCGGGCGCGCTCGCGGTCGAAGAGCCCGCGGTCGTCGGCGAGCTCGAACAAGGCCGACATGAAGTTCTCCTGGCTCGCGTTCTCTTCGAGCCGGCGGATCAGGTACGCGATCGCGACGTCGAACTCGGCCGGGTTCACGACGGGCGTGTAGAGCAGCAACTGGCCGACGTCGCCGCGGACGGCCTCGGCCTGCCCGGTCGCCATGCCGAGCAGCATCTCGAACTCGACGCCGGCCTCGACGCCGCGCGCCTTGGCGGTGAGCCAGGCGTGGGCGACGTCGAAGAGGTTGTGCCCGGCGACGCCGAGCCGCACGGCGTCGATCCGCTCGGGAGTCATCGACCAGTCGAGCACCCGCTTGTAGTTGGTGTCGGAGTCCTGCTTGCTCGAGTAGGTCGCGACGGGCCAGTCGTGGATCGCGGCATCCACCTGCTCCATGGCGAGGTTCGCGCCCTTGACGACGCGCACCTTGATCGGGGCCCCGCCGGCCGCACGCCGGGTCTTCGCCCAGGCCTGCAGCTCCTGCATGGCGCGGAGCGCGTCGGGCAGGTAGGTCTGCAGCACGATGCCGGCCTCGAGCTGCCGCAGCTGCGGCTGATCGAGGAGCGCGGTGAAGACCGCGATGGTGAGGTCGAGGTCCCGGTACTCCTCCATGTCGAGGTTGATGAACTTCGGCTTGCCCTCGGCGGTGCGCTGCGCCGCGAGTTCGTAGAGCGGGGTGAGCTTGTCGACGACCTTGGCGACGGCCTCGTCGAAGGACCACATGGAGAGCTGGCTGACGACGGACGAGACCTTGATCGAGACGTAGTCGACGTCGTCGCGGGCGAGGAACTCGTAGGTGCCGGAGAGCCGGCGGTCGGCCTCCTGCTCGCCGAGCACGGCCTCGCCGAGGAGGTTGAGGTTGAGCCGGTTGCCGCCCTCGCGGAGCTTCGCGATGGCGGGGCCGAGCTTCGCCGGGGTGGCGTCGAGCACGAGGTGGCCGACCATGGCGCGGAGCACGCGGCGGGCGATCGGGATGACGACCCAGGGCAGCATCGGGGCGAAGACGCCGCCCACGCGGATGGCCGCCTTCAGGTACCAGGGCAGGAACTTCGGCGTGAGCTTCGCGACCTGCTCGAGGTTGCGGCCGGCGACGCCGAGGTCCTCCGGGCGCATGACGCCGTCGACGAAGCCGACGGTGAAGGCGAGGCCGTTCGGGTCCTTCAGCACCCCCGCGAGCCGCTCGGCGGCGGGGTCGACGGGGTGCGCTGCGCTCTCGGCGAGCCAGCGGCGAACGAGGGAGACGACGTCGTCGGTGCGCGGGCTGCCGGTGGCTGCGCTGAGGTTCGTCATGGTCACGACAGTACTGTCCTTCACTGGAAGCGGGGCCGGGGGAACGCCGGGCATCGACTCAAGTGTGCGGCCGGGCGTTCATTCGGTACAGCGAATGATTCCGATGGATACTGTTCATGATTTCCGAATAATCGTGAGCGCCTTCTCGACGTGCCCGACTTTCATGAAAGTCGGGCAAGTCGAGGCAGTGGAACAGAGAGGAAGGACGCCGCGATGCTCGACGTACGCCGCCTGCGCCTGCTCGTGGAGCTGAGCCGCCGAGGCACGCTCGCCGCGGTCGCCGAGGCGCTCTCGTACAGCCCGTCCTCGGTGTCGCAGCAGCTCGCGCTGCTCGAGCGCGAGGCCGGCGTGCCCCTGCTCGTGCAGGCGGGCCGCCGGGTGCAGCTCACCCCGCAGGCCCTCGTGCTCGTCGAGCACGGCATCGCGGTGCTCGACCGGCTGGAGGAGGCGGAGGCCGAGGTCGCCCGCTCCCTCACCTCGGTCGGCGGCACGGTGCGCGTCGCGGTGTTCCAATCGGCCGCGCACGCCGTCGTGCCGCAGGCGCTGACGATCCTCGCGGCGGAGCATCCGGGGCTCCGCGTCGAGGTCACCGAGCGCGAGCCCGAGGCGGGGCTGTTCGAGGTCGCGGCCCGCGACTTCGACCTCGTCGTCGCCGAGCAGTACCCGGGGCACACGAGGGCGCACCGCCCGGAACTCGACCGGGTCCCGCTCGTCGCCGACCCCATCCGGCTCGCTCTGCCCGGCGGCGTCGCTCCCGAGGCCGCGACCCTGGCGGACGCGGCATCCCTGCCCTGGGTTTTGGAGCCGGCCGGCACCGCCTCGCGCGAGTGGGCGGTGCAGCTCTGCCGCGAGGCCGGCTTCGAACCCGATGTGCGCTTCGAGACGGCGGACCTCATCGCGCACATCCGGCTCATCCGGGCCGGCCACGCCGCGGGACTGCTGCCCGATCTCGTCTGGGCGGGCGAGCCGCCGAGCGTCCGCCTCGCGGAGCTGCCCGGCCGCCCGCAACGCGAGGTGTTCACGGCGACGAGGCACGCGGCGGCCACCCGTCCGGCGGTCGTCGCGTGCCGCGAGGCGCTCGCCCGGGCGGCTCGCGCCGCCGCTCCGGCGCGGCGCCCCGCCGGCTGAGCCGGGCGACGCGGCCGGTTCAGCCCTGCGTGTCGAGGAGGCGGGCGAGCCGCTCGGCCATCGCCTCGGGCTCCCAGCTGTGCCACGCGCCGGCGACGCGTTCGGAGGCCCCGGCGGGCGCCGCGGCCGCGATCGCGTCGGCGGCCTCGGCCATGCCGGGGAACGTCTCCGTGCCGACCACGGCGAGCACCGGCACGGCGAGCCCGCCGAGGTGGGCCGCGAGCCCGTCGGCCTCGACGGAAGCGAGGGCCTCGCCGTCGGGGATCCAGCTCAGCACGAGCCCGGGGTAGTCGGGCGAGCGGCGCAGCTCCTCGAGCCACTCGGGCGGCATGCCGACCATGTAGGCGGCGACGGCGTCCTCGAGTCGGCCGTCGGCGACGGCCTGCTCGACCACCGCCCACCACGCGGGCGCGCCGCCCTCGAACTGCCCGAGCGGCGCCTCCCAGAGCACGAGGCCCGCGAGACCGGGCACGCGGGGTGCGGCCCGCAGCGCGATGGCGCAGCCCGAGGAGTGTCCGACGAGCACCACGGGCGCGCCCGCCGCCTCGGCGAGCGCGGCGATCGCGTCGAGCTCGCGGTCCAGCGCGATCGGGCCGGATGCCGCGGAGTCGCCGCGTCCGACGCGGTCGTGCACGATCGCCTGATGCCCGCGCTCGGCGAGCAGGCGTCCGGTCTCGGCGGTCACCGGGTCGTCGGCGCGGGTGGGCCCGGCGCCCTGGATGAAGACGACGGCGGGGGTTCCCGGCTCGCCGTAGCGGTCGAAGGCGACGAGGTCGCCGTTGGCGGTGGTGATGGTTTCCATCGGGGCATCCCCATTTCTGGACTGACGAGTCTTGATTCATTGAGAATATAGACGCACGAGTATGATGTCTGCAAGAGCCGGACCGATCGGAGGAGACGCGGATGCGCCCCAGCTCGCTGCAGAAGCGCGAAGCCGCGCTGCGCGCCGCCGAACGGCAGTTCCTGGCCACCGGCTACGAATCCGTGACCATGGACTCGATCGCCGCCGAGTGCGGCATCGCGAAGCAGACGCTCTACAGCCACTTCGGCAGCAAGCGCGCCCTGTTCCTCGAGCTCGTCACCGCCGAGACCGTGGGCACCCGCCGCACGGTGCTGTCACCGGCGCCGCGCATCGACCCGCACGACGAGCCCCGCGCCGCCCTTCGCGAGCTCCTCGTCGGCCAGCTCGAAGCGGTGCTGACGCCGAACATCGTCGGGCTGCGGCGCCTCGTCATCGGCGAGCTGCCCCGCTCCCCCGAGCTCGCCGCGGCCCTCTACGAGCACGGGCCGAAGCGAGCGATCGCGAACCTGGCCGGCATCGTCGCCGAGCTGCAGTCCGCCGGGGTGCTGCGCGCCGCCGACCCCGAGCGCGCCGCAGCGCAGCTGAACTGGATGGTCATGGGCGAGCCGCTGAACCGAGCCATGATGCTCGGCGACGCCGCGCTGCCCGACCGCGCCGAGATCGAGGCGCAGGTCGACCTCGCCCTCGAGCTGTTCTTCGAGGGGCTCGCGCCGCACCCCGCCGACGAGTCCGCAGGGGCCCTGCCCGCCTGACGCCCCGCGGGCGACGGAATCTGCACCCAGACCGCCGCCCGCGGCCCCCTCAGCCCGCGGCGGCGGCGAACCGCGCAGCCTGCACCGCGAGGAACGCCCGCAGCTCCTCGCCCTCGATGCGGTACTCGGCGTCGGCCGGCAGCCACATCAGCCCCATCGCGAGGCCCTCGACGGAGTCGGCCTCGATCGGCCATGCGCAGTGCCCGGCATCCACCGCTTCGAGCTCGCGCCCCCACCAGCCCAGGTGGGCGGCGAGCTCGGCGAGCGGAAGCGCGACGACGACCCGCGCCGTGACCGAGCTGCGCCGGTACCTCGTGGCCCGCTCGACCCGCTCCCGCGCCTCCTCGTCGTCGATCGGCCGGGGCTCGAAGCGCACGCGGGTCTGGAAGACGTCGTCGACCCGGTCGACGCGGAAGGTGCGCCAGTCGTCGCGGTCCCGGTCCCAGGCCAGCAGGTACCAGCGCCGGGCGACCGGCACGAGGCGGTGCGGCTCGACGCTCCGCGCGGTCTCCCCGCCGTTCGCGTCGGTGTACCGGAAGCGCAGTCGTTCGGCGTCGCGGCAGGCGAGCGCGAGCAGGCCGAGGAGTTCCGGATCGACGGCGGGCACCGGTCGCCCGTCGCGCCCGCCGAGGGGCGGCGCGCCGGCGGCGGCGTGCGACTGCAGCGCCTCGATCCGGCGGCGCAGCGCGGGCGGCAGCACCTGCTCGATCTTCGCGAGGGCGCTGAGCGTGGTGTGCTCCGCGCCGCGGAGGCCGGCGGTCGCCTGTGACCGCAGGCCGACCGCGATCGCCACGCCCTCGTCGTCGCTGAGGAGCAGCGGCGGCAGCCCGGTGCCGGCCTCCAGCCGGTAGCCGCCGGCGACGCCGCGAAGCGACTCGATGCCGTACCCGAGCTCGCGCAGCCGTTCCACGTCCCGGCGCAGCGTGCGCTCGCTGACGCCGAGGCGGTCGACGAGCTCGTGCGCGGTCCAGTGCCGGTGGCTCTGCAGCAGCGAGAGCAGTTCGAGCGTTCGCGAGGTCGTGGCGGCCATGCCACGATTCTCCTCCGATACCGGACAGAAACTGACCGGATGCCTCGAGAAGCTGTGTCCATGACGAAGCACACGCAGGCCGGAACCGGCCAGATGATCACCGCCCGCGGCTCGACGAAGACGTTCCGCTCGAAGGGGCAGACGGTCGAGGCGGTGCGCGCTGTCGACCTCTCCGTCGCCGCCGGGGAGCTCGTCGCGTTCCTCGGGCCGAACGGCGCGGGCAAGTCGACGACGCTCCGGATGCTCACGACGCTACTGCCCGCCACGAGCGGCGAGGCGACCGTCGCCGGCTGCGACATCCGCCGCGACCCGGCCGGGGTCCGCCGCCGCATCGGCTACGTCGGGCAGGGCAGCTCGGGCGGCCACACCCAGCGGGTCCGCGACGAGCTGCACGCCCAGGGCGCGTTCTACGGCCTCGGCCGGCGCGAGACGCGGGCGCGGGCGGCCGAACTGCTCGACTCGCTCGAGCTCGGGCCGTTCGCGAACCGCAGCGTGCAGTCGCTCTCCGGCGGGCAGAAGCGCCGGCTCGACATCGCGCTCGGCCTCATCCACCGTCCGGAGCTGCTCTTCCTCGACGAGCCGTCGACCGGGCTCGACCCGCACAGCCGGGCGAACCTCTGGGAGCACATCGTCGAGCTCCGCCGCACGACCGGGACGACGATCTTCCTGACCACCCACTACCTCGACGAGGCGGACCAGCTCGCCGAGCGCGTGATGGTCATGGACCACGGCCGCGTCATCGCCGACGACACCGCCGGGGCGCTCAAGGAATCGCTCGCGGGCGACCGCATCACGCTCGGCTTCGCGGGACGGGCGGATGCCTCGGCCGCCGCCGCCCGCCTCGGCGGAGAGCTCGACCCCGCCGACCCGACCCGCCTCGTGCTCACCGCCGCCGACGGCGAGCGGGCGCTGCCGCGGCACCTCCGCGAGCTCGCCGCGGCGGGGCTGGACGTCGTCACGGCGACGCACCGGCCGCCGACGCTCGACGACGTCTTCCTCGCCCTGACCGGGCGCAGCCTCCGCGAGGAGTCCGCCGGGGCCGGAGCGGCCGAGACGCCCGAACCCGCCGCCGCGTGAGCGGCATCCGTCCCACAGCCACCGCCGCCACCGCCACCGCCACCGCCACCGCCACCGCCACCGCCACCGCCACCGAAGGAGCACGACCATGAACACCATCGCCGACCCCACACCGTCCACCGCGACGGGCGCGCAGGCGCCCGCCCCGCTCGCCGCCCGCCCGGTCCCGCGCCGCACCGGCTTCGCCCGCGACACCGCGGCGGTGTTCGTGCGCGAATCCCGCCCGCTCGTGCGCGACCCGTTCAGCGTGCTGTTCTCACTCGTGCAGCCGCTCGTCTTCCTCGGCCTGTTCGGCCCCTTGCTCGTCGGCGCGGCGGGCGGCGACGTCGCGGGCACGCTGCAGTGGTTCGTGCCCGGCATCCTCGTGATGGTGGCGCTGTTCGGCACCGCCTCGACCGGAGCCAACCTGCTCTTCGAGATGCAGACCGGCTCGCACGAGCGCACCCTCGTCGCCCCGCTCTCGCGGAACGCGCTGCTCGTCGGCCGCGCCCTGAAGGAGGTCGTGCCGCTCATGGTGCAGGGCACGATCGTGGTGCTCGTGGCCGTGCCGTTCGGCTTCAGCGTGAACGTGCCCGGGCTGCTCCTCGGCCTCGTCGTGCTCGCCGTCTTCGGCATCGGCTTCGGCGCGCTGAGCTACACGCTCGCGCTCGGCTGCCGCAATCGGGACTGGATGTTCTGGATGGTGCACCAGACGCTGCTGTTCCCCCTGATGATCCTCTCGGGCATGCTGCTGCCGCTCGAGGACGGCCCCGAGTGGATGCGGGTCGCGGCCGCCGTGAACCCGCTCAGCTACCTCGTCGGCGCGGAGCGCGCGCTGCTCGCGGGCGACTTCGGCGCACCGGCGGTGCTCGGCGGCGCGATCGCGGCGGTCGTCACCTGCGCGATCGGCCTCGTCGTCGGGGTGCGCGCGATGCGCCGGGCCCGCTGACCCCGGCACCCCACCCGAGGGGGTCGTTTTCCGACCGCGGATGCCGCAGGCGCCCGTGCCCGCGTCGGAGAACGACCCCCTCGCGGTCGCCGCCGCACTGCGCCCGGCTACGCTCGAGCCATGCGCGCGCACGACGTCGTCATCCTCGGCGGGGGCCACAACGGCCTGACCGCCGCCGCCTATCTCGCCCGCGCCGGGCTCGACGTGCTGCTGCTCGAGCGCGACGACCATCTCGGCGGCGCCGCGGTCTCGGCCGAGGCGTTCGAGGGGGTCGACGCCCGCCTCTCCCGGTACTCGTACCTCGTGAGCCTGCTGCCCGCGCGCATCGTCGAGGAGCTCGGCCTGGAGCTCGAGCTCGTGCGCCGCCGCTTCTCCTCCTACACGCCCGACCCGGCCGACCCCGCGCGCGGGCTGCTCGTCGACCGCGACGCGGACGACGCGGCCCTCGCCGCCGCCTTCGCCCGGGTCGGCGCCGAGGCCGATGTGGCCGCCTGGCGCGAGCTCGGCGCCGACACCGCCCGGCTCGCGACGGCGCTCTTCCCCACGCTGACCGAGCCGCTGCCCACCCGTGAGGAGGCCCGCGCCCTCGTCGGCGACGAACGCGTGTGGCGGGACTTCGTCGAGCGCCCCCTCGGCGAGACCGTCGACGCCCGCTTCGCGAGCGACCTCGTGCGCGGCGTCGTCGCGACCGACGGCCTCATCGGCACCTTCACCTCGCTCGACGATCCGGCGCTCGACGCGAACCGCTGCTTCCTGTACCACGTGATCGGCGGCGGCACCGGCGACTGGGACGTCCCCGTCGGCGGCATGGGCGCGGTGACGGGCGAACTCGAGCGGGTCGCCCGCGCGGCGGGCGCGACGCTGCTCACCGGGGCCGAGGCGCTCGGCGCGAGTCCCGCGGGTTCGGTGCGGTACCGGGATGCCTCGGGCGAGCACCTCGTCGCGGCGGGCACGATCCTCGCGAACGTCGCACCGGCGGTGCTCGCCCGACTGCTGGCCGCGGGCGCGCCGGCCCCCGAGGCATCCGCCCCGCGCACCCAGGCACCCTTCGCCGAGGACCGCGTGCCGGGCGTCCCGCCCGTCGTGCTCGAGCGGCTCCGCCATCTCGACGCGCCGGAGGGCGCGCAGGTGAAGGTGAACCTGCTGCTCGCCCGCCTGCCCCGGCTCCGCGACCCCGAGGTCGCGCCCGAGCAGGCCTTCGCGGGCACGTTCCACATCAACGAGCTCGAGTCGCAGCTCGAGGGCGCGTTCCGCTCGGCCGCCCGCGGGGCAATCCCGGATCCGCTCCCCTGCGAGATCTACTGCCACACGCTGAGCGACCCGACGATCCTCTCGCCCGAGCTCGTCGCGAGCGGCGCGCACACGCTCACCGTCTTCGGGCTGCACGCCGCGGATCGGCTCGGCGAGCGCTTCGGCGCCGACGAGCTGCGCGAGCGGCTCCAGCAGGCCGTGCTCGACTCGCTCGACTCGGTGCTCGCCGAGCCGATCGCCGACGTGATCGCGAGGGATGCCTCGGGCCGCCCGTGCATCGAGACGAAGACGACGCGCGACCTGGAGGCGGCGCTCGCGATGCCCGGCGGGCACATCTTCCACGGGCCGCTGTCGTGGCCGTGGGCGGAGCCCGGCCGGCCGCTCGCGACGGCCGCCGAGCGCTGGGGCGTCGCGACAGCGCACGAGCGCATCCTGCTCTGCGGCTCGGGCGCCGTGCGCGGCGGGGCGGTCAGCGGCATCGGCGGGCAGAACGCGGCGATGGCCGTGCTCGAGGCGCGCGGCTGACCCGCGCCCGCGGCTCAGGCCCCTGGCGTCTCGCCCGTGTAGAAGCCGAAGGTGGCGTCGGCGGCGCGCGCCGCGGTCTCGGCGTCCGCACCGGACGCACGATGCGCGGCGGCCCAGCCGTCGGCGGCGGCGCGGGAGAACGCGCGCCCCTCCTCCGAGAGCATCCAGGCCATGGCGTCCGCCGGCGCGATCCGTGCGTCCTGCGTGCCGAGGTGCAGGGCGAGGCCGAGCAGCGCCTGGTCCCAGCCGACGCCGGTCGCGCCCGGCCCGAACGTCTGCCACATCTCCTCGGGGATGTCGCCGACTCGCGCCACATGCTCGAGCTCGAAGCGGGTGCGCTCGCCGTCGATCGACGTGAGCCGCACGGTCACCCACGACATCCCGCCGCCGTACTCCCAGGTGATGCGATAGCTCGCGCGCCCGTCCGCGGGCGGCGAGCAGGCGAGCACCTCGCCGCCGGCGTTGCCCTCGAGCTGGTACCGCCCGCCGAGCTCGAGCGAACCGGTCACCGGCAGGAACCAGCGGGCGATGCGCTCCGGCTCGGTCGCCGCGGCCCACACGTCGGCGAGGTCCGCCGGGTACTCCTGCGCGATGAGCTGGATGCGCGAGGGCTCGCCGTCGAGGTCCTCGGTGCGCAGTTCGCGCGTCACGGCGTCGATCTGCTCGTTCACGTCGATCATGGTCACTCCTCGTCTCGTGGCGGATCGGCCGGGCCGTCCGCCCGGTCATGCACGGCGTCGGCGTCGGCGTCGAGCCTGCGGGCCCGTTGGCCGCGCTTCAGCTCGGTTCCGAGCGCGGCGAGCGGGCCGCGCCAGAAGCGCTCGAACGGGCTGAGCCAATCGCTGGCCTGCTGGAGCCCGCGGGCGTCGACCGCGTAGAGCCGCCGACGGCCGTCGGCGCGCACCGAGGCGAAGCCCTGCTCGCGCAGCACCCGCAGGTGCTGCGACACCGCGGGCTGCGTGATGCCGAACTCCGCCGACACGATCGCGCAGACGGCGCCGGCGGGCGCCTCGCCCTCGGCGAGGAGCTCCAGGATGCGTCGCCGGACCGGATCGCCGAGGACGTCGAACGCGTGCATGGTCCAATAGTTACGCCTCAACTTATATAAGTCAAGTCTTAACTATTTGCATCAGCGCAGGAGCAGCCAGCCGATCCCGACGGCCAGGGAGACCACCGCGAGCACGAGGCTCGGGGCGAAGCCCTCCCGCCGTCGCACGTGCAGTGCCACCGCGACGGCCATCGTGACGGCGAGCGCGAACGCCGACACGGGCGTCAGCCACCACACGAGGGGCGCCGCAGCCGGGAGGACCAGCCCGATGGCCCCCAGCACCTCCAGCACGCCGATGGCCTTCAACTGCCCTGCGGTGACGTCCTCGACCCAGGCCATGCGAGCGAGCACCGCCTCGCGCGACTGCATGGCTTTGACGGCGCCCGCGAGCAGGAACAGCAGGGCGAGCAGGATGGTGACGATCCAGAGGGCGATGATCATGCGGGTCTCCGTTCGGGGCCGAATACGATGAGTGCACGAGGCACGGGCCCTGATGCTAGGAGACGGGCGGACGGCACTTCATCGTGCGTCACGCACCCTGAGGTTCGTGGAGGGAGTCGCGGATGATCGAGCCGAGTGGCGGAGTGGCGGAGCGCGTCCGCACCGAGGACGGCGCCTGCGTGACGCGGAACCCGTCGAGCACCGTCGTCCGGGAGGTGCTCTCGCGAGTGGGCGACAAGTGGAGCCTGCTGATCGTCGGCACCCTGCACGACGGACCACTTCGATTCACCGAGGTGCAGCGCCGCATCGACGGCATCTCGCACCGCGTGCTCACCGAGACCCTCCGCGGGCTCGAACGCGACGGGCTCGTCTCACGTCGCGTGTACCCCGAGATCCCGCCGCGGGTGGAGTACGCGGTTACGCCGCTCGGCCGATCGCTGGCCGAGCCCGTGCTCGCACTCATCGACTGGGCGACGGCGCGCCACGACGACATCGCGGCCGCGCGAGCGGCCTACGACGGCGAGGAGTGAGCCCCGAGGGTCCGCCCGAGCTCGGCGCGGGCCCCCGGAGCGTCGACGTCAGAAGACGAAGAGCTGCCCGAGCACCAGGATCGCGATGACGAAGAGCGCGACGATCGCGCCGACGATGGCGAGGGAACGCGCCGAGAGCTTCGCGATCGCGTAGCCGACGAGGATCGGCAGCGCGACGAGGAAGATCGTCACGAGCCACCAGAACACCTGGTAGGCGCCGGTGCCGACCTCGTCGAGGCGGCCCGCGAAGAGCTGCTGCGAGTGCGGGTGCGTCGCGAAGGCGAACGCGGCCGACAGCGGCACCGCGATGAGGGCGAGCACGACAAGGCCGGCGAGCCACCCCCACAGCCCGGACTTGCCCTCGGTGATGTCCATGGCGGCTTCGCGCTTGGCGGCCGACGACCCCTTGCTACTCATGGCCACGATGCTAGTGGTTCCGAGCGCCGAGGGTTAGCCTGGGGAAACGGACGACGAGGGGGTCGAGATGAGCGCCAAGCCCACCGGTCACTACGAGCTGAAGCCCGACGGACGCTACCTGCAGTTCGACCGCTTGTTCCGCGCCCCCATCGAGGACGTCTGGTACAGCCTGACGAATCCGACCGCCCTCCGCTCCTGGATCGGCACGTACACCGGCAGCCCGTCCACGGGCGGCGTCCGCTTCCGGATGACCGCGGAGAGCGAGGATGCCCCGTGGCAGAACGTGAGCATCCTGCTCTGCGAGGCGCCGCACCGCTTCCACCTCGACGTCGACACCCAGCCCGAGGCGTGGCGGCTGCACTGCCACCTGCGCGAGGCCGGCGGGATGACGACGCTGAGCTTCGCGCAGCGCGTGGACGACAAGCTCGACGTCGGCGAGATCGGCCCCGGCTGGGACTACTACCTCGACCGCATGATCGCCGCCAGGCAGGGGCTCGCGATGCCCGAGTGGGGCGACTACTTCCCCGCGTTCGCCGCGCACTACCGCGACCTCCGCGTCCCCGACGCGGCCCGCCCCTAGACTGACGCCGTGAGAGCGGCAGATCGATTGCGGCGGCGCGAGCCGGCCGCCGGCGGCCCGGGGGGCTCCTTCTTCGCGCAGCATCCGCTGCGCTGGGGATTCATCGTCACGCTCGGCGTACTGCTCGCCCTGCTCCTCGCGATCGTGGTGGTGAACCTACAGAGCGTGCTGCTCTCGGTGTTCATCGCCTCCTTCGTGGCGCTCGGCCTCGACCCGCTCATCCGCTGGTTCCAACGCCGGGGGCTCAAGCGGGGCGCGGCGATCGTCGTCGTCATCCTGCTCTTCGTGCTCGCCGTCGTCGGCATCATCTGGGTGATCATCCCGCCGCTGGTCTCGCAGGCCACCTCGCTCGTGACGACGCTGCCTGCGCAGGTGCAGCAGCTGCAGGACTCCGGCTGGTTCGAGCAGGCGAACGAGACGACGAACGGCCTGCTCTCGACCGTCGTGCAGTCGGTCGAGAACCTCCTCTCCGACCCGAACGTCTGGGCCTCGATCGGCGGCGGCGCGCTCGCCTTCGGCGCGGCCGTGCTCGACGCGGTGTCGACCGGCTTCTTCGTCGTCGTGCTCTCGATCTACTTCATCGCGACGCTCGACGCCACGAAGCGCGCCTGCTACTCCCTCGTCAAGGCCTCGCACCGCGAGCGGGTCGAGGGCTACAGCGAGCGCATCATGCAGTCGGTCGGCAAGTACTTGAGCGGCATGGTCGTCCTCGCGTTCCTGAACGCGGTGTTCTCGACGATCCTTTTGAGCCTCGTCGGCGTGAAGTACGCCCTCGTGATCGGCGTCGTGGCCCTGTTCGTCACGCTCATCCCGCTCATCGGTACGGTGCTGACCACGATCCTCATGACGATCGTCTCGCTCTTCGTCTCGCCCACCGCGGCGCTCATCGTGCTGGTCGCGATGCTCGTCTACATGCAGATCGAGGCGTACATCCTGACGCCGAAGGTGATGGGCAAGGCGGTGCAGGTGCCCGGCACCATCGTGCTGATCTCGGCGCTCGCGGGCGGCACGCTGCTCGGCCTGCTCGGCGCGCTCGTCGCGATCCCGATCTCGGCCGGCATCCTGCTCATCATCCGCGAGATCGTGATCCCCCGCCAGGCGCGCAGCTAGCGCTGCGCCGCCGCGAGGCCGGCGTCCGCCGAGGCATCCGACGTCGCGTCCACGGCGGATGGCCCGGCCGAGGCATCCCGCCCGCCGCTGCGCCCGAGCGGCAGGAAGAACGCCGCGACGAGTGCGAGCACGAGCCCGGCCGAGCCGACGAGCACGGCCGGCACCGCGGCGTCCACGAAGCCGGTGGGCGTGAGCTCCCCGCCCGCACCGGTGAAGACCGCGGTCAGCACGGCCACGCCGAGCGCGACGCCGACCTCGCGGAGCGTCGAGTTCGTGCCCGAGGCCTTGGCGTGATCGTCCTCCGGCATGCCGGCGAGCACGGCCGTCGACATGGGCGCGAAGACGAGCGACATGCCGACTCCCGCCATCAGGAACGGGCCGATCAGGGCGCCGTAGGCGACGTCGGGGTCGAGCTCGAACGCGAGCCAGGCGAGCGCCGCGGCCTGCAGGGCGAGTCCGGCCACGATGAGCGTGCGGGTGCCGATGCGCGGCGCGAGGGCGCCGGCGATCGGGGCGATGAACATCGGGGCGAGGGTCCACGGCATGGTCTGCACGCCCGCCTCGAGCGGGGTCGCGCCCTGCACGACCTGCAGGAACTGGATGAGCACGAACACCGAGCCGAACATGCCGAAGCTGAACCAGAAGCCGACGAGGTTCGCGGCCGTGAAGCCGCGGTTGCGGAACAGGCGCAGCGGCAGCAGCGGCGCGGGGGCGCGTAGCTCCCAGGCGATGAAGGCGGCGAGCAGCAGGGCTCCGGCGGCGAGCGAGCCGAGCACCTCGGCGCTCCCCCAGCCCGCGTCGTTGCCGCGGACGATGCCGAACACGACGCCGAGCACGCCGAGCCCCGCGAGCAGGATGCCCGGCACGTCGATGCGCACCCGGGCGCCGAGGGCGTTCGGCAGGGCGGCGAGGGCGAGCGGGATGGCGATGACGCCGACGGGCACGTTGAGCCAGAAGATGGCCTCCCAGTTCCAGCCCTCGATGACGGCGCCGCCGACGAGCGGGCCGAGCGCGACGCCGAGGCCGGCCACGCCGCCCCAGACGCCGATCGCCATCGGGCGGCGGCGTTCGGGGACGCTGCCGGCGAGCAGGGTGAGCGAGAGCGGCATGATGCCGGCGGCGCCGACGCCCTGCACGGCGCGGCTCGCGATCACCATCCACGGCTCGGTGCTGAGCGCGACGAGGGCGCTCGCGGCGGTGAACACGGCGAGCGCGATGAGGAAGACGGTGCGCCGGCCGATGCGGTCGCCGAGCGCCGCGGCGCCGAGGATGAACGCCGCGAAGGAGAGCGTGAAGGCGTTCACGAACCACTGCAGCTCCTCGATCGAGGCGCCGAGGTCGGCGGCCATCGCGGGAAGCGCGTTCGTGATGACGAGGTTGTCGAGCGTCGCCATGAACATCGGCAGGGATGCCGCGACGATCGCGAGCCAGACGGGGGTCCGGCGTGCGGCGGTGGACATTTCGGGGCTCCTCGGGACGCGGTGGGCGACGATGGTGGTAATCGACTGATTACTTCACTGGAGCGACTGTAGTAATCGACTGATAACATGTCAAGCATGGTGTCGAAGACGGACCGGATCCCGGCGGCCGAGCGCCGCGAACAGATCCTCGAAGCGGCCACTCGGGTCTTCGGCGAACTCGGCTACGCGGGCGCGACGACCGACCGGGTCGCGAAGGCGGCCGGCATCAGCCAGCCCTACGTCGTGCGCATGTTCGGCACGAAGGAGCAGCTCTTCATCGAGGTGCTCGAGCGCACCTGCGAGCTCATCGTCGCCGCCTTCGACCGCGCGGTCGCCGACGAGGCATCCGACAAGCCCGTCGGCCCGCGCATCGGCGAGGCGTACGTGCACCTCGTCGAGACCGACCGCGGGGTGCTGCTCGCCCTCATGCAGGGCTTCATCCTCGGGCACGACCCGAACATCGGGCCGGTCGCCCGGCGCGGCTTCCTGCGCATCTACGACCGCATGCGCGAGGTGATGACCCCCGACGAGGCGATGCGATTCATGGCCCAGGGCATGCTCATCAACACGCTCATCGCCTCGAACCTCACCGTCCGCATCGACGAGGACGAGCGGGTGGACGAGCTCTTCGCCTGTACCTTCGGCGACAAGCTCGGCATCGTGCTCGAGGGGCTCTCCCGCTCGGCGTGAGCCGTGCGGCGTGAGCCGTGCGCCTGAGCCGTGCGGCTCAGCTCCAGACCGACGGCGCCTCAGCGCGGGTCGCCGGCAGCGCGACGTCCTGGCCCCAGCGCTCGATCCACTCGGGCAGCCCGTCGCCCGGGCCGGCACCGAACGCCTCGACGACCTCGGCCATCGGCACCGTGCCGCCGGACTTCTTCAGGAAGCGCCCGCGGATGAACCCCTGCGCGTAGATCTCCGGCCGACCGTCGGCGCCCTTCTTCACGAAGCGCTGCTCGACGTAGACCGCCTTGTCGTCGAAGCCGAGCACGCGCGACTCGATCGTGAACCGCTCCCAGAGCTGCAGCGACTTGCGGAAGGTGATGGTCTCGCTCGCCACCACCGGGTACCAGCCCCGCTCGCGCATGATCCCCCACACACCGTTGCGCACGAGCATGTCGAAGCGCGCGACGTCCATGATCGAGAAGTAGACGCCGTTGTTCATGTGCCGGTTGATGTCGAGATCGGTCGGCAGCGTGATGAAGCGCGTGCGCGCCACGTCGTAGTGCCCGAGGTCGGGCCGGCGCCGCGACAGGAACAGCACGTGGAGGAGCGTCCGGAAGAGCATGTGCATGAGCACCGAGCGTAGGCGGCTTCGGGCGGATGGCGCGGTCCGTTGAGGGTCGCCACAGCCGGGCGGCGGATGCCTCGGCCGGTGCTTGTGCGGATCCGCCAGTGAGGCCCGCACCCGCCTACTTCGCGGGCACGTGCCGCTCGTCGACCCCGTTGTAGACCGACAGCGGGCGGATCAGCGCGTTCGAGGCGAGCTGCTCCATGACGTGCGCCGTCCAGCCGACGACGCGGCTCGCGACGAACAGCGGGGTGAAGGTCGGGGTGTCGAAGCCCATCAGGTGGTACGTCGGACCGGCCGGGTAGTCCAGGTTCGGCTTGATGTTCTTGCGCTCCCCCATCGCCTGCTCGAGCGCCACGTACACCTCGAGCAGCTCGGGGCGCTCGTAGTGCTCGACCATCCGCTCCATCGCGTCGCGCATGGTGGGCACGCGGGAGTCGCCGTTCTTGTAGACGCGGTGCCCGAAGCCCATGATCTTGCGCTTCTCGGCGAGCGCGGCGTCGAGCCAGGCGACGGCGCGCTCGGCGCCGCCCTCGCCCGGGCCGATCTCGGCGAAGGCGTGCATGACCGCCTCGTTGGCGCCGCCGTGCAGCGGGCCCTTGAGCGCGCCGATGGCGCCGGTCACCGCCGAGTAGAGGTCGCTCAGGGTCGAGGCGATCACCCGGGCGGTGAACGTCGAGGCGTTGAAGGAGTGCTCGGCGTACAGGATCATCGACACGTCGAAGGCGTTCACGACCGCGAGCTCGGGCGCCTCGCCGAAGGTCTGCCAGAGGAAGTTCGCCGAGTAGCCGAGGTCGTCGCGCGGCTCGACGAACTCGAGCCCGTGCCGGCGGCGCTGGTCGTAGGCGACGATCGAGGGCAGCTTCGCGAAGAGCCGCATCGCCTTGTCGAGGTTCGCCTCGGGGGTGTCGACCGGCGTCTCGGGATCGCTCGCGCCGATCACGCTGACGGCCGTGCGCACGACGTCCATCGGGTGCGCCTCGAGCGGCAGCTCGTCGACGATGCGCTTCGTCTGGTGGTCGAGGCCGCGGTGCCGCCGCTCGAACTCCCCGAACTCGGCGAGCTCGGCGTCGTTCGGCAGCTCGCCGTGCCAGAGCAGGTACGCCACCTCCTCGAAGGTGCACTGCGCGGCGAGCTCCTGCACGGGGTACCCCCGATACAGCAGCGAGTTCGACTCGGGGTTCACCTTCGAGATGGCGGTGTAGTCGACCGGCACCCCGGCCAGTCCCTTGAAGATCTGGGGTGCTGCGGTGTCCTGCTGCTCGGCCATGTGCGCTCCTTGTGGGATCGGTGGGGCACCCGCGCGTGCGGCAGCGGCGCCTCCTTCACCCTATGCCCGGCGCGCCGCCGCCGGCAGCCCTCCGCCCGTCCCCCGCCTCCCCCTCCGCCCGTCCCCCCGGCTCCCCCTCCAGCAAGACGGCAGTATTTGCGGGTCACGCCGCCCGCGGACCCGCAAATACTGCCGTCTTGGCGCCGCGCGCCCCTCCTCCACAGCTCGGGCGCAGCGGAACGGATGCCTCGGTTCGGATGCAGCCGAGGGGCGGGGCCGTCCCCCGTCGGCAGGATGGCCCGATGACCGCTCGCCGCCCACTCCCCCCGCACCTCGCCGGCCGGCCGTTCGCGACGCGCACGGCCCTCGACGCCGGTGTCTCCGCCGGGCGGATCCGTGCAGCCGACCTCGACGCCCCGACGTCCGGTGCACGCGCGCCCCGTGGCGGTGATGCCGAGCATCGGCGCCGCGCCATCCTCCTCGCGCTCCGCGGCGACGCGTTCCTCTGCGGGGCATCCGCCGCCGCTGAGTACGAGCTTCCGGTGCCGTGGCGGCTCGGCACGATCGTGGAGGTCGGTGTTCCGTGGCCGGCCAGGGCGCCACGGCGCGCTGGCGTCGTCGCCCGCTCGCTCCGGATCCAGCCACACGAACTCGTGCGGCTCGACGGCGCCCGCACGACCTCGCCCGAGCGGACCTTCTGCGACCTGGCGGCCCGGCTCACCGTGCCCGAGCTCGTCGCGGTCGCCGATGCCCTGCCCCCATCGCTCGACCTCGCGACGGCGGTTGAGCAGTACCCGGATGGCCGAATGCGCCCGAAGCTGTCCGCCGCACTCGCCCTACGGGACACCCGGCGGGAGTCGCCGAAGGAATCGGAGCTCCTCGCGCTGACGATCCTGGCGGGCTTGCCCACGCACCTCCCGCAGGCGGTCATCGTCGACGAGGCCGGCCGCTTCGTCGCCCGCGTCGACGCGCTGTTCGCCGAGTACGGCGAAGTCCTCGAGTATCAGGGCGACCATCACCGATCGGAGCTGCGGCAGTGGCGACGCGACCGCACCCGGGAGGCGGAGCTCGAGGCCCTCGGCTTTCACGTCACTGAAGTGACGCAGGCGGATCTCCTGCGACCGCGCGAGCTGATCGCGCGGCTCGCGGCGACCCTGCGTCGCCGGGGGTGGGCCGGCACGCCCCGATTCTCGCGCTGGTTCCCGGCCCGCTGATCTCGCCCGCCGCCCCTCGCCCCCTTGCGGTCAGTATTTGCGGGTCTGGATCGAGCAGCACCCACGAAAAGTGACTTCTTGGGCCACTGGAAGGGAGGGAGGAAGGGGGAGAGGGGAAAAGGAAGGGGAAGGGGGGGAGGCGGAAGGAAGGAGGGCGGCTGGCTCAGCCGGGGGTGTCGCCGACGGTGAAGTCGAAGACGCCCGAGTCGAAGCGGGTGTAGCCCTCGTAGTCGATGAGTTCGTAGAGCTCCGCGCGGTGCTGCATCTCGCCGAGCTTGCCGGTGAGCGCGCCCGCCGCCTCGAGCTCGTCGAGCCCGCGCATGGCGGCCCCCATCGCGAGGCGCAGCAGCGACACCGGCCAGATCACGAGGTTCATGCCCACGTCGCGCAGCTGCGCGACGGTGAAGAGCTCGCTCTTGCCGAACTCGGTCATGTTCGCGAGCAGCGGCACGTCGACCGCCTTCCGCACCGCCTCGAACTCGGCGAGCGAGCGCATCGCCTCGGGGAAGATCGCGTCGGCGCCGGCGTCGACGAGCGCCTTCGCGCGGTCGACCGCGGCCTGCGGCCCCTCGACCGCGGCGATGTCGGTGCGCGCCATGATCAGGAAGTTCGGGTCGCGGCGGGCGTCGACGGCGGCGCGGATGCGCTGCAGCGCCGTGTGCTCGTCGACGACCTGCTTGCCGTCGAGGTGCCCGCAGCGCTTGGGGTTCACCTGGTCCTCGATGTGCAGGCCGGCGAGGCCGGCGTCCTCCATCTCCTGCACGGTGCGGGCCACGTTCATCGGCTCGCCGAAGCCCGTGTCGGCGTCGACGATGGCGGGCAGCTCCGTCATCCGGGCGATCTGCTTCGCGCGCCCCGCGACCTCGCTGAGCGTCGTGAGGCCGATGTCGGGCAGGCCGAGGTCGGCCGAGAGCACGGCGCCCGAGATGTAGACGCCCTCGAAGCCGCGCTGCTCGATGAGCCGGGCCGACAGGGGGTTGAAGGCGCCGGGGAAGCGCAGCAGCTCGCCCGTGGCGAGCCGGGCGCGGAACGCCTGGCGCTTCACATGGGCGGGGGTGGTGGCGTAGAGCATCGGCTGACCTCCGTCAGAACAGTCCCGTGGGGATCGCGAGGCCGGCGAGGACACCGGGGCCCGCGGTGATGGTGAGGCCGCCGAGCTCGTCGGGCGAGAGCTCCGGCAGGCGCTGGGCGAGCTCGAGGAAACGCTCGATCTCGTCCGCCTCGAGCACGCCGTCGGCGAGCAGCCGGAACTTCTGCACGTACTGCTCGCGCGCGAACGGCCGGGCGCCGAGCGGGTGCGCGTCGGCGACGGCGATCTCGTCGACGATCTCGCCGCCGTCGGCGAGCGTGATGACGACGCGGCCGCCGAAGGCCTTCTCGGCGATGTCGAGCGAGTGGTAGCGGCGGGTCCACTCGGCATCCTCGACCGTCGAGATCTTGCGCCAGAGCGCGACGGTCTCGGGCCGGTGCGCCCGCTCCGGGGAGTAGGAGTGCTCGTGGTGCCAGGCGCCGTCCTGCAGGGCGACCGCGAAGATGTACGGGATGGAGTGGTCGAGCGTCTCGCGCGAGGCGTCCGGGTCGTACTTCTGCGGGTCGTTCGCACCCGAGCCGATGACGTAGTGCGTGTGGTGCGAGGTGTGCAGCACGATCGACTCGATGCGCTCGGGGTCGTCGAGGATCAGGGGGTACGCCTCGTGCAGGCGGCGGGCGAGGTCGATCCACGCCTGGGCCTGGTACTCGGCCGAGTGCTCCTTCGTGTAGGAGTCGAGGATGGCCCGCTTGGCCTCGCCGCGCTCGGGCAGGGGGACCTCGTAGGAGCCGTCGGGGCCGTCGAGGAGCCAGGCGATGACGCCGTCCTCGCCCTCGTAGATCGGCACGGGGCTGGTCTCGCCGCGCATGGCCCGGTCGACGGCCTCGATCGCCATCTTGCCGGCGAAGGCGGGGGCGTGCGCCTTCCAGCTGGAGATCTCGCCCTTGCGGGACTGGCGGGTCGCCGTCGTGGTGTGCAGCGCCTGGCCGATGGCCTGGAAGATCGTCTCGCGGTCGAGGCCGAGCAGGGTGCCGATGCCGGCCGCGGCGCTCGGGCCGAGGTGGGCGACGTGGTCGATCTTGTGCTTGTGCAGGCTGATCGCCTTGGCGAGGTCGATCTGGATCTCGTAGCCGGTCGCGATGCCGCGCACGACGTCGCGGCCGGTGAGCCCGCGGGCGGCGGCGAGGTGCTGCGCCACGGCGACGATCGGCGGGATGTTGTCGCCCGGGTGCGAGTACTCCGCGGCGAGGAAGGTGTCGTGGTAGTCGAGCTCGCGCACGGCGACCCCGTTCGCCCAGGCGGCCCACTCGGGGCTCGTGCGGCGGGCGGGGTCGGCGCCGAACACGGTCGCGCCCTCGCCGCCGATCGAGACGGGGTGGGCGAAGGCCTGGCTGCGCGCCGAGACCACGGGACGGCGGGTGAGGGATGCCGCGGCGACCGCCGCGTTGTCGATGACCCGGTTCACCACCATGTCGACGACGTCGGCGTCGAGCTCGACGGGGTCGGCGGCGAGCTCGGCGAGCTGCCAGGCGAGCTGGCCCTCGCGGGGCAGGTCCTCGTCGCTGCGGTGCGTGCGCAGGTGGTGGGTCTGCATCGGGGGATCCCTTCGGTGTTCGGTCGGTGTCAGGCTACGCTCCGCCCGCCGATGGAGGCGAGGGCGTGACGAAGGCTCAGGTGCAGGTGGACGTGGGTGGCGTGCGCGGCGAGCGAGGCGTCACCGTCGATGATCGCGTCGACGATGAGCAGGTGCTCGTCGGCGGCGCGGCGCAGCCGGGCCGGGTGGTGCCTGGCGAGCCGGCGCACGCGTGCGGAGTGCAGCCGGGCGCCGCGCAGCGCGGCCGTCAATAGCGGGTTGCCCGCGGCGCGATCGACGGCCTCGTCGAGCTCGGCGATCGCGGCGTAGTACTCGGTGAGCCCGTCGGCGCCGCCGTCGAGCTGCTCGGTGGCGGCGACGATGCGGCGGCGCACGGCCAGGAACGGCGCCGGATCGCGCCGTTCGGCGGCGAGCCGCGCCGCACGCTCTTCGAGGGCCTCGCGCAGTTCGTAGAGCGCGGCGATGCTCTCGGGGCTGAGCTCGGCGACGACGAGGACGCGGGCGGACGCGGCGGTGGCGAGGCCGTCGGCCTCGAGCCGGGCGAAGGCCTCGCGGACGGGCGTGCGGGAGACGCCGAGCCGCGCGGCCTGCTCGACCTCGCCGAGCGGGGCGCCGGGGGCGAGCTCCCCGTCGAGGATCTCCTCGCGGAGGCGCTGGTACGCGCGTTCGCTGGCTCGCATCCGCACCTCCCGCTCGATGTATACATTACGACGCTAGCACACGCGGTGAACGCGAGTATTGCGCGTGAATGTATACATGAATCCGGGTCTCCTCCAGGCTGAGCATGGGACGATGGAAGGGATGAGCAGCGACACCCTCGGGGCCCGGCGCGTCGCCGATCTCCGCCTCGACTTCCCCGTCTTCCGCGACGCCGGCGAGCACGCCCCCGCGTACCTCGACTCCGCCGCGACCTCGCAACGGCCCGCCCGCGTGCTCGACGCCGAACGCGAGTACCTCGAACACCACCTCGCCCCGGTGCACCGCGGCGCGAGCGCCGCCGTGGGCCGCTCCACGACGCTCTTCGAGGACGCCAGGGCCACCGTCGCCCGCTTCGTCGGGGCCGGCGAGCGCGAGCTCGTCTGGGCCGAGAACGCCACCGACGCGCTGAACATCGTCGCGCTCGGCATGGCGGATGCCTCCGCCGGACTCGGCGGCGCCGAGGCATCCCGCTTCGCCCTCCACCCGGGCGACGAGCTCGTCGTCGTCGAGGCCGAGCATCACGCCAACCTGATCCCCTGGCAGCGGCTCGCGGCCCGCACCGGCGCCGTGCTGCGGCCCGTCCGGGTCGATGCGCGCGGGCTCTGGGGCCCGGCCGAGCTCGCCGCCGTGCTCTCGCCGCGCACCCGCGTCGTCGCCTTCGCCGAGGTGTCGAACGTCACGGGCTTCCTCGCCCCGGTCGCCGAGCTCGTCGCCCTCGTGCGCGAGCGCTCGCCCGAGGCGCTCGTCGTGCTCGACGCCTGCCAGTCGGTCCCCCACCGGCCGAGCGACCTCGCCGCGTCCGGCGTCGACTTCGCCGCGTTCTCCGGCCACAAGATGCTCGGGCCGAACGGCATCGGCGGCCTCTACGGCCGCGCCGAGCTGCTCGACGCGCTGCCCCCGGCGCGCACCGGCGGCTCCACGATCACCCGGGTGACGCTCGAGCACGCCGAGTTCCTGCCCGCGCCGCACCGCTTCGAGGCGGGCACCCAGCCGGTGTCCCAGGTCGTCGCCCTCGCCGAGGCGGCCCGCTACCTCGACGAGCTCGGCATGGCCGAGGTCGCCCGGCACGAGTCCGCGCTCGCGGCCCGCATGGCCGAGGCCGTCGCGGAGCTGCCCGGCGTGCGCCTGATCGGGCCGCCGCCCGGCGAGGAGCGCGCCGGGCTCGTCTCGGTCGTCGTCGACGACGTGCACGCCCACGACGTCGGCCAGTACCTCGACGAGGCGGGCGTCGTCGTGCGCGTGGGCCACCACTGCGCGCAGCCGCTGCACCGGGCGCTCGGCGTCACCGCCACGACCCGCGCGAGCGCGCACGTCTACACCACGGAGGACGAGGTCGACCGCTTCATCGACGCCCTCGGCGGCGTGCGCCGCTTCTTCGGCGTCGCGGGCGCCGGCGAGCAGACGGGGGTCGTCGCGTGAGCGGGCTCGAAGGGCTGTACCAGCAGATCATCCTCGACCACTCGAAGGCCAGGCACGGCGACGGGCCGCTCGAGCACGCGGCCGCGGAGCACCACGAGTACAACCCGACGTGCGGCGACGAGCTGACCATGCGCATCCGCCTCGACGACGCGGGCGAGCGCATCGAGGAGCTCGCCTGGCAGGGCGACGGCTGCAGCATCTCGATGGCCTCGGCGTCGGCGCTCGTCGACCTCATGGCCGGCCGCACCCTCGAGGAGGCCGGCGAGCGCATCGACGCCTTCCGGGCGATGCTGCGCTCGCAGGGCGCCGGCGAACCCGATGAGGAGCTGCTCGAGGACGCGATCGCCTTCCACGGCGTCTCGAAGTACGTCATGCGGGTGAAGTGCGCGATGCTCTCCTGGGTCGCCCTGGAGGCCTGCCTCACCGAGGCGCGCGCGACGCGCGGCTGAGCTGCTCGGCCGCGGGGGTCAGGCGAAGACGCCGCCGCCGGGCGCCGGGGTCTCGAGCACGCGGCCCGGCAGGTCGAGCGGCACGTCGCGGATCTCGGGCGGGTTCCAGCGCGGGGACCGGTCCTTGTCGATGACCCGCGCACGGATGCCCTCGTGCAGATCGGGCTGGTCGAGGAACCAGCTGACCGCCCGGAACTCCTGCTCCAGCGCGTCCTCGAGCGCGGGCAGCGTGCGCGCCCGGCGGATCGAGGCGAGCGTCACGGCGAGCGCCGTCGGCGACAGCGACTCGAGCTCGTCGGCGGCGGCCTCGGCATCCTCGTGCCCGTGCTCGCGCAGCCGGCGCACGATCTCGGCGACCGTCGGCGCCGAGTAGCAGGCGTCCACCCAGTCGCGGGCGAGCGCGAGCTTCGAGGGCTCGGGAGTCTCGTCGAAGAGCATGACGATCTCGGCGGGGCTGCCCGGGTCAGCGCGCTCGGCGAGCGCCTGCACGAGGTGGGACAGCCGCTCGGAGGGCACGTACGCGTCGGCGAAGCCGGCATGGAGGGCGTCGGCCGCGTCCATGGTGCGGGCGTTCAGCCCGAGGTGCACCCCGAGCTCGCCGGGGGCCTTCGCGAGCAGCCAGCTGCCGCCGACGTCGGGGGTGAAGCCGATGCGGGTCTCGGGCATCGCGACGCGGGAGCGCTCGGTCACGATGCGGATCGCGGCGTGCCCGGCGAGACCGATGCCGCCGCCCATCGCGATGCCGTCCATGATGGCGACGACCGGCTTCGGGTAGCGGGCGATCGCGGCATCCAGCCGGTACTCCGTTCGGAAGAAGGCCCGTGCCTCCTCGTGCCCGTCGCTCGTGGCGTAGCCGTAGAGCTCGCGGATGTCGCCGCCGGCGCAGAAGCCGCGCTCCCCCGCCCCGTCGAGGACGACCAGGCCGACCTCGGTGTCACGCCGCCACGCCTCGAGCACGCCCGTGAGCTCGCGCACCATCTCGTAGGAGAGGGCGTTGATGGCCTCTGGCCGGTCGAGCGTCACGTGGCCGACGCCGTCGGCGACCGTGGCGGAGATGTGGGGGCTCACACCGCCACGCTAGCGGAGTAGCATCCTCGCATGGTCCCCGCCGCCAACCTCTGGGCCTTCGTGGCCGCCTCGGTCGTGCTCATCGTCGTGCCCGGCCCGAGCGTGCTGTTCGTGATCGGCCGTTCGCTCGCGCTCGGCCGGGTCGGCGGGATGCTGAGCGTCGTCGGCAACGCGCTCGGCATGATCCCGCTCGTCGCGGCCGTCGCGCTCGGCGTCGGCGTCGTCGTGGCGCAGTCGGTGGTGCTGTTCACGATCGTGAAGATCGTCGGGGCGCTCTACCTCGCCTACCTCGGCGTGCAGGCCATCCGGCACCGGAGGGATGCCTCGGCCGCGATCGCCGGCCGGGTGGCGCGTCGGTCACCGTGGCAGCTGCTCGGCGAGGGATTCCTCGTGGGCGTGACGAACCCGAAGACGATCGCGTTCTTCGTGGCGGTGCTGCCGCAGTTCGTCGACTTCGGCGCGGGCGCGATCCCGCTGCAGCTCGCGACGCTCGGCGTCGTGTTCGTGGTGCTCGCGCTCGCCTGCGATTCGGTGTGGGCGCTCGCGGCGGGCTCGGCGCGCGACTGGTTCGCCCGTTCGCCGAAGCGCGCCGAGCACCTCGCGACCACCGGCGGCGTCATGATGATCGGCCTCGGCGGCGTGCTCGCGCTCAGCGGCGCGAAGCACTAGCCCTCCCGCCGACGAGCTGGTGTCCGAGCACGGAGATCGATCCGACGCCACCGCATCCGACACGCGCCAGATCTCGGGGAGACGCCGCCCGCCTGGCATACCGAACGCCGAGTTCGTAGACTTCGTTGCGTGAGTGATCAGCAGCAGGGGCGACTGCCAGCACCTCCGTACGCATCCGATTCGCACCTCCGCTCGGTGCCCGACGCGCAGGCGCGGCTCATGCGAGTGGTCCTGCCGCTCCAGCTCATCCCGGCGGGCGTCATGCTCGGCGGGGTGGCGTCGCTGTTCGCGCCCGGCGAGCTCACGCTCGCACCCGTCGTCGTCATCGCGGCGGGCTGGGTCGCGTGGATGATCGGCACGCTGGTCGCCCTCACGGTCATGGCGCGGGAGGAGGCGGGGCTGCAGCACCGCCTGTCCGCGGCATCCGCGCTGCTCGCCGCCGACCCCGGCGCGGTCTCCTCGTGGCCCCGGGTGCCGGCGATCCTCTCGCGAGTCCCGCGCGCCGGCAAGCGGGCGCCGTTCCGCACGGCGATGTACGTGGCGGACCTCGGCGCCCGGGGAACGCTCCCGGTGGCGGTGCGCCTCGCCCCGCAGCCGGTGCCGGCGCAGGACAGCGGCGCGAGGCTGCTGCTCCATCCGCACGACCCGGCGATCGCGCTGCTCGACCCCGCCGCCACCGCGGGCGACCACGCGGCGGCCGCGCACGACCCCGCGCTGACCGGACTCTCCAAGCCGCAGCGCGGCGTGGCGTTCGAATTCCGCCGGCTGCTGCCGTGGATCGGGGCCGGAGCCGCGGCGCTGGTCCTGACGTTCCTCCTGCTGCTCCTCGCCCGGTGAGCGCCGAGCCGCACGAGCCGAGTCCGCTCATCCCGACCGCACGCACTCCGAAGACGGGAGCATCCGTGACACGCTGGAAACCCCTGACCGCCGCAGCCGCCCTCGGCATCGCGAGCGCCGCCCTGGCCGGCTGCGCACCGCAGCCGGCGGGCACCGACACGTCCGAGAGCACCGCCGTCGTGGACGCGTTCCTCGCGCACCTCGAAGCGGGCGAGGCGAGCGAGGCCGCCGCGCTGACCACGATCGAGTTCGACGACGCGCTCATCGACGACGCGTTCTACCGGGCCTCGGCGGCCCTGCCGACCGACGCGCACATCGTCTCGTCGGCGGGGTCGGCCGACGGCGCCACGGTGACCGTGGAGTTCGCGTTCGACGGCGTCGACGCCCCGGTCACCCTGGAACTCGGCACCAGCAGAGACGGCGACGAGGTGAAGATCGACCGGTTGGGCCCGGCGGAACGGATCGGGGCGCCCGCTCCGGTCCCCGGCACCCTGATCGTCAACGACCGCGTGGAGTTCCCGCTCCTCGAACCCGCCGCCGAGGTCGCCCTGCTGCCCGGCGCCTACGCCGTCGAGTACGCCGACCCCACCGGGCTCCTGGAAGGCGCCGGCGGGGCGTCCGCCTTCACGGCCTACGTCCCCGAGGTCGTCGCCGCCGACGGCTCGATCATCGGCACGGGCTTCGCGTTCACTCCCGTGTTCATGCAGGACGTCGATCCCGGCCTGGCCGACGCGCTCGCGCGACTCCAGGCGGCGTGCGAGGCCGACGGCTTCGCCGGGCCGTCGTGCCCGGCCGGGTTCCCGACCGAGCCCCGCGAGAGCTCCGGCACGGAGTGGTTCCCGAAGAGCGAACCGCAGATCGTCTTCCTGGACGGCGAGTTCGTCACCACCGCGGAGTACGACGTCGTGTTCTGGAACGGCGACGTCTCCACCACGGTCGAGGCCTCGTACACCGGCACGGTCTCGCGAGACGCGAGCGGGTCGATCGCGTTCACCCCGAGTGCGGGCTCGGCCGGCTGAGGCGACCGAGCCGGCCCGCCCCGATCAGCCCGCGTCGGCGGGGTTGACGTCGGTGCCGATCAGGATGCCCCGAGCCAGCCCGTGGAAGAAGCAGTTGAAGCCGAGCACGGCCGGCGTCGTCACGGCCGGGTCGAGGTCGAGGTGCGCCACGTCGAGCGCGTGCACGGCGAAGAAGTAGCGGTGCAGGCCGCTGCCGGCGGGCGGCCCGGACCCCCGGTACCGCGGCTCGCGGTTCTCGTTCTGCAGCACGAGCGCCCCCTCGGGCAGCGCGCCCGTGGCGAGCGCGTCGGGCGCCCCGGCCCCCGCGGCGAGGCTCGTCACCGAGGCGGGGATGTTCGCGACCGCCCAGTGCCACCAGCCGGAGCCCGTCGGGGCGTCGGTGTCGAAGCAGGTCACGGCGAAGCTCTTCGTCTCGGCGGGGAAGCCCGACCAGCTGAGCTGCGGCGACACGTCCCCGCCGCCACGACCGGCCCCGCGCTGCGCCTCGGCGAGCGGCTGCCCCGGCGCGAGGTCCTCGCTCGTGAGGGCGAAGGAGCCCATCGGCCGCAGCTTCTGCAGCTGTTCGTACGGGTCGAAATCGAACATCTCTGTCCTTCCGTCGTTCGCCGGGCCCTCGCTCGATCCACGCGGAGGCGCCGGCATCCGGTCCTCCGCCCAGCCTACGTCGCGGCCCCACGTAGGATTTCGGGGTGGCCGTCGCCAAGATCCTGCTGTACTACGTGTTCACCCCCATCGCCGACCCCGAGGCGATCCGCCTCTGGCAGCGCGACCTCGCCGAGTCGCTCGGACTGCGCGGCCGGCTGCTGATCTCGGGCGACGGGCTGAACGGCACGCTCGGCGGTGAGCTCGGCGCGCTGAAGCGCTACGTGCGCAAGACGCGCGAGTACGCGCCGTTCCGCGGCATCGACTTCAAGTGGAGCGAAGGCACCGGCCTCGACGAGGCGGGGGCCAGCCTCGACTTCCCGAAGCTCAGCGTGCGGGTGCGCGAGGAGATCGTGTCCTTCGGCGCCCCGGGCGAGCTCGTCGTCGACGCGGGCGGCGTGGTCGGCGGCGGCACCCGGCTCGACCCCGAGGCGCTGCACGAGCTCGTCGCCGAGCGCGGCGACGAGGTGGTCTTCTTCGACGGCCGCAACGCGCTCGAGGCGGAGATCGGCCGCTTCCGAGGGGCGGTGGTCCCTGCCACGGAGACGACGCGGGACTTCGTGGAGCTGCTCGACCGCGGCGACTTCGACCACCTGAAGGGCCGGCCCGTCGTCACGTACTGCACGGGCGGCATCCGCTGCGAGGTGCTGTCGGGGCTGATGGCGAGCCGCGGCTTCGGCGAGGTGTACCAGCTCGAGGGCGGCATCGTCCGCTACGGCGAGCGCTTCGGCGACGACGGGCTGTGGCAGGGCTCGCTGTACGTCTTCGATGGGCGCGGCTCGGTGGACTTCAGCGATCACGCCGAGGTGATCGGTCGCTGCGCGGGCTGCGGCGCCGCGACGAAGCGCACGGCGAACTGCCCGGATGCCTCGTGCCGGCAGCAGTCCGTGGTGTGCGAGGGGTGCACGGCGGTCCCCTGCGCGGCGCACGCCGGGGTTTGAGATTCGCCTACGGTTAAGGTTAGCCTCACCTTAGTCGACGCGACGAGGGGTCGGCATTCCTTGCACACTCCTACGAACGGGGACTTCCGCATGCCCAGACGCCAGTCGATCTTCGCCGCCGCCGGGGCGCTCGCCGCCGCGAGCCTCCTCCTCGCCGGCTGCGCGAGCGGCACGGCCGAGGCCGAACCGAGCACCGCCGCGGCCACCACGGTCACGATCGAGGACAACCACGGCGAGGTCGAGGTCCCGGTGAACCCGAAGCGCGTCGTCGCCCTCGACAACCACGTCTTCGAGACCCTCTCCGCCTGGGACATCCCGCTCGCCGCGGCGCCCAAGGGCGTCATGGGCACCGACATCTGGCCCGAGTACACCGGCGACGAGGCGGTGCTCGACGTGGGCGCCCACTTCGAGCCGAACCTCGAGTCGATCGTCGCGGCCCAGCCCGAGCTCATCATCGGCGGCTACCGCTTCGCCGAGTCGTACGACCAGATCGTGAGCCAGAACCCCGACGCCGCCGTCATCGAGATCGCGCCGCGCGAGGGCGAGGACCCCGCCGCCGAGCTCGTGCGCCAGGTCGAGATCCTCGGCCAGATCTTCGACCGCGAGGACGAGGCGGCGAAGATCGTCGCCGACTTCGAGCAGTCGATCGCCGACGCCAAGGAGGCCTACGACGGCAGCTCGACCGTCGTCAGTCTGATGACCTCGGGCGGCGAGATCTCCTACATCGCCCCGGTCACCGGCCGCGGCCTCGGCATGCTCTACCCCGCGCTCGATCTGAAGCCCGGCATCGAGCAGGCCGCCGACGACACCTCGCACGGCGACGACATCAGCGTCGAGGCGATCGCCGCGGCGAACCCCGACTGGATCGTCGTGATCGACCGCGAGGGCGCCATGACCGACGCCGAGGGCTACGTGCCCGCCAAGCAGCTCATCGAAGGCTCGGAGGCGCTCGCGAACGTCACGGCCGTGAAGCGCGGCCAGGTCGTCTACGTCGACCCGGCGTTCTACCTCCGCGAGGACATCCAGACCTACACCGGGGTCTACGAGCAGCTCGCGAAGGCGTTCGGGGCGGCATCCTGAGCCTCGACACGTCCCACGCTCGGGCGGCAGACCCCGCCGCCCGGCCGGAGGCGCGCGCCGTTCGCGGCGCGCGCCTCCGCGTGCTCGCCCTGCCCGCGGCGATCGCGCTCGCGATCGCCCTGCTCGCCGCCTCCCTGTTCGTGGGCGTCTACGACGTCGTCGGCGCGGAGGGCGGCGGCGAGATGTTCTGGATCACCCGCGTGCCGCGCACCGTCGCGCTCGTGCTCTCGGGCTGCGCGATGGCCGTCAGCGGCCTCGTGATGCAGATGCTCACCCAGAACCGCTTCGTCGACGCCACCACCTCCGGCACCACCGAGTGGGCCGCGCTGGGGCTCCTCGTCACCCTCCTCGTCGTGCCGACCGCACCGCTGCCCGTGCAGATGCTCGTCGCCTCCCTCGCGGCCTTCGCCGGCACCCTCGTCTTCCTCGCGGTGCTCCGCCGCATCGCGCTCCGCTCGACCCTCGTGGTGCCGCTCATCGGCATCATGCTCGGCGCCGTCGTGAGCGCCGTCACCACCTACCTCGCCGCGACGAACAACGCGCTGCAACTGCTCGGCACCTGGTTCATGGGCAGCTTCACGAGCGTCGTCCGCGGCCGCTACGAGGTGCTCTGGGCCGTCGCGATCGTCACGATCCTCGTCTTCGTCGTCGCCGACCGGCTCACGGTCGCCGGGCTCGGTCGCGACGTCGCGACCACCGTCGGCGTCCGCTACGAGGCCGTCGTGCTCCTCGGCACGAGCCTCGTGGCGGTCGCCACTGGCGTGACCGTCGTGGTGGTCGGCTTCCTGCCGTTCCTCGGACTCGTCGTGCCGAACATCGTCTCCCTCGTGCGCGGCGACGACCTCCGCTCGAACCTGCCGTGGGTCTGCGTCGGCGGCGTCGTGCTCGTGACCGCCTGCGACCTCGTCGGGCGCACCGTGCGGATGCCGTTCGAGGTGCCCGTGTCGATGGTGCTCGGCATCGTCGGCAGCGCGGTGTTCATCGCCCTGCTCCTCCGGCAGCGGGCGGTGCGCTCGTGAGCGCCGAGGCATCCGTCCCGACCGTCGGCGCCGAGGCATCCGCCCGACCCGCCGCCGCGGCCACGACGCGCGAGCGGCGCGTCCCCCTCGCCGCGATCGTCGCCGGAGCAGCCGCCGCGCTCTTCGCCGTGGGACTGCTCGTGTGGGGCAACCCGGTGCCGGCCGACCAGCCCGGCTTCTGGGTCATCGTGCAGAGCCGCTCGGTCGCCGTCGCGACGATCGCGCTCGTCGCCGCCGCGCAGGCCCTCGCGACGGTGCTCTTCCACACGGCCACCGGCAACCGCATCCTGACGCCGTCGATCCTCGGCTTCGACGCGCTCTACACCCTGATGCAGACGGCGCTCGTCTTCGTGTTCGGGATGGCGGCCACGCAGGTCGAGGGCGTCGGCAAGATCGTCGCGCAGAGCGCGCTCATGGTGCTCTTCGCGACACTGCTCTACGGCTGGCTGTTCTCCGGGAAACGGGCGAACCTGCACGTGCTGCTGCTCGTCGGCGTCGTGCTCGGGGTCGGCTTCGGCTCGGTCTCGACGTTCCTGCAGCGGATGCTCACGCCGAGCGAGTTCGACGTGCTCGCCGCGCGGCTCTACGGCAGCATCGGCCGCGGCAACCCCGAGGTGCTGCCGTGGGCCGCCCTCGTCGTCGCGGCGATCGCGGTGTGGGCGTGGCGGCGACGCGCGGCGCTCGACGTGATCGCGCTCGGGCGGGATGCCGCGACGAGCCTCGGCCTGCGCTACCGGCGTGAGATCGTCGTGCTCCTCGTGGTCGTCGCCGTGCTCGTCTCGGTGTCGACGACCATGGTCGGGCCGATGACGTTCTTCGGCTTCCTGGTGGCGATCATGAGCTACCAGTTCGTCTCCTCCGATCGGCACGGCCAGGTGCTGCCCGTCGCCGTGCTGCTCGGCCTCGCGACCCTGCTCGGCGCGTACTTCGTCATGCAGCACGTCTTCGCCGCCGCGGGTCTCGTCAGCATCGTCATCGAGTTCGTCGGCGGGCTCGCGTTCCTCATCGTCATCCTCAGGAAGGGGCTGCGTTGATCACCATCGAAGCGGTCGACAAGCACTACCGGGCGACTCGCGCGCTCGGACCCGTCGACCTCGAGATCGCCTCGGGCGGGCTCACCGCACTCGTCGGCCCGAACGGGGCCGGCAAGTCGACCCTGCTCACGATCGTCGGGCGGCTGCTCGACCCCGACAGCGGGCGGGTGCGGGTCGGCGGCCTCGACGTCGTCACGGCGAAGCCGCGCGAGCTCGCGAAGGTCGTCTCGATCCTGAAGCAGGAGAACCACTTCGTCGCCCGGCTCACGGTGCGCCAGCTCGTGTCCTTCGGCCGGTTCCCGCACTCGCAGGGCCGGCTGACCGCCGCCGACCGCGAGGCCGTGGACCGGGCGCTCGCCTTCCTCGACCTGGAGGGCTTCGAGGAGCGCTTCCTCGACGAGCTCTCGGGCGGGCAGCGCCAGCGCGCCTTCGTCGCGATGGTGCTCGCGCAGGACACCGAGGTCGTGCTGCTCGACGAGCCGCTCGCGGCGCTCGACATGCGGCACGCGGCGGCGATGATGCAGCGGCTGCGCGACGCCGCGGACGAGCTCGGCAAGACGATCGTGCTCGTCGTGCACGACGTCAACTTCGCCTCGGCCTACGCCGACCGCATCATCGCCCTCGCCGACGGCCGGATCGTCGCCTCGGGCACGCCCGAGGAGATCATGCGGCCCGAGGTGCTCTCTGCGGTCTTCGACACCCCCGTCGACGTCGTGGAGCACGGCGGCCAGCGCCTCGCCGTCTACTACCGCCCGGACGCCGTGCCCGCCGCAGCGGGCACCGGGTCCGCATCCGCATCCGAGCACTGACCGCCGTCCGCACCACCGCAGCGACCCCGAAAGGACCCGCAATGCCCTTCACCCTCGACCGCGTGCCCCGCGAGCTCGTCTTCCGCCCCGTCACGCTGACCGCCCGCGAGCGGCTGGCCCCGCACTACCTGCGCCTCCGCCTCGAGGGCGAGGCGCTGCGCGGTTTCGACTCGCTCGGCAGCGACGACCACATCCGGCTGTTCTTCCCCGGCGAAAGCCCGGCCGAAGGATTCGGTTTCGACGGCGATGCCGGTGCGCTCGACGTCGGGGCGCTCCGCGAGTCCCCGAGCCGGGAGTACACCCCGCTCGCCTGGGACGCCGAGGCCGGCGTGCTCGAGATCGAGTTCGTCGTGCACGGCGAGCACGGCATCGCCGGACGCTGGGCCGACCGCGCGCCGATCGGCTCGGTCATCGGGGTGGGCGGACCGCGCGGCGCGACGGTGATCACCGGCGAGCCCGACGGCTGGCTGCTCGCGGGCGACGAGACGGCGCTGCCGGCGATCCGTCGCTTCCTCGCCCGCCTCTCCCGCGAGGGCGACGCGACGCCCCGCGGACTCGTGCTCGTCGAGGTGCCCGACGCCGCGCACCGGCCCGCTCTCGAGGCCCCCGCCGGCACCGAGCTGCGCTGGGTGCACCGCGACGGGCGCCCGCAGGGCGAGGCGCTCGTGGCGGCCCTCGATGCGCTCGGCCCCGAGGACCGGCCCGCCGGCGAGGTGTTCGCCTTCGTCGCCGCCGAGCACGCGATCGTGAAGCCGGCGCGTGCGCTCGTGCTCGACCGCTGGGGCCTCGCGTCCGATCAGCTCGTGGTGAAGGGCTACTGGCGCCGCGGCGAGGCGGAGTACCACGCTCCGCACTGAGCTCGGCGGACAGGGGCACCCTTGGAATCCCGGATTACGAACGTCCACATTGGACTAAACGCCATAAGCCCACGATTCAGGAGCCTCCTGGGATCCCGAAATGAGATTTCCTCTTGACGCGCCCTTGTCGATGTGCTGTGATTTCAGGCACAACCGCAGCAACAGGGTCAGGAGGGTCGTCATGAAGCTGTCGCGAGCCTTCGCAGGCGCGGTGCTCCTCGGCTTCAGCTGCGGCCTGATGGTCACCCAGAGCGCGCCGGCGGTGGCGCTCGGCACGAGAACCGTGAGCTGCGTCTACAACCCGCCAGGGACTGGATACGTGACCGGATACAGCTGGCGAAACAGCGATTTCAGCGGTGGCGCCTACACGAACAAGACCCCCGATTGCACGGCACTCACGCTGTCGGTGCGGGTCAAGTATCAGTCATACCCAGGAGGCCCCTATTACTGGACCGGATTCAGCTACGGTTCATCGTCGGTGACCCAGTATCAGTCAGGCACCAGTGACGGCGAGCACGGCGTGTCCGGGCAGGGCGTCTTCTCCACCTGAAGGGCGGACACCATGAAGCACTCAGCCAAGGCCCTCGTCCTCGCAGCCGCGCTCGCCTGCGCGGGGTGCTCGGTTCCGGGCGCGTCGGCGGATGGAGCGCCGCTCACGCGCGATGAGCTCCCGCCGGTCGGCCCCTCGGCGCAGCAGACGATGGCCCTCGCCGACGGTTCGGTGTCGCTGCCCGAGTACCAGGACGCCTTCGCGCGCTACGAGGACTGCATGTCGGACGCCGGCCAGCCGCTCGCGAACATCACCCGGGGCGAGAAGGTCATCGCGTACTCGGTGCCCGACGAAGCCGTGCAGTCAGGAGACGACGACCGCTGCTACCAGCGCGAGTTCGCCGGTGTCGACGAAGCCTGGCAGATCGCGAACGAAGACGACTCGTTCACGACCCGGCTCCTGCAGGCCTGCCTCATCGGCCATGGCATCACCCCCCTCGAGTCCGCGGTCGACGTCGCCGAACAGGCCGCCGCGGCGGGCCTCACTCCCGACGCGTGCCAGGGCTACGCGGGCTCGCTGTGAGGCCGGAACGCCGCTCGACCGGGCTCAGGGCTCCGCGCGACCCCGCCGGGCGTAGGCGCGGGCCGAGCGGCTCGACAGGGCGAGCAGCACGAGGATGTCGACGGCGAGCGTCAGCAGCGTCGTGCGGATCGTGATCTCGGCGTCGCCGCCGAAGTAGTCCACCGCCGAGACGAGCGTGCTGAGGATCGCGACGAACATCACGGTGATGCGCGCCCAGTTGCTGCCCCGGAACACGAGCCACGCGAACACGAGCTCGGCGAGCAGCACGACCGCACCGCCGACGATGACCGTCCAGAGCACGAAGGCGGACACCTCCCCCTCCGTGACGCCCTCGGCGACGAGGTCGAGCTCGCGCACGACCGTCGGCCACTGCACGTACAGGCCGATCAGCCAGATCACGCCGAGCAGTACCCGGACCACGATGAGCAGCGCCCCGAGCGAGGTCGCCGCCGGTCGGCGGTGCACCCGGGCGAGCGCGGCCCGCTCCGCGTCGCGGTCGGCGAGCCGGGTGAGCGGCTCGAACGCGGTGCGCTTCGCGGTCTCCGGATGCTCGGCCGGCTCGCCGGGCGCCCCGCGGGAGGCGGGTCGGGTCGCGGATGCCCCGGCCGAGGCATCCGCCGCCGCGACCGCGGAGCCGAGCGCGAGCACCGGCAGGTCGCCGTCGGTCGTGATCGTGTCGCCGCCGCCGTTGCGCGAGTGATAGCCGGTGGAGAAGTCCCGGATCACGTCGACCGACGCCGGCACGCCGGAGTCGAGCACGGTTCGCACGATGTGGTCGCGCTCGACGTCGGTGTCGGCGTCGATCTTGTGCGTGATCTGCAGGGTGAACAGCGAGAAGCCGACGGCCCGGTCGAAGGTGCCGGCGGCGAGCCAGTCGACGCGGCGGCCGCCCGGCAGCAGCCAGCCCTCCGGCGTCCGCCAGAAGCGCACGTGGTGCCGTTTCGCCGGATTGCCCTCGACCTCCTGCTGGTACGCGAAGTCCTGCATCCGCCCGAAGAGGAAGAGCGGGCTCACGGGCGCCTCGTCGTAGCTGCGGCGGGTGATCGTGGAGAGGATGATGCGCCAGCTCGAGGCGGCATCGACGTCGTCGGCTCGCGTCCACCCGGCGCCGCGCATGGCCTCGTGGATGGCGCCCTCCTCGCCGAGCAGCGCGAGGTTGACCGGGTCGCCGAGCAGGCCGTCGCTCGTGCGCGCCCGGCCGATGAAGTAGTCGGGCACGTAGATCGTCGTGAGGATGCGGTGCAGCCGGGGCAGCACGAGGTAGGCGAGCAGCAGCCAGAACGCGAGGAAGAAGAGGATGCCGAACCAGCCGAACTCGAACGACTGACTGAGCACGAGCCAGGCGAGCCAGATCGCGGCGACGCCCGCGTAGACGAAGACCGCGCCGTCGAGCAGGGCGTTGACCGAGAGACGCCTGCCCCCGCTCGCCGTCGTCGCCCCCATGCGGTCATGCTAGCGATTCCTGGTGCGGCCGGGGCTTCCTGCATCGACCCGGCTCGCCGTCACCGGCTCCGGCTACCCTCGCCTCATGACCTCCACGCCGCACGACCACGCCGCCCACCTCGCCGAGCTCACCGTCTCCCGCGCCGAGCGCCTGCGCGAGCTGCACGCGGCGCCCGAGCTGCTGCAGGTGGTGAACGTCTGGGACGTCGTGAGCGCCCGCGTCGTCGCCGCGCTGCCCGGCACCACGGCGCTCGCCACGGCGAGCCACTCGATCGCGGCGAGCTTCGGCTACCCTGACGGCGAGCGCATCCCGGTCGAGCTCATGCTCGACATGGCCGGGCGCATCGCCCGGGCCGTCGAGGTGCCGGTCAGCGCCGACCTCGAGGCGGGCTACGGCGCGCCGGGCGAGACGATCCGGCGGGCGATCGGCGAGGGCATCGTCGGCGCGAACCTCGAAGACGAGCTCAAGCCGCTCGCCGATTCGGTCGCGGCGGTGCGGGCCGCGGTCGCGGCGGCCGAGGCCGAGGGCGTCCCGTTCGCGCTGAACGCGCGCACCGACGCCTGGCTGCGCGGCCACGAGCGCCCGCGCGAGGTGTGGCTGGCCGACGCGATCGAGCGCGGCCGCGCGTTCCTCGACGAGGGGGCGACGTGCGTCTTCGTGCCCGGCGCCCTCGGCGAGGCCGAGATCGCCGAGCTCGTCGACGCGCTCGGCGAGCGCCGGCTGTCCGTCATCGGCCTGCCGGGAGTGCCGGCTCCGGCGCGCCTCGCCGAGCTCGGCGTGGCCCGTGTCTCCTACGGCCCGTACACGCAGCGGCTCGCGCTCGGCGCGCTGGAGGATGCCGCCGCGCAGCTCTACGCCGGCGGCGTGCTGCCGTCCGACATCCGCCCGCTCAACTAGCGCGCATCTCCCCCGCGCGACGGATGCCTCCACCGGCATCCGTCGCTAGGGTGATGGCAGGCGGCTGCACCCGCCTGCACGCCACGTGAGGAGAGCGCATGACCGGCGGAATCCCCATCGAGGTCTCGGGACTCGGCAAGCGGTTCGGCCAGGTCGCCGCGGTCGACGATCTGAGCTTCACCGTGCGCCCGGGCGTGGTGACCGGCTTCCTCGGCCCGAACGGCGCGGGCAAGACGACGACGCTGCGGATGCTGCTCGGCCTCGTCCGCGCCGACGCCGGCACCGCCACGTTCGGCGGCACCCCGTACGCGAAGCTCGAACGGCCGCTCGAGACCGTGGGCGCCGCGCTCGACGCGAGCTTCCACCCCGGCCGCACGGGGCGCGACCACCTGCGCGTCTACGCGACCGCCGCGGGACTGCCCCGCCAGCGGGTCGACACGGTACTGGAGCAGGTCGGCATGAGCGACTACGCCGGCCGACGCGTCGGCGGCTACTCCCTCGGCATGCGCCAGCGGCTCTCGCTCGCGACCGCCCTGCTCGGCGACCCGGGCGTGCTCGTGCTCGACGAGCCGATCAACGGGCTCGACCCGGAGGGCATCCGGTGGATCCGCGGCTTCCTGCAGCAGCTCGCCGCCGAGGGCCGCACGGTGCTGATCAGCTCGCACCTGCTGAGCGAGGTGCAGCAGTCGGTCGACGAGGTCGTCATCATCGCGCGCGGCAGGCTCATGCGCACGGGAACGCTCGCGAGCCTCGAGCTCGACCGCGCCCCGCGCACCATCGTCGACTCGCCCGACCGCCCGGCGCTCGCGGCCGCGCTCGGCGCCGCGGGCCTGGCCTACGCCGAGGGCCGCAACGGCTTCATCGTCGACGAGCCGGAACCGGGACGGGTGGGTCGCGCCGCGTTCGTCGGCGGGGTGGAGCTCTCGGAGCTGCACCGTCTGAAGTCCGAGCTCGAGGACGCCTTCCTCGCGCTCGTCGGCGAGGGTGAGGGGTGAACGGCATGCGCGTCCTGGCATCCGAGTTCCTGAAGGTCACGACCACCCGCATGTGGTGGCTGCTCGCCATCATCATGTTCGCCTATCTCGCGTTCATCGCGGGCGGGCTGGCGGCGCTGTTCGGCTTCACGATCGCGAACCCCGACGCCGCCGCCGCGACCGGCGCGTCGGCCCCTTCGCTCGGCGACATGCCGCTGGCGCCGCTCATCTACAGCTTCGCGACCTCGATGGGCTACGTCTTCGCGGTGATCATCGGCGTGCTGGCCGTCACCGGCGAGTTCCGGCACCGCACGCTCACGGCCACGTTCCTCGCGACGCCGCAGCGCACCACGGTGCTCGGCGCGAAGCTCCTCGCGCAGCTGCCGATCGGCGCCGGCTTCGGCGTGATCGCGTTCCTCGCCTCGGTCGGGGCCGGCGCGGCGATGCTCGCCGTCTTCGGACTCGACACGCTGCTCGACCAGAGCGACACCTGGGCGATGATCGGCCGTGGCATCCTCGCGATGGCGCTCTGGGCCGCGATCGGTGCGGCGCTCGGCTCGGTCGTGCCGAACCAGGTCGCGGCGATCGTCATCGTGCTCGCCTTCACCCAGTTCGTCGAGCCGCTGCTGCGCCTCGCGACCTCGTTCTCGGACGCGACCGCCGCCATCGGCAAGTTCCTGCCCGGCTCGGCGAGCGACGCGCTCGTCGGCGCCTCGTTCTACGCGCTGGCGACGCCGGGCGGCGCCGCCGAGATGCTGGTGTGGTGGCAGGGCGGACTCGTGCTGCTCGGCATCGCGGTCGTGCTCGCCGTGATCGGCGGGGCGACGAGCTGGCGTCGCGACGTGTCCTGACGCGGCAGCGGATGCCTCGGGGCGGGATGCCCCGGGGCGGAGCCGGAGCGAGCGTCAGCCGAAGAGCGCGCGCCAGAGGATCGAGCCGACGGCGATGAGCCCGGCGAGGCCGAGCACCCCGGCGACCCCGACGGCGAGGAGCGAGACCATCGCCGAACGTCGGCTGCGGCGGGCGACCGAGGGCAGCGGCGCCGCGGGGTCGCGCGTCGGGTCCGGGCCCTCGCCGAGCTCGGGGATCGGCATCCGCAACGGTTCGCCGGTGCGCGCCGGATAGCGGTCGAGCACGCCGACGCCGGGACCGTGCTCGGCCGTGCGCAGCACCTCGTCCGCGACGGGGGCGGGTGCCGGCTCGCGGCGACGGCGACGACGGTTCGGCGCGTTGAGCACCGGTTCGGCGGGGGTCGCGAGCGATTCGGCGGGGCGTGCGAGCGGTTCGGCCGCGCTTGCGAGCGGTTCGGCCGGCGTGCCGCGCTCCGCGCGCTCGGCCGAGGCGCCACGGTCGACGACGCGGGTCTCATCGATCTCGGCACCGCCGGTGCGATCCACGACGACGGTGGCCTCCTCGGGCCGGTCGGCCGTGTCGGCATCCGCCGGGTCCCAGTCGGCATCGGCGAGCGGCGACGCGCCCGCGAGCCGTTCGGCCGTGCGCTCGACGATCACGGTCGCGTCCTCGACCTCGTCGGGCGCACCGGCCACATCCTGCGAGGGCATCAGCTCGCCCCGCCCGCGCTCCTCGCTCACGAGGCCGCCCGACGCACCGGGATCGTCGTGTGGTCGTCGGCCTCCTCGCCGTCCGCCGCGGGGCGGATCGAGGTGGTGCCGTCGCCGAGCTCCTCGATGCCGCCGGAGATGACGTCGACGACGACGACGGTGATGTTGTCGCGGCCGCCCGCCTGACGGGCGCGCTGCACGAGCGCCTGGGCCGCGGACTCCGGGCGGCCGCTCATGGTGAGCGTCGCCCGGATGCCCTCGTCGCTCACCTCGGCGGTGAGTCCGTCGGAGCAGAGCAGCAGCCGTTCGCCGTTCACGACGGGGAGTAGCCAGCTGTCCGCGGTGCTGTCCGGTGCCCCGATCGCGCGGGTGATAACGTTGCGGCGGTCGAAGCTCGCGAGGTCCTCCCGGCGCATCGCGCCGCGGTCGATGAGCTCCTGACCGAGGGAGTGGTCGACGGTGAGCTGTTCGAGCTCGGTGCCGTGATGGCGGTAGACCCGCGAGTCGCCGACGTTGAACACGAGCCAGGCGGGCTCGCCCTCGTCCTCGATGAGCACCACGCCGGTCACGGTGCTGCCCGCGCCCCGGTCGGTCTCGGCGGCGACCTTCGCGACGCCGTCCGCTGCGGCGGTGAGCGCGTCCCGGACCGCGCCGACCGTGGCGGTGGGCCGTCCGGCGACGTGCACCCGGAACGCCTCGACGACCGCGGCGCTCGCCCGATCGCCGGCCTCGTAGCCGCCCATCCCGTCGGCGACGAGGAAGACGGGCCACTCGGCGAGCGCGGAGTCCTCGTTCGCGCGACGGACCAGGCCGACGTCGGTGGCGACGGCGGCCGCGACGGTCACGGCGTGGGGATCGGTCATACCGGGCCGGTCCGCTCGGACTCGCCGCGGAGGATCCGCAGGCCCAGCGTGCCGAGCACGAACCGCTCGGCGACGGGCGTCGGCACTCCGGGGTCGATCAGCTGCTCCTCGCCGAAGCGGTCGGGCACGAGCACGCCGTTCGTGGAGCCGAGGTCGACGACGGTCCACTGCTCGCCGTCGCGGCGGAGCTCGGCGTGCGTCTTCGAGAGCGTGCGGCTGGAATCGGGCACGATGAGCCGCTGCTCGCCCTCGCCGACCTGGCGCGGGTTGCGGCCGAGCACGACGAGCGCGGCGTCGAGGGGCAGCCGCGCGCCCTCGTCGGTGACGAGGATCCAGGTGATCCGCGGGCGGCGCTCGACGACGACGGTGCGGTCGATCGGGTCCTCCTCGGCGGGGGCGACCATGATCGTGGCGGCGTCGGCGATCTCGTCGTCGGCCGGCGGGCTGAAGGCCGGTTCGGCGCGGGCGGATGCCGCGAACGCGGAGGCCGCACCGGCGAACATCGACGCGGAGTCCGCGAACGCGGAGGCGGACTCGACGAAGGCGGGTCCCGGGGGCATCGGCTCGATGCGATTCGGCCCGGTGGGCTCCTCGGGACGGGCGGCCGGAACCGCGGGGGCGGCGGGCGCCGCGGCCGGGGCCGCGGGCTCGGGTGCTGCGGCCTGCGGCGCCGGGGGCGCGGGCGGCGCGAAGACCGGCGCCGCGGGCTGCTGCGGGGCTGCGGGCTGCTGCGGAGCGGTCGGCGGCGCGGGCTGGGCCGCCGGCTGGACCCCAGTCTGGGCCGTCGGCGGCAGCGTGCCGCCCGCGGGCGGGGCGACCGGGGGCACCGCGAAGCTCGGCGGCACGATCGGCGCTGCGGCCGGAGCGGCCGGAGCCGGACGGGCCGTCGCCGGCGCGGGCGCGGAGAACGGCGCGTGCGCCGGCGCTGCGGCCTGCGCGGGTGCGCCCGCGTGCCCGGCTCCGCCGGCCGCGAACGGCTCCTGCGACGGCAGGAACGCGGAGCCCTGCGGGGCGACCGGGGGGATGGCTCCCGGCTGGCCGACGGCGAGCGGGCCCTGCGCGACGGGCGAGGGGCCGGTGTTCGTGCCGAACGGTTTGGGCAGCCGGCCGCGCTCCGGGTCGGGTGCGGCGCCGAGCGCCAGCATCGTCGCCCACACCGGGGGCAGCAGGATGCCGACGACGGTGGTGCCGACCCCGCGCCAGCACTGGGTGGTCACGCGGTGCACGGCGAGGATGCGGAAGTACAGGCCTACGAGCTGCACGATCGGCACGTAGAGCAGGATGGCCGCCCACTTCGGCTGCCCGCCGAGCCCGAAGAGCTGCATCTCGTTGTAAACGGGCACCCAGGCCGACCACGCGGGCAGGCCGAACTTCTGGAAGACCCGGGCGAGCATCGCCGCGTACCAGACGTACACCCCGACCGCGACGAGGAGCCAGACGAGGGTCATGACGAGCATGACGACGGCGAACTGCTGGGAATCGGCGGGGGTCATCTGGCGGGCTCCTCCGTGAGAACACGTGCGGGTCGGATTGTACGCAGGAATGACGCGAACGACAGCATCACCCCGAGACGGCGGGGGGCGCCGTCCCGGCTGCGGAGGGCCGCCGTCTCCTGATCGACGATGGCCCACGCGGCGTCCGCATCGGCCGGGGTCGGCGGGTCGCCGGCGAAGACGGCGCGCTCGACGAGCGCCGCGAGCGCGACCGCGGCGGGCCGGCCGCTCGCCCGAGCGGTCGCCGCGCGCGTGCCGGACTCCCCCGCGAGGACGCCCTCGTCGACGTAGCGGTCGACGAGCTCGTCCCATGCGCCGACGATCCGCACCTCCGGCGCGGGCTCGCGGCGACGGCCGGCGCGCCGCCACCGCTTCGCGGCGAGCAGGACGAGGACGGGCAGCAGGAGGCAGAGCAGCGCCGCGAGTCCGATGCCCGTCCACCTGAGCACCGCGAAGAGGAGCGAGAGATCCGGCCCGGTCTCCTCGGCGGGCGCGGCCTCGGCCTCGCTCGCGTCGCTCTGCGCGGGCGGCGGGTCGAGGGTGTCCGTGTCGGGCCGCTCCGGGCGAGTCGGGTGCTGCGGCAGCTGCTCGCCCTCCTTGATGAAGCTCGGCGCGATCTCGTGCTGCGGGGTCACGTCGACCGTCGCCCAGTCGCCGTTCGCCGAACGGACCTCGACCCACGCGGCGAGCGCACCGCCCGTGCAGACCTCGGTGCAGCGTTCGACGCCGTCGACCTCTCCGGCGGAGTCGAGACGGAACCCGAGCACGACCCGCGACTCGTAGCCGAGGTACCGGGCGAGGAGCGCGACGGCGGGGGCGAACTGCTCGTCGTCGCCGATGCCCGCGACGAGCTCGGCGTCGCCGGCCTGCTCCCCGGCGAGGCGCTGCTGGTCGACGAGCTGCGTGAAGAGCGCCTCGATCCGCGCCGTCGAGTGGCCGGAGTAGCTCGGCAGGAACGCGTAGCCCGGACCCATCCGCCCGATCCACTCGGCCGCCGCCTCGCCGTCGCCGGCCGCGTGGCTCAGATAGCCGCGGGCGCGCAGGCGCTCCACGAGGGTCGCCAGGCCCTCGGCCGAGCGCGGCTGCGCCTGCAGCTCCGCCCAGGCGGTGAGCGCGGGATAGCTCTCCTCGTCGATGGCGGACTGGGTGGCGGGGCTGCCGAGGGTCTCGAGTCCGCGGATCTCGTCGGCGTGCGCGACGACCCGGTACCGGTCGCCGGCGACGAGCCCCCGCTGGGCGTCGCGGCCGCTCGAACCCGGCAGCGTCGCGATCGAGATCGAGGTCGCCCCGTCGGCGGAGCGGTGGAAGCCGTCCTCGAGCGCGACCGCACGCTCGCCGGAGAAGTCGGGGGCCGCCATCAGCCCGCCCGGGACCGGGACCCACAGGCCGCGGTAGCCGTCGCCGACGGCGAGCGCGAACTCGGCGTCGCCGGCCCCCTTCGTCGCGGCGCGCGGCAGCCGGGTGAACCGGGTGGCGGCGTCGTCGGGGTCGGCGGCGACCTGGAACATCTCGCCGTCGAAGTCGTCGAGCGTCGCGATGCGGACGCGCTCCACGCCGGCCGTGTCGCCGTCGAGCTCGAGCCAGGCCTCGTCGATCCGCTCGCTCGTGAAGGCCGAGCGGTAGGCCGACAGCGGCGACGGCGCCTGGCGCACGGCGAGCTCGGGCTCGATGCGGTCGCGCAGCGCGCTGCGGTCGCTCAGCTCCGCGGCGGCGGGGGCGACGGCGGCGCCAGCGATGAGCGCGACCGCGACGAGGCCGCCGGCGACGGCCCGGCGGCGCACCGCGACCCAGCCCGACAGGCCGGAGCGCTGCACCGTGCCGGCCGTCGCCCGCTGCAGCGCGATCCGCCGTGCGGAGCGGGAGCGCAGGAGCAGCCAGCCGACCGCCGCGAGGAGCCCCCCGACGCCGACCAGGAGCTCTCTCGGGGCCGGCACCTGCACGGGCCCGAGCAGCAGCGGGGCGCTCAGGGCGCTCGAGCCGAACACGATGCCGAACACCGTCATGCCGAAGCCCACGAGCACCGCGAGCGGCGACCAGCCGCGGTCGGGGAGCACGAGCAGCCCGCCGACGAGCGAGCCGAGCAGGATGACGAGCAGGAACGGCACGAGCACCGCCTGGTACTCGCCGAGCGGGAGCGCGAGGGTGAGCAGCTGCTTCCAGCCGACGATGACGCCGACGAAGCCGTCGCGCACGCCCTCGACGATGCGCATCGGGCCGCCGAGCGCGGAGGGGATCGCCACGGGCACGACGACGAGCGCGTAGCCGACGACGGCGAACGCCGTGACGAGCAGGGCGCCGACGACGCCGCGCCAGCGCAGCAGCCGGGCGACGACCGCGAGCCCGAGGCCGAGCACGAGTCCCACGGCGGCGACGAGGATCATGCGCGGGGAGCCGTAGACGGGCCACGCCGCGATCGTCGCCAGCACGACGGCGACGACGACGTAGCCGAGCCCGAGCAGGCTCCGTTCGTCGAAGGGCGACGGTCCGCGCTCGAAGCGCTCGGGCCGGTCGGCGCGGCGACCGCGGGCCGGCGCCGCCTCCGGCGCGCTCATCGCGCCGCTCCTCTCGCGAGCAGCTGGCCGAGGTCGGCGAGCTCGGCGATCGTGAGCACCGCGAGCTCGCGCGAGCGGCGGAGCCCCGGCTCGGCGCCCGGCTCGCAGCGGACCGCGACGATCGCGATGCCGGGCGGGAGGGCGACGGCGGCCCGGCGCAGCCGGGCGGTGGGCACCTCGGCGCCCGTCACGAGGTAGGCGATCGACAGATCGGCGAAGGAGCGCGCGACGAGCGCGGCGAGCGACTCCAGGCGGATGACGTCGGCGTCGAGCCCTTCGGCGGCGCCGCCCTCGATCGCGGAGGTGGCGTCGAGCAGCACCCGGGGGGAGACGGTCGGCAGCGAGCGCATGGCCTGCACGCTGCCGCGGTCGGCCGGGTCGAGCTCGGCGCTCACGCCGACGAGCACGTCGCGGCCCTCGCGGACGCCCTGCACGCCGAGGGAGGCCGCGGCGCTGACGGCCAGCTCGAACTCGTCCTCGTCGCGGTACCCGCCGAGGTCGAGGTCGAGCAGCACGGCGATGCGGGCGTGCCTGGACTCCTCGTACTGGCGCACCATGAGGGTGCCCGTGCGGGCGGTCGCCTTCCAGTGGATGTGGCGCTGCGAGTCGCCGGGCGCGTACTCCCGCACCGCGTGGAAGGAGAGGTCGGCGTCGACGAGCTGGCTCGACGGCGCGCCCTCGAGGTCGCGGATGAGTCCGGCGCTCGAGGGCGGCAGCTGCGCGGTCACGGGGTGCACGTAGACGCGCTGCACCTCGGGCCAGCTGAGCTCGCGGCGGAGGATGCGCAGCGGGTCGCCGCGCGAGACCGTCATCGGTCCGATGTCGATGACGCCGCGGCGCTGCGCGGCGATGACGAGCTCCTCGTGGTGGTGCGCGCCGGCGCGGAGCAGCGGCACGTGGGCCTCGACGAGCCCCGTGCCGACCGGCAGGTCGACGACGCCGGGCAGCGCCAGCCGGCGGCCCTCGTTCACGAGGTCGAGGCCGCCGCGGATCTCGGAGCCCGCGACCACCCGGTCGCGGTCGAGCTCGAGCCGCACCCGGTAGTCGTGCGCGCCGAGCAGGAACGGCACGCATGCGAGCAGCAGCACGCCGGCGATGGCCGCGACGACCCACGCCTCCATCCAGCCGAACGCCCAGCCCGCGAGCACCCCGCCGACCGTGAGCACGGCGAGCAGGACCCCGGCGGGCGACACCGTCTCGCGCACCCAGCGCACGGCCCGGCCCGCGGCATCCCCCGCGCGTCGCCAGCCGCGGCGCAGCCGCACCGCGCCGCCCGTGATGCCGCCGAGACGGGTCGCCGAACGACGCGTGACGCTGGCGCCGCGCGTCGAGGTGACGGTGTCGTGGCCCGCGGGTTCGCGGAGCAGGCGTTCGGGTGCGCTCACGCCACCCCGTTCTCCCTCGGCGCCGGCACGTCGAGCAGGATCTGGTTGACGACCGCGCTCTGCGTGACGCCGTCGAACTCGGCCTCGGGCTCGAGGACGAGCCGGTGGGCGAGGGCGGCGACGGCGAGCTCGCGCACGTCGTCGGGGGTCGCGTAGCTGCGGCCGGCCGCGGCCGCCCACGTCATCGCGAGCCGGGACAGGGCGATCGCGCCGCGGACGCTCACGCCGAGGCGCACCTCGGAGGCGCGCCTCGTGGCGTCGACGAGCCGCATGATGTAGTCGGAGACGAGCGGGTTGACGTACACGCTGCGCGAGAGCTCCGTCATCGCGACGATGGTGTCGGTGCCGACGATGGCCTCGAGCTCGCCCTTGGGCGTGCCGACGCCCTGCAGGATGCGCATCGTCGCGGCCTCGTCCGGGTACCCGATGGAGGTCTTGATGGAGAAGCGGTCGAGCTGCGCCTCGGGCAGGCGGTAGGTGCCGCCCTGCTCGATCGGGTTCTGCGTGGCGAGCACGAGGAAGGGGGTGCCGACGGAGCGGGTGACGCCGTCGATCGTGACCTGCCCCTCCTCCATCACCTCGAGCAGCGCGGACTGCGTCTTCGGGCTCGCCCGGTTGATCTCGTCGGCCAGCACGATGTTCGCGAACACCGGTCCGGCGTGGAACTCGAACTCGCCGGACTTCTGGTCGAACACGGTGATGCCGGTGACGTCGCCGGGCAGCAGGTCGGGCGTGAACTGGATGCGCGAGCTGGTGCCGTGGATCGTCTGCCCGATGGCGCGGGCGAGCGCGGTCTTGCCGGTGCCGGGGGCGTCCTCGAGCAGCACGTGTCCGCCGGAGACTGCGGTCGCGAGCACGAGCTCGATCACGTGGCGCTTGCCGAGCAGCGCCTGCTCGACGTTGTCGGCGATGAGTCCGAACGTCTCGTGGAACCAGGCGGCCTGTTCCGGGGCGATGGTCATCGGTGGTCCTCTCGGCGGGGATCGGTGCTGGGCTGGGTGGCGGGCTCGGGCTCCGCCCGGCTGCGGTGCGGATGCCTCATCCGCCGCCCCCGGTATCGCCCGGGTTCGGCGCTGGCGGCTGGCAGACGTCGACGGTGCGGTCGATCGGCTGCAGGCCGCTGAACGCCCCGGTGAACGCGAGCCGGAAGCTCGCCTTGTTCGGGTCGTTCGCGTCCGGCGCCCAGTTCTGGATGACGGCGGAGCCCGCCGCGGCCGAGGTGACGGTGGCCCCGGCCTCGCCCGTCGAGACGTTGCTCGGGTTCGCGGGGGCGGGCACGCAGGAGCTGCTGAAGTCGACCGACACGGGCGCGGGCGCGGTGTTCGCGCTCACGGTGATCTCGTTGGAGCAGTAGAGGCCGCCCCAGGTGTCGTGGCACTGCCGGGCGAGCACCTGGCCCGGGTTCGACCCGTCGTTGACGGCCGAGCCGAAGTCCGTCGTCCAGCCGCCGGAGCTGCTCGAGGAGTACTCGACGTGGAAGTCCTCGATCGAGGCGAGGCTCGGGCCGGTGACCTCGTAGCGGTAGTGGGTGGGACCCGCCGGACTCGGTGAAGTGGCGACGGTGTAGCTCGCGTCGCCCGTGGGCGTGTCCGCGCTCGTGTAGACGCGCACCTCGCCGATCCCCGAGGCGACGACCCCGAAGCCGTTGGAGCCGCACGCCTTGATGTAGTAGCGCTTGCGCTCGTCGAGGCCGTCGATGTCCGGCGAGGTCGAGACCCGCGCCGAGCCGGCGCTGTAGGTGAGCCCGCCGTTGCCGTCGGCCGAGCACTGCGGCTCGCCGCCGGAGCGCCAGGCGAAGTACACGAGCTCGTTCGGCTTCGCGCTCGAGTTGCCGGCGAGGCCGACGCCCGAGATGCGGATCGAGGAGTTCGTGGTGGCGACCGCCTGGATGGCGTTCGGCTCGAAGTAGGGCCCGCCGGCGACGGTGACCGGCGTGGCGGCCTGGCCGCCCTCGTTGTTGCCACGCCCGGTGGGCGGCGTGTACACGCTGATCGGCACCAGGGTGATCATCTGCGGGCCCGGCGCGAGAGTCAGCTCGGCGTTCGTCTGCGCCCCCGTGCGATCGATCGTCTGCCCGGTCTCCTGCACGCGGAACGAGCGGGCGTCGGCGTCCGAGGTGATCGTCAGCTGCACCACGCCGGCGCTCGGCGAGGTCGTGCCGGCGCGGTACACGGGGGTCGCGACGACGCCGTCGACCGAGGGCGCCTCGTAGGCCCAGGTCTCGACCGTGTTCGTGGCGGCCGAGGGCCCCACGCTGTTCACGGCGCGGGCCGAGTAGGAATGCCGCTCACCGGGGACGAGCCCGCCGACGGTGCACCGCCAGACGCCAGGTGCGCCCGGTCCGCAGGAGGCGCCCACCGAGCGGCCGCCCTCGAGGATCTCGACACCGGTGACCTCCGGGTGGGCCCGGAGCGCCTCGCCGAGCGAGACCTCCATCGTCACGGAGTCCTTCGTGTAGTCGGCCGTGACGATCGACGCGGGCGCCTGCGGCAGGCCGAGCAGGTCGACGGTGAGCCGGCCCTCGCCGGTGCGCCCCTGGGCGTCGGCGACGGTGAACGGCACGACGCACTGACCGCCGTAGGCGTTCTGCCCGCTCGGCCAGGTCACCGTGACGGCGGTGTCGCCCTGCATCCCGATGCTCGCGACGGGGCACGCGGTGGCGCCCAGCGAGCGCAGCTTCAGACCGGAGCCGGCCTTGCCCGAGAACGGGTCGTACTCGCCGGAGACGCCCACGACGGGGATCGAGCAGGAGCTGCCCTGCCCCACCGAGCACTGCTGCGTGAAGACCGCGCCCCGCGGCTGGTCCGCCGGCGCCTGACCGACGACGAGCGTGATCGCGGAGGTCAGCCCGCCGAAGGCGCTCACGCCCACGGTGACGGTCTCGCGGGTGCCCGGCCGGGCATCCGCCCGAGCCTCGGCCGTCACGGTCGCGCCCTGCTGGGTGACGGTGAAGGCGGAGCCCTGGTAGGTGACCGCGTAGTCGAGCTTGCCGCGGTCGCCCTCGCGACCGCCCTCCCAGCTCGTCATCTCCTCGTAGAGCCGCACCGTCTCGCTCGCGCCGGGCGGGACCGTGCGCGACACGGCCGAGAGGATCGCCTGCGGGTCCTTCGGGATGACGCTGATCGGCACGGCGACCTGCGACCACTGCTGCTGCCCCGGGAGCCGGACCCCGATGAGGCAGAGGTCGGACCACGGCGAGCCGGCACCGGCTCGGTACTCCGCCCCGGTGCCGCCCGCGGGGACGCAGCTCGCCGCGTCGCGTTGCACGGGGTACTCGCCGTCGCCCGCCAGCTCGACCCGATCGCCCGACGGGAGGTCGAGGAGCTTCTGGACGTCGAAGGTCTTCGACGCCTCCTCCTTCACCTCGACGGGGCTGACGTCGCCGCGCAGCTGCACCCGGAGCTCGTCGGCGGCCGGGACCACGAGGAAGCCGAACGCCTCGACCTCGCCGCCCGCGGAGTTGGTGCCGCTCACCCGGAACGGCACGAGCGCGCCCTCGTCGGGGAGCGGACCACGGATGCGGTGGCCCTGCACCGAGAAGCCGGCGGCGGCGGGGCCGTCGCCCCAGAGCTCGAGCTTCAGCTTCGCCGGGTCGCCGGAGGCCCAGACCACCCGGCCGCTGACGACGTCGAGCCCGCGGTCGGCGAGCTCGAGCCGGGAGCGCGCGGTGACGACGGTGTCCCGCACGACGGGCACATCGGTCGAGGCGGCCTCGGTGACGTTCACCACGACGAGCCCCTCGGCCGTCGAGGAGGTGCGCTCGGAGGCCACCGTGTAGCGGTAGGAGTTCGTACCGACCACGTCGCCGGCGCGCAGGACGACGCGGCGGTCGGCGAGCGAGGTGCGGTCGTCGATGAGGGCGAGGAGCCGCTCGTACTCCGGGGTGCCCTCGGGGGCGTTCGGCACGAGCTTCACCAGGCGGAGGGCGCCCTGCGCGGGGTCGAGGTCGTTGCCGGCGGGATCGATCGTCACCGGCGAGTCGGAGGAGCGCTGCACCCGCACGTAGTCGCTGAAGGTGACCGGCGCGGCATCGCTCACGGCGGCGCTCAGCACGCCGACGCGCACGGCGGCGCTGCCCGTCGCGCCCGAGGCGTCGCGCACGGTGTACTCGAAGTTCGGCTGGGTGTCGCCGGTGCCGTCGGCGGGGGCCGTGTACACGATCGCATCGCCCTCGGCCGAGATCGTGGCGACGCCGAGGCCCTTGCCCGGCTGGGTGACCGACACGAGGCGGGTGCGGTCGCCGTCGGGGTCCATGCCCGCGGCCGGCACGGGGATCGACACGCTCTGACCGCTGAGCACGCGCGCGACGAGCGAGCGCGGCTGCGGCGCGCGGTTCGCGCCGTCCGGGAGCACCGTGACCGTGACGGTCGAGTGGTCGAGCCGGTCGGGCGCCTGCTCGAGGCCGACCGCGTAGCCGAGCTCGTACGTGCCCGGCGTCTTCGGGGCGAGGTAGCGGACGCTGCTGCCGGACGCGAAGACGAGCTCGCCCTCGGTGCCGGAGCCGGTCACCTCGGGGTGCACGACGAGGCGCTCGGCTCTGGGGCTCACATCGTTCGCGGTGACGGGGATGCTGACGAGCTCCCCCGCCCGCATCGTGACCGTGTCCGGCATCGCGATCGGGCTGAGCCCGGCGGAGGCGGCGACGAGGAACACGCTGAGGTCGCCGACCGCCGTGCCGCCGGCGCCGTCCGAGACGGTGACCCTGGCGCGCCCGACGAGCCCGGGCTGACCGTCCTGGGTCGACCCGGCGACGCGCACCTGGGACTGGCCGACGAGGCCGATGTTGAGCTCGGGCGAGACCGAGACGGCCTCCGTGACCATGAGCACCCGGCCGCCGGTGTTCTGCACGGCGCCGAGCACGTCGACCATGGAGTCCTCGCCCTGTCGGACGAACGCGGTCATCGGGGCGATCGCGATCGGCGCGCCGGCGGCGGCCACGGTGACCCGGATGGTCGCGGACTGCTCGGCACGCGTCACGAGGTCCTGCACCGTGTAGGTGGCGGTGTAGGCGCCCGGCTCGGCGGCGCGGAGCTCGACCTGGCCGGCGGCCGCGTTCGGCACGACCTCGAGCCCGGCGCCCTCCGCGGAGGCCGTCGGCACCGCGTCGAGGAGCCGCAGCGAGCCCGAGCCGCCCGAGGCGTGGTCGGCGATCGGGACGATCGTGGTGCGTCCGGCTCCGGCGGTCACGGCGACCGGCGCGACGTCGAGGCCGGCGTTGGCCGACACCCGGAGGTCGAGGGTCGCGTCGGCGCTCGCGCCGTGGACGTCGGCGACGGTGATCTTCACCGGGACCGTCGTGCCCGCGGCGTTCGGGTCGGTGTGGCGGATGGCGACGCGGCCGTCGCCCATCGGGACGACCGTGACGGGCGCGGACGGGTCGAGCGGCTCGGCGCCGGCGAGCACGAAGGCGTCGCCCTCCGGGTCGACCCAGCCGGACAGCACGTCGACGATCGCGGTCCCGCCGGGCATGAGCTGCGGCGAGGGCCACTCCTGCACGCAGGCCTCCACGCCGCACCAGACGGGCGCCGAGTTCTGGTCGTCGGGGACGACGGTGAGCGTCACGGTCACGGGGGCGGAGCTCGCCTGCCCGTCGGTGACGGCGTAGCTGAAGGTGGTCGAGCCGCTCGTCGCCCGCACCCGCACGGTCGGCGTCTGGTCGTTCGCGACGAGCGAGAGCTCGCCGAAGCCCGGGTCCGCGAGCCCGCCCGCCATGGAGGCGCGATCGACCGTCAGCACGTCCTTCGAGTTCGGGTCGTGGTCGTTGAGCAGCACGGGCAGCTCGACCTGCTGCCCCGCGCGCACGCCGAAGGAGTCCGCGACCGCGACGGGCGGTTCCTGCCTCGCGAGGTCCTCCACCTGCTGGGTGCCGACCTTGTCCTCGACCTCGTCGTCGAGGTCCCACTGCTCGAGCGGCACGAGCCGGCCGTCGGGGAGCGTCCAGAGCAGCCCGCTCGTCGTCTCGTTCAGCACCGCGCGGTCGCCGTTCGTGCGCAGCATCGGCGAGAGCGAGGCGGCCGCATCGATCTCGCCCGACGGCATGCCGAGGGCCACCGACTCGCCGGTGTCTCCGAACCAGGCGGTGCCGCCGCCCGGCGCGAGCCACGCCGCGACCACGCCGCCGTCGGCCACGACGGGCCTGGCCGGCACGCCGCCGTCGGCGGCGACGCGCTCGGGCTCCCCGCCGTCGAGGGGGATCGAGACGAGCCCGTCGGAGTCCGCGAGGAACGCCGCGTCGCCCGTCGCCGCGCTCTGCTGCAGCAGCGCGTCGGCTCCGACGTCGAGCGTGGTCGGGGCCCCGCCGCCCTCGCGCCACGTGCGACCGTCCGCCGCGTCGACGAGCAGCCAGTGCTCGCCGATCACGGCGAGCTGGACCCCGGCGTCCGCGGCGGGCGGCGCCTCGATCGACACCGCGTCGCCGAAGCGACCGCTCTCCGCGTCGTAGCTGCGCACCGCGCCCTCGCGCGCCGAGTACATGACGAGCAGGCCGTTCGGGGAGATGCCGATCGCGTTGGCGGCGTACGTCTCGTCGGTGTCGCCCTCCTCGCCCGCGAACGGGTCGACCGGCACCGCCTGATCGCTCTCGACCCGGCCGACGTGCACGGTCCCGGTGTCGGTGCGGTAGGCGATCCAGTCGCCGGCCGACTGCACCTCGCGCGTGCCGACGGGGGTCGGCGTGCCGCCCACGCCGTCGGCGCCGACGAGATCGACGGGGTCGGCGACGTTCACCTGCCAGCGCTGCCCGAGCCCCTGGCTGTAGACGGAGGCGCGCGCGCCGGACTGCACGATCGCGCTCGGGTCGTCGACGTCGCGGACGACGTCGATCTCGGCGAGGTCGGTGTTGACCCGCGCGTACTGGCCGGCGTCGCGGCTCACCCACACGGCGGTCTCGAGCCGGGGCACCTGCTGGGCCTCGTAGCCGTTCGCCGTCACCGCGAGGGTGACCACGGTCGCGACGGCGGCCACGCCCGCCACGGCGCCGATGATCGCGCCGCGCGACGGCCGGCGCCCGCTGCGCTCGCGCGCTGCGGCCGCCATCAGAGCACTCCCGCGAGGTTCATCGCCACGGCGCCGGCGATGAGGACGCCGAGGCCGGCGCCCACGCCGATGAGCGTCGGCTTGAGCCATCCGTTCCGCGCCGGAGCCGCGGCCAGCCCGCCGTCGTCGACGACGCGGCCACGCGGCGTCGCGGCGGAGGCGGTGCGCGCGGCGAGGCGGCCCTCGGGCTTCACCGTCGAGATCACCGGGCCGCGACTCGAGGCGTCGGCGAAGTCGATGGGTGCGGCGGCGGCCCACTCCGTCGCGGCGACCTCGAGCGTCGTCGGGGTGAGGCCGAGCTCGTACTGCGCCCAGCGCAGCTGCTCGCCGAACTCGCTCATCGAGGCGTAGCGGCGCGAGGGGTCGCGCTGCATCGCCGTCGCGAGCACCGCGTCGATGCGGGGCGGCACGCCGCGCGGGGAGAGCGGCGTGTACCTCGCCGAGAGCACTCGACGGGAGAGCTGGTCGACCGTGTTGCGGGCGCGATCGGGCAGCTCGAAGGGGCTGTGCCCCGCGAGCAGCGTGTAGAGGGTCGCGCCGAGCCCCCAGATCTCGGAGGCGACGGTGCCGGTGGTCTGCTCGCCGAGCACCTCCGGCGCGCTCCACGGGATCGACATCGCGAACGCCTCGCCCTGCCCGTCGCCGATCGCCGCGGCGATGCCGAAGTCGGCGAGCACGGGCGCGCCGAGCGAGTTCAGCAGCAGGTTGCTGGGCTTGATGTCGCGGTGCAGCAGGCCGGTGCGGTGCGCGGTCTCGAGGGCGCCCGCCATCCGCACGCCGATGTCGAGCACCTCGTCGTAGGGCATCGGGCCGCGCTTGGCCTTCGCGCCGAGCGAGTCGGGGCAGTACTCCATCACGAGGTACGGGCGGCCGTCTGCGGAGATCGAGGCCTGATGGATGGTCACGATCGAGGGGTGGGCGCTCAGCCTGGCCATCGCGTCGGCCTCGACCGTGAAGGAGCGGCGCGCCTCCGCATCGACGACGTCGGCGAGCAGCACCTTCACCGCGGTGACGCGGCGCGGCAGGTCCTGCTCGTAGAGGAAGACGTCGGCGAAGCCGCCGGTGCCGAGCGGGCGCACGTAGCTGTAGCCCGCGAGCACGGGCGGCGCAGAGGGCAATCGCTTCGCCACGCGGCCCCTCCCTGCCAGCTCGTCATCGGACCGCCGACAGGCGCACCCCGTTCCGTTCTCCGAGTCCGGCCGCCGTCGTCGCGGCCCCCGGATCCCGCGGACGCCTGCCTCCGGCGTCCGCGAGTCATCCTAGATGACCCGCGCTCGGGTGACGAACCCGGGGTTACTCGCCCGCGCCGGCCGACTCGGCCTCGACGTCGGAGGCGGCGGTGAGCCGCAGCGAGTCGATGAGCTGCGCGGCGTGGTTCGTCGACACGATGAGCCGGGCGAACTCGCCGCCGGAGAGCTCGAGCACGACCGCCTGCCGCTTGCCCTTGACGATGACGAAGTCGCTGCCGCCGTGGTACTTCCACACGCCGACAGCGACGACGAGCGGGACCTCGGTGCCGCGGCGGCGGATGCCCCGGATCCAGATCCACGGGTCGTCGGTGATGATGGCCGAACGGATGTCGCCCTGCTGCACGACGATGTCGTCGCCGCGCAGCGCGAGCGACTTCTCAGTCGCGGTGAGCTGCACCTCGACGCGGTCGCTGTGCACGCGGAGCTTCGCCATGCCCTCCATCCTGCCCGATCACCACCGACAATTCAGGAATACTCCGGCGCGGAGTTCTGCAGGGGCGGCGGGCGGGCAGGCGGCGCAGGCGGCTCAGGCGGGGCGGGCGGATGCCGCGGCGCGGGCCGCGGCGGGCAGCGCGTCGAGGATGCGGCCGATCGCCGCCTCGTCGTGCGCGGCGGTGACGAACCACGCCTCGAAGACGCTCGGCGGCAGCGAGACCCCGGCGTCGAGCATGGCGTGGAAGAACGGGGCGTAGCGCCACGACTCCTGCCGCTGCACGGTCGCGTAGTCGTGGGCGCCGCTCGCGAGCTCCTCGCCGAAGACGAAGCTGAACAGGTTGCCGGCCCGCTGCACGGCGTGGGCGACCCCTTCGGCGGCGAGCGCCTCGGACACGGCGGCCGAGATCGTCGCGGCCGCGGCGTCGAGCCGCCCGTACACCTCGGCGTCGGCGGCGCGGAGCGTGGCGATGCCCGCGGCGACGGCGACCGGGTTCCCGGAGAGGGTGCCCGCCTGGTAGACCGGGCCGAGCGGCGCGAGCTGCTGCATGAGCTCGGCGCGACCGCCGAGGGCGGCCACCGGCATTCCGCCGCCGATGACCTTGCCGAAGGTCATGAGGTCGGGCGTGTACGCCGTGTCGGCCGAGCGCGCCTCGAGGCCCCACCAGCCGGCCTCGGACACGCGGAAGCCGGTGAGCACCTCGTCGCTGATGACGAGCGCGCCGTGCGCGTGCGCGAGCTCCACGAGCGCGCGGTTGAAGCCGGGCCGCGGCGGCACGACGCCCATGTTCGCGGCGGAGGCCTCGACGATGACGGCGGCGATGCGCTCGCCGTGCTCGGCGAAGACCGCGGCGAGCGCGTCGAGGTCGTTGTACGGCACCACGAGGGTGAGCGCGGCGATGTCGGCGGGCACGCCGGCAGAGCCGGGCAGCGCGAAGGTCGCGAGGCCGGAGCCGGCCTCGGCGAGCAGGCCGTCGGAGTGGCCGTGGTAGTGCCCGGCGAACTTCACGAGCACGTCGCGGCCGGTCGCCCCGCGGGCGAGGCGGATGGCGCTCATGGTGGCCTCGGTGCCGGTGGACACGAGCCGCAGCTGCTCGACGGGGGCGACGCGGGCCTCGACGAGCTCGGCGAGCTCCGTCTCGGCGGGCGTCGAGGAGCCGAAGGAGAGGCCGCGGGCGGCGGCCGCCTGCACCGCCTCGACGACGCGCGGGTCGGCGTGGCCGAGGATGGCGGGGCCCCAGCCGGCGACGAGGTCGACGTACTCGCGGCCCTCGGCGTCGGTGACGTACGGCCCGCGGGCGGAGACGAGGAAGCGGGGCGTTCCGCCGACGGAGCGGAAGGCGCGCACGGGCGAGTTCACCCCGCCGGGGATCGCGGCCTGCGCGCGCGCGAACAGCTCGGCGTTGGTTCCCTGAGCTCCGCTGGTCCCCTGAGCTCCGCTGGTCCCCTGAGCTCGTCGAAGGGCGCTCATGCCTCGTCCCCGTTCCGGATCCAGGTGGCGAGCTCGCTCGCCCAGTACGTGAGCACCGCGTCGGCGCCGGCGCGGCGGATGGAGCGCACGGATTCGACGATCGCGCGGCGGCGGTCGATCCAGCCGTGCATGGCGGCGGCCTCGATCATCGCGTACTCGCCGGACACCTGGTACGCCCAGACCGGCACCTCCGAGACGGCGGCGACGTCGGCGAGCACGTCGAGGTAGCCGCCGGCGGGCTTCACCATGACGACGTCGGCGCCCTCCTGGATGTCGATGGTCGCCTCGCGCAGGCCCTCGCGGCGGTTGCCGGGGTCGAGCTGGTAGCTGCGCCGGTCGCCCTCGAGCGTCGACTCGACGGCGTCGCGGAACGGCCCGTAGAACGCCGAGGCGTACTTGGCGGAGTAGGCGAGGATCGCGGTGTCGGCGAAGCCTGCGGCGTCGAGCGTGTGCCGGACGGCGGCGACCTGGCCGTCCATCATGCCGGAGAGCCCGAGCAGCTGGGAGCCGGAGGCGGCCTGCACGAGCGCCATCTCGCGGTAGCGGTCGAGGGTGGCGTCGTTGTCGACGGCGCCGGAGGGATCGAGCACGCCGCAGTGGCCGTGGTCGGTGAACTCGTCGAGGCAGAGGTCGGTCTGCACGACGAGCGCGTCGCCGGCCTCCTCGCGCACGATGCGGGTCGCCACGTTCAGGATGCCGTCGGCGTCGGTCGCGCCCGAGCCGATCGCGTCGCGGGTCTCGGGGACGCCGAACAGCATGACGCCGCCGACGCCGGCCGCGGCGGCCTCGGCGACGGCGCCCTTCACGCTCTCGAGGGAGTGCTGCACGACGCCCGGCATGGAGGCGATCGGCACCGCCTCGGACACGCCCTCGCGGACGAAGATCGGCAGCACGAGGTCGGCGGGGTGCAGCCGGGTCTCGGAGACGAGGCGGCGGAGCGCGGGACTCTGCCGCAGACGACGGGGGCGGATGGCTGGCGCGGAGCTCACCCGTCAAGCCTACGCGGGCCCGGCTGGACGTCGCCTGGCGGGGCATCGCCGCTCGGCGCCGCCGGCGCGGCATCCGCCTCGCCCTTCCCGAGCCGCGCGAAGCGGCGCGCGACCCAGGCGACGACGGCCTCGAGCGGCCCGCGCCGGCCGAGGAGGGCGAGCACGAGCCCGATGAGCAGGGCGCCCGCGACGTGCAGCAGCCAGAGCTGGAGGCTCGACACCTGCCAGGGGAGGCCGTCGTCCCACGGCTCCAGCGAGGCGAGCGCGTCGACGAGCCCGGCGGCCAGCACGTGCGCCGTGTAGACGGTGAGCGGGGCACCTCCCGCGGCGCCGATCGGGGCGAGCACGAGACGCGTCCGCGGTCCCAGGATCGCGCCGAGCGCGAGGCAGAGGCCGAGGGCGAGGAGCGAGGTGCCGCAGGTGATCGCGAGGTCGAAGCTCGTGCCCGTGTGCGGCGCGGGCGAGGCGAGCCACCAGAGGCTGCCGCCGGGCGGTCCGCCGAACTGCTCGGCGAGGAACTGCTCGGCGACGCCGGCCGCGCCGAGCTCCGGCCGAGCCTCGGCGAGGCGCTCGAGGCCGCCGAACCCCACCGCGAGCAGCCAGCTGAGCGAGACGGCGACGGCGGCGAGGCCGGCGCCGATCACCGCGAGGCGGATGCCGAGGGCGCGGAGCCGGGCGGGCTCCGCGACGACGGCGAGCACCGCGCGGCCGACCACGAGCCCGACCATCGTGTAGACGAGCCAGGTGCCGACCGGGTACACGCCGGTGACGAGGAGGCCCCGCACGAGCCGCAGCGGGTCCTCGAAATCGAGCCAGCTCGCGCTGCCGACTTCGAACGGCACGACGAGCTCGGCCCGGGCGAGCTGCAGCAGCGGCGGCCAGACGAGCGCCCAGCCCACGGCGATCGGCAGCAGCACCCGGCTGGGCACGCGCAGGAACGGGATCATCGCCCAGAACGTCAGCGCGTAGTAGGCGAGGATGACGAGGATGCTGCCGGGGAACAGGCCGAGGGTCAGCCCGATGACGAGCAGGGCGAGCCCGCGGCCGAACACCGCCCAGCGCGCCGACGACACCCGCCCCTCGGCGACGGCCCGACGCGTGGACAGCGCGATGCCGACGCCGGCGAGCACGGCGAAGAGCGCGGCGGCCTTGCCCTGCAGCGCGGCGGAGAGCGCGGGCGTGCCGCCGTCGGGCTGCCACGTCCAGAGATGGGTCGCCATCATGCCGGCGAGGGCCAGGAAGCGCGCGTAGTCGATGCCGACGATGCGGGCCGCGCGCGTGCCACGGGAGCCGTCGTCGACGGTGCGCTCACCGGTCCCGCTCGAAGTCATGAGCCGAGACTACGGGCAGCGGCGGCGCGCGGCCCGCCGTCCGCGGCTGCTACGCCCGGGCGAGGGCGGCGTTCACGACCGCGTCGATGAGCGACTCGGCGCTGCGCTCGACGGCGACGACGTCGACCCGCAGGCCGAGCTTCGCGGCATCCCGCTGCGTCTGCGGCCCGATGGCCGCGACGAGCGTCTGCTCGGGGATCGGCCCGAGCTGCTGCTGCACCTGCTCGGCGACGCTTCCCGAGGTCACGAGCACGGCGCTGACGTTGCCGGCGCGGACGTCGTCGACGACCTTGTCGGCGATGGGCACCCCGACGGTGCGGTACGCGACGACCGCCTCGACGTGGTGGCCGATGCGCTGCAGGCCGACGGAGAGCACCTGCTTCGCGATCGCCGAGCGGAGGGCGAGCACGCGCAGGCCCTTCTGCCCCTCGGTCGCCGCCTCCCACTCCTCGAGCAGGCCGCGCGCCGAGTTCTCCTCGGAGGGGACGATGTCGACGTGGTACCCGGCGGCGGTGAGCGCCGCGGCGGTGGTCTCGCCGACCGCCGCGACCTTCGTCGACGCCGGGATGGTGGCGCCGTAGGTGGAGAGCACGTCGACCGTGGTCGCGCTCGTCAGGGTCACCCAGTCGAACTCCCCGCGGCCGAGCTTCTCGAGCGCGGACTCCAGGGCGGCCTGGTCGTCGGCCGGGGCGAAGTTGATCATGGGGGCGATGACGGGGGTGGCCCCGCGCGAGCGGAGCGCGGCCGCGACCGCGTCGCCCCACGGGCCGCCGCGGGGCACGAGCACGCGCCAGCCGGCGAGCGGTTTGCCGTCGCCCGAGACGGACACGTTGATCGTGCCCGTCATCGGTTCGAATTCGCTCACCGCGGCTCCTCGAGTGCTGCCAGGTCTGCGGCACCGTTGCCGAGGAGTTCGGCGACGACGCGCTCGGCGACGTCGCCGGCCGCCTCGGCCAGATCGGCGGTCGAGCGGCTTTCGGGGGTCGCAGCGTGAGAACTCGTCAGCTTGCGCGCCCCGTCGGCACTGTACACGGTGGCCGTGAGGAAGAGAAGTTCGTCCTCGATGAAGGCGTTCGCGGCGATGGGCGCGGAGCAGCCGGCCTCGAGCCCGGCGAGCACGAGCCGCTCGGCGAGCACCGTGGCCCGGGTCGAGCGGTGGTCGACGCCCTCGAGCGCGCGCTCCAGCACCCGCTCGCCGCGCTCGCGGCGGACCTCGACGGCGAGCGCGCCCTGGCCGGGCGCGGTGGGCCAGTCGGAGAGCTCGAGCAGCTCGGTCGCCGCCTCGAGCCGGCCCAGTCGGCCGAGCCCGGCGGCGGCCAGCACGACGGCGTCGAGCTCGCCGCTCGCCACCTTGCCGAGGCGGGTGTCGACGTTGCCGCGGAGGTCGACGACCTCGAGGTCGGGGCGCACCGAGCGCAGCTGCGCGATGCGGCGGGGCGAGCCGGTGCCGACGCGGGCGCCCTCGGGCAGCTCGGCGAGGGTCAGGCCGTCGCGCGCGCAGAGCGCGTCGCGCGGGTCGGCGCGCTTGGGCACCGCGCCGAGACGCAGCCCCTCGTGCTCGGCCGTCGGCAGATCCTTCAGGGAGTGCACGACGACGTCGCAGTCGCCGGCGAGCAGCGACTCGCGCAGCGCCGCGGCGAAGACGCCCTCGCCGCCGATCTCGCTGAGCGAGGCGCGCGAGGTGTCGCCGTGCGTGGTGACCTCGACGAGCTCGATCTCGGCGCCGCCGGCGGCCTTCGCGATGCGCTCGGCGATCCAGCGGGTCTGGGCCACCGCGAGGGCGCTGCCCCGGGTGCCGACGCGGATGAGCTCGGTCACGGCGCGATCCCGGCGAGGGCGGGGCGGAAGCCGAGGCGGACGTTCTCGCAGCAGCCCGGGCGGCACACGTCGTACCAGGGGCCGAGCTCGGTCATCGCGGGGCGCTCCTCGGTCGGCGTGCCGTTGACGCGCTCGAGCACGAGGTCGACGAGGCCCGCGACGTAGGCGGGGTGCGTGCCGGGCGTCGGCACGCGGACGGCCTCGAGCCCGTGCTCCTCGCAGCTCTCGAGCGCCTCGTTGTCGAGGTCCCAGAGCACCTCCATGTGGTCGCTCACGAAGCCGAGCGGCACGATGACGACGGCCTTGCGGCCCGTGGCGGGCAGTTCGGCGATGGCGTCGTTGATGTCGGGCTCGAGCCACGGCATCGACGGGGGGCCGGAGCGCGACTGGTAGACGAGCTGCCAGGGCACGTCGCTCGCGCCCGCCTCGCGCATGACGACCTCGGCCACGGCGCGGTGCTGCGCCGCGTAGGCGCCGCCCTCGCCGAAGCCGCGCTCGGCCGGCCCGGACCTGGCCGCGTCGGTCGACGGGATCGAGTGGGTCGCGAAGAGCACCTCGACGCCGCTCGTGCGGTCGAGGCCGGGCACCCGGCGCTCGAGCTCGGCGAGGCCGTCGCGCACGCCCTCGATGAACGGCTGCACGAAGCCGGGGTGGTCGAAGAACTGGCGCACCTTGTCGATCTGGACCGTCTCGGCGAGGCCGGTGTCGGCGAGCGCGTCGGCGAAGTCCTCGCGGTACTGGCGGCAGCTGGAGTACGAGCTGTACGCGCTCGTGGCGATCGCGATGAGCTTGGTGAAGCCGCGCTCGTTCGCCTCGTTCAGCGCGTCGTTGAGGTACGGGTCCCAGTTGCGGTTGCCCCAGATCACGGGCAGCTCCACACCGCGCCGGGCGAGCTCCGCTTCGAGAGCGGCCTTCAGCTCGCGGTTCTGCTGGTTGATGGGGCTGATGCCGTCGAAGTGGCGGTAGTGGTGGGCGACCTCTTCGAGGCGCTCGTCGGGGATGCCCCGGCCGCTCGTGACGTTCCGCAGGAAGGGGATGACGTCGTCCTGCCCCTCGGGCCCGCCGAAGCCGGCCAGCAGGATCGCGTCGTAGGCGACGGGCTCGGTGACGTGCTCGGGGCCCGACTGGGCGGCCTCGGTGGCACCGGGCACGCACGCGCCCGAGGCGCAGTACGCCTCGGCGGCGGGGGCCGGCTTGCGGCCGCGGGCGGCCTCGCGCTCGGGCGCGGCGGCTCCGGTCGAGCCCAGGTTCGTCGCGGCCATTACTGCAGCACCTCCACGAGCTCGGCGGTCGAGATCCGTCGACCGGTGTAGAACGGGACCTCTTCGCGCACGTGCATGCGGGCGTCGGTGGCGCGCAGCTCGCGCATGAGGTCGACGAGCTCGGTGAGCTCGTCGGACTCGATCGGCAGCAGCCACTCGTAGTCGCCGAGGGCGAAGGCGCTCACGGTGTGGGCGATCGCGCCGCGGAAGGTGGCGCCCTTGCGGCCGTGGTCGGCGAGCATGCGGGAGCGCTCGGCCGGGTCGAGCAGGTACCAGTCGTAGCTGCGCACGAAGGGGTAGACCGTCAGCCAGCCCTTGGGCTCGATGCCGCGCAGGAAGCCCGGCACGTGCGCCTTGTTGAACTCGGCGTCGCGGTGCACGCCCATGGCGTTCCACGTCGGCAGCAGCGCGCGCAGCAGGCGGCTGCGCTTCAGCTCGCGCAGCGCCCACTGCAGGCCCTCGGCGGTGGCGCCGTGCAGCCAGATCATGACGTCGGCGTCGGCGCGGAGGCCGGAGACGTCGTAGAGCCCGCGCACCGTGACGCCCTCGTTCTCGACGAGCGCGATGACGCCGTCGAGTTCGGTCACGAAGCGCGGCACATCGCGCCCGTCGAGGTCATCGGGGCGCGCGGGGTCCTTTCGGAGCACGGCGAAGAGCGTGTAGCCCTCGGGCGACTGCTCGGGTTCGGACGCGTGACGGAGCTCGTCGGCTGCCCCTTCGGCAGCGGGGGAAGACATACCCCCAGTCTCCCTCTTTCCCCCGGAAGGTCCAAAAGGGAGGCGTCGGCTCCGCCGAATGGCGCGGGAATCCGCGGACGGCTCAGTCCTGTCCGGTCGCGGCGAGCGCGTCGAGGAAGCGGATGACGACCTCGCGCTCCTCCGGCGCGAGGGCCGCCGCGGCGGCGAAGCGTCGCGCGTGCTGACGGCCGACGGTCTCGCGGGCGTCGTGCCGGGTGTGCTCGGTGACGGCGATCGCGAGGGCGCGGCGGTCGCTCGGGTGGGGCGATCGGGTGACGTGGCCGCCGCGTTCGAGCCGGTCGAGGAGCTTCGTGGTGGAGGCGCTGGAGATGCCGAGGTGCTCGGCGAGCGCGCCGGGCGTCACGACGAGCCCCTGGTTGCGTGCGGCGATGAGGAAGCGGATGGCGCGCATGTCGGTCTGGTTGAGCTGCATGTAGCGCCGGGAGGCCTCACTCATGCGCTCGGCGGCGGCGTGCCAGCCGCGCAGCGCCTGCATGACGCGCACGACCTGGTCGACCTCCTCGTCGGCGAGTCCGCTGCGGTCGACGAGCTCCTCGTCGCGGTCGACGATGCGCGGATCGTGCATCGCCGATTCCACGCGCCGGCTGCGCTCCCGCTCATCTGCCATGTCGAGATTCTAGCTAAGCGAGACGAATCTCGCTAAGCTACTCACTAGCCAGGCGAGATATTCGCCGCAGCGAGGGTTCGGATCGAGCACCTCGCGCCGGAGTTGTCGAAGGAGCCGACATGACCGACCTCAGCATCACGCCGCTGCCGGCCCAGGCCGCACCGGTGCAGCCCGCATCCAGCGCCGAACTGGTCGTGCTGCTCGACGAGGCCGGCAACCAGATCGGCACCGCCCCGAAGTCGAGCGTGCACGGCGCCGACACCGCCCTCCATCTCGCGTTCTCCTGCCACGTCTTCGACGACGACGGCCGCCTCCTGGTGACCCGTCGCGCGCTCGGCAAGGTCGCCTGGCCCGGCGTATGGACCAACTCCTTCTGCGGGCACCCCGCCCCGGCCGAGCCGCTGCCGCACGCGGTGCGCCGCCGGGCCGAGTTCGAGCTCGGCCTCGAGCTCCATGACGTCGAGCCGGTGCTGCCGTTCTTCCGATACCGGGCGACGGATGCCTCGGGCATCGTCGAGCACGAGATCTGCCCGGTCTACACGGCGCGCACGAGTTCGGCGCCGGCGCCGCATCCCGACGAGGTCCTCGACCTCGCCTGGGTCGAACCGGGCGAGCTCGCCACCGCGGTCCGCGCCGCGCCCTGGGCGTTCAGTCCCTGGCTCGTGCTGCAGGCGCAGCTGCTGCCCTTCCTCGGCGGCCACGCCGACGCGCGCGTCCGCACGGAAGCGCTCGTCTCGTGAGCCTCGTCGCGACCGTGGTCGCCCCGAGCCGGCAGGCGGAGGTGGAGCGCTACCTCGGCGGCTTCTTCGACGACGCCATCGTGCGGGCCGACGCGCACGCCGCCGACTACCGGCGGCTCTGGGCGGCGGCGCGGGACGCCGCGAGCGGCGGCAAGCGGATCCGCCCCAGGCTCGTGCTGGGCGCCTACGACGCGCTCGCCGCACAGGGTGCGTCGGTGAGCGGCCGCGAACGGGCCGACGCCGAGCCCGCCGCCGCTGCGGAGGCCGTAGCGCTCGCGGCGGCCTTCGAGCTGCTGCACACCGCGTTCCTCGTGCACGACGACGTCATCGACCGCGACCTCGTGCGCCGGGGCGAGCCCAACGTCGCCGGCCGCTTCGCGCTCGACGCCGCGCTGCGCGGACTCGAGCGGGAGCGGGCGGACGCCTACGGCCAGGCCTCGGCGATCCTCGCGGGCGACCTGCTGATCGCGGCGGCGCACTCCGTGGCGGCCGGCCTCGACGTGCCGGTCGAGCGCCGGCGAGCCATCCTCGCCGTGCTCGACGAGTGCGTCTTCGCCGCCGCGGCGGGCGAGCACGCCGACGTGCGGCACGCCGCCGGGGTGCGGCCCGGGGAGGCGGACATCCTCGCGATGATCGAGGACAAGACGGCCTGCTACTCGTTCAGCGCGCCGCTCCGGGCGGGGGCGCTGCTCGCCGGCGCCCCGCGCGCGACGGTCGAACGGCTCGGCGAGATCGGCCGCCGACTCGGCGTCGCGTTCCAGCTGCAGGACGACGTGCTCGGCGTCTACGGCGAAGAGCGGGTGACCGGCAAGACGGCACTCGGGGACCTCCGCGAGGGCAAGGAGACGCTACTCATCGCCTACGCGCGGGGGCACGCGGCCTGGGTCGCGGCATCCGGCGCCTTCGGGCGCCCCGACCTCGACGAGGCGGGCGCCCGCCCCCTCCGCGCGGCGATCGAGGCGAGCGGCGCCCGCGCCCGCGTCGAGTTGCGCATCGCCGAGGAGGCGGCCGCGGCGCGCACGGCGATCGCCGCGGCGGACCTGCCCGCCGCGCTCGAAGCCGAGTTGCTCGGCCTCGCCGCCGAAGCCACCAGGAGGTCCAGGTGAGCACGCGCACCACCCAGCGCACCACCCAGCGCACGACCGCGCCGCCCGCACCGTCCACCGGCCTCGCCCTCTACGACCGCACCGCCGCCGAGGGCTCGGCCCGGGTCATCCGGGCGTACTCGACCTCCTTCGGCCTCGCGAGCCGGCTCTGCTCCCCCGCCGTCCGCGAGCACCTCGCCGAGGTCTACGCGCTCGTGCGCATCGCCGACGAGCTCGTCGACGGCCCGGCCGAGGAGGCCGGGCTGCCGTGCGAGCGGCGCCGCGAGCTGCTCGACGCCCTCGAGGCCGACACGGAGGCCGCCTTCGAGAGCGGCTACAGCGCCAACCTCGTGGTGCACGCCTTCGCCCGCGCGGCGCGGCGCAGCGGCTTCGGCCAGGAGCTCACCCGGCCCTTCTTCGCCTCGATGCGACGCGACCTCGAGCCCATCGCCTTCACCGAGGAGCGCGAGCTCGACGAGTACGTCTACGGCTCGGCCGAGGTCGTCGGCCTGATGTGCCTGCGCGGCTTCGCGATCGGGCTCGCCCCGGACGCCGAGCGCGACGCCCGCTGGGAGCGCGGCGCGCGGGCGCTGGGCTCGGCGTTCCAGCGGGTCAACTTCCTGCGGGACCTCGGGGAGGATGCCTCGCTCCGCGGACGCCGCTACTTCCCGGGCGTCGATCCGGTGAGCTTCTCGGAGGCCCAGCAGCTGCGCCTCCTCGACGGCATCGACGCGGAGCTCGACGAGGCGGCCGCCGTGATCCCGGAGCTGCCCCGCGGCTGCCGCGTCGCGGTCGCCGCGGCGCACGGCCTGTTCGGCGAGCTCTCCGCCCGGCTCCGCCGCACGCCCGCGGCCGAACTCGTCACCCGGCGGGTCCGGGTGCCCGCGCCGCGCAAGCTCGCCATCGTCGCCCGCGTGATCGCCCGCGGAGGCCGACCGTGAGCCGCGCGGTCGTCATCGGCGGCGGCATCGCCGGGCTCGCCACGGCGGCTCTGCTCGCCCGCGACGGGCACGAGGTGCGGCTCTTCGAAGCGCGCGACGAGCTCGGCGGCCGTGCCGGGCGTTGGCGGGCGAACGGCTTCCTGTTCGACACCGGTCCGAGCTGGTACCTCATGCCCGAGGTGTTCGAGCACTTCTACCGCTTGATGGGCACCACGGCGGCCGACGAGCTCGAGCTCGTGCGCCTCGACCCCGGCTACCGGGTGTACTTCGAGGGCTACGACGAGCCGGTCGACGTGCGGGCCGAGCGCGAGGCATCCATCGCCCTCTTCGAGTCGATCGAACCGGGCGCCGGCGCCGCGCTCGCCCGGCACCTCGACTCCGCCGACGAGACGTACCGGCTCGCGATGACGCACTTCCTCTACACCGACTTCGCCCACCCGGGGGCGCTGCTCGCCGCGCCGGTCCGGCGGCGGCTCGGCCGGCTCGCGAAGCTGCTGCTCGAACCGCTCGACCGCATGGTGGGGCGCTCCTTCGACGACGTGCGGCTGCGGCAGATCCTGGGCTACCCGGCGGTGTTCCTCGGCACCTCGCCCGAGCGGGCGCCGAGCATGTACCACCTGATGAGCCGCTTCGACCTCGCCGACGGGGTGTTCTACCCGATGGGCGGCTTCGGCGAGATCATCGCGAGCGTGGCCAGGCTGGCCCGCCGGGCGGGCGCCGAGCTCGTCACCGGCGCGCGGGTGCTCGGGATCGAGACGGCGGGCGGGCGCGCCACGGGCGTGCGCGTGCAGCACCACGGCCCGACCGGTGGCACCGGCACCGAGGAGTTCGTCGAGGCCGAGCTCGTCGTCTCCGCCGCCGATCTGCACCACACGGATGCCGAGCTGCTCCCGCCCCGCGCGCGGACGCGGAGCGAGGCATCCTGGTCGCGCCGCGACCCCGGACCCGGCGCGGTGCTCGTCATGCTCGGCGTGCACGGGCGGCTGCCGGAGCTCGCCCACCACACGCTCTGCTTCACGGCCGACTGGCGCACGAACTTCCAGCGGGTGTTCGGCTCGCGACCGGCGATCCCCGACCCGGCGTCGTTCTACGTCTGCCGCCCGAGTGCGACGGATCCGGGCGTGGCGCCCCCCGGCTGCGAGAACCTGTTCCTGCTCGTGCCGGTGCCCGCCGACCCCACGATCGGTGCCGGCGGCGTCGACGGCCGCGGCGACCGGGCGGTCGAGGAGACGGCCGACCGGGCGATCGCGACCCTCGCCGAGTGGGCCGGCATCCCCGACCTCGCCGAGCGGATCCTCGTGCGCCGCACGATCGGGCCCGCGGACTTCGAGGACTGGTTCCAGTCCTGGCGCGGCTCGGCGCTCGGCCCGGGGCACACCCTGCGGCAGAGCGCCATGTTCCGGGGGCGCACGGCCTCGGCGAACGTCGAGGGGCTGTACTTCGCGGGGGCGACGACGATCCCGGGCATCGGCCTGCCGATGTGCCTGATCAGCGCCGAGCTCGTCGCGAAGGCCGTCCGCGGCGAGGATGCCCCGGGCCCGCTCCCGGAGCCGAGCGAGGAGCCGCACCCAGACCCGCTGCGCCCAGACCCAGTGCACCCCGACCCGCTGCACCCGGACCCGCTCGACCGGGAGCGCACCGGATGACCTTCCTCCACCTGGGGCTGCTGCTCGCCTCGATCGCGTGCATCGCACTCGTCGACGCGCGCTACCGGCTGTTCTTCTGGCGGGCGCCGCTGCGGGCGACGGTCGTGGTCGCCCTCGGCGTCGCGATGCTCCTCGTCTGGGACCTCTGGGGCATCTCGCTCGGCATCTTCTTCCGCGAGCCGAACGCCTACTCCACGGGACTGCTCATCGCGCCGCACCTGCCGATCGAGGAGCCGGTGTTCCTCGCCTTCCTCTGCCAGCTCGCGATGGTCGGCTACACGGGACTGCTGCGCCTCCTCGCGCACCGATCCGCGCAGCCCGCCACCGGCCCCGCTGCCGACTCCACCGCCGAAGGGGCCCGCCGATGAGCTACGCCGTGCTCTGCCTCCCGTTCCTCGCCGTCTCGGCGGTGCTCGCCGTGATCGCCTGGCGACGTGCTCCGGCCGGTCACGCGGCCGCGCTCGCGCTCACGGCGGGCGGCCTCGTGCTCCTCACCGCGGTGTTCGACTCGCTGATGATCGCCGCGGGCCTGTTCGACTACGCCGACGCGCCCCTGCTCGGCCCGCGCCTCGGGCTTGCCCCGATCGAGGACTTCGCCTACCCAATCGCCGCGCTGCTGCTCTGCTCCGCGGTCTGGACGCTGCTCGGGCGAGCGGATGCCTCGGCGGCTCGTGACCGGCCCGCCCGCGCGCCCAGAGGAGCCGAGCGATGAGCGCCGTCGGCGCCGAGGCATCCGGCCAGCGCCTGCTCCCCGCGCTCTTCACCGCATCGCGCCCGCTCAGCTGGATCAACACGGCCTTCCCGTTCGCGGCCGCATACCTGCTGACCGTGCGCGAGGTCGACGTCGCCCTCGTCGTCGGCACCCTGTTCTTCCTCGTGCCGTACAACCTCGCGATGTACGGCATCAACGACGTCTTCGACTTCGAGTCCGATGCGAGGAACCCGCGCAAGGGCGGCGTCGAGGGGGCCCTGCTGCCGCCCGCCCGGCATCGCGCGGTGCTGATCGCCGCGGTCGCCCTGACGGTGCCGTTCGTCGTCTGGCTCGTGCTGCTCGGCGGCCCGTGGTCGTGGGCCTGGCTCGCGCTCAGCCTGTTCGCCGTGGTGGCGTACTCGGCGCCGGGCCTCAGGTTCAAGGAGGTCCCGGGCCTCGACTCCCTCACCTCGAGCACCCATTTCGTCTCGCCCGCCTGCTACGGGCTCGCCCTCGCGGGGGCGACGGTGACGCCGCAGCTCGTGCTGCTGCTGCTCGCGTTCTTCGTGTGGGGCGTCGCGAGCCACGCCTTCGGCGCGGTGCAGGACGTCGTGCCCGACCGCGAGGCCGGGATCGGCTCGATCGCGACCGCGCTGGGGGCCCGCCGCACGACCCGGCTCGCGATCGGCCTCTGGCTGCTGGCGGGCGTGCTGATGCTCGGCACGTCCTGGCCGGGGCCGCTCGCCGCCGTGCTCGCCGTGCCGTACCTCGTCGCGGCGTGGCCGTACCGCTCGGTGAGCGACGCCGAGTCGGCGCGCGCGAACGGCGGCTGGCGCTGGTTCCTCGCGATCAACTACGGCGTCGGCTTCGCGGCGACGATGCTGCTGATCTGGTACGCGCTGCTCACGGCCTGAGCCGTCGCTCCGCGGCGAGGGCGCGAGTCCGCGAGCACGTCACTCCCCGTCGAGGGGCTTCACTCCCCGTCGAGGGGCGGCGAGCCGAGGAGGAGCCCGGTCGAGTGGGCGATGTGCCGCCGCATCGCCTCGACGCCCTCGGCCTGCACCTCGGCGAGCAGCTCGCGGTGCTCGACGACGAGTTCGGCGAGGCTGTAGTGCCGGCGGATGTGCAGCAGGAAGAGCCGCAGCTCGGCGCCGAGCGCGGCGTGCGCCTCGACGATCCTGGGGCTGCCGCTGGCGGCGACGATCGCCCGGTGCACCTCGAGGTGCAGCCGCTCGGCCTCGAGCCAGGCCGGGGTCGTCTCGCGCTCGCCCGGAGGACGCAGCGCCTCCTCGGTGACGGCGAGCCGGGCGAGCTCGTCGAGGGCGAGCATCGCCGGGGCGAGCGCCGCCTCGGGCCAGTGCGCGCCGTAGCGGTCGCCCGCGATGCGCACGGCCTCGACCTCGAGCGCCTCGCGCAGTTGCTGCAGCGCGAGCACCTGCGCGTGGTCGAACTCGGTGACCCGCACTCCGCGGTAGGGCGCCGACTCGGCGAGCCGCTCGGCCACGAGCCGCTGGAACGCGGCGCGCACGGTGTGCCGGGACACCCCGAAGCGCTCGGCCGCCTGCTCCTCGCGCAGCGGCGCCCCCGAGGGCAGCGCGCCGCTCAGGATCTCGTCACGGAGCGCATCGGCCATCCGCTCGACGGCGGTGGGCGCCGGCATGACGCGGCGGCTCAGTCGTCGCTGACGGCGGCGCGCACGACGAGGGCGACGACGCCGGCGACCACGACGACCGCCCCGATCGCGACGGCGACCGCCCCGGCGGGGTTGCGGTCGGCGAAGGCCCTGGCCTTCACCTTCGCGCGATCGACGCGGATGCCGAGCTGCTTCGGCACGTTGAGCTTGTCCTCGAGGGCGTTGAGCGTGCTCGCGAACTCGGCGCGGGCGTCGACGACGGCCGCTCGGGCCTGCACCCGGCCGAGGTTGCGTTCGCGGGTCTTCTGCTCGCGCTTGGAGCCAGAGCCGGGCGCGTCAGTAGCGGCGGTCATAGTCACCCGTTCCCTTCAGGGCGTCGAGGTCGGCCTTGAGACTGTCGATCGACTCGAGCGGCTCGGCGCCGCGCTTGAAATTCATGATGCCGATGCCCACGAGGATCGCCATGACGAGCAGGATGGCGCCGGCGACCACGAGGGCCGCGGCCCACGCGGGCATGACGAGCGCGAGCGCGAAGATCGCCGCCGCGAGCAGGCAGAACACCAGGAACGGCAGCAGCACCAGCACCGTGACGAAGAGCCCCGAGCCGATGCCGAAGTGCTTCGCCTTGTAACTGAACTCGGCCTTGACCTGGTCGACCTCGGCGCGGACGAGGCTCGACACCGTGTCGGGCAGCTGCCCGATCAGGGTGAAGAGCGAGCGTTCGTCTTCTGTGGGTGCACTCATCTTGCCGCCCTCCTAGGAGTCGGAGCCCGCCGAACGGCCGCTCGTGCCGCCCGACTTCTTCGCTGCGCCGCTCTTGGCGGCGGTGCGCTTCTGCGTGCCGGGCTTCGCCGCCTGCTCCGCGGTCTTCGCTGCGGCGTCGATCGCGTCGCCGACCGCGTCGGCGGCGTCTTCGACGGCCGAGCTCGCAGCCTTGGCCGTCTTCGAGACGCCGCGCTTGGCGGCCTCTGCGGCCTCGCGCACCTCGGACTTCGTGGCGCCCGAACCGCGGGTCGCGTTGCCGATGAACGACTTGGCGGCGTCGAGCACGGTGTCGGAGACGTCACCGAGCTTGTCCTTGGCGAAGTCGGTGACGGTGCTGACGCCCTGCTGCACGGCCGGCTGGTTCCAGACGCCCTCGGCCGCGCGCTTGATCTGCTCGTACCGTTCGCGGCCGGCTCGGGTGCCGAGCACGTAGCCCACACCAAGGCCGACGACGAAGAGGATCTTGCCCTTCATTTCCACCCCATCTCCTGCCGCCTTCGGCACGGCGACCCTTCCAAGGGTAGACCCCGAGCAGATGGGCGCAAGGGGGGTTGACGGAAATATTCCGTTTCGGTCATGAACTCGCCGTGTCGGTCGGGATGCCTACACTCCTGGCATGCCGCAGCGCACCGCACGCCTCCTGCTCGACCCGACGAGCGCCGACGACCTCGACGCCCTGCACGAGATCTACGGCGACGCCCGCACCTGGACCCACCTGCCCACCGGCCGCCACCCCGACCGCGAGCGCACGGCCGAGGTGCTCGAGCGCTGGCTCGACGACTGGCGCAGCGAAGGCTTCGGCGCCTGGACGATCCGGGAGGCGGCCGCACCCGAGCTCGTGATCGGGCACGGCGGCTGCGCGGTCCGCGGCCGTGCGGCCGGCGCGCACGACCATGCGGCCCGCGACGGGGCGTACTGGAACCTCGGCTACCGCTTCCGCCCCGAGGCGCAGGGCCGGGGGCTCGCGACCGAGCTCTCGCGCACCGCGGTCGAGGCGGCCAGGCTGCGCCGACCCGGACTCCCGATCGTCGCCTACCTGCTGGAGCACAACACGGCGTCGGCCAGGGTGGCCGAGAAGGTCGGGCTGACGCTGCGGCACCGCGCGCCCGATGCGGGCAATCCGGATGCCTCGGCCATCCGCCTCGTCTACGCCGATCGCGAGCTCACCGCCGCGCAGCTCGCCGCGACCCTCGCCTGAGCAGAGCGGGGCCGAGCCGGGTCGGACCCGGATGGCCTCTGCCGCGCTACTGGCGCTCCTGCACCGCCAGGTGCCGGATGCGCGCCGCAGCCTCGATGGCGTGCGGCACGACCGAGGCGAGCCCGGTGCCGGCGACCCAGGAGCCCGTCGCCTCGATGCCGGGCTCCGCGGTGAGCGCGTCCTCGAACTCGGCGACCCTCGCCCGCTGACCGAGCGCGGCGTGCGAGAGCGCGTCGCGCCAGGCGGTGCGGCCCGAGGCCACGAGCGCCTGGGCATCGAGCTCGACGCCGAGGAGGGCGGAGGCATCCGCGACCGCGAGGCGGGCGACCGCCTCGTCGTCGAGCCCCTCGAGCGGATTCGCCGCGCCCGCTCGGCCGTAGGAGAGCCGCACGACGTGGCGCGAACCGCTGCCGCCGCTCGCCTTGGCGGCCTCGGCCAGCCAGGACCACTTCGCCGAGGAGTGCGTGAGGGCCTTCGCCTGCACGCCGACGGCGTCGGCCGCCACGAGCACGCCGGTGCCGCGAGGGGCCGCGTCGAGCGCGGGGGCGTCGAGCACGAGGGTGACGATCTCGACGGAGGCGGCGCTCGGCCAGTCCGAGGCGTCCGCCCAGCCCTCGACCGCCTGGCCGAGCAGGCGGCGCGAGGTCTGCGCCGGGGCGGCGAGGATCGCGTAGCGCGCGTCGATCACGAGGTCGCGCTCCGAGCCGAGGGCCCGGACGCGCCAGCTCGCGGCCTCATCGTCCGGCGACTCGACGCGCTGCAGCTCGACCACCTCTCGGCCCGTCTCCACGACGGCGCCGAAGCGGGCGAGCTCCCCGCGCAGGGCGTCGACGAGCCGGTGCATGCCGCCCCGCAGCCCGAGCACGGCGCTACCCGCGCGACGGGTCTCCACGAGCTCGCCCACGCCGCCCGACAGCGAGCCGGCGCGGGTCATCGCGGCGTTGAGGCCGGGGGCGACGAGGTCGAGGTCGAGGTCCATCGGATCGGCGGAGTAGACGCCGGAGGAAATCGGGGTCACGAGGCGTTCGAGCACGGCGGCGCCCATGCGGGAGCGGACGAGCTTGCCGACGCTGTCGGCCCGCCCGATGCGCAGGATCGGCATGAGCCGATCGGCATATGCGCGGATGGCCCCGCCCCAGCCGATGATGGCGCGCACGTCGTCGCCGAGCGGGTTCGCGGGGATGCCGAGCACGCCCGTCTTCGGCAGCGGGGCCGCCCGCAGCCCGGCGCCCCAGACCAGCCACGCGCCGGCGCGGTTCGGCGTGACGATGTCGTCGGCGAGGCCGAGCGCCTCGAGGAGCTCGGCGACGGAGCCGTTGCGGGTCGCGAACGATTCGGCGCCGGAGTCGAGCGAGAGCCCCTCGAGCTCGATGCGGCCGACGCATCCGCCCGGCTCCTCCTGACGCTCGACGACCGTGACCGAGAGCCCGATCTTGGCGCACTCGAGCGCGGCCACGAGCCCGGCGACCCCGCCGCCCACGACCACGACGTCGCTGCGTCGCTGCTCGGGCTCGACGGGCTCGCCCGCCGCCGCGGCCGGATCGAGCGCGGCGGGGTCGAGCCCGGCGGGATCGCTGCTCACGCGCCGGCCTCGTGCACGAGCTCGACGACGCGGGTGAGCACGGTCGGGTCCGTCTCGGGCGGCACGCCGTGGCCGAGGTTGAACACGTGGGCGGGCGCGCTGCGGCCTCGGCGCAGCACGTCGCGGACCGCGTCGGCGAGCACGGGCCACGGCGCCGCGAGCAGGGCGGGGTCGAGGTTGCCCTGCAGCGGCACGTCCCCGCCGACGCGCTCCGCGGCGACGTCGAGCGGGATGCGGTAGTCGACGCCGACCGTGTCGACGCCGATGTCGTGCATGGCCCCGAGCAGCTCGCCCGTGCCGACGCCGAAGTGCACGACCGGCACGCTGCGGGTCACGGTCGTGCTGCTGCCGCTGCCGTCGCCGAGCCGGCGCTCGTACGAGAGGTCGTGCACGAAGGAGAGCGCCTTCGCCGAGGCGGGCGCGACGTGGCGCTCGTAGTCGGCGAGCGAGAGGGCGCCCGCCCAGGAGTCGAAGAGCTGCGCGGCCGAGGTGCCGGCGAGCACCTGCGTGCGCAGGAAGCGGCCGGTGAGCTCGGCGGTCCAGTCCATCAGCGCGCGCCAGGCTCCGGGGTCGGCGTGCATCAGGGTGCGCGCCGCGAGGTGGTCCTTCGAGGGGCCGCCCTCGGCGAGGTATGCGGCGAGCGTGAAGGGGGCGCCCGCGAAGCCGATCAGCGGGGTCGCGCCCGACTCGGCGCCTGACGGCGCCGTCTCGTTCAGCTCCGCCACCGTGCGGCGCACGGCCTCGGCGATGGGCGCGGCGCGCTCGTCGAGGAGCGCGGGGTCGATCGCGGTGAGTTCCGCGACGCCCTCGGCGTCGGCGTAGCCGCGGGCGAAGACCGGGCCACGGCCCGGCTCGATCGAGACGTCGACGCCGACGAGCTTCAGCGGCACGACGATGTCGCTGAAGAAGATGCCGGCGTCCACGCCGTGGCGGCGGACGGGCTGCAGCGTGATCTCCGCCGCCATCTCGGGGTCGAGGCAGGCGTCGAGCATGCGGGTGCCGACGCGGAGCTCGCGGTACTCGGGCAGCGAGCGGCCGGCCTGGCGCATGAACCAGACGGGCGTCGTCTCGGGGCGCTCGCCGCCGTAGGCGCGGACGAGACGGGAATCGGCGGTGAGGCCGGCCTGCAGGGGGTGGGTGGTGTCGAGCATCACCCCGCCATTCTCGCGCACCGGGCTGAACGTGCGCCCTGACGCGCGGCGGCGCGTGCGCGCGCCGGGCCGGATGACGAGATTTGCAAGGAGCCCTTACCTTTGCGAGCGGTTCGCGCTAGCATCGGTGCCGTCGCGCCATCCCCCAGTGGTGCGACGACGCGTCGACCGCGACGTCGACGCGCCTCCGCGCCCCACGGAGAGAGACGACGTGTCCCGAATCGTCACACCCCAGTCCGCCTTCCCGACCCCGGCCGACGATCGCCCCGGCGAGCACCGGCTCGGCCTCACCGTCGCCGTCGCCGCGGCCACCGTCGCGGTCGTCGCGGTGCTGGCGGTCGCCGGCCCGGCCCTCGACGAGCTCATCGGCTCCCTGCCCTCCGTGAACGGGCCGGCAGCGGCCGGCGTCTTCCTCGCCGTCGTCGGCGTGCTGGCGCTCGCGACGATCGCGGTGCGCTTCGCCCTGCTGGCCCGCAACCGGGCCCGCCGCCGCGCGCTCGAGGCCCGCTTCGAGGGCGGCATCTCGTGCGGCCTCCGGCACCGCGAGCTCGAGGACGCCCTGGCCGAGCTGCCCGGCTGCGAGGTCCCGCTCGCGACGCGCTACTCGATCGTGGCCGACCGGGCCGGTCTGACGTTCTGGAACGGCGGCGCCCGCCCGCGCCGCGCGGCCCACGTCGCCTGGCGCGAGGTGCGGAGCATCCGCCCCGACGAGCTCATCGCGGGCTCGCGCCCCGCCCCGGTCGTCATCGTCCGCGTGCGCCGCCAGGGCACGAGCATCGCCCTGCCGCTCCTCCTCGCGGGCGAGCAGCCCGGCGTCTTCGCCGTCACGGACGCGCCCTTCTACGCCGTGGTGCGCTCCTGGAAGGCGCTGCACCGCACCGCGCTCGAGCACGAGGGCCTGGAGCCGCCGACGAGCACGACCCCGATCCCGGTCATCACCGCGAGCACGGCCGCACTCGCGGACTCGGCGTCGCCGCGCCGCGCCGCGCGTCGCGACACTCGCCGGGGCGCGCGCCGCTAGCGGGGCCTCCGCCCCGCGAGTGCGCCGGATGTCGCGGCGAGTCCGTGCGGCACTCTACGGCGGGTAGAATCCTCTGGTGCTCATCTGCCTCTCCGCGAGCCACAAGAACGCCGGCTTCGACATGCTCGAGCGGCTCTCCGCCTCCGCAGACGCCGCGGCCGGCCGCATCGTCGACGGCCACGCCGCCCTGCAGGGCGCCGTCGTGGTCGCCACCTGCAACCGCTTCGAGGCCTACCTCGACCTCGCCACCCCCGAGGGCGAGTCCCCCGTTCCCATCGTGCACGAGGCGATCCGCGCCGTCGGCGACGTCGCCGGCCTCGAGCCCGAGGAGCTGCGCAGCACCTTCGACTTCGCCCACGGCAACGCCGTCGCCGGGCACCTCTTCTCCGTCGCCTCGGGCCTCGAGTCGGTCGTCGTCGGCGAGGGCGAGATCGCCGGGCAGGTGCGACGCTCGCTCGAACGCGCCCGCGACGAGGGCACGACCACTCCGGAGCTCGAGCGCCTGTTCCAGCGGGCCTCGCAGACCTCCCGCACGGTGAAGAACCGCACCGGGGTCGGCAGCGCCGGCCGCTCGCTCGTGCGCCTCGCGCTCGAGCTCGCGTCGTCCCGCGTCGCCGACTGGGGCAAGGCGCGGGTGCTGCTCGTCGGCACCGGCCAGTACGCCGGCGCCTCGCTCGCGGCCCTCCGCGACCGCGGGGCGAACGACGTGCGCGTCTACTCGCCGTCCGGCCGGGCCGCGCGCTTCGCCCGCAGCCACGGCATCGAGGCTGTGAGCCACGCCGGCTACGCGGTCGCCGCGGCGGCCGCCGACGTGATCATCACCTGCACCACCGCCGACCACCACGTCGTCGACCGGGTCCTGCTCGCCGGCGGCAAGGCGACGCTCGCCTCCTCGCATGCGGCGCCGACGGATGCCGAGGCATCCGCCGTGCTCGCCGAGTTCCGCGCCTGGTGCCCCGTCCCCGGCGCCGCCCGCAGCGCCCGTCAGCTGGTCGTGGACCTCGGCATGCCCCGCAACGTCGCGACGGACGTCGTCGAGGTGGAGGGCGTCGAGCTGCTCGACCTCGAGACGATCCGCCGGCACGCTCCGCTCGAGGAGCTCGGCGCCACCGAGGCCGCCCGCGAGCTCGTCAACAGCGCGGCGCGCAATTTCGGCGCGGTCGGCGAGGAGCTCGACCTCGCACCGTCCGTGGTCGCGCTGCGCTCGCACGTCGCCGGCATCCTCGACGCCGAGATCGAGCGGGCGAGGGGCCGCGGCCAGGGCGACCCCGACGGACGCGTCGAGCAGGCGCTGCGGCATATGGCGGGCGTCCTCCTGCACACCCCGATGGTGCGCTCGCGCGAGTTCGCCCGCTCGGGCGAGCAGCGGGCCTGGATCGAGGCGCTCGACGCCCTCTTCGGCGTCCGGGCCGACGACGCCCGCTGATCGGGCCAGGTTCTCTCCGCGGCGGGGCATAACGGCAGTTTTCGTGGGTCGCGGCGGCTCCGCACCCGCAGAAAACGCCCGCTTGCCCCGACCGGTACGGATGTCGTCCGCTGCGGGTAGCGTCGTGCCATGACCGCCGACGCTCGCCCCACCACTCCGGACTCCGTCCCTCCCGTCGACACCGCGCACAGCTCGGGGGCGCCGGCGCTCGCGCTGCCCTTCGACGTCGAGGAGATCGAGCGCCGACCGATCGTCACCGAGCGTCTGGTGATCCGGCCGATCACGGCCGACGACAGCGACGACATCTGGGAGTACCAGCGCCTGCCCGAGGTGCTGCGCTACATCCCGTGGCCCGAGCGCAGCCGCGAGGAGGCCCACGAGCACACGATGCGGCGGGTGGGCAGCCGGCTCCTCGCGGAGGACGGCGACAACGTGCACTTCGCGATGGTCCTCTCCGGCGAGCCCTCGCCCACCGGGTCCGGGCGCGACCGGGTCGTCGGCGACGTCATGGTGCGGGTGGCGAGCGTCGAGCACGCGCGGCTCGAGCTCGGCTGGGTGCTGCATCCCGATTTCCAGGGGCGCGGGCTCGCCGCGGAGGGCACGGCCGCGGTGCTCGCCTTCGCGTTCGACACGCTGCAGGCGCATCGCGTGCTCGCGGAGCTCGTCGCCGCCAACACCGCCTCGGCGAAGCTCTGCCTGCGCCTCGGCATGCGCCACGAGGCGACCTTCGTCGAAGACGAGTACGACCGCGACGCGGGCGCCTGGCTCGACATGGCCTTCTACGCCGTCCTCCGGCGCGAGCACCTCGCCGCCCGCCTCGCCGGCTGAGCCCCGAGTCGGCGCGCGGAGCACCGCCGGGCCCCGCGCCCGCTCCCGCTGGCTACACTCGCAAGCACGCGGCACCGCGGCCGCATTCGACGAGGGGACGCCGATGACCGAACGAGACGAACCGGGCGCGGGCAGGGGCACCGGCGAAGGCGCCGAGCCGGCATCCACGCCGCCCTCGCCCGACGGTCCCCGCCGCTCCCGGCGCGACTTCCTGAAGATCGGCGGCGCGGCCGCGGCCGGCGCCGTCGTCGGCGGCGGAGCCGGGGCCGCGATCGGCGCCGCGATCGGGCACCGCGCGGGTTTCGTCGAGGGCGCCGACGACTTCGCCGGCCTCTCGCCGCGCAACAAGCCCGGATTCGACCACCTCGTCGTGGTGATGGGCGAGAACCGCTCGTTCGACAACCTGCTCGGCTGGCTCTATACGCCCGACACGCTGCCGGAGGGGCAGAGCTTCGACGGGCTCGCCTTCGGCGACTACGGCAACACCGGCCCCGACGGCGTCACCGTCAAGGCGCATGTCTACGAGGGACCGACCGACGAGATCATGGGCCGGCCGAACCCCGACCCGGGCGAAGAGTTCCCGCACGTGAACACGCAGCTGTTCGACACGATCGAGCCCGCGGGCAACGCCGCGCTCTTCGTCGAGGCGATGAAGCCGCCGTACAACGCCCCGCAGCACGGCGAACAGGCCGACATGAGCGGCTTCCTGAACGACTACTACGTCAACTTCATGCGCTTGAAGAAGGGGACCCCGCCGACGGCAGAGGAGGCCAGCCAGATCATGGGGTCGTTCTCGCCCGAGATGCTGCCGGTGCTCTCCACCCTCGCCCAGGAGTTCGCGGTCTTCGACGCCTGGCACTGCGCGGTGCCGTCGCAGACGTTCTGCAACCGCTCGTTCTTCCACGCGTCGACGTCGCACGGCTTCGTCACCAACAAGCACGGCGGCGGCTACGACAAGTGGCTCGACGCCCCCGCCGCCCCGACGATCTTCAACCGGCTGGAGGAGGCGGGGCTCAGCTGGCGCATCTACTACGACGAGCTCCAGCTGGTCTCCTTCACCGGCGTGCTGCACGCCCCCGTGCTCGAGCAGTACTGGCAGACCGAGCACTTCGCCACCATGAGCGAGTTCTACGAGGACGTGCGGCTGGGCACCCTGCCCGCCTACGCCTTCATCGAGCCGCGCATGACGTACAACCACAACGACTTCCACCCGCCGTTCGGGGTGTTCCGCTCGAGCGACGTCGACGGGCGCGCCATCATCGACAGCGCCGTCTCGGACGTGCGCGCGGGCGAGGCGCTGATCCACGAGATCTACTCGGCGATCCGGCGGAGCCATTCCGAGCACGGTTCCAATGCCGTCAACACGATGCTGCTGATCACCTTCGACGAGCACGGCGGCACCTACGACCATGTCGCGCCGCCGCCCGCCACGCCTCCGCACGCCGATGCGGGCCCCGGCGAGATGGGATTCGAGTTCGACCGGCTCGGATGCCGCGTGCCGGCGATCGCCGTCTCGGCGTACACGCGGAAGGGCACCGTCATCAACGACGAGATGCACCACGGCTCGGTGATCGCGACGCTCAACCGGCTGCACGGGCTGAAACCCCTGACCCGCCGGGACGCCGGCGCCAACGACTTGTTCGACGTGGTCAACCTGGAACAGCCCCGGCACCCTGACGACTGGCCGGAGACGCATCCCCAGTACATCCCGCCGAACCCGCAGGCCGAGGCACCGCACCCGGCCCACGCGCACAAGGACAAGCCGCTCAGCCCGCCCGGTCGCGGCCTGCTGGGCATCCTGCTGGCGAAGGCCGGGGTGCAGGACCAGGAGGAGCCCATCACCTACGCCGAGGCGTACGAGCTGCTGCACCAGTACGGCGTGGGGCTGTTCGGGAAGCCCTAGTGCGCCCTGGTTCGCTGAGCTCGCCGAAGCGCACCCTGGTTCGCTGAGCTCGTCGAAGCGCGCCCTGGTTCGCTGAGCTCGTCGAAGCGCGCCCTGGTTCGCTGAGCTCGTCGAAGCGAGGCGCATCGGCCCCGCCCGCTTCGACAAGCTCAGCGGACCACAGCCGCGCGCTTCGACAAGCTCAGCGAACCACAGCCGCCCGCTTCGACGAGCTCAGCGGACCAGACCGGCTCAGCGAACCAGCCGGGCTCAGCGCACCACCGCTCACTCCGCCCGGGTGAGCGTGCGCACGAGCGCCATCGCCTCCTTCGGCGACACCTCCGGCAGGTACGCCTTGCCGACGGCGATGCCGATCGCGGGCAGCATCAGCGGGTCGGCGTAGCTCATCGAGATCGTGCGGTACTCGGGGTTGAACTTCGCCTTGAACCGGAACAGCGAGGAGAAGCCGTACGCGGGTTCGAGGGTGCGCCCGAGCCACTCGAGCAGCCGGCTCATCGCGGTCGGCGGGGGCGGCTCCTCCCCCGGCGCGAGCGGCTTCGTGGCGAGCGGCGCACCCGACAGGCTCAGCACCTCGGCGCCGGCCTCCTTCATGTGCAGTGCGGCGGAGGCGATGAGGAACTCCATGATGCCGTTCATCGAACCGTCGGCCCGGCGCATGAAGTCGATCGTCCAGCCGACGACCTCGCCGTCGCGGTGCACGGGCAGCCAGCTCGTGACCGCCTGCAGGCGACCGTCGGGGCCGACGGCGAGCATGAGCCGCACCTCGGGGTCCTTCAGCTCCGCCATCCCGCCGAGCGTGAAGCCCATCTCCGGCAGCTCCTTCTCGGCGACCCACTCCTCCGAGATCGCGGTGATCTCGGCGATCGTGGGCCTGGGCAGCTCGTCCCAGCTCGCCCAGACGGTCGTCATCCCCTCCTTGATCCCGCGGTTCAGGGCCTGCCGCACCTTCTGCCACGGCTTGCCGGTGAGCTCGAGTCCGGTGGTGCGCACGACGGTCTCCTCGCCGACCGACATGTGCTGCCAGCCGAGCTCGTCGAAGACGGGCAGCAGCTCGTCGTGGACGCTGTAGAACACGGGGCTCCAGTTGCGCGCGTCGCAGAACGCGGCGAATTCGCGCACCGTCTCGGCGAGGCGCTCGGGGGCGCAGATCGGGTCGGACATGGTGATCGCGATCCCGTTGATCTCGCGGTAGGCGACGGCGGCCTCGCCGTCCGCGCTGAACCACGGCGTGTTGCCGGGCCAGGTCGTCATGAAGCCGAGCGTGCCCCCGCCGTGGCGGTGCAGCAGCGCCCGCAGCCGCGCCTCGTCGCCGTCGGCGGCCGGCCCGGCCGGGCGGTGCATGACGCGGATCGCCGCGACGACGAAGACGGTCCAGAACGCGACCCCCACCCACTCGTAGAGGAAGCTCGCGAGGTCGTGCCCGGGCAGCACGATCGGGTCGGTGGCGGCGAGGAAGTGCGGCGGCACGAAGCGCTTGAGGGTGTCGAGGACGACGTCGCCGACGGTGGCCTGCGGCCAGTACTCCCGGATGGTCGAGAGCCCGACCACGAGATAGGCGCCGGCCAGCACCACGAACGAGCCGACGACGACGACGGCGAAGCGGCGGAGCGCCCGGCGCTGCACGCGGATGCGGAAGTGCCGCCGCATGACGAAGAGCAGCACGATGACGCCGATCGGCAGGAGGGCGATCGCCGCGAGCCAGACCAGCAGCTCGCCGAGGTCGAACACCGACCAGTCCCCCGAGTCGAGGTCGCCGAGCTCGTTCGTCACCTCGAAGGCGGGCCGGGCGAAGAGCAGGATCATCGCGTTCACGGCGACGGCCAGCCAGAGCCCGAAGCGCCGTCCCTCGTGCAGTCCCCAGGCCGCGAGCAGCAGCAGCACGACGGGCAGGAACGACAGCAGGAACATGCCGACACCCTGCGCCGAGAGGAGCGTGAGCTGGCGCAGGCACTCGGCGGCGAGGGACGCCGCGTCGCGGCAGCTGCGCTCCACCGCGTCGAGGTCGACGGGCTGGTCGGCGAAGAGGAAGGAGCCGAAGGCGAAGGGCGTCAGCTCGGTGCGGGTGGCGAAGGCGACGACCGGGCCGAGGCCGGTGACCGCGACGACGGCGGCGATGAGGGTGCGCGTCTCGCGATGCGAGCTGCGCGGGATGCGGAGCGCGGATGCGTCGCGCGCGAGCAGTGCGCCGAAGGGCGCCGCGACGAGCACCGCGATGAGCCGGTACACGTCGGAGGAGTCGCCGTCGTACAGCACGAAGATGCAGAGGAAGGCGAGGGTGACGACCCGGAAGCGCCGCCGCCACAGCGGTCCCATGAACGCGGTCGCCGTGATCAGCGCGCCGGCGATGCCGGTGAGCGGGTCGAGCGTGAGGTCGATGGAGGTGCCGCTCGCCCACCACTCGCCCGCGAGCGAGCCGATCCACTGCAGCACGACGCCGAGGAGCACGCCGATCGTGCCGGTCACGACGAGCGCGAGCACCGTGCGGCCCGTCCCCATCCGCCGTTCCGCGATACCGAGGAGCAGCACGCTCGCGAGCACGCCCGCGGCGAGCTGGAACGGGTCCCAGGGGATGACGAGCGCGCTCAGCACGGTCCACCAGCGGCCGGCGTCGATCGTCGTCAGCACGCCCGCGGCCCACTGCGATTCGGTCGCGTGGGAGGGCGGTCCGGTGATGGTGCCGGTGACGACGGCGGTCACGACCAGGAGCGCCGCGAAGGCGAGGCTGAACGGGATGCGTCGGGCGAACTGCCCGAGCGCCTCGCCCGTCGATCGGAGCCGGCCGACGGGTTCCGCGTCGAGCACCGCCGCGTCGCCGCCGCCCCCGCCGGGCTGCGGGGCCCCGCCCGTCGCCGCGCTCACGGCGCCACCAGCCCGAGCCTCGGGTACAGCACGTCGAAGCCGTGATCCAGTCCGCCGAGCAGTGCGGAGACGCCATGATCGGCGCCCGGCACGAGGAAGCGGCTCGCCGCCATGCCCGCCGCGGTCGCGGCATCCGTCAACGCCGTCGCGCTCGCGACGTACGCCGGGTCGTTCTCGCCCGCCGTGAAGACCGCCGTCGAGTCCGGATAGGGCGCCTTCGCCGCCATGATGTTCGCGGGCTTCACGGCGTCGTAGGCGGCCTGGTCGCCGCCGAAGACGTCGCGGAGCGTGTCCTGCGGGTGCTCGGCGCCCGCGTACTCGACGGGAGAGACCGCGAGGATGTTGCCGAAGACCTCGGGGTACTTGGCGCCGAAGTAGGCGGCGCAGCCGCCGCCGTTGGAGTAGCCGGCGACCGTCCAGCTCGCGGCGCTGCGCAGCACGTCGAGGTGCTCGCGGGCCCAGGGCACGACATCCTGCATCACGTAGCTCTCCACTTTCCCGAGATCGGTGTCGAGGCACATCGGGTCCGCGGTCGGATCACCGAGCTGGTCGACCACGAGGGCGATCGGCGCGAGACCGTCGTGGGCCGCGGCGTGCTCGTCGAGCACCTTGGCGATGAACTGCGGGTCGGGGTCGCCCGGCTGCCCCATCATCATGATGACGAGCGGCAGCCGCGGCGCATCGGCGACGAGGGCCGCGGGCGGAAGGTAGAGCTGCGCCGGGCGTGCGTCGAATCCCGAGTTCGTGTTCGGGATGCCGCCGGGAACGAGGCCCGTCTCCCCGTGCGCCGGAAGGTCTGCGGGCGGCTTCCACGTGGCGTACAACGGTTCGGCGGGATCGTTCGTCTCCGCCGGATCGGGGTCCGGGATGTCGATGGGATCGGCCGTGGAGATGCCGAGCATGGCGCCGATGGTGGTGTCGATGCCGTAGGCGGCGTTGACGCCGACGGCCGCGGTGACGGCGAAGACCGGGATGGCGAGGATCGCGATGAGCTTGCGCCACCAGCGCGAGCGCCAGAGGTTCCAGATCGCCAGCAGGATCGCGCCGGAGGCGAGCGGGGCCCAGAGCCAGGCGGCGTCGGCGACCGGCCCGCCGAAGAGGTCCAGGAAGTTCGCGCAGAGCCACAGCGCCGCGCCGCCGATCAGCCCCCCGACGATGAGGATGATGATCGCCGTCATCACCCAGCCGCCGGTGCGATCCCGGCCGAGCAGGTACAGCAGGAGGAGCACGGCGAGCACCGAGAGCGCGATCGGGAACCAGCCGTCGACCACGCTCACCTCGAGCAGCGCGTCCAGCATGCGACCCCCCAAGCCTCCCCGCGTTGACGACAGGGTAGCGGTCGGGGGCCCGGCCGCCGCGGATTTCCGTAGGATTGCAGGTGAACCCCCTTCACCGACCATTGGAGCCACCGTGGCCGCACCCAGCACGCTCGACGCCGTCATCACCCTCGCCCAGCACCGCGGATTCGTCTTCCAAGCCGGCGAGATCTACGGCGGCTCGCGTTCCGCGTGGGACTACGGCCCCCTCGGCGTCGAGCTGAAGGAGAACATCAAGCGCCAGTGGTGGCGCTACATGGTGCAGCAGCGCGACGACATCGTCGGCCTCGACTCCAGCGTCATCCTGCCGAAGCAGGTGTGGGAGGCCTCCGGCCACGTCGAGGTCTTCAGCGACCCGCTCATCGAGTGCCTCAGCTGCCACAAGCGCTTCCGCGAGGACCACCTCGTCGAGGCCTTCGAGGCGAAGAAGGGGCGGGAGCCCGAGGGCGGCCTCGCCGAGATCGTCTGCCCGAACTGCGGCACCCGCGGCCAGTGGACCGAGCCGCGCGCGTTCTCGGGCCTGCTGAAGACCTACCTCGGCGTCGTCGACGACGAGTCGGGCCTGCACTACCTGCGCCCCGAGACCGCGCAGGGCATCTTCGTGAACTTCGCGAACGTGCTGCAGGCGGCGCGCATGAAGCCCCCGTTCGGCATCGCGCAGATCGGCAAGAGCTTCCGCAACGAGATCACGCCCGGCAACTTCATCTTCCGCACGCGCGAGTTCGAGCAGATGGAGATGGAGTACTTCGTCGAGCCCGGCACCGACGAGGAGTGGTTCGACTACTGGATCCAGCACTGCTGGGACTGGTTCACCGACCTCGGCATCGACCCCGAGAACATCCGCCGCTACGAGCACCCGCAGGAGAAGCTCAGCCACTACTCGAAGCGCACGATCGACATCGAGTACCGCTTCGGCTTCGCCGGTGGCGAGTGGGGCGAGCTCATGGGCGTCGCGAACCGCACCGACTTCGACCTGTCGACGCACTCGAAGCACTCCGGCAAAGACCTCTCGTACTTCGACCAGTCGAAGAACGAGCGCTGGGTGCCCTACGTCATCGAGCCGGCGTTCGGCCTCACCCGTGCGCTCATGGCGTTCCTCGTCGACGCGTACCACGTCGAGGAGGTGCAGAACGCGAAGGGCGGCACCGACCAGCGCACCGTGCTGAAGCTCGACCCGCGCCTCGCCCCCGTGAAGGCCGCGGTGCTGCCGCTCTCGCGCAACGAGAAGCTCTCGCCGCTCGCCCGCGAGCTCGCAGCGAAGCTGCGCCGCACCTGGAACATCGACTTCGACGACGCGGGCGCCATCGGCCGCCGCTACCGCCGTCAGGACGAGATCGGCACCCCGTTCTGCATCACGGTCGACTTCGACTCGCTCGACGACGACGCCGTGACGGTGCGCGACCGCGACACGATGTCGCAGGAGCGCGTGCCGCTCGCCGAGCTCGAGGGCTACCTGGCGACGCGCCTGCTCGGCGCCTGACCGCGAGGATCGCCGTGGCCGTGGAGTCAGGGGCGGAGCGCGGCTCCGAGGCATCCGCCCTGCCCGATCTGCTCGTCGCGGCGATCGCGCTCGTCCGCGATCGCCGCGTGCTGATGGTGACCGCGCGCGAGCGCGAGGTGCACTACATGCCGGGCGGCAAGATCGACGACGGCGAGACCGCGGCCGAGGCGGCCGCGCGCGAGGCTCGCGAGGAGGTGTCGCTCGAACTCGATCCCGCCGAGCTCGAGGAGCTCTTCGAAGTCGTCACGCAGGCGCACGGCGAGCCCGAGGGGCGGATGGTGCGCATGCGCGTCTTCCTGACGCGCACGGATGCCTCGCCGAAGGCCTCGGCCGAGGTCGGCGCACTGCACTGGGTGACGACCGCCGAGCTCGACCGCTGCCCGCCGGCCGGGGCCGAGGTGCTCCGGCGCCTCGCGGCCGACGGGCTCATCGACTAGGTCTGCGCGGGCGACATGGAGTTCGACACCACCAGCGACACGGGCTGGATCGGCGACGTGCGCGAACTGGCGCACGAGCTCTCGGAGTCGTCCACCGCCTTCGCGCAGGCGACCGAATCTGTTTCCGACGCGCTGTTCGTCGCGTTGCGATCGCTGCCGAGCGAGCTGTCGCCACGCTCCTTCGTGCGCTACGACCGCCGCGATGCGGTGCTCCTCGTGGACCTGCGGGTCGCGGAAGAGGATCTCTCCGGCCTGACGATGGAGGAGCAACGACGACTGCTCGGCCCGTTGCTGCTGGCGCTGGTATCGCGAGGCTCGAGGTCGAGGACCGCGACGTGGAGCGGGGAGGAGCGCGCCCTCATCGTCGCCGAGTTCGAACGGATGCTGTCGCGGCTGAGCTGGCTGCCCGACGAGGCGTGAGGGCCGGGGGCGCCGGTTTTCCACAGCGCCACTTCGGTGGTGAGTTTCGAAGCTGTGTTCGATAGTGTCGGGGTATGCCTGAAGCGCTGCACCCCGACGACCCGGCCGACCTGGCCGACCCGGCCGACCCGGCCGCGGTCAGTGCTGCCGAGCGGGCTGAGCCTGGGTGGGCTGACCCTGAGTGGGCTGATCCTGATTGGCCGTCGTTGGATGGGTGGCGGGTCGCGTCGGCCGCTGGCGGGTCGCGGGCGGTGTTCGCTGAACTGCAGGCCACGCTGGATGCCGCCGAGGGCGCCCAGTTGGAAGCGAACCGCATGCAGGCTGCGCAGCTCGACGCGTACCGGCAGGCCTTCGCGCTCGCCGACGCCCACCCCGAACTGTACGTCCACCCCGACGCGCACCATGCCGAGTCCCGCGGCGGCATCTCCGTCGCAGAGCTCGCGGCCCGCTCGGTCGCGGCGGAACTGTCGATGCGGCTGCAACTGCCGGCCGCGACGATCCGCAACCGCGCCCACCACGCCGCCGTCGCCCACCGCCACCTGCCCCGACTGTGGGCGAGGTTCCGCGACGGCATCGCCTCGTATGCCGAGGTACGTGCCGCGCTCGACACCCTCGACGAAGTCCCCCTCAACGACCCGCACCGCACCCCGGCCGATGCCGCCCGGCACGCTGCCGCACTCGCCGAGTTCGACGAGGCGTTGGTGCACCTGGCCGGCACGATCCCGTTGGGCCGGTTCCGGCAGCGTGCCCGACGGCTCCGCACCCGACTCGAACCCCCAGAAACCGCATCAGCCC
>NZ_BMRJ01000001.1:2003154-2064382 GCF_014648575.1 Agromyces mediolanus | reverse complement strand
GGGCCGAGGCGGTTTCTGGGGGTTCGAGTCGGGTGCGGAGCCGTCGGGCACGCTGCCGGAACCGGCCCAACGGGATCGTGCCCGCAAGGTGCACCAACGCCTCGTCGAACTCGGTCAGTGCGGCAGCGTGCCGGGCGGCATCGGCCGGGGTACGGTGCGGGTCGTTGAGGGGCACTCCGTCGAGGGTGTCGAGCGCGGCACGTACCTCGGCGTACGAGGCGATGCCGTCACGGAACCTCGCCCACAGTCGGGGCAGATACCGGTGCGCGACAGTGGCGTGGTGGGCGCGGTTGCGGATCGTCGCGGCCGGCAGTTGCAGCCGCATCGACAGTTCCGCCGCGACCGAGCGGGCCGCGAGCTCTGCGACGGAGATGCCGCCGCGGGACTCGGCATGGTGCGCGTCGGGGTGGACGTACAGTTCGGGGTGGGCGTCGGCGAGCGCGAACGCCTGCCGGTACGCGTCGAGCTGCGCAGCCTGCATGCGGTTCGCTTCCAACTGGGCGCCCTCGGCGGCATCCAGCGTGGCCTGCAGTTCAGCGAACACCGCCCGCGACCCGCCAGCGGCCGACGCGACCCGCCACCCATCCAACGACGCCCAATCAGGATCAGCCCACTCAGGGTCAGCCCACTCAGGGTCAGCCCACCCAGGGTCAGCCCACTCAGGCTCAGCCCGCTCGGCAGCACTGACCGCGGCCGGGTCGTCGGGGTGCAGCACATCGGGCATACCCCAACGCTATCGAACACAGCTTCGAAACTCACCACCGAAGTGGCGCTATGGAAAACCCGCGCCGAATCCGCCGTGACCGGGTTCAAGCCCGGTCACGAGCGTCCGCGAGGTCTGCGCCTAGTGCCCCATCCCGAGGCCGCCGTCGACGGGGATGACGGCGCCCGAGATGTACGCGGCGTCGTCGGACGCGACCCAGGCGACGACCTTCGCGACCTCGCTCGGCACCGCGAAACGGCCGGCGGGGATGTTCTTCTTGTACTCGGCCTGCTGCGCCTCGGGGAGGGCGTCGGTCATGTCGGTCTCGATGAAGCCGGGCGCCACGACGTTCGCGGTGATGCCGCGCGCGCCGAGCTCGCGGGTGAGCGAGCGAGCCATGCCGACGAGGCCGGCCTTCGACGCCGAGTAGTTGACCTGCCCGGCGGAGCCGTAGAGGCCGACGACGCTGGAGATGAGCACGACCCGGCCGAAGCGGGCCTTCAGCATGCCCTTCGAGGCGCGCTTCACCACGCGGAACGCGCCCCCGAGGTTGGTGTCGACGACCTGCTCGAAGTCCTCGTCGCTCATCCGCATGAGCAGCGTGTCGCGGGTGATGCCGGCGTTCGCGACGACGACTTCGACCGGCCCGAGCTCCGCCTCGATCTCGGCGAACGCCCGGTCGACCGACTCGCTGTCGGTGACATCGGCGCGAACCGTCAGCGAGCCGGCGGGACCCTCGCCCGAGCGCGCCGTGACGGCCACCCGGTGGCCCTGCGCGAGGAACTCCTCGGCGATCGCGTATCCGATCCCCCGGTTGCCCCCGGTCACCAGCACGGTGCGGCTCGTCGTCATATCGGCTCCATTTCGAGTCGGAAGAGAAAGCGGACCTCGCCCGAGGCCCGTCCCAGCATAGAACGTCGTCCATTCCCGGCATCCGCTCGGCCGAGACGGACGTAGGCTTGAGAGGAGGAGCGCCGTCAGAGCCCGGCGACCATCATGAAGCAGCAGTCGATCACCTCGCTGCCGCCCTCCCCCGATCAGGAGCGGCGCGCGCGCATGCTCAAGTACACGATCGCGATGACGATCCGTGTCGGGTGCATCTTCGCCATGCTCTTCGTGCAGGGCTGGTGGCTCGCGATCTTCGCGGCGGGGGCGATCTTCCTGCCCTACGTCGCCGTCGTGCTCGCCAACGCGCAGGGCTCCGGCCGCGCGGGGCAGATCGTCTCCCCTGAGCGGGCGATTCCCGCCGCGCCGACGCAGACCCGCGGCGACGACGACGCCGACCGACCCGATTCACCTGCCGGTGGTGCAGCATGATCGGCGGACTGGGCGGCGGCCCGGCGGAGGCCGTCTGCTCGCGGGCCGGTTGCAGCGCGCCCGCGCGGTGGCGGGTCGAGTGGAGCAATCCGCGCATCCACACCGACGGCCGCACCAAGACCTGGCTCGCCTGCGACGACCACGTCGAGTACCTGCGCGGCTTCGTCGAGGCCCGCAGCTTTCCCGTCGCCGTCAGCCGGTTCGTCGCACCGGCCGCCGCTCCCGGAGGAGATGAATGAGCCGCTGGCGCTTCCTGATCGCCCCGCGCTGGGCCGGGTACCTCGCCCTCGTGATCGTGTTCGCGATCGTGTGCTCCGCCCTCGGCACCTGGCAGCTGAACCGCCGCGCCGAGGCCCTCGCGGAGGTGGCCCGCATCGACGCCAACTACGACGCCGAGCCGATCCCGCTGGCCGAGGCGCTCCCCGAGCTCGACGCCTTCGACGTCGAGCAGCGCTGGCAGGTCGTCGAGCTCCGCGGCGAGTACCTCGCGGAGGACGAGGTCGTCGTCCGCAACCGACCCTTCGCCGGCACGACGGGCTTCGAGGTGGTCACGCCGTTCCGGCTCGACAACGGCGACGTCTTCATGGTCGACCGCGGCTGGGTCGCGCAGAACTCGGACGGCCGTCCGAGCGAGGTGCCTCCCCCGCCGAGCGGCGAGGTCGACGTCACCGCACGGCTCAAGGCGGGCGAGGGCCGCATCGCTGGCCGCACCTCGACGGGTCGCGAGTTCGCGACCATCGACCTCGAGGAGCTCGCGGAGCGCGTGGGCGCGCCGAGCTACACGGGCGCCTACGGCATCCTCGTGCAGGACGGAGCGGATGCCGCGGAGCCGCCGCTCGGCGCACCGCGCCCCGAGCGCGACGAGGGACCGCACCTCTCGTACGCGCTGCAGTGGTACGTCTTCGCGCTGCTCGCCTTCATCGGCCTCGGCTGGGCGGCGAACCAGGAGCGCAAGGCGCGCGAGGAGGCCGGGCTCGACGAGATCCGCGCGGATGGCTCGGCCGCGCGCACCCAGCACCGCGCACCCCGGCGGAAGGAGCCGGCGAAGCGCGACCACGACGCGGACACCGAGGACGAGATCCTCGACCGGCGCTGAGACCGGCGCCGAGCCACGGTCGCCTCATGGGGCGCCAGCCGCGAGCCGAGCGGCTCAGGCGAGCTCGATGAGCTCCTGGTACTCGGCGCTCCAGTGGTCCTCGACGCCGTCGGGCAGGATCAGCACCCGCTCGGGGTTCAGCGCCTCGACGGCGCCCGGGTCGTGCGAAACGAGCACGACAGCGCCCTCGAAGTGCGCGAGCGCGTCGAGGATCTCCTCGCGGCTGGCGGGGTCGAGGTTGTTGGTGGGCTCGTCGAGCAGCAGCACGTTGGCTCCGGAGACGACGATCATGGCGAGCGCGAGTCGGGTCTTCTCACCGCCGGAGAGCACGCCGGCCGGCTTGTGCACGTCGTCGCCCGTGAAGAGGAACGAGCCCAGCACCTTGCGCGCCTCGGTCTCGGTGAGCGCCGGCGAGGAGGACACCATGTTCTCGAGCACGGTGCGCTTGACGTCGATCGTCTCGTGCTCCTGCGCGAAGTAGCCGATGCGGAGGCCGTGCCCGGGCTCGAGCTGCCCGGTGTCGGGCTGGTCGACCCCCGCCAGGATGCGCAGCAGGGTCGTCTTGCCGGCGCCGTTCAGGCCGATGATGACGACCTTCGAGCCCCGGTCGATGGCCAGGTCCACAGCCGTGAAGATCTCGAGCGAGCCGTAGCTCTTCGAGAGATCGGACGCCTGCAGCGGGGTGCGCCCGCACGCGGCGGGCGTCGGGAAGCGGAGCTTCGCGACGCGGTCGACCGCGCGCACCTCCTCGAGCCCGGCGAGCAGCTTGTCGGCGCGCGCCACCATCTGGTGCGCCGCCGCGGCCTTCGACGCCTTGGCCCCGAACTTGGCGGCCTGCAGGCGCAGCGCGTCGGCCTTCTTCTCGGCGTTGGCGCGCTCCTTCTTGCGGCGCTCCTCGTCGGCGGCGCGCTGGCGCAGGTAGTGCTTCCAGCCCATGTTGTAGATGTCGATGACCGAACGGTTCGCATCCAGGTAGAACACCCGGTTCACGACCTCGCCGACGAGCTCGACGTCGTGGCTGATCACGATGACGCCGCCGCGGTAGTTCTTCAGGAACTCGCGCAGCCAGACGACGGAGTCGGCGTCGAGGTGGTTCGTCGGCTCGTCGAGGATCATCGTCTCGGCGTCGGAGAACAGGATGCGCGCGAGTTCGATGCGTCGTCGCTGGCCGCCGGAGAGCGTCTTCAGCGGCTGGTCGAGGATGCGGTCGGGCAGGTTCAGGTTGGACGCGATCGACGCGGCCTCCGCCTCGGCCGCGTAGCCGCCGAGCGCCGTGAAGCGGTCGGTGAGCGTGCCGTAGCGCTTCATCGCCTTCTCGGCGATCGCGGGATCGTCGGACCCCATCTGCTCGGATGCCTCGCGCATGCCGAGCACGAGGGTGCCGAGGCCGCGGGCGTCGAGGATGCGCGTGCGCGCGAGCATCTCGGGGTCACCCGAGCGCGGGTCCTGCGGGAGATAGCCGATCTCGCCCGAGCGGTCGATGCGGCCGCCCGTCGGCAGGGTCTCCCCCGCGAGCGTCTTGGTCAGCGTGGTCTTGCCGGCACCGTTGCGGCCGACGAGGCCGATCTTGTCGCCGGGGCTGACCCGGAACGAGACGTCTTCCATGAGCAGCCGGGCGCCGACGCGGATCTCGAGATCGGTGACGGCGAGCACGGCGGGGCCTCCTGGAGGGGTGGGGATCGTGTGCCGAGCGGCACAGCCTCCCAGTCTATCGCGCCTGCGGGCGGTGCGTCGCCGCCGGGCGTCGGCGGGCTCCGGCAGACTCTGGGCATGACGAACTCCACGACCGCGGATGCCGCATCCAGTGCCGTCCGTGCGACGCGGCTCGCCGCCCAGGGGCTCGACACCGGCTTCGCCTCCCCCGCCCGGGTGATCGACCGCCTCGTCTGCGTGCAGGCGCAGGACCTGGCCGCGGCGAAGTGGGTGCTCGGCGCACGCATCCCGGGCAGCTCCGAGGCGCGCATCGACGAGGCGATCGACGGCGCCGAGCTGCTCCGGTCCTGGCCCATGCGGGGCACGCTGCACTTCGTCTCGCCGGAGCTGTACCGGCCGATCCTCGGCTTGACGGCGGAGCGCGTGCTCCAGCGGGCGACGACGATCCACCGGCGCGAGGGGATCGACGACGAAGTCGTCGCCCGGGCGCGCGCGGTGGCCGTCGCCGAGCTCGAGGGCGGCAGATCGGCGACGCGCGAGGAGCTCCAGGCGGCGTGGGACGGCGCCGGCATCCCGATCGAAGGCCAGCGCGGCTACCACCTGCTGTGGCGGCTCGCGAACGAGGGGCTGCTCTGCTGCGGCCCGATCGAGACGCGCGCGAGGCAGCGCTTCGCGCTCCTCGACGAGTGGTCGCCGGCCGCGCCCGGCCCGGTCATCGACGAGGAGGAGGCGCTCGCCCGGTTCTTCCTCGGCTACGCGCGCGGGCACGGGCCCGTCTCGGTGCGCGACTTCGCCTGGTGGGGTGGGCTCACGATGGCGCAGGCCCGCACGGGGCTCGCCGCCGCGGGCGATGCGGTCGCCGCGTTCGATGCGGAGCGCTTCGTCGCGGCGGATGCCTCGCCGGCACCGACGGCGCCGACGGGACGGCATGTGCTGGCGCCGTTTGACGAGTACTTCCTCGGCTACGGCGATCGTTCGGCGTTCTGCTCCGAGGCCGATGCGCTGCGGGTCGTCCCGGGCAAGAACGGGCTGTTCCTGCCGCTCCTGGTCGCCGACGGCGAGGTCGTCGGCACCTGGAAGCGCCGGCCGCCGCGACGCGGTGCGGTGCGGTCGGGGTCGAGGTGACGGCGTTCGAGGCGATGCCGCCGCTCGACGAGTTCCGACCCGCGTTCGAGCGCTGGGCGGCGTTCTGGTCGTTGACGCTCGACGAGGTGGTGCTCGCCGGCTGACGCGGGCGGGTCATCCTGCGCTCCGCACCGCGGAGACGCGACGAGGGGCCGGGCGATCGCAGCGCCCGGCCCCTCGTCTTCGCACGGGATTACTGCGCGAGCTGCGCCTGCAGCTCCAGGGTGATGGTCACCTGGTCGCCGAGCAGCACGCCGCCGGTCTCGAGCGCCGCGTTGTAGTGCAGGCCGAAGTCCTCGCGGTTGATGACGGCCTTGGCGGTGGCGCCGGCCTTGTAGTTGCCGTAGGGGTCGCCGCCGAAGCCGCCGAAGTCGAAGTCGAAAGTGACGGGCTTCGTGATGCCGCGGATGGTGAGGTCGCCGTCGACCTTGAAGTCGCCGCCCTCGACGCGGACGCCGGTCGAGACGAAGTCGATCGTCGGGTAGGTCTCGGCCTCGAAGAAGTCGCCGGTGCGCAGGTGCGCGTCGCGGTTCGGCTCGTTCGTCGACACGGACGCGACCTCGGCGGAGGCGGTCACGGACGAGTCGAGGGGGTTCTCCGCGGTCACGAAGGTGGCGTCGAAGCGCTCGAACTTGCCCTTGACCTTGCTGATCATGAGGTGGCGGATCTGGAAGCCGACCTCGCTGTGGGCGGGGTCGATGGTCCAGCTGCCGGCGCGGTAGCCGGGGATGTCGATGGTGGGTGCGGTCGTCGTCATGAGGGTGGTCTCCGATGTCGATTCGTCGGGGCCGGTCGGCCCGCTTCGATGACAACGCATGGAATCCCGAGATGTATTCCAATGCATACGAAAATATTCGGAGAAGGGATCGTCGCCGTCCAGAACGTGCGGCTCAGCCGGCGGTGAGTTCGCGACGGAGCGTCAGCACCCTGAGCGCGGCGTCGTCCACGCGGGCCTCGGGGATGCGGCCCGAGCGCACGGCGTCGGCGAGGGCGCGTGTCAGCCCGTCGACGGAGATGCCGAACTCCGAAGGATCCTCCGGCAGCACGTACAGCAGCACGTCCGAGCCGGCGGCGACCGCGCGGATCGCGTTCTCCCCCGGATCCTGGTAGTCCGCGAGCCCGTTGTGCTGCAGCATCAGCATGTCGTCGGTGACGACGACGCCCTCGAAGCCGAGCTCCTCCCGCAGGATGCGGTGCCACTCCGTCGACAAGGACGCCGGGGCGGCGTCGACGGCGGGGAAGACGAGGTGGCCGGTCATGACGAACTCACTGCCGGCGTCGATGCCGGCCTGGAACGGCGGCGCGGCGATCGCCTGCCACTGGGCGAGGTCGAGCGGGCTCGTCGGCAGGCTCTCGTGGGAATCGCCGGGCGCCTGACCGTGGCCCGGGAAGTGCTTGAGCGTGGACCCCACCAGCCCCTGCTCGCCCTGCACCGCGGCGGCGACGAGCGGGGAGGCGTTCGCCGCATCGGTGCCGAGCACCCGGTCGAAGATGAAGGAGTCGGGGTCGTCCGTGACATCGGCGACGATCCCGAAGTTCACGTCGACGCCCGCCGCCGCGAGCACTTCGCCGCGCGTGCGGAACGCGGCCGCCGCGTCCGCCGCCGAGCCGCCGCGCAGCGCATCCGCTCCGGGGGCGGGGTCCCAGGGGATCCGCTGGACGTCGCCGCCCTCCTCATCGATGCCGATGAGCGTGCGCGCCTCCGGATCGCTCTGCACCGCGGCGGTGAGCGCTGCGAGCGCTGCCGGATCGTCGGGGATGTTGTCGCCCATCAGGATGAGTCCGGCGAGCCCCTGCGCGGCGAGGGCCCGGAGCGGGGCCGGGTCGGTCCCCGGAGCGTGCAGCATGAGGAGCGACGCGGCCTTCTGCTCGAGGCTCATCCCCTCGAGGCGCTCCGCCGCCCACTCGGCCGCGGTCGGCGGCGCGGGCGTCGACGGTGCCGGCGAGGGCGCCGCGGTCGGCGGACTCGACGGCGCGGGCGCCGCGCTGCAGGCCGAGACCGCCAGGACGCCGGCGGCGACGAGGGCGAGCAGCCCGGCGCGTGTGCTCCGCATGGGCATCGAGTCTACGGGGCGTGTCCCGAACGGCGGCCCGGAGGCCCGCGGGTAGACTCGCCGCGCCGACGACCGCGGAGGTGGGTTTCTGATGCGTTCTCGCCGCACCTTCCGCCGCGGCGCCGCCGTTGGTGCTGCACTCGTGCTGACCGGACTGCTCGGCCTGGCGGTGCCGCCCGCCGTCGCCGCCGACGACTACCCGAGCTGGGACGAGGTCGAGGCGGCGAAGTCCGACGTGTCCAGCCGGACCGCGGAAGCGGAACGGATCGACGCGCTCGTCGCCACGCTCCAGGCGGAGTCGGGCCGCCTCGGCGACGCGGCGGTCGTCGCCGCCTCGGAGTCCGCCGCGGCGGACGCCGCCCTCGCGGAGGCGAGTGATCGCGCCGAGGAGCTTCAGGCCTCGGCCGGTGCCGCGAACAGCACTGCCGCCGAGGCCGCCGCGCAGTTCGGACGGGCGTCGGCGCTGCTGGCCCGTTCAGGCTCGACGAACGGTCTGCTCACGCTCCTCACCGAGAGCGCCCACCCGGAGGCGAGCGGGGATCCGAGCCGAACGCTGATGGCCCTGTCCCGCACCGAACGCCTCGCGGACCTGTCCTCGGGCATCGCGGCCGTCGCGACCGAGGCCAAGGCGAACGCCGACGCCCTGAGCGCCCAAGCGGCCGTCGCCGAGGACGAGCGGTCGCGCCGGGCCGAGGCCGCCCGCAGCCAGGCGGAGGCGGCGGAAGCCGCGCACGCCCGCGCCGAGGCCGACGTCGCGGCGCAGCAGGCGACCCTCGACACGCTCTATGCGCAGCTCGCCAGCCTCCGCGACCGCTCGGTCGAGCTCGAGCGCCGCTACCAGATCGGGCTCGACGCCCAACGCGAGGCGGACGCGCGCGCCGCGGCGGAGGCCGAGGCGAACGGCGGGATGACGCCGGCGCCGCCGCCCGGGGTCGTGGTGGACCCCGACGGCGCGAAGGCGTACGCACGGCAGGCGGTGGCCCGCTACGGCTGGGGCGACGGCGAGTACCAGTGCCTGGTGCGCCTGTGGACCAGGGAGTCGAGCTGGCGGGCTGACGCGTACAACGCCTCGAGCGGCGCCTACGGCATCCCGCAATCACTGCCCGGCAGCAAGATGGCCTCGGCCGGCGCGGACTGGCGCACGAACGCGGCGACGCAGATCGAGTGGGGGCTCGCCTACATCTCGGGTCGGTACGGCGCTCCGTGCGGAGCCTGGGCGCACTCCGAAGCGGTCAACTGGTACTGAGCCGCCCCGCTCCCCCGCCGTACCCGGCGTGCGGTCGGTGTTCAGGCGCCGCGCGCCACACTGGAGGGATGGAGCACGAGGAGCAGGCGATCTTCCGCAGACACGCGGGCGACGCGAGCCTGCTGGCCGGCGGTGCCGCCGCGATCCTCCTCCAGCTCGCCGATCCGCGCGTCGCCGCCGGCGTCGCCGCGCACAGCGACTTCGTGAACCGTCCGTTCGATCGACTGCTCGGCACCCTCGACTATCTCTACGCCGTCGGCTTCGGCGCACCGGAGCTGGCGGAGCGGATGGCCCGACACGTCGATGAGCGGCACCGTCCGGTGCACGGTCGCGCCGGAGCGGACGGAGCCCGCTACAGCGCCTTCGACCCCGATGCCCAGCGCTGGGTGGCCGCGACCATCACGGCGATGACGCTGCAGCTGCACGAACGGCTCGCCGGCCAGCTCCCTCACGCGGAGGCCGATCTCATCGTGCGCCGACTCGGCGCGCTCGGCGGGCGACTCCAGGCGACGAGCGCCGGCTGGCCCGACACCAGGGCCCAGTTCGAAACGTGGTGGGCCGAGCGGCTCGCGCAACTCGAGGTGGGCGACGACGCGCGGCGCATCGCCCGCGCACTGCTCGAGGCCCGGGCGCTGCCCCTCGGCGTTCGACTGCTCATGCCGCCGGTGCGGCTCATGACCGCCGCCCTCCTCCCCGAGCCGGTCCGCCGCGGCTACGGACTGTCGTCGGCGCCCCGGGTGCTCGCGGCCGGCGCGGCCTGGCTCCGGGTCGTCGGGGTCGCGAGGCGCCTGCTCCCCCGAAGCATCCGCGAGCTGCCGCTGCGACAGGCGCTCCGGCGCGCCGCGCTGGCCACCGAGTACGCTGAGCCTCGAGGACGATGACGACCCAGCAGGAGCCATGACCACGCAGCAGCCGCACCGCGAACCGCTCGACGACATCGACCGGCGCATCGTCGCCGAGCTCAGTCAGGACGGCCGGCTGTCGGTGCGCACCCTCGCGGAGCGGGTGCACGTCTCCCGCACCGCCGCGCACAACCGGCTCCAGGCGCTGCAGCGCCGTGGGGTGATCAGCGGCTTCGGCGCCCAGATCGACCGCAAGGCGATCGGGCTCGAGATCTCCGCGCTCGTCGTGGTGCGCGTCGGCGACGTGCCCTGGGAGCAGATCGTCGAGCAGCTCGCGACCCTGCCCTTCGTCGAGAAGGTGCAGGCGGTCTCCGGCGACATCGACATCATCCTCACCGTCAGCGCGCCGGACCACGAGCAGCTGAGCCAGGCGATCCTCCGTGACATCCACGACATGCCCGGCGTCGTGTCCACGCGGTCGCACCTCATCCTCGCCGAGATCGAGGGCCGCCCGCCCGCGCAGTCCCTGGACATCTGGCGCAGCTGACGCCCCGTCGGGTGGACGCGCGTCACGTGTTCCGCCCATCGAGAGCCGTTCGTTCCTCCTTGCGCGACACGGCCTCCGCGAGGCGCGAAGCTGCCCGACGATGGCGTCATGAGCCTCAACGTCGAGCTGCCGCCCACCCGCACCCTGCCGCCGGAGAAACCGCTCCGGCTGCTCGACAACGCCGGACACGCGGTGACCGGTCGCGACACCGGCGGATTCGCCCTCCCCGACCTCGCCACGCTCGTCGAGCTCTACCGGCGCATGGTGATCGCCCGCCGCTTCGACGTGCAGGTCACGGCGCTCACCCGGCAGGGACGCCTCGCCACCTACCCCTCCGCCCTCGGTCAGGAGGCGTGCGAGATCGGCGCCGTCTCGGCGCTCGACGCCGACGACTGGCTCTTCCCGACCTACCGCGAGAGCGTGGCGCTGCTCACCCGCGGCATCGACCCCGCCGAGATCCTCGTCTCCTTCCGCGGGGACTGGCACAACGGCTACGACCAGCGCGCGCACCGCACCGCGGCCCAGGCGACGCCGCTCGCGACCCAGGCGCTGCACGCCGTCGGCCTCGGCCACGCCGCCAGACTGCGGCACGACCCCATCGCTACCCTCGCCTTCCTCGGCGACGGCGCGACGAGCGAAGGCGACGCCCACGAGGCCTTCAACTTCGCCGCCGTCTGGCAGACGCCCACCGTGTTCCTCGTGCAGAACAACCAGTACGCCATCAGCGTGCCGCTCTCGCGCCAGACGCACGCCCGCACCCTCGCCGACAAGGCCGTCGGCTACGGGATGCCCGGGTACCACGTCGACGGCAACGACGTCGCTGCGGTCTACGCCGTGACGCGGGCGGCCGTCGAACGCGCGAGGGCCGGTCTCGGCCCCACCTTCATCGAAGGCGTCACCTACCGGGTGGAGTCGCACACCAACTCGGACGACCCCACGCGGTACCGCCAGCAGCGCGAGGTCGAGCACTGGAAGCGACGCGACCCCATCGAGCGGCTCGAGAAGTACCTCGTCTCCGAGGGGGCGCTCGGCGACGCACTGCGCGAGGAGATCACCGAGGCGGCCGAAGCGCTCGCGGCGCGCACCCGTGCGGCGATGTCCGCCGAGGCGGAGATCTCGCCGCTCGAGCTGTTCGACCACGTCTACGCGAGCCCTCGGCGCCAGCTCGCCGAGCAGCGCGAACGACTCGCCGCCGAGCTGGCGGCCGAGCTCGAGCCGAGCGGAGCAGAGCGATGAGCGCGCTCGCCGAAGCTGCTCCCGCGCCCGAGGCCTCGACCGCGCCGGGCCCGGTGACCATGGCGGCCGCACTCAACCGCGCCCTGCGCGACGCGATGGCGGAGGACGACCGCGTCGTCGTCTATGGCGAGGACGTCGGTCCGCTCGGCGGCGTCTTCCGGGTGACCGACGGGCTGCAGGCCGAGTTCGGCGACGAGCGGATCTGGGACTCCCCGCTCGCGGAGTCGGGTATCGTCGGCACCGCGGTCGGCATGGCCATGTACGGCCTCCGTCCCGTGGTGGAGATGCAGTTCGACGCGTTCAGCTACCCCGCCTTCGAGCAGATCGTCTCGCACGTCGCGAAGATGCGGAACCGCACCAAGGGCCGGCTGCAGCTGCCGATGGTGATCCGCATTCCGTGCGCCGGGGCGATCGGCGGCGTCGAGCACCACTCCGACTCCTCCGAGGCCTACTGGACCGCGACCCCGGGGCTGACGGTGGTGACGCCCTCGAACCCGGCGGACGCCTACTCGATGCTGCGCGAGGCGATCGCGAGCGACGACCCCGTCGTGTTCATGGAGCCGAAGAGCCGCTACTGGGCCAAGGCCGAGCTCGCACTGCCGGTCACGACCGCGCCGATGGACCGCGCGCTGGTGCTCCGCGAGGGGACCGACGTCACGCTCCTCGCCTACGGGCCGACGGTGAAGACGGCCCTGGATGCCGCGGACGCCGCGGCCTCGGAGGACCTCTCGATCGAGGTGATCGACCTCCGCAGCCTCTCCCCCTTCGACGACGAGACCGTGAGCGCATCGGTGCGGAAGACCTCGCGCGCGGCGGTCATCCACGAGGCGGCCCAGTTCGGCGGCTACGGCGCCGAGGTGGCGGCCCGCGTGACGGAGCGCAACTTCCACTGGCTCGCGGAGCCCGTGCTCAGGATCGCGGGGTTCGACATCCCGTACCCCTCGCCCAAGCTCGAGTCCTTCCACCTGCCGACCGCCGACCGGGTGCTGCACGCGCTCGCCGGCTGGAACTGGGACCTCGCATGAGCCGCGAGTTCCTGCTGCCCGACCTCGGCGAGGGACTGAGCGAAGCCGAGATCGTCGCGTGGCTCGTCGCCCCCGGCGACACGGTCGCCGTCGACCAGCCCGTGGTCGAGCTCGAGTCGGCGAAGTCGGTCGTCCAGCTGCCGTGCCCGTTCGACGGCGTCGTGAGCCGGCTCGGCGGCGAGGTGGGCACCGTGCTCCACGAGGGGGCCGTGCTGCTCGCGCTCGAGCCCGCGGGCGACGCCGCGGGCGATGCCGCCGGGACCGAGCGGCCCGACGAGGCCTCCGCTCCGGAGGAGACGTCCGGGGCCGTCCTCGTCGGCTACGGCACGGTCTCGACCGCGGCGTCGGCCCGGCCGGCCGACGCCCCGGCACGGTTCGGCCGGCGGGGCTCCGCGCGTCCGCTCGGCGCCGGGCTCACCGCCCCTCGTCCTCGCCTCGATCCGGGGCGGCGCTCCCCCGTCGTGTCGCCCATCGTGCGCCGGCTCGCGCGCCAGAACGGCTTCGACGCGAGCCGGCTCGAGGGCACCGGGCCGGACCATCTCGTGCTCCGGCGGGACGTCGAGGCGTATCTCGCGCAGGGCGTGGCGCCCGTGCCCGAGCCGGCGGTGGTGGATGCCCCCTCGGCTCGGTCGAGCGCGGGCGACGAGCGGCTCCCGCTCGACCGGATGCGACGCGCTGCCGCGGCCCAGTTCACCCGATCGCGGCGCGAGATCCCCGAGGCGACGGTCTGGATGGACGTCGATGCGTCCCGGCTCGTCGCGGCGCGCCGGGAGCTGTCTGAAGCGACGGGCGAGCGCTTCGGGCTCACCGCGCTCATCGCCCGCTTCGCGGTCGCGGGCCTCGCGCGGCATCCGATCCTGAACTCGAGCTTCGACGCCGAGCGCGAGGAGATCGTCCAGCACCGGGCGGTGCACCTCGGGCTCGCGACTCAGGGGCCGCGCGGCCTCGTGGTGCCGGTGATCGCGGACGCGGGTTCGCTCAGCCTGCGCGGACTCCGCGACGCGATCGCCGCCGTACCCGGCGAGCTGGAGGCGGGAAGCGCGCGCCTGCGCGGGGGCACCTTCACGCTGAACAACTACGGCGCGCTCGGCGTCGACGGTTCGGCGGCGATCATCAATCACCCCGAGGCCGCCATGCTCGGCGTCGGGCGCTTCCTCGAGCGCCCCTGGGTGGTCGACGGCGCGATCGTTCCCCGCACCGTGACCGAGCTGACACTGAGCTTCGACCACCGGGTGTGCGACGGCGCGGAGGCGGCGGCGTTCCTGACCTTCGTCGCCGGGTGCATCGAGCGGCCGATGACGCTGCTGGCCGAGCTCTAAGGCGCGCTGCGGTCGGGCCTGCGGCTCAGAAGAACTCGTCGGGCGTGCCCGCGGCACGCTCGACGTCGCTCGTGTCGCGACCGGCGTCGCGCAGCTTCGCGACGGCGACGCGGAGCCCGGACTCCATCTGCGCGGCCCAGGCATCCGACTCACGCGCACTGGTCTCCGCCGCGCGAGCGCGGGACTCGGCGGCCTCGGCGGCCTCGCGCGCGTCGGCGACCTGCTTGAGTGCGAGCGAGATGCCGTAGTACGCGGCGACCATGGTCGCGATCGGGGCGGCGATGATCGCGAGCGCGCTGATGGCCGCCCCGTTCGGCGCGAAGGCGACGAGCAGTGCGAACGCCAGGAACAGCGCGACGATCGCGGCGAGCACGACGAGCATGAATCTGAGGTCGCGCCCCCACGGACCGCGATTTCGCTGCGGGGCGGGCGCGGCCGGATCGGCGGTGCCGAATGGGTCGATCGTGGGCGAGGCGGGTGCGGTCTCGGACATCGTTTCCTCCTGGCCGACGGACGATACGTCCCCCATTGTGGGGTCGAGGCGCGGGGTCGGTCAAGGCGATCGGGCGCCCGTGCCCCCTGAACTGGCTACGTTTCGAGCTTTCGCCGGGCCGGTGCCTTCCGACAGAATCGGAGGCAGATGGGAACTCGTTCGGGGGCGAGAGGCTGAGAGTACCCGCTCGAAGCTGACGTCGTACCGCGCATGCCTGAGGCGCGGACGCCCGTGTTCATCGACCGTTCGGTCGGCGAATGCAGGTGTCCAACCCTCGGATCAGTCACCGTTCGCCTCACGGCGACCGCTGTGAGGCTGTGCATGCACGGAAGGACACGCGGTATGAAACCCACTGTCGTCGCCCTGTTCATCCTCGCCGGCGCACTCGTGCCCGGCATCGCGGCCCAGGCCGCCCAGCCCGCGGCCGCACCAGCGGTCGCGGTGCACGCGGCGGGCTTCGGCGACAATCCGGGGACGGATGTCTCCGGGTACCGTGCGAGCGCACAAGCCGATCACGATGCTCGACTCGAAGCGGCTCGCGCCGCTGCCGAGGCGAAGGCTGCGGCGGATGCCGCGGCGGCGCAGGCTGCGGCCGAGGCTGCTGCGGCCCAGGCCGCTGCCGACGCCGAGGCCGGGTTCGTCGCTCAGGGGGATGACGACGCCTCCTGGTCCGACGAGGGCTCGTGGTCGGGTGGCTCCGCCGGGACGGCTGCACCCGCAGCCGCCTCGGCGCCTGCTGAGGCTGCACCCCAGCCGACGTCACCACGACCGGACAACAGCAACTGCGGACCCTGCCCCGCGGAGACGCTGGAGTGGATCGTGTACGACGGCGTCGGCTACTGGGCGCGCCCCTGAGCGAGCGACCCGAACCGCTCCACACCGTGGGCCCGACGACTTCGGTCGCCGGGCCCACGGCTTTGCCCGGCCCGGTTCAGCGGCCGGTCTGCGCGTGGGTTCCGTCGCACCAGCGATCGGCGGGCACGCCGCGCTGCACCTCGTCGATGTGCTGGCCGCAGCCGGACCACGTCGTCTTGCCGCACTGCTGGCAGGTGATGGGTGAGCACATGCGTGCGTTCCTCTCTCGATTCCCGGATACCCCCGGGGTATGACTACACTGTACACAACGGAACGGCGACGCCCTCGCGTCGCGTGAGAGGAGTGGCCCGTGCGGGTGATCGTGATCGGTGGAGTGGCGGGCGGCATGTCCGCGGCGACGAGGCTCAGGCGGCTCGACGAATCGGCCGAGATCGTCGTGCTCGAACAGGGCAGCTACGTCTCCTACGCCAACTGCGGCCTGCCGTACTACGTCGGCGGTGAGATCGAGGACCGCGCCGAACTGCTGCTGCACACCCCCGAGTCGCTCACCGCGCGGTTCCGGCTCGATGTCCGCACGCAGCACGAGGCGATCGCGGTCGATCGTGCGGCCCGGCGGGTCGAGGTCATGGATCACCGCTCCGGCGTGCTCGTCGAGCTGGAGTACGACGTGCTCGTGCTGGCAGCGGGGGCGTCCGCCAATCCGCTCTCGGCCGCCGACATCCCCGTCCACACGCTCCGCACGGTCGACGACGTCGACGCGATCGACGCGCTGCTCCCCCGCGACGGCTCCGCGACGGCGCTCGTCGTCGGCGGCGGCTACATCGGCATCGAGGCCACCGAGAACCTCGTGCGGCGGGGCGTGCCCACCACGCTGGTGCACCGCGGTCCGCACGTGCTCGCCACCCTCGACCCCGAGCTCGCCGTGCTCGTCGAAGCCGAACTGCGCGCCAACGGCGTCGAGCTGCGCACCTCGACCGAGATCGAATCCGTCGACCGTGGCGAGGTGCGGCTGAGCGACGGTGAGCTGCTGCGACCCCGGCTCATCGTGAACGCGAGCGGCGCGACCCCCAACACCGGCCTCGCCCGCGCGGCCGGGCTGCGGCTCGGGGCCAACGGCGGTATCGCCGTCGACGCGCAGAACCGCACGAGCGATCCGCACGTGTACGCCGTCGGGGACGGCGTCGAGAAGATCGGCCTCGACGGCGAGGACGCCCTCGTCGCGATGGCGGGGCTCGCCAACCGGCACGGTCGCACGGCCGCCGACGTCATCGCCGGCCGGCCGGAGCGGAACTCCCCCGCACTCGGCACCACCGTGGTCCGCGTCTTCGGCCTCACGGCGGCGTCGCTCGGCTGGTCCGAAGGGCGCCTGCAGCGCGCGGGGCGTCCGTACCGGGCCGTGCACACGCATCCCATGTCGCACGCCGCGTACTTCCCGGGCGCCGAGCGCATGGCGCTGAAGCTGCTGATCGACCCGGCCGATGACGCCATCCTCGGCGCGCAGGCGGTCGGTGGCGCAGGTGTCGACAAGCGGATCGACGTGCTCGCCGTCGCGATGGCGGGCGGCATCACTGCGTCGGGTCTCGCGCGGCTGGAGCTCGCCTATGCGCCGCAGTACGGCCAGGCGAAGGACCCGATCAACCAGCTCGGCTACGTGGCCGACAACGTGCGCACCGGCACGACGGCGACCGTGCAGTGGCACGAGCTGCCGGCGCTGCAGCGCGACGGTGCCGCCGTGGTCGACGTCCGCAGTGATGCCGAGCGAGCGTCGGGGGCGATCCCGGGAGCCCTCGGCATCCCCCTCGACGAGCTGCGCGAGCGGCTCGACGAGCTGCCCGACGGGCCCGTCGTGGTCTACTGCCAGGTCGGCCAGCGCGGCCACACGGCGGCGCGCCTGCTCGTGCAGCACGGCGTCGACGCACGCAACCTCGACGGCGGGTACCGCACCTGGTCCGCCGGACGCGCGGCGGAGCTCGCCGCATCCGAGACGATGGAGGCACGATGAGCGACACGAACCAGTCCACGACGGCCGAGCGGCGGCAGCCCGCCGATCGCCTCGTCGCCAATCGGCTGAAGCGTGCGCAGGGGCAGCTCGCCGGCGTGATCGAAGCGGTCGAGTCCGGCGCCGACTGCCGCGAGGTCGTGCAGCGGCTCTCCGCCGTGGTCGGCGCGCTCGATCGTGCCGGATTCCTGATCATCTCCCACGCGATGCAGGACTGCCTGAGCGACGAGGACGCTGCAGACGCCGGCGCCCCGGGTCGCGAGGGCGCCGAGCGGTTGAGCCTCGACGAGGTCGAGAAGCTCTTCCTCTCGCTCGCCTGAGTTCGGCCGGCCGGCTCGGGCTACCCCTCCGGCCGGCCGGCTGCGAGCCACCCCGCGAGCCCGCGCAGTCCGGTACTCCACCGCCCGAGGTCGGTGGCGTCCGCGTGGCCGGTGATCACCTCGAGCAGTTCGGCCACGGCCCCGTCCGCATCCGCGGCCTCCAGTCGGGTGAGCGCGGAGAACACGCGCACCGAGTCCGATTCCGGGAACTCCCTTCGCGCTCGGTCGAGCACCTCGCGCGAGGCGTCGAGCTCACCGAGCCAGCGCAGGGTGCTGCCGTACTGGCAGAGACACCGGCGCAGCACGTCGCCTTCGAGTCCCAGCCGCAGGGCGCGCTCATAGTGCGTTCGCGCGAGCGCCTCCTGGCCGGCGGTGTCGTACGCGCCGCCCAGCTCGTACACGAGCACCGGGTGGTCCGGGTGCGCCGCGAGCAGCTCGCTGAAGTACCGGATGGTCGGGGCCATGTCCGCGCGATCACGGCGTTCGTAGCCGAGGCGGATCGCCTCCGCGAGTTCGGTGCTGAGCTCGGTCGCCATGTCGTCCCCTCGACGCATCCCTCGCGTCGCCCGGCGGCGCGCTCTCGCGGCTCATCCTACGGCGGGCCCGCGCCGCGAGCGATCGCGGACGGTACGCTCCCGCCGTGCCTACGCGTCCGTGCCTACGCGTCCGAGCCGGCTGTGTCAACCGTGCGCCGGTGCGGTCGCGCTCGTGGGAGAGTGGCGCACCCGCGCTCACCGGAACGGCGCAGGAGAGGACGAGCACATGACCGCCACCCCGGCCGACGCATCGCGCAGTGCCACGCACGACGCCGCCAGGCAGGCGATCGTCCTCGTCAGCTCGGTGCTCGCCATCGGCGCGGCCTTCCTCGGCTCGGGCGTGATCGTCGGCACGCCGATCCAGGACGCCGCGGGCGGGTACCTCTCGGCCGACGCCACCCTGGTCGCGCCGGGGACCGGGGCGTTCCGCATCTGGAGCGTGATCTACGCGGGGATGCTCGCCTACGCCATCTGGCAGGCGCTCCCCGCGCAACGGCACGACGAGCGCCAGCGCCGCCTCGGCTGGTGGGTGACGGCGTCGCTCCTGCTCAACGCGGTCTGGATCTTCACCGTGCAGCTCGACTTGCTCTGGCTCAGCCTGCCGATCATCGCGCTACTGCTCGCCGTGCTCTGCCGGCTCTTCGTGCTCCTGCGGCGGAGCACCCCGAAGAACCGGGTCGAGGCGGTCGTCGCCGACGGCTCGATCGGCCTGTACCTCGGCTGGGTGATCATCGCCACGGCGGCGAACGCCGCGGCCGTGCTCACCGCGGCGGGCTTCCGCGGCTTCGGGCTGGCGCCCGAGCTCTGGGCGGCCTTGGTCCTCGCGGTGGCGGCCGCGGTCGGCGTCTCGCTGGCGCTCTGGGGCGGCGGACGCATCGCGCCGACCCTGTCGCTCTGCTGGGGCATCTGCTGGGTCGCGGTCGCCAGGGCCACCGACGAACCGCGGTCCGAGGTGACGGCGGTGGTCGCGCTGCTGGCCGCCGCGGTCGTCATCGCGGCGACCGCGTTCGCGCGGATTCGCGCCGAGCGTCGCGTGCGCGGCTGACTCGAGCAGCGGACGGCCAGGATGGCGGTCAGCGCGGTTCTCCGTCGCCGAGCACGAAAAACCCCCGGGCTTCCGTGGAAGACCGGGGGCTCTTGGTGGATCTGAGGGGACTCGAACCCCTGACCCCCTGCATGCCATGCAGGTGCGCTACCAGCTGCGCCACAGACCCAGTGAGGCTTTCGCCTCTCGGTGTTCCCGCTCTCGCGGCAACAGATTCAGATTACACCACCTTCGGCGCGCTCGCGAATCCGAGCGGGCCTCACTCCCCCGCCGCGGAGGCGCCCGGGGCGTGCGGCACGAGATCGGCCACCGGAATGGCCGGGCAGTCCAGCCAGAGCCGCTCGAGCCCGTAGTACATGCGCTCCTCGCCGTGGAACACGTGCACGACGAGGTCGCCGAAGTCGATCAGCACCCAACGCCCACCATCGCGTCCCTCGCGGCGCAGCGTGCGCGAGCCGGCTTCGAGGAGGGCGTCCTCGATGCCCTCGGAGATCGCGACGACGTTGCGCTCCGACGAGCCGGTGACGAGGAAGAAGACGTCGGTGAACGGCGATTGCTCGGACACGTCGAGGGCGACGAAGTCCTCACCGCCCTTGGCATCCGCCGCGCGGACTGCGACGGCGAGGAGGTCGTGGGCGTGCTGAGAAGCGGTCATGCGCTCGCTTTCGAAGCTGAGAAGAAGGGAAGGATGGTCATGGTCGGCTCAGAACAGGCGGAAGACCGCGCCGATGACGAGCGTCGCGACGACGCCGAGGGCGAGGACGCCCGCCGTGATGGCGAGGACGAGCGGCACGTTGGCACCGTCCTTCTTCGGCGGCGCCATCATCTGCTTCGACGTCGTCTGCGTGCTGATGGCCTTGGTCGCGGAGACCGGCGCGACGCCCGCGGTCGCGGCGTCCTCGACGTGATCGAGCAGCCGGTCGATGTCGGACGAGTCGACCTGGCTCGGGTGCACGCCGGTCGCGCCGAAGCTGCGCGGGAGATCGATGGATCCGGTGACGATGACGTCATCGCCGGCCGCGGCCGGCGGCATAATCGTCGCGCCATCGGGCAACGACGGCAGGATGAGCGCGTTCGTCGTCGTCGGCACGCCGCGGGAGACCCCGCCTCGGCTCAGCAGCTGATCGAACGGCTCCGCCGCGTCATCCTCGTCGTCGGCGGCCATCTGGAGACTCCAGTGGCCCGTGTTCGGGGCCGGCTCGGCGGGCGCGACATCCGGGCGCGCGGCCGATCCGGGTTCTGCGGTCGGTGCCTTCGTCGGCTCGGCGGCCTTCGCCGGCTCGGGAGCAGCGCGCGGCGCCTCGGTGGGACGCGCTGGCGCCGGGTCGTCGATCGCCTCGGCGTCATCGACGTCGTCGAGCTGGTGGGTGTCGAGCATGGCGCGGAGCTCGCGCCGGGTCAGGGTGCGTTCCGGAGCGTTGCGGGCGGGGCCCTGGCCGCCCGCGGGTCGAGGCGCGGCGGGGCCTGCGTCGGACGCGGCGTCCCGCTTCGGCGGCGGCGCGAAGGCGCTCGGCGCCGTCTGCACGACGCGCTGCGGCGGAGCCGGGACGGCCGACTGCGGCGGAGCCGGGACGGCCGGCTGCGGCGGCGCAGCGGCCGGAACGGGACGAGCCTGCGGGGAGGTCTCGGGGGCGGCCGGTGCCGCGGCCTCCTCCTCGGAGGCGCGCTCGGCCCCTCCGGCGGCCTGCTCCTGCAGCCGTCGCTCGCGCTCGCGCGCCTCGCGCCGGGTCAGCGGCGGTTCCTGCGACGTCATTCGACACTCCGATACAGATGGTGCTTCGAGATGTACTGCACGACCCCGTCGGGCACCAGATACCACACCGGGAAACCCCGGTTCACGCGGTCACGGCAGTCGGTCGAGGAGATCGACAGTGCCGGGACCTCCAACAAGCTTACGTCCTGCTCCGGCAGACCGGTCACGGACAGCACATGGCCCGGGCGCGTGACCGCCACGAAGTGCGCGAGCTCCCAGAGCTCCGAGACGTCCTTCCAGGAGAGGATCTGCGCGATCGCGTCGGCCCCCGAGATGAAGAACAGATCGGCGTCGGGACGCTGCGCGCGGATGTCGCGGAGAGTGTCGATCGTATAGGTCGGCTTGCCCCGGTCGAGATCGACGCGGCTCACGGTGAACCGCGGATTCGAGGCGGTGGCGACCACCGTCATGAGGTAGCGGTGCTCGGCCGGCGTGACCACGGTCTTGTAGGTCGGCTCCCCGGTCGGGACGAAGACGACCTCGTCGAGGTCGAACGATTGGGCGACCTCGCTCGCCGCCACCAGGTGACCGTGGTGGATCGGGTCGAAGGTTCCGCCCATGACCCCCACTCTGGGGCGGCGATCACCGCTCATTCGAGGACCCTCAGTGGCCGCCGTGCTCGCTCCCGCCGTGGCGCTTCGCGTACGCCTCGGCCTTCGCACGGTGCCGGTTGGCGACGTCGCGGTACGAGTACGTCACGATGCCGAGCGCGAAGAACACGATGAGCGCGACGAGCCCGTACACGTAGGTCTCGACGGGGAGCTCCCGCGCGTGCACCGTCTCGGCGAAAACAACGGCCATCAGGCTCATTCGAGGATTCCTTTCGTAGCCCGCGCGGGATTCGCGCAGAACGCTCCGGCCAGTCTACCGAGTACGGAGACGGTTCGACGGATCAGCCGCGCACGTGCCCCGCGCCTCGGACCAGCCATTTCGTGCTCGTGAGCTGCGGGAGGCCCATCGGACCGCGGGCGTGGAGCTTCTGCGTCGAGATGCCGACTTCGGCGCCGAAGCCGAATTCGGCGCCGTCCGTGAAGCGGGTGGAGGCGTTGACCATGACGGCGGCCGCGTCGACCTCGTCGAGGAAGCGCTCGGCGTTCGCGAGGTCGTTCGTCACGATCGACTCGGTGTGCTTCGTCGAGTAGCGACGGATGTGCGCGAGGGCGTCGTCGAGCGAGTCGACGACGCCGACCGAGATCTCGAGGCTCATGTGCTCCGTCGCCCAGTCCTCCTCGGTGACCGGCGCGAGGTCGGGGCGCATGGCGCGCACCGTCTCGTCGGCGTGCACCGTCACGCCGGCCGCCTCGAGCCTCTCGAGCACGGGCGGGAGCAGCCGCTCGGCGGCCCCGCGGTGCACGAGCAGCGTCTCGAGCGCGTTGCAGACGCTCGGGCGCTGCACCTTCGCGTTGTGCACGAGCTCGACCGACCAGTCCTCGCGGGCGCTCTCGTCGAGGTACATGTGCACGACGCCGGCTCCGGTCTCGATGACGGGCACCTTCGCCTGCTCGACGACGGCGCGGATGAGCCCGGCGCTCCCGCGCGGGATCAGCACATCGACGAACTCGCGCGCCTGCATGAGGTGGTTCGCGCCGGCTCGGCCGAAGTCGTCGACGGTCTGCACCGCCTCGCCCGGCAGTCCGGCCGCCTCGAGGGCGTCGCGGAGCAGCTGCACGAGGACCGCGTTCGTGCGCTCCGCCGCGCTGCCGCCGCGGAGCACGACGGCGTTGCCGCTCTTCAGCGCGAGCACCGCGATGTCGATGGTCACGTTCGGACGGGCCTCGTAGATCGCGCCGACGACGCCGAGCGGGACCCGGACCTGGTCGATACGGACGCCGTTCGGCAGCGAGCGCCCGCTCACGGACTCCCCCACCGGATCGTCGAGGCCGATGACCTCGAGCACGGCGTCGGCGATGGCGCCGATGCGCCGTTCGTCGAGCGTCAGTCGATCGAGCAGCCCGGTGGACAGGCCCTGCTCACGGCCGGCGTCGAGGTCGCCGGCGTTCGCCGCCACGATCTCGGCCGCCCGCTCGCGGAGCAGACGCGAGACCTGCTCGAGCGCCGCGTCCTTCGTGCTGGTGGTCGCACGGCCGAGGGCGCGCGAGGCCTCCTTCGCCGCGGCGAAGCGACCGTCGAGCACCTGGAGATCGAGATCCGACATGCCCCAAGCCTAGGCGAGGGCGGCGCCCTCGGCGGCCGTGTGACGGGCCGGGTCCGGCTCGAACCAGGTGCCGACGTCGTCCCCCGCGAGCGCCCGGTCGACGAGCGGCGTCGCGGTGATCAGTACCGAAGTGCCGGCCTCGGCGGCGATGCGCGCGGCGGAGACCTTCGTCTCGGCGCCGCCCGTGCCCACGCCCGCACGGCCGACGGAGCCGATCTCGACCCCCGCGAGGGCGTCGCCGAAGGGAACCCGGGCGATGCGCTCGGCCCCTGGCAGATGCGGCGGCTTCGTGTAGAGCGCGTCCACGTCGGAGAGGAGCACGAGCAGCTCGGCGCCGATCAGCTGCGCGACGAGCGCCGCCAGCCGGTCGTTGTCGCCGAAGCGGATCTCGTGCGTCGCGACGGTGTCGTTCTCGTTCACGATCGGCAGGATGCGCAGGCCGAGCAGCCGCTCCATGGCGCGCTGGGCGTTCGAGCGGTGCGTCGGGTTCTCGAGGTCGCCCGCGGTGAGCAGCACCTGGCCCGCGATGATGCCGAAGCGATCGAGGGACTGCTGATACCGGAAGACGAGCAGGTTCTGCCCGACGGAGGCCGCGGCCTGCTGGGTGGCGAGGTCGTCGGGCCGCGCGTCGAGCTTCAGGTAGGGCATCCCGGTCGCGATGGCCCCAGAGGAGACCAGGACAACCTCGGCGCCGCGGCCGTGGGCGGCCGCGAGCGCGTCGACGAGCGGGGCGATCTGTCCGGCGTTCTCGCCGCTGATCGAGGAGGAGCCGACCTTGACGACGATGCGCGTCGCGGCGGGCACGTCCGCCCGCTCCATGGGCGTCATCCCTGCTCCTCGTCGGACCAGAGGCCTGCCTCCCGCTCGCGCTCGAGCTCGGCGCGGGCCTCGGCCTTCGCGTCCATGCGGTCGTGGTAGTCGCTGCGGCGCTCCGCGCGGGTCGCGCGACGGTTGTCGTCGAAGCGCGTGTCGGTGCCGCGCGGCGAGGTGATGAGCTCGGCCGTCGAGGTGAGCGTCGGCTCCCAGTCGAAGACGATGCCCGCACCGGGGCCGATGACCACGGTCGAACCGGCCGTGGCCCCCGCGCGCACGAGCTCGTCTTCCACGCCGAGTCGGGCGAGCCGGTCGGCGAGGTAGCCGACGGCCTCGTCGTTCGCGAAGTCGGTCTGGTGCACCCAGCGCTCCGGCTTCGTGCCGAGCACCCGGTAGATCGTGCCGTAGCTGCCGCCCTCGGGGCGGACCACGAACTCGGGCGCGTTCACCGCCTTCGGGCGCAGGACGATCCGCTCGGGCGCCGGCTTCTCGGCCTGGCGGGCGCGCTCTTCGTCGACGACCGCGCCGAGCGCGAAGCCGAGAGCGCGCAGGCCCTCGTGGCTCACGGTCGAGATCTCGAAGACGCGGTAGCCGCGCGCCTCGAGCTCGGGCTTCACGAACTCGGCGAGCTCCTTCGCCTCGGGCACGTCGACCTTGTTCAGCGCGATGAGCTGCGGGCGCTCGAGGAGCGGCACCTGCCCCTCGGGAACCGGGTAGGCGGCGAGCTCGGCGAGGATGACGTCGAGGTCGCTGATCGGGTCGCGCCCCGGCTCGAGCGTGGCGCAGTCGAGCACGTGCAGCAGGGCCGAGCAGCGCTCGACGTGGCGGAGGAACTCGAGCCCGAGGCCCTTGCCCTCGCTCGCGCCCTCGATGAGGCCGGGCACGTCGGCGACGGTGAAGCGGTGATCGCCCGCCTCGACGACGCCGAGGTTCGGGTGCAGCGTCGTGAACGGGTAGTCCGCGATCTTCGGTCGCGCGGCCGACATGGCGGCGATGAGGCTCGACTTGCCGGCGGACGGGTAGCCCACGAGCGCGACGTCGGCGATCGTCTTCAGCTCGAGGATGATCTCGCCCTCGAAGCCGGGCGTGCCGAGCAGCGCGAAGCCGGGGGCCTTGCGCTTCGTCGTCGCGAGCGAGGCGTTGCCCAGGCCGCCCTGGCCGCCCTGGGCCGCGACGAAGCGCATGCCGGGCTCGGCGAGGTCGGCGAGCTCCTCGCCCGACTCGTCCTTCACGACCGTGCCGACGGGGACCGGGAGGATGACGTCCTCGCCCGTCACGCCCGAGCGGTTGTCGCCCATGCCGGGCTGACCGTTCGGCGACGTGCGGTGCGGGCGTCCGTGGTACGTGAGCAGCGTGGTGACCTGCGGATCGGCGACGAGCACGATGTCGCCGCCGTCGCCGCCGTTGCCGCCATCGGGGCCCGCCAGGGGCTTGAACTTCTCCCGACGGACGGAGACGCAGCCGTTGCCGCCGTGGCCGGCGCGCACGAACAGGCGCACCTCATCGACGAAGCTGACCATGCCGCGTCATCCTCTCTCCGAGCCTCGCTCGGAAAACACGTGAGGGCGAGCCGAAGCCCGCCCTCACGAAAGCAATCGCTCGACTACTCGCCGACCGCCACGATGTTGACGACCTTGCGGCCGCCCTTCGCGCCGAACTCGACGGCACCCGCCTCGAGGGCGAACAGGGTGTCGTCGCCGCCACGGCCGACGTTCGCGCCGGGGTGGAAGTGGGTGCCGCGCTGGCGGACGATGATCTCGCCGGCCTTCACGACCTGGCCGCCGAAGCGCTTCACGCCGAGGCGCTGGGCGTTCGAGTCACGACCGTTGCGAGTGGAGCTCGCTCCCTTTTTGTGTGCCATGTCAGTCTCTCCTTGCGGGCCTGGTCGTTACTTGATGCCGGTGACCTTGACGCGCGTGAGCTCCTGACGGTGGCCCTGGCGCTTCTTGTAGCCGGTCTTGTTCTTGAACTTCTGGATCACGATCTTCGGGCCGCGCAGGTCCTCGAGGACCTCGGCGGTGACCGTGACCTTCGCGAGCGACTTGGCGTCGGAGGTGATCTTGTCGCCGTCGACGAGGAGGACCGGGACGAGCTGGACCTTGCCGTCCTCGCCCGCCTTGACGCGGTCCATCGTCACGATGGTGCCGACTTCGACCTTCTCCTGCCGACCGCCGGCGCGCACTACTGCGTAAACCACTACTCGTACCTAACTCCGGGGAGCCTCTGGGGCTCCGTCTGTCTCATGGGATGTCACTGCGCGGTCGCCCCAGCGGGAAAAGAAGGGTGATGACTGCCAGAAAACTGTCGGGCACACCGGGATAAGCGGCGGCACCAACGGTCGAGTTTACCGGATGCCGGAGAGCCTCGCAAACAGGCGGCCCCGGCGCGTCCCGCCGGGCCGAGCGGATGCCTCGCACTCGTGCGGGCATAGGATCGGCGCCATGACCGTCCTCATCGACACGCCGCTCTGGCCGAAGCACGGCACGGTGTGGGCGCACCTCGTGAGCGACGACTCGATCGCCGAACTGCAGGCCTTCGCCGAGCGCGCCGGCCTGCCTCCGCGGAGCTTCGATCTCGACCACTACGACGTGCCCGTCGAGCGGTACGACGACCTCGTCGCGGCCGGGGCGGTGCCCGTGGAGCCGCGCGAGCTCGTCCGTCGGCTGCAGGCGAGCGGGCTGCGCGTCACGCCGAGGGAGCGCCGGGAGCGCCGCGCCTCGGCGTGACCGGGCTCAGTCCTCCTGCGGGCGGGTGATGACCGGCGCTTCGCCGCCGGCGCTCGACGCCGTGCTCACCCGCCGGCTGCGGGCGCGGCCCTCCCCCGCCTTCTTCGGCGCGGGCAGCGCGTCGAGGACGGAGTCGAGCAGGTGCTCGGTGTCGACCGGCGGGTTCGGCCGGCTGCGCACGGGCGCCTCCGGGAGCTCGATCACCGGGACGATCGGCGCGGCGACGGGCTCCGCAGCGGGTGCGGCCGCTCCGGCCTCGCGCTCACGCGCGGGTCGCTCCTGCGGGGCATCCGCGCCGTCGACGCTCGCCTCGCCCTGCTGTTCGGCGCCCTGCTGGGCGCTGCTCGCGCGGCGACGGCCGCGACGGCGCGAGGAGCGGGGCTCGGCGGGCGCGGCATCGGCCGCCGCCTGCTCCGCCTCGCGGGGCTCGCCGCCAGCGAGCGTCGACGCGGCGATCTGCGCGAGGGCGTGCTTCGCGTCCTCGGTGATGCCGTGGGTGCCCGCGGACGCCGACTTGTCCGGCTGGGACTGCTGCGGCTGCGGCTCACGGTCGCGACCGCCCCCGCTGCCACCGCCGTTGCCGCGACCGCGACGGCGCTCGGGCTGCTGCTGCGGGGCGCGGTGCCGGAAGACGGGCTCGTGGTGCACGATGATGCCGCGGCCGGCGCAGGTCTCGCACGGCTCCGAGAACGACTCCAGGAGGCCCAGGCCGAGCTTCTTGCGGGTCATCTGCACGAGGCCGAGCGAGGTGACCTCGGCGACCTGGTGCTTGGTGCGGTCCCGCGAGAGGCACTCGACGAGACGGCGCAGGACGAGGTCGCGGTTCGACTCGAGCACCATGTCGATGAAGTCGACCACGATGATGCCGCCGATGTCGCGGAGCCGCAGCTGCCGGACGATCTCTTCGGCCGCCTCGAGGTTGTTCTTGGTGACCGTCTCCTCGAGGTTGCCGCCGGAGCCGACGAACTTGCCCGTGTTGACGTCGACGACCGTCATCGCCTCGGTGCGGTCGATGACGAGCGAACCTCCCGAGGGCAGCCACACCTTGCGGTCGAGCGCCTTCTCGATCTGCTCCGAGATGCGGTACTCGTCGAAGGCGTCCTTCTCGCCCTCGTAGGCCTCGACGCGCTCGAGCAGGTCGGGGGCGACCTGCCGGAGGTAGCGCTCGATGGTCTCGCGGGCCTCGTCGCCCGAGATGATCATCTTCTGGAAGTCCTCGTTGAAGACGTCGCGGACGATCTTGATCAGCAGATCGGGCTCGGAGTGCAGCAGCGCGGGCGCCTGCACCTTCTCGAGGGTCGCCGAGATCTCAGACCACTGCGAGATCAGCCGGTTCACGTCGAGGGTCAGCTGCTCCTCGGTGGCGCCCTCGGCCGCGGTGCGCACGATCACGCCCTGGTTCTCGGGCAGCACCTCCTTGAGGATCTTCTTCAGCCGGGCGCGCTCGGTGTCGGGGAGCTTGCGGCTGATGCCGTTCATGGAGCCGTTCGGCACGTAGACGAGGTAGCGGCCGGGCAGCGAGATCTGGCTCGTCAGGCGCGCGCCCTTGTGGCCGACCGGGTCCTTCGTGACCTGCACGAGGACGCGGTCGCCGGGCTTCAGCGCGAGCTCGATGCGGCGGGGCTGGTTCTTCTCGCCGTTCTCGGCGGCGGCCTCCCAGTCGACCTCGCCCGAGTAGAGCACGGCGTTCCGGCCGCGGCCGATGTCGACGAACGCGGCCTCCATGCTCGGCAGCACGTTCTGGACGCGGCCGAGGTAGACGTTGCCGATGAGCGAGGCGTCCTGGTTGCGTGCGACGTAGTGCTCGACGAGCACGCTGTCCTCGAGCACGCCGATCTGGATGCGGCCGCCCTTCTGGCGGACGACCATCTGCCGGTCGACGGCCTCGCGGCGGGCGAGGAACTCCGACTCGGTGATGACCGCCCGGCGGCGACCGGCGTCGCGACCGTCGCGACGGCGCTGCTTCTTCGCCTCGAGGCGGGTCGAGCCCTTGACCTTCTGCGGCTCGGTGATGAGCTCGGGCTCACGCGGCTTGCGCACCTTGACGACGTTGTTCGCCGGGGCGTCGCCGTTCGAACGGGCCTCTTCGCCGCTGCGGCGGCGGGTGCGCCGGCGCACGCTCGAGGACTCGTCGCGCTCGTCGTCGTCCTCGGCGCGCTCCGGCACGACGAGGACAGGCGGCGCCCGGAAGATCAGCGACGTCGTCGAGATCGGCCCGGTGATCGGCCGCAGCTCCGCGGCCGGCTCGGGCTCGGCGCTCACGGCGTCGTCGGACGTGCCGCTCGGCGCGGCGGCGCCGGCGTCGACGGTCGGGACCTCCTCGGCGTCGGGCGTCTCGCCCGCCGCTGCCGCCGGCGTCTCGGCCGCATCTGCGGCGGGCGTCCCGAGGGCGGCATCCGTCACTGCGGATGCCGGGGCCTCGGCGGGCTCGGCCACCGCAGCGTCGTCCGCCGGCGCGGGAGCGACCTCGTCGGCGCGGGGCACGAGCGTCGCTCGCCGGCCGCCGCGCCGGGCGCCGAACAGGCCGCCGAGTCGCTTGGCCCCGCGGGCCGAATCGTTCGTGGGGTTCTCGTTGTTGCCTTCCACCATCTCTGGTGCACTCCTACACCGGTGGCTCGACCTCGTCGGCCGGCCTCCGTACTCCTCGGAGCGGCCCCCGCGTGCGGGTGACCGCCAACTCTTCTCTGCGACGGGGCGGATGGTGCCTCGGTCGCGACATCTCCGCGGCGGGTTCGCCGCGTCTCGGATGCCTGGGCATCCTCAAAGCCTTCGCCGGCGCTGGACCGGGCTGGTCCGAACCGACTTCCCTCCGATTATCGCACGCCCGCCGCCGCGCGGGTGGAATCCCCGCAGCTGCGCCCCCGGCGGGCGTGTCAGAATACGACCATGCCCGACTCCGCTCGCCGCACGCGCCCGATCGGCCTCGCCGTCTTCCTGCTCATCGCCGGCGCCCTCGGGCTCCTCGCCGCGTGGGAGCTCTCGGTCGAGAAGGTGCTCACGCTCATCGATCCGACGCACGTGCCGAACTGCAACGTCGGCGTGCTGGTCGGTTGCGCCACGAACCTCGAGTCGTGGCAGGGCTCCGTGTTCGGCTTCCCGAACCCGTTCATCGGCGTGGCGGCGTGGCCCGTCGTCATCACGATCGCGATCGGCATCCTCGCGGGCGCCCGCTTCGCGCGCTGGTTCTGGGTCGGGCTCAACGTGGGCGTCGCCGGGGCGCTCGTCTTCGTCGGCTGGCTCATCTTCCAGAGCATCTACGTGCTCGACGTGCTGTGCCCCTGGTGCATGCTCACCTGGGCGGTCACGATCCCGACCTTCTGGGTGGTTACGCTGCACAATCTGCGGGAGGGCAACCTCCCGGCGTCGGCGCGGGTCAAGCGGCTCGCCGCGTCCTGGTTCGGCTGGATCCCGCTCATCACCGTGGTCTGCTACGCGATCGTCATCTTCCTCGCGCAGGTGCAGATGGACGCCATCCCGCGCGTGCTGCTCGATCTGCAGAACCTCTTCCGCTGAGCCCGGCGCGACTCCGAACCCCGGCGAAACGCCGAACGGCGGGGCGACGATGATCGTCGCCCCGCCGTTCGCGTCGGTCCGAACTCGCGCTCAGCCGAACCAGAGCGCGAGCTCGCGCTCGGCCGACTCGACGGAGTCGGAGCCGTGCACGAGGTTCTGCTGCACCTTGAGGCCCCAGTCGCGGCCGAAGTCGCCGCGGATGGTGCCGGGGGCGGCGGTCGTCGGATCGGTGGTGCCGGCGAGGGAGCGGAAGCCCTCGATCACGCGGTTGCCGGCGACGCGGATGGCGACCGTCGGGCCCGACTGCATGAACTCGATGAGCGGCTCGTAGAACGGCTTGCCCTCGTGCTCCTCGTAGTGCTTCGCGAGGAGCTCGCGGTCGGCCTGCACGAGCCGGAGGTCGACGAGCGAGTACCCCTTCGCCTCGATGCGGCGGAGGATCTCGCCCGTGAGGTTGCGTGCGACGCCGTCCGGCTTCACGAGCACGAGGGTCTCTTCGATGACGGTGGTCATTCCTGTTCCTTCCCGGCGGCGTAGGCCGCACGTTGCCGGTCGATGCGGGCGCCGGTGACCATGCAGTACCACCACATGCCGCCGAAGAGCGCACCGACGAAGTACATCGCCGGGTTCACGAGCCCGGCGAGGATGATGAGGGCCTGGATGGCCCAGCCGACGCCGTAGCCCCAGCCGGCGCGGAGCCCGCCGATCGCGGCCACGAGCCCGACGAGGATGACGCCGCCGGTGACGAGCGCCGCCCAGGCGGGCAGCCCGAACGGGCCGCCCTCGGGCGGGGTCAGCCCCCACAGCACGAGCGCGGCGAGGAAGACGACGATCGTCTCGAAGCCGAGCACGATGGAGGCGAGGCTCCTGCGGACGGAGTTCATGCGAGCCACCCCCGGTCGTCGGCGATCGCCATGGCCTCGCCCACGAGCACGATCGAGCCGGCCACGAGCACGGCGCGGCGCTCGTCCTCTCCGGCCCACTCGCGGGCCAGCTCGAGTGCGTCGTCGAGCCGCTCCGCGAGCTGCACCCGCTCGGGGCCGACCGCGCCCGCGACGACCGCGGCGAGCGCCTCGGCGGATTGCGCCCGGTCGGACTCCGGCTGCGTCACGATGAAGCCGGCCCCGCTCGCGGCGAGTTCGCGCACGATGCCCGCGGCGTCCTTGTCGCCGAGGACGCCGAAGACCACGACGAGTTCGTCGAAGTCGAAGGACTCGGTCAGCGCCGCGACGAGCGCCCTCGCGCCGTGCGGGTTGTGCGCCGCGTCGACCAGGACCGTCGGCTGCTGGCCGATGCGCTGGAGCCGCCCCGGCGAGGTCGCCGCGGCGAGCCCGTCCCGCAGGGCGTCCTCGGAGAGCGCGGTCGAGCCGCCGCCCAGGAACGCTTCGACCGCGGCGATCGCGACGGCGGCGTTCTGCGCCTGGTGCGCGCCGAAGAGCGGCAGCACGAGATCGCGGTACTCCCCCGCGAGCCCGCGCACCGACACGAGCTGCCCGCCGACCGCGGGTCGGCGGTCGAGCACGGCGAAGGCCTCGCCCTCGACGGCGAGGCTCGACTCGGTGAGCTCCGCCGCGCGCTGCAGCTCGGCGAGCGCCTCGGGCTGCTGAGCCGCGGAGACGACCGAGGACGCCGGCTTGACGATGCCCGCCTTCGTCCGGGCGATCTCGGCCACGGTCGAGCCGAGCTTGGACTGGTGGTCGAGGTCGATCGGGGTGATCACGGCGACCTGCCCGTCGGCGACGTTCGTGGAGTCCCACTCGCCGCCCATGCCGACCTCGAGGACGACGACGTCGACCGGGGCGTCGGCGAAGCAGGCGAAGGCGAGCACGGTCATCGTCTCGAAGAACGTCAGCGGCGGCTGGCCCGCGCCCTCGAGCTCGGCGTCGACGATCGCGAGGTAGGGCTCGATCTCGCTCCAGTTGCGCGCGATCGCCTCGTCGGCTATCGGTTCCCCGTCGATGAGGATCCGCTCGGTGAAGCGCTCCAGGTGCGGGCTCGTGAGCATGCCGGTGCGGAGCCCGTAGGCGCCGAGGATGCTCGCGATCATGCGGCTCGTGGAGGTCTTGCCGTTCGTGCCGGTCAGGTGGATGACCGGCGCCGCGCGGTGCGGGTCGCCCAGGAGCTCCACGGCGCGCCGGGTCGCCCCGAGCCGGCGCTCGGGCGCCGCCTCGCCGACCCGCCCGAGGAGCGCGGCGTACACGGCGTCGGCCGCGTCGCGCGCCTCCTCGTCGAAGTCGCCCTCGTATCCCTCGCTCATGCGCGCTCCACTCCGATCTCGACCACGGTGCCGCCCGCGAGCGGCTTCGCCTGGCTCCCGGCGGGCAGCGGACGGAGTTCGACCGTCGTCGCGAGCGTCTCGCCGGCGATGAGCTCGAGGTGCCGTTCGGCCGCAGCGGTGCCCGCCTCGTCGAGGCGGAGCTCCAGCCGGATGCGGTCGCCGACCTCGAGGCCGGCGGCCTTGCGGGCGTCCTGCACGGCGCGGACGAGGTCGCGGGCGACGCCCTCCGCCTCGAGCTCGGGGGTGACCGCGGTGTCGAGCATCACGAACCCGCCGTCGCCGACCAGGCCGAGCGCGGTCTCGCCGTCGGCGCTGCCGCCGGCCTCGAGCACGAGCTCGTACTCGCCGGGTTCGAGTGCGATGCCGCCGGCGACGACGCCGTCGGCCGTGACCGACCAGTCGCCGCCGCGCGCGGCCTGGATCGCCTGCTGCACCTGCTTCCCGAGGCGCGGGCCCGCGGCGCGCGCGTTCACGGTCAGTCGCTTCTCGATCCCGAACGCCTCGGCGCTGTCGGGTGCGAGGGCGACGATCTCGACCGCCTTCACGTTCAGCTCGTCGCGGAGGATGCCCTCGAAAGGCGCGAGCGCCGCGGCATCCGCCGTGACGACGGTGAGCTTCGCGAGCGGGAGCCGCACCCGGCGCCCGGCCTGCTTGCGCAGCGCCAGGGCCGCGCCCGTGATCTCTCGGACCGCGTCCATGGCCGCGACGAGCTCGGGGTCTGCCGGGAACTCCTCGGCTGCGGGCCAGTCGGCGAGGTGCACGCTGCGGCCGCCGGTGAGGTCCTTCCAGACCCGCTCGCTGACGAGCGGGAGGAGCGGGGCGGTGAGGCGGGTCAGCGTCTCGAGCACGGTGTACAGCGTGTCGAACGCCTCGGCGCCCCGGCCGTCGGCGTCGACGCCGGACCAGAAGCGGTCGCGCGAGCGGCGCACGTACCAGTTCGTGAGCACGTCGCCGAAGTCGCGCAGCTTCTGCGCGGCGAGCGGCGAATCGAACGCGTCGAGGTCGGCGGTCACGGCCTCGACCAGATCGCGCAGCTTCGCGAGCAGGTAGCGGTCGAGCACGTCGGTCGACGACGTCGAGCGCGACGCGTCGTAGCCGCCCTCACGGGCCGTGTTGGCGTAGAGCGAGAAGAAGTACCAGGTGCTCCACAGCGGCAGCATCAGCTGACGGACGCCCTCGCGGATGCCTTCCTCGGTGACCACGAGGTTGCCGCCGCGCAGCACGGAGCTCGACATCAGGAACCAGCGCATCGCGTCGGAGCCGTCGCGGTCGAAGACCTCGTTGACGTCGGGGTAGTTGCGCAGCGACTTCGACATCTTCTGCCCGTCGCTGCCGAGCACGATGCCGTGGCTCACGACGTTGCGGTACGCGGGACGGTCGAAGAGCGCGGTCGAGAGCACGTGCATGACGTAGAACCAGCCGCGGGTCTGACCGATGTACTCCACGATGAAGTCGGCGGGGTGGTGCGTGTCGAACCACTCGCGGTTCTCGAACGGGTAGTGCACCTGGGCGAACGGCATCGAGCCGGAGTCGAACCAGACGTCGAGCACGTCGGGGATGCGCCGCATGGTGCTCTTCCCCGTGGGATCGTCGGGGTTCGGCCGGGTGAGCTCATCGATGTACGGCCGGTGCAGATCGGGCTCGCCCGCGCCGTTCAGCGGCAGCCGGCCGAAGTCGCGCTCGAGCTCGGCCAGGGAGCCGTACACGTCGGTGCGCGGGTAGGCCGGGTCGTCGCTCTTCCACACCGGGATGGGCGAGCCGAAGTAGCGGTTGCGGCTGACCGACCAGTCGCGCGCGCCGGCGACCCACTTGCCGAACTGGCCGTCCTTGACGTTCTCGGGCACCCAGGTGATCTGCTGGTTCAGCTCGCCCATGCGGTCGCGGAACTCGGGCACGCGGATGAACCAGCTCGACACGGCCTTGTAGATGAGCGGGTTCCGGCAGCGCCAGCAGTGCGGGTACGAGTGCTCGTAGCTCGCCTGGCGCAGCAGCCGGCCCTCGGCCTTCAGCAGCTGGGTGAGCGGCTTGTTCGCGTCGCTCCAGGGCTGCCCGGCGACGTCGCTCACCTCGGGCAGGAAGCGGCCGGCGTCATCGAGGGAGATGATGACGGGGATGCCGGCGGCCTCGCAGACCTTCTGGTCCTCCTCACCGTAGGCGGGCGCCTGGTGCACGATGCCCGTGCCGTCCTCGGTCGTGACGTAGTCGGCCACGAGGATCTGCCAGGCCTGCTCGAGCCCCCAGGCCTCGACGTCGGCGTAATAGTCGAAGAGCCGGTCGTAGCTGACGCCCTCGAGCTCGGCGCCGCGCACCGTGCGGGTGACCGCCGCTCGCGCCTCCTCGGCGCTCGCGTAGCCGAGCTCCTTCGCGTAGTTGCCGACGAGGTCGATCGCGATGAGGTACTCGGCACCGAGCACCTCGGGCGCGGGAGCCGCACCCTCGGCGGCCTCGCGCAGCACGGTGGCGTCGGGCGTGCCCGCGGGGCCGGCCGGCACCACGGCGTACTCGATGTCGGGGCCCACCGCGAGCGCGAAGTTCGTCGGCAGCGTCCACGGCGTCGTCGTCCAGGCGAGGGCGCGGACCGCGGTGAGGCCGAGCGCCTCGGCCTTGGCCCCCGTGAGCGGGAAGGTGACCGTGACCGTCTGGTCCTGGCGCATCTTGTAGACGTCGTCGTCCATGCGCAGCTCGTGATTGGAGAGCGGCGTCTGGTCGCGCCAGCAGTACGGCAGCACGCGGTAGCCCTCGTAGGCGAGCCCCTTCTCGTGCAGGGTCTTGAACGCCCAGACGACGGATTCCATGAAACCGGTGTCGAGGGTCTTGTAGTCGTGCTCGAAGTCGACCCAGCGCGCCTGCCGGGTGACGTACTCCTCCCACTCCTTGGTGTAGCGGAGTACGGAGGTGCGCGCGGCCTCGTTGAAGGCCGCGATGCCCATCTCCTCGATCTGACTCTTGTCGGTGATGCCGAGCTGCCGCTCGGCCTCGAGCTCGGCGGGCAGGCCGTGCGTGTCCCAGCCGAAGCGGCGGTGCACCTGCTTGCCGCGCATCGTCTGGAAGCGCGGGAACACGTCCTTCGCGTAGCCGGTGAGGAGGTGGCCGTAGTGCGGCAGGCCGTTCGCGAACGGCGGCCCGTCGTAGAAGACCCACTCGGGGGCGCCCTCGCGCTCGTCGATCGAGGCCTGGAAGGTGCGGTCGGCCTTCCAGAAGGCGAGCACCTCCTGCTCGACCGCCGGGAACGACGGCGACGGCGTGACGGATGACTCGGGGTCCTGACCCTTGGGGTACAACGCTCGCTCCTGCAGTGATCTCCTGGTCACGAGGACGGCGCGTTCCTCGAACGCCACCGCGGTACCACCCCGCTTGCCGCACCCGCCGTGGATGCGACCGCTCGCTCTTCAGCTGTGACGGGCTGGTCCCGTCCGGTTCTACTGACCGCGGGCGGACCCGTGGCGTTCTTCCGGAGACTCCCCGGTGATGGCCGGATCGCAGTCGCTGCGCCGAGTCTACCGGGTCGCGGCCGGTGCTGCGTCGAGCGCGAGGGCGTAGCCCCGGCAGACAGGGTCGACGGCGTCGCGCACGGCGTCGGCGAGCGCACCGCGCTCGACCCCGGTGAGCGCCCAGTCGGCGGCGCCGCTCACGAGCGCGGCGACGGCGGCGCTCGACGCGGCGCGCACGAGCGGGTCGCCCGGAGCCCTCCCCGAACGGGCGGCGAGGAACGTTCCGAGCTCGGCGGCGACGCCGAGGAAGCGTTCGAGGCCCGAGGCGCGGAACTCCGCCTCCGCGCCGATCGCCTCGCGCTGGCTGAGGGCGAGCGGGATGCCGCGGTGCGGGTGCCGGACGGCCAGCCCGAGCAGCGCCTCCCGGAGCGCGGCGCTCGGGGCGAGCCCGGCCGGGACCGTGGCGAGCACCTCCGGCAGCGCGCGCAGGGTGTCGTCGACGTCGAGCCAGAGCAGGTCCGACTTCGTGGCGAAGTAGTTGAAGAAGGTGTTGCGGCCGACCCCGGCGCGCTGGGCGATCTGGTCGATCGTGGTTCGCGCGTAGCCCTGCTCGAGGAACAGCTCGCCCGCGGCATCCTCGAGCGTGCGACGCGACGACGCGCGCGGTCGTCCGCCGCGGCCGGAGCGCACGGCGGGGGACGCGGTCGTCGCCGCCGTGCCGCCCGCGCTCGATTTGGTCATAGACTCATTATGGACTGAGTACCGAAACTCGTCCGACCATCCCTCGTCCGTCGTTCAGGAGCCCACCCGCGCATGCCCGCCACCAGCCGCCGCCCAGGCGCCCGCGCCGCCGTCCGCCTCGCCATCCCGCTCGCCGCCGTCGCGGCCCTCGCACTCGCGGGCTGCACCGCGGCCGAGCCGGGCGCGGTGCCGTCGACCCCGAAGCCGGGCGGCACGCTCGTCTACGCCACGGGCGACGCGGAACCGGACTGCCTCGACCCGCACGTCGGCGGCAACTACCCGCAGGCCCTCCTCGCCGGCCAGGTGCTCGAGTCGCTGGTCTCGCTCGACGACGACCGCCAGGTCGTCCCGTGGCTCGCCGAGGCCTGGACCACGAGCGACGACGGCCTGAGCTGGGACTTCACCCTCCGCGACGATGTCGAGTTCACCGACGGCACGCCGTTCGACGCCGCGGCGGTGAAGGCCAACATCGAGCACCTGCAGGACCCGGCGACGCAGTCGTCGACCGGCTACCTCGCGGTCGGCAAGGTCGCCTCGGTCGAGGTCGTCGACGACACGACCGCCCGCTTCCACCTCTCCGCCCCCGACAGCGCGCTGCTCGAATCGCTCGCCCAGCCGTGGACCGCGATGGAGTCGCCCGCGGGCATCGCGCGCGGCATGGACGAGAACTGCCAGGCCCCGATCGGCTCGGGTCCCTTCGTCGTCGACGCCTGGGTGCCGCAGGACCACGTCTCCCTCGTCCGCAACGAGGACTACCACGGCGGCCCCGCAGACCGCGGCCGCGACGGTGCCGCGTACCTCGAGGCGATCGAGTGGCGCTTCCTGCCCGACGCCGCGTCGCGCTACGCGGCGCTGCAGGCCGGCCAGGTCGACGTGATCGACAACGCGCAGCCGGACGCCCTGCGTCAGGCTCGCGAGGGCGCCGCCGGCCTCGTCGAGATCGACGCCCCCCGCCCGGGCGCGTCGAACCGGATCGAGCTGAACTCCGGCCAGGCCCCGTTCGACGACGAGCGGGTGCGCGAGGCGTTCATCCGCGCCGTCCAGGTCGACGACGGCATCGACAGCCTCTTCTTCGGCACCGCCGAGCGGAGCCACGCGGTGCTCTCCAGCGTCGAGCCGCTCGCCTACTCCGACCCGAGCCTGTTCGAGCCCGAGCTGGAGCAGGCGAACGCGCTGCTCGACGAGGCCGGCTGGTCGGCCAAGGACGCCGACGGCATCCGCACCAAGGATGGCGCCCGGCTCGTGCTGCGCTTCCCCGTCTCGACGAACCAGTCGATCCCGGCCGAGCAGTCGCTGTTCGAGCAGATCCAGGCGACCGCGAAGGAGGCCGGCTTCGAGGTGCAGCTCGAGCCCCTCGACCTCTCCAGCTGGTACGGGGCGCTGTTCAGCCACGAGTACGAGCTCGTGAGCGCGCCCTACACGAAGATCGGGCCCGACGTGCTGCGCATCCTCTACCACAGCGACAGCATCGTGCCCGCGCCGAGCGGCTACTTCGCGAACCTGGCGCAGCTCTCGAACCCCGAGCTCGACGCGCTGCTCACCGACGCCGCCTCGGCGTCGGACCCGGCCGAGCGCGCCGCGGACTACGAGGCCGCCCAGCGGATCATCCTCGAGGGCTTCTACGCCCTGCCGCTCTACGACCAGCAGAACCACTACCTGCACCGGGACGCCGTGCAGGGCGCCCGGGCGCTGCCCACGGTGTCGACGCCCTGGTTCGCCGACGCCTGGCTCGCCGACTGACCCGATGCGGGCTCGCCGGATCCGCGCGATCGCGCTCCGCCTCGGCGGGGCGCTGTTCGTGCTGTGGGCGGTCGCGACGCTGACCTTCTTCGCGATCCACCTGGTTCCGGGCGACCCCGCGCAGGCGATCCTCGGCGGGCCCGGCTCGCAGGCTCCGCAGGAGACGCTCGACCGGGTGCGCGCCGAGTACGGCCTCGATCAGCCGCTCGTCGTGCAGTACGCGGCGATGCTCGGCCGCCTGCTCACGGGCGACCTCGGCACCTCGTACTCGCTGAAGGCGCCCGTCGCCGAGCTCATCGGCGGACAGCTCCTGGGCACGCTGACCCTCGCGCTCGCCGCGCTCGCGCTCGCCTGGGTCATCGCCATCGGGCTCGCCCTCTGGTCGAGCGCCCCGGGACGCGTCGCCCGCGGCGTGGCCGGAGCCATCGAATTGACCGCGGCGGCGCTCCCCCACTTCTGGCTCGCGACGGTGCTCATCGCCGTGTTCGCGACCGGGCTCGGCTGGCTGCCGCCGGTCGCGAACGGCGGTGCGAGCGGCCTGGTGCTGCCGGTCGTGACGCTCGCGGTGCCGCTCGCGGGATTCCTCGCCCAGCTCATGCGCGAGCACCTGCTCGACGCCCTGGAGCGGCCGTTCACGGTGTCCGCGCTCGCCCGCGGTGAGACGGCGAGCGGGATCCGCCTCCGGCACGCCCTGCGGCATGCCGCGCTCCCCGCCGTGCAGCTCTCCGGCTGGGCGATCGGCTATCTCATCTCGGGCGCGGTCGTCGTCGAGACGATCTTCGCGCGGCCCGGGCTGGGCCGCACCCTGCTCCGCGCCACCGAGCTGCGCGACGTGCCGCTCGTCACCGGCGTCGTGCTCGTGGTGGCGCTCGTCTACGTGCTGATGACCGTCCTCACCGATCTCGTCGCGGCGCTCGCGGACCCGCGGGTGCGGACGGCGGCGGCATGAGCGACCTCGAGCTCCGCGCGGGCGTCTCGCCCGCCGACGCGCCGCGCGCCGGCGACGGCCGGCTCGGCGGGCGGCGGCGGATGCCCCGGCCGAGCGTCGTGCTCGCCGCGGCCTTCGTCGGCTTCCTGCTCCTCGCCGTCGCCTGGCCCGGCCTGCTCGAGACCGCGCCACCCGACGCCATCTCCCCCGCCGAGGCGTTCCAGGCCCCGTCGGCCTCGCACTGGTTCGGTACCGACGAATCGGGGCGGGACGTCTACAGCCGCGTCGTCGCCGGGACCGCCCCCTCGCTGCTGATCGGGGTGCTCGCGACCGCGATCGGGCTCGCGCTCGGCCTGCTGCTCGGCGGCATCGCCGCCCTCGGCGGCCGGGTCCTCGACTTCCTCATCGGCCGGGTGAACGAGGTGCTGTTCGCCTTCCCCGGCATCCTGCTCGCCCTGCTCGTCATCGTGCTGTGGGGCCCGGGGCCGGTGACCGCGACCGTCGCCGTCGGCCTGTCGACGGCTCCCGGCTACGCGCGGATCATCCGCGGGCAACTGCTCGCCATCCGCGGCTCCGGCTACGTGGAGGCGGCCCGCGTGCTCGGCCACGGCCGTGCGAAGATCCTGTCCGCCCACATCCTGCCGAACGCCCTCGTGCCGATCGCGGCGCTCGCGACGCTCGGCATCGGGCAGGCGGTCGTGTGGGCCTCCTCGCTCAGCTTCCTCGGGCTCGGCGCGCAGCCGCCGGCCGCGGAGTGGGGCGCGATGCTCTCGGCCGGTCGCACCTATCTCGGCACCGCGTGGTGGCTCACGGTGTTCCCCGGCCTCATGATCGTCGCCACCACCCTCGCGACGACCGTGCTCGGCCGGGCGCTCACCGCCCGGGACGGAGCCCGGCGATGAGCGGCGCGGCACTGACGGTGCGCGGCCTCCGCATCGGATACGGCGGGACGGCGGTCGTGCGCGGGGTCGACCTCGATCTCGCCCCCGGCCGGATCGTGGCCCTGGTCGGCGAGTCCGGCTCCGGCAAGAGCGTCACGGCGCGGGCCCTGCTCGGTCTGGCCGGACGCGGCGCCGAGGTGGAGGCCGAGCGCTTCGAGCTCGACGGCGAGGACGTCCGCGGGGCCGGCGAGCGGCGCTGGCGACGCCTGCGGGGCGCGAAGGTCGGGCTGGTCCTCCAGGACGCCCTCGCCTCGCTCGACCCCCTGCGCCCGATCGGCCGCGAGATCGGCGATGCGCTCCGGCTCCACCTCGGCCTCCGGCCCGCCGCAGCGCGGCAGCGCGTGCTCGAACTCCTCGAACGGCTCGAGCTGCCGCACCCGGCGCTGACCATCGACCGCCGCTCGGGCGAGCTCTCCGGCGGGATGCGCCAGCGCGCGCTGATCGCGGCGGCGGTCGTGCTCGATCCCCCGGTGCTCATCGCCGACGAACCGACGACGGCGCTCGACGTCGGCGTCCAGGCGACGGTCCTGCAGCTGCTCCGCGAGGCGGCAGACCGCGGCACGGCGGTGCTGCTGATCAGCCATGACCTGGCCGTCGTGTCGGGCATCGCCGACGAGGTGCTCGTGCTCGCGGACGGCGCGGTGGTCGAGCGCGGCCCGACGGCCGAGGTGCTCGGCGCGCCCCGGCACCCGGCGACCCGGGCGCTGATCGCCGCCGTACCGACGGAGGTGCCGCGCGGCGTGCCGCTGCTGGAGGCGGCGCGGCTCGACGATCCGAACGCGCCGCTCCCGGCGGCGGCGGCGCCGCCGGCCGGCTCGACCGCCGATTCCGCACCGATCCTCGAGGCGAGCGGACTCCGCCGGGTGTACCGGTCCAGAGGCAGCGAGCTCGTCGCGGTCGACGACGTCTCCCTGGCGCTGCGTCCGGGCCGCACGCTCGGGCTCGTCGGCGAGTCCGGCTCCGGCAAGACGACCCTCGCGCGCCTGCTCCTCGCCCTGGAGCGTCCCGACGCGGGCGCAGTCCGCCTCGACGGCGGCCCGTGGAGCGAGTCGAGCGAGGCCGCGCGACGGCCCGATCGGCGGCGCATGGGGGCGATCTGGCAGGATCCGTACGGCTCCTTCGACCCTCGCTGGGGCGTCGCCCGGCTGCTCCGCGACGCGTTGAGCGTGGGCGGGCAGGAGAGCGACGAGCGGGCGGTGCACGAGCTGCTCGACCTCGTGCGCCTGCCGACCGCGATCGCGGCGAGTCATCCGCTCGAGCTCTCCGGCGGCCAGCGCCAACGGGTCGCGATCGCGCGGGCGCTCGCCGCGCGGCCGGAGATCCTGATCGCCGACGAACCCGTGTCGGCCCTCGACGTGACCGTGCAGGCGGCCGTGCTCGACCTGCTCGACGAGTTGCAGCGCGAGCGCGGGCTCGCGATGCTGTTCATTTCGCACGACCTCGGCGTGGTCAGACACATGAGCGACGAGCTCGCGGTCATGCGGCACGGGCGCGTCCTCGAGCACGGTGACGCAGGCCGGCTCTTCGCCGCCCCGCAGCACGCGTATACCGCCGCCCTCATCAGGCATTCTCCGCGACTCGCCTGGGGCGGTGATGCGCACGGCCCCGCCAGCACCCGGTAGGCTGGAGCGTCGCATATTCAGGCACCCCCATGGACTCGGTGCCGCACATACCGAACCGGAGCACCATGACCGACACCGCGCGAATCCCCGAGAAGCCGGCCCTCGAGGGCCTCGAGACGAAGTGGGGCGGCGTCTGGGAAGACCGGGGCACCTACCGCTTCGACCGCGACTCGGCGACCCGCGAGTGCATCTACTCGATCGACACTCCCCCGCCGACCGCGTCCGGTTCGCTGCACATCGGCCACGTGTTCTCCTACACGCACACCGATGTCGTCGCCCGGTTCCAGCGCATGCGCGGCAAGCAGGTCTTCTACCCGATGGGCTGGGACGACAACGGCCTGCCCACCGAGCGCCGGGTGCAGAACTACTACGGCGTCCGCTGCGACCCCACGCTCCCCTACGAGCCCGGCTTCACCCCGCCGTTCGAAGGCGGCGAGGGCAAGAGCGTCAAGGCCGCCGACCAGGTGCCGATCTCGCGACGCAACTTCATCGAGCTCTGCGAGCGACTGACGGTCGAGGACGAGCAGCAGTTCGAGGCGCTCTGGCGCAGCCTCGGCCTCTCCGTCGACTGGACCCAGTCCTACCGCACCATCGCCGACGAGGCCCTGTTCACCTCGCAGCTCGCCTTCATCCGCAACGTCGAGCGCGGCGAGGCCTACCAGGCGCTCGCGCCGACGCTGTGGGACGTCACGTTCCGCACGGCCGTCGCGCAGGCCGAGCTCGAGGACCGCGAGCAGCCCGGCCACTACCACCGCGTGGCGTTCCGGCGCCCCGACGGCGGCACCGTCGAGATCGAGACGAGCCGTCCGGAGCTCCTCCCCGCCTGCGTCGCCCTCGTCGCCCACCCCGACGACGAGCGCTACCAGCCGCTGTTCGGCACCACCGTCACGACCCCGGTGTTCGGCGTCGAAGTGCCCGTCGTGGCCCACCACCTCGCCCAGAAGGACAAGGGCACCGGCATCGCGATGATCTGCACGTTCGGCGACGTCACCGACGTCGTCTGGTGGCGCGAGCTGCAGCTGCCGAACCGCGCGATCATCGGCTTCGACGGCCGCATCATCGCCGACGCCCCCGAGGCGATCACGAGCGAGTCCGGCCGCGAGGCGTACGCCCAGCTCGCCGGCAAGACCACCTTCTCGGCCAAGCAGGCCGTCGTGGAGCTCCTCCGCGCCTCGGGCGAGCTGCTCGGCGAACCGAAGGCCATCACCCACCCGGTGAAGTTCTTCGAGAAGGGCGACCGCCCCCTCGAGATCGTCTCCACCCGGCAGTGGTACATCGTGAACGGCGCCCGCGACGAGGACCTCAAGGAACGTCTGCTCGGCCGCGGTCGCGAGATCGACTGGCACCCGGACTTCATGCGCGTGCGCTATGAGAACTGGGTCGGCGGGCTCTCGGGCGACTGGCTCGTCTCCCGCCAGCGCTTCTTCGGCGTGCCGATCCCGGTCTGGTACCCGCTCGACGCCGAGGGCAACCCGCGCTTCGACGAGCCCATCGTCGCGAGCCGCGAGCAGCTGCCCGTCGACCCGTCCTCGACGCCCGCGCCCGGCTTCGACGAAGCCCAGCGCGGTGCGCCCGGCGGCTTCATCGGCGAGCACGACGTCATGGACACCTGGGCGACCTCCTCGCTGACCCCGCAGCTCGCCGGTGGCTGGGAGCGCGACCCCGAGCTGTTCGAGCTCGTCTTCCCGTACTCGCTGCGCCCGCAGGGCCAGGACATCATCCGCACCTGGCTGTTCTCGACCGCGCTCCGCGCCGAGCTCGAGCACGGCGTCGCCCCCTGGTCGAACGCCTCGATCTCCGGCTTCATCGTCGACCCCGACCGCAAGAAGATGTCGAAGTCGAAGGGCAACGTCGTCACCCCGGCCGGGCTCCTGGAGCAGCACGGCTCCGACGCGGTGCGCTACTGGGCCGCGTCCTCGCGCCTCGGCACCGACGCCGCCTTCGACCCGCAGAACCCGACGCAGGTGAAGATCGGCCGCCGGCTCGCCATCAAGGTGCTGAACGCCGCGAAGTTCATCCTCACCTTCGAGGGCGACGCGGATGCTCCGGTCACCGAGCCCATCGACCGCAGCATGCTCGCCGCGCTCGAGACCGTCGTGCAGCAGGCCACGAAGGCGCTCGAGAGCTACGACCACGCCCGGGCCCTGGAGCTCAGCGAGACGTTCTTCTGGACCTTCTGCGACGACTACCTCGAGCTCGTCAAGGAGCGCGCGTACGGCGAGCAGAGCCCCGAGCAGGCCTCCGCCGTCGCCGCGCTGAAGACCGCGCTGTCGGTGCTGCTGCGCCTGTTCGCCCCCGTCATCCCCTTCGCGACCGAAGAGGCGTGGAGCTGGTCGAACGAGGGATCGGTGCACACCGCCGAGTGGCCCGCCGCCGAGGAACTCGCCGCGCGCGGCGAAGCCGGCGTGGAGCTCCTCGAGCTCGCGAGCCTCGCGCTCACCGGCATCCGCCGGGCGAAGACCGACGCGAAGGCCTCGCAGAAGACGCCGGTGTCGCGCGCCGTGATCGCCGCGCCCGCCGACGCCGTCGCGCTGCTCGAGGCCGCCGCTGGCGACCTGCGCGCGGTGGGGCGCATCGACACGCTCGAGTTCGCCTCGGCCGAGGCGCTCGAGGTGCGCGACGTGGAGCTGGCGACGCCGGCCGAATGACCTGGAACCATGGGGGAAGCATGACCACGATCGACATCCGTCTGGCCGAAGAGGGCGACTTCTTCGGCTGGCTCCCGCTCTTCGAGGCGTACTGCCGCTTCTACGAGACCGAGCTCGACGACCGCAAGGCGCTCACCGTCTGGACCTGGCTGCAGGACGAGCAGCATCCGCTGCGCGCGGCGCTCGCTGTCGACGCCGAGGGCACGCCCGTGGGCCTCGCGCACTTCCGGGCCGTACCGGACACGTTGAGCGCGACCACCGGCGTCTACCTCGACGACCTCTACGTCGCCGAGGAGGTGCGCGGCAGCGGCGCCGGACGCGCCCTCATCGAGTTCGTGCACGCCCGCTCCGCGGAGCTCGGGCAGGGCGGGGTCAGCTGGATCACCGCGGCCGACAACGAGCCGGCTCAGGCGCTCTACGACCGGATCGCCCGCCGCACCACCTGGGTCACCTACGAGATGGACGCCTGATGCAACTCGGCACCCGCTGGCCGTTCGGCAGCACGCCGCCGGCCTCGGTGCCGGCCGACACCCGCGCGCGGGTCGCCGCGCTCGAGGCGACCCGCGCCGACGGCGCCGGACGCACTTGGACGCTCACCTGGCTCGAAGGGCGCGCGATCGCCGAGCTCGATGACGGCACCGTGATCGACGGCGACACGCTGCGCGATGCCGCCGCATTCGGCGATCCGGACGACGAGGACGACTGGTAGTCGGTCTCCCCCGCCGTCCGGCCTGCACTACTTCGTGGCGATGATCTCGCCGTGCGGCATCAGCAGCCAGCCGTCGGGGTCGGCGGCCCAGTCGCGCCACGCCTGGGCGATGCGCGCCAGCTCCTCCGGGTTGGAGTGCCCGGACTCGATGGCGTGCGCCGCGAAGTTCGACTCCGTCGCGCGCACGGCCCAGGAGCCGCCCCACCACTCGCGGTCGAGCTCCGAGGCGAACACCCACACCGCGCCGGTTCCGGTGACGCCCGAGAATCCCGCCTCGCGGGCCCACGCGGTCAGGCGGCGGCCGGCGTTCGGCTCGCCGCCGTTCCAGCGGTGCACCGCGTCGTAGAGCTCCAGCCAGCGGTCGAGGCCCGCCGAGTCGGGGCTCCAGATCAGCCCGCCGTAGTCGACGTCGCGGGCAGCGAGCACGCCGCCCGGGCGGAGCACCCGGCGGAACTCCCGCAGCGCGTCGACGGGTCGACCGAGGTGCTGCAGCACCTGGTGCGCATGCACGATGTCGAAGCTGTCGTCGGGGAAGTCGAGCGCGTACGCGTCGCCGACGGCGAAGGAGACGTTCGAGACGCCCTCGCTCTCGGCCAGGCCCGCAGCTTGGGCGACGACGTCGGCCGAGACATCCACCCCGGTGACCCGGCCCGGGCCGACCCGACGGGCGAGGTCGATCGAGATGGTGCCGGGACCGCTGCCCACGTCGAGCACCTCGAGGCCGGGCCGGAGGTGCGGCACGAGGTACGCGGCCGAGTTCTCCACCGTGCGCCAGGAGTGAGTGCGCAGCACGCTCTCGTGGTGTCCGTGGGTGTAAGCGTCGCGGGGCGTGGTCGTCATATCGGCAACAGTACGCGCGCTCGGCCCTCTGTGACGCCGGACGACGGATGCCCCGGCCAGCAGCTGCTGACCGGGGCATCCGGGGTGGTTCATGTCAGATCGCGAAGCCGAGCGCGCGCATCATGTCGCGGCCGTCGTCGGTGATCCGCTCGGGGCCCCACGGCGGCATCCACACCCAGTTGATGCGGAAGGCGTCGACGTGGCCGTCGAGGGCCTGCGCGGTCTGCTCCTCGATCACGTCGGTGAGCGGGCAGCCGGCGCTCGTGAGCGTCATGTGGATGACGAGCGCGTCGTTCTCGTCGTCCCAGCCGAGATCGTAGATGAGGCCGAGGTCGACGATGTTGACGCCGAGCTCGGGGTCGACGACGTCCTTCAGCGCCTCTTCGACCTCGTCGTAGCGCTCCGGAGCGAGTGAGGTGACCATGGTCAGATCCTACGCCCCGGGTTACTCCGCCGAGGCGGTCTCGGCGACCTGGTAGCGGTCGTAGCCCTCTTCCTCGAGGCGGTCGGCGAGCTCGGGGCCGCCCTGCTCGGCGATCTTGCCGGCCACGAAGACGTGCACGAAGTCCGGCTTGATGTAGCGGAGGATGCGCGTGTAGTGGGTGATCAGGAGGATGCCGAGGCCGGTGTTCTCCTTCGCGCGGTTCACGCCCTCCGAGACGATCTTCAGCGCGTCGACGTCGAGGCCGGAGTCGGTCTCGTCGAGCACCGCGAACTTCGGCTTCAGCAGCTCGAGCTGGAGGATCTCGTTGCGCTTCTTCTCGCCGCCGGAGAAGCCCTCGTTGACGTTGCGCTCGGCGAAGGCCGAGTCCATCTTGAGGTTGCCCATGGCGGTGCGGACGTCCTTGACCCAGTGGCGCACGCTCGGGGCCTCGCCGTCGATCGCGGTCTTGGCGGTGCGGAGGAAGTTCGTCACCGTGACGCCGGGGATCTCGACGGGGTACTGCATGGCCAGGAAGAGGCCGGCGCGGGCCCGCTCGTCGACGGACATCTCGAGGACGTTCTCGCCGTCGAGGAGGATCTCGCCCTCGACCACGGTGTACTTCGGGTGGCCGGCGATGGTGTACGCGAGGGTGGACTTGCCGGAGCCGTTCGGGCCCATGATGGCGTGGATCTCGCCCTCGTTGATGACGAGGTCGACGCCGCGGAGGATCTCGCGGGTGCCCTGGTCGGTTTCGACGTTGACGTGCAGGTTCTTGATCTCGAGCACGGACATGATCTGGTTTCTGGTCTCTTTCGTCGTTCGGCGCTCGGCCGACTGGATGCTTGGGCTGAGCGGGTCGCTCAGACGGTCACGGTGACCGCGGGGTCGATCAGGACGTCGCCGCCCGAGATCTCGACCTGGTAGACGGGGACCGGCTCGTAGGCCGGGAGGGTGAGCGGCTTGCCGGTGCGCAGCGAGAACTTCGAGCCGTGGGCCCAGCACTCGAGCGTGTCGTCCTCCACGAAGCCCTCGGCGAGCGAGATGTCGCCGTGGGTGCAGGTGTCGCCGATGGCGAACACGTCGCCGGCGGAGTCCTTCACCACCGCGATCGGCACGCCGTCGAGGACGAAGCGCGACGCCTGGTTCTCGACGAGTTCGTCGACCCCGCAGACTCGGACGGCGGCCATCTCAGGCGCCCTGCAGTTCGGCTTCGAGGGCGGCGGTGAGGCGCTCTTCGAGCTCCGCCACGCCGATCTGCTGCACGATCTCGGTCAGGAAGCCGCGCACGACGAGGCGGCGCGCCTCCTCTTCCGTGATGCCGCGGGCCATGAGGTAGAACAGCTGCTCGTCGTCGAAGCGACCGGTGGCCGAGGCGTGCCCGGCGCCCGCGATGTCGCCCGTCTCGATCTCGAGGTTCGGGATCGAGTCGGCCCGGGTGCCGTCGCTCAGCACGAGGTTGCGGTTCTGCTCGTAGCTGTCGGTGCCGACCGCCGCGTTGCCGATGAGGACGTCGCCGATCCACACGCTGCGCGCGCCCTCGCCCTGCAGCGCGCCCTTGTAGGTGACGCGGCTGCGGGTGTTCGGGGCGTCGTGGTGCACGTACACCTGCTGCTCGAGGTGCTGGCCCGCGTCGGAGAAGTACAGCCCGAGGGCCTCGACGTCGCCGCCCTGCTCGGCGAGGTGCGTCGACGGGTTCACCCGCACGACCTTGCCGCCGAGCGAGACGACGATGTGCTTGAGCTTGGCGTCGCGGCCGATGCGCGCGAAGTGGCTTGCGAGGTGCACGGCGTCGTCGTCCCACTCCTGCACCGAGACGACGGTGAGGTTCGCGCCCTCGCCGACGATCACCTCGACGTTCTCGGAGAGCCGGGCGGAACCGGTGCCGCCCAGCACCACGAGGCCGCGGCTGTTGGGCGCCGCTTCGATCACGGTGTGAGCGGCGCGCGGCGTGGCGCCGAGGCCCGTGCGGGTGACGGTGGCGATCTTCTCGTCCTCGCCGGTGACGCGGATGAGGAGGGCCTCGCCGAAGTTCGTCCAGGCGTTGGCCGAGGCGCGCTCCTCGGGGGTGCCCGCGGTGCCGATGCGCGCATCGTCGCGGGCGATCCACTCGACCGCGACGCCCTCGGCGCCCGCGGTCTCGAGGTCGAGGCGTGCCCCGTCGAGCTCACCGGAGGTGAGGTCGGCGAAGGCGGCGACCGGGGACAGCTTCCATTCGTGCTCGCGGCCCGTGACGGGGGCGAAGTCGGCCACGTCGACCGAGCGGAAGCGCTCGGAACGGGTCTGCACCGGGACGACGGGGCCGTCCGAGTGCGCGACGAGACCGTGCTGGCCGGCGGTGGGCATGGCGGTGCTCTGCGTTGCGACGGTCATTGCTTAGCCGACCGATCCTTCCATGCCCATCTCGATGAGCTTGTTGAGTTCCATCGCGTACTCCATGGGCAGCTCGCGCGCGATGGGCTCGATGAAGCCGCGCACGATCATGGCCATCGCCTCGTCCTCGGGGATGCCTCGCGCCATCAGGTAGAAGAGCTGCTCCTCGCTGACCTTCGAGACCGTGGCCTCGTGGCCGAGCTGCACGTCGTCGACGCGGATGTCGATCGCCGGGTAGGTGTCGCTGCGCGAGATGGTGTCGACGAGCAGCGCGTCGCAGCGCACGGTGTTGGCCGCGTGGTGCGCGTTCGCGTCGACGCGGACCTCGCCGCGGTAGCCGGCGCGGCCGCCTCCGCGGGCGATCGACTTGGAGACGATCGAGGACTGCGTGTACGGCGCCATGTGGATCATCTTGGCGCCCGCGTCCTGGTGCTGGCCGGGGCCCGCGAAGGCGACCGAGAGGGTCTCGCCCTTGGCGTGCTCGCCCATCAGGAAGATCGACGGGTACTTCATCGTCACCTTGGAGCCGATGTTGCCGTCGATCCACTCCATGGTGGCGCCCTCGTGGGCGACGGCGCGCTTGGTGACGAGGTTGTAGACGTTGTTCGACCAGTTCTGGATCGTCGTGTACCGAACGCGGGCGTTCTTCTTCACGATGATCTCGACGACGGCCGAGTGCAGCGAGTCGCTCTTGTAGATCGGCGCCGTGCAGCCCTCGATGTAGTGCACGTAGCTGTCCTCGTCGGCGATGATCAGCGTGCGCTCGAACTGGCCCATGTTCTCCGTGTTGATGCGGAAGTAGGCCTGCAGCGGGATCTCGACGTGGACGCCCTTCGGCACGTAGACGAACGAGCCGCCCGACCAGACCGCCGTGTTCAGCGCGGCGAACTTGTTGTCACCGGCCGGGATGACGGTGCCGAAGTACTCCTCGAAGATCTCGGGGTGCTCCTTGAGCGCGGTGTCGGTGTCGAGGAAGATGACGCCCTGCTCCTCCAGATCCTCGCGGATCTGGTGGTAGACGACCTCGGACTCGTACTGCGCGGCGACGCCGGCGACGAGGCGCTGACGCTCCGCCTCGGGGATGCCGAGGCGCTCGTAGGTGTTGCGGATGTCCTCGGGCAGGTCCTCCCAGCTCTGGGCCTGCTTCTCGGTGGACCGCACGAAGTACTTGATGTTCTCGAAGTCGATCTCCGAGAGGTCGGCGCCCCAGCTGGGCATCGGCTTGCGGTCGAAGAGCTGGAGGGCGCGGAGGCGACGCTGGAGCATCCACTCCGGTTCTTCCTTCAGACGCGAGATGTCGGCGACCACCTCCTGCGAGAGTCCGCGGCGGGCCGAAGCTCCAGCGGCATCCGAGTCGGCCCAGCCGAACTCGTACACGCCGAGTCCTTCGAGCTCTGGGCGGTCGATCAGTACGTCCGTCATGCTCTCCTCTTCTCCTTCCCTGCGACCGGCTATCAGGCCGGCTCACCGTGCGCCGTGAATCGAGGTGTTCGCGACGACTGGTGATGTGCGGGCGGCTCCATTGCGAACCTAAGATGGCAGAGTGGCCGAGCGCGCGATTCTCCGCGCGGGGCCCGCCATCTGATCAAGTCTATAGGGTCGCCCCGACACTGGCTCCGTTCCACGCGACCCGGATGAGGAACTCCGCGTGAACCGCCCGAGCACCGGCCTGCACATCCCGACGAGCCTGCGGATCTTCGCCTGGTTGTCCTTCATCGCGGAGACGACCATCATCGCCACGGGCGGCGCCGTGCGACTCACCGGCTCGGGCCTCGGCTGCCCGACCTGGCCGACGTGCACGCCCGGGTCGCTCGTGCCGACCGAGGAGCTCAGCTACCACAGCCTCATCGAGTTCGGGAACCGCCTGATGACGGGCGTCGTGGGCATCATCGCGCTCGTCGTCGTGCTGCTCGTCTGGCGCCTCCGCCGCGAGCGCCGCGACCTCTGGGTGCTCTCCCTCGTCGTCATCGGCGGCATCGTCGCGCAGGCGATCGTCGGCGGCATCACCGTCTGGACCGGGCTCAACCCGTTCATCGTCGGCTTCCACTACGTCTCCTCGCTCGTGCTCGTCTGCATCACCGCGGCGTTCCTCGCCCGCCTCGACGCCGTGCCCGGGCCGCGCGAGCTCGCCGTCCCCCGCTGGTACGCGATCCTCACCCACGTGACGACCCTGGTCATGGCCGTCTCGATCGCCTTCGGCGTGCTCACGACGGGGGCGGGGCCGCACTCGGGCGACTCGGAGGCCGGCCGCAACGGCTTCGAGGCCGAGATCCTCGAGCACATCCACGCCTGGCCCGGCTACCTGCTGCTCGCCCTGACGGTCGTGCTCGCCGTCGTCGCCGGCATCCGCAAGCTACCGACGCTCAAGTGGACCCTGGTGCTGCTCGCCGCCGAGCTCGTGCAGGTCGGCGTCGGCCTCTACCAGGCGCGCAACGGCCTCCCGGTGCTGGCCGTCGGCATCCACATGGTGCTCGCCGCGCTCACCGCGGCGGCGCTCACCCTCGTCGTGCTGCACCTGAAGCGCCCCGTCGCCCAGGGCGCCGCGGAGTCGGAGCGCGCCGAGGCGGTCAGCGCCGCCTGAGCAGCGGCCGCGGCCGCGGCAGCGATACCGCGGCCTGAGCGACGGGCGTCGCCCCCCGCCTGGAACCCGACGTCCCCGAATGGCGACGGTGCCGGGCCCGAGGCCGGCGGCGCCGGAGGAGTGCGGCGCCACGGGAGGATCGAGTTCGCCACGGGCACCTCCCCTACCCGGGATCTCCTCCCGCGGTGACGGCGCGAGGGAATCGAGGAGAAGGCGGGGCGCCGCAGGCGGGCGTTCGGCAACGCCGCGTCCCGTCGGGAGCACCGAGCCCCGCGCCGGGCCGTGCCGCCGCTCAGAAGGGCAGCAGCGGGTCGATGCCGACGGCGAGGAAGACGAGCGACAGGTAGACGATCGAGCCGTGGAACACGCGCATCGGGGAGACCTGCTCGTGCCGGATCGCGAGGTTGTAGAGGCGGTGCGTCTCGTAGATGAACCAGGCGCCGGTGACGACCGCGACGGTCGAGTAGACGAGGCCCATGCCGGCGATCGGGATCAGCAGCAGCGAGCACGCGACCGTGGCCCAGGCGTACAGGATGACCTGGAGGCCGACCTGCGCGCGACCGCGCACGACCGCGAGCATCGGCACGCCCGCCGCGGCGTAGTCCGCCTTGTACTTCATCGACAGCGGCCAGTAGTGCGGCGGGGTCCACAGGAAGATGATGAGGAACAGGATGACCGGCGGCCAGCTGAGGTCCTCGGTGACCGCGGCCCAGCCGATGAGCACGGGCATGCAGCCCGCGATGCCGCCCCAGACGATGTTCTGCGCGGTGCGGCGCTTCAGGATGAGGCTGTAGAAGACGACGTACAGCAGGATGGCGGCGAGCGAGAGGAGCGCGGCGAGCCAGTTGGTGAACGCCCAGAGCCAGACGATGGATGCCGCGCCGAGTCCGTAGGCGAAGACGAGGGCCTCGCGGTCGCTCAGCTCGCCCGTGACGAGCGGGCGGCCCTGCGTGCGCTTCATGACCCGGTCGATATCGCGGTCGATGTAGCAGTTGAAGGCCCCGGCGCTGCCGGCGCTCATGGCTCCGCCGATGAGCGTCGCGATGAGCAGCCAGAGATCGGGCAGGCCCTGCTGGGCGAGGATCATGGTCGGCGCGGTGACGACGAGCAGGAGCTCGATCACGCGCGGCTTCGTGAGGGCCACGTAGGCGCCGAGCTTGCGGCGGAAGGTCGACGGGGCCCGGGTCTCGGTGGTCTCGCCTGTTGCCTGCATCGCTCCTCTTCCGGTGACGCCGCGCTGGTGATCGCGCGCGGGCACGCCGCCTCCGATTCTAGGCCATCCCCGCGCCGGCGCGGGGCCCACCGCGTCGCCGGGGCCCGCGACGTCACGAACGGCCACGGCCGAGTCCCCCACTCCATATACTGAGGGAGAGCGCGCCCGATGGCGCGGTGCCGAGCTGCCGACGAGTCGTCGACGGTCGGGGCCGACGGTCTGGGCTCCACCGCGCCGCAGCGATTCCCTGGCGGGCCCGGGGGCCGGTCGGCTCCCCGCGACCCCGCCACGACCGGAAGGAACAGCAACCTCGTGGCAACTCTGCAATGGGACTCCCTCGACGATCGCGCGGTCGACACGGCTCGCGTGCTCGCGGCCGACGCCGTGGAGAAGGTCGGCAACGGACACCCGGGCACGGCGATGAGCCTCGCCCCGGCGGCCTACCTCCTCTTCCAGAAGGTGATGCGCCGCGACCCCTCCGACCTCGATTGGCTCGGACGCGACCGCTTCATCCTCTCCGCGGGCCACTCCTCGCTCACGCAGTACGTGCAGCTCTACCTCGAGGGCTCCGGCCTCGAGCTCGACGACCTGAAGGCGCTCCGCACCTGGGGCTCGAAGACCCCGGGCCACCCGGAGTACGGCCACACCGCCGGCGTCGAGATCACGACCGGTCCCCTCGGCCAGGGCCTCGCGTCCGCCGTGGGCTTCGCCTACGCGGCCCGCTACGAGCGCGGGCTCTTCGACCCCGAGGCGCCGGCGGGCGAGAGCCCGTTCGACCACTTCGTCTACGTCGTCGCGGGCGACGGCGACCTGCAGGAGGGCGTGACGAGCGAGGCCTCCTCGCTCGCCGGCCACCAGCAGCTCGGCAACCTCGTCGTGATCTACGACTCGAACCAGATCTCGATCGAGGACGACACGAACATCGCCTTCACCGAGGACGTCGCGAAGCGCTACGAGTCCTACGGCTGGCACGTGCAGACCGTCGACTGGAAGAAGACGGGCGAGTACGTCGAGGACGTCGCCGAGCTGCACGCAGCCATCGAGGCGGCGAAGGGCGAGCAGGCGAAGCCCTCGCTCATCATCCTGAAGACGATCATCGGCTGGCCCTCCCCCGGCAAGCAGAACTCCGGGAAGATCCACGGCTCGGCGCTCGGCGCCGCCGAACTCGCCGCCACCAAGGAGGTGCTCGGCTTCGACCCGGAGCAGAGCTTCGTCGTCGCCGAGGACGTCATCGAGCGCACCCGCGGCGCCCGCGAGCGCGGCGCGGCCCTGCACCGCGAGTGGCAGACCTCCTACGACGCATGGGCGGCGGCCAACCCGGAGCGCAAGGCGCTGCTCGACCGGCTCGAGGCCGGCGAGCTGCCCGAGGGCCTCGAGCAGGTCCTGCCGGTGTTCGAGGCGGGCACCGAGGTGTCCACCCGCGCCGCGTCCGGCAAGGTCATCAACGCCCTCGCCGCCGAGCTCCCCGAGCTCTGGGGTGGCTCGGCCGACCTCGCGGAGTCGAACCTCACCACCATCAACGGCGGCGGATCGTTCGTGCCGAGCGAGCACTCCACCCACGAGTGGGCGGGCAACCCCTACGGCCGCGTGCTGCACTTCGGCATCCGCGAGCACGCCATGGGCGCCATCCTGAACGGCATCGTGCTGCACGGCCCGACGCGCGCCTTCGGCGGCACCTTCCTGATCTTCAGCGACTACATGCGGCCCGCCGTGCGTCTCGCGGCCCTCATGCAGGTGCCCTCGATCTTCGTCTGGACGCACGACTCCGTCGCCCTCGGCGAGGACGGCCCGACGCACCAGCCGATCGAGCAGCTCGCGAGCCTCCGGGCCATCCCGGGCCTCGACGTCGTGCGCCCGGCCGACGCCAACGAGGTGTCCTACGCCTGGCTCGAGATCCTGAAGCGCCGCGGCGGCCCCGCCGGCATCGCCCTGACGCGCCAGAACATCCCGGTGTTCGAGCGCGGCGACGGCGACGCCTCCGGCGAGGTGTTCGCGAGCGCCGCCAACGTCTCGAAGGGCGCCTACGTGCTGGCCGAGGCGGCGTCGGGCACGCCCGACGTCATCCTCATCGCCACCGGCTCCGAGGTGCAGCTGGCCGTCGCGGCCCGCGAGCAGCTCGCCGCAGAGGGCATCGCCGCGCGCGTCGTGTCCGCCCCGAGCCTCGAGTGGTTCGAGGAGCAGGACGCCGCCTACCGCGAGCAGGTCCTGCCCGCCGCGGTCACCGCGCGCGTCTCGGTCGAGGCCGGCCTCGCGCTCAGCTGGCAGCGCTACCTCGGCGACCGCGGCCGCGCCGTGTCGATCGAGCACTTCGGCGCCTCCGCCGACTACAAGACCCTGTTCCGCGAGTTCGGCATCACGACGGACGCCGTCGTCGCCGCCGCCAAGGAATCGCTCGCCGCCTGAGCGGGCACGAAGGAGCAACGAACCCATGAGCACCACTCCCACCGCCGCGCTCTCCGAGGCCGGCGTCAGCATCTGGCTCGACGACCTCTCGCGCGAGCGCATCGAGACGGGCGACCTCGCCCGCCTGATCGCCGAGCGCAACGTCGTCGGCGTCACGACGAACCCGACGATCTTCGCCGGGGCCCTGTCGAAGGGCGAGCGCTACGCCGAGCAGGTCGCCTCGCTCGCCGCCTCGGGCGCCGACGTCGACCGCGCCGTGTTCGAGATCACGACCGACGACGTCCGGGCCGCGGCCGACGTCTTCCGCGAGGTCTACGACCGCTCCGGCGGCTTCGACGGCCGCGTGTCGATCGAGGTCGCCCCCGGCCTCGCCCATGACACGGCCGGCACCGTCGCCGAGGCGAAGACCCTCTGGGAGCGCGTCGACCGCCCGAACGCCATGATCAAGATCCCCGCGACCGTCGAGGGCCTCGACGCCATCCGCGAGACCATCGGCGCCGGCATCAGCGTCAACGTGACCCTGATCTTCAGCCTCGACCGCTACCGCGCCGTGATGGAGGCCTACCTCGCCGGCCTCGAGCAGGCGAAGGCCGCCGGCCACGACCTCTCGACGATCCACTCGGTGGCCTCCTTCTTCGTGTCGCGCGTCGACACCGAGATCGACCAGCGGCTCGTCGCCATCGGCACCGATGAGGCGCTCGCGCTCAAGAGCAAGGCGGGCGTGGCCAACGCGCGGCTCGCGTACGAGCTCTACGAGGAGACGTTCGCCAGCGAGCGCGCCGCAGCCCTGCTCGACGCCGGCGCGAACCGCCAGCGTCCGCTGTGGGCCTCCACCGGCGTCAAGGACCCGGCCCTGCCCGACACCCTGTACGTGACCGAGCTCGTCGCCCCGGGCGTCGTGAACACGATGCCCGAGAAGACCCTCGAGGCCACCTTCGCCCACGGCGTCGTGACCGGCGACACCGTCACCGGCGCCTACGCCGAGGCCGGTGCCGTGCTCGACGCGCTCGCGAAGGTCGGCGTCGACTACGACGACGTCACCGCGCTGCTCGAACGCGAGGGCGTCGAGAAGTTCGTCGTCTCGTGGTCCGAGCTGCTCGAGTCCGTGGGCCAGGCGCTGGGGGCGGCACGATGAGCTTCCGCATCTCGGTCGGCGGTGCGGCGGCGGAGGCCGTCCGCCGCGTCGTCCCCCAGCTCGTCGCCGACCGCGTCGCGAGCGGCATCACGGCGCAGGACCCCGAGCTCTGGGGCCCGGCGGCCGAGGAGGAGTCCGCGAAGCGGCTCGGCTGGACCGAGGCCGTCGCGATCTCGCGCCCGCTCGTCCCCGAGATCCTCGAGCTCCGCGACGAACTCCACGCCGCCGGGGTCGACCACATCGTCCTCGCGGGCATGGGCGGCTCCTCGCTCGCCCCGGAGGTCATCACCCGCACCGCCGGCGTGCAGCTGACCGTGCTCGACTCGACCGAGCCCGGGCAGGTCCGCGCGGCGCTCACCGACCGACTCGCCTCGAGCGCGCTCGTCGTCTCGTCGAAGTCCGGCTCGACGGTCGAGACCGACAGCCAGCGACGCGTGTACGAGCAGGCGTTCCGCGATGCGGGCATCGACCCCGTCGGCCGCATCGTGATCGTCACCGACCCGGGCTCGCCCCTCGACGAGTCGGCGCGCGCCGCCGGCTACCGCGTCTTCAACGCCGACCCCAACGTCGGCGGCCGCTACTCCGCCCTCACCGCGTTCGGGCTCGTCCCCTCCGGCCTCGCCGGCGTGGACATCGCCGAGATCCTCGACGAGGCCGAGGCCATGGAGCTGCCCCTCGCGGTCGACACCGAGGAGAACCCCGGTCTCGTGCTCGGTGCCGCGATCGCCGCGACGCAGCCGCTCCGCGACAAGCTCGCGATCGTCGCCGACGGCACCCACATCGTCGGCTTCGCCGACTGGGCCGAGCAGCTGATCGCCGAGTCCACCGGCAAGGAGGGCACGGGCCTGCTGCCCGTCGTGCTCGAGCCCGGCGCGCCGGAGCTCTCGGGGGGCCTCTCCGACCTCCAGCTCGTGCGCCTCGTCGACGACGCGGGCACCCACGTCTTCCGCGACGACGAGAACGACGAGATCCGCGTGAGCGGCACCCTCGGCGCGCAGCTGCTCGTCTGGGAGTACGCGACGGCCGTCGCGGGGCGCCTGCTCGGCATCAACCCCTTCGACCAGCCCGACGTCGAATCGGCGAAGATCGCGGCGCGCGGCCTCCTCGACGCCCGGCCCGAGCCGGCCCCGGCGGCGTTCGTCGCCGAGGGCATCGAGGTGCGCGGCACGCCCGAGGTGATCGGCGCGGCGAGCGACCTCGCCTCCGCGATCGAGGTGCTGCTCGAGGAGCTGCCGGCCGACGGCTACCTCTCGGTCCAGGCCTACGTCGACCGAGTCGCGCACCCCGAGCTCGCGCAGCTGCGCGAGCTGCTCGCGGCGCGGGCCGGCCGACCGGTCACCTTCGGCTGGGGTCCGCGGTTCCTGCACTCGACCGGGCAGTTCCACAAGGGCGGCCCCGCGGTGGGCGTGTTCCTGCAGCTCACGCAGCGACCCGCCGAGGATCTCGCGATCCCCGAGCGGCCGTTCACCTTCGGCGAGCTGATCGCGGCCCAGGCCTCCGGCGACGCGAGTGTGCTCGCCGAGCACGGCCGGCCGGTGCTGACGCTCACGCTCACCGACCCCGCGGCGAACCTCGCGTCCCTCGTCGCCGCGATCGACTGACGGCAGGAGCCACCGCAGTGCAACCGGCACTCATCGAGGCGGGCCACAACCCGCTGCGTTCTCCGAAGGACTACCGGCTGAATCGCATCGCCGGCCCCTCGAGCCTCATCATCTTCGGCGTGACGGGCGACCTCTCCCGCAAGAAGCTGATGCCCGCGGTGTACGACCTCGCGAACCGGGGGCTCCTGCCCCCCGGCTTCGCGCTGGTCGGCTTCGCCCGTCGCGACTGGGAGAACGAGGACTTCGCCCAGGTCGTGCACGACTCGGTGAAGCAGTACGCGCGCACGGAGTTCCGCGAGGACGTCTGGCAGCAGCTGGCCCGAGGCATCCGCTTCGTCACCGGCACCTTCGACGACGACGACGCCTTCGACCGGCTGCGCGAGACGGTCGAGTCCCTCGACCGGGAGCGCGGCACGATGGGCAACCACGCGTTCTACCTGTCGATCCCGCCGAAGTCCTTCCCGCTCGTCACCGAGCAGCTGAAGCGCTCCGGGCTCACCGAGCAGCGCGAGGGCCAGTGGCGCCGCGTGGTCATCGAGAAGCCCTTCGGCAGCGACCTGCAGACCGCGCGCGAGCTGAACGATGTCGTCGCCTCCGTCTTCCCGCCCGACTCGGTGTTCCGCATCGACCACTACCTGGGCAAGGAGACGGTGCAGAACATCCTGGCGCTGCGCTTCGCGAACCAGCTGTACGAGCCGATCTGGAACGCGAACTACGTCGACCACGTGCAGATCACGATGGCCGAGGACATCGGCGTCGGCGGCCGGGCCGGGTACTACGACGGCATCGGCGCGGCGCGCGACGTGATCCAGAACCACCTGCTGCAGCTGCTGGCGCTCACGGCGATGGAGGAGCCGATCTCCTTCGAGGCGGCCGACCTCCGCGCCGAGAAGGAGAAGATCCTCGCCGCGGTGCGCCTGCCCGAGGATCTCGCGACGGGCACCGCCCGGGGCCAGTACGCGGGCGGCTGGCAGGGCGGCGAGCAGGTCGTCGGCTTCCTCGACGAGGACGGCATGAACCCCGACTCGACGACCGAGACGTACGCGGCGATGAAGCTCACGATCGGCACCCGCCGCTGGGCCGGGGTGCCGTTCTACCTGCGCGCCGGCAAGCGGCTCGGTCGCCGCGTCACCGAGATCGCGGTGGTCTTCAAGCGCGCGCCGCAGCAGGTGTTCGCCGACAGCCAGACCTCGGAGCTCGGCCAGAACGCGCTCGTGATCCGCGTGCAGCCCGACGAGGGCGTCACGATCCGCTTCGGCTCGAAGGTGCCGGGCGCGGGCATGCAGGTGCGCGACGTGACGATGGACTTCGGCTACGGGCACGCCTTCACCGAGGCCAGCCCGGAGGCGTACGAGCGGCTCATCCTCGACGTGCTCCTCGGCGACCCGCCGCTCTTCCCCCGCCAGGAGGAGGTCGAGCTCTCCTGGAAGATCCTCGACCCGATCGAGCACTTCTGGGCCACGCAGGGCCGTCCCGAGCAGTACCGCCCCGGCTCCTGGGGGCCCAGTTCGGCCGACGACCTCCTCGCCCGCGACGGACGCAGCTGGAGGCGCCCATGATCGTCGATCTGCCAGACACCACGACCAGCCAGGTCTCGAAGGCGCTCGTGAAGATCCGCGAGGAAGGCGGCGTCGTCGCCCTCGGCCGGGTGCTGACCCTCATCATCGCGACCCAGGCCGGGCGCGAGGAGGAGGCCATCGAGGCGGCGAACGACGCCTCCCGCGAGCACCCGATGCGCGTCATCGTCGTCGCCTCGGAGCCGGGCGCCGACGGGGCAGGCGTCGCCCCGCGGCTGGATGCCGAGATCCGCGTCGGCGGCGACGCCGGCGCGAGCGAGGTCATCGTGCTCCGCGCCTTCGGCGAGGTCGCGAGCGACGAGGAGAGCCTCGTGATGGCGCTGCTCCTCCCCGACGCGCCCGTCGTCACCTGGTGGCCGGGCAAGGCGCCGGAGATCCCGGCGCTCGCCCCGCTCGGGCGCATCGCGCATCGACGGATCACGGATGCCTCGGCCCAGCCCGACCCGCAGGCCGCCCTCGCGGCACTGGAGCGCAGCTACCGCCCGGGCGACGCGGACTTCGCGTGGACGCGGCTCACCCTGTGGCGCGCCCAGCTCGCCGCGGTGCTCGATCAGCCGCCCTACGAGTCCGTGACGCGCGTGCACGTCTCCGGCGCGGTCGACTCCCCCTCGACGACGCTGCTCGCCGCATGGCTGAAGCTCCAGCTGCAGGCCGAGACGAGCTGCAGCCTCGCCGGTGCCGAGAGCGGGCTGCACGGCATCCACGGAGTCGAGCTCGAGCGAGCCAGCGGCGGCATCGAGCTGATCCGCGACGTCCCGGGTGTCGCGACGCTGCGCCAGCCCGGACAGCCCGTGCACGATCTCGCGCTCCCCCGACGGAGCCTGCGCGACTGCCTCGCCGACGAGCTGCGCCGGCTCGACCCGGACGAACTCTACGGCGAAGTGATCACCGTCGGCCTGCCGCTGCTCGCCGACGGAACGGAAGGTGGACGAGGATGACCAACGACCGACGGGTGCTCGTGCACCCGGACAAGCCCGCGCTCGCGGCCGCCGTCGCCGCGCGGTTCATGACGAAGCTCCTCGACATCCTCGACGAGCAGGCGGTCGCCCACATCGTCCTCACGGGCGGCTCCATGGGCGGCGCGGTGCTCGAGGCGGTCGCCTCCTCGCCCGCCCGGACGAGCATCGACTGGACGCGCGTGCACTTCTGGTGGGGCGACGAGCGCTGGGTGCCCGCGGGCGACGCGGAGCGCAACGATGCGCAGTCGTTCGAGGCCCTCCTCGATGCGCTCGAGCTCCCCGAGGGCAACGCGCACCCGTTCCCAGCCTCCGACTCCGGGCTGGAGCTCGACGTCGCGGCCGAGGTCTACGCCGCCGAGCTCGCCGCGCACGGCGTCGACGGGCAGCCCTACCCCATCTTCGACATCACCTTCCTCGGCGTCGGGCCGGACGGGCACATCGCCTCGCTGTTCCCGCACCGCTCGGGTATCCAGGTCACGGACCGCACCGTCATCGCCGTGCGGAACTCGCCGAAGCCCCCGCCCGAGCGCCTGAGCCTCACCCGCCCGGTGCTGAACTCCTCGCAGCGCGTCTGGTTCGTGCTCGCGGGCGCCGACAAGGCCTCTGCCCTCGGCCTCGCGCTCGCGGGCGCGAGCCGCGACGAGGTGCCCGTCGCGGGCATCAAGGGCCGCCGCCGCACCGTGTTCTTCGTCGACCGCGACGCGGCCGCCGAGGTGCCGGAGCAGCTCATCGCGCCCGAGTACTGAACGGCGCCG
>NZ_BMRJ01000001.1:1979675-2003093 GCF_014648575.1 Agromyces mediolanus | reverse complement strand
AGAACGGCGGGCGGATCCGAATGGATCCGCCCGCCGTTCTGCGTCGGGTGCCGGAGCGTGCCGGGGTTACTCGGGCGCGCTCGTGCCGCGGCGCGCGCGGAGCTGCTGGAGGGCCTCCTCGAGCAGGGCGGCCGCCTCCTCCTCGGTGCGGCGCTCCTTCACGTAGGCGAGGTGCGTCTTGTACGGCTCGGCCTTGGACAGCGACGGCGGGTTCGCCTTGTCGCGGCCGGCGGGGAGGCCGGTCGAGGGGCTGTCGATGACCTCGGGGATCTCCTCGTCGGGGAGGTTCGCCGCGAAGTAGCGGACCGTCTCGTTGCCCTGGGCGTCCCAGTAGCTGACGGCGACGCGGTCGGCGTGGAAGCCGCGGTCCTGCTCGCCCATGGGGCCGGCGCCGACGCGCGAGCCGCGGATTGCGCTGTTTCCCGAGACCATCAGATGCCCGCTTCGAACTTGGTGATGAGGCCGAGCACCACGATGCAGGTCACCCAGACGAGGCCGAGGATGATCGTGATCCGGTTGAGGTTGCGCTCCGCGACGCCGGAGGCGCCGAGGTTGGAGGTCACGCCGCCGCCGAACATGTCGGAGAGGCCGCCACCGCGACCCTTGTGCAGCAGGATGAGCAGGGTCAGCAGCAGGCTCGTAAGGCCGAGCAGGACCTGCAGGACGACCTGGAGAATCTCCACGGTGAAACCTTTCCGGGCACGACGGACTGGTCGGTGCCGACAATCGAGTATAGCCGGGCGGCGGCCCGGGAGCGCGTCGGCGCCCCGGGCCGCACCCGATCAGGCGCCGACGTGCTTCTTGAAGCGGACGATCGCCGAGAACTCGTCGATGTCGAGGCTCGCACCGCCGACGAGGGCGCCGTCGACGTTCGGTTCGCGCAGGAACGCCGCGATGTTCGCGGCCTTCACCGACCCGCCGTAGAGGATGCGAGTGGCCTGCGCGACCTCGTCGCCGGCGAGCTCCGCCAGGACCGCGCGGAGCGCGGCCGCGACCTGCTCGGCCTGCGCCGGCGTCGCGGCCTGACCGGAACCGATCGCCCAGACCGGCTCGTACGCGACGACGAGCCCCTTCGAGGCATCCACGCCCTCGAGCGCGCGACGGAGCTGCGCGACCGGAACGGCGCTCGCGCCGTGGGCCTCCAGATCTTCCGCCGTCTCACCGACGCAGAGCACCGGCACGAGGCCGTGGCGGTGCGCGGCGATCACCTTGGCGTTCACGTCCTCGTCGCTCTCGGCGTGCAGCGTGCGCCGCTCCGAGTGGCCGATGATGACGTAGCCGCAGTCGAGCTGCTTGAGGAACGCGCCCGAGATCTCGCCCGTGTACGCGCCGGAGTCGTGCTTCGACAGGTCCTGCGCGCCGTAGCCGATGGGCAGGGAGTCGGCCGTGACGAGGGTCTGCACCGAGCGAAGGTCGGTGAACGGCGGGAACACCGCCACCTCGGCGTCCGCGTAGTCGTGCTTCGCGTCGGCGAGGCTCCAGGCGAGCTTCTGGACGAACGCGATCGCCTGCAGGTGATCGAGGTTCATCTTCCAGTTGCCCGCGATGAACGGGGTGCGCTTCACTGCCATCCGAGGACCTCCAGTCCGGGGAGTTGCTTGCCTTCCAGGAACTCGAGGCTCGCGCCCCCGCCCGTGGAGATGTGACCGAACTGGGCGTCGTCGAAGCCCAGCTGCCTGACCGCGGCGGCGGAGTCGCCGCCGCCGACGACGCTCAGGCCGTCGACCTCGGTGAGCGCCTCGGCCACGGCACGGGTGCCGGCGGCGAAGGGCGCCAGTTCGAACACGCCCATCGGGCCGTTCCAGAACACCGTCTTCGAGCCGCGGATGCGGGCCGCGAAGTCGGCCGCCGTCTCGGGGCCGATGTCGAGACCGAGCCCGGCAGAGCCGAACGGCGTCTCCTCGATGGCGTCGGCGGCAGTCACCACGTGCTCGGCGTCCGCCGAGAACGAGGCCGCGACGACGACGTCGCTCGGCAGCACGAGCTCGACGCCGCGCTCGGCGGCCTCGGCGAGGTAGCCGCGGACCGTGTCGAGTTGATCGGCCTCGAGCAGGCTCGAGGCGACCTTGTGCCCCTGGGCGGCGAGGAACGTAAACAGCATGCCGCCGCCGACGAGCAGGGTGTCGACCCGGGGCAGCAGGTGCGCGATCACGCCGAGCTTGTCGGACACCTTCGAACCGCCGAGCACGACCGTGTACGGCCGCTCGGGCGTCTCGGTGAGCCGGTCGAGCACCTCGAGCTCGGCCGCGATCAGAAGACCGGCGGCGCTCGGCCGCAGCTGCTCGAGCTCGTAGACGCTCGCCTGCTTGCGGTGCACGACGCCGAAGCCGTCGGAGACGACGACGTCGGCGAACGCCGCGAGCTGCTCGGCGAAGGCCCGGCGCTCCGCGTCGTCCTTCGCGGTCTCCCCCGCGTTGAAGCGGAGGTTCTCCAGCACGAGCACCTCGCCGTCGCCGAGCGCGGCGACCTTCGCCTGAGCGTCCTCGCCGACCGTGTCGGAGGCGAAGCCGACCGGCGCGTCGAGCAGCTCACCAAGACGAGCGGCCACGGGCCGGAGGCTGTACTTCGCCTCCGGCTCGCCCTTCGGCCGGCCCAGGTGGGAGATGACGACGACGCGGGCGCCCTGCGCGAGCAGGGCGTTCAGCGTCGGCAGCGAGGCCCGCACGCGGCCGTCGTCCGTGATCGTCTCGCCGTCCAGGGGGACGTTGAGATCGCATCGGACGACGACGCGCTTGCCGGCGAGCTCACCGAGGGAATCGATGGTTCGCAGAGTCACTGTGCTCCGTTTCGGTCGCCGGCGGTCAGCCGGATCAGAGACGCTCGCCGACGTACTCGGCGAGGTCGACGAGGCGGTTCGAGTAGCCCCACTCGTTGTCGTACCAGCTGGAGAGCTTCACCTGGTCGCCGATGACGCGCACGAGGCCGGCATCGAAGATCGACGAGTGCGGGTCGGAGACGATGTCGCTCGAGACGATCTCGTCCTCGGTGTACTTCAGGATGCCCTTCATGGGGCCCTCGGCGGCGGCCTTGTACGCGGCCTTCACCTCGTCGACCGTGACCGGGCGCGAGGCGGTGACCGTGAGGTCGGTGATCGAGCCGGTGGGCACCGGGACGCGGAGCGCGAAGCCGTCGAGCTTGCCGACGAGCTCGGGCAGCACGAGGCCGATGGCCTTCGCGGCGCCGGTCGAGGTCGGCACGATGTTGATCGCCGCGGCGCGGGCGCGGCGCAGGTCCTTGTGCGGGCCGTCCTGCAGGTTCTGGTCGGCGGTGTACGCGTGGACCGTGGTCATCAGGCCGCGCTCGATGCCGAAGGCGTCGTTGAAGACCTTGGCGAGCGGGGCGAGGCAGTTGGTGGTGCACGACGCGTTCGAGATGATGTGCTGCGTCTCGGGGTCGTAGTCCTGCTCGTTGACGCCGATCACGAAGGTCGCGTCCTCGTCGGTCGCGGGGGCCGAGATCAGCACCTTCTTGGCACCGGCCTCGAGGTGCTTGCGCGCGTCGGCGGCCTTGGTGAAGAAGCCGGTCGACTCGATGACGATGTCGACGCCGAGCTCGCCCCAGGGCAGGTTCGCGGGGTCGCGCTCCGCGAAGGCCTTGATCTTGGTGCCGTTGACGATGAGGTTCTCATCGTCGTATTCCACGGTGGCGTCGAGGCGACCCGTGATCGAGTCGTACTTCAGCAGGTGAGCGAGGGTCTTGTTGTCGGTGAGGTCGTTGACCGCGACGATCTCGAGGTCGGCGCCCTGGGCGAGCGCTGCGCGGAAGAAGTTACGGCCGATGCGGCCGAATCCATTGATGCCGATCTTGACGGACACGGGAAGGTCTCCTGATTGGACTGGGCGCGAACGCGCCGTTTGGGAAGGATGAGGCACGGACGGCGGTGTCCCCGGACCAGGTCCGGGGACACCCATCCGCTACGACAGTAGCAGCAGGCCCGCGGTCTTCTCGGTGGCCGCCTGCCAGCGCTTCTGCACGTTCGCCCAGTCCACGATGGTCCAGAACGCCTTGACGTAGTCGGCGCGCACGTTCTGGTAGTCCAGGTAGTACGCGTGCTCCCACACGTCGAGCATCAGCAGCGGCACGATGCCGGCCGGGAAGTTCGCCTGCTGGTCGAAGAACTGCACGATGATCAGGCGCTGCCCGATCGAGTCCCACGCGAGCACGGCCCAGCCGGAGCCCTGCACGCCGAGCGCCGTGGCGGTGAAGTGCTTCTGGAACCCGTCGAAGGAGCCGAAGTGGTCGTCGATCGCCGCGGCGAGCTCGCCGCTCGGCTTGTCGCCGCCCTCGGGCGAGAGGTTCGTCCAGAAGATCGAGTGGTTGACGTGTCCGCCGAGGTTGAACGCGAGGTCCTTCTCGAGCTTGTTCACGTTGGCGAGGTTGTCCGTCTCGCGCGCCTCGGCGAGCTGCGCGAGCGCGGTGTTCGCGCCGGTCACGTAGGCCTGGTGGTGCTTCGAGTGGTGCAGCTCCATGATGCGACCGCTGATCGCCGGCTCGAGCGCCGCGTAGTCGTACGGAAGATCCGGGAGGGTGTAGTCAGCCATTGCTTCTCCTTGTCAGATGCCGGGGTCGTCCGGGCCTCTGCCTGGTCCAACCTCGGCCTCTCCGAGTCTATGCCCGAAGGCCCGACCGGGGCCGGGCCTTGACGTCACACCTCGTCGAGGTCGGCGGGCAGGCTCGCCTCCGTGCCGGGCACCCCGAGGTCGGCCGCCCGCTTGTCGGCCATCGCCAGGAGGCGGCGGATGCGCCCCGCGACCGCGTCCTTCGTCATCGGCGGATCGGCGTGGTGGCCGAGCTCGTCGAGGCTGGCGTCCCGGTGCGCGAGGCGCAGCTCGCCCGCGTACTTCAGGTGGTCGGGGATGTCGTCGCCGAGCAGTTCCATCGCGCGCTCGACGCGCGCGCACGCGGCGACCGCGGCCTGCGCCGAGCGCCGGAGGTTCGCGTCGTCGAAGTTCACGAGGCGGTTCGCGGTGGCGCGCACCTCGCGCCGCTGGCGGAGCTCCTCCCAGTTGCGGACGGTGCCGCTCGCGCCCATCACCTGGAGCATGGCGCTGATCGCCTCGCCGTCGCGGACCACGACCCGGTGCACGCCGCGCACCTCGCGGGCCTTCGCCGCGATGCCGAGCCGTCCGGCGGCGCCCACGAGCGCCATCGCGGTCTCATTGCCGGGGCAGGTGATCTCGAGAGCCGCCGAGCGGCCGGGATCGGTGAGGCTGCCGCTCGCGAGGAACGCCCCGCGCCAGACCGCCGCCACCTCGTCGCGCGAGCCCGTGGTGAGGCGGTTCGGCAGGCCGCGCACCGGCCGGCGCCGGGCATCGAGCAAGCCGGTCTGCCTGGCGAGCGTCTCGCCGCCCTCGAGCACGCGGACGAGGTACTGGTTGCCGCGGCGCACGCCGCCGGCCGCCGAGACCGAGACGTCGGGGCGCACCCCGTAGAGCTCGGCGAGGTCGCGGGTGACCCGACGCACGAGGGTCGGTGAGTCGAGCTCGGCCTCGATCGCGATGCGACCCGAGATGATGTGCAGCCCGCCCGCGAAACGCAGGATCGTGGCGAGCTCAGCGGCCCTGACGCTCGTCTTCGCGACTTCGACGCGAGCCAGCTCTTCCTTCACATCAGCCGTCAATGCCACGTGGTTCCCAATCTTCCGTTGTTGCCGCCGCTCCCCCGAGGATCATTCTCGTCCGAGGTCGCGGTCTTTGATACTGACGGCGACCCCTGGCAGTTGCCCGAGTCGCCCGGCGATCTCCCGCACGATCGCGACCGAGCGGTGCTTGCCGCCGGTGCAGCCGATCGCGACCGTCGCGTGTCGCTTGTTCTCGCGCTGATACCCCGCCAGGACGGGCGCGAGCGCCGCCGCGTAGGCGTCGATGAACTCCATCGCCCCCGGCTGCCCCAGCACGTAGCCGGAGACCCGTTCGTCCTCCCCCGTCAGCGCCCGCAGCTCGGGCTCCCAGAACGGGTTCGGCAGGAAGCGCGCGTCGGCCACGTGGTCGGCATCGGTCGGGATGCCGTACTTGAAGCCGAAGCTCAGCACCGTCACCCGGAGCCCCGCCCGATCGGCCTCGGCGAAGGTGTCGGTGACGAGCGTCGCGAGCTGGTGGATGTTCAGGTCGGAGGTGTCGACGACGAAGTCGCTCGACTCCCGGATCGCCGCAACCCTGGCCCGCTCCGCGCCGATCCCGTCGAGCAGCGTGCCGTCGCCCTGCAGCGGGTGCGGACGACGGACCGATTCGAAGCGCCGGACGAGCGCGGCGTCGGTGGCGTCGAGGAACATCACGCGCACGTTCACGCCCGTTCGGAGCGCCTGGATGATCTCCTGCAGCTCCCAGAAGAAGTCGCGGCCGCGGATGTCCACGACCGCGGCGATGCGGGGAAGCGAGTTGCCGGCCCGCTCGACGAGCTCGACGAGGGGCCGGAGCATCTGCGGCGGGAGGTTGTCGACGACGTACCAGCCGAGGTCTTCGAGGGCGTTCGCGGCGGTGGATCGACCGGCTCCGCTCATCCCGGTGACGATGAGCATCTCCTGGTGCTCCGTCTCGTCTGCCATCAGCCGGCCGCCCCCTTCGTTTCTGAAGCTCCAGCCTACCGGGGCGCGGGGGCGCGCACGGTCTGTAGATGCCCGTGCACCGTCTCCGCGAGGACCGGCCCGATGCCCTTCACCTCGGCGATCTCGCTCGGCGTGGCCCCCTTCAGGCGCGCCACCGAGCCGAAGTGCCGGAGCAGCTCTTTCACGCGGGCGGGCCCGAGGCCCGGGATCTCGGCGAGGACCGTGCCGATGTCGCGCTTGCGGCGCTGGCGCTGATGCGTGATCGCGAAGCGGTGCGCCTCGTCACGGATGCGCTGGAACAGGAAGAGCGCATCGCTGTTGCGGGGCAGAATCACCGGGAAGTCGGACTCGGGGGTCCAGATCTCCTCCAGGCGCTTCGCGATGCCGCAGAGGTAGATGCCCTGCACGCCCGACTCGCGCAGCGCCCGCTCGGCGGCGGCCACCTGCGGCTGCCCGCCGTCGACGACGAGCAGATTGGGCGGGTAGGCGAACTTCTTGCGCCGCGCGGGCTCGACCACGGCGTCGGCGTCGCTCGGATCGACGCCGAGCTCGCCGACGGTGCCGGCAGCCACAGACGAATCGTCTGCGGCATCCGTCGTCGGCTCCCCCGTGTCGCGCAGGTAGGCGAGGCGCCGCGTGAGCACCTGGTGGATCGAATCGGTGTCGTCGGTCGAGTTCGGGATCGTGAACCGCCGGTACTGGTCTTTGCGCGGCAGGCCGTCTTCGAACACGACCATCGAGGCGACGATGTTCGTGCCGCTCAGGTGCGAGACGTCGTAGCACTCGATGCGGAGCGGGGCATCCGCCATGCCCAGCGCCTCCTGGATGTCCTCGAGCGCGCGCGAGCGCGTCGTGAAGTCGGCGCTGCGACGCGTCTTGTAGAGCATGAGGTTCTGCTTGGCGTTCTGCTCGGCGGTCGCCAGCAGCGCCGCCTTGTCGCCGCGCTGGGCGGCGCGCAGGCGCACCTTGCGGCCGGCGTGATCGCCGAGCCACGCCTCGACCGCCTCGGCGTCGTCGGGCAGCACCGGCACGATCACCTCGCCCGGCGGGCGGAGCTCGTCGGCGTACGCGTTCTGCAGGACGACGTCGACGAGTTCGCCGAGCGGCACGTCGAGCTCCTTGTCGACGGTCCACGAGCGGACGCCGCGCACCCGGCCGCCGCGCACCGCGAACATCTGCACGGCCGCCTGCAGCTCGTCGTGGTCGATGCCGAAGACATCGAGGTCGACCTTCTCGCCGAGCACCATCGCGCTCTTCTCGAAGAACTCGCGCGCAGCCTGGAGCTGGTCGCGGCGGCGCGCGGCCGTCTCGTAGTCCTGCGCCGCAGCGGCCTCGCGCATCTCCCGCTCGAGGTCGCCGAGGATCGCCGTGTCCTGGTTCTGCATGAACGCGACGAAACGGTCGACGTTCTGCCGGTGCTCCTCGATCGTGACCTTGCCCGAACAGGGCCCGAAGCAGCGGCCGATCTGCCCGGCGAAGCACGGCTTGCCGCTCGCCATGGCGCGCCGGTAGTCGCTGTCCTTGCACGTGCGGATCGGGAACAGCTTCGTCAGGATCTCGAGCGTCTCGCTCACGGCCCACACCTTCGGGTACGGGCCGAAGTACCTGGCCCCCGGGATGCCTCGCTTGCGCGAGACCATCGCCCGCGGCGCCTCGTCGCCGAGCGTCACCACGAGGTACGGGTAGGACTTGTCGTCCTTGAAGCGCACGTTGAACGGCGGCTTCCACTCGTTGATCCAGGTGATCTCGAGCTGCAGCGCCTCGACGTCGCTGCGCACGACGGTCCACTCGACCGAGGCCGCCGTGGTCACCATCCGCCGCGTGCGCTCGTGCAGGGTGTGCAGCGGCGCGAAGTAGTTCGACAGCCGGGCCCGGAGGTTCTTGGCCTTGCCGACGTAGAGCACCCGCCGCTCCGCATCGCGGAAGCGGTACACCCCCGGCGAGGTCGGGATCTCCCCGGCCTTCGGCCGGTACGGGACGGTGCCGGCCATCGCCTAGCCGGCCGCCCGCCGAGCGGTGGGCTGCTCGACGGCGGCCTGGGCCTCGAAGATCTCGCGCAGGAAGAAGCCGGTGTGGCTCTCTTCGACGTCGGCGACCTGCTCGGGCGTGCCCGTGGCGACGATCTGACCGCCGCCGGAGCCGCCCTCGGGGCCGAGGTCGATGATCCAGTCGGCCGACTTGATCACGTCGAGCGAGTGTTCGATGACGATGACCGAGTTGCCCTTGTCGACGAGCTTGCCGAGCACCTTCAGCAGCTTCCGCACGTCTTCGAAGTGCAGGCCGGTGGTCGGCTCGTCGAGGACGTACACGCTGCGGCCGTTCGAGCGGCGCTGGAGCTCGGTGGCGAGCTTGACGCGCTGCGCTTCACCGCCCGAGAGGGTCGTCGCGCTCTGGCCGAGCTGCACGTAGCCGAGGCCGACGTCGACGAGGGTCTTGAGATAGCGGTGGATCGCGGAGATCGGCTCGAAGAACTCGGCCGCCTCGCTGATCGGCATCTCGAGCACCTCGGCGATGTTCTTGCCCTTGTAGTGCACCTGCAGGGTCTCGCGGTTGTATCGCTTGCCGCCGCAGACCTCGCACGCGACGTAGACGTCGGGCAGGAAGTTCATCTCGATCTTGATCGTGCCGTCGCCCGAGCACGCCTCGCAGCGGCCGCCCTTGACGTTGAAGCTGAACCGGCCCGGCAGGTAGCCGCGCGCCTTGGCCTCGGCCGTCTCGGAGAACAGCGTGCGGATGCGGTCGAACACGCCCGTGTAGGTGGCGGGGTTCGACCGGGGCGTGCGCCCGATCGGCGCCTGGTCGACGTGCACGACCTTGTCGAGGTGCTCGAGGCCGCTCACGCGCCGATGCTTGCCCGGCACCTTGCGCGCCCCGTTGAGCCGGTTCGCGAGCACCCGGTAGAGGATGTCGTTGACGAGCGAGGACTTGCCGGAGCCGCTGACGCCGGTGACCGCGGTCAGCGTGCCGAGCGGGAAGCGCACGTCGACGTTGCGCAGGTTGTTCGCCGCGGCGCCCTCGACCGTGATCATGCGCTCGGGGTCGACGGGCCGACGGGACTCGGGGATCGCGATCTCCTTGCGACCGGAGAGGTAGTCGCCGGTCAGCGAGTCGGTGTTCGCGAGCAGCTCGACGTAGCTGCCCGAGTGCACGACCGTGCCGCCGTTCACGCCGGCGCCCGGGCCGATGTCGACGATCCAGTCGGCGGTGCGGATGGTGTCCTCGTCGTGCTCGACGACGATGAGGGTGTTGCCGAGGTCGCGGAGCGCGATGAGCGTGTCGATGAGCCGCCGGTTGTCGCGCTGGTGCAGGCCGATGCTCGGCTCGTCGAGGACGTAGAGCACGCCCGTGAGCCCGGAGCCGATCTGCGTAGCGAGCCGGATGCGCTGCGCCTCGCCGCCGGAGAGCGTGCCCGCGGCGCGCGCCAGGTCGAGGTAGCTGAGCCCGACCCGGATCAGGAAGTCGAGCCGGAGCTTGATCTCGCGCAGCACCTGCGCGGCGATCGCCTGCTCGCGGTCGGTGAGCTCGAGCTTGTCCATGAAGGCGCGGGCGTCGGTGAGGCTCAGCCGGCACACCTCGGCGATGCTGCGCTCGTGGATGTGCACGGCGAGCACCTCGGGCTTCAAGCGATTGCCGTCGCAGACCGGGCACGGCACCTCGCGGAGGTACTCGGCCCAGCGGGCGCGCTGCTGGTCGGTCTCGGCCTGCACGTACTGCCGCTCGATGTAGGGCACGACGCCCTCGAAGCCCGAGGTGTAGCTCATCTCGCGGCCGTAGCGGTTGCGCCAGCGCACCTTGACCTCGAAGTTGTCGCCGCGGAGCACCGCCGCGCGCGCCTCGGGCGCGAGCTCTTCCCACGGGGTGTCGAGCGAGAAGTCGAGGTCGCGGGCGAGGCCGGACAGCAGCTTCTCGTAGTAGTTGTAGAGGCTCTTGCCCTGCGAGGTCCACGGCAGGATGACGCCCTCGGCGATGGACAGCGCCGGGTCGCCGAGCAGGAGCTCTTCGTCGACGGACATGCGGGTGCCGAGGCCGGAGCACTCGGGGCAGGCACCGAACGGAGCGTTGAACGAGAAGGTGCGCGGCTCGATCTCGGTCAGCTGGATCGGGTGCTGGTTCGGGCAGGAGAGCTTCTCGGAGAAGGTCTGCCAGGCCTCGGGCCCGTCTTCGTCGACGTAGTTGATCTGCACGAGCCCGTCGGTCAGGCGCAGTGCGGTCTCGAGCGAGTCGGTGAGCCGGCCCAGGATCTCGGGCGAGGAGACGAGCCGGTCGACGACGACCGAGATGTCGTGCTTGACCTGCTTCTTGAGCTTCGGCGGCTCGTCGAGGCGGATGACCTCGCCGTCGACGACCGCGCGCGAGAAGCCCTGTGCGGCCAGCTCGCGGAACAGGTCGACGAACTCGCCCTTCTTCTTCGACACGACCGGGCTCAGCACCTGGAAGCGCGTGCCGTCGGCGAGCTCCATGAGCTGGTCGGCGATCTGCTGCACGGTCTGACGCTGGATGCGCTCACCGCAGACGGGGCAGTGCGGCACGCCGATGCGCGCCCAGAGCAAGCGCATGTAGTCGTAGATCTCGGTGATCGTGCCGACGGTGGACCGCGGGTTGCGGTTGGTCGACTTCTGGTCGATGGAGACGGCCGGGCTCAGCCCCTCGATGAAGTCGACGTCGGGCCGGTCGACCTGCCCCAGGAACTGGCGGGCGTACGCGGACAGCGACTCGACGTAGCGACGCTGCCCCTCGGCGAAGATCGTGTCGAACGCGAGCGACGACTTGCCCGAGCCGGAGAGCCCGGTGAAGACGACCATCGCGTCGCGCGGGATCTCGACATCGACGTCGTGGAGATTGTGCACGCGGGCACCACGAACGCTCAGTCGGGAGTGGGCATCGAGACGTGAAACTGGCACCCTACGAGTCTAGGGACGACCACCGACACTCCTCCCCCGACGGCTGCGCTGTGGGCGAACACACGTTCGAATCAGGCGTGGATGGCCTGCGCCGATCAGCCGAGGTGGCCGGCCTTCTCCATCTGCCGCAGCTCGCGCTTCAGCTCGGAGACCTCGTCGCGCAAGCGAGCGGCGAGCTCGAACTTGAGCTCCCCCGCCGCCTCGAGCATCTGCCCGTTCAGGTCGCGGATGAGGCTCTCGAGGTCGTTCGCGCCCTCGGCGGCGATGCCCTCGCGACGGAGGTTCGGCACGGGCGAGGTCTTCTTCGCGTCACGGCCGGCGAGGAGCGCCGCGGTGTCGGCCTCCTCGCGCGCGAGCACCTGGGTGATGTCGGCGATCCGCTTGCGCAGCGGCTGCGGATCGATGCCGTTCACCCGGTTGTACTCGATCTGCTTCTCGCGACGCCGGTTGGTCTCTTCGATGGCGTTCGTCATGGAGTCGGTCATGACGTCGGCGTACATGTGCACCTGGCCGGAGACGTTTCGCGCCGCACGACCGATGGTCTGGATGAGCGAGGTCGAGGAGCGCAGGAAGCCCTCCTTGTCGGCGTCGAGGATCGCGACGAGCGAGACCTCGGGGAGGTCGAGGCCTTCGCGCAGCAGGTTGATGCCGACGAGCACGTCGTAGACGCCGGCGCGCAGCTCCGTGAGCAGTTCGACGCGCCGGAGGGTGTCGACGTCGGAGTGCAGGTACCGGACCCGCACTCCGGCCTCGGTGAGGAAGTCGGTGAGCTCCTCGGCCATCTTCTTCGTGAGCGTCGTCACCAGCACGCGCTCGTCGCGCTCGGCGCGCACCCGGATCTCTTCGAGCAGATCGTCGATCTGCCCCTTCGAGGGCTTGACCACGATCTCGGGGTCGACGAGACCGGTCGGACGGATGATCTGCTCGACCACGCCGTCGGCGATGCCGAGCTCGTAGCGCCCCGGCGTCGCCGAGAGGTAGACCGACTGGCCGATGCGGTGCTTGAACTCGTCCCACTTCAGCGGGCGGTTGTCGAGCGCGCTCGGGAGCCGGAAGCCGTGCTCGACGAGGGTGCGCTTGCGCGAGGAATCGCCCTCGTACATGGCGCCGATCTGCGGAACGGTGACGTGCGACTCGTCGATGACGACGAGGAAGTCGTCGGGGAAGTAGTCGAGCAGGCAGTGCGGCGGCTCGCCCGCCGAGCGCCCGTCGATGTGCCGCGAGTAGTTCTCGATGCCCGAGCAGAAGCCGATCTGCTCCATCATCTCCAGGTCGAACGTGGTGCGCATGCGCAGCCGCTGCGCCTCGAGCAGCTTGCCCTCGCGCTCGAGCTCGACGAGCCGTTCGTCGAGCTCGTCGCGGATGGTGCCGATCGCCCGCTGCATGACGTCGGTCGAGGCGACGTAGTGCGAACCGGGGAAGACGGGGACGGCGTCGAGCTTCTGGATGACCTGGCCGGTGAGCGGGTGCAGGCTGTACAGCGCCTCGATCTCGTCGCCGAACATCTCGATGCGGATCGCGTGCTCTTCGTACACCGGGATGATCTCGATCGTGTCGCCGCGCACGCGGAAGTTGCCGCGGGAGAAGTCGACGTCGTTGCGCTGGTACTGCATCGAGACGAACTTGCGGATGAGCCAGTCGCGGTCGACGCGCTGGCCGACCTGCAGCGGCATCATCGCGTTCAGGTACTCCTCCGGCGTACCGAGACCGTAGATGCACGACACGGTGGAGACGACGACCACATCGCGCCGGGACAGCAGCGAGTTCGTCGTGGAGTGGCGCAGCCGCTCGACCTCGGCGTTGATCGACGAGTCCTTCTCGATGAAGGTGTCGGTCTGCGGCACGTAGGCCTCAGGCTGGTAGTAGTCGTAGTACGAGACGAAGTACTCGACCGCGTTGTGCGGCATGAGCTCGCGGAACTCGTTCGCGAGCTGCGCGGCGAGGGTCTTGTTGTGGGCGAGCACGAGGGTCGGCCGCTGCACCTGTTCGATGAGCCACGCCGTGGTCGCCGACTTGCCGGTGCCGGTCGCGCCGAGCAGCACGACGTCGGTCTCACCCGCGTTGATGCGGGCCGCGAGCTCGGCGATCGCCTGCGGCTGATCGCCGCTCGGCTGGTATTCGCTGACGACCTCGAACGGGCGCACGGAGCGGGTGGATTCCATGCCGTCAAGTCTAGGTTCGGCCACCGACACGACGGCCGGCTCGAGGCATCCCTTCGCGCAGGGCGAACCCGATCAGCGCGCCGCGAGCTCCGACGTGACCCGCGACCAGAGCGCGTCGGCCTGGCTCATCGTGTGGCCGAGCGAGCCGTCGGTGTCGATCACGACGTCGGCGACCTTCAGCCGCGCCTCGCGGTCGATCTGCGCGTCCACGCGCGCCTCGGCCTGCAAGGGATCGAGGCCGCGCTGCTCGACGAGCCGCTTGACCTGGGTACGCTTCGGGGCGTCGGTCACGACGACGAGGTCGAAGGGATGGTCGACGTTCGCCTCGACGAGGAGCGGCACGTCGTAGACCACGACGGCGTCTGGGTTCTCGGCCTCGGCCTTCGCGATCAGGCGGCCCGAGAGCTCGCGCACCGCGGGGTGCACGATGGCGTTGAGCTTCGCCCGCGCGGCGTCGTCGCCGAAGACGATGCCGCCGAGACGCTCCCGGTCGAGCGAGCCGTCGGCGCGGAGCACCTCGGGGCCGAAGGTCTCGGCGATCGCCGCGAGCGCCGGCGTGCCGGGCTCCACGACCTTGCGCGCGAGCTGGTCGGCGTCGAGATGCACGGCGCCGTGCTCGTAGAGACGCCGGGCGACGGTGGACTTGCCGGACGCGATGCCGCCGGTGAGGCCGATCAGGTACACAGCCTCACTCTAGCCGTGCGAGACTCGTGCCGGCGGAAGGAGGCCGCATGCTGGAACTGCTGACGGCCACCGGGCTCGCGCTCGCGGCCGGCCTCAACGCGTGGATCCCGCTCGTGCTCCTCGGCGCGCTCGACCGCTTCACCGGCCTCGTCGAGCTCCCGCCCGCCTGGTCGTGGCTGGCGAACGAGTGGGTGCTGCTCATCCTCCTGGTGCTGCTCGTCGTGGAGTTCCTGGCCGACAAGGTCCCGGGGCTGGACACCGTCAACGACGTCGTGCAGACGGTCGTTCGCCCGACCGCGGGCGGGATCGCCTTCGGCTCGGGCCTGGGCGCGAGCACCGTCGCCGTCACGGACCCCGAGACCTTCTTCGCCACGCAGCAGTGGGTGCCGATCGCGGTGGGCGTCGTGCTCGCGCTGCTCGTGCATCTGTTGAAGGCCGGGGCCCGCCCGATCCTGAACGCGGCGACCGCGGGCGTCGCCGCGCCGATCGCGAGCACCGCCGAGGATGCCGGGAGCGTGCTCATCGTCGTCGCCGCCGTGCTGGCGCCGATCCTCGTGCTCCTGGCGATCGCGGCCGCGATCGCCGCGACCGTCTGGCTCGTCCGTCGCCGGCGCAGACGCCGGTCGGCGCGCACCCGGCCGGAGCCCGACGCATCCGCCTGATCCGGTCCCCGGAACGGCGGAAGGCCGGCTCCCGAGGGAGCCGGCCTTCCGGTGATCGCAGGAACGATCAGTTGTTGCTCGAGAGCTTCTCGCGGAGCGCCGCGAGCGAGGCGTCGTCGGCGAGGGTGCCCGCGCCGGCGGTCTCGCTCGAGTAGGACGCGCCACCGGCCGAGAACGAGTCGTCGGCGGCCTGAGCGGCGAGCGAAGCAGCAACCTGCTTCTTGTGCGCCTCCCAGCGAGCCTGGGCGGCAGCGTAGTCCTGCTCCCACTTCTCGCGCTGGGCCTCGAAGCCTTCCTTCCACTCGTTCGTCTCGGGGTCGAAGCCCTCCGGGAACTTGTAGTTGCCCTGCTCGTCGTACTCGGTGAGCATGCCGTAGAGCGCCGGGTCGAACTCGGTGCCCTCGGGGTCGACGCCCTCGTTCGCCTGCTTCAGCGAGAGCGAGATGCGGCGACGCTCGAGGTCGATGTCGATGACCTTGACGAAGACCTCTTCGCCCACCGACACGACCTGCTCGGCCAGCTCGACGTGCTTGCCCGACAGCTCCGAGATGTGCACGAGGCCCTCGATGCCGTCTGCGACGCGGACGAACGCACCGAACGGAACCAGCTTCGTGACCTTGCCCGGCGCGACCTGACCGATCGCGTGGGTGCGGGCGAAGACCTGCCACGGGTCTTCCTGCGTCGCCTTGAGCGAGAGCGAGACGCGCTCGCGGTCGAGCTCGACGGAGAGCACCTCGACGGTGACCTCCTGGCCGACCTCGACGACCTCGCTGGCGTGCTCGATGTGCTTCCACGAGAGCTCGGAGACGTGCACGAGGCCGTCCACGCCGCCCAGGTCGACGAACGCACCGAAGTTGACGATCGAGGAGATGACACCCTTGCGGATCTGGCCCGGGTGCAGGTTGGCGAGGAAGGTCGAGCGCGACTCCGACTGGGTCTGCTCGAGCAGCGCACGGCGCGACAGGACCACGTTGTTGCGGTTCTTGTCGAGCTCGAGGATCTTCGCCTCGAGCTCCTGGCCGAGGTACGGGGTGAGGTCGCGCACGCGGCGGAGCTCGATGAGCGACGCCGGGAGGAAGCCGCGGAGGCCGATGTCGACGATCAGGCCGCCCTTGACGACCTCGATGACCGAACCGGTCACCACGCCGTCGGACTCCTTGATCTTCTCCACGTCGCCCCACGCGCGCTCGTACTGCGCACGCTTCTTCGACAGGATCAGGCGGCCTTCCTTGTCCTCCTTCTGGAGAACGAGGGCCTCGACGGTGTCGCCGACCTCGACGACCTCGCTGGGGTCGACGTCGTGCTTGATGGAAAGCTCACGCGAGGGGATGACACCCTCGGTCTTGTACCCGACGTCGAGGAGGACCTCGTCGCGGTCGATCTTGACGACAGTGCCCTCGATGAGGTCGCCGTCGTTGAAGAACTTGAGCGTCTTCTCGACCGCGGCGAGGAAATCGTCAGCAGATCCGATGTCGTTGATCGCGACCTGCTTGGGCGCCTTGGTCGTTGCGGTTGTCATGAAGTAATTGCTCCGAATGGACAATATCGGGCCCGTCGCGAAGGTAGAGCGTGTGTGTGTTCCGCGATGGGCATGCGGACAGGAATGTCACACGAGTGACGTCCCATCCTAACCGATTTCGGACGGGCGGGGCAATGCGGCCGTCCCGCTCCCCCGCTCGCGCCCGCCCGCCGGGCCTCGCACGACCGAGCGCAGCGCCGGCTCGAGCTCGGGATACGCGAATCGGAACCCCGCGGCCTCGAGCCGCTCCGGAACCACCCGGCGGCTCTTCAGGACCAGCTCGGTCTCCGTGCCGATCATCGCGGCGCCGAGCTCGAGCAGCCAGCGCGGCTGCGGCGCGCCGAACGGCACCCCGACGATGCGCCGCAGGGTCGCCATCAGCTCACGGTTCTGCACCGGGTTCGGCGAGCTCAGGTTCACCGGCCCCTCGAGGGCGTGCAGTTCCAGGAAGTCGATCGCCCGGACCACGTCGTCGAGGTGGATCCAGCTGAACCACTGGCGCCCCTTGGTCGGGCGGAAGTGATGTGCCGTGCCCGCCGCACGACGGTCCGCCGACACCGGCCAGCGGCCGTCGTATTGCGGCCCGCCCAGCCCGAGCCTGGTCAGACGGACGAGCGGCGCCAGCGCCCCGCCGCGACCGAGCACGATCGCCGTGCGCAGCGCGACCCGCCGGGTGCCGGGCAGCGCGCCGGAGAAGAGCTCGGCCTCCCACGCCCCGGCGACCGCGACGGAGAAGCCCTCGCCGTGCTCCCCGGCCGACTCCGTCATCGCCCGGTCCTCGGCGTGCCGGTAGATCGTCGCCGTCGAGGAGTTCGCCCAGAGCGCGGGCGGACGCTCGGCCCGCCCGATCGCCCGGTGCAGCGCCGCCGTCGTCCGCAGTCGGGAGTCGAGGATCTCGGCGCGGTTCGCCGCCGTGTACCGGCAGTCGACGCTCTTGCCCGAGAGACCGACGACGAGCGCGGCACCGTCGACCGCCCTCGCGATGCCGTCGGCGTCGTGCCAGCCCAGATCGGCGTCGCCCCGGCCGATGGTGACGAGCTCGCGGCCGGCACGCCGGGCGTGCGCGACGATCGCCCGGCCGAGGAAGCCGCTCGCTCCCCCGACGACGACGCGGCCCAGGCGGCCGGGCTCCTCGGTCACCCGAGCAGCGCGGAGCGCAGCGTGTCGAGCCCGACGCCGCCGAGCGCGAGCGCCCGGCTGTGGAAGCGGCGGATGTCGAAGTCGGCGCCCTCACGGCGGCGCAGTTCGTCGCGCAGCTGCTCCCAGATGCGCTGCCCGACCTTGTACGACGGCGCCTGCCCCGGCCAGCCGAGGTAGCGGTTCACCTCGAAGGTGATGAAGCCGTCGTTCATCGCGACGTTCCGGCCCATGAACTCGAAGGCGTAGTCGCCCGTCCAGGCGCCCTCCCCGTCCGGCCGCTGCTTGCCGAGGTGCACGCCGATGTCGAGCACGACGCGAGCGGCGCGCATCCGCTGCCCGTCGAGCATGCCGAGCCGGTCCGCCGGGTCGTCGAGGTAGCCGAGCTCCTCCATGAGCCGCTCCGCGTAGAGCGCCCAGCCCTCGGCGTGACCGGAGGTGCCGGCCAGCTGCCGGCGCCAGAGGTTCAGCGTGCCCCGGTTCACGACCGCCTGCCCGATCTGCAGGTGATGCCCGGGGACGCCCTCGTGATACACGGTCGTGAGCTCGCGCCACGTGTCGAACTCGGTGACGCCCTCGGGCACCGACCACCACATCCGCCCGGGCCTGGAGAAGTCGTCGGTGGGGCCCGTGTAGTAGATGCCGCCCTCCTGAGTCGGAGCGATCATGCACTCGAGGGTGCGGATCTCCTCCGGGATGTCGAACTGGCTCGCGCCGAGCTCGGCCACCGCGCGGTCGCTCGTCTCCTGCATCCAGCGCTGCAGCGCCTCGGTGCCGACGAGCTTGCGGCTCGGGTCGGCCTCGAGCGCGGCGATCGCCTCGCGCACCCCGCCGCCCGGCACGATCTCGCGGGCGATCGACTCCTGCTCGGCGACCATCCGCGCGAGCTCCTCGATGCCCCACTCGTAGGTCTCGTCGAGATCGACGACCGCGCCGAGGAACTGGCGGGACTGGAGCGCGTAGATCTCCCGGCCCACCCCGTCGCTCTGCCCCGCGGCCGGGGCGAGCTCCCCCTCGAGGAACTCGGCGAGGCCGCGGTACGCCTCGGCGGCGGCGCTCGCGGCACGCTCGAGATCCTGCTGCAGGGAGTCGGGCAGCGCACTGCCGTCGGCGTTCGCCGAGGAGGCGAAGTCCGCGAAGAAGCCGTCGCTCGCCGCCGTGCGGCGCGCCTGCGCGGCGACCTCCCGGACCTGGCGCGCCGCCGGCACCACGCCGCGGCGGATGCCCTCGCGGAGGGTCTCGGCGTAGCCGCCGATGGCCTCGGGCACCGCGGCGAGTCGGGTCGCGATCCGCGACCAGTCGTCGAGCGACGCGGTCGGCATCAGGTCGAACACCTCGCGGATCTCCTGCGCCGGGCTCGCGATGACATTCAGGTCGCGAAGGTGCAGCTGGGCGGCGTCGCGTTCGAGCGCGAGCTCCAGTTCGCTGCCGAGATCGTCGCGGGTGACCCGGTCGACGTCGTCGACGACCGGTGCGGCCCGCAGCGCCGACAGCGCCGCACGCGTCGCCTCGCTCGCCCGTTCGTGGCCCTCCGGCGAGTAGTCGGGCAGCCGGTCGTCGGCCTCGCTGCGGCCGATATAGGTGCCGACGGTCGGGTCGAGGTCGACGAGCGTGTCGACCCAGCCCTCCGCGACTCGATCGATCTCGGTCTGCGCGCGTTCTGCCATGGGCCGAGCCTAGCCGCCGCCCGGCCGACCGCGCAGGCAGCGACACCCGGACGAGAGCCCGGGTGCCGACGCCCGGGGCTCAGTGCGCGGCGTCGTCCCAGTTCGCGCCGCGCCCGACCTGCACGTCGAGCGGGACGAGCAGCTCGGCCGCGTTCGCCATGCGGGCGCGCACGATGCCCTCGAGCTCGTCGCTCTCGCCTGCGGCGACCTCGAAGATGAGCTCGTCGTGCACCTGCAGCAGCATGCGCGAGGCGAGCCCGCGCTCGCGGGCGTCGCGTTCGATGCCGGTCATGGCGACCTTGATGATGTCGGCGGCCGAGCCCTGGATCGGCGAGTTGAGCGCGGCCCGCTCGGCGTTCTCGCGCAGCACCCGGTTCGGGCTGTTCAGATCGGGGAACGGGCGGCGGCGGCCGAAGATCGTCTCGGTGTAGCCGTCGATCTTCGCCTGCTCGACGACGCCGCGGAGGTAGTCGCGCACGGCGCCGAAGCGCTCGAAGTAGTCCTTCATCAGCTGGGTCGCCTCTGCGCGGTCGATGCGCAGCTGCTTGGACAGGCCGAATGCGCTGAGGCCGTACGCGAGACCGTAGGACATCGCCTTGACCTTGGTGCGCATGAGCGGCGTCACGTCGGCCGGATCGACCGAGAAGATGCGCGCGCCGACGAAGCGGTGCAGGTCTTCGCCCGCGTTGAACGCCTCGATCAGCCCGGCGTCTCCGGAGAGGTGCGCCATGATGCGCATCTCGATCTGGGAGTAGTCGGCGGTGAGCAGTTCGGTGTACTCGGCGCCGTGGCGGAACGCGACACGGATGCGCCGGCCGTCTTCGGTGCGGATCGGGATGTTCTGCAGGTTCGGGTCGTTCGACGACATGCGACCGGTCGCCGCGCCGATCTGCCCGTACGTGGTGTGGATGCGCGCATCCGCGGCGATGGACTTGTCGAGCGACTCGACGATCTGCCGCAGCTTCGTGGCATCGCGGTGCTCGAGCAGCAGGCCGAGGAAGGGGTGCGGGTTCGACTCCTGGAGATCGGCGAGCGCCCCCGCGTCGGTCGTGTAGCCCGTCTTCGTGGCGCGGGTCTTCGGCATGCCGAGCTGGTCGAAGAGCACTTCCTGCAGCTGCTTCGGCGAACCGAGGTTCACCTCGCGGCCGATCTCGGCGTAGGCCGCGGCGGCGAGCCCGGCGGCGCGCTCCCCCAGCTCGGCGGACAGGGCGGCGAGCGCCTCGTGGTCGACCGCGACGCCGCGGAGCTCCATCGCGGCGAGCACCGGCACGAGCGGCATCTCGATCTCGGCGAGCACGCGGCGCGGGCCCTCGTCGAGGGCGGCGAGCACGAGCGGGGCGAGCCGCACCGAGTACCAGGCGAACTCGGGCGCTCCCGAGTCGCTGCCCTCTTCGGGAACGAGCTGCGAGGGGTCGCCGATGGGCACCGTCTCGCCGAGGTACCGATCGACGAGCTCGATCAGATTCTTCTCGGTGAGGTTCGGCCGCACGAGCCAGGCCGCGAGCAGCGGGTCGACGACGAGGCCGTCGACGGAGAGCCCGCCACGGATGAGCGCCTTCAGCTGCGCCTTCGCGTCGGTCATGATCTTGGGCGCGTCGCTCGCCAGCCAGGCCTCGAACGGACCGAACTCGGCATGTCCGGCCTGCCACGGCAGCTCGATCGAAGCGTCGGCCGTGGCGACGCCGATCGTCGCCACCTCGCCGCCCGCGGTCTCGACGTGCAGCCCGAGCCCGGCCGGCGCCGCCTGCTGCGCCTGCTCGAGCCAGGCCGCCAGCTCCTCGCCCACGGGTCGCGTGGGCACGGGAGCCGCGACGGCGGGCTCGCGCTCGACGGGGGCCGCGGCGGCGCGCGCGGCGCCGTTGGTCTCGCCGCGGGCGATCTTCATGACGCGATCGAGCAGGGTCTTGAACTCGAGTCGGCCGAACAGCTCGTGCACGGCGTCCTCGTCGATCGGCCGGGCTTCGAGATCGGCCAGCTCGAGCTCGAGCTCGACGTCGGTGACGAGGCGGTTGAGCTTGCGGTTGCGGATCGCGTTCTCGCGCTCGCGGCGCAGGTTGTCGCCGACGACGCCCTTGACCTCGTCGATGTGGTCGAGGATGCCCTGGAGATCGCCGTAGAGCTTCAGCCACTTGACCGCGGTCTTCTCGCCGACCTTCGTGATGCCGGGCAGGTTGTCGCTCGTCTCACCGACGAGGGCGGCGATCTCGGGGTACTGCTGGGGCGGCACGCCGTAGCGCTCGACGACCGCCTCGGGGTCGTAGCGCTTCAGCTGCGACACGCCCTGGGTGTTCGGGTACAGCAGGGTGACGTCGTCGTTCACCAACTGGATGGTGTCGCGGTCGCCGGAGACGAGCAGCACGCGGTACCCCTCGGCCTGGCCGCGGGCGGCGAGCGTCGCGAGGATGTCGTCGGCCTCGAAGTCGTCCTTCTCGAGGGTCGTGATGTTCAGCGCCTTCAGCGCCTCCTGCAGGATCGGCACCTGGCCCTTGAACTCGATCGGCGTCTCGCCGCGGTTGCCCTTGTACTCCTCGTACTCGCGCGTGCGGAACGAGACGCGCGACTTGTCGAACGCGACCGCGAGGTGGGTGGGCTTCTCGTTCTGCAGCAGCAGGAGCAGCATCGACAGGAAGCCGTGGATGGCGTTCGTGTGCTGCCCGTCGCGGGTCTGGAAGCTGTCGACCGGCAGGGCGTAGAAGGCTCGGAAGGCCAGCGAGTGGCCATCGACGACGAGGAGGGTGGGCTTTGCTGCGTCCGTCACTCGGACAGCCTACAAGCGGCCGCCGACACCCGAAGTCCGTCGTCGGCGGCGCGGAGCGGCGCGCACGGGGAAACGGCGGATGCCCCGCCGGCACGTGGCCGTCGGGGCATCCTGAGTCGGAGGGAACGCCCGGCCGTCGGCCGGACGTTCTCGCGTCACTTCTTGGCGGAGAGCTGCTCGATGATCGCCTGCGAGACGTCGCGCATGGTGAGGCGGCGGTCCATGGAGGCCTTCTGGATCCAGCGGAACGCCTCGGGCTCGGTGAGGCCCATCTTCTCGTTCAGCAGGCCCTTGGCGCGGTCGACGAGCTTGCGGGTCTCGAAGCGCTCGACGAGGTCGCCGACCTCCGCCTCGAGCGCGATGATCTGCGCGTGGCGGGCCAGGGCGATCTCGATCGCGGGCAGCAGGTCGTTCGGGGTGAACGGCTTCACGACGTAGGCGAGGGCACCGGCCTCGCTGGCGCGCTCGACGAGCTCCTTCTGGCTGAACGCGGTGAGCAGCACGACCGGGGCGATGTGCCCCTTCGAGAGCCGCTCGGCGGCCGAGATGCCGTCCAGCTGCGGCATCTTCACGTCCATGATGACCAGGTCGGGCCGCAGCTCCGTCGCGAGCTGCACGGCGGTCTCGCCGTCACCCGCCTCGCCGACGACCTCGTAGCCGTTGTCCCGCAGGATCTCGACGATGTCGAGGCGGATGAGCGACTCGTCTTCGGCCACGACCACGCGACGCGGTGCGGGCTGGGTTGATTCGGTGTCAGTCACGCCAGAAAGCCTACGGTATTCTGAGCGAGGCCTCTGGCCGGTGTGGCGGAATGGCAGACGCGGAGCACTCAAAATGCTTTGCCCGAAAGGGCGTGTGGGTTCGACCCCCACCACCGGCACCAGTGTGCGGTCGCCCGCCGGCCGGGCGCGTCGTGCGGCTCAGTCGAGGTCCGCCGCGGCCCGCTCCGCGGCGGCGGCGACGTGCCGGTTCCGCTCCTCGATGAGTCGCCGCAGATGCCGCCCGAGCACGGGTTCGACGAGGCGGCCGAGAGGCCCGAACGGCGCTCGGAACCGCACTTGGTCGCGCATCACGGTGCCGCCGTCCACCGGTTCGAAGCGATGCTCGTGGCGGAACGCCGCGAACGGCCCGCGCAGCTGCTCGTCGACGAAGCGGTGGGGGCGCTCGTACGCGGTGATGCGGCTCGTCATCCGGAAGCGGACCCCGAAGTGCCGGGCGCGCCAGGTGACCTGCTCCCCCGGCCCGATCCGCCCGGACGTGACGCCGGCGACGGCCCGCTCGCCGCTCGACCGCATCGACTCGAGGTGGAGATCGATGTCGCACGAGGCGTCGAACGCCGCCTCGGGCGGCGCCGCGATGCGGGTGGCGCACTCGAACTCGGCGG
>NZ_BMRJ01000001.1:1904316-1979566 GCF_014648575.1 Agromyces mediolanus | reverse complement strand
CGGGCCCGCCGCAGGGTCATCGGGCCTAGAGGACCTCGCCGACCTTGTGCACGCGCACGTCGTTCGTCGTGCCGGGGATGCCGGGAGGGGAACCGGAGACGATGACGACCGTCTCGCCCTCCGCGGCCCGACCCGACTTCGCGAGCGCCTCGTCGACCTGCTCGACCATCTGGTCGGTGTGGGTGACGCGCTCGACGACGAAGGTGTCGACGCCCCAATAGAGCGCCATGCGTCGGCGGATCGCCTGATCCGGCGTGAACGCGAGGATCGGGATGTCGCTGCGCAGGCGGGCCATCCGGCGGGCGGAGTCGCCCGACTCGGTGAACACGCACAGGTACTTCGCGTCGACGAAGTCGGCGACCTCGACCGCGGCCGCGGTGATCGCGCCGGACTGCGTGCGCGGCTTCGTGCCGAGCGGCGGGACGCGCTCGAGGCCGTGCTTCTCGGTCGACTCGACGATGCGCGCCATGGTCTGCACCGTGATGACGGGGTACTCGCCCACGCTCGTCTCGCCGGACAGCATGACCGCGTCGGCGCCGTCGAGCACCGCGTTCGCGACGTCGCTCGTCTCGGCGCGCGTCGGCACCGGGCTGTGGATCATCGACTCGAGCATCTGCGTCGCGACGATGACGGGCTTCGCGAGTCGACGGGCGATCTCGACCGCCCGCTTCTGCACGATCGGCACGGCCTCGAGCGGCAGCTCGACGCCGAGGTCGCCGCGGGCGACCATGATCGCGTCGAAGGCCTCGATGATGCCCTCGAGGTGGTCGACCGCCTGCGGCTTCTCGATCTTGGCGATGACCGGCACGCGCCGGCCGACCTCGTCCATGATCTCGTGCACGCGGACGATGTCCTCGGCGTTCCGCACGAAGGAGAGCGCGATGAGGTCGGCGCCGAGCTCGAGGCCCCAGCGGAGGTCGGCCTCGTCCTTCTCGGAGAGCGCCGGGACGTTCACGGCGACGCCGGGAAGGTTGATGCCCTTGTTGTTCGAGACCGGGCCGGCGACGACGACCTTGGTGGTCACGACCACGCCGTCGGTCTCGACGACCTGCACGCGCACCTTGCCGTCGTCGATCAGCAGGAAGTCGCCGGGCGCCACGTCCTGCGGCAGGCCCTTGAACGTCGTGCCGACGAGCTCCTTCGTGCCCACGACGTCCTCCGTCGTGATCTTGAAGATGTCGCCCTCGGCGAGCTCGTAGGGTCCGCCCTCGAACTTGCCGAGACGGATCTTCGGGCCCTGGAGGTCGACCAGCACCGCCACGGCGCGACCGGAGTCGTTCGCCGCCTTGCGGACGTTCTGGTAGACCGCCTCGTGCACGTCGTACGTGCCGTGGCTCAGGTTCATGCGGGCGACGTCGACGCCCGCATCGATGATCGCTCGGATCTGTTCATAGCTCGATGTCGCCGGCCCGAGGGTGGCGACGATCTTCGCTCGTCTCATATTCGTATGTGCTCCCAGGTGTTCCGCGCGAACGCGGTGCGGTGCCGGCGGCTCGCGCCGCCGACGCTCAGACGGAGAAGGCGCGAGCCGTCGCAGGGATCGGGCTCGGCAATCTCGTGTCCCCTTCAAGGTACCGGTCGACGGCCGCCGCCGCCGCCCGGCCCTCGGCGATCGCCCACACGATGAGCGACTGCCCGCGACCGGCGTCGCCCGCGATGAAGACGCCGGGCTGCTCGGTCGCGTACTGCGCGTCGCGGGCGAGAGCGCCGCGGTCGGTCACGCCGAGCTCGAGCTGCGGCTGGATGGTCTCGGTCTCCGGCCCGGTGAAGCCGAGGGCGAGCAGCACGAGGTCCGCCGGGATCTCGCGCTCGGTGCCCGACTTCGGCACCCGGCGTCCGTCGACGAACTCGGTCTCGGCCACGCGCACGGCGCGGAGTTCGCCCGCGTCGTTCGCGAGGAACTCGACGGTCGACACGAGGTACTCGCGCGTGCCGCCCTCCTCGTGCGCGCTCTGCATCTCGAAGAGGGTCGGATGCATCGGCCAGGGCTGCGCCGCGCTGCGCGCCTCACCCGGCTGCCGGCCGATCGCGAGGTTCGTCACGCTCAGCGCACCCTGGCGGTGCGCGGTGCCGATGCAGTCGGCGCCGGTGTCGCCGCCGCCGAGGACGACCACGTGCTTGCCCTCGGCGCTGATCTGGTCGAAGACCGGATCGCCGGCGGCCGCGCGGTTGCCCTGCACGAGGTACTCCATGGCGAAGTGCACGCCCGGCAGGTCGCGTCCGGGGATCGGCAGATCGCGCGGGACCATCGCGCCCGTCGCGACCACGACGGCGTCGTAGCGCGAGCGGAGCTCGTCCCAGGAGATGTCGGTGCCGATGTCGACGCCCGCGCGGAAGCGGGTGCCCTCGGCCGTCATCTGCGCGAGGCGCTGGTCGAGGTGGCGCTTCTCCATCTTGAAGTCGGGGATGCCGTAGCGCAGGAGGCCGCCGATGCGGTCGTCGCGCTCGAAGACCGCGACCGTGTGGCCCGCGCGGGTGAGCTGCTGCGCGGCGGCGAGGCCCGCGGGCCCGGAGCCGACGACGGCGACGGTCTTGCCGGTCAGTCGGCCGGGCGGCTGCGGCTGCACCCAGCCGTTGCCGAAGGCCTGGTCGATGATCGAGACCTCGACCTGCTTGATCGTGACGGCCGGCTGGTTGATGCCGAGGACGCACGCCGACTCGCACGGGGCCGGGCAGAGCCGACCCGTGAACTCCGGGAAGTTGTTCGTGGCGTGCAGCCGCTCGATCGCGGCGCGACCCTCGCCGCGCCACATGAGGTCGTTCCACTCCGGGATCAGGTTGCCGAGCGGGCAGCCCTGGTGGCAGAACGGGACGCCGCAGTCCATGCAACGGCCGGCCTGCCGGCGCAGCTGGGCGGAGTCGCCCGGCTCGTAGACCTCTTTCCAGTCCATGATCCGCACCGGAACGGGGCGCCGCTTGGGCAGCTCCCGTTCGGTGACCTTCAGAAAGCCCTTCGGGTCAGCCACCCGTCACCTCCATACCGCTCGTGTTGCCGTTCGGATTCGTGTTCGCGATCGTCTCAGCCACCCGTCACCTCCAGGATGCGGGTCCAGACGATCTCGCCGTCGGGGTCGAGCCCCTCGTCGACGGCGCTCTGCCGCGTGCGGAGCACCGCGGCGTAGTCGCGCGGGAGCACCTTGGTGAAGCGGTCGAACGCCGCGTCGCCCTGCTCGAGGAGGGAGGCCGCGACCGCGGAGCCCGTCTCGGCGAGGTGCTGCTCGAGCAGGTCGCGCACGATCTCGCGGTCGGCCGAACCGAGCGCCAGGAGCTCCAGCTCGCCGTTGGCGAGCGATTCACGGTTGACCAGGGCCTCGTCGAGACCCAGGACGTACGCCGTGCCGCCCGACATGCCCGCACCGAGATTGCGTCCCGTGGCGCCGAGGATCAGCGCCAGCCCGCCCGTCATGTACTCGAGCGCGTGGTCGCCCACGCCCTCGACGACGGCGGTGGCGCCCGAGTTGCGCACCAGGAAGCGCTCGCCCACGATGCCGCGGATGAACATGCTGCCCTGGGTCGCGCCGTAGCCGATCACATTGCCGGCGATGACGTTGCGCTCGGCGGCGAAGCTCGCCGTCGGCGCGGGGCGCACCACGATGCGTCCGCCCGAGAGGCCCTTGCCGACGTAGTCGTTGGAGTCGCCCTCGAGCCGCAGCGTGATGCCGGCCGGGAGGAACGCCCCGAGCGACTGCCCGGCCGAGCCGGAGAGCGTGATCTCGATGGCCCCCTCGGGGAGGCCGTTCGCACCGTGCCGCGCGGTGACCTCGTGGCCGAGCATCGTGCCGACGGCGCGCTCGGTGTTCTTGATCGGCAGCTCGATCTCGACGTGGCCGCCCTGCTCGAGCACCTGGCGGGCCCGGGCGATCAGCTCGTTGTCGAAGTGCTCCTCGAGCTCGTGGTCCTGCTCGCGGCCGTGCTTGCGCGGCTCGGCGTCGGCGAAGTCCGGGCCGATGAGCACGGGCGTGAGATCGAGGCCCGAGGCCTTCCAGTGCGAGACCGCGCGGTCGACGTCGAGGAGCTCGCGGCGGCCGATGATCTCGTCGATCGAGCGGAAGCCGAGCGCCGCGAGGTGCTCCCGCACCTCCTCCGCGATGAACTCGAAGAAGTTCACGACGAACTCGGGCTTGCCCGTGAAGCGCTTGCGCAGCTCCGGGTTCTGCGTCGCGACGCCGACGGGGCAGGTGTCGAGGTGGCAGACGCGCATCATGATGCATCCCTCGACCACGAGCGGCGCCGTGGCGAAGCCGAACTCCTCGGCCCCGAGCAGGGCGCCGATGATGACGTCGCGGCCGGTCTTGAGCTGCCCGTCGACCTGCACGACGACGCGGTCGCGCATGCCGTTCAGCATGAGCGTCTGCTGCGTCTCGGCGAGACCGAGCTCCCAGGGGGTGCCCGCGTGCTTCAGCGAGTTCAGCGGGCTCGCGCCGGTGCCGCCGTCGTGGCCGGACACCAGGATGACGTCGGCGAGGGCCTTGGCCGTGCCGGCGGCGACCGCGCCGATGCCCGACTGGCTCACGAGCTTCACGTGCACGCGCGCCTTCGGGTTCGCGCGCTTCAGATCGAAGATGAGCTGCTTCAGGTCTTCGATGGAGTAGATGTCGTGGTGCGGCGGCGGCGAGATCAGGCCGACGCCCGCGGTCGCGTGCCGCGTGCGCGCGACCCACGGGTACACCTTCGTCGGCGGCAGCTGACCGCCCTCGCCCGGCTTCGCGCCCTGCGCGAGCTTGATCTGGATGTCGTCGGCGTGCGTCAGGTACATGCTCGTCACGCCGAATCGGCCGGAGGCGACCTGCTTGATCGCGCTGCGCCGCTCGGGGTCGAGCAGCCGGTCGAGGTCCTCGCCGCCCTCGCCCGTGTTCGACTTGGCGCCGAGCCGGTTCATCGCGATGGCGAGCGTCTCGTGCGCCTCCTTCGAGATCGAGCCGTAGCTCATCGCGCCGGTGGAGAAGCGCTTCACGATCGACGACACCGGCTCGACCTCGTCGAGCGGCACCGGCGGGCGCACCCCGCTGCGGAGGGCGAACAGACCGCGGAGCGTCATGAGTTCCTCGGCCTGCGAGTCGACGAGATCGGTGTACTCCCGGAACACGTCGTAGCGACGGTTGCGCGTCGAGTGCTGCAGGCGGAACACGGTCTCGGGGTTGAAGAGGTGCGGCGAGCCGTCGCGGCGCCACTGGTACTCGCCACCCGTCGCGAGCCGCTCGTGGGCGCGCACGGCGACGTCCTCGGGGTACGCCTCGGTGTGCCGGCTCAGGTTCTCGGCCGCGATGACGTCGATGCCGATGCCGCCGAGCTTCGAGGTGGTGCCCGTGAAGTACTCGTCGATGAACTCCTGCGAGAGGCCGATGGCCTCGAAGGCCTGCGCCCCCGCGTAGGAGGCGATGGTCGAGATGCCCATCTTCGACATGATCTTCAGCACGCCCTTGCCGAGCGCCTTGATCACGTTGTGCACCGCGTCCTCCGGGCTCACCCCGGTGATGACGCCGGAGCGCACGAGGTCCTCGCACGTCTCCATCGCGAGGTACGGGTTCACGGCGGAGGCGCCGTAGCCGATGAGGAGCGCGACGTGATGCACCTCGCGCACGTCGCCCGCCTCCACGATGAGCCCGACGCGCATCCGCGTCTCCGCCCGGATGAGGTGGTGGTGCACCGTCGAGAGCATGAGCAGCGACGGGATCGGGGCGAGGTCCTTGTTGGAGTCGCGGTCGCTCAGCACGATGAAGGAGGCGCCCTCGGCGATCGCCTCGTCGACCTCGCGGCAGATCGCGGCCAGGCGGTCGCGCAGCGCGTCGGGGCCCTCGTCGAAGCGGTAGGTGCCGCGGATCGTGACCGTCGTGCGCGAGCCCGGCATCGGGTCGATGTGCACGATCTTCGCGAGCTCGTCGTTGTCGATCACCGGGAAGTCGAGCGAGACCTGCCTGGCATGCTCCGGGCCGGCCGTCAGCAGGTTGCGCTCCGGCCCGAGCCCCGTGCCGAGCGAGGTCACGACCGCTTCGCGGATCGAGTCGAGCGGCGGGTTCGTCACCTGGGCGAACTGCTGCGTGAAGTAGTCGAACAGCAGGCGCGGGCGCTGTGCGAGCACCGCGATCGGCGTGTCGGAGCCCATCGCCCCGAGCGGCTCCTGCCCCGTGCGCGCCATCGGCGCGAGCAGGATCTTCACCTCTTCCTCGGTGTAGCCGAAGGTGCGCTGGCGGCGGTTCACCGAGGCCGGCGGGTGCACGATGTGCTCGCGCTCCGGGAGGTCGGCCAGCCGGATGCGGCTCTCGTCGAGCCACTCGCCCCACGGCGCCGCGGCGGCGAGCTCGCGCTTGATCTCGTCGTCCTCGATGAGCCGGCCGGCCTCGGTGTCGACGAGGAACATGCGACCCGGCTGCAGGCGGCCCTTGCGGACCACGCGGGACGGCTCGATGTCGAGCACGCCGATCTCGCTCGCCAGCACGACGAGGCCGTCGTCGGTGACGAGGTAGCGGCCGGGGCGGAGGCCGTTGCGGTCGAGCGTCGCTCCGACGAGTGAGCCGTCGGTGAACACGATCGCCGCGGGGCCGTCCCACGGCTCCATGAGCATCGAGTGGTACTCGTAGAAGGCGCGGCGCTCGGCATCCATGCCGGCCTGATTCTCCCAGGCCTCCGGCACCATCATCATCACGGCGTGCGGGAGGCTGCGCCCGGAGAGCGTGAGCAGCTCGACGACCTCGTCGAAGGAGGCGGAGTCGCTCGCGCCAGGCGTCACGATCGGCAGGATCGGGTCGAGCTCGCCGAGGAGCTCGGATTCGAGCTGCGACTGCCGGGCCCGCATCCAGTTGCGGTTGCCCTGGATCGTGTTGATCTCGCCGTTGTGCGCGATCATGCGGAACGGCTGCGCGAGCGGCCACGAGGGGAAGGTGTTCGTCGAGTAGCGCGAGTGCACGAGCGCCAGCTTCGACGCGAAGCGCTCGTCGGAGAGGTCCGGGTAGAACGGCTCGAGCTGGAGCGTCGTGACCATGCCCTTGTAGACGAGCGTGCGCGCCGACAGCGAAGCGAAGTACAGCTCGAGCTCCCGCTCGGCGCGCTTGCGCAGCCGGAAGGTGAGCCGGTCGAGCGCGATGCCGGCGACGGCTGGCGCCCCCTCGGCGTTCGCCGCTCGCACATAGAGCTGCTGCACGGCGGGCATCGCCTGACGGGCGAGCGTGCCGAGCTGCTCGGGCCGCACGGGCACCTCGCGCCAGCCGAGGACCGTCAGGCCCTCTTCGGCGGCGAGCCGGGCGAGCGACTGCTTGATGCGGCTGCGCGAAGTGGGGTCGACCGGGAGGAAGGCGTTGCCGACCGCGTACTCCCCCGCCGCGGGCAGCGGGAACTCGGTCACCGCTCGCAGGAACTCGTCGGGGATCTGGGTGATGATGCCCGCGCCGTCACCGGTGCCGGCGTCGGAGCCGATGGCCCCGCGGTGCTCCAGGTGACGCAGCGCGTCGAGCGCCGCGGTAATGATGTCGTGCCCGGCGGTGCCGCGGAGCGTCGCGACCATCGCGAGCCCGCAGGCGTCTTTCTCGGCGGCTGGGTCGTACAGGCCCTGTGCGGCCGGCACGGTGCCGAACCGCGAGAAGGGAGGGGTGAGCGACACGGGAACCGTCCTCTCAGCAAGCGGAAAAGGAGGGGACGCCGTCGGCCCTTCGCAAGGGATCTGCACGGCACGAGGTGCGGCGCCGCTGCGGGAGAACGGGGACTGACTCCTAGACGGAGGACGAGCGGCCTGGGCTTGTGGCGGCCGACTCAGGGGCGTTCTCGGACTCGACGCCGTCGTCGAGCGAGTCCGATTCGGACTCGATTTCGTCAGAGTCTACAACAGCATCGGGCCGCTGCCATTCACGGCCCGGTGCGTAGACGCTCGGCTCCAGCCCGGTGTGCCGGCGCGACTGCACGATCAGCAGGATGACGCCGATCACGACGGCCGCGAAGGACGCCCAGACGTTCGAGCGGATGCCGAAGAGCATCTCGCTCGGGTCGACGCGGATGGACTCGAGGAACGAGCGCCCGAGGCCGTACCAGATGAGGTACATCGCGAAGGCCTTGCCCCAGCGCAGGCCGCCCTTGCGCTCGAGGAGCAGGATCACGGCGACGCCGGCGAGGTTCCAGATGATCTCGTAGAGGAACGTCGGGTGGAACAGCGTGCCCTCGGGCAGGCCCTGCGGCCACGCCGGGTTCGAGTACTCGATCTCGAGGCCCCAGGGCAGATCGGTCGGCGAGCCGAACAGCTCGTGGTTGAACCAGTTGCCGAGCCGGCCGACGGCCTGGGCCACGAGGAGGCCCGGCGCGAGCGCGTCGGCGAAGGAGAGGAAGCGCAGGCCCGTGATGCGGCACGCGATGAGCACGCCGACCGCACCGCCGATGAGCGCGCCGTAGATGGCGTTGCCGCCCTCCCAGATCGCGAAGATCTTCCACCACTCCTGGCCGGCGAAGTAGTCGTTCGGGTGGGTGAAGACGTGGTAGAACCGCGCGCCGATGATGCCGAGGGGCACCGCCCAGAGCGCGATGTCGAGCACGATGCCCGGCTCGGCGCCGCGCTTCGTGAGCCGGCGCGAGGTGATGATGACCGCGAGGATGATGCCGAGCAGGATCCACAGCGCGTAGGTGTGGATGTTGAGCTGCCACCCGAAGAGGTTGAGCTCGAAGACCTGCCACGAGTAGTCCGGGCTCGGGATGCTGAACGGTGCGATCACGCCGTCGACTGCCTTTCGTCAGGTGGTGCGGCCGCCACGGCGGCCCACATGAGCGTACTTCACTGCGGGCGCGTGCCGCGCGCGAGCTCGGCCGCGAGCCGGCCGGCGGCCTCGGCGCCGCCCTCGGCGACCGCCGCGACGAGCGCGGAGCCGACGATGGCGCCCTCGGCGTACTCGAGCACCTCGGCGACCTGCGCCGCGGTCGAGATGCCCACGCCCACGCAGGCGGCCTCGGCGCCCGCGTCGTGCAGCCGCGACACCAGCGTGCGGGCGGCGCGGTCGACGTCGGAGCGCGCGCCCGTGATGCCCATCGTCGAGACGGCGTAGACGAAGCCGCGGCTCGCCTCCACGGTCTTGACCAGGCGGGCGTCGGTCGACGTCGGCGCGGCGAGGAACACCCGGTCGAGGCCGGTGCGCTCGGTGGCGGCCAGCCAGTCGGCCCCCTCGTCGGGGATCAGGTCGGGCGTGATGAGCCCGGCTCCCCCGGCGGCGGCGAGCTCGTCCGCGAAGCGGTCGACCCCGTACTGCACGACGGGGTTCCAGTACGTCATGATCAGCACCGGGGCATCCGTGCGCTCCGTGATGCGGCGCACCGCCTCGAAGCCGTCCGCAATGCGGAACCCGTTCTGCAGCGCCTGCTGCGTCGCCGCCTGGATGACCGGGCCGTCCATGACGGGGTCGGAGTACGGCAGCCCGAGCTCGAGCACGTCGACGCCGTTCTCGACCAGCGCCACGGCCGCCTCGACGCTCTCGTCGAGCGTGGGGAAGCCGACCGGCAGGTAGCCGATGAGCGCGCCGGCCGCCTCGCGATTGCGCCGGGCGATGACCTCGCCGACCGTCCGCATCACGCCTGCTCCCCGTCGTAGAGGCCGAAGTACTCCGCGGCCGTGTCCATGTCCTTGTCGCCGCGGCCCGAGAGGTTCACCAGGATGACGGCCTCGGGGCCGAGCTCGCGACCGAGCTCCAGCGCGCCCGCGAGGGCGTGGGCCGACTCGATCGCGGGGATGATGCCCTCGGTGCGGGTGAGCAGCCGCAGCGCCTCCATGGCGGCGGCGTCGGTGACCGGGCGGTACTCGGCCCGGCCGAGCGCCGCGAGCCACGAGTGCTCTGGCCCCACGCCCGGGTAGTCGAGGCCGGCGGAGATCGAGTGCGACTCGATGGTCTGGCCGTCCTCGTCCTGCAGCAGGTAGCTGCGCGCCCCGTGCAGCACGCCGGGGCGGCCCTTCGTGATGGTCGCCGCGTGCCGGGGCGTCTCGGCGCCCTCGCCGCCCGCTTCGAAGCCGATGAGCCGAACGTCGGCGTCGTCGAGGAAGGCGTGGAAGATGCCGATCGCGTTCGAGCCGCCGCCCACGCAGGCCGCCACCGCGGTCGGCAGTGCGCCGGTCAGCTCGAGCACCTGCGCCCGCGCTTCCTCGCCGATGATCTTCTGGAAGTCGCGCACCATCTCGGGGAACGGGTGCGGACCGGCGACCGTCCCGAAGACGTAGTTCGTCGTCTCGACGTTCGTGACCCAGTCGCGCATCGCGTCGTTGATCGCGTCCTTCAAGGTGCGCGAGCCGGTCTTCACGGCCACGACCTCGGCGCCGAGCAGGCGCATGCGGGCGACGTTGAGCGCCTGGCGCTCGGTGTCGACCTCGCCCATGTAGATCGTGCACTCGAGGCCGAAGAGCGCGGCAGCGGTCGCGGTCGCGACGCCGTGCTGTCCCGCGCCGGTCTCGGCGATCACGCGCGGCTTGCCGATCCGCTTGGTCAGCAGCGCCTGGCCGAGCACATTGTTGATCTTGTGCGAGCCCGTGTGATTGAGGTCTTCGCGCTTCAGGATGATGCGGGCGCCGCCCGCGTGCTCCGCGAAGCGGGGCGCCTCGGTGATGATCGAGGGGCGGCCGGTGTAGCTGCGGCCCAGCTCGGCGAGCTCCTCGTGGAAGGCCGGGTCGAGCTTCGCGAGCTCGTAGGCCTCGGAGAGCTCGTCGAGCGCGGCGACGAGGGACTCGGGCACGAACCGCCCGCCGAAGTCGCCGAAGTACGGACCGTGGGCGTCTCGGAGCGCCATGTCACACCGCCAGGAATGCAGAGAGGGTGGCCACCGGGTCGCTCGTGACGAGCGCCTCGCCGACGAGCACGGCGTCGGCGCCGGCCCGGCGGTAGTGCGCCACGTCGTCGGGCGAGAGCACCGCGGACTCCGCGACGCGGATCGCGCCGTCGGGGAAGCGGTCGACGAGCCGGCCGAACAGATCGCGGTCGAGCTCGAAGGTGTTCAGATCGCGCGCGTTCACACCGATCAGCTTCGCGCCGAGCGCGGCGGCGCGATCGAGCTCCTCGGCCGAGTGCGCCTCGACGAGCGCGGTCATGCCGAGCTCGGTGATGAGCGCGTAGAGCTCGGCGAGCGTCGCGTCGTCGAGCGCGGCGACGATCAGCAGCGCGAGGTCGGCGCCGGCCGCGCGGGCCTCGAACACCTGGTACGGCGTCGAGAGGAAGTCCTTGCGCAGCACCGGGAGCGCGACCGCCTCGCGGACCGCTTCGAGATCGTCGAGCGAGCCGCCGAAGCGGCGGCCCTCGGTGAGCACGCTGATCGCGCTCGCGCCGCCGAGCTCGTAGTCGCGCGCGAGCGCGGCCGGGTCGGTGATCGTCGCGAGCGCGCCCCGCGAGGGGCTCGAGCGCTTGATCTCGGCGATCACCTTCACCCGATCGGCCGGTCGCAGCGCCTCGAGCGCGTCGATGGCGGCCGGGCGCGCCAGCGCGGCGCGCTCGACCTCGGCGAGCGGACGAGTCTGCCGGCGCGCCTCGGCGTCGGCGACGGCGTTGGCCGTCAGCTCGGCGAGCACGGTCAGTGCGAGCTGACGGAGCTCTTGGCCCCGCCGACGCCGTAGCCGGCCTTGGCCAGCGCCCAGCCGACCAGTGCGCCGACGACGAGCAGGCCCGCCGAGGCCCAGACGAGCCACTCGAGCTCGAAGAAGAACGCGACCGTGCCGATCGTGAACGCGACGAGCATGATCACGACGGCCGTCCACGCCGCGGGCGAGTGTCCGTGGCCGGGGTCTGCGTGCTCAGTGGTCATGGTGCTCCTTCGTTGCGGGGTCTTGGCAAGTCTACCGGTCGGCCGCGCCGGGCTCGTCGCCCCGCGCGGTCGGCCGGTCGGGGTGGTCGTCAGGGTCGGCCTGCGCCTCGGCGGGCTCCTGGCCCTCACCGGTGGGGTCGTCGCCGCGGGTCAGCTCGTCCCACTCCTCGACGGCGCGGTCGCGGCTCGACACCGGTGCTGCTGCGCCATCCTGACGGAGCTTGGTGCTGCCGTAGCGGCTCGACGAGGCCGGCCACTTCGCGCCCGTCACGAAGACGAGCAGTGCGGAGAGCACGAGCAGGGCGCCGCCGGCGAAGGCGGCGAGCGGCCAGAGGCTCGCGTCGACGCTCGCCACGAGCGCGGCGGTCGGCTCCGCGCCTGCCACCCCGGTCGCTTCGGTCACCGCGGGGGCGACGGCGGCCACGGGGTCGCCGAGGGTGAGCGCCGCGGCGAGGACGACGCAGCCGCCCAGCAGGAACTCGAGCACGCCGAGCACGATCCGCAGGCCGGGGCCGGCGAGAGCGAGGGCGGCGGACAGCGCGAGGGCCGCGAGGCCGAGCGCCGCGAGCGCCGGCGAGGCGAGCTGCCCGCTCACCGCGATCGCCGTGCCGTCGCCGCCGGCACCGGCCACGAGGTGCAGCTCGAACCAGCTCTGGCTCCAACTCAGCATGGCGAGGCCGCCGCCGAGGATCGCCCCCAGGATGGCGGTGAGCTTCAACCGTCCCGGCGTCATGCGCCCACCCGCTGCATCGCGTTCGCCACCGCGACCGCCTTGAGCGGGGCCGCGGCCTTGTTCACGGACTCTTGGAACTCCGCCTCGGGCACCGAGTCGGCGACGAGGCCGCCCCCGGCCTGCACGCGGGCGACGCCGCCCTGGATGAGCGCGGTGCGGATGGCGATCGCGAGGTCGGCGTCGCCGCCGAAGCCGAAGTAGCCGACGACGCCGCCGTAGACGCCGCGCTGCGCGGGCTCGAGCTCGTCGATGATCTCCAGGGCGCGCGGCTTCGGCGCGCCCGAGAGCGTGCCGGCCGGGAAGGTCGCCCGGAACACGTCGACCGCGTTCCGCCCCGGCGCGAGGTCGCCCTCGACCGAGGACACGATGTGCATGATGTGGCTGAAGCGTTCGATGCGCATGAACTCGGTGACCTCGACGGAGCCGGCGACGCACACCTTCGCGAGGTCGTTGCGGGCGAGGTCGACGAGCATCAGATGCTCGGCGCGCTCCTTCGGATCCGCCTCGAGCTCGGCTTCGAGCGTGGCGTCCTCCTCCGGCGTCGCGCCCCGCGGGCGGGACCCGGCGATGGGGTGCGTGTAGACGCGGCCGTCCTCGACCTTCACGAGCGCCTCGGGCGAGGAGCCGACGATCCAGTACGGCTCCCCCGCGGTGTCCTCCAGGTGGAGCAGGTACATGTACGGGCTCGGGTTGAGGCTCCGCAGCACCCGGTAGACGTCGACCGGCTCGGCGGTGACCTCCTGCTCGAAGCGCTGCGAGATCACGACCTGGAACACGTCGCCGTCACGGATGTACGCCTTCGAGCGATCGACCGCGGCGAGGAAGTCCTCGCGATCGGTGCGGTGCCGGGGCGCCGCGGCGAGGCCGAGGTCGACCTGCGCCAGACGCGCCTCGGCCGGCTGCGCCAAACCGCCCTGCATGCGGTCGAGGCGCGCCTGCGCATCGGCCCAGAGCGTCTCGGCGTCGTCGACGCCGTCGTTCAGCGCCGAGGCGACGAGCTGCACGGTGCCCGTGCGGTGGTCGATGACCACGAGCTCGGAGACGAAGGCGAACGCCTGCGAGGGGACCCGGAAATCCGCGGGCGGCTGGTTCGGCAGCCGCTCGATCTGACGGATCGCCTCCCAGCCGATGAAGCCGACGAGTCCGCCGGTGAGCGGCGGCGCACCGGGCACGTCCTCCGTGGCCCAGCGCTCGTACAGCGCCTCGAGGGCGGCCAGCGGCGCGAGCTCGGCCGCCTCGCCGAGCGCACGCTCCCTGGGCAGCCCGTAGTCGAGCCACTCGACCTGCCCGTCGCGCTCGGTCAGCACGCCGTGCGAGGCGACGCCGACGAAGGAGTAGCGCGACCAGATGCCGCCCTGTTCGGCGGACTCGAGCAGGAAGCTGCCCGGTCGCCCCTCCGCGAGCTTCCGGTAGATGCCCACCGGCGTCTCGCCGTCGGCGAAGAGCTCCCGCACCACGGGCACCACACGGCGCCCGCCGAGGAGGGTCTGGAAGCCCTCGAACGTGGTCGTCGCCGTGCTCGTCATGCGTCGCCTCCCGCGGCGTCCGGCGCGTCGCCCACGACCACGGGCACCGGGTCGCCGTCGAAGCAGGTCCTGGTTCCGGTGTGGCACGCGGCGCCGATCTGCTCGACGCGCACGAGCAGGGTGTCCGCGTCGCAGTCGAGCGCGGCGGACTTCACGTACTGCGCGTGGCCCGAGGTGTCGCCCTTGCGCCAGTACTCCTGACGCGAGCGCGACCAGAACGTCACCCGGCCCTCGCTGAGCGTGCGGCGCAGCGCCTCGCGGTCCATCCAGCCGAGCATGAGCACCTCGCCGGTGTCCCACTGCTGGATGATGGCGGGCAGCAGCCCGTCGGCGTTGAACGCGGCCCGCTCGATCGCGGCATCCGTCGTGCTCGTCATCGCACGGTCCTCCCGTCGGCGGCCAGCGCCGCCTTCACCTCGCCGATCGTGATCTCGCCGTTGTGGAACACCGAGGCGGCGAGCACCGCGTCGGCGCCCGCGGCGATCGCCGGCGCGAAGTCCGAGACCCGCCCGGCCCCGCCCGACGCGATCACCGGCACGCTCGACAGCTCGTGCATGAGGGCCGTCAGTTCGAGGTCGAAGCCGGCCTTCGTGCCGTCGGCATCGATCGAGTTCACGAGCAGCTCCCCCGCGCCGAGCTCGATCGCCCGACGAGCCCAGTCGAGGGCGTCGAGCTCGGTCTCGGTGCGACCGCCGTGCGTGGTGACGACGTATCCGGAGGGCGTGCGCTCCGAGCGCTTCACGTCGAGCGAGAGCACCACGACCTGCGCGCCGAAGCGGTCCGCGATCTCGGCGACGAGCTCGGGCCGGGCGATGGCGGCGCTGTTCACGCCGATCTTGTCGGCGCCGTGGCCGAGCAGGCGCGCCACGTCCTCGGCGGAGCGCACGCCGCCGCCCACGGTGAGCGGGATGAAGACCTGCTCCGCGACCTGCTGCACCATGTCGTACGTCGTCGAGCGGTCGTCGACCGTCGCGGTCACATCGAGGAAGGTGAGTTCGTCGGCGCCCTGCTCGGCGTAGCGCGCGGCGAGTTCCACCGGATCGCCCGCGTCGCGCAGGTTCTGGAAGTTGACGCCCTTCACGACGCGGCCGGCGGCCACGTCGAGGCACGGGATGACCCGGACGGCGAGGCTCATCGCGCCGCCCTCACAACCGGGCCGCGTGGATCGCCGAGACGAGGATGGCGCGGGCGCCGATCTCGTACAGCGCGTCCATGACGTGGTTCATGTCGGTGCGCGGGATCATCACCCGGACGGCCACCCAGTCGGGGTCGTGCAGCGGCGAGACCGTGGGCGACTCGAAGCCCGGGGCGGCCGCGGTGGCCTGCTCGAGGTGCGCGACCGGGACGTCGTAGTCGAGCAGCACGTACTGGCGGGCGACGAGCACGCCCTGCAGGCGGCGCACGAGCGTGCCAGTGCCGGGCTTGTCGACGCCCGAGCCGATCAGCACGGCCTCGGACTGCAGGATGACCGGCCCGAAGATCTCGAGACCGGCCTTGCGCAGCGTGGAGCCCGTGGAGACGACGTCGGCGACGGCGTCGGCGACGCCCAGCCGCACGGCGGACTCCACGGCGCCGTCGAGCTTGACGAGCTTGGCGGTCACGCCGTGGCGGGCGAGGAAGTCGCCGACGAGACCCGGGTAGCTCGTGGCGACCCGCACCCCCTCGAGGTCCTCGAGCGTCGAGAAGCCGCCGGCGGGCGCCGCGAAGCGGAACGTCGAGTCGCCGAAGCCGAGCGAGGCGATCTCGGTCGCGTCGGACCCGGAGTCGAGCAGCAGATCGCGGCCCGTGATGCCGACGTCGAGGGCGCCGGAGCCGACGTACGTCGCGATGTCACGCGGGCGGAGGTAGAAGAACTCGACCCCGTTGCGCGGGTCGGCGGTGTGGAGGTCGCGCGGGTCTCGGCGACCGGTGTACCCCGCCTCCCAGAGCATCTGGGCGGCGGTGTCGGAGAGCGAGCCCTTGTTGGGCACGGCAATGCGGAGCATGTCCTGACTTTCGTGTCGACGGTTCGGATCGGGCATGGGCGCGATCACAGATGTCGGTACACGTCGGCCGGCTCGAGGCCCTTGGCCAGCATGAGCACCTGGAGGTGGTAGAGCAGCTGCGAGATCTCGCCGGCCGTCTCCTCGTCGCTCTGGTACTCGGCAGCCATCCAGACCTCGGCCGCCTCCTCAACGATCTTCTTGCCGATGGCGTGCACGCCGGCGTCGAGCTCGCGCACGGTGCCGGAACCCTCGGGGCGGGTCCTGGCCTTCTCGCTGAGCTCGACGAAGAGGTCGTCGAAGGTCTTCACCCTCCTAGGCTACCGGTGCGCGTGACCGTGCGACGACGCCGCCGCCCGCAGCGCCGCGATCTGCTCCTCGGGAACCCCGCGGAACACCGCGGAGCCCGCGACGAAAGTGTCCGCGCCCGCCTCGGCCGCGATGCCGATCGTGTCGACCGTGACGCCGCCGTCGACCTGCAGCCAGACGTCGAGGCCCGCGGCGCGCACGGCGTCGGCGACGAGGCGCAGCTTCGGCATCGTCTCGGGCATGAAGGACTGGCCGCCGAAGCCCGGCTCCACCGTCATCACGAGCACCTGGTCGAACTCGGGCAGCAGCTCGAGGTAGGCCTCCGCCGCGGTGCCGGGCTTCAGCGCGATGCCGGCGCGGGCGCCGATCTCGCGGAGCCGGCGGGCGAGCCCCACCGGGTCGGCGACGGCCTCGGCGTGGAAGGTGACGCTCGCCGCGCCCGCCTCGGCGTAGCCCGGTGCCCAGCGGTCCGGGTCGTCGATCATGAGGTGCACGTCGAGCGGGATCGGGCTGACCTGCTGCAGCCGCTCCACCATCGGCAACCCGAAGGTGAGGTTCGGCACGAAGTGGTTGTCCATGATGTCGACGTGCACGAGATCGGCCGTGGCGATGCGCCCGAGCTCGCGCTCGAAGTTCGCGAAGTCGGCGGCCAGGATGCTCGGATTGATGCGCGTCGTCATGGCTCGAAGCCTAGCGAGCGGCGGGGTGACTCACCCGACGCGGCGCACCAGGGCGATGAACATCGCGTCGGTGCCGTGGCGGTGCGGCCAGAGCTGCACGGTCTCGGGCTCGCCGGCGAGGTCGAGCTCGTCCCGTGCCACGGACGCGACGACGGAGCGGGTGTCGACCGGCTCGATGGCGCCGTCCCAGCGGCGCATCGCCGCGGCGAGCGTGCCGTGGGTCTCGCCCGTGTGCGGCGAGCACGTCACGTAGGCGAGCAGTCCGCCCGGCGCGAGCAGTTCCACGGCGTGATCGAAGAGCTCCCCCTGCAGGGCGGTGAGTTCGGCGACGTCGCTCGGCTGCTTGCGCCAGCGCGCCTCAGGACGGCGACGGAGCGCGCCGAGCCCGGTGCACGGCGCGTCGAGCAGGATCCGGTCGAAGCCGGCGGGCGCGTCCAGCTCGGCGGCCGCCACCGACCGGCCGTCGCCGACCCGCACGGGCACGTCGAGCGGCACGCCGGCGACGGCCTTGCGCACGAGTTCCGCGCGCGCCTCGCCGAGCTCGTTCGCGACGAGCTCGGCATCGGCCGCGAGCGCTTCGGCGGCCAGCACGGCCGTCTTTCCGCCGGGCCCTGCGCAGAGGTCGAGCCAGCGCTCCCCCGGCTCCACCGGGCGCGCCCGGCTGAGGGCGAGCGCCGCGAGCTGCGACCCCTCGTCCTGCACCCGCACCCGCCCCTCGTGAGCGGCGATGAGCTCGAACGGGTTCGCGGCCGTGAAGCCGATCGGCGAGAAGCGGTTCGGCGCGCCGAGCTCCGCCACCGGCTCGTCGCCGAGCCCGGGCAGCGCAACCAGGTTGACCCGCGGCGCGGCGTTGTCGGCGGCCAGGAGCGACGCCAGCTCCTCGGCTCGACCCTCACGCTCGAGCGCCTGCGCGAAGGCCCGCACGATCCACTCCGGATGACTCTCGAGCACCGCCATCCGTTCGAGCTCGCCGCCCGTCGTCTCGTCGGCGACCCAGCCGCGCCACTCCTCCGGCGTCGAGCGGGAGATGGTGCGCAGCACGCCGTTGACGAAGCCGCTGGCCGCGGGGGCGAGCCGCTTCGCGAGCACGACCTGCTCGTTCACCGCGGCGTGCAGGGGCACCCGGGTGGCGAGCAGCTGGTGCGCGCCGAGGCGGAGGATGTCGAGCACGACGGGATCGATGGCCGTGCGATCGCGCTCGGAGACGAGCTCGATGATGCGGTCGTAGTAGCCCTGCATCCGCAGGGTGCCGTAGGTGAGCTCGGTCGCGAGCGCCGCGTCGGCTGGGCTCAGCTTGGAGCGCTCGATGCGCTTCGGGAGCAGGAGGTTGGCGTACGCCTCGTCGTCGCGCACCGCCTCGAGCACCTCGTACGCGACGATCCGCGCGGGCGACACCCGCACCTGACGGGGCGCCGTCCCCCGCTCGCGTCCAGCGCTGCGCTCCTGCTTCCTGACCACCCGTCAACTGTACGGGCCCGGACCGGGGCCCGGCGACGCGGCGGACCGTCGACCGTCAGGCCTCGAAGCGGGCACCGGCCGGAAGCCCCCGCCCCCAGTCGGCCGCGGACATCGCGCCTCGCCCGGCCGGCTGGACGCGGACGAGCTCGATCGCCGCGTCGGCCGTGCCGACGAGGAGTCGCCGGCGCTCCGGCGCCAACTCTCCGGGCACCAGCGCGGCGCCCGCCTCGGGCGCCCCGCTCGGCTCGGCGAGGCGGGCCTCGAGCACCTTGACCCGCACGCCGTCGAGCATCGCCCATGCGCCCGGCTCCGGCGTGACACCGCGATACCGGTCGAGCACCCGGGCCGCGGGCTGCGTCCAGTCGAGCCGCCCGTCGTCGAGCGAGAGCTTCGGAGCGAAGCTCGGCTCACCGGACTGCGGCCGGGCCACCGCGGTCCCGTCGGCCAGCGCGTCGACGACCCCGGCCAGCAGTTCCGCGCCCTCGACGGCGAGCCGGTCGAGCGTCTCCCCCGCCGTCGCCAGCCGGTCGGCGGGTCGGCGGAGCGCGGCGAACACCGCGCCCGCGTCGAGCTCCGGAACGAGCTGGAACACCGCCGCGCCGTGCTCGTCGTCGCCCGCGATGATCGAGTGCTGCACCGGCGCCGCACCGCGCCAGGCCGGGAGGAGTGAGAAGTGCAGGTTGATCCAGCCGAGCCGGGGCGCGCTCAGCAGCGGCTCGCGGACGAGGCCGCCGTAGGCGACGATCACGCCGAGATCGGGCTCGAGGGCGGCGATCGACGCGGTCGCCTCGGCGTCCAGACGGGCCGCCTTGATCGTCGGCACGTCGAGCTCCGTCGCGGCGGCGGCGACGGGAGACGGGGTCAGCACGCGCTTCCGCCCGAGCGGGGCGTCCGGACGCGTCACGACGCCGACGAGTTCGTGCCGGGAGGCGGCGAGCCGTCGGAGGCTCGGGACGGCGGCGGCCGGGGTTCCGGCGAAGACGAGGCGCAGAGAGGTCACCCGGCCATTCTCCCGGATGCGCGGGAGGCGCCGCGCGGAGGCGGGACCGGCTCAGGGCACCTCCGGGTCGTCGAAGCGGACCCGGAGGATCGGCCGCTTCACCTGCCGACCCGCCACCGGCTTGCGCCGCTCGGTCGCCGCGCGGATCATCTCCGCCTCGAGCGTGCGGGCGACGGCGGCGCCCTGCCCGTAGTCGAAGCGCACGAGGGCGCGTTCGAGCCCCTCGTCCACCGGGACGGGCCCCAGCACGTCGACGCCCGGCACGGCCTCCGTGACGGCGTCGAGCGCCCGCGCGAGGCGCTCGCGCCCGCTCGTGACGCTCGCCACCCGGATCGCCGGCGGGAAGCGGAGGGTGCGCCGGGAGGCGAGCTCGTGCGCCGCCCACTCGGGCTGCCGCCAGGTCGCGAGCGCCGAGGCGAGCTCCCCGGCGACGCCGACGAGGAACACCGGCGCCCCGGGCGCGGCCAGCGCGGCGGCGTTCGACCACCAGCGCAGACAGTCCTCGGCCACCCGAAGCGTCTCGCGCAGCAGCATCCGCTCGCCATCGAGCAGCAGCACGGCCCGGTAGCCGCCCTCGGCGAACGGCTCGGCCCCCCGCGTGGCGACGATGAGCGCCGGCTCGGGTCCCACCCGCAGGACCGGCCGTTCGCCGTCGGACAGGATGACCCGGGTGCGCGGGAACGCCCGCCCGAGCTCCTCGGCCGTCCGGCTCGCCCCCACGGTCGCGGCGCGCAGCTTGGTGCCCTCGCAGACCGGGCAGCGCCACGCGCTCGCCGCAGTGCCGCAGAGCGTGCACACGGCGACGCCGCCCGAACGCGGAATCGCGAGCGGACCGCTGCACGCGGCGCACTTGGCCGGCTCGCGGCACCGGTCGCAGACCAGGAGCGGCGCGTTGCCGGGCCGGGCGACCTGCACCAGTACCGGGCCGAGCGCGGCCGCCTCCTGCGCCTCGCGCCAGGCGGCGGAGGGGATGCGGGCCGAGCCCGGTTCGGTCTGCGCCTGCCGCTCGGTGACGACGACCCGCGGCCGCACGGGCTTCTGCAGCGGGACCTCGTGCACCCAGCCGAGCTCGACCAGCCGTTGCACCTCGACGCTGCGGGTGTGGCCGGCGAAGAGGAGGGCGGCGCCCGACTGCTCCTGACGGATGAGGGCGGCGTCCCTGGGGTGCACACCGGGCGAGAGCGGCTCGTTCATGAGCCCGTCGCCGTCGTCCCAGAAGGCGATGAGACCGAGCCGGGCCGCGGGGGCGTACACGGCCGAACGGTTGCCGACGATGATGCGCGCGGCCTCGCCCGTCGCGTCGAGGAAGGCCCGGTAGCGCGCGGGACCGGTCTGCCGGGCGTCGGTGCGGAGCACGCGTCGCGCGTCGACGAGGGCCCCGAGCGCCGCCTCGAGCTGCTCCTGGTCGCGGTAGTCGGGTACCACGAGGATCGCGCTGCGATCGCTCGCGAGCACGTTCGCCGCCGCGAGGGCGAGTTCGCTCGCCCAGGCCCCCACCCAGGTGCCGTCGGGCAGCCGGACGGGGCGGGCGTCGGCCGCGAGAGCCATCCGCTCGCCCGTGGCGAGCCCGCGCGCGAGCGCACCCTCCGCGCCGCCGGGCGGAGCGGGCGGGTCGACGGGCAGCGGGCCGGGATCGGGCTCCGCAGTGAGCCAGGCGCGCTCGGCGCGCACGTACCGCCCCGGGATCGCGAGCCGCAGGATGTCGCTCGCATTGCCGGCGGCGCGGTCGGCCGCGGCACGCGCCAGCCGCCACACCTCCGGCGTGAGCATCGGCGCCTCGGAGACGACATCGTCGAGCTCGCTCAGCCGGCCCGCGAACTCGCTGTGGTCGCCGAGTTCGACGAGCCAGGCGTTCGCGATGCGCCCGCCGGTGCGGAGCGGCACCCGCACCCGCATGCCGGCGCGCACGACGTCGCGCAGCCGATCGGGCACCCGGTAGTCGAAGAGCTGGTCGAGCTGCGGGAGGGGCGAGTCGACGAGCACCCTGGCGACGAGGTCGCCCGCCATCTCAGAGCCCGGCGGCGGAACGGAGCGCGTCGACGCGGTCGAGCCGCTCCCAGCTGAAGTCGGGCAGCTCGCGGCCGAAGTGGCCGTACGTCGCGGTCTTCGCGTAGATCGGCCGCAGCAGATCGAGGTCGCGGATGATGGCGGCCGGGCGCAGGTCGAACACTTCGCGGATGGCTCCGATGAGGCGCTCCTCCGGCACGTGCGCCGTGCCGAAGGTCTCGACGTAGAGCCCGACCGGCGCCGCCGCACCGATCGCGTAGGCGACCTGCACCTCGAGGCGGTCGGCGAGCCCCGCGGCGACGGCGTTCTTCGCGACCCAGCGCATGGCGTAGGCGGCCGAACGGTCGACCTTCGAGGGATCCTTGCCGCTGAACGCACCGCCGCCGTGCCGGCTCGCGCCGCCGTAGGTGTCGATGATGATCTTGCGGCCGGTGAGCCCGGCGTCGCCCTGGGGGCCGCCGATCTCGAAGCGGCCGGTCGGATTGATGAGCACGCGGAGCTCGGGCCGCGCCAGTTCGACCGTGTCGAGGACCGGGCGGATGACGAGCTCCTCGACCTCGGCGCGGAGCTGCTCCGTGGAGATCTTGGGCGAGTGCTGCGTCGACAGCACGACGGTCTCGATGCTGCGGGGCGTCTGCCCCTCGTAGCCGACCGTGACCTGGGTCTTGCCGTCGGGCCGCAGGTAGTCGAGCTCGCCGGCCTTGCGCACGTCGGCGAGGCGCTCGGCGAGGCGATGGGCGAGCCAGATCGGCACGGGCATGAGCTCGGGCGTCTCGCGCACCGCGTAGCCGAACATGATGCCCTGGTCTCCGGCGCCCTGACGGTCGAGTTCGTCGTCGCTCGCGTGCTCGCGCGCCTCGAAGGCGTGGTCGACGCCCTGCGCGATGTCGGGCGACTGCCCCCCGATCGAGACCGAGACGCCGCAGGAGCGGCCGTCGAACCAGACGTCGGAGGAGTCGTAGCCGATCGAGGTCACCCGTTCGCGCACGATCGCCGGGATCTCGACGTAGCCCGAGGTCGAGACCTCGCCCGCGACGTGCACGAGTCCGGTCGTGACGAGCGTCTCGACCGCGACGCGGGCGTTCGGGTCGACGGTGAGCAGCGCATCGAGGATGGAGTCGGAGATCTGGTCGCAGATCTTGTCCGGGTGCCCCTCGGTGACCGATTCGGACGTGAAGAGGCGGAGTGCGCTCATGTTCAGCTCGTCGTTCCTTCTGGAGTGCGTGCGGCGGGCGCCGCGGGGTTCAACTTCGAGACAACCACGTCGAGGATGGCATCCGCCACCGACGCCTTGCTTCCGTGTGCTTGTGTGACGACCGAGTCGTCGGCCCCGATGACGACGACCCGGTTCTCGTCGGCGGCGAAGCCCTCCGTCCAGCCGACCCGGTTCACCACCAGGAGGTCGGCGCCCTTCGCGCGCCGCTTGCCGCGGCCGAGCTCCAGCAGGCGCCCCTCGTCTGCTTCGGTCTCGGCGGCGAAGCCGACGAGCAGGGTGCCGTCGTGCGGCGCGGCGCCGAGGCCGGCGAGGATGTCGGGATTGCGCACGAGCTCGAGGGTGAGTCCGGAGTCCGAGGCGTCCTTCTTGATCTTCTGCTCGCTGACCGCGGCGGGGCGGTAGTCGGCGACCGCGGCGGCCATGACCACCACGTCGGCGCCCGCGGCGGCGGCCACGAGTTCGCGCTGCAGTTCGAGCGCCGTGCTGACCTCGCGGACGTCGCAGCCCTCGGGGCGCGGCACCTCGAGATTCGCGGCCACGAGCGTCACCTCGGCGCCACGGGCGCGGGCGGCCTCCGCGATCGCGATGCCCTGCTTGCCGCTCGAGCGGTTGCCGAGGAAGCGCACGGGGTCGAGCGGTTCGCGCGTGCCGCCGGCGCTCACCACGACTCGGCGCCCGGCGAGATCGCCGGACGCGCGCCCGGCGGAGATGCGCGCGAGGGCGGCCTCGACGATGACCTCGGGCTCCTCGAGCCGGCCGGCTCCGCGGTCGGTGCCGGTCAGCTGCCCCTCGGCCGGGCCGACGATCGTGACGCCGCGCTCGCGCAGCAGCGCCACGTTCGCGCGCGTCGCGGGGTGCTCCCACATCTCGGTGTGCATCGCCGGGGCGATGACGAGCGGGGCGCGGCTTGCGAGCACGGTGTTGCCGAGCAGGTCGTCGGCGAGCCCGGCCGCGAGCTTCGCGATCGAGTTCGCCGTCGCCGGGGCGATGACGATGAGGTCGGCGGCCTGCCCGATGGCGACGTGCCGGACCTCGGCGACGCCCTCGTACAGCTCGGTGTGCACCGGATTGCGCGAGATCGCCTCGAGCGTCGGCCGGCCGACGAAGCGGAGCGCCGCCTCGGTCGGGACGACGTGCACGTCATGGCCGGCCAGGACGAGCTGGCGCACGACGGCGACCGCCTTGTACGCGGCGATGCCGCCGGTGATGCCGACGACGATGTTCAGTCGGCCCGTCGTGCTCGCCACGCCGGCGACTTACTCGCTGATGGGGCGCAGGCGCAGCTTGTCCTCGTTGATCTCGTGCATCGCCACGGTGAGCGGCTTGTCATCGATCGACGAGTCCACGAGCGGGCCGACGTTGTCGAACAGGCTGCCCTCGTGCAGGTCGGCGTAGTAGTCGTTGATCTGGCGGGCGCGCTTCGACGCGAAGATGACCAGCTGGTACTTCGAGTCGACCTTCGACAGCAGGTCGTCGATGGGCGGGTCGATGATGCCGGACAGCTTCTCAGCCATGGAGTGACTCCTCGCTTCGGTGATGCGCACGAGGTGTGCGCGAAAGATCGTGGCCCGGTCGCCCGAACTGCGGGCAGCTCAATGACGACCCTTGCGGGGCCGCATCAAGTCTACGACCTTTTGCGCGGCCTCGGAGACCTCGTGGTTCACGACCTGGTGATCGAACTCGTCGGCCGAGGCCAGCTCGACCTTCGCGGTCTCGAGCCGGCGCTGCTGCTCCGCCGGTCCCTCGGTGCCGCGGCCGACGAGTCGGCGGACGAGCTCGTCCCAGCTCGGCGGCTGCAGGAAGACGAGCGTCGCCTCCGGCATGGCGCGGCGCACCGAGCGCGCGCCCTGGATGTCGATCTCCAGCAGCACGCTGTCGCCGGCGGCGATCGCGCGCTCCACCGGGCCGCGCGGCGTGCCGTAGCGGGAGGCGTTGTGCACGGTCGCCCACTCGAGCAGCTCGCCGGTCTCGATCAGCCGGTCGAACTCGGCGTCGTCGACGAAGAAGTAGTGCTCGCCGTCGATCTCGCCCGGGCGCGGCGCGCGCGTCGTCGCGGAGACCGAGAGCTTCACCTCGGGGTAGTGATCGCGGATGTACCCCGCGACCGTGCCCTTGCCGACGGCGGTGGGCCCGGCGAGGACGACCAGCCGGTCGCCCGTGCCGCCGTGCGCGGCGACCCATTCGGCGGCGAAGCCGCGCAGGCGCCGGCGCTGCAGGCGCCCCAGGCCGCCCAGGCGCTTGGCGGGCGAGATCTGGAGCTCGTCCATGATCCGCTCGGTCTTCGTGCGGCCGATCGCCGGGATGGCCCCGAGGAACTCCGTGACCCGCAGCCGGCCCTCGACGCCGTCGGGCTCGTCGAACGCGACCCGGAGCACGTCGAGCGGGCTCCGGGCGCCGTCGGCGACCTCCTGCTTCACGATCGCGCGGGCCCGGCGCGCCGCGACGGCGGCCCGGGACGCGGCGACTCGGTCGACCTCTGGCGGGGTGGTGGGGGTCCGATCAGACACCGAGCGATCCTACCTCCCCGGCGCGGCGCCGGACGGCCTCGCCGATCTCGTCGGGGCCGGCGGCGAGCACGGAGCGGGACTCGTTCACGATCGCGCCGGCGGCCAGGCGGCCGAACAGCTCGCCGAGCTGGGCGGGGTCGCCCCCCTGGTGGCCGAAGCCCGGGGCCAGCACCGGCAGACCGGGCGTCTCGCCGTAGGCGTCCGGGTCGATGCCGACCGCGCGGAGGTCGACGGTCGCGCCGATCACGACGCCCGCGTCGCCGAGGGTGCGGGTCGAGGCATCCGGGCGCGCGCGGTTCCACGCGTCGACGCCGTCGACCATCGCGGAGGCGATCGTGCGGCCGGCCCGGCTCGACTGCCGGAGCTCGGCCGTCTGCACGGGCCCGGACTCCGGGTTCGACGTCGCGGCGAGCACGAACACGCCCTTGCCGACCGCCGCCGCGCGCTCCATGACCGGGGCGAGCGTGGCGAGCCCCTGGTAGGGGTTCAGGGTGAGGGCATCCGCTTCGAGCGTCGAGCCCGGGCGGAGCCAGGCATCCGCGTAGCCCGCGAGCGTCGAGCCGATGTCGCCGCGCTTGGCGTCGGCGATCACGATGAGGCCCGCGTCGCGCGCCTCGGCGAAGACCCGCTCGAGCGCCGCGTAGCCGGCCGCGCCGTGCCGCTCGTAGAACGACACCTGCGGCTTCACGATCCCGATCTGCCCGGCCGCCGCGTCGACGACGCGGAGACCGAACTCGCGCACGCCTTCGCCGCTGTCGGGCAGGCCCCAGCTCTCGAGGAGCTGCGCGTGGGGGTCGATCCCCACGCAGAGCCGGCCGTACGCGGCGAAGGCGGCCGCCAGGCGGTCGCCGAACGCGACGGGCTCGCTCACGCGGCCCCCTCCCGGCGGCGCTGGTACTCCTGCAGGCTCGTCACGTCGAAGCCGTCGCCGACCACGTCGAGCGAGGCGACGGCGGCGGAGAGCTCCGCGATCGTCGTGAACAGCGGGATGCCGGCGGCCACCGCCGCGGCGCGGATCTCGTAGCCGTCGGCCCGGGCGGAGCGGCCGCTCGGGGTGTTCACGACCACGTCGACCTCGCCGCGGTGGATGAGCTCCACCACGCTCGTCGCCTCGGCGTCGGGCTTGTCGTGGAACTTCAGCACCTCGCTCGCCCGGATGCCGTTGCGGCGCAGCACCTCCGCGGTGCCCTCGGTCGCGGCGATGTCGTAGCCGAGCTGCTGCAGGCGCAGCACCGGCAGGATCGCAGCCCGCTTGTCGCGGTCGGACACCGAGACGAAGACCGTCCCGGAGGCGGGCACGCCGCCGTACGCGGCGAGCTGGCTCTTCGCGAACGCCGTCGGGAAGTCGCGGTCGATGCCCATGACCTCGCCGGTCGAGCGCATCTCCGGCCCGAGCACCGAGTCGACCATGCCGCCCTCGCGGGTGCGGAAGCGGTGGAACGGCAGCACGGCCTCCTTGACCGCGACCGGCGCGTCGAGCGGCACGCGGGAGCCGTCGACCTCGGGCAGCAGGCCCTCGGCGACGAGCTCGCGGATCGTCGCGCCGACCATGACCCGGCTGGCGGCCTTCGCGAGCGGGATGCCGAGCGCCTTCGAGACGAACGGCACCGTGCGGCTCGCCCGCGGGTTCGCCTCGAGCACGTAGAGCACGCCCGCGCCGATCGCGAACTGCACGTTCAGTAGGCCCTGGACACCGATGCCCTCGGCGATCGCACGGGTCGCCTCGCGCACCCGGTCGACCTCGGCGCGGCCGAGCGTCACGGGCGGGAGGGTGCAGCTCGAGTCGCCGGAGTGGATGCCGGCCTCCTCGATGTGCTCCATGACGCCGCCGATGTAGAGCTCGCTGCCGTCGTAGAGCGCGTCGACGTCGATCTCGATGGCGTCGTCGAGGAAGCGGTCGACGAGGAGCGGATGGCTCGGGCCGACGATGCCCTGACCCTCGATGCGGTCGAAGTACTCGGCGAGGTTCGCGCTGTCGTAGACGATCTCCATGCCGCGGCCGCCGAGCACGTAGCTCGGGCGCACGAGCACCGGGTAGCCGATGCCCTCCGCGATCTGCTGCGCGCCCGCGAGGTCGACGGCGGTGCCATTGCGCGGCGCGAGGAGTCCCGCGTTCTCGAGGATGCCGGCGAAGAGGCCGCGCTCCTCCGCGAGGTCGATCGCCGAGGGCGAGGTGCCGAGGATCGGCACGCCGGCCGCCTCGAGACCCTTCGCGAGGCCGAGCGCGGTCTGGCCGCCGAGCTGCACGACGACGCCGACGAGCTCGCCGGACTGCGACTCGGCGTGGATGACCTCGAGCACGTCCTCGAGGGTGAGCGGCTCGAAGTAGAGCCGGTCGCTCGTGTCGTAGTCGGTCGAGACCGTCTCCGGGTTGCAGTTGATCATGATCGTCTCGAAGTCCGCGTCGTGCAGGGCGAACGAGGCGTGCACGCACGAATAGTCGAACTCGACGCCCTGGCCGATGCGGTTCGGGCCGGAGCCGAGGATGACGACCTTGCGGCGGTCGCTCGCGGCGACCTCCGTCTCCTGGTCGTAGCTCGAGTAGTGGTACGGCGTGAGCGCCGGGAACTCGCCCGCGCAGGTGTCGACCGTCTTGTAGACCGGGCGGATGCCGAGGATGTGCCGCACCTCGCGCGCGTCCTGCTCGCTGCCGAAGCCGCGGAGCTGGGCGATCTGCGCGTCGGAGAACCCGTGGTCCTTCGCGAGCAGGATCGTCTCGGTGTCGAGCGCCTCCGCGGCGGCGACCGTCGCGGCGACCTCGTTGATCAGCACGATCTGGTCGAGGAACCACGGGTCGATCTTCGTGGCCTCGAAGGCCTGCTCGATCGTGGCGCCCTTGCGGAGCGCCTGCTGCACGAGCACGATCCGGCCGTCGGTCGGCGTCTGGGCCAGCTCGAGGAGCTCCTCGACGCTGCGCTCCTCCTCGCCCCAGTGGAACGAGGAGCCGCGCTTCTCGAGCGAGCGGAGGGCCTTCTGCAGGGCGGTCGCGTAGTTGCGGCCGATCGCCATGGCCTCGCCGACGGACTTCATGGTCGTGGTGAGCGTCGGGTCGGCGGCCGGGAACTTCTCGAACGCGAAGCGCGGCACCTTCACGACGACGTAGTCGAGCGTCGGCTCGAAGCTCGCGGGCGTCACCCGGGTGATGTCGTTCGGGATCTCGTCGAGCCGGTAGCCGATCGCGAGCTTCGCCGCGATCTTCGCGATCGGGAAGCCGGTCGCCTTCGAGGCGAGCGCCGAGGAGCGGGAGACGCGCGGGTTCATCTCGATGACGATGACGCGCCCGTTCGACGGGTCGATGGCGAACTGGATGTTGCAGCCGCCGGTGTCGACGCCGACGGCGCGGATGATGTCGATGCCGATGTCGCGGAGCCGCTGGTACTCGCGGTCGGTGAGGGTGAGCGCGGGCGCGACCGTGATCGAGTCGCCCGTGTGCACGCCGACCGGGTCGACGTTCTCGATCGAGCACACGACGACGGTGTTGTCGTGCGTGTCGCGCATGAGCTCGAGCTCGTACTCCTTCCAGCCGAGGATGGACTCCTCGAGGAGCACCTCGGTGGTCGGCGAGTCGTGCAGGCCGGCGCCCGCGATGCGGCGCAGCTCGGCCTCGTCGTACGCGAAGCCCGAGCCGAGACCGCCCATCGTGAAGGAGGGGCGCACGACGAGCGGGTAGCCGAGGTCCTCCGCTGCCGCGAGTACCTCGTCCATGGTGTGCGCGATGTGCGAGCGGGCGACGTCCGCGCCGCACTCGACCACGAGCTCCTTGAACAGCTGGCGGTCCTCGCCCTTGCGGATGGCGTCGACCTTCGCGCCGATGAGCTCGACGCCGTGCTTCTCGAGGATGCCCGCGTCGTGCAGCGCGATGGCCGCGTTGAGCGCGGTCTGGCCGCCGAGCGTCGGCAGGATGGCGTCGGGGCGCTCCTTGACGATGATCGACTCGATGATCTCCGGGGTGATCGGCTCGATGTAGGTCGCGTCGGCGAAGTCCGGGTCGGTCATGATCGTGGCGGGGTTCGGGTTCACGAGGATGACCCGCACGCCCTCGGCGCGGAGCACTCGGCAGGCCTGGGTGCCCGAGTAGTCGAACTCGGCGGCCTGCCCGATGACGATCGGGCCGGAGCCGATGACGAGGACGGAATTGATGTCGTCGCGCTTGGGCATTAGTCGCGGTTCTCCTTGCTCGCGATGACCAGCTCGCGGAAACGATCGAAGAGGTAGTTCGCGTCGTGCGGGCCGGCAGCCGACTCCGGGTGGTACTGGACGCTGAACGCGGGGATGTCGAGGCAGTTGAGGCCCTCGACCACGTCGTCGTTGAGGTCGACGTGGCTGACCTCGACGCGGCCGAAGCCCTCGCTCGACTCGCTCACGCGGTCGATCGGGGCGTCGACGGCGAAGCCGTGGTTGTGCGCCGTGATCTCGACGCGGCCGGTGGCCTTGTCGAGCACGGGCTGGTTGATGCCGCGGTGGCCGAACGGCAGCTTGTACGTGCCGAAGCCGAGGGCGCGGCCGAGGAGCTGGTTGCCGAAGCAGATGCCGAAGTAGGGCCGGCCGTCGCGGAGCGACTCGCGGAGCAGCTGCACGTGCCGGTCGCTCGCGCTCGGGTCGCCGGGGCCGTTCGAGAAGAACAGCGCGTCGGGTGCGAGCGCCCGCACCTCCTCGATCGTGACGGTCTGCGGGAGCACCTCGACGTCGAAGCCGCGCTCGGCGAGGAAGTTCAGCGTGGAAGTCTTCACCCCGAGGTCGAGGACCGCGACCGAGCCAATGCGCTCGCCGGTCGCGGGCAGCGAGTAGCGCTCCCCCGTCGACACCTCGCCGGAGAGGTTCTGCCCCGCCATCTCGGCGCCGCCGAGCACGAGGTCGAGCTGCTCGCCCGCGGTGAGGCTCGCGTCCTCGCCGGAGAAGATGCCCGCCCGCATCGCGCCGGCGTCGCGGATGCGCCGGGTGACGGCGCGCGTGTCGATGCCGGAGATGCCGACGATGCCGGCGTCCGCGAGGTCGTCGTCGAGGCTCCGCTGCGAGCGGAAGTTCGACACGACGCGGGAGGGGTCGCGCACGACGAAGCCGGCGACCCAGATCTGCTTGGACTCCATGTCCTCGTCGTTCATGCCGGTGTTGCCGATGTGCGGCGCGGTCATGAGCACGATCTGGCCCGCGTACGACGGGTCGGTCAGCGTCTCCTGATAGCCGGTCATGCCGGTCGCGAAGACCGCCTCGCCGAGCGTGCGGCCGAGGGCGCCGTACGCGCGCCCCTCGAAGCGGGTTCCGTCCTCGAGGACGAGCACGGCGGGGGCCGTGCGGGTCGTGGTCTCAGTCACCAGAGGCCTCGCCTTCCTGTTGCGACCGCGGCGCTTCGGCCGCGGTGATGTTCGTGACGGCGTCGATGATCCGGGCGGTGTCGCCCGGGTATCGCGCCCGAAGATAGCTGTCGATGCGCACCGGCACCTCGCCGGGCTCCGACTCGTGCGGCTGCCACGTGATGGCCACGAGGCCCTCGGCCTCGACGCCGCGGTCGATCGCGTGGCTCGCGGCCCCGATCCCGACGATGCGCTCGACCGGGATGAAGCTCGCCGGCTCCCCCGCGATGCGGAGCAGCACGCCCGCGTCGTACACCTCGAGGTGCGCGGCCCCGCGGAACGCGAGGCCGTCGACCGCGAGCCGCTCGAAGGGCTCGTCCTCGGGAGTCGAGGCGACGTAGAGCACCTCGGTCTCGAGCACGGCGGCGGCGAGCGTCGCGGGCACCGGGTAGGCCACGAGGCGGGCGTCGCGCGCCCGTCGTCGTCGCCAGGAGCGGACCATCAGCCAGATCACGACCGCGACGATGACGACGGCGACGATCGCGCCGATGAGCTTATCCATCAGCGCTCCCCGCTGCCGCGGCGAGTCCGGCGACCTCCGCGGCCTCGCGCACCTCGCCGTCGCGCACCGTCGCGTAGCCCTGGTGGAAGGTCCAGCGCACGGAGCCGGGCAGCGTCTCGCCGAGGTAGGGCGAGTTGGTGCTGCGTCCGGCGAGCCGCTCGAGTCCGAACTCCCCCGTGGCCGAGGGGTCGTAGAGGACGAGTTCGGCGGGCGCGTCGAGCTCGATCGCGCCGCCCTGGCCGGCGAGGCGGCCGATGCGGGCGGGCGCCTGGCTCAGCACCCGTGCGACGTCGGCCCAGTCGAGGCGTCCGGGCTCCACCATCGTGCGGTGCACGACGGACAGCGCGGACTCGAGCCCGACCATGCCGTTCGCCGAGGCATCCCACTCGCCCTCCTTGGCCTCCACCGGGTGCGGGGCATGGTCGGTGGCGACGATGTCGATGGTGCCATCCGCGAGCGCGGCGCGCAGGGCTTCGACGTCCTCGGCGCGGCGCAGCGGCGGGTTCACCTTGAAGCGGGGGTCGTAGCTCGCGACCCGGTCCTCGGTGAGGAGCAGGTGGTGCGGCGTGACCTCGGCGGTGACGTCGATGCCGCGGGCCTTCGCCCAGCGGATCACCTCGACCGAACCGGCCGTCGAGACGTGGCAGACGTGCAGTCGGCTGCCGACGTGCTCGGCGAGGAGCACGTCGCGGGCGATGATCGACTCCTCGGCCACCGCCGGCCAGCCCGCGAGACCAAGCTCGCCGGAGAGGGCGCCTTCGTTCATCTGCGCGCCCTCGGTGAGCCGCGGCTCCTGCGCGTGCTGCGCGATGACGCCGCCGAAGGCCTTCACGTACTCGAGCGCGCGGCGCATGAGCAGCGGGTCGTGCACGCAGAAGCCGTCGTCGGAGAACACGCGGACGCGGGCGCGGGACTGGGCCATGGCGCCGAGCTCGGCGAGGCGCTCACCGGCGAGGCCCACCGTCACGGCGCCGATCGGCTGGACGGTGGCGTAGCCGGCGGCTCGCCCGAGGCTGAGCTCCTGCTCGACGACCCCGGCCGTGTCGGCGACCGGCGAGGTGTTGGCCATCGCGAAGACCGCGGTGAATCCGCCCGCTGCGGCGGCACGGGTGCCGGTGAGCACGGTCTCGCTCTGCTCGTACCCCGGCTCGCGGAGGTGGGTGTGCAGGTCGACGAGCCCGGGCAGCACCACGAGGCCCTCCGCGTCGACGCGCTCCGCCCCGCGGGCGTCCAGCCCGGTGCCGAGCTCGGCGATGCGTCCGCCCTCGAGGAGGAGGTCGAGGCGTTCGCCGTTCGGCAGCTGCGCCCCGACGATCAGGTGACGTTCGCTCATGCGGCCGCCCCCCGTTCACCGGACAGCAGCAGATAGAGGGCGGCCATTCTCACTGATACTCCGTTCGCGACCTGCTCGCGCACCGTGGACTGCGGCGAATCGGCCGCGCGGGCGGCGATCTCGAGACCGCGGTTCATCGGTCCGGGATGCATGACCATCGTAGTGTCGGGAAGCGCGTCGAACCGCGCGTCGTCGAGCCCCCAGGTGCGGGCGTACTCCCGGCTGTTCGGGAAGAAGGCCCCGTGCATCCGCTCGGCCTGGATGCGCAGCATCATGACCACGTCCGGTCGGCGGCCGAGCGCCTCGTCGAGGTCGTACGACGTCGTCACGGGCCAGCGGCGCGTGTCGACGGGCAGCAGCGTCGGCGGGGCGACGAGCTCGACCTCGGCGCCGAGCGCGGGCAGCAGCCAGGCGTTCGAGCGCGCGACCCGCGAGTGCAGCACGTCGCCGACGATGAGGACGCGCGCCCCGTCGAGCCCGCGCCCGCGGGAGGCCGCGCCGTGCAGCCGGCGGCGCATCGTGAAGGCGTCGAGCAGGGCCTGGGTGGGGTGCTCGTGCGTGCCGTCGCCCGCGTTCACGACGCCGGCGTCGATCCAGCCGCTCGTCGCGAGCGTGAGCGGCGCGCCGGAGGCCGGGTGCCGGATGACGACGCCGTCCGCGCCCATCGCCTGCAGCGTCTGCGCGGTGTCCTTCAGGCTCTCGCCCTTGGAGACGCTGGACCCCTTGGCGCTGAAGTTGATGACGTCGGCGGAGAGCCGCTTCGCCGCGGCCTCGAAGGAGATCCGGGTGCGGGTGGAGTCCTCGAAGAAGAGGTTCACCACGGTCTTGCCGCGCAGGGTCGGCAGCTTCTTCACCTCGCGCTCCTGCACCGCCGCCATGTCCTCGGCGATGTCGAGGAGCTCGACCGCCTGCTCGCGGGAGAGCTCGCGCGTGCCCAGCAGGTGGTTCACCTCGCCTCCCCCTCGCCGTCGGCGGTCTCGATCGCGACGCCCTCGTCGCCGTCCGTCTCGACGAGCCGCACGTTGATGCGCTCGTCGTGGGACGACGGCAGGTTCTTGCCGACGAAGTCCGCGCGGATCGGGAACTCGCGGTGTCCGCGGTCGACGAGCACCGCGAGCCGCACCGCGCGGGCGCGGCCGAGGTCGGAGAGCGCATCGAAGGCGGCGCGGATGGTGCGCCCGGAGTACAGCACGTCGTCGACGAGGACGACCGTGCGTCCGTCGATGCCCCCGGCGGGCACCTCGGTCGGCTGCGGCGTCCGCGTGCGGGTGCGGGACAGATCGTCGCGGTACATCGTGACGTCGATCGAGCCGACCGGCACCGGTGCCGCGTCGGGCTCGATGCGGGCGATCGTCTCGGCGATCCGACGGGCGAGGATCACGCCGCGGGTCGGGATGCCGAGGATGACGAGGTCGCTCCCCCCGCGGTTGGATTCGAGGATCTCGTGCGAGATGCGGGTCAGCGCCCGTTGGATGTCCGCCTGGGTGAGCACGGCGCGTGCCACGGCGGCCTCCCTTCTCCGCCTCACGGGACGGCCTTAAAGGTTGCCAAACTCCGTCGAGTTTAGCAGCGCGCCCGGGACTGTTTCGCCGTGCGTACGATGCTCAGGTGACTTCTCCCCGGCCGCGGCGATCGCACTTCGTCGATCTCGCACCGCTGCGGGAGTCCCCGGCGTTCGCCCGGCTCTGGATCGGCGGCACGATCGCGGGTATCGGCGCGCAGCTGACGGTGCTCGCGGTCGGCCTGCAGCTCTACGAGCTCACGCGCTCGACCCTGGCGGTCGGCCTGGTCGGCGGCATCGCGCTGCTGCCGATGCTCGTGGCCGGGCTGTGGGGCGGCGTCCTCGCCGACGCCCTCGACCGCCGGCGTCTGCTCATCGTGAGCGCGAGCACCACCTGGGCGGCCACCGCCGCACTCGTCGCCGTCTCGGCCGTCAGCGCGGCCGAGCACGAGGCCGGCCGCGCGGTCGCGCTCTGGCCGTTCTACGCGCTCACCACCGTCATCTCGGTGTGCGCGACGGTCACCGGCGCCACCCGGACGGCGGTGACCCCGAGGCTGCTCGCCCCGGCGCTCGTGTCGCGGGCGGCGGCGCTCAGCGGGATCGGGATCGGCGTGCAGCTCACGCTCGGCCCCGCGCTCGGCGGCCTGCTCGTCGCCTCCATCGGCTACCCCCTCACCTTCACCGTGGATCTCGTCCTGTTCAGCGCGGGCTTCCTCGGCATCCTCACGCTGCCCGCCGTTCCGCCGAGCCCGGTCGAGGCGGGGGCCGCACGACGCAGGGGCTTCGCCGCCCTCGCGGACGGCTTCCGATTCCTGCGCGGGGCGCCGAACATCCGCGCCGGCTTCCTGATCGACCTCGCCGCCATGACCTTCGGCCGCCCGTATGCGCTTCTCCCGGCCGTCGGCGCGGTCGCGATCGGCGGCGGGGCGGCGACCGCCGGCGCGCTCACCGCCGCGTTCGCCGTCGGCACCTTCCTCACCAGCCTGCTGAGCGGGCGGGTGATGCACGTGCGCCGCTACGGCCTCGCGATCGGCCGCTCGGTCATCGCGTACGGCGCGTGCATCGCCGGTTTCGGCGTCGTCATCGCCGTGGTGCTCGCCGGGCGGTCACCGAGCGGGGACACCGCACTGAGCCTGCCGGCGCTGCTCGTCGCCGCCGTCCTCCTCGCCGGTGCGGGGGCCGCCGACGAGGTGAGCGCGATCTTCCGCAGCACGATGCTGATGACCGCGGTGCCCGACGAGCTGCAGGGGCGGATGCAGGGGGTGTTCCAGGTGGTCGTCACCGGCGGTCCGCGCCTCGGCGACCTCTGGGTCGGCATCCTCGCGACCGCCGTCGCGCTCTGGTTCCCGCCCCTGTTCGGCGGGCTGCTCGTCGTCGCGGCGGCCGTCGCGATCCTCCGCCTCCAGCGCGGCTTCCGGGACTACGACGCCCGCACGCCAACGCCCTGAGCGGGAGGCTCGGATCGTACGGCGTTGACGCAGCGTCCGCCGCGCACATAGTCTGGCGCGACCTGGATCAGCAGACAGGTCAACACTGAGCTGGCACCACTCCTCCACCGTCGAAGGGATGCCGCTCATGGCACGAGTCTGGATCAAGAACCCCGCCGCCGTTTTCACGGCCGCCGATCACGCCCCCGGCGCCGCCGACGGCGGCATCGTCGTCGAGGGCGGCCGCATCGTCGAACTCCTCCGCTCCGGCGCCACCCCGTCGAAGCCGGTCAGCGAGGTCTTCGACGCGGCGAACCACGTCGTACTCCCGGGGCTCATCAACACCCATCACCACTTCTTCCAGACGCTCACCCGGGCCTGGGCGCCCGTCGCCGACGCGAAGCTCTTCCCCTGGCTGCAGGGCCTCTACCCGGTCTGGGCGCGGCTCACGCCGGAGAGCCTCGAGCTCGCCGTGACCGTCGCGCTCGCCGAGCTCCTGCTCTCCGGCTGCACGACCGCGGCCGACCACCACTACGTCTTCCCCGAGGGGCTCGACGAGGCGATCGATCTCGAGGTCGAGGCCGTGCGGCGGCTCGGCATGCGGGCGACGCTCACGCGCGGCTCGATGACCCTCGGCCAGCGCGACGGCGGGCTGCCGCCGCAGAGCGTCGTGCAGGACGGCGACGTCATCCTCGCCGACTCGGAACGCCTCATCGACCGCTACCACTCGACCGAGCCCGACGCCGATGTCCACATCGCGCTCGCACCGTGCTCGCCGTTCTCGGTGACGCGGGAGATCATGTCGGAGAGCGCCGAGCTCGCCGCCCGCCGCGGGGTGCGCCTGCACACGCACCTCGCCGAGACCCTCGACGAGGAGGAGTTCTGCCGGGAGCGCTTCGGCCTGCGCACCGTCGACTACCTCGAGAGCGTCGGCTGGCTGGGCCCGCAGAGCTGGCTCGGCCACGGCATCCACTTCGACGAGCAGGAGATCGCCCGCCTCGGGGCAGCGGGCACCGGGGTCGCGCACTGCCCGACCTCGAACATGCGGCTCGCCTCGGGCATCGCGCGCGCGATCGAGCTGGAGGATGCCGGCGTCCCCGTCGGCCTCGGCGTGGACGGCTCCGCCTCGAACGACTCCTCGAACCTCATCCAGGAGGTGCGCCAGGCGCTCTACCTCCAGCGCCTCCGCTACGGCGCCGACGTGCCCGTCACCCGAGCGCTCGGCTGGGCGACCCTGGGTTCGGCGCGGGCGCTCGGCCGCGACGGCGAGCTCGGGTCGATCGAGCTCGGCAAGCAGGCCGACCTCGCACTGTTCACGCTGGACGAGCTGCGCTTCTCGGGCAGCCACGACCCGATCGCGGCGCTCGTGCTCTGCGGGGCGGACCGCGCCGATCGCGTCATGGTGGGCGGCGAATGGCGGGTCGTCGACGGCCGCATCCCCGGGCTCGACCTCGACGGGCTGATCTCGGCGCACTCGAAGGCCGCCCGCCGCCTCGTGCTCGGCTGAACGCCGGACGGCGGGCCGCCGGGGCGGCCCGCCGTCGCGGGTGGAGCGTGTGAAACGCGGTGCGTCAGGCCTTCGCGTGCGCGACCGCGGCGAGCAGCCCGTTCACGAAACCGGCCGAGTCGTCGGTCGAGAGCACCGTCGCCGCCTCGACGGCCTCGGCGATCGCGACCGCGTCGGGCACCTCGTCGTTGTAGACGATCTCCCAGACGCCGATGCGCAGCAGCGCACGGTCGACCGCGGGCATGCGCTCGAGCGTCCAGCCGCGCGAGTGCGTCGTGATGAGCTCGTCGATCTCGGCCCGGTGGTCGACGATGCCGTCGACGATCTCGCGGGCGTACAGCCAGGACGCCTGGCGCTCCGGTTCGCCGGCGGCCTTCTCGGCCTCGACGACGAGCAGCTGCTCGACCGGCATCCCGCGCATCTCCGCGGCGTAGAGCAGATCGAGCGCGCGCTTGCGAGCCTTGGTCCGTGCGCTCACTAGTCGTTCACGCGGCCGAGGTAGTCGCCCGTGCGGGTGTCGACCTTGACCTTGGTGCCGGTCTCGAGGAAGAGCGGCACCTGGATCTCGTAGCCGGTCTCGACGGTGGCGGGCTTGGTGCCGCCGGTCGAGCGGTCGCCCTGCAGGCCCGGCTCGGTATAGGTGATCTCGAGCACGACCGAGGCGGGGAGGTCGACGTACAGCGGGTTGCCGTTGTTCAGGGCGATGGTGACGGCCTGGTTCTCGAGCATGAAGTTCGCGGCGTCGCCGACGGTCGCCGCGGGGACGGTGATCTGGTCGTAGTCGACCGCGTCCATGAAGACGAAGCCGTCGCCGTCGTTGTAGAGGTACGTGAAGTCGCGGCGGTCGACGTTCTCGATGTCGACCTTCGCGCCCGCGTTGTAGGTGCGGTCGACGGTCTTGCCCGTGACGACGTTCTTCAGCTTGGTGCGGACGAAGGCGCCGCCCTTGCCGGGCTTGACGTGCTGGAACTCGATCACGCTCCAGAGCTGGCCGTCGATGCTGAGGACGACGCCGTTCTTGATGTCTGCGGTCGATGCCATGCGCGTGGATTCCGTTCCGTTTCGGTGAAGTCGTTCGGCCGCAGGCGGTGGCGCACGCGGGCCGACGAACGATTCTAGACGATGCGCAGCAGCTGCTGCACGGCGAGGCGATAGGAGTCGCTGCCGAAGCCGGCGATGACGCCCGTCGCGACCGCCGAGATGACGCTCGTGTGCCGGAAGCGCTCCCGCGCGTGCGGGTTCGAGAGGTGCACCTCGATGAGCGGCACGCCGGCCTGCTTCAGCAGGGCCGCGGCGTCGCGCAAGCCGTAGCTGTAGTGCGTGAACGCGGCCGGGTTCAGCACCACGGGGGTGGCCCGGTCGACGGCCTCGTGGATCCAGCGGATGAGCTCGCCCTCGTCGTCGGTCTGCCGCAGCTCGAGCTCGACGCCCTCGGGCAGCCCGACGCGCAGCGACGCCTCGATGTCGGCGAGCGTCTCGCTGCCGTACACCTCCGGTTCGCGGGTGCCGAGGCGGCCGAGGTTCGGCCCGTTCAGCACGAGGATCGTCGTCATGCGCTCAGCCTAGCGGCGGCCCGGATGGCTCGGCTCACGAGCCGATCTCCTGGTACGCCGCGAAGAGCATCGACTGGTCGGGGGCCTGCATCACGGTCGGCTTCGCGAGGTCGTCGAGCACGATGAAGCGCAGCTGGCCGCCGCGCGACTTCTTGTCGCGCTGCATGGTGGCGAGCAGCGTGTTCCACCGGCCCGCCGGGTAGCTCGTCGGCAGGCTCAGCAGCTCGAGCACGCGCCGGTGCCGGTCGGCGACCTCGTCGGAGAGGCGTCCGGAGAGGCGGCCGAGCTCCGCGGCGAACATCATGCCGACCGCGACGGCGGCGCCGTGCCGCCACTGGTAGCGCTCGGCGTGCTCGACCGCGTGCCCGAGCGTGTGGCCGTAGTTCAGGATCTCGCGGAGGCCTGCCTCCTTGAAGTCCTCGGTGACGACGTCGGCCTTCATCCGGATCGCGAGCTCGACGACCCGGCGAAACTCGGGCGTCGCGGGATCGGTGGCGCGCTCCGGGTCGGCCTCGATGGTGTCGAGGATCTCCGGGTAGCGGATGAACCCGGCCTTCACGATCTCGGCGAAACCGGCGAGGATCTCGTTCTTCGGCAGCGTGTCGAGCAGGTCGAGGTCGCAGATGACCTCGGCCGGCGCGTGGAACACGCCGACCAGGTTCTTGCCCTCGTTCGTGTTGATCCCGGTCTTCCCGCCGACGGCGGCGTCGACCATGCCGAGCACGGTCGTCGGCACCTGCACCACGCGGACGCCGCGCAGCCAGGTCGCCGCGACGAAGCCCGCCAGGTCGGTGACGGCGCCCCCGCCCATGCCGACGACGGCGTCGCTGCGGGTGAAGTCGGCCTGGCCGAGGATCTGCCAGCAGAACGCGGCGACCTCGACCCGCTTGCCGGCCTCCGCGTCGGGGATCTCCGCGAGGATGACCTCGAAGCGGTCGGTGAGCGACTCGCGGAGCTCGGCGGCCCGGGCGCCGAGCGTCGCCGGATGCACGAGGAGCACTTTGCGCACGGCCGGCCCGAGCGCGTCGCCGATGCGCGCGACCACGCCGCGGCCCACCACGACGTCGTAGCCCTCGTCGCCGCCGACCCGGATCACGGTCGGCTCGGCCTGCGGCTCGACTGCGGTCATGCTGTTCCTCCGAAGCGCTCGGTGATGTCGGTGACGATCCGCGCGACCGAGCGGCGCGAGGTGTCGATGGCGAGGTCGGCGAGGGAGGCGTAGATGGGCGCCCGCTCGTCGCGGATGCGGGTCCAGGCGTCGATCCCGCCCTGGGCGATCAGCGGGCGCGCGCTGCCGGCCAGTCGCGGGGCCACCGCGGCGGCGCTCACCTGCAGCCACACCACGGGCAGCTCCGCGAGGTCGATGCGCGTCGCCGGATGCAGCACGGCTCCCCCGCCCAGCGAGACCACCGCCTCCTCGGCAAGGGACTCGGCGACGATCTCGCGCTCGACGATGCGGAAGTACTCCTCGCCCTCGCGGGCGAAGATCTCCTCGATGGGTCCGTAGCGCTCGACGATGCGGGCGTCGGTGTCCACGAACGGCGCAGCGATCTCGGCGGCGAGCTTCTGGCCCACCCGGGACTTGCCCGCCCCCATCGGCCCGATCAGCACCAGCGGCAGCACGGGCGCACCGGGCGCGGCGGCGCCCGCCGCCGTCATCCCGCCGCGCCGGCCGCGAGCCCGGCGCCGCCGTCCGCCCCGGCGCTGGTGAGCGCCTCGGGGATCGCGGCGAGGTACGCCTCGAGGTTCCGGCGGGTCTCGGCGAGCGAGTCGCCGCCGAACTTCTCGAGCACGGAGTTCGCGAGCACGAGCGCGACCATCGCCTCGGCGACGACGCCCGCCGCGGGCACGGCGCAGACGTCGGAGCGCTGGTGGTGCGCGGGAGCCGGCTCGCCCGTCGCGACGTCGACCGTCGGCAGCGCGTGCGGGATGGTGGCGATGGGCTTCATGCCCGCCCGGACCCGCAGCACGGTGCCGGTCGACATGCCGCCCTCGGTGCCGCCGGCGCGATCGCTCGCGCGGACGATGCGACCGCGGTCGAGGTGCAGCTCGTCGTGCGCCTCGGAGCCGCGGCGGCGGGTCGTCTCGAAGCCGTCGCCGACCTCGACGCCCTTGATCGCCTGGATGCCCATGAGCGCGGCGGCGAGCTGCCCGTCGAGGCGACGGTCCCAGTGCACGTGCGAGCCGAGCCCCGGGGGGACGCCGTAGGCGAGCACCTCGACGACGCCGCCGAGCGTGTCGCCGGACTTGTGGGCGTCGTCGACCTCGGCGACCATGCGCACCGAAGTCTCGGCGTCGAAGCAGCGCAGCGGGTCGGCGTCGACCGCCGCGAGATCGGCGGGCAGCGGCAGGGCGGCGCCCTCCGGCACGCGCACCGGGCCGATCGACAGGGTGTGCGCGATGGTGCGGATGCCGAGCTCCGCGAGGAAGGACTTCGCCACGGCGCCGAGCGCGACACGGGCCGCGGTCTCGCGGGCGCTCGCGCGCTCGAGCACCGGGCGGGCCTCGTCGAAGCCGTACTTCTGCATGCCGACGAGGTCGGCGTGGCCCGGCCGCGGCCGGGTCAGCGGCGCACCGCGGCCACGACCGAGACGGTCCTGATCGATCGGCTCGGGGCTCATGACCTCCTGCCACTTCGGCCACTCGGTGTTGCCGACGCGCAGGGCGATCGGGCTGCCGAGGCTCAGGCCGTGGCGCACCCCGCCCGAGATGGCGAGCTCGTCCTGCTCGAACTTCATGCGCGCGCCGCGGCCGTAGCCGAGCTTGCGCCGTGCGAGGTCCTCTCGGACCTGATCGAGCGAGACGGGGATGCCGGCGGGGAGGCCCTCGAGGATCGCGACGAGTTCGGGGCCGTGCGACTCACCGGCAGTGAGCCAACGAAGCATGGCTCTATCCTTCCACAGCGGAGGGGACGCGCCCTCCGCGTGACACCGCGGCGGCGCGCGTCGAACGGCGACGCGGCGGATGCCTCAGGCGATCGCCGCCCGCATTGCCGCGAGCACCTCGGCCTCGCCGGGCAGCGGCAGCTCGGGGTCGCCGTTCGCGAACACCCGCACCTGGAGCAGCGCCTGATGCAGGAGCATGCCGAGCCCGTGCACGACCGTGCCGCCGCCGTCGAGCCAGGCCGCCGCGAGCGGGCTCGGCCACGGGTCGTAGGCGACCTCGAGCAGGGCGGCCCCCTCGATGAGCGCCGCGCTCGGCCGCACGCCGAGCTCGGTGCCGCCGGGCACCGTCGCCACGACGAGGTCGAGCCCTCCGGCACCGGACAGCTCGTCGAGTCGCCGCACGACGATCCGGAGCCCGAGCGAGCCGGCGAGCGGTTCGAGCGCCGCCGCGCGCGCCGGGGTGCGCACGAAGACCTCGACCTCGCTCGCCCCGAGCTCCGCGATCGCGGCGATCGCGGACGCGGCCGTCGCTCCCCCGCCGACGACGCCGGCGCGAGCCGACGCGGTCAACCCGGCATCCGCGAGCGCACCGACGATGCCCCCGACGTCGGTGTTGAAGCCGAGCCGGCGTCGGCCGTCGAAGCGCAGGGTGTTCGCGGCGCCCGTGAGCCGGGCGCGGCGGTCGAGCTCGTCGACGAGCGGGAGCACTTCCTGCTTCAAGGGCATCGTGAGCGAGAGCCCGCGCCACGAGGCATCCCGCGAGCCCACGAACTCGGCCAGGCCGGCCGACGCCACCTCGACGGCCTCGTACTGCCAGTCGAAGCCGAGCGCCGCGTAGGCGGCGCGGTGCAGGGCCGGAGACTTCGAGTGCGCGATCGGCGAGCCGAGCACGGCGAGCCGGTGCGCGGCGGGGCCGTCGACGCCGCCGCTCACTGGTACTCCGGGTGCTCGTCCATCCAGGCCAACCACTTCGCCACGGCCGCGTCGTGCTCTTCGACGGTCGTGGAGAAGATGGTCTCACCCGTGTCGAGGTTCCACGTCACGAAGAAGAGCCAGGTGCCGTCGGCGGGGTGCAGCGCGGCGTCGATCGCGAGATCGCCCGGGTTGGAGATCGGCCCGACGGGCAGCCCGGGGTGCACGTAGGTGTTGTACGGGTTGCCGGCGTCGGCGCGCTCGGCGTCCGTGGTGCTGACGCGGTGGGTGTTCCCGGTGCCGTACGCGACCGTCGCGTCGGACTGCAGGAGTCCCGACTCCCACTGTGCCGGGTCCAGGCGGTTCTGGAACACGCGGGAGACCTTGTAGTAGTCGTCCCGGAGCCCGGCCTCGCGCTGGATGAGGGAGGCGAGCACGATCGTGCGCCACCGGTCGGCGGGGGCGACCCCGGCGTCGTCGAGGGCCTGGAACTGCCGGTCGACGAGCGTCTGCAGCACGCCGCGGGCGTCGAGCGCCGGGTCGACGGTGTAAGTCGCCGGGAAGAGGAAGCCTTCGAGCGACTGCGCCTCGGCCGGCAATCCGTAGCTCTGCGGCGACTCGGCCGCCGCGGCCTGCAGCTGCTCGAGCGGCACCCCCGCGCCCTCGGCGATGATCGACAGCGCATCGGCCGTGGCGGTGCCCTCCGGGATCACGAAGGTGTTCTCGAGCTTGTTCGCCGGGTCCTCGAGCGCCTCGAGCGCGGCTTTCGCGCTCATCTTCTCGGCGAGCCGGTACGCGCCGGGGTGGAACTCCGGTTCGGGCTCCTGCTGCAGCAGCAGCTCGTAGAAGGCCTCCGAGGACGCGACGACGCCCTCCTCGTAGAGATTCTCCGCGATGGAGGAGCCGGTGTCGCCGTCCAGGATCATGAAGGTGACCTCGCCCGAGCCAGTGCCCTCGTAGTCGGCCGCCGGCTGGAACCGCTCGATGACCGCGGAGATCGGGCCCTGGAGGAAGAAGAACGCGCCGGCGCCGAGCGCCACGACGACGAGCAGGGCGATCAGGCAGCCCCAGGCCCCGCGCCGCTTCGGCTTCGTCGGGGCGCCGGGGTCGTCGATGCCGGCGGCCGAGCGCCGCTCGGCGCGGCTCGGCCGCTGCGCCTCGCTGGGACCCGTCGTCGGGGCGGCCTCCAACAGCGACTGACGCTCCTCCAGCTCCCGGCGCTCGCGCCGGGTGAGCGGCACCTCGTCGTCCGAGGCGAACGGATCGTTCGTCCGCGGCGCCACCGGATGGTCGCGCTGCGCGAACGGGTCCTCGCCCCCCTGGGACTCGCGCCCGGACGGGCCGCCCGCCCGGGCGTCGCGCCGCGGTCGGGACTCGTCGCCGGTGAGGATCGTGTCCCAGTCGAGACCGGTCGGCTCGCGCGGGGCGCGCTGCTCAGGGGGGAGCTGAGTCACAGGGGTGGTGGCCCTTCGTCGGTGCCGAGGGACTGCCCCGGCGGCTTGCCCGACGCGCGTTCGGCGTCGATGGCGTGTTGCAGAATGATAACGGCTGCGGCTTGGTCGATGATGGACCGCTGCTGCTTGGCGCGTTTCCCGCTCGCCCGGAGCGCCTGCTGCGCGGTCACCGTCGACATCCGCTCGTCCACCAGCCGCACCGCCGCACCGCCGCGCGCGAGCCGCTCGGCGAAGGCGACCGCGTCGTCGGTCGAGGGCGTCGCGCTGCCGGAGAGCGAGAGCGGATGCCCCACCACGAGCTCGAACGCCCCGTACTCCTCGGCGAGCTCGAGGATGCGGCGGACATCGGCGTCCGAGCCCTCCGCGGCGCGCGGCACCGTCTCGACCGGCACGGCGAGCATCGCCGACGGGTCGCAGCGGGCGACGCCGATGCGGGCCCGGCCCACATCGACGCCGAGGCGGACGCCGTCGCGCACCCTAGCGGCCGAGCTCGTCGCGCACCGCGGCGAGGGCCGCGGGGATCGCCGTGACGTCCGTGCCGCCACCCTGGGCCAGGTCGGGCTTGCCGCCGCCGCCGCCGCCGAGCACGCCGGCCATGCGCTTCGCGAGCGCGCCGGCGTTCGCGCCGGACTCGCGGGCCGCCGGCGAGGTCGCGACGATCGCGAGGGGCTTGCCGCCGACCTCGGCCGTCAGCGCGACCACCGAGGCGGCGTCGCCGAGCTGGGTGCGCACGGAGAGCGCGAGCGCACGGAGCTCGTCGCCGGAGCCGAGGCCGCCGACGTGCTCGGCGACGAGGAGGACCTCACCCGTGCGCACCGCGGTCGCGGCCAGCGCGGGGACCCGCTCGTTCAGCGCCTTCGCCTCGTAGGCCTGGATCTTCTTCTCGGCCGCCTTCAGGTTCGCCACGAGCTCGCCGACCCGGTCGACGAGCTGCTCGGGACGGGTCTTCAGCGAACTCGTGAGCTCGCCGACGAGCGCCCGCTCGGCCGCGAACTGCCGGAAGGCCTCGATACCGACGAGCGACTCCACGCGACGGTTCGTCGCACCGACCGAGGACTCCCCGATCAGGTTGATCATGCCGACCTCGGCGCTCGTGCGCACGTGCGTGCCGGCGCAGAGCTCGCGCGACCACGGGCCGCCGATGTCGACCACGCGCACGACGTCGCCGTACTTCTCGCCGAAGAGCGCCATGGCGCCCAGCGCCTTCGCCTCGTCGAGGGGCAGTTCGCGGGTGACGACCTCGAGGTTGTCGCGGATCGCGGAGTTCGCGATCTCCTCGATCTCGGTACGGGTCTCGCTCGAGAGCGCCGAGTTCCAGCCGAAGTCGAGGCGCAGGTAGCCGGCCTTGTTGAAGGAGCCGGACTGGTGCGCGTTCGGTCCGAGCACCTGTCGCAGCGCCGCGTGCACGAGGTGGGTGCCCGAGTGCGCCTGCGTCGCGCCGCGACGGTAGTCCTCGTCGACGAGGCTCGTCGCGGTCTCACCGACGCCGACCTCGCCGCGGACGACCCGCACGGTGTGGCTGATCAGGCCCTTGACGGGGCGCTGCACGTCGAGCACCTCGAGCTCGAAACCGTCGCCGACGATGCGGCCGCGGTCGGGCGCCTGTCCGCCGGACTCCGCGTACAGCGCGGTCTCGGCGAGGATGACCTCGGCGGTCTGGCCCGCCGTGGCGCGCTGCACCGGCCGGCCGTCGACGAGGAGGCCGAGCACGCTCGACTCGGTCTGCAGCTCGGTGTAGCCGGTGAAGATCGTCTCGCCCTTGGCGCGGTAGTCGGCGTAGACCGAGAGGTCCGCGAGCACCCGCTTCTTCGACTTGGCATCGGCCTTCGCGCGATCGCGCTGGTCCTTCATGAGGCGGTCGAACTCGCCGCGGTCGACGCGGAGGCCCGCCTCGTCGGCCATCTCGAGGGTGAGCTCGATCGGGAAGCCGTAGGTGTCGTGCAGCAGGAACGCGGTGTCGCCGGCGAGCTCGGCGGAGCCCTGCTCCTTCGTCTTCGTCACCGCGACGTCGAGGATCGACGTGCCCGAGGCGAGCGTGCGGAGGAAGGTGTCCTCCTCGCCGAGGGCGAGCTGCTCGAGGTGCGCGTAGTCGGTCGCCACCTCGGGGTACGCCGACTTCATCGCGTCGCGTGAGGCCGCGAAGAGCTCGTGGAAGCTCGGCCCCTCGACCCCGAGCAGGCGCATCGCGCGGATCGAACGGCGGAGCAGCCGCCGCAGGATGTACCCGCGGCCCTCGTTCGACGGCGTGACCCCGTCGCTCATGAGCATGAGCGAGGAGCGCACGTGGTCGGCGATGATGCGCATGCGCACGTCGTCCTCGTGCTCGGCGCCGTAGCGCCGGCCGGAGAGCTCCGCTGCGCGGTCGAGCACCGGGCGCACCTGATCGATCTCGTACATGTTCTCGACGCCCTGCTTGATGAACGCGACGCGCTCGAGGCCCATGCCGGTGTCGATGTTCTTCTTCGGCAGCGGGCCGGCGACGTCGAAGTCCACCTTGGAGCGCACCTCGCTCAGCAGCTCCTGCATGAACACGAGGTTCCAGATCTCGATGAACCGGCTGTCGTCGACCGCCGGGCCGCCGTCGCGGCCGTACTTCGGGCCGCGGTCGAAGAAGATCTCCGAGCTCGGACCGCCGGGGCCGGGCTGGCCGGTGTGCCAGTAGTTGTCCGCCTTGCCGAGCCGCTGGATGCGCTCGGCCGGAAGGCCGATCAGCTTCTGCCACAGCTCCGCCGCCTCGTCGTCGGTCTCGTAGACCGTCACCCAGAGGTCGCGCTCGTCGAAGCCGAGACCGCCGTCGGCCTCGGAGCGGGTGAGGAGCTCCCACGCGTAGGTGATCGCCCCCTCCTTGAAATAGTCGCCGAACGACCAGTTGCCGAGCATCTGGAAGAAGGTGCCGTGGCGCGCGGTCTTGCCGACCTCTTCGATGTCGTTCGTGCGGATGCACTTCTGCACGTCGACGGCGCGGGGATACGGAGCCGGGACGACGCCGGTGAGGTAGGGCACGAACGGCACCATGCCGGCGACCGTGAAGAGCAGGGTGGGATCGTCGGAGACGAGCGAGGCCGAGGGGACGACGGTGTGCCCGCGCTCGGCGAAGTAGTCGATGTAGCGACGGCTGATCTCGGCAGTCTGCATGGTTCCGTTCCGGGTCGTTGCACCCCGCGACGCGGGGTGAGAACTGTGCGCGCGAAAGGCGCGAGTGGTCAGCGCTCGTCGGTGCCGGCGGCGCGGAGCTCGGCGTCGCGCTCGTGGTAGCCCTCGGCGATGGCCTGGCCGAACGCCCTGGCCTTGGCGTCGACCGACTCGAAGAACTTGCGGCCCTCGGCCGTCTGGTTCACCTGGTGGGCCACGACGAATCCCGCCGCGATGCCCGCGACGAACCACAGCACGCTCTTCACCGATTGCTCCTCTGGTCGAACTCTGTTCGAGGGACCTCGGCCCCTGACGCTTCCGTCCAGTCTAAGCGAGCCGAGGGCCCGCCCGCCGGGACGACGGAGGGGCCGCGGGCGAACCCGCGACCCCTCCGGCCTGCACGCGACGCTGGGTCAGCGCGCGGCGTAGTACTCGACGACGAGCTGCACGTCACAGGTGACGGGGACCTCGGCGCGCTTCGGGCGGCGCACGAGGGTCGCCTCCAGCTTGTCGATCTGGACCTCGAGGTAGCCCGGGGTCTTGGGCAGCACGTCCACGTGACCGCCGGCAGCGGCGACCTGGAACGGCTCGGTGCCCTCGGAGCGCTGCTTGACGCCGATGTGCTGACCGGGCTTCACGCGGAACGAGGGGCGGTCGACGATCTTGCCGTCGACGAGGATGTGGCGGTGCACCACGAACTGGCGGGCCTGCGCGATGGTGCGGGCGAAGCCGGCGCGCAGCACGAGGGCGTCGAGACGCATCTCGAGCAGCTCGACGAGGTTCTCACCGGTCTGGCCGTCGATGCGCTTGGCCTCGTTGTAGGCGATGCGGAGCTGCTTCTCGCGGATGCCGTACTGGGCGCGGAGGCGCTGCTTCTCGCGGAGACGGACGGCGTAGTCGCTGTCGGCCTTGCGCTTGGTGCGGCCGTGCTCGCCCGGGGCGTAGGGGCGCTTCTCGAGGATGCGCGCGGCCTTCGGGGTCAGGGCGACGCCGAGCGCGCGCGAGAGGCGGGTCTTGCTACGTGCACGATTCGACACGAATGGTCCTTTCGGAGGTTCTGAAACGGGGTTCCGGCGCGCGACAACGCGCTGGAAAGCTCTAGTCAGAGGGATTCGCCATGGGCCGACCGGCTACAGGTCGCGCCACTTCGCCGTCGGAGATCGCGCAGCCGCACGCGAAAACCTGGCTTCAGGCCATCAGCAATCGTAGCACGGGGCTCAGTCCTCGCCGCGCACGATGCGCCGGAGCTTGGCGAGCCTCGCCGAGAGCTCGCGCTCGTGGCCGTGCTCCGTGGGCTCGTAGTACCGCGCCCCGCGCAGGGTGTCCGGGAGGTACTGCTGCGGCACCACGCCGATCTCCGCGTCGTGCGGGTAGCGGTAGCCCTTGCCGTGCCCGAGCCGCTTCGCCCCGGCGTAGTGGGCGTCGCGGAGGTGCTTCGGCACCCGGCCGGCCTTGCCGGCGCGGACGTCGGCGATCGCCTGGTTGATGCCGAGGTACGAGGCGTTGGACTTCGGCGCGGTCGCGAGGTGCACGACGGCCTGCGCGAGCGGGATGCGCCCCTCCGGCATGCCGATGAGCGCGACCGCGTCGGCCGCGGCGACCGCCACGCCGAGGGCCGTCGGGTCGGCCATGCCGATGTCCTCTGAGGCGAGCACGATGATGCGCCGGGCGATGAACCGCGGGTCCTCGCCCGCTTCGATCATGCGCGCGAGGTAGTGCAGTGCGGCATCGACGTCGCTCCCCCGCACCGACTTGATGAACGCGCTGATGACGTCGTAGTGCTCGTCGCCGTTGCGGTCGTAACGGAGCAGCGCGCGGTCCACGGCGCGCGCGACCGTCTCGGCGGTGATCGTGGGCTTCGCCGGCGCGGAGGCGGATGCGGCGGGGCCGTCGTCTGCGGAGTCGGCGGCGGTGTCGTCGGCGGAGTCGTCGGCGGAGTCGTCGGCGCTCGAGCTCGACGCCTCGCCCGAGGCATCCGCCTCCTCGGTGGAGGACGCATCGGCGTCGGTGTCAGGCTCGGCCGCCGTCTCCGCCTCGGCCTGCGCGGCGGCGAACTCGCCGATCGCCGAGTTCGCCGCGGCTTCGAGCGCGGTGAGCGCGCGGCGCGCGTCGCCGGAGGCGAGGCGCACGATCGCCTCGCGCGCCTCCGGCTCGAGCACGAAGGCGTCGGCGAGCCCGCGCGGATCGCTCGCGGCGCGATCGACGAGCGTGCCGAGGTCGTCGTCGCTCAGCAGCTCGAGCGTCAGCAGCAGCGAGCGGGACAGCAGCGGCGAGATCACCGAGAAGGACGGATTCTCGGTGGTCGCGGCGACGAGGATGACCCAGCCGTTCTCGACGCCGGGCAGCAGCGCGTCCTGCTGGGCCTTCGTGAAGCGATGGATCTCGTCGAGGAACAGCACCGTGGAGAGCCCGTAGAGATCGCGGCTCGACTGCGCCTCCTCCATCACCTGGCGGACGTCGCGCACCCCGGCCGTGACCGCGGAGAGCTCGACGAAGCGTCGGCCGGAACTGCGGGCGATCGCCTGTGCCAGCGTCGTCTTGCCGGTGCCGGGCGGCCCCCAGAGGATCACCGAGACGGAGCCGCTCGTGCCCGCTCGGTCGCTCGCGAGCGCCACGAGGGGCGAGCCCGGGCTCAGCAGGTGCCGCTGACCGGCGACCTCGTCGAGGCTCGTCGGACGCATGCGCACCGCCAACGGGGTCGCGCCGGAGCGCAGCCCCGTACCGGTGTCCACCATGCCCTCCAGCGTAGCGACGCCCGCCGACACGGCGTCCCGCGGCGACGCGGTGATTGGCACGGTGCGGGGCGCTTGCGTAGAGTCGGCTCGCAGGAGTCCCGAGAAGGAGCAGCGTGGCATCGAACGACCGTCAGGCGCGCGAGGAGCGCGCGAGGCTTCGCACCTACCAGGCACGGCAAGAGGTCCACACGCGCAAGCAGCGCCGGCGGACCCGCGACAATGTGATCGCGGTGCTCGCACTCGTCGTGGTCCTCGTGCTCGCCACGGCCGCGCAGCTGTTCTACTTCAGCGGCGGCCCCGGCGCCCCTGAGGCGACGCCGAGCGAGTCCCCCGCGGCCAGCGAGCCCGCCGGCGCGAACGAGGGCGACGTGCCGTCGGCCGAGCTGGCCGAGGGGCGCACCTGGACGGGCACGCTCACCCTGAACGGCATCCCGCTCGGGGTCGAGCTCGACGGCGCGGCCGCGCCGCAGGCCGTCTCCTCCGAGATCAGCCTCGCGCAGTCGGGCTTCTACGACGGCGTCGGCTGCCACCGGCTCACCACTTCCGGGCTGTTCGTGCTGCAGTGCGGCGACCCGAACGGCGACGGCACCGGCGGCCCCGGCTACAACTACGGCCCGGTCGAGAACGCGCCCGCCGACAACGTGTACCCAGCCGGCACGATCGCCATGGCGCGGCAGACCGGGAACGGCTACAGCCAGGGCAGCCAGTTCTTCCTCGTCTACGAGGACACGACGCTGCCGACCGACGCCGCGGGCGGCTACACCGTGCTCGGCACCGTGACGAGCGGGCTCGACGAGCTGCGCGCCGCGGTGATCGACGCGGGGACGGCCGACGGCGGCGGCGACGGCGCGCCCGCCGTGCCGGTCACGATCGACTCCTTCACGCTGCAGTGACCGGCGCGGGCGCTCCCGAGCGCCTCCGCGGGACCGGCATCGCGCGCCGGAGGTGCAATAGGCTTGATGTCGCACCGCCGCCGTCAGGCGGCATCTACCGACCTACGACAGGGTGAGGCCGTGACCGAATCAGATCAGCAACCGTGGGGCCGCGTCGACGAGACGGGCACGGTCTTCGTTCGGACCGCCGACGGCGAACGGGCCGTGGGCGAGTACCCCGACGGCACCGCTGAGGAGGCCCTCGCCTACTTCGAGCGCAAGTACGCCGACCTGGCCGGCGCGGTCGGCCTGCTCGAGCAGCGCGTCCGCCGCGGCGCCCCCGCGGCCGACGTGGCCAAGGCGGTCGCCGCCCTGCAGGAATCCGTGACCGACGCCCGGGCCGTGGGCGACCTCGACGCGCTCCGCAGGCGGCTCGACGCCCTCTCCGGCACCACCCAGGAGCTCAGCGAGCAGCAGCAGGCCGAGGCCAAGGCGCAGCTCGCCGAGGCCATCGCCGAGCGCACCGCGATCGCCGAGGCCGCAGAGGCGCTCGCCGCCCAGGACCCCGCGAAGACGCAGTGGAAGCAGACGTCCGCCGAGCTCGACGCCCTCTTCGCCAAGTGGCAGCAGCACCAGCAGAACGGCCCCCGCCTGCCCAAGAACGAGGCGAACGAGCTCTGGAAGCGGTTCCGCACGGCCCGCTCGACGATCGAGTCGCACCGCAAGGCGTTCTTCGCCCAGCTCGACAGCGCCCACCGCGAGGTGCGGGCGCGCAAGCAGCAGCTCATCGAGCGCGCCGAGGCGCTCGCGCCGCGTGGCGCCGACGCCGTCGGCGACTACCGCGCCCTCCTCGACGACTGGAAGGCGGCCGGCCGCGCCGGCAAGAAGGTCGACGACGCGCTCTGGGCGAAGTTCAAGGCCGCGGGCGACGTGCTCTTCCACGCGAAGGCCGAGATCGACGCGCGCGACGACGCCGAGTACCGCGAGAACCTCGAGCAGAAGCTCGAGCTCATCACCGAGGCCGAGCAGCTCCTGAGCGAGAAGGACCCCAAGCGCGCTCGTCCGGCGCTGAACGCGATCCAGCTGCGCTGGGACGAGATCGGGCGGGTCCCCCGCGATCAGGTCCGGGTGATCGAGGATCGCCTGCGCAAGGTCGAGACGCACGTGCGTCAGCTCGAGGACGAGCGCTGGCAGCGCGAGGACCCCGAGAAGAAGGCCCGCTCGGAGGGCATGCTCGGCCAGCTGCAGGACGCCATCGCGAAGCTCGAGTCCGAGCTCCGCGACGCCGAGGCCGCCGGCGACGCGAAGGCGATCGCCGCCGCGCGCGAGGCGCTCGAAGCTCGCCAGGCCTGGCTCAAGGCCGTCGGCGGCTGAGCACCGGTCCACCGATCCGACCCTCGGCCGGGGCGTTCTCCACAGAACGCCCCGGCCGTCGTCGTTCTCGGCGCCTCCAGGGGCAGACTCGCAGGATGCCCCGCCTCCCCGACGTCCTCGACATCACCGAGTTCTCACTGCCCGAGCTCTGCGCCGCTCGGCTCGACGGCGAGCTCGTGCCCGTGCTCGACCGGTGGATCGCGATCGATGCGCCCGACCTCCCCTCGGTGCGCGCACGAACCCTCGGCGGCGCACCCGACGGCCCCGCGATCGCCGGCTGGTCGGCTGCGTGGGTGCACGGCGCGACACCGGTGCCGCCGTCCATCGCCGAGTTCTGCGTCCCGCACGGGGCGCGCGTCGCACGGTCCCGCGATCCACGGCGGCTCATCCGCGAGGTGACGATCGCCACGGAGGACCTCACGATCGCGGGCGGATGCCGCTGCACCTCCGTCGAGCGCACGGCCTTCGACCTCGCGCGTGATCCCGGCTACGACGATCGGCGGCTCGCTCCGGTGCTCGCGAACCTCCTCGGTGCGGATCCTGCGCTCCCCGCGCGCCTCCGCGAGCGCTTCGCCCCCGAGCGGCGCGTGCCGCACCGTCGACTCGCCCTCGCCCGACTCAGCCGCCTGAACGTCTGAGCCGCGGGCTCAACCGTCGCTGACGCGGTAGACGTCGTACACGGCGTCGATGCGGCGCACGGCGTTCAGCACGCGATCGAGGTGGGTGGTGTCGCCCATCTCGAACACGAAGCGGCTGAGCGCGAGCCGGTCGGTGGAGGTCGTGACGTTGGCCGAGAGGATGTTCACGTGGTGCTCGGAGAGCACGCGGGTCACGTCCGAGAGCAGTCCCGCCCGGTCGAGCGCCTCGATCTGGATCTGCACGAGGAAGACGCTCTTCGAGCTCGGCGCCCACTCGACGTCGATCATGCGTTCGGGCTCGCGCAGCAGCGACTGCACGTTGTGGCAGCTCGCCTGGTGCACCGAGACACCGGCTCCCCTCGTCACGAAGCCCACGATCTCGTCGCCCGGCACCGGGGTGCAGCAGCGGGCGAGCTTCACGAGGATGTCGGGCGCGCCCCGCACGAGGACACCGGAGTCGCTGTTGCGCGGCAGCGGTCGCGACCGCACCGGGATCGCGAGCTCGGGCTCGTCCCCGCCCTCGACGTCGCGCACCAGGGCGACGACCTTCTCCAGCACCGACTGCGTGGAGACATGCCCCTCACCGACCGCGGCGTAGAGCGCCGAGACGTTCTCGTAGCGCAGCTGCGCGGCGACCTCGGCGAAGGACTCCTGGCTCATCAGCTTCTGCAGCGGCAGGTTCTGCTTGCGCATGGCGCGGGCGATGGCGTCGCGGCCCTGCTCGATCGCCTCGTCGCGCCGCTCCTTCGTGAACCACTGCCGGATCTTGTTCCGCGCCCGCGCGGACTTCACGAAGTTCAGCCAGTCCTGGCTCGGGCCGGAGTCGGGGTTCTTCGAGGTGAACACCTCGACGACGTCCCCGCTCGAGAGTTCGCTCTCGAGCGGGACCAAGCGCCCGTTGACCTTCGCGCCCATCGTGCGGTGGCCGACCTCGGTGTGCACCGCGTACGCGAAGTCGATCGGGGTGGCGCCGGCGGGCAGGCCGACGACGCGCCCCTTCGGGGTGAAGACGTAGACCTCCTTCGCACCGATCTCGAAGCGCAGCGAGTCGAGGAACTCCCCCGGGTCGGCGGTCTCGGCCTGCCAGTCGGAGATGTGCGCGAGCCACGCCATGTCGGTGCTGCTCTGCTTCTCGTCGACGCGGCCGCTCGTCATCCGCTCCTTGTACTTCCAGTGCGCGGCGACACCGTACTCCGCGCGCTGGTGCATGTCGTGGGTGCGGATCTGGATCTCGACCGCACGCCCCTTCGGACCGATCACGGTCGTGTGCAGCGACTGATAGAGGTTGAACTTCGGCGTCGCGATGTAGTCCTTGAAGCGGCCGGGCACCGGCGTCCACCTGGCGTGGATCGCGCCGAGCACCGCGTAGCAGTCGCGCACCGAGTTCACGAGCACGCGGATGCCGACGAGGTCGTAGATCTCGTCGAAGTCGCGGCCGCGCACGATCATCTTCTGGTAGATCGAGTAGTACTGCTTGGGGCGCCCCATGACCTTGCCGCGGATCTTCGCGGCCTTCAGGTCGTCGTTCACGAGGTCGATGACGTTCTGGACGAACTCCTCGCGCTGCGGGGTGCGCTGCTTCACGAGGCTCTCGATCTCGGCGTAGAGCTTCGGGTACAGCACCGCGAAGGAGAGGTCCTCAAGTTCCCACTTGATGGTCTGGATGCCGAGGCGATGCGCGAGCGGCGCGTAGATCTCGAGCGTCTCGGTCGCCTTGCGCGTGGCCGAGGCGGCGGGCACGAAGCCCCAGGTGCGGGCGTTGTGCAGGCGGTCGGCGAGCTTGATGATGAGCACGCGGATGTCCTTGGACATCGCGACGATCATCTTGCGCACCGTCTCGGCCTGCGTCGAGTCGCCGTACTTGACCTTGTCGAGCTTGGTGACGCCGTCGACGAGCATCGCGATCTCGTCGCCGAAGTCGGCGCGCACCTGGTCGAGGGTGTAGGAGGTGTCCTCGACAGTGTCGTGCAGGAGCGCCGCAGCCACGGTCTTCGAGCCGATGCCGAGGTCCGCGAGGATCTGCGCCACGGCGACCGGATGGGTGATGTACGGCTCGCCGCTCTTGCGCTTCTGGCCCTCGTGCGCCCGATCGGCCACCTGGTAGGCGCGTTCGATGAGCGCGAGGTCCGCCTTCGGATGGTGCATGCGCACCGTGCGGAGCAGCGTCTCCACGGCCCCCGAGGGCTGTGCCTTGGAGAAGATCCGCGGCACGAGACGGCGCAGCGACGCCGTGGAGTTCACTCCCGTCTCGGTCATCTCAGCACCTCCAGGGTTCCATTCCTACCACTCTCGGAGCCCCCTGGAGCCCGCACGGCGGCCCGGGCTACGCTTCGACGGCGACCGACGATCCCGCCCGCTCGCGCTCCTTGAGCACCTTCTGGTCGTGGCGCTTGATCGCAGGCTCGCCCTCGCGGAGCTGCGAGTACAGCGGCGCCGCGACGAAGACCGTCGACCAGGTGCCGACGAGGATGCCGATGAGCAGCGAGAGCGAGATGTCCCGCAGCGTGTCGGCGCCGAGGACGCCCGCGCCGATGAACAGGATGGCCGCGACCGGCAGCGCCGCGATGACGCTCGTGTTGATCGAGCGCACCAGCGTCTGGTTGACCGCCAGGTTGACCGACTCGGCGAAGGTGCGCCGCGATTCATCCCCGTCGTCCGCGGTGTTCTCGCGGATCTTGTCGAAGACCACGACGGTGTCGTAGAGGGAGTAACTGAGGATCGTCAGCACACCGATCATCGCCGCCGGGGAGATCTCGAAGCCGACGGCCGCGTAGACGCCGACCGTGACGATGAGGTCGCCGATGAGCGCGAGGATCGCGGCGAGCGACATCTTCCACGTGCGGAAGTAGATCGCCATGATGATGCCCGCGAGCAGGAGGAACGCGATGAGGCCGACGATGGCCTGTCTGGTCACGTCGGCGCCCCAGCTCGGCCCGATGAAGCTCGAGGTGACCTCGCTCACCGGCACGTCGTACGCCTCGGCCAGCGCGGCCGAGACGTCGTGCGAGTCCTGCTGCGAGAGCTGGTCGGTCTGCACGCGCACGCCGCTGTCGCCGACGATGGTGACCTTCGCGGTGGCGTCCGGCACCACACTCGCGACGGCCTCGGTCGCCGGCTCCGCCGTGGCGTTCTGCACGTTCGTGATCTGGAACTGCGAGCCGCCGAGGAACTCGATGCTGAAGTTCACGCCGCGCACGAGCGGGACGACGATCGACAGGATGACGAGCACCGCCGCGATCACGTACCACTTGCGTCGTCCGCCGACGAAGTTGAACGAGCGCTTGCCCGTGTAGAGGTCGTTGCCGAAGGTGGTGAGACGGCTGGCCATCAGGACTCCTTGCCTTCGCTCGTCGAGCTGAGCTGTTCGGCGGCCTTGCGCTCCGCGATCGTCTGGCGGCGCTGCGCCTCCTTCGCGCTCGACGCGGCCTTCTTCGCGGGCACCGAGGACGGCTTGCGGAACTCCGCCCGGCCCCGGTAGACGGCGCCGAGCGCGTTCGGGTCGAGGCCCGACCACGGATTGCCGCCCGAGAAGAAGCGGGTCTGCGCGAGCAGCTGCAGCATCGGGTGCGTGAAGAGGATGACGATCACGACGTCGATGATGGTCGTGAGCCCGAGCGTGTAGGCGAATCCCTTCACGCTGCCGACCGCGAGGATGAAGAGCACGATCGCCGCGAGCAGGTTCACGCCCTTCGAGGCGAGCACGGTGCGGAAGGCGCGCTTCCAGCCCGCCTCGACGGCGCCGACCAGTGGTCTGCCGTCGCGCAGCTCGTCTCTCACGCGTTCGAAGTAGATGATGAAGGAGTCGGCCGTGAAGCCGATCGCCACGATCACGCCCGCGATGCCCGCGAGCGAGAGCCGGTATCCCTCGCGCCAGGACAGGATCGTCAGCATCAGGTAGGTGATGATGCCCGCGATGATGAGCGAGGCCACCGTCACCGAGGCGAGGGCGCGGTACTGGAAGATGCTGTAGAGCACGACCAGGATGAGACCGATGAGGCCCGCGATCAGGCCGTTCTGCAGCTGCTGCGTGCCGAGCGTCGGCGAGATCGTCTCGGACGACTGCACCGTGAAGCTGATCGGCAGCGCGCCGAACTTCAGCTGGTCGGCGAGCGCCTTCGAGGTCTCCTGCGTGAAGGAGCCGGTGATCTGCGGGCGGCCGTCGGTGATGACGCCGTTCATCGAGGGCGCCGAGATGACGGCGCCGTCGAGCACGAAGGCGAACTGGTCGCGCGGGGTCTGGCCCTTGAGGCCGTAGAGGCGCGTCGAGACGTCGGCGAAGGCCTTGGTGCCCTCGTCGTCGAAGACGAGGTTCACCGCCCACTGACCGGTGGACGCGCCGTTCTGCGTCGTGACGACGCCGTTGGTGGCGTCGACGATGTTCGCGCCGCTCACCTCGACGGGACCGAGGATGTACTTGGCCGTGCGGCTCGCGTCGCAGGTGACGAGGGGCTCGTCGGCCGGCGCGACGTTGGCGTCGGGGTCGTCGAGGCTCGAGCACTGGAAGGTGTCGAACTCGTTCTGCAGCGCGGGCGTGATCCACGAGGGGTCGCTCGGGTCGGTGGGCTCCACGGTCGGCGTGGCCTCGAGCGCGGCGTCGTCGCTCGGCGCCGGCGATTCGCTCGGGCTGATCGACTGGTCGGTCGCGGCGCTCGCGAGCAGCACGGGGCGGAGTTCGAGCTTCGCCGACTGCTCGATGCGGTTGCGCGTCTGCTCGTCGAGCTCACCGGGGATGCGAACGACGACGTTCGAGCCCTCGGTGTTGATCTCGGGCTCGGCGACGCCCGAGGCGTCGACGCGCTGGCGGATGATCGACACCGCCTGGTCGAGCTGCTCCTGCGAGGCGGTCTGCCCCGACTCGAGCTTCGGCTCGAGGATGATCTGCGTGCCGCCCTCGAGGTCGAGCGCGAGCTTCGGCGTCCACGACCCGCCGCCCCAGATCACGCCGGCGGCGTTGATCGCGAACAGACCGACGATGATCACGCCGAGCCAGCTCAGCGACCGCCAGGCCTTGCGAACGGGGGTCGGCCGTGATGACCGCTTCGGTGCTGCAGCCACGTGCTCTGCTTTCTCTGCGTCGGCCCGCGCACGAGTGCGCGGGCCGAGCCAGTGGGAACGGGTTTAGTCCTCGGACTTCTTCGGCGACTCGTCGCCCTTGGGCGCCTCGTCGGCCGCCTTCGGCGTCTCGTCGGCCGCATCGTCGATGCGCTCGCCGAACTCCGGCTCGCCGTCGATCGACTCGATCGCCGGGGCGTCGGCGCCCTCGGCGGGCTCGATCACGCGGGCGATGGTTTGACGGTGCAGGGTCAGCACGGTGCCCGGGCTCACCTCGAGCTCGGCGCGGTTCTCCTCGTCGTCGATCGAGACGACGGTGCCGAAGACGCCGAAGTTCGTCATCACCTTCGCACCCGGCTGCACCTTCGACTGCAGCTCGCGCGCCTCGGCCTGGCGCTTCCGCGAGTTGCGGAACATGAAGAAGATCAGCACCGCGAGAACGGCGAGCATGATGAGAGTCAGCGGATCGAAGGGCATGAGCTGGGAAACCTTCCGGTGCGCGCGACGGCGCGCGAAGTCAGAGACAAGGGGGCCGAAGCCTCCTTGGATTATAGGTCATCGATGGGGAGTGCCTGCTCGACGCCCGGCGCGTGCTCCGCGAGCCCGAAGTGCCGCCACGCGGCGGGGGCCGCGACCCGCCCCCGCGGGGTCCGGGTGATGAGCCCGATGCGCACGAGGAACGGCTCGACGACGGCCTCGATCGTCTCGGACTCCTCGCCGACCGAGACCGCCAGAGTGTTGAGGCCGACCGGTCCCCCGCCGAAGCGCTCGAGCAGGATCGTCATCACCGCGCGGTCGAGCCGATCGAGGCCGAGCGCGTCGACGTCGTAGAGCTCGAGGGCGGCGCGCACCGCGCCGAGGTCGGCGCGGGCACCCGCACCTCCGGAGTGCACGAGGGCGTAGTCGCGGACACGCCGGAGCAGGCGGTTGGCGATGCGCGGCGTGCCGCGGCAGCGGCCAGCGATCTCGGCGAGTGCCTCGCGGTCGATGTCGAGCCCGAGCATGCGCGCGGCCCGCTCGAGCACCTGCTCGAGCTCATCCCGGTCGTAGAACTCGAGGTGCGCCGTGAACCCGAAGCGATCGCGCAGCGGGTTCGGCAGGAGGCCGGCCCGCGTCGTCGCCCCGACGAGCGTGAACGGCGCGAGGTCGAGCGGCACCGAGGTCGCCCCGGCGCCCTTGCCGACCATGATGTCGATGCGGAAGTCCTCCATCGCGAGGTACAGCATCTCCTCGGCCGAGCGCGCCATGCGGTGGATCTCGTCGATGAAGAGCACCTCGCCCGGCACCAGGGAGCTGAGGATGGCCGCGAGATCGCCCGCGTGCTGGATGGCCGGTCCGCTCGACATGCGGAGCGGCCGCCCGCCCTCGTGCGCCACGATCATCGCGAGCGTCGTCTTGCCGAGCCCGGGCGGCCCCGCGAGCAGGATGTGGTCGGGCGTGCGCTGCTGCAGCTGGGCGGCCGTGAGGAGCAGCTGCAGCTGCCCGCGCACCTTGCTCTGCCCGACGAACTCCTGCAGGCTCTTCGGTCGCAGCGCGCCCTCGAAGGCGAGTTCGGCCTCGGAGGCGAGCTCGGGGTCGGTGAGGTCGAGATCGTCGTGGTTCATCGCGCCCTGCCGCCCTGTTGCGCCGGTCCGAGCCGCGCGAGCGTCAGCCGCAGCAGCGTCGGCACGGAGGCCGCGTCGGCTTCGCTCACGGCGAGGATCGTCTCGTCGAGCGCCTCGGCCGCGACCTTCTCGGACCAGCCGAGGCCGGTGAGGGCGGCGAGCACGCTGTCACTGATGCTGCCGCTCGCCACGGGTGCGCTCGCCGCGCGCGCGGCGGGCGCCGCCAGCTTGCCGGCGAGGGAGACGACGATGAGCTTCGCCGTCTTCGGGCCGATGCCGCTGACCTTGCGGAAGGCCGCATCGTCTTCGCGGTGCACCGCGGCGGCGACCTCGTCGGGCGAGAGCACCGAGAGCACGCCGAGCGCGGACTTCGGCCCGACGCCGTTCACGCCGACGAGCAGCTCGAACACCTCGAGCTCGTCGCGGGTGCCGAAGCCGAACACGGTCAGCGAGTCTTCGCGGACGATGAGCACCGTGTGCACGGAGAGCTCCTCGCCGACCCGGCTGGCGAGCACGAGAGCCGGGGTGGTGTTGACCTGGAAGCCGACGCCGCCGACGTCGATGACGAGGGTGCTGCCGGCGGCGACGAGCACGCGCCCGCGGAGGGAGGAGATCACTCCTTCACCCTACGGGCCGCCCCCGACACGGCGGCGGAGCGCTCCGCGGCGAGCCATGCGCGCTGCGCCGGCGTGAGGCCCGAGGCATCCTGCTCGCCCCGCCCGGCCGAGGCGTCCCGGATCGCCGCGCCGGCGACTCCGCCGGTGCGCCAGGCATGGCAGATCGCGAGCGCGAGCGCGTCCGCGGCATCCGCCGGCTTCGGCACCTCCTCGAGCCCGAGGATGCGCGCCACCATCGCGCCGACCTGCTTCTTGTCGGCACGCCCGTACCCGGTGATCGCGGCCTTCACCTCGGACGGCGTGTGCAGCGCGACCGGGAGCTCCCGCCTGGCGGCGATGAGCATCGAGACGCCGGAGATCTGCGCGGTCCCCATGATCGTCGAGACGTCGGAGCGGGCGAAGACCCGCTCGAGGGCGACCGCCTGCGGCCGGTGCTCCTCGAAGATCGCCTCGAGGCCGTCCGCGATGCGTGCGAGCCGGCGCTCGATCGGCGCATCGGTGGGCGAGCGCAGGACGATCACGTCGACGAGCCGTGCGCGCCGGTTCGGCTCGACGTCGACGACGCCGACGCCGCAGCGGGTGAGCCCGGGGTCGATGCCGAGCACCCGCATGGCGATCGGCCTACTCCGCCTCGAGTTCGGCCTGCACCTCGGGGGTGAGGTCGAAGTTGCTGTAGACGTTCTGCACGTCGTCGCTGTCCTCGAGCGCGTCGATCAGCCGGAAGACCTTGCGCGCGGTGTCTGCGTCGATCTCGACCTTGAGGTTCGGCACGAACTCGATGTCGGCCGACTCGTAGTCGAGCCCCGCCTCCTGCAGCGCCTTGCGCACCTCGACCATGTCGGACGGGTCGGTGATGACCTCGAAGCCGTCGGCGTGCGGCTCGATCTCCTCGGCGCCCGCGTCGAGGGCCGCCATCATGACGTCGTCCTCGGTCGTGCCCTCGCCGGTGACGACGATGACGCCCTTGCGGGTGAAGTTGTAGGCGACCGATCCCGGGTCGGCGAGCGTGCCGCCGTTGCGGCTGAGTCCCGTGCGCACCTCGGCGGCGGCACGGTTCTTGTTGTCGGTCAGCACCTCGACCATGAGGGCGACGCCGGAGGGCCCGTAGGCCTCGTACGTGATGCTCTGGTACTCGACGGCCTCGCCGCCGATACCGGCGCCGCGCTTGATCGCCCGGTCGATGTTGTCGTTCGGCACCGAGGTCTTCTTGGCCTTCTGCACGGCGTCGTACAGGGTCGGGTTGCCGTTCAGGTCGGCGCCGCCCAGCTTCGCGGCGACCTCGATGTTCTTGATGAGCTTGGCGAAGGACTTCGCGCGACGCGCGTCGATGACGGCCTTCTTGTGCTTCGTCGTGGCCCACTTGGAATGCCCGGACATGCTGCTCCTGGATCGATTGCCCGGCGGGGGCGCCCGCCGGTCTCCCATTCTACGGCAGCGTCGCCGCGGGGCCCGGGAAGCGCGCGCCTACTTCAGCAGCTTCTGCAGCGTGCGGAGGTTCCGGTTCGTCGTCGTGGGCTTGAAGCGAGCCTTGGCGACGAGCTTCGAGAACGCGCTGTCGATGCCGACCGCACGACGGCAGTGCCAGTAGACGACCTGCTCCCCCGGCGCGATGGTCTCGTCGGCGGGATCGAGCGAGGGCGCGGCCTCGAGGAGTTCGACGAGCGGCGCCGGGTCGGAGGCGAAGAGGACGTACGGATGCCACCCCTCGCGCTCGGCGTCGAAGGGGAACGCCTCGACGATCTGCTCGAGCCGCTCCCGGGAGCAGAGCACGATCCACGCCTCGTAGCCGAAGCGCTCGGACAGCGCCGCCTCGATCGTCGTCTTCAGCCGCCGCTCGGCCGCCGCCCCCTGCGCCTCGGCCTCGAAGGCGACGTTGCCGCTCGCGAGCACCGTGCGCACCCCCTCGAAGCCGAGCGAGCCGAACAGCTCGCGGAGCTCGGCCGAACGGATCGTGATGCCGCCGACGTTCACCCCGCGCAGCAGCGCGATCCAGGTCCCCATGACCGCGACGCTACCGCGCGCCGACCATCCCGAGGAAGTACTCGTGGAAGCGGTGCTCCCCCGTGATCTCCGGGTGGAAGCTCGTGCCGAGCAGCGCGCCCTGGCGCACCGCGACGACGCGGCCGTCGGCCAGCGCGGCGAGCGGCGTCGCCCGAGGTCCGAGCGATTCGACGACGGGGCCGCGGATGAAGGCCGCACGCACCGGCGGCTCGCCGAGCTCCGGCACCGCGAGCTCCGTCTCGAAGGACTGATTCTGCGAGCCGAAGGCGTTGCGTCGCACCACGATGTCGAGCCCGCCGAAGGAGCGCTGGCCGGGACTCGCGTCGAGCACGGTGTCGGCGAGCATGATGAGCCCGGCGCAGGTGCCGTAGACCGGCATCCCGTCGCGGATCGCGGCGATGAGCGGCTCGGCGAGCCCGAAGGTGCGCGCGAGCTTGTCGATGACGCTCGACTCGCCGCCGGGGATGACGAGGCCGTCGACCTCGGCGAGCTCGGCCGCTCGACGGACGAGCGCCACCCGGGCGCCGAGGCCGGCGAGCACACGGGCGTGCTCGCGGAAGTCGCCCTGGAGGGCGAGGACGCCGACGCGGGGGCCGGTCGCGCCGGCCCCCGCGTCGAGCGACTCCTCGCGGAGGGTGGTCGTCACCAGCCGCGCTCGGCGAGCCGGTGCGGGGCGGGCAGGTCGCCGACGCTGATGCCGACCATCGCCTCGCCGAGCCCGCGCGACACGTCGGCGATCACCGAGGCGTCGTCGTAGAAGGTCGTGGCCTTCACGATGGCGGCGGCGCGCTGCTCCGGGTTGCCGGACTTGAAGATGCCCGAGCCGACGAACACGCCGTCCGCGCCGAGCTGCATCATCATGGCCGCGTCGGCCGGCGTGGCCACGCCGCCCGCGGTGAAGAGCACCACGGGCAGCTTGCCGGTCTCGGCGACCTCGAGCACGAGCTCGTACGGCGCCTGCAGCTCCTTCGCCGCGACGTAGAGCTCGTCGCGGGTCATCGACTTCAGTGCGTTGACCTCGCTCGTGATCTTGCGGATGTGCTTGGTCGCCTCGGACACGTCGCCGGTGCCGGCCTCGCCCTTGGAGCGGATCATCGCCGCACCCTCGTTGATCCGGCGGAGGGCCTCGCCGAGGTTCGTGGCGCCGCAGACGAACGGCACGGTGAACTGCCACTTGTCGATGTGGTTCACGTAGTCGGCGGGCGAGAGCACCTCGGACTCGTCGATGTAGTCGACGTCGAGGGCCTGCAGCACCTGGGCCTCGACGAAGTGGCCGATGCGCGCCTTCGCCATGACCGGGATCGACACCTCGGCGATGATCGCCTCGATGAGGTCGGGGTCGCTCATGCGGGCGACGCCGCCCTGGGCACGGATGTCCGCGGGCACGCGCTCGAGCGCCATCACGGCGACGGCGCCGGCGTCCTCGGCGATGCGCGCCTGCTCCGGGGTGACGACGTCCATGATGACGCCGCCCTTCAGCATCTCGGCGAGGCCGCGCTTCACGCGGCTCGAGCCCGTCTCGGGTACCGTCACAGGGAATCCTCTCGATCGAGCGCGAGCCCATCCCGCGCTTCGAAACAGACCAACGGAATCATTGTCCTAGGCCAAAATGTAGCATGGTCGTGGACACGAGGAAGGACCATGACGTGATCGCCGAGATCGAAGGGCGTTCGGCCGCCGAGATCGCCGACAGCCTCCGGGCGCTCATCGAGCGCGGGCGGCTCCGCCCCGGCGACGCGCTGCCCCCGGTCCGCACCCTCGCCGAGCAGCTCGGCGTGAACCGCAACACCGCCGTCGCCGCCTACCGCCAGCTCGGCGCCTCCGGGCTCGTGGTCACCAGGGGCCGCGCCGGCACCCGGGTGGCCGGCGCCGCCCCGGTCGCACAGGAGGGCTTCGCCGCCGACACCGCACTCCGGGACATCGGCACGGGCAATCCGGATGCCTCCCGCATCCCCGATCCCTCCCGCGCGCTGCTCGGCATCGCCCGCCGCCCCGTGCTCTACGGCGAACCCGTCATCGACCCGGGCCTCGAGCAGTGGGCCGCCGAGTGGATGCGCCGCGACCTGCCGGCCGGACTCCCCCTGCGGCTCACCGTGACCTCCGGCGCGGGCGACGCCGTCGAACGGCTGCTTGCCCAGGCGCTCACCCGCGACGACGCCGTCGCGCTCGAGGACCCGTGCTTCCTGACCAGCATCCACACCGTCCGGATCGCCGGGTACCGCCCGGTCGCCGTGCCGGTCGACGAGCAGGGCATGACCGTCGCCGGCCTCCGCGCCGCGCTCGAGCAGGGGGTCCGCGCGGTCATCTGCACCCCGCGGGCCCAGAACCCGACGGGCGCGAGCCTCAGCGCCGAGCGCGCCGCCGCGCTCCGGGCGGTGCTCGCCGAGCACCCCTACGTGCTCGTGATCGAGGACGACCACTACTCGCTCCTCTCGCAGCAGCCGTTCCACTCCCTCATCGGGCCGCAGCACCGGCGCTGGGCGCTCGTCCGCTCGGTGTCGAAGTTCCTCGGCCCCGACATGTGCCTCGCCGTCACGGCCTCCGACCCGGAGACGGCCGAGCGGCTCGCCATGCGGCTCACGCCCGGCACCACCTGGGTGAGCCACCTGCTGCAGCGGCTCGTGCACGCGCTCGCCACCGACCCGGAGGTGGCCGCGGGCATCCGCGCGGCAGGCGAGCACTACGCCGCGCGGAACCGCACGTTCGCCGGCCTGCTCACGGCGGAGGGCCTGCCGACCGAGCCCGGCGACGGCCTGAACGTCTGGGTCGCGCTCGGCGCACCGGCGCGGGCGGTCGTCGAGCAGCTGATGCGCCGGGGCTGGCTCGCCCGGCCCGGCGACGAGTTCGCCCTCGCCGGCGGCGCCCCGCCCGAGCGCCTGCGCCTCACGGTGCACGAGCTCGACGACGAGGAGCTGCGCCGCCTCGCCGCGGATCTCGCCGCCTCCGTCCGGGCCGCACGCGAGGCGAGCGGTGCCGTGGAACCGGCCAGGCTCGCCGAGGTGGGATGATCGTCCGATGAAGATCCTCTCGATCCAGTCGGCGGTGGCCTACGGTCACGTGGGCAACTCCGCCGCCGTCTTCCCCCTGCAGCGCATCGGCGTCGAGGTGCTCCCCGTCTACACGGTCAACTTCTCGAACCACACCGGCTACGGCGCGTGGCGCGGTCCGCTCATCGCCCCCGACGACGTCCGAGAGGTCATCACCGGTATCGAGGACCGCGGAGTGCTCCCCCAGATCGACGTGGTGCTCTCCGGATATCAGGGCGGCGAGGGCATCGCCGACGTCATCCTCGAGGCCGTCGCGAAGGTCAAGGCGGCGAACCCCTCCGCCATCTACTCCTGCGACCCGGTGATGGGCAACGCGAAGTCGGGCTGCTTCGTCGCCCCCGCCATCCCGGTGCTGCTGCGCGACCGCGTCGTGCCGGCGGCCGACCTCATCACGCCGAACCAGTTCGAGCTCGGCTTCCTCACCGGCACCGAGCCCGACACCCTCGAGTCGACCCTCGACGCCGTGGACCGCATCCGCGCGACCGGCCCGAGCACCGTCCTCGTGACGAGCGTCGAGCGCCCCGACCGCGAGCCGGGCACGATCGAGATGCTCGCCGTCGACGACCGCGGCGCCTGGATCGTGCAGACCCCGCTGCTGCCGCTCAAGGCGAACGGCTCCGGCGACGTCACGGCCGCCCTCTTCACCGCCCACTACCGCGCCACGGGCGACGCCGCCGACGCGCTCGCACGCACCACCTCGAGTGTCTTCGGGCTCCTCGAGCGCACCCACCGCTCGGGCGAGCGGGAGCTCCAGCTCGTCGAGTCGCAGGAGGACTACGCGAACCCCGCCATGCAGTTCTCGGTGCGCCAGGTGCGCTGAGCCGCCACGGACGACGGATGCCCCGGCGGGTCGATCCCGCCGGGGCATCCCTCGTCTCCGGGCGAGGCCTCAGCGCACGAGGGAGACTCCGAGCGTCGCGAGCACGCCGAAGACGACGCCCCAGAGCACGATCGAGACGATCTGCCAGAAGATGACGGCGTTGCGGCTGGCCCCGAAGGAGACCATCGCCGCGGAGGTGATCTGGCTCGGCAGGATCGTCTGCCCGACGATGCTGACGCCCGCCACCCCGTACTTGTCGAAGGCCCGCCGCAGCTTCTCGCGACGCGGCGACTCCTCGGGAGCCTGCTGCTTCCCCGCGACGACCTTCGAGCGCACCCCGTGCGCGGTCAGCACGAAGACCAGCATGGACACCACGTTGCCGATGACGGCCACGCCGATCGCGACCGCCGGCGGCAGCCCGATCAGCACGCCCACGACCGAGCCGAAGTAGGACTCCACGAACGGGATCGCCGCGACGAGCATCACCCCGAGCCACTGGAGGTAGGCGGGGAGGGAGCCGGCGAAGTCCTGGAGCGCGTCGATCATGTCGGGCCTTTCGAGAGTGCTGGTCACCGCTGCGAGCCGCAGCGGGATGCCTCCAGCCTCCCGTTCGCGTTCGTACCGCGGCAGTGCCGCGATGTCAGCGGACCCCGTGGGAATCCGCTCGTCCGGACATGACAAATGTCACTGCCATAGGCTCGGGGCCATGCCCCCCGAACCCGCACGCAGCGTCCGCGCGACCTGGCTCTACACGCTCGTGTCGATCGTGTTCTTCTACGGCTTCTTCGATCTCATCGTCGGACTCACGCTCTTCGAGGCCTACCTCGCGGAACGGACCCCGCTCGTCCTCGCGGTCCTGCTGCTGCAGCTCCTCGCCACCGCGGCGCAGCTCCGCTACTGCTGGTTCCTGCGCGTCGGCCGCGGCGGCGGACTTCCGCACCCGGCCTGGACCGTCACCCTGCTCCTCCCCGCGGTGCTCGTCTGGGCGCTCGGGCTCCTCGCGCCCGGCCTGGCGCTCACCAGCGCGATGCCGCTCTGGGCCGCGCTGACGCTCGTCGCGCCGCTGCTGCCGAAGCCGCGTCGCGGCCTCCTGCTCGCGGGTGGCGCGGCATTCACCGCAGCGCATGCGCTCGCCTCGGTCGCACTGCACGGCGGTGCCGAAACGGCGAGGGAGCAGTCGACCGCCTGGATGATCGGTTTCTTCGCGGTCATGCTCCCGGTCATGGCTCTCGCGAGCATCTGGTGGTGGGAGGTCGTCGTCCGGCTGGATCGGAACCGCCGCACCGCCGGCGAGCTCGCCGTCACCCAGGAACGCCTCCGCTTCGCCTCCGACCTCCACGACATCCAGGGCCACCACCTGCAGGTGATCTCGCTGAAGTCCGAGCTCGCCGAACGGCTCCTCGAGCGGGACCCCGAGCGCGCTCGCGCACTCGTCCACGAGGTGCGCCTGATCGCGAAGGAGGCGCTCGAGGAGACCCGCTCGCTCGTGGCGGGCTACCGCCAGGTCGCCTTCGACGAGGAGCTCGAGAACGCGCGCGAGGTGCTCGCCGCCTCCGGCGCCGTCTGCACGCTCCGGCTCGGCCCGGTGCCGAGCGGCCACGAGGTGCAGCGCGCGCTCGGCTCGGTGGTCCGCGAGGCGACGACGAACATCCTGCGGCACAGCGAGGCGCGCACGGTCACGATCGAGCTCGCGACGAGCGCTGAGCGCTGCGAACTGCGGATCACGAACGACGGCGTCGCCGCACCCGCGCTTCCGGCGCAACGGCCCGATCAGGGCCCCGGCAGCGGGCTGGACGGCCTCCGCGAGCGCCTGACCACGATCGGCGGGACGTTCAGCACCGAGGCGGATGCCGCAGCCGGCACGTTCCAGGTCGTGGCGAGCGTCCCGATGTCCGCCGGGGTGCCCGCGTGAGCCGCCGCGATCCCGCCGCGCCGCCGATCCGCCTCCTCGTCGCCGACGACGAGCACCTGATCCGCGGTGCACTCGTCGCACTGCTCGACCTCGAACCGGACATCGAGATCGTCGCGAGCGCCGACACCGGCACCTCCGCGGTGACGCAGGCCGTCGCGACACGACCCGACGTGTGCCTGCTCGACCTCGAGATGCCCGAGGCCGACGGCGTCGAGGCCGCCGCGCGCATCCTCGCGACCGTGCCGACCCGCGTCGTCATCGTCACCCGGCACGCCCGGCCCGGCGTGCTCCGCCGCGCGCTCGCTGCACGGGTGTCCGGCTTCGTGCCGAAGTCGACGCCGGCGGAGAGCCTCGCCGACGTCATCCGCGACGTCGCCGCCGGGCGCCGGTACATCGATCCCGAGATCGCGGCGGCCGCCCTCACCGCCGAACGCTGCCCGCTCACCGACCGCGAGCTGGACGCGCTGCGCCACAGCCGCTCGACCCTCAGCGTGCAGCAGATCGCCGAGCGCCTGCACCTCGCCCAGGGGACCGTGCGGAACTACCTCTCCTCCGCCATGACCAAGCTGGACGCGGCGTCGCGGCACGAGGCCGCCGAGAAGGCCTGGCAGCAGGGCTGGATCTGAGCTCGACGCCGGCGGTCACGAAGGCGCCGGCTCACGCTGTGGCGGGCCAGGCCTCCGCGATCGTCCGGCGCACCTCGCCGAGGAGCTGCGGCAGCGCCTTCGTGCCCGCGATGATCGGGAAGAAGTTCGAGTCCGAGGCCCAGCGCGGCACGACGTGCTGGTGCAGGTGCTCCGAGATCCCGGCCCCGGCGATCCGCCCCTGGTTCATGCCCAGGTTGAACCCGTCGCAGCGCGAGACGGCGCGGATGACCCGCATCGCCGTCTGCGTGAGCTCGCCGATCTCGGCGACCTCTTCCGGGGTCGCCTGATCGTAGGTGGCGATGTGCCGGTACGGGCAGACGAGCAGATGGCCGCTGTTGTACGGGTAGAGGTTCAGCAGGGCGTAGGCCGTTCGCCCGCGCGCGACGATGAGGGCGTCCTCGTCGCTGCGCTCGGGCGCGCGGCAGAACGGGCACTCGTGCGTCTCCGGTTCACCCTGCTGGATGTAGACCATCCGGTGGGGCGTCCAGAGCCGCTGGAACGCGTCGGGCGCCGCCGCGAACTCCTCGGACGACTGCACGCGCAGCTCCTCGTCGGGCGCCCCGGTCATCCGAACAGGTCGTCCCTGCTCGTGACCTGGCGGTGGTCGCGGATCGACGCGAGGACGTGCTCGATCGCTTCGTCCACCGCGACGCCGTTCTCCTGGGTGCCGTCGCGGAACCGGAAGCTCACCGTGCCCGCGGAGCGGTCGTTCTCGCCCGCGATGAGCTGGAAGGGGATCTTCTGCGTGGTGTGCGTGCGGATTTTCTTCTGCATGCGGTCGTCGCTCGTGTCGAGCTCGGCCCGCACGCCCGCCGCCCGCAGTCGCTCGACGATCTCGCCGAGGTAGGGCGCGAACTCGTCGGCGACCGGGATGCCGACCACCTGCACGGGGGCGAGCCAGACCGGGAACACGCCCGCGTAGTGCTCGAGCAGGATGGCGAAGAAGCGCTCGATCGAGCCGAACAGCGCCCGGTGGATCATGATCGGGCGGTGCTTCTCGCCGTCCGAACCGGTGTACTCGAGCTCGAAGCGCTCCGGCAGATTCGGGTCGACCTGCACCGTCGAGAGCTGCCAGGTGCGGCCGATGGCGTCGCGGGTCTTCAGGTCGATCTTGGGCCCGTAGAACGCCGCCTCGCCGGGGACCTCGGTGAGCTTCAGCCCGCTCGCGACCGCGACGTTGCGCAGCGCGTTCGTGGAGTACTCCCAGAACTCGTCCGAACCGATCCACTTGGACTTCTCGTCGTCGCGCATCGAGAGCTCGAGCTCGAAGTCCTCGAGGCCGAAGTCGCGCAGCATCGAGATGACGAACTCCAGCACGCGGGTCGCCTCGGCCTCGAGCTGCTCGGGCGTCACGAAGAGGTGCGAGTCGTCCTGGGTGAAGCCGCGCACCCGGGTGAGCCCGTGCAGGGCCCCCGAGAGCTCGTTGCGGTACACGGTGCCGTTCTCGGCCAGCCGCATCGGCAAGTCGCGGTAGCTGCGGGCGCGCTCCTTGTAGATGAGGATGTGCATCGGGCAGTTCATGGGCTTCAGGTAGTAGTCCTGGCCCTGCTTGGTGATGTTGCCCTCGGCGTCGCGCTCCTCGTCCATGACGATGGGCGGGAACATGCCCTCGCGGTACGTCACGAGGTGGTTCGACTGGAGGAAGAGATCCTCCTTCGAGATGTGCGGCGTGTACACGTAGGTGTAGCCGCCCTCGATGTGCCGGCGACGGGCGTGCTGCTCCATCTCACCGCGGATGATGCCGCCCTTCGGGTGCCACACCGAGAGCCCCGAGCCGATCTCGTCGGGGAAGCTGAACAGGTCGAGCTCCTTGCCGAGCTTGCGGTGGTCGCGCTTCGCGGCCTCCTCGAGGCGGTGCTGGTAGGCGCGCAGCTCGTCCTTCGTCGGCCACGCGGTGCCGTAGATGCGCTGCAGCTGCGGGTTCTTCTCGCTCCCCCGCCAGTACGCGCCGGCGACGCGCATGAGCGCCCAGCCGTTGCCGATCATGCGGGTGTTCGGCAGGTGCGGCCCGCGGCACAGGTCCTTCCAGGCGACCTCGCCGGTCTTCGGGTCGACGTTGTCGTAGATCGTCAGCTCGCCGCCGCCGACCTCGACGTTCTCGTTGTCGTCGCCGCTCGAGGCGCTGCCCTTCAACCCGATGAGCTCGAGCTTGTACGGCTCGTGCGCGAGCTCGGCGCGGGCCTCGTCGTCGCTCACGACCCGGCGCACGAAGCGCTGGCCGGCGCGGACGATGCGCGACATCTCCTTGTCGAGCGCCTTCAGGTCGTCGGTGCTGAACGCCTCGGCGACGTCGAAGTCGTAGTAGAAGCCGTCGGTGACGGGCGGGCCGATGCCGAGCTTCGCCTCGGGGTTCACGTTCTGCACCGCCTGGGCGAGCACGTGGGCGGTCGAGTGCCGGAGGATGTTCAGCCCGTCGGGCGAGTCGATCGTGACCGGCTCGACGACATCGGTCTCCGTGACCGTCGTGGCCAGGTCCTTGAGCTCGCCGTTGACGCGCATCGCGACAACAGAACGGTCGGTGAAGAGCTCGAAGCCGTCGGTCACCTGGTCCACTCCCATGCAGCTGGATCCGGCCGCCGCTCGGGCGTCCCGCCCGCCGCGGTCCGGGATCGTCGATATCCGGATGTCGCGGCGAGAAGAGCTCGCTCATCGCGCCGCCCCTCAACTGTAGTCGCGTGGCGAGCGTCGTCGCGCCGCGCAGGAGCGCTCGCGGCGCCTCGCCGGCGACCATGGTGGCGGCGGAAACGACGAACGCCCCGGCGTCTGCCGGGGCGTTGCTGTGGTGGGCGATACTGGGATCGAACCAGTGACCTCTTCCGTGTCAGGGAAGCGCGCTACCGCTGCGCCAATCGCCCGTGTCAAGTCGAAAGGTTTCGGCTTGGAGGTGGATACGGGATTCGAACCCGTGTATACGGCTTTGCAGGCCGCTGCCTCGCCTCTCGGCCAATCCACCGTGTCTGGGTTCACCACCAGAAACCAGAAACGGGCTTTCGCCCGATTCTGATCAGAGCGGATGACGAGACTCGAACTCGCGACCCTCACCTTGGCAAGGTGATGCGCTACCAACTGCGCCACATCCGCGTTGTCGCCGTTTCCGGCAACACAGAAACTGTAACCGAAAGGGTGAACGATTCACAAACCGAGGATGGCTCCCCCAGTGTTCAGCCAGGTCAGCACTGGAATCCGGCCGTGCAACCCGGGCGTGTCGAGCGTGTTTCGAGCCCTGTCCGGAGCGGCGACGCCGGGCCCGACACGCCCGGGATCCGAGGCCCGTCCGCCCGATGTGCATTCACCCTTCGGCGTCGGCTACTATCGAACCCGCGGCACGACGCGTTCGTGCCCGAATCCCGTTGGGCGATTGGCGCAGCTGGTAGCGCGCTTCCTTCACACGGAAGAGGTCGTCGGTTCGAGCCCGGCATCGCCCACCAGAGAAGCCCCCGGCACACGCCGGGGGCTTCGTCGTTCTCGGGTGCAGGCCGCGCGGTGTGGCACCGCCGTCAGCGCCAGCCGTAGCGCCTGCGCAGCGCCTCGGCCACGAGCCGGTACCGCTTCTCGTCGAGCGAGGCGGCCTCCCGGCGCATCCCGTCGCCGTGCACGAGGAAGACCCGATCGAGCCGCACCCAGCTCGGCCGGCCCTCGGCGTCCCACGGCCCGGTGCCGAGCCCCAGGTAGTCGCGATCCCCCGGTCGGCCCTTGCTCGTGAGCTGCACGGCCAGGAAGCGGTCCCCCTCGCCTGCGGCGACGATCACGACCGGCCGGTCCTTGCCCCGGCCGTCGTGCTCTTCGAACGGCACCCACGTCCAGACGATCTCCCCGGGATCCGGCTCGCCGTCCGGCGTCGGGGCGTAGCTCAGCGCGACGCGACCGAGACCGCGCGGATCGATCTCCTCCGTCGCGAACGCGCCCGACTGGCCCGGCGACAGCGTGTCGGTCTCGGTGCCGCCCCGGCCGGATGCACCGCTCGCGCGGGCCGCCCGCGACGGGGCGCCCGGCCCGCCGGTGCGCGCCTGACCGCTCGTTCGGAACACCCGTCCGACGGCGCGGACGAGGGCGGTGAGGAAGCGGCTGGTGTCTGACACACCGGCACACTACCCCACCGCCCTCGGGCGGCCGATCCGCGCTAGACGAGCTCGAGCTTGTACGCGTCCTCGCCGTGGACGGCGGTGTCGATGCCCGCGATCTCGTCCTCGTTGCGCACCCGGAAGCCCATGATCTTCTGGATCGCGAAGCCGATGACGAAGGTCAGTCCGAACGAGTACGCCAGCACCGCGAACGCCGCGATCGCCTGCACCGCGAGCTGGGTGAGCTCGCCGCTGTAGATGAGGCCGGTGCCGTTCGCGAAGATGCCGAGGTACAGCGTGCCGATGAGGCCGCCGACGAGGTGGATGCCGACGACGTCGAGCGAGTCGTCGAAACCGAACTTGAACTTCAGGTCGATCGCGACGGCGCACACCGCGCCGGCGACGAGGCCGAGCACGATCGCCCACACCGGGGTGAGGGAGGCGCACGCCGGGGTGATCGCCACGAGGCCTGCGACCGCACCCGAGGCGGCGCCGACCGAGGTGGGCTTGCCGTCCTTGATCTTCTCGACGAGGAGCCAGGCGAGGAGCGCGGCGGCCGGGGCCGCGATCGTGTTCACGAAGGCGAGGGCGGCGGTGCCGTCCGCGGCGAGCTCGGAGCCCGCGTTGAAGCCGAACCAGCCGAACCAGAGGAGCCCGGCGCCGAGGAGCACGAACGGCGGGTTGTGCGGCACGTGGGCGCCCTTCGAGAACCCGACGCGCTTGCCGAGGACGAGCGCGAGGGCGAGGGCCGCGGCGCCCGCGTTGATGTGCACGGCGGTGCCGCCCGCGAAGTCGATCGCCCCGACGCCGAAGGCCTGCTGCAGGCCGTACGTGATCCAGCCGCCGTAGGCGAAGCTGCCGTCGTCGGCCAGACCGAAGTTGAACACCCAGCTCGCGACCGGGAAGTAGACGACGACCGCCCAGATGCCGGCGAACACCATCCACGCGCCGAACTTGGCCCGGTCGGCGATCGCCCCTGAGATGAGCGCGACCGTGAGGATCGCGAAGGTCGCCTGGAAGGCCACGAACGCGAGCGGCGGGAACGCGGCGCCCTCCGGCGTCTCGAGCAGGCTCTGCAGGCCGAGAGCCGACCAGTCGATCGCCCAGGGGGCGCTCAGCCCCTCGGCGGCGGGGAACGCGATGGCGTAGCCGAAGAGCACCCAGAGCACGCCGATGAGCCCCATCGCGCCGAAGCTCATCATCATCATGCTGATGACGCTCTTCGCCTTCACGAGGCCGCCGTAGAAGAACGCGAGCCCTGGCGTCATCAGCAGCACGAGTGCCGCCGCGATCAACAGGAACGCAGTGTTGCCTTGGTCCATCTCGAAACCTCTCTCGGGTGCAACCGGGGATCCAGTGGGCCCAGTGTCACGAGAGCTGGTTTCGAACGACGCCTCGTCGTGTTTCGGTCCGGTTACGGAGCGAGCGCTCGCGTAAACAGCAGGTTTCGTCGCGGTCGGCGCCGCGCTCAGTCGTGCGGCGGCAGTTCGCCCGAGGTCAGCGCGATCATGCGGCTCATCGAGCGGAGGTACTTCTTGCGGTAGCCGCCAGCCATCATCTCCGCGTCGAAGACCTCGTCGAGCGGGATGCCGCTCGCGATGAGCGGCACCTCGGCGTCGTACACGCGGTCGATGAAGGCGACGAGCCGCAGCGCGGCGTTCTGGTCGTTCAGCTCGTGCGCGCCGGTCAGGGCGATCGCCTCGACGCCGTCGATGAGCCGCACATACTTCGAGGGATGGACGGTGGCGAGGTGCGCGATGAGCTCGTCGAAGCCGTCGAGCGAGGTGCGGTGGCCGTTGGCCGCGAGCGCCTCCGCCGTGCGCCGGACCGCCTCGTCGTCGCCCGCGACGACCGCGTGCCCCTCGGTGTCGCGGCGGCGGTAGTCGAGTCCGTCGATGCGCAGCGTCTCGAAGTTGGCGGAGAGGGCGTGGATCTCCCGCAGGAAGTCGGCCGCGGCGAAGCGGCCCTCGCCGAGCGCGTTCGGCGGGGTGTTGCTCGTCGCGGCGACGCGCGTGCCGCCGGCCATCAGCTCGCCGAGGAAGCGGGTCATGAGCATCGTGTCGCCCGGGTCGTCGAGCTCGAACTCGTCGATGCAGACGAGCTTCGCCCCGCGGAGCAGCTCGACCGCCTGCGCGTAGCCGAGCGCGCCGACGAGCGCCGTGTACTCGATGAAGGTGCCGAAGTACTTCGGCCCGTGCGCGACGTGCCAGAGCGCGGCGAGGAGGTGGGTCTTGCCGACGCCGAAGCCGCCGTCGAGGTAGACGCCGGGCAGCTCGATACGGGCCGGCCGCTTGCGCGAGAAGAACCCGCCGGGCCGCTGGGCGGCGCGCCACGCGCCCGCGAACTCCTTGAGCCGGGCGAGCGCCGCCTGCTGGGAGGGGAAGTCGGGGTCGGGACGGTAGGAGTCGAAGGATGCGTGCTCGAACTGCGGCGGCGGGGTCAGCGCGGCGGCGATCTCGGCGCCCGTGATGGTCGGGTTCCGCTCGATGAGCCGGACGAGCGTGCTGGCCTCAGCCGTGGTCATGTTCAGGGGTCTCCCGTGTTGCATCCGATGACGGCCCCTGTGACTTCGACCGGCGCGCCGCGTAGATTCGAGTTGGATTTCGCCACCAGCCTAGTCCGCTCCCCGAACCCCACGCCCGACCGGGCGCCCGCAGGAGGCCAGCATGTCCGTCGCGTTCGATCCCGCCGAGAAGTTCGCCGAGTACGCCCACCCGGAGCGGCTCGTCTCCACCGAGTGGCTCGCCGAACGACTGGGCGAACCCGGTCTCGTGGTGGTCGAGTCGGACGAGGACGTACTGCTCTACGAGACCGGCCACATCCCCGGTGCGGTGAAGATCGACTGGCACACGGAGCTCAACGACCCCGTCGTCCGCGACTACCTCGACGGCGAGCAGTTCGCCGCCCTGCTGGGCTCGAAGGGCATCGCCCGCGACTCGACCGTCGTCATCTACGGCGACAAGAACAACTGGTGGGCCGCCTACGCGCTCTGGGTGTTCACCCTCTTCGGGCACGAGGACGTGCGACTGCTCGACGGCGGCCGCGACCTCTGGATCGCCGAGGGCCGCGAGCTCACCACGGCGCCGCCCGAGGTCACGCCGGTCGAGTACCCGGTCGTCGAGCGCGACGACACCGTCGTCCGAGCCTTCA